>JACPOI010000039.1 GCA_016185015.1 Burkholderiales bacterium
GTTCATCGGCTCACAATTTATGCTCCACGCTTCCTTCCCACATTCGGTCACCCTCATGCAGTTGCGTTTCACTTCGTTCGCTGTGATCAGCTTACGGCGGGACTTGCACCCGCAGGAGTGCGCCCATGCTGGGCGCACCAAAAAAAAAGCACTGACCAGGTCAGTGCTTTGTAGAGCCGCATCTCAAGGTGGATGCAGAAATTATTGCTGTTGCTTGTCGCTTGCCGTCTCCTCGGCCTCTTTTTCCATCTGGCTGCAGTTGCCGTTAACCTTTGAGTGACGCAACTGTAGTGGCCGCAAGCACTTCGCGCATCGGGATTAACCCTTCATTGCCGCCAGCGCGTCCTCCATGATCCACTGCGCGGCCTTCTCGGCAATCATCAGTGTCGGCGAGTTGGTGTTGCCGCTGGTGATCAGCGGCATGACGCCGGCATCCACCACGCGCAGGCCAGCCACGCCATGCACCTTCAGGCGCGCATCGACGACGGCCATGGCGTCGTCCTCACGGCCCATCTTGGTCGTGCCAACGGGGTGGAAGATCGTCGTGGCAATGTCGCCGGCCAGCTTGGCCAGTTCGGCATCGGTCTGGAACTGCACGCCGGGTTTGTACTCCTGTGGCTGGAATTTCTTCAGCGCCGGCTGCGCCACGATGCTGCGCGTCAGGCGCAGCGAGTCGGCCGCGATCTGGCGATCGACATCCGTGCTCAGGTAGTTGGGTGCAATCGCCGGTGCGTCCTCGAACTGCGGGCTGCGGATGTGCACCGTGCCGCGGCTGGTCGGGTTCAGGTTGCAGACGCTGGCGGTGATGGCGTTGAAGGTGTGCAGCGGCTGGCCAAAGGCCTCCAGGCTCAGTGGCTGCACGTGGTATTCCAGATTAGGGTAGGGCTGGGCCGGGTCGCTGCGGGTGAAGGCGCCGAGCTGGCTGGGCGCCATGCTCATCGGGCCGCTGCGCTGGAAGGCGTACTCCAGGCCGATCTTGGCCTTGCCCCACAGCGAGTTGGCCTGGGTGTTCAGTGTGGTGGTGTTCTGCACCTTGAAGACCGCACGGATCTGCAGGTGGTCCTGCAGGTTCTCGCCGACGCCGGGCATGTCCTTTTCGACCGGCACACCCAGGGCCTGCAGGCGCTGCGCCGGGCCTAGGCCGGAGAGCTGCAGGATCTGCGGCGAACCAATGGCGCCGGCGCACAGAATGACCTCGGCGCGCGCCGTGGCGTTGACCATGCTGTGGCCGTCCCACACCTGCACGCCAGTGCAGCGCAAGGGGCCGTCGATGTCGGCACGCTCCAGCAGCAGCTTGGCGACCTGGGCGCTGTTCCACAGCTCGAAGTTGGGTCGCGCATAGCACGTGGGGCGCAAAAAGGCCTTGGCCGTGTTCCAGCGCCAGCCGGCCTTCTGGTTGACCTCGAAATAGCCCACACCCTCGTTGTCACCCCGGTTGAAGTCATCGGTGGCCGGAATGCCGGCCTGCACCGCGGCCTGGGCAAAGGCGTCCAGCACGTCCCAGCGCAGGCGCTGCTTCTCGACCCGCCACTCGCCGCCGGCGTTGTGGTGGCGCAGCAGCTTGCGGTACAGGCTGCCGTCCTTGTGCATCAGCGCCGGCGCCGTGCCCTTGGCACCGTGGATCGGGTTGGCGCCCTTGTGGTGGTCCTCGTGCAACATGAAGTACGGCAGGCAGTGGTTCCAGCCCCAGTTGCCGTCACCCACCAGTTGCGCCCATTGGTCGTAGTCGCGCGCCTGGCCGCGCATGTAGATCATGCCGTTGATGCTGGAGCAGCCACCCAGCGTCTTGCCGCGCGGGTAGCGCAGCGAGCGGCCGTTCAGCCCGGCGTCGGGTTCGGTGTTGTACAGCCAGTCGGTGCGCGGGTTGCCGATGCAGTACAGGTAGCCGACCGGGATGTGGATCCAGTGGTAGTCGTCCCTGCGGCCGGCCTCGATCAGTAGCACCCGCTTGGAAGCGTCCATGCTCAGTCGGTTGGCCAGCAGGCAGCCGGCCGTGCCGGCGCCGATGATGATGTAGTCAAAGGTGGTTTCGCTCATGGCGCCATCGTAATCCACGCGCACCTTGCGTTGGCTGACAGGTGGCAAGTGGGGGACTGCGGGCACTGCTTGCGCCTATAGTGGGACCCAACGAACAACCCATCAGCCAATCGCGACACTCACCACACCACCATGGCCATCGAACTGAGCAAGGACATTCGCAAGGAGGCGCTGGCCTCGCTGGAGCGTTACTTTCGCGAGAACATGGACGAGCCCATCGGCAACGTCGCCGCCGGCGCGCTGCTGGGCTTCTTCCTGGAGGAGATCGGCCCGGCCATCTACAACCAGGCCGTCAGCGACGTGCAGGAGCGCCTGCAAGCCCGTCTGGCCGATCTGGACTACGAGGTCCATGAGGGAATGGCACTTACTTAAGCCCCATGACGTTGAGGTCACAGACGTAATCATTTGAATTTGAAAGCAAAAGGAGGTGGCTGGCCTATGGATTGATAGGATGGTTGTTACTACGCGCCCAAACCATCTTTCCGAAGGCCA
>JACPOI010000040.1 GCA_016185015.1 Burkholderiales bacterium
ACCCTTTGAATCACCGCATAACGTCCAGCCTCTTTGACACTCATCCATGCCCCTTTCCCGTCCATCTATGCCCCCTGTTTAAAAATAAGGGGACATTTCTAACTTGGATAAAGGTGACATTACCAACTTGGGCTCACACCCGGGGTGCAGCGGGCGCGCCATGTAAAATGCGCGCAGTCGATTACCCGTCTATTGAGGAAACACCATGTCCCACGAGCCGTCCAAGTCTGCCGATCCGATCGAAAACATCGTTCACTCCATCCCGGTCGTGATCCCGGTCCTTGGCGCCCTGATGATCTTCCTGCTGGCCTTCATCGCCGTCTTCATGGCCTAAAGCACCCCGCCCGGCGCACGGCGCTTCAGCCGCCGGTGCGCTGCGGCATGATGTGGATCCCCTGCCGGGGGATCTGCACCAGCAGCTTCCCCCCCACGCCCGATCCCAGTCGCCGCAGTTGAGCGGTTGACAGGTTGAGCGTCAGCTTTTCCGAAGCCAGGCCTTCGGGCACCAGCGTACACAGGCTGGTTTCGCCCAGGGCCAGCACCTCCACCAGAGTGCACACCAGGCGGTTGTGCGTGTCGTCAGCCGGCGCGGCCGCATCCGGCAAGAGCACGTCCACGTGCTCGCCGGCCAGCACCCAGGTCACGGCCACGCCGTCGTCCAGGCGGTGCTTGTCGATCACCTGCAGGTCCAGCCCCGCACCATCCTGTCCCTCCCAGCGCAACACGCCCCGGTCACCCGGCACACGCCGGAAGCGGCCGCGGAAGTGGTTCTGGATGCCCACCAGATCGGCCACACGCGCATTGCGGGGGCTGGAAAAAACGCGCTCCGGTGGCCCGCTTTGCAGCGTGGCCCCGGCATCGACGATCACCACGCGATCGGCCAGCCGGCGCGCTTCCGACAGATCGTGCGTCACCAGCACCATGGGGGTGGAGACCTGCTGGCGCAGGGCGGCAAGCTCGCGGTAAAGCGTCTGGCGCGTGGGCGCGTCCACGGCAGAGAAGGGCTCGTCGAGCAGCAGCACGCCACCCGGCTCGACATGGCCATCCTGCGGCCGCAGGATACGGCGCAAGGCCCGGGCCAGCGCCACGCGTTGTTGTTGGCCACCGGAGAGCTGGGCTGGCCGCCGCTGCTCCAGCCCGGCCAGACCCAGCCGTTCGAACAACGCGCGCAGCGAGGCGTCCTGCCGGATGTCCAGGCTGGACGGGCAGGCCACGGCTACGTTTTCCAGCGCGGTGAGATGCGGAAACAGGGCGTAGTGCTGGAACACCAGCCCCACTCGACGCTGCTGCGGTGTCAGGCAGATGCCACGCGCGCTGTCGAACCACGCTTGATCGCCAACCTGGACCATGCCCTGCAGCTGCGGCGCGCGCAACAGGCCGGCCACTGCGCGCAGCAAGGAGGTCTTGCCGCTGCCCGAAGGGCCTACCAGCGCAATCAGTTCCCCCGCGGCACACTCGAACTCTGCCGCCAGCGGCATGGGCACCAGGTTCTGCAGTTGGACCTGGAGCCTGCCCATCAACGCTCCTGCAAACTGCGCGCCGCGGCCTGTCGGCGATCGGCGGCAAACACCAGCGCCAGCGCCAGCAGCGAGAACAACACCAGCGCCAGCGCCATGCCGTGCGCGCCGCCCAGGTCAAAGGCCTGGACCCGGTCGTAGATGGCCACGCTCAGGGTGCGCGTCTCGCCTGGGATGCTGCCGCCCACCATCAGCACCACGCCGAATTCGCCCAGGGTGTGCGCCACCGTCAGCGCCACGCCGGCCAGCAGGCCGGGCCAGGCCAGCGGCAGCTCGATGCGCCAGAAGGTCTGCCACCCACTCAGACCCGAGACCCAGGCCGCCTCGCGCAGGCTGTGCGGCAGGGCGGCAAAGGAGCGCTGGATGGGCTGCACCATGAAAGGCAGGTTGACCAGCAGGCTGGCCAGCAGCAAGCCTTCGAAGCTGAAGACCAGACGCAGGTTCAGCGCCAAGGCCAGCCAGGCGCCGAGCGCCGAGCCCTGGCCGAAGGCCAGCAAGAGGTAGAAGCCGATCACCGTGGGCGGGAGCAGCAGCGGCAGCATGAGCAGCGCCTCCACCAGCGGCTTGCCGCGCCAGGCACTCAGGGCCAGCCAGCGCGCCAGCCACAGCCCCGGCGGCAGCAGCAGCAACGCGGTGGCCGCGGCGAGCAGCAGGGAGACGCGGGCGGCCTGGTAATCCATGCGCCGATTATGTCCGGGGGCTCTGTGCCATCAGACCGCGAAGCCGTAGCGCCGGAACACCGCCTGGGCCGCCGGCGACTGCAGGTAGGCGTAGAGGCGCAGGGCGGTGTCGGGCGCGTCTTTCAGCAGCACCATGCGCTGGCGGATGGGCGCGTGCAGTGTGCCTGGCAAGGTGATGTGCCGCCCCAGCCGGGACAGCTCCGGCGCCGACGCCAGCGAAACGGAGGTGATGCCAGCCTGTGCCGCGCCGGTGGTTATGAACTGGGTGGCCTGGGCGATGTTCTCGCCCAGCACCAGTTTCGGTTTCACCAGCTGCCACATGCCCAGTTTTTCCAGCGCCTCGCGCGCCGCACGTCCGTAAGGCGCCAGTTCCGGGTTCGCAATGGCGAATTTGCCAACCGTGGCCCAGCCCGCCCGCAGGCCCCGGAGTTCGGCATCGAGTTTCAGAGCCGAACCCTGGGGCACGTAAAGCGCCAGATGACCTTCGGCATACACCCGCCCCCGGTCATGCCCGCCTTCAAGCAAGGTTCGCGTCAGACCTGCCTCGGCCAGCTGCAGGACCCAGCTCTCGTCCGCTGACATGAAAAGATGAACTGGCAGCCCCTGCCGGATCTGGCGCGCAAAGTTGCCGGACGAGCCATAGCTGGCCTCGACCTTGAGGCCCGTTTCCTTCTGGAAGGTCTCCAGCAGCTGAGCCAGTACAAACTTCAGGTCGCTGGCGGCGGCGACGCGCAGTACAGGCGGCTTGGCCCAGCTCGGCCGCGCCGCCAGGCCCAGGGCGAGCAGCGCGAGGCAGTGCCGGCGCCGCAAGCCCGGGCCGGCTTTGGATGCCCGTTTTTGATGTGGCATAAAGTTATGCATGTTTTGCATGGATTTCGTCTGTAACCCGGATGTAACCCCGAATCCACTTCATACAATGGCCCGCACAACGCTGGCAGCCGCCCTTTGGGGGCCTCGGTGCCAGGCATTTTCCGGAAGCTGCGGGCCAAGCCGCACGGGCCGGTTTCGAAGAGATCACCATAACCAGGAGCCTAATCCATGAATTCCCCCGTGATGCAGGGCCTACACCTCAATGCCCCGAGCCATGTAAAACACGCACGGCTGCTGGCCTGGGTGGCCGACATGGCCGCCCTGTGCAAACCCGACGCCATCTACTGGTGCGACGGCAGCGACGAAGAGTACCAGCGCCTGTGCGAACAGCTGGTCCAGGCCGGCACCTTCACCCGGCTCAATGATGCCAAGCGCCCCAACAGCTTCTTGTGCCGCTCCGACGCCAGCGACGTGGCGCGCGTGGAAGACCGCACCTTCATCTGCTCGGCCCGCAAGGACGATGCCGGCCCGACCAACAACTGGGTCGAGCCGACCGAGATGCGCGCGCTGCTGCAATACGGCAAGGCCGACGGCACGCCCGCCCTCTTCAATGGCTGCATGAAGGGCCGCACCATGTACGTGGTGCCTTTCTCCATGGGCCCGCTGGGCAGCGACATCGCCCACATCGGTGTCGAACTCTCCGACAGCGCCTATGTGGCCGTCAACATGAAGCTCATGACGCGCATGGGCAAGCCCGTCTTCGAGGTGCTGGGTACCGACGGCGATTTCGTGCCGGCCATGCACACCGTGGGTGCGCCGTTGCAGCCGGGCCAGCAGGACAGCAAGTGGCCCTGCAACCAGACCAAGTACATCGTGCACTACCCCGAGACGCGCGAGATCTGGTCCTACGGCTCCGGCTACGGCGGCAATGCGCTGCTGGGCAAGAAGTGCTTCGCACTGCGCATCGCCTCCAACATGGGCCGCGACGAAGGCTGGCTGGCCGAGCACATGCTGATCCTCGGTGTGACCAGCCCCAAGGGCAAGAAGTACCACGTGGCTGCAGCCTTCCCCAGCGCCTGCGGCAAGACCAACTTCTCGATGCTGGTGCCGCCCAAGGGCTTCGAGGGCTGGAAGGTCACCACCATCGGCGACGACATTGCCTGGATCAAGCCGGGCAAGGACGGCCGCATGTACGCCATCAACCCGGAAGCCGGCTACTTCGGCGTGGCCCCGGGCACCAACTACAAGACCAACCCGAACTGCATGGAGTCGCTCAAGAGCGATGTGATCTACACCAACGTCGCACTGACCGACGACGGCGACGTCTGGTGGGAAGGCATGGACGGCGCCGCGCCGGCCCACGCCATCGACTGGCAGGGCAAGGACTGGACGCCTCAGATCGCCAAGGAAACCGGCGCCAAGGCGGCCCATCCGAATTCGCGTTTCACCGTGGCCGCCACCAACAATCCGGCCCTGGACCCCGAGTGGGACAACCCCAAGGGCGTGACCATCGACGCCTTCATCTTCGGCGGCCGCCGCTCCAACACCGTGCCGCTGGTGACCGAGGCCCGCAACTGGGTGGAAGGCGTCTACATGGCCGCCACCATGGGCTCGGAGACCACCGCCGCTATCATCGGCCAGCAGGGCGTGGTGCGCCGCGACCCGTTTGCCATGCTGCCCTTCACCGGCTACCACATGGGCGACTACTTCCAGCACTGGCTCAACCTGGGCGAGAAGGTCGCCGCCCAGGGTGGCCGCCTGCCGTCGATCTTTACGACCAACTGGTTCCGTAAGGGTGAGGATGGCAAGTTCGTCTGGCCTGGCTATGGCGAGAACATGCGTGTGCTCAAGTGGATGATCGACCGCATTGAAGACGAGGTCCAGGGCAAGGAGCATTTCTACGGCCTGACCCCGAGCTACGACGAAGTCAACTGGAAGGGCCTGGACTTCACGCCCGAGCAGTTCCACGCCGTGACCAGCATCGACAAGCAGCTCTGGCTCAGCGAACTCAAGCTGCACGACGCACTGTTCGAGCAGATCGATGCACGCCTGCCCAAGGCCCTGCGTGATACACGCCAGCGCATCGAAAAGCTGCTGACCGCCGGCTGATCCGGCCTCCGCCGGCAAGAAAAAAGCCACCGCATGCGGTGGCTTTTTTTACGGGCGGCGCCAGCCAGATGCCGGCTGGCCGGCCTTCAGTTCTGCTCCGGAGCCGCCACCTTGACGCCGCGGCTGGCGCGGATGCTGCCAGAGGGCTCACGCAACCTGAGCGCGACCGCCTCGGGCACCAGGCCTGGCGGCAGCTGGATCTTGCCTTCGGTCTTGATGTAGCGTCCGACCCGCATCTGGGCGCTGCCAACCGCTCGCTGCCCCGACGGGGGGTATTCCCATACCGTGGGACGCCCCTCCAGGGTTCCCGCGATCAGGAACTCCAGCGTGCCCTCATACAGACGCCCTTCGTTGGAAATGGTGAACTCATAACGCAGCTGGCCCGGGACGGTGTTGTCACGTACAACCTGCAGCGCCTGGATGTCCAGGCCTTCAAGTTTGCGCAACTCCATCACATCCGGCGTCGCTGTAGCCTGGGTGCCGCGTTCTGGCTGCGCCGCTTTCTGCTCGTCCCCGGTCTGGGAGGCAGACTCGGCGACCGGGGTAGACGCGGCCGTCCGTTGCCGGTAACGCTCGAAAAGCATCCCCGCGTAGAACAGCGCCGCACAGACCAGCACCAGGCTGGCCACCCGGAACCCGCTCAACACCATGGCTTTCCAGCGTGGCAGGGGTTCGTTGATCACGATACTCGGCGGCATTTGTGCAAACAAAGTCCGGCCGATAGAAAAGGGCATGCCCATGTGTTTATGAATCTCTCGATGGCTGATGAAGCACTCGCTTCTCATTTTGGCTATGCCGCCCGATTATCACCGGGAGCTTGCCCCTGCACATGAGAAAAAAGCCACCGCATGCGGTGGCTTTTTCTTGCGGCCCTTGGCCGCGCGCTGCGGCCATGCCGACCGAGGCTTACTCGTTCCAGACGCGATGGGTCATGCGAGCAACGCGGCCTGCCGCGGCGTAGTTCACCACCGGGCCCACCGTCTCGCTGGTCACGGCAACTTCAACGTCGTCCTGGGCGCGGCTGGCTGCCGCTTGGATATCAGCCATCACGCGAGGGTCCTTGCGGGCCAGATCCCACAGGCGCTCGTCGGCGCGGCGACGGGCCAAGCCTTGCGACCAGCCGTCCAGGCCGGCCATGACACGAGCGGCCAGACCGCGGGCTGTCGGGGCCAACAGGGCCAGCGCCGCAAAACCGATCACCCACATCAGCACCCAGGCGGCCAGCAGGTGACCGTCGGCCCAGGTTTCCATGAGTTGGTCAGCCACCACCACCAGGGTCGCCACCATGGCGGCCAACAGCACGCCGGCCAAGCCGCGCGTCGCGTCCAGGCCCTTGCGCAGGACGCTGGCGCTGTGCATCACACGCTCCATGCGCTCCACGCCCGGGTGACGGGTGGGGTACTCAAGGTGTACGAAACTGTTGTTCATGATGGACCTCCTGTTTGAAATCTTTGCTGCAATGCCGCAATCTTAGGGTTTCTACTACCGTCATTCAACTTTATATTAATGATGAGCATCATTCACGGTAGTGATATATCATCTCCGCATGGCCGAACTCAACTTCCGCACCCTCGATCTGAACCTGCTGCGCGTGTTCAACGAAGTGATGACCGAGCGCAGTTTGACGAAGGCTGCCAGCAAGCTGGCACTTACTCAGCCAGCCGTCAGCAATGCGCTGCGTCGTCTGCGTACGGTGCTGGGCGACGAACTCCTGCGCCGCAGCGGCCAGGGCCTGGAGCCCACGCCCCGCGCCCTGGCCTTGTGGCCGACGGTGCAGCAGGCCCTGCAGGCTTTGCAGGAGACGCTGGCGCCGGGCCGTTTCGTGCCCGGTCAGGCCAACACCACCTTCGTGCTGGCCATGGCCGACGCCACGGCTGCCGAGCTGATCCCCGGCCTGATCGCCGTCATCGACCGCGAAGCCCCGGGCGTGACCATCCGTGTGGTGCCGCTGACCACGCGCGACCCGCGCCGTCTGCTCGACGAGGAAGCGGCCGACCTGGCCATCGGCTACTTTCCGGCCGTGCTGGCCTCACTGACCGCCCAGGCCCAGGCTGGCGAGACGGTGGCCTACGAGCATCAGCGCCTTTACCTCAGCAACTATGTCTGCGTGATGCGGCGCGACCATCCGCTGGCCCGCGAAGAGCTGACGCTGGACCGTTATTGCGCAGCGCGCCACCTGCTGGTCAGCTTCTCGGGCCGGCCCTATGGCTTCATCGACGAGGCGCTGGCCGGACTGGGCCGGCAACGCCACATCGTGCTCACCGTCAATCAGTTCTTCACCGCCGGGCGCGTGGTGGCCACGTCCGACCTGCTGACCGTGCTGCCGCGGCATTTCGTGAGCGTGACCGGCATCGCCGACCAGCTGGTGCTGCGCGAGCTGCCCTTCAAGGTGCCGGCCGTGCACGTCGATGAGGTCTGGCACCGGCGTCTGCAGCACAGCGGCGCGCACGCGTGGCTGCGCGAGGTGCTGGCGCATCTGCCTCAGCAGCGCCGGCCGGTCGAATAAGTATTACCCCTTCTTTTTGACCAGGGTCAATCGGTCGTACGATCTCACCGATAAACTCCGGTACACCGAAAAGAAAGGAAACCCTCCATGAAAATTCTTCTGGCCGTTGATGGCAGCGAGTACACCAAGAAGATGCTGGCCTACCTGACCACGCACGACAGCCTGTTCAGCGCAGACAACAGCTACACCATTTTCACGGCCCAGCCCCAGCTGCCCCCCCGTGCGCGCGCAGCGGTCGGCAAGGAAATCGTCGACAAGTACCACACCGAAGAAGCCGAGAAGATCGTGAGCCCGGTGTCCAAGTTCCTCGCCCGCCACGGCATTGAGGCCAAGAGCCAGTGGAAAGTCGGCCACGCCGGCGAAACCATCGCCAAGGCGGCCGAGTCCGGCAAGTTCGATCTGGTCGTCATGGGCTCGCACGGCCACAGCGCCCTGGGCAACCTGGTGCTGGGTTCCGTCGCCACGCAGGTGCTGGCGCACTGCTCAGTGCCCGTGCTGCTGGTGCGCTGAGCCGCACCCGCCCGCCGTCACCGGCCAAACAGGCCGGGTGACGGCAACTCCGCCAGGGACCGGAACGCCGGCCTGGCGAAGTAATACCCCTGGAAGAGCTCCACCCCGAGGTCCTGCAAGGCCAGGTACTCCTCGCGCGTCTCGATGCCCTCGGCAATCACCTGGATGGAAAGCTCCCGGCAGACCGCCATCATGCCCCTGACGATGGCCTGTCGCCGCCGGTCGTGATCGATCCCGCGGATGAGCGCCATATCCAGCTTGATCAGGTCGGTCTGGATCTCTGCCAGCAGGTTCAGGCCCGCATGCCCCGCGCCAAAATCGTCCAACGCCGTCAGGAAACCTCGCTCCTTGTAATGGCGCACGATGTTGCGTACATGGCCCAGGTCGGTGATGTACTCGTTCTCCGTGAACTCGAAAATGATCTGCCGGATCGGAAAGTTGTACGTTTCAGCCGCCTCGATCGTGGTGCGGATGCACAACTCCGGCCGGTACACCGCATTGGGCATGAAGTTGATGCTGATCAGCGAGGGCACCTGCAGTTCGGCGGCCAGCTGGATGGCCTTGACGCGGCAGGCCTGGTCGAAGGCGTAACGGTTGTCTTCGTTGACATGCTGGAAGACCCGGGCGGCTGGCTCTCCCTGCAGGCCGCGCACCAGCGCCTCCTGCGCGTAGACGCTCTGCGTGCTGGCCTGCACGATGGGCTGGAAGGCCATGGCGAAATCGAAGCCCAGGCCGGCCCCGGCAGCACATTCGGCACAGCCGATCTTGCGGAAATTCTTCTGTTCATGCATGACGACAGGGCACCGGGGTATGACTCACTCAACGTTGCAGGGTACTGGCGCCATCCGCCATCGCGCCGGCCCAGGTCACGCCCATCCATTGCCTCAAATCTTGCCACATGCGCTGGATCTCCACGTTGCGCGGAGTCAACAGCGCACTGGGCAGCTCGATCGTCACCACCGGCATGCCCTTGTGCACGCCACCGTAGTGGCCCAGCGAGCCGGGAAAGATGCCCACCTGGTCCAGGTAGAGCCGCCCCAGGCGACGCGGTGGCTCGATCGGGCCGTCGAAGTCCAGCACGCCATACGGCGCGTGGATGCTGACGATCAGGTTGGGCTTGAAGCGCTGCATCTCGTCGTGCAGGTAACGGCTCTCGGGCTCGCTCAGCGGCGTCTTGCCCGGCCAGCGGCGCGGGTCCTTGCGGGTGCGTTTTTCCCAGTAGAAGGCTGCATCACGCTCCCAGTTGGGCGTGGGAAAGTTGCGGTTGAGGTCCACGCCGTTGGCATTGACGCGGCGTGCCGGCTTGTCGAACAGCCCGTCGGGATTGAGCGCGGGGATGAAACGCCAGTGGATGGGTTCGTTCGCGTCCTGGGCCAGCCGGATCCAGTGCAGCGCCACCGAAGCCGAGGACAGCTCGTCGCCATGCATGCCGCCGATCACCAGCACGCGCAGGCGTGCCGTGGCCGGTTCCACGTCGCGCGTGTAGATCTTCCGGCCCTTGACGCTGCGGCCCTCGCTGACCTGCAGGCCAGCGGCCTGGCACAGGGACCAGCTCACATTCGGCAGCCGAGCGTAAAACTCGTCGCAGGCACGATCAGCGGCGCGCACGCCATCGACCAACAGCAGCGGCACGGTCGCAGCCGCCATCCATTTCCAGAAACGCATGTCGGCATTCTATGGCGCCCCCAATTTCAGGTAAATTGCACGCATGTCAGCTTCTTCCCCGGGACCGCGCGCCCGTCCGCCGAGCTTCACCCAAGCCGAGTTCCGCGCCGCCTTGGGCATGTTTGCCACCGGCGTCACCATCGTCACCGCGCGTGCAGCCAACGGCAAGCTCGTGGGTCTGACGGCCAACTCCTTCAACTCGGTCTCCCTGAACCCGCCACTGGTGCTCTGGAGCCTGGCGCACGCCGCCGCCTCCATGGCTGCGTTCAGCGCCGGTTCACATTACGCCATCAATGTGCTGGCCGCCGACCAGCAGGCCCTGGCCCAGCGCTTCGCCACCAAGGGCGTGGACCGCTGGGCCGAAGTGGCCTGGACCGAGGGCGTGGCGGGCGCCCCTCTGCTTGCGGGCGCTGCCGCCACCTTCGAATGCTTCAACCGCAGCCGCTACGACGAAGGTGACCACGTGATCTTCGTCGGCGAGGTCGAACGCTGCACCCACCGGGCCGACGCCTCCCCGCTGCTCTTCCACGGCGGCAGGTTCTACGCCGAACACCCTCTCTGATTCCTGATGAGTCAACGCAAGGACCACCTTGACGGTGTGGCCGCCGGCATCCTGCTGGCCTGCTGCATGTTCTGGGGTTTTCAGCAAGTGCTGGTGAAAGCCACCCTGCCGGAGCTGCCGCCCATCTTCCAGGCCGCGCTGCGCTTCGTCGGCGCCACGGCCCTGCTGATGTTTTGGTGCCGCTGGCGCGGCGTATCGCTGTTCCTGCGCGACGGCACCCTGTGGCCGGGCCTGCTGGCCGGTGCGCTGTTTGCCGGCGAGTTCGCCTGTCTCTACATCGGCCTGCAGCACACCACGGCCTCGCGCCTCACCGTCTTCCTCTACACCTCGCCCTTCTGGGTGGCCCTGGTGCTGCCCCTGCTGGTACGCGCCGAACGCCTGCGCGTCGTGCAGTGGCTCGGCCTGTTGCTGGCCTTCATCGCCCTGGTGTTCGCCATGCGCGAGAGTTTTGTCGCCCCGACGACCGAAGGGCAGTTGCTTGGCGACCTGCTGGCGCTGGCCGCCGGCCTGTCCTGGGGACTGACCACCGTGACCATCCGCGCCAGCGCATTGGTGCGCCGTTCGCCCGAGAAGCTGCTGTTCTACCAGGTGGCCGTGAGCGCAGTCGTGCTGCCGCTGCTCTCGCTGGTCCTGGGCGAAACCTGGAGCTGGCAGTTCAGCCCCTTTGGCATCACTTCGCTGCTGCTGCAGACGGTGGTGGGCGCCTTTGCCAGCTACCTGGTGTGGATGTGGATGCTGGGGCGCTACCCGGCCACGAAGATTTCCGCCTTCGCCTTCCTCACGCCCCTGTTCGCGCTGCTGTTTGGCGCGCTCTGGCTGGGCGAGCCGCTCACGCCCAGCCTGCTGGCCGCCATGGCCCTGGTGGCCGTGGGCATCGTGCTGGTCAACCGCATGACGGCGTGATGCCGCCCGGCGGGCGCGCTCAGATCTTGCCGGCCGCCTTGAGACGCTCGATCGTGGCCTTCTCGGCCAGGAAGGTGCGCTCGGCATAGGCCGTGTACTCGGCCGTGCTCATGTAGATCGCGGGCATGTAGAACTTGTCCAGGGTGTCAATCACGCGCTGGTCGTCGAGCGTCTTCTTGAAGGCGTCGTGCAGGATCTTCACCAGGGCGGGGTCCATGTTCTTCGGGCCGCCGATGCCGAAGGGCGACTCGGTCACCGTATCCCAGCCGCTTTCCTTGACCGTGGGCACGTCGGGAAACGCCTTGTTGCGTTTGCTGCCCAGCGTGGCCAGCAGGTTCAGCTTGCCGGCCACGACATGGGGCGCGAACTCGGTGGTGCCGCTCATGAGCGGGATGTGGCCCCCCAGGATGGCCTGCAGGATCTCGGCCGAACCCTTGTAGGGAATGTCCTGCAGCACGATGCCGGCCTTGGACGCGAACTCCTCGATGGCCAGGTGCGGCGTGGTGCCGGTCCCGGTGTGGCCGTAGTTGACCTTGCCGGGGTTGGCCTTGGCATAGGCCACCATCTCCTTGAGCGTCTTGTACGGTGCGTCGGGACGCGCGGCCAAGCCGAAGGTGTAGCCTGTGAGGCAGACGATGTGCGTGATGTCCTTGACCGGATCGAAGCTGGTCTTCTGCATGTGCGGAATGCGGTAGATGCCCAGCGGCAACTGCGTGAGCGTGTAGCCGTCGGGTTTGGCGTTCACCATGGCCGCAGCCCCCAGCGTGCCGCCGGCACCCGGCTTGTTCTCGACGATCACGGTGCCACCCAAAGCACGGCCGGCGCTCTCGGCAAAGGCGCGCATCGTCGCATCGCTGCTGCCGCCTGTCGGCCAGGGTGCGATCAGGGTGATGGGGCGGTTCGGAAACTTGTCCTGCGCCAGCACCCAGGGGCTGACCAGGGCCGGCGCGGCGACCAGGGCAGCGCTGCGTGTCATGAGCTGGCGGCGGGTCAGGGAGCGCTTGAGGGGTGCTGTCATGTCTGTCTCCTGTTTGTTGGAATGGCCTTCGGATTGTCATCCGGCTGGCGCGGGAAAACTGTCGCCTAGGTGCGCGCCGGGTCCCTCGCCGTTATAGTGCAGCGCATGCCACGTCGCAACGAGTTTCTGACCCTGGTCCTGGACCTGATGACGCCCCTGGGCGTCATCTCCTCACGCGCCATGTTCGGCGGCCACGGCCTGTACTGCAATGGCCTGTTCATTGCCATCGTCACGGGCGACAAGCTCTACTTCAAGGCCGATGCTCAGAGCCAGCCCCGCTTCGAATCCGCCGGCCTGCAGCGCTTCCAGTACACGGCGCGCGGCAAGACGGTGCAGCTGATGTATTACGCCGCTCCGGCCGAGGTCTACGAGAACCCCCAGGCCATGGCCGAATGGGGCCAACTCGCCCTGGCCGCCGCCGTGCGGGCACGCCGACCGGCGCGGAAGAACCTCAATTAGGGCCTGCTCAGCAGGCCCTAGACGATACCGGCGGCGCGCAACGCGGCGATGCGCGTTGCATCCAGCCCCAGTTCACCCAGCACTTCATTCGTGTGCTCACCCAGCACCGGCGGTGCACGGTGCAACACCGGCGGCGTGGCGCTCAGGCGCAAGGGGCTGGCCACGCTGCGGATCGTCGGTACGCCTTCGGCGGCCACGGCCTGCGGCGAACGGGGCTGCTCGATGGCCAGGCTACGGGCCTGCACCTGGGCATCTGCAAAGGCCTGACCGATGTCATTGATCGGGCCGCAGGGCACGGCCTTGTGCTCCAGCGCAGCAATCCACTCGGCCGTGCTGCGGGTGCGCGTGATGGCCTCCAGTTGCGGCACCAGTTCCGCGCGGTGCGAGACGCGCTGTGGATTGGTCGCATAACGCGCGTCCTGCGCCAGTTCGGGCCGGCCGGCCACTTCGCAGAAACGCGCAAACTGCCCGTCGTTGCCGATGGCCAGCAGCATGGCGCCGTCTTTTGTCGGCATGTCCTGGTAGGGCACCAGGCTGGGGTGGCTGTTGCCCTGGCGCTGCGGCACCTTGCCCGTGTTGAGGAAACCGCCGGCCTGGTTGGCCAGGATGGCCATGCCCACGTCGAGCAACGACATGTCGATATGCTGGCCCTCGCCCGTGCGGTGCCGCACTTCGAGTGCGGCCAGGATGGCCGTGGCGGCATACACGCCGGTGAAGATATCCGTGAGCGCCACACCCACGCGCTGCGGGCCGCCGCCAGGCACCTCGTCGGGGCGGCCGGTGATGCTCATCATGCCGCTCATGGCCTGCACCATCAGGTCGTAACCCGCACGCTCGGCGTAGGGCCCGTCCTGGCCGAAGCCGGTGACCGAGCAGTAGATGAGCTTGGGGTTGACCCGCTTCAGGCTGGCGTAGTCCAGCCCATAGTGCGCGAGGCCACCGACCTTGAAGTTCTCCACCAGCACATCGCTCTGCGCGACCAGCTGGCGGATCAAGGCCTGGCCTTCGGGCTTGGCGATGTCTACCGTCATGGAACGCTTGTTGCGATTGGCACAGGTGTAGTAGGCCGCGTGTTCGGTGTCCTGGCCCTGCCCATCCTTCAGGAAAGGCGGGCCCCAGTGACGCGTGTCGTCACCGGCGCCGGGACGTTCGATCTTGACCACGTCGGCACCCAGGTCCGCGAGGATCTGGGTGCACCAGGGCCCGGCCAGCACGCGCGACAGGTCGAGCACCTTGAGGTGCGGCAGGGCGGCGGGTTTGTCACTCATGGGGCTCTCTCATGCTCGAAGTCAGTTGCCTCGATTGTGCGCAGGAATTGTGTCAGCTCGCGAAAGCCGCAATGCCCGTCTGCGCGCGACCCAGGATCAGGGCGTGGATGTCGTGCGTGCCCTCGTAGGTGTTGACCACTTCCAGGTTCACCAGATGGCGCGCCACACCGAACTCGTCGGAGATGCCGTTGCCGCCCATCATGTCGCGCGCCAGGCGGGCGATGTCCAGCGCCTTGCCGCAGGAATTGCGCTTGAGGATGGAGGTGATCTCCACCGCGGCCGTGCCCTCGTCCTTCATGCGCCCCAGGCGCAGGCAGCCCTGCAGGCCCAGGCTGATTTCGGTCTGCATGTCGGCCAGCTTCTTCTGGATCAGCTGGTTGGCGGCCAGCGGGCGGCCGAACTGCTTGCGGTCCAGCACGTACTGACGCGAGCGGAACCAGCAGTCCTCGGCGGCGCCCAGCGCGCCCCAGGCGATGCCGTAACGCGCCGAGTTCAGGCAGGTGAAGGGGCCCTTGAGACCCTGCACGTCGGGAAAGGCGTTCTCTTCGGGCACGAAGACGTTGTCCATCACGATCTCGCCGGTGATGGAAGCGCGCAGGCCCACCTTGCCATGCACGGCCGGGGCGCTCAGGCCCTTCATGCCTTTTTCCAGGATGAAACCGCGGATCGGGCCGACGGCGCCGCCCTCGCTGACCTCTTTGGCCCAGACCACGAAGACGTCGGCGATGGGGCTGTTGGAGATCCACATCTTGCCGCCGGTGAGCTTGTAACCGCCGGCGGTTTTCTGCGCACGCGTGATCATGGAGTTGGGGTCGGAGCCATGATCGGGCTCGGTCAGGCCGAAGCAGCCGATCCACTCGCCAGTGGCCAGCTTGGGCAGGTACTTCTGCTTCTGCGCCTCGCTGCCGAATTCGAAGATCGGCACCATCACCAGCGAGGACTGCACGCTCATCATGGAGCGGTAGCCGGAATCGACGCGCTCCACTTCACGCGCGATCAGTCCGTAGGCCACGTAGTTCAGGCCCGGGCCGCCATATTGCTCGGGGATGGTGGGGCCCAGCAGGCCGAGCTCACCCATCTCGCGGAAGATGGTCGGGTCGGTCTTCTCGTGGCGGAAGGCCTCCAGCACGCGGGGGGCCAGCTTGTCCTGGCAATAGGCGGCGGCGGCATCGCGCACCATGCGCTCATCGTCGCTGAGCTGTTGGTCCAGCAGGAAGGGATCGTTCCAGTGAAAGGTGGCGTTGGCCATGGTGGGTACTCCAGAAATCTGCCGCCATCGTAGCCGCCCCAGGCACCTCGGGCAAACGAAAAATGGGCATCCAGACATGAGTTAAGTGCATATATAAATCTGGCAAGCCATTTGAAATGGCCCGATTGATACGGCCAGTTGTGTATATTTCGCACACCATGCGCCGCAAGATCCCCTCGCTGCAAGCCCTGGCCTGCTTCGACGCCGCCGCCCGCCACGAGAGCTACACGCGCGCCGCGCAGGAGCTGGCCTTGACCCAGAGCGCGGTGTCGCGCCAGATCGCCGCGCTGGAAGACTACCTGGGCATTGCGCTGTTCCGGCGCACGCGCCACGGCGTGGCACTCACCCCGGGCGGCGCCGACTATGCGCGCCAGATCGCCCCGCGCCTGCAGGCACTGGAGCGCGACACCCTGGACGCCATGTCGCGCCAGGGCACCGCCGGCAGCATCTCCCTGGCCGCGGTGCCGACCTTCGCCACCCGCTGGCTCCTGCCGCGCCTGCCCCAACTGGCGAACTCGCATCCCGAACTGGTGGTGCACATCGAAACGCGCACTCGCCCCTTCCTTTTCACCGACACCGGTTTCGATGCCGCGCTCTATTCGGGCACGGTCGAGCAGGTCAGCAACTGGGCCGGCACACGCGCCACGGCGCTGATCGAGGAGGAAGTGGTGCCGGTCTGCGCGCCGGTCCTGCTGGGCGGGCGCAAACGGCTGCAGCCCAGGGACCTGTCAGGCTTGCCGCTGCTGCAGCAGAGCACGCGCCCCGAGGCCTGGCGCCAGTGGTTCGAGGCCATGGACGTGGATGCTCCCAATGCGCTGTCCGGCCCACGGTATGAGCTCTATTCGATGACGGCCGCCGCGGCCGCACAGGGTCTGGGCCTGGCCCTGGTGCCGCGCCTGCTGATCGAGCCGGAGCTGGCGCGCGGCGAGCTGGTGGTGGCCTGCCCGCGCGCCCTCAAGAGCGGGCGAACCTACTGGCTGGTCTTGCCGGACCGGGGCGAACCGCGCCCGGCGCTGGCGGCCTTTGCATCCTGGCTGCAACAGGCCGTGAGCCGGCTCTAGAGCTGCTCCACCCGGTTGCGGCCGTTCTGCTTGGCCAGGTAAAGGGCACGGTCGGCCGCGCCGATCATGTCGTCACGCTGGTTGCCGGAAGACAACGCCAGCACATGCAAGCCGATGCTGATGGTCATGGGAATGGGCTGGCCGTCGGTGGAGGAAAAGCTGGCCCGTTCTGTGGCGACCCGCAAGGCCTCGGCCAGGGCCTGGGCACCGGCCCCATCCGTATCGGGCAGGATGGCGATGAACTCCTCGCCGCCCCAGCGGCCGACCATGTCCTGCTCCCGCAGACGCTCCCGCAGGCACACGGCCACATCACGCAACGCCTTGTCGCCTGAAAGATGGCCATGGGTATCGTTGATCTGCTTGAAATGGTCGATGTCGATGAGCAGCAGGGCCAGGGGTCGCTGGCTGCGGCGCGCCAGTGCGATCTGCTGGGTCAGCACCTGCTGGATGGAGCGCCGGTTGTTCAGGCCGGTCAGGTCGTCCTGCATGGCCAGGGTGTGGTTGCGCACATCGGCCTGCTCCTTGGTCATCAGCACCAGGCCCATGGCGATGAGCACGATGATCAGGGTAGACATCAGGACGCTGAACGCATGGGCCGGATGGGAAGCCGTGACCTGGTTCAGGTCGACCTCTCCGAACAGGGCTGCCACGAACCGCAGCAGCAAGGCCAGGATGATCATCACCAGACCAGCCACCACGAAATACTGCCCGCCCCCCGGCGTCGCATGGCGCCGGCCGAGGATCAGTTGGAGCAGCACCAGGGACTGAAAGCTCAGCAGCAGGGTGGCGATCTGGGGGCGAATCTGATGGTGGTTCATCAACAGCGCCACGAGCAGCAGCATCGCCAGCACCGGGCTCCAGATCAGCCAGCGCCGCGCCGGCCGCTTCTGGAATTCACACAAGCCCTCGGCAAAGAGGGCAAAGGTGGCCACCAGCAGGGTGTTGGCCAGCACCACGGAAAGCCAGTCGCTGATCTGGCCGCGCAAGGCGAACAGCAGGTAGGTCAGCATCTGCGCCCCCATGGCCCAGGCCCACCAGACCATGCCGTCGCGACGCGAGCGACGTGCGACGATCCCCATGCCGACGCCCAGGACCGCGGTCACCAGGATGTTGACCAGCAACAAAGTGGGCGTATGCATCTGCATCGCCTCATTATTGCGAAAGTCTCCCCTTCACGCCTTGACCATGGGCAAGGAAGCTCACGCGCGCAGATGCTGCCGGGCGAAGTCCACGTACCAGCCCAGGCAGCCCGGATTGGCCATGGCATCCTGGTTGACAACCTTCTCCAGCGGCTGGCCCAGCAGCAGTTTCTTGATCGGCAACTCCTGCTTCTTGCCGCTGAGCGTGCGCGGGATCTCGGCGACCTGCAGGATCTCGTTGGGCACGAAACGCGGCGACAGCGCGGTCTTGATGGCGTCGTTGATCTTTGCCTTCATGGCGGCGTCCAGCGTGTGCCCGGGGCGCAGCACCACGAACAGCGGCATGTAGCTCTCGCGGCCCAGGTATTCGAGGTCCACCACCATGGTGTCCAGCACCTCGGGCAGGGCCTCCACCGCGCTGTAGAGTTCGCTGGTGCCCATCCGCAGGCCGTGGCGGTTGATGGTGGCATCGCTGCGCCCGTAGATGATGCAACTGCCACGTGGCGTGATCTTCAGCCAGTCGCCGTGGCGCCAGGCCGGACCGGCCGATGCCGGCGCGTCACCGCCGCCGGGCCGCCGACCGTGGCCGGCCGGGTACATGTCGAAGTAGCTCGACAGGTAGCGCTGGTTGCCCTCGTCATTCCAGAAATACAACGGCATGCTGGGGATGGGCTGGCTGCAGACCAGCTCGCCCACCGCATCCAGCACCGGTTCGCCCTGCTCGTTCCAGGCCTCGACCGCCGAGCCCAGCACACGACACTGCATTTCGCCCGGCACCTGGGGCAGCTCGCGGTTGCCGGCGATGAAGGCGCCGGCAAAGTCGGTGCCACCCGAGATATTGCTCCACCAGATGTCCTTCGTTCCCAGCGCTGCCATCTGGGCGCTGGTCCAGGCCTGCACGTCCTCGCTCAGCGGTGAGCCGGTCGAGCCCAACGCGCGCACCTGGCGCAGGGGGCCGCACTGTTTCAGATCGATGCCCGCCTTCATGCAGCTGGCGAAGAAGGCCGCGCCGGCGCCAAAGAAGGTGGCGCGCGTGTCGGCCACGAAGCGCCACAGCGTGGTCCAGTCCGGCGCCACCTTGTTGCCGGCCGCGTCCACCGTGGCCCCGCCCGGGCTGCCATCGAACAGGCAGACCGTGGTGCCGGTCAGCAGGCCGCTGAGCTGCGAGTTCCACATGATCCAGCCGGTCGAGCTGTACCAGTGGAAGCGTTCGCCCCAGCTGTTGGGTGCGTAGCTGCAGCCGATATCGCCGTGCAGCGAAAACGCCAGGGCCACGATCATGATGCCGCCGTGCCCGTGCACGATGGGCTTGGGCAGGCCGGTCGTGCCGCTGGAGTAGACCACCCACAGCGGATGGTCGAAAGGCACGCTCAGGGGCTTGAAAGCCGCGGTCTGCGCATCCTTGCGCGCCACCGTCTGCGCCCAGGGCATCACCCCCGCTCCCGCAGAGAGCTTGATGTCTGGCAGGCCGAGGTTGGACAGCACGATCAGGTGCTTCACGGTGGGCAGCGCACCACAGATTTCAGCCACCGCATCGCGCCGGTCGATGTCGCGCCCACCATAGCGCACGCCGTCGCAGGCGATCAGCACCTTGGGCTCGATCTGCTTGAAGCGGTCGAGCACGGCGGCCGTGCCCATGTCGGGGGCGCACAGGCTCCAGATGGCGCCGATGCTGGCCGTGGCCAGGAAGGCCACCATGGTCTCGGGAACATTGGGCAGGTAGGCCACCACGCGGTCGCCCTTGCGCACCCCCTGCGCCTGCAGGTGCAAGGCCAGCGAGGCCACCTGCCGCTGCAGCTCGGGCCAGCTCAGCTCGCGCGCCGGCTCACCCGCTGCCAGGCTCTGCTCGTTGTGGCTGACGATGGCCGGAAAGCCTGCGGCGTGCGCCATCTGTGCGTGGCGCAGCACCTGCTGCACGTAGTTCACCTGGGCCCCCGGAAACCAGCGCGCCCCCGGCATGCGGTTGTCGGCCAGGGCCGCCGCGTGCGGCGTCGGCGAGTAGACGCCGTAGCAGTCCCAGATGCTCTGCCAGAAGGCGTCCAGGTCGCTCACCGACCATCGCCACAGCGCGTCGTAGCTGTCGAAAGCCAGCCCGCGCTGCTCGCGCAGCCAGTTCTGGTAGAGGCGGATTTGCGGAATGTAGGGGGCTTGCATGGTCTCCTGCCTTGTTCTTTTGTTCGGCCCAGGCACTCTAGCATCGCCCCCCGTCCGCAAGATTGCGTACCGGCCCCGGCGGACCCGATGCCCGGTGCCTCTTGACATTTCGCACAGTCGTGCTAAATTTTGCGCCATGACGCCTGACACCAAGACCGTGAAGAGCGAGATGACCCGCACCGCCATCATCGGCGCGGCGCTGGATCTCGCCTGCGAACAGGGTCTGGAGGCGATCTCGCTGCAGGTCGTTGCCGACCGCATCGGCCTGTCCAAGAGCGGCGTGTTCTCGCGGGTCGGCTCACGCGAAGCGCTGCAGAAGGTCGTGATTGAGGAGTACGGCCGGCAGTTCCTGGCCGAGGTCTTTGTACCCGCCATGCAGGCGCCCAAGGGCCTGCCGCGGCTCAAGGCAATCGTGGAGCGCTGGCTGGTGCGCATGCGCGAAGTTGAGGTCCAGAAAGGCTGTCTGTACACGGCCGGCGCCTTCGAGCTCGATGATCGCGACGGCGAACTGCGCGACTTCCTGCTTCAGCAGGTCGCTGCCTGGCGCAGCACACTGCGCCGCACCGTGCTGCAGGCGGTCGAGGCCGGTCATCTGCGGGCCGACACGGACCCTGAGCAGCTGGTCGGCGAACTTTCCAACATGGCCATCGGGTTGTTGCATGACGCCCGGTTCCTGCGCGACCCGCGCGCGGCCGAACGGGCCCAGGCCACCTGGCAGCGCCTGCTCCGAAGCTACCAAGCCTGAGTGAACGAAGGGCGACGTTGATCCGATGTCGCCTGTTGTTTGCCCAAATTTCGCACGATCGTGCGAAGAAAGGAAATCACCATGTGGATCATCTTTTCCGGCCTGGGCCTGTACCTGCTGCTGCGCAGTCTGATCGCCGCCTTCAAGTCGCTGCGCAGCATCCCGCGCAGCAACCGTGACTGGATCTTTTTCTGAGGAGCGCCACCATGTCGACCAGCCCCCAGACCGCCGGCGCCAGCTACTACGGCAACAGCGCCCTCGTTCGCCTGGCCCGCCTGGGCCTGTCCGTCTCGCAGCAGCTCTGGCCCGGCCTGGCGGTGCGCGCAGCCCAGCGTCTCTTCGGCACGCCGCTGCCGCCACGCTGGCTGCGCCGGCCCCGCGCCTGGCCGGCGCACTGGTCGATCGAGCGCTGGCCCTTCGAGCGCGCCGGCCTCACGCTGTACCGGGACCGCACGGTGGCCGGCGATGCGCCCGCCGTGCTGCTGGTGCACGGCTGGGGCGGACACGCCGGCCAGATGCTGCCGCTGGCGGAGGCCCTGGCCGCCCGGGGCCTGCAGGCCCTCCTCCTGGACATGCCGGCGCACGGGCGCAGTGCCGGCAGCACCAGCAACCTGCCGCAGTTCGCGCGCGCCGTCGAGTACGTGGCGGCGCGGCTGCAGGCCAGCGGCCTGACCCTGCAGGCGGTGGTGGCGCATTCGCTGGGCGCCAATGCAGCGGCGCATGCGCTGAGCCGCGGCCTGGCCGTGCAACGGCTGGTGATGCTGGCGCCACCCGCTTCACCACACGCCTACACGCAACTGTTTGCCCGCATGTTCGGGCTGAGCGAGCCCACGCGCGGCGCCATGCAGCGGCGCATCGAAGCGCGCGAAGGCATCCTGATGCCGCAGTTCGAGCCGCCGGCCGTGGGTCCGCGCATCCGCGTGCCGACCCTGGTGGTGCACGACCGGGGCGACCGCATCAACCGCTTTGCCGATGGCGAGGCCTACGCCCGGGCCATCGCCGGGGCGCAGCTGCAGGCCACCCACGGGCTGGGGCACATGAAGATCCTGAAGGAACCGGCCGTGCTGGACAGCGTGGCCGACTTCGTCAACGTCAGGCCACGCTGAAGTTGTCGACCAGGTAGCGCCCGAAATCCTCGGCGCTCATGGGCTTGCCGAAGTGATAACCCTGCAACAGGGTGACGCCCTGCTGAGCCAGCACACCTGCGATGTCCTCGCTCTCCACGCCCTCGGCCACGGTCTGCAGTCCGAAGGCCGAGGCGATCTTGACCACGGCCTGGATCAGCTGGCTGCCCTGCTCGGTCCTGGCGCGGCGCACGAAGGAGATGTCGATCTTGATCTTGGAGGCCGGCATGTCGTGCAGCTGCGAGAGCGAGGAAAAGCCGGTGCCGAAGTCGTCGATGGCGATGCCGAAGCCGGCCTCAGTCAGTTCGGCCAGGCGCTTCTCGGTGTGCTCGGCGTCCTCCATGGCCACGCTCTCGGTGATCTCCAGGTCCACCACCGAGACGGGGATGGCCAGCCGGTCCAGGTCTTCCAGCAGGTCGGCGGTGAAGGTGGGCGTGAAGAGCTGGCGACGCGAGACATTGACCGAGATGCGCATGTCCAGCCCGCGCTGGCGCCAGCGGTGCAGGTTGTCGATAGCCTGCTTCCAGACCTGCTGGCCCATCTCGCGGATCAGGCCCAGGTTCTCGGCCATGGGCACGAAGGTGGCCGGCGACACCCAGCCATAGGTTTCGTCCTGCCAGCGCGCCAGCGCCTCGCAACTCACCACGCGGCGGGTGCGCGCATCCACGATGGGCTGGAACCAGGTCTGGATCTTGCCCTCGCGGATGGCCGTGGCCAGCCGGTTCTGGATGTACAGCGCCTTGCGATCTTCGTCGCGCTGCGCGATCTCGGAGAAGAAACGCACCGTGTTGCGCCCCTGCTGCTTGGCCGCGAACATGGCGCGGTCGGCCTGCGACAGCAGGGTCTCGACGGTCTTGGCGTCCGTCGGGAACAGGGCCACGCCCATGCTGAAGGTGGCGTTGAACTCCGCCTCGCCCAGGCGGATCGGCGTCTGGCAGACGGCGGCCAGCTTGGAGATGGCCTCCTCGGCATCGGCCTGGCTGCCCAGGTCGGTGAGCAGCACCACGAACTCGTCGCCGCCCCAGCGCGCCAGCGTGTCGCCGGCGCGCAGGCAGTGGCGCATGGCGCCTGACAGCGCCACCAGCAGCTCGTCGCCGGTCTTGTGGCCGAACTGGTCGTTGACGTGCTTGAAGTGGTCCAGGTCCAGGAAACCCAGCGCCACCGTCAGGCCGCTGCGCTCGGCGCTGCGCACGGCCATCTTGCAGCGGTCCTCCAGCAGCACGCGGTTGGGCAGGCCGGTCAGCGCGTCATGCAGGGCCATGTGCGTCACGTGCTTTTCAAGCTGGTAACTCTGCGTGATGTCACGCAACACACCGCGCACACTGCCGCCGCGGCGCGTGCCGCTGATGAAGCGGTACTCGATCCACAGCTCCTTGGCATCGGGGCGGCGCAGGCGCAGGCGTCCGCTTAGGCTGCTTTTCTCGCCCTCGTCCAGCTGCTGGAACTGCATCTGCAGGTTTTCCACGTCTTCCAGGTGGATGTGCTCGAAGATGCGTGCGCCGGGCTGCACCTCGATGCCGGCCAGCCGAGTCCAGCCCGGGCTGGCACGCAGGTAACGACCGTCGGCGGCCAGTTCGACCACCCCTTCCTCCAGCATGTCCAGCGTCTGCAGGTGGGCAAAGTGTTCTTCGTCGTGCTGCAGCACGCTCTGCATGAGCGTGTGGCTGGCCTCGGCCGCTTCGCCGATCTCGTCGGGATCCGAGCGCGCCTGCGCCAGCGCCTGCTCCACGGGCACGCTCAACGCATGCTCGCGGGCGAACAGGGAGGTGGCGCGCGACAGGCTGGCGATGCGCAGGGCCCCGGCATTGGCCCAGCGGCCCAGCACCAGCCACAGCACCGCGGCCAGCAGGCTCATCAGCGTGAAGCTGCCCAGCAGCACCAACGCCGGCGACAGGGCCTGCTGCACGTTCTGCCGCAGCACCAGCACCGGCACCCCGGGCTCATCGACCAGGAGCGGCAGGTTGCGTTGCTCCTGCTGACGCTCGCCGTCGCTGATCGGACCGCTGTAGCCGACCGACAGCTGGCGACCGAAATCCTGTGAGCCGCCCGAGCTGGCCAGCACCAGGCCGTCGTGCACCAGGTAAAGGCTGATGTCGGCTGCGCTCAGCTGGCGCAGCACGCCGTGGTCCAGCGGCTGCAGCAGCACCAGCTGCCCGGTGCCCTGGACCCCCAGCCACAGCGGCACGCTCTGCACCTTGAAGACGGTGCGATGCTCGGCGCTGTAGAACCAGCGCGGTTGCGGCCGGCCGATCGAGAAGTGCCGGCGCAGCACCGCGCCCTCCGGGCCGTACTGGAACACGACCCGGCCCTTGTCATCCAGCACCACCCCCGAGGGGAAGCGGTCGAGCTTGCCCTCCAGCGCAGCGAAATAGGCGCGCAGGCGCAGCCAGTTGGCAGCCTGGTCGCCCTGCGCAAACACCCGCATGAAATCGATCTGCGACTTCACCTCCTCGGCATTGCGCAGCCAGGTGTCCTGCAAGGCGCCATAGCTGCGCTCCAGGTGCCGTAGCGCCTCGTCGGCGCTGCGGCGCTGGGCCTGCTGGACCTGCATCTGGTAGCCCAGCAGGACCAGCAGGCTGCCGCTGAGCGTGACGATCAGGAATACCAGGGCGAAGCGCGCGACGAGCTGGCGCCGCAGGCTGTGCCGCGCGACATCCTGCCAGGTCGAAGGACTGACCAGGGCGGCGTCAAGCGGGCTGCGTGGCATGGTCGCTCAGGGCCTGCGCCCGGCCAAGGTCGTGTTGACCACGTCGCGCACGAAGCGGTACAACGCGTGCGTGACCGGGGCCCGGCGATCCCACGTCGTCAAGGCGCGCTCCCCGCCCAGCGCGCATCGACCAGGCTGCGCACGCTCAGGCCCTTGGCCACGATCTCGGGCTCGGTGGCGCGCAGAAAGCGGTCCACCGTGGCCAGCTGCTCGTCGGAAATACGGCCGTCGGGTGAATAGATGTTCTTGCGCAGCTGCAGCACATCCAGCAGCGTCTTGCGCTCCTCGGGCTCGCTCAGGCCCAGCGCCTCCACCATGTCCTGGGCCTTGTGCGCGGCGATCCAGACCAGCGTGCGCTGGAGTGTGCGGACCATTTTCCCGACCAGCTCGGGGCGAACGGCCACCATGTCCTCACGGGTAGCGACCATGCCGTTGAGGAACAGCCCCCCCATCTGCCGGCGCGTGGTGTCCAGGTCATGGTAATCCGCCAGGGGGAAGGCCACCTTCTGGCGAACCAGGCGGGTCACGAAGGGCTCGTCGCCCACGATGGCGTCGACCGAGCCGGAGCTCAGGGCCGCATGCTGGCTGTCGTAGGACTGGCCGGCCGACACATAGTTGACCTGGTCGGGCTTGAGCCCGGCCTGGGCCAGCAGGTATTCGGCGAACAGCTGTGAAGTGGAGCGCCCGCCGGGCACATGGCCCTTGACGCCCACCACCCGGCCCTTGAGGTCGGCGATAGACTTGACCTTGCCGCGCAGATTGGCGCGCACCAGCAGGGTGTAGGCCGGGACCCGCGTCATGGGCGCGATGCAGACCACGGGTTTGCCATTGAGCTTCTGCAAGGCCAGGGCCGACAGGCCCGCCGCCGCAAAATCACTGTTGCGCTCCAGCATGGCGCGGATGGCCTGCGGGCCGCCCCCGGTGTAACGGATGTCCAGCTCCAGGCCCTCCGCAAGATCGGCGCCGATCTTGCTGGCCAGCGCGATGGGCAGGTAGAGCAGGTTGCCCGGGCCGGGCACGGAAATGGTGGCGCGGCTGGGCGTTGCAGCAGCGACTGGTCCGAACAAACCACCCGCTACGGCCAGTTGCCCGGCACGGGCCAGAAAACGCCTGCGCTCAAACATGACGGCACCTCGCTTGTATTCACCAGCCAGATTACCCGAATTCACGTCTGGACGGCACCAGCGCACGGTAAAAGCCCGGGTTTCGTGCACAGGTGCACAGCCGGGTGCCGTGGGCGTCCTACTGGGTGCCGAAAATGCGGTCGCCCGCATCGCCCAGCCCCGGCAGGATGTAGCCGTGGTCGCTGAGCTCGCGGTCGATGGCCGCCGTGTAGACCGGCACGTCCGGGTGTTCCTTGTAGAAGGTGTTGATGCCCTCGGGGCAGGTCAGCAGGCACAGGAACTTGATGGACTTCGGCTTGCACTGCTTGAGGCGCGCCACCGCGGCGGCGGCCGAGTTGCCGGTGGCCAGCATGGGGTCGACCACCACCACGTCGCGCTCCTCCATGTGCTTGGGCATCTTGAAGTAGTACTCCACGGCCTGCAGGGTCTTGGGGTCGCGGTACAGGCCCACATGGCCCACGCGCGCGCCCGGCACCACCGAAAGCACGCCGTCCAGAATGCCGTTGCCCGCGCGCAGGATGCTGGCGAAGACCAGCTTCTTGCCGTCAATGACCCGGCCCGTCATGGTCTCCAGCGGCGTCTCGATCTGCACGTCCTGCAGCGGCATGTCGCGGCAGACCTCGTAGATCATCAGGCTGGCGAGTTCGTTGAGCAGGCGGCGAAAGCTGCTGGTGCTGGCCTCCTTCTTGCGCATCAGCGTCAGCTTGTGCTGCACCAGCGGGTGGTCGATGAGGTGGACGTTGGCGCGCGCGGCCGGGTCGATGGCGATCATGGTGCTTACTTTCGCTCGGGCTGATGGATGAACAGGGCTCGCCGTATTTTCCCCCGGGTTTGTCTGGTGGGGCCATCAGGGCAAATCCCTTAGCATCGCGGCACCCCACAACCAGGAGAGAGAACAATGAGCCTGTTCCAATGGACCGAGAAAAGCGCCGACGTGCTCCAGCAGGGCGGCGTGATCGCCCCCGACGAGCGCCTGCCCTGGCCGCAGACCGCCGTGATGGGCGTGCAGCACGTCATCGCCATGTTCGGCGCCACCGTGCTGGCCCCCATCCTCATGGGCTTCGATCCCAACATCGCCATCCTGATGAGCGGCATCGGCACCCTGATCTTCTTCTTCATCACCGGCGGCAAGGTGCCCAGCTACCTGGGGTCGAGCTTCGCCTTCATCGGCGTGGTGATCGCCGCCACGGCCTATGCCGGCAAGGGGCCGAACGCCAACATCGGCCTGGCCCTGGGCGGCATCATCGCCTGCGGCGCGCTCTACACACTGATCGGCGTCATCGTGCAGGCCGTCGGCACCGGCTGGATCGAACGCTTCATGCCACCGGTGGTCACCGGCGCGGTGGTCGCGGTGATCGGCCTGAACCTGGCCGGCATCCCGGTCAAGAACATGGCCGCCGGCAACTTCGATGCCTGGATGCAGCTCGTCACCTTCGTCTGCGTGGGCCTGGTGGCCGTGCTCACGCGCGGCATGGTGCAGCGCCTGCTGATCCTCGTGGGCCTGATCGCCGCCAGCATCATCTACGCGGTGCTCACCAACGGCCTGGGCCTGGGCAAGCCCATGGACCTGTCGGGTGTACTGAATGCCGCCTGGTTCGGCCTGCCCAACTTCGCCACGCCGGTGTTCGAAGCCAACGCCATGCTGCTGATCGCCCCGGTGGCCATCATCCTGGTGGCCGAGAACCTGGGCCACATCAAGGCCGTCACCGCCATGACCGGCAAGAACCTGGACCAATACATGGGCCGGGCATTCATCGGTGATGGCGTGGCCACCATGGTCAGCGGCGGCGCCGGCGGCACGGGCGTGACCACCTACGCCGAGAACATCGGCGTCATGGCCGCCACCAAGATCTACTCCACCGCCATCTTCTTCGTGGCCGCGCTGATCGCCGTGCTGCTGGGCTTCAGCCCCAAGTTCGGCGCCGTGATCCAGGCCATCCCCCTGCCCGTCATGGGCGGCGTCTCCATCGTGGTGTTCGGCCTGATTGCGGTGGCCGGCGCCAAGATCTGGGTCGACAACAAGGTGGACTTCAGCGACAACAAGAACCTGATCGTTGCTGCCGTCACCCTGGTGCTGGGCACGGGCGACTTCACGCTGCGCTTCGGCCAGTTCGCGCTGGGCGGCATCGGCACCGCCACCTTCGGCGCCATCCTGCTGTACGCGCTGCTCAACCGCAAGCGCTGAGCGTCTCGCGCCCAAACAAAACGCCCGCCGGTTTGACCCGGCGGGCGTTTTTCATGGGTCAGGTCAGACGTACTTCAGCCGTTCACTCTTCCAGTACACATCGTCGCCACCGTTCATGCGGTTGAGCACCCGCGCCAGCACGAACATCAGGTCCGAGAGGCGGTTGAGGTACTGGCGCGGCGCCTCCTTGATGGCTTCCTCGTTGCCCAGGGCCACCACGGCACGCTCGGCACGGCGTGCCACCGTGCGGCAGACGTGGGCCAGTGCCGCCGCGCGCGTACCGGCCGGCAGGATGAACTCCTGCAGTCGCGGCAGCTGCTCGTTATGCTTGGCCAGCGCCTCGTCCAACGCCAGCACGGCCTCGCCTTTAAGCAGCTCGAAGCCGGGGATGGACAGCTCACCGCCCAGGTTGAAGAGCTGGTGCTGGATCTCCACCAGCAGTTCGCGCACGTCGGCGGGCATGTCTTCGCAGAGCAGCACGCCGATGTTCGAATTGAGTTCGTCCACCTCGCCCATGGCGTGTACACGCAGGCTGTTCTTGGAGACGCGCTGGTTGTCCCCCAGGCCGGTGGTGCCGTTGTCGCCAGTGCGGGTGGCGATTTGTGTCAGGCGATTTCCCATGGTGGCAACCTTGCATCAGAATGTCAGGGTAAGCCGGGCTTGCCCCGGCATCACAATCGTCACATTATTCCCCAGACCCGCCCTGCGGAGACCCTGACATGAATGCACCCGCCCCCGCCCACCAGCTCCAGCCCGACGTCGCCCTGCGCGCCGTCCCGTCCGCGCTGATCGACGCCCTCAAGGCCCGCTTCGGCGAGCGCTGCTCCACCGCCCTGGTGGTGCGCGAACAACACGGCCGCGACGAATCCGCCTACACCAGCGTGCCCCCGCCCTCGGCCGTGGTCTTTGCCGAAAGCACGGCCGACGTGGCCGCCGCCGTGCAGCTGGCCAGCCAGCACGCGGTGCCCGTCATCCCCTTCGGCGTGGGCTCCTCGCTCGAAGGCCATCTGCTGGCCATCCAGGGCGGCATCAGCATCGACGTCAGCCGCATGAACAAGATCCTGACCGTCAACGCCGAGGACCTGACCGTCACCGTGCAGCCCGGCGTGACGCGCAAGCAGCTCAACGAAGAGATCAAGAACACCGGCCTGTTCTTCCCCATCGACCCGGGCGCCGACGCCAGCCTGGGCGGCATGAGCGCCACGCGCGCTTCGGGCACCAATGCGGTGCGCTACGGCACCATGCGAGAAAACGTGCTGGCGCTGGAAGTGGTCACCGCCAGCGGCGACGTCATCCGCACCGGCACGCGCGCCAAGAAAAGCAGCGCCGGCTACGACCTCACCCGCCTCATGGTGGGCAGCGAAGGCACGCTGGGTGTGATGACCGAGATCACCCTGCGCATCTACCCGCTGCCCGAGGCCATCTCGGCTGCCATCTGCTCCTTCCCCAGCATCGAGGCCGCGGTGCGCAGCACCATCCAGATCATCCAGATGGGCATCCCGATCGCGCGCGTGGAGCTGATCGACGCGCACACCGTGCGCATGGTCAACGCCCATTCGAAGCTGAGCCTGCGCGAGGAACCGCTCCTGCTGATGGAGTTCCACGGCTCGCCCGCCAGCGTCAAGGAGCAGGCCGAGACCGTGCAGGAGATTGCCAGCGAGCACGGCGGCAATGCGTTCGAGTGGGCCGTCACGCCCGAGGAGCGCACCCGCCTGTGGACCGCGCGGCACAACGCCTACTTTGCCGCCATCCAGAGCAAGCCGGGCTGCCGCGCCATCTCCACCGACACCTGCGTGCCCATCAGCCGCCTGGCCGACTGCCTGCTGGACTCCGTGGCCGAGGCCGATGCCAGCGGCCTGCCTTATTTCCTGGTCGGCCACGTGGGTGACGGCAACTTCCACTTCGGCTACCTGATCGATCCGGCCAGCCCCGAGGAATACGCCACGGCCGAGCAACTCAACCACCAGCTGGTGCACCGCGCGCTCAAGCTGGGCGGCACCTGTACCGGTGAACATGGCGTGGGCATGCACAAGATGGACTTCCTGCGCACCGAAGCCGGTGACGGCGCCATCGACATGATGCGCACCATCAAGCGCGCGCTCGACCCCAAGAACATCATGAACCCCGGCAAGATCTTCACGCTCTAGGAAACGACAGGCCCCGCCCCCCATGACCCGCCCGGCCCCGCCCCCGCCCGGCCCCCAGTTCGACACGCGCCGCGGCGTGCTGGGCGTGGTGCTGCTCTACGCCAGCTTTGCCACCCTGTGGATCCTGCTGTCCGACCGTGTCGTCGAGTGGCTGTTCCGGGACGCAGAGGCCATCATGCTGGCCAGCATCTTCAAGGGCTGGTTCTTCGTGGCCGTCACCTCCGCCCTGCTCTACTGGCTGCTGCGCATACGCCCGGTGCCGCTCACCGCCCAGCCCCGGCCCACCCGCATCCGGCGCGTGCCGCTGGCCCTGCTGGCCCTGCTGACGGCCACCATCGTCACGCTGGTGGTACTGACCGTCTGGTACGGCCTGCGCGAGGAAAAGGAAAAGGCCTACGCCCAGCTGCTGGCGATCTCTGAATCCAAGGCCCGCGAAATCTGGACCTGGCACAAGGAGCGGCTCAGCGACGCCTCGTGGGCCAACAAGGCGCCCTACCTGCGCAACCAGTGGCTGAGCTGGCGCACCGAGGGCAACGTGGCGGCCGGCCGCACGCTGCAGGCCTTCCTGAAAAGTTATGTCAGCGACGCCGCCTTCCCGCGCATGGAAATCGTCGATGCCCAGGGCCACAAGGTGCTCGACAGCAACGATCCAGACCTGCTGCCGGTCAACCCCGAATCGGCCCCCTTTGTCGACCCGACCCTGCACCTGGCCGTGCTGCGCGCGCTGACACTGGGCGAGCCCATGCGCGCCGGCCCCTGGCGCGATGCCACCGGCACGCTGCGCCTGGCCTTCGTGGGTCCGCTGGCCGGCGAAACCGCCCACCCCGCGGCGCTGGTGCTGCACATCGACCCGCCCGAATACCTGCACCCCGCGCTGACCGATTGGCCGCTGCCGCAGAAAAGCGCCGAGGCCTTTCTCTTCCGCCAGGACAACGACCAGCTGCTGTTCCTCAGCGAACTGCGCCACCGCAAAGATGCCGCGCTGCAGCTGCGCCTGCCAGTGACCGGCGGCGACCAGCTGAGCGCGCAGGTGCTGCGCAGCGATGTCGCGCCCGGCGTGCTGATCGAAGGCCTGGACTACCGCAACGTGCCGACCTACGGCGTGGCGCAGCGCATCGGCGACACCGAGTGGTGGCTGATGACCAAGCAGGACCGCGCCGAGCTGCTGCAGATCGCCCTGGTGCGCAGCGCCTGGATGGTGCTGGCCGGCGCCCTGGCCCTGCTGGCCGTGGGCGGCGCGCTCTACCTGCACAACGAGCGCCTGCGCCTGCAGGACTCGGCCCGCGAGATCGAGGAGCTGCGGCGCATCGAGCATTCGCTCAGCGAGAGCGAGGCCCAGTACCGGCTGCTGGCCGAGAACAGCAGCGACGTGGTGTGGCTCTACGACCTGGTCAACCAGCGCTTTCTCTACGCCAGCCCCTCGATCGAAGACCTGCTGGGCTACACCGTGAGCGAGACCCTCAAGCTCTCGATGCGCGATGTGGTCAGCCCCGAGATGTACCCCGTTACCGTGGCCCGCATCAAGGCCCGCGTGGACGCCTTCCTCGCTGGCGACGAACACGCCCGTACACAGACCCTGGAGTCGGTCAATCTGCATCGGGACGGCCGCCACATTCCGGTGGAAGCCGTCAGCACCCTGCTGGCCGACGAGCGCGGCCAGATCACGCGCATGCTGGGCGTGTCGCGCGACATCTCCGAGCGCAAGAAATCACAGGCCCAGCTGCTCCAGCTTTCGCAGGCCATCGAACAGAGCCCCGCCGCCGTCATCATCACCGGGCTGGACGGCAACATCGAATACGTCAACCAGGCCTTCGTGGCGACCAGTGGCTACCAGCGGCATGAGGTGCTGGGCGAGAACCCCCGCATGCTGCGCTCGGGGCGCACGCCACCCGAGGTCTACGCCTCCATGTGGTTCACGCTCAACGCCGGCCAGCCCTGGCACGGCGAGATGATCAACCGCCACAAGAGCGGGCGCGAGTACGTGCAGAGCATGAACCTGGCCCCGGTGCGCGACGCACAAGGCCAGGTCACCCACTACCTGGCCGTGCAGCTGGACGTGACGGCGCAGAAGGATGCGGAGGACAAGGCGCACCAGCTGGCCTGGTTCAACCCGCTCACCGGCCTGCCCAACCGCCACCGCCTGCTGCAGGACATCCAGGACGTGCTGGACGCCCATGGCCGCACCCACGAGCAGTGTGCCCTGCTGCTGCTCAACCTGGACCGCTTCCAGACCGTCAACGACGCGCTGGGCCACAGCGCCGGCGACCAGCTGCTGAAGAAAGTGGGCGAGCGCCTGGCCGACCTGCTGCACGTTGACGACCGGCTGGCCCACCTGAGCGCCGACGAATTCGCCATCCTGCTGCACGGCGGTGACACCGGCAGCGAAGGCACCAGCGCCCTGGCCCTGCGCCTGGCCCAGACCCTGCAGGAGCGGCTGGACCAGCCCTTCGAGCTGGAGAGCGCGGTGGCGCTCAAGATCAGCTGCTGCGTCGGCATCACCCTGCTTCCGCAAGGCCCGGGCGACAGCCCGGGCGATGTGCTGCGCCGCGCCGACACCGCCCTGCACCGCGCCAAGGACGGCGGTGCAGGCCAGGCCGCCTTCTTCGACGTGTCCATGGAGCAGCTCATCAGCCGCCGCTTCCTGATCGAGCGCGACCTGCGCCGCGGCCTGGCCGCCAACGAGCTGCGCCTGTACCTGCAACCGCAGGTCAATGCCCAGGGCCGCGTCGTCGGGGCCGAGGCGCTGGTGCGCTGGCTGCACCCCGAGCACGGCCTCATGGCCCCGGGCACCTTCATCCCCATCGCCGAGGAAAGCGAGCTCATCACCGAGCTGGGTCGCTGGGTGCTCAAGACCGTCTGCCGGCACCTGGGCGAGTTGCGCCGCGACGGCCTGCGCCTGCCGATCGCCGTCAACATCAGCCCGCGCCAGTTCCACCAGCCCGGTTTCGTGCACGTGGTGCAGGACACCCTGATGGCGCAGGGCGCCGCACCGGACGACCTGGTCATCGAGATCACCGAAAGCATCGTGATGGACCAGATGGACAGCGTGGTGCAGAAGATGTCGCACCTGACCAGCCTGGGCGTGAAGTTCTCGCTGGACGACTTCGGCACCGGCTACTCGTCTCTCGCCTACCTCAAGCGCCTGCCCATCCACGAACTCAAGATCGACCGCAGCTTCGTGCAGGACGCCCCCACCGACCCGAGCGACGCCGCCCTGGTGGAAGCCATCCTCTCGGTGGCACGCCACATGCGCCTGAAGGTGGTGGCCGAAGGGGTGGAAACCGTCGAGCAATCCGACTTCCTCAACGCACGCGGCCAGGTCATCCAGCAGGGTTATCTGCATGGCCGCCCGGCCCCGGCCGACGAGGTGCTGGCGCGCTGGCGCCAGAGCCAGCAGGCCGAAACGCAGCAACCCCCGGCATGAAAAAAGCGGGCCGCGGCCCGCTTTTTATCGAACGCCCCGAGGGACTCAGCGCGTCACGGGCACGCGCGTTTCTTCCTTCACCGTGTAGCGCACTTCCACCCGACGGTTCTTGCCGCGGCCTTCGGCCGTGGTGTTGTCCGCCACCGGGTCGGCCGCCCCCTTGCCATCGGTCGTGATGCGGCTGGCCGCCACACCCTTGCCCACCAGGTAGGCCTTGACCGCATCGGCGCGGGCCTGCGACAGCTTCACGTTGGACTGGGCATTGCCCTGGCTGTCGGTGTAACCCGTGATGGTCAGGCCGGCTTCCGGGTACTGCTTGGCCGCGTTGACCACTTCATCCAGCTTGGGGCCGGCGCCCGGCAGCAGCTTGCTGGAGCCGGTGGCAAAGCTGGCACCTTCCAGGCGCACGGCCTTGTCGACAACTTGGGTGCGGAAGGTTGGGGCCGGGGCCACAACAGGTGCCGGGGCGGGGGCGGGCGCCACCAAGGGCGCAGGGGCCGGTGCAACCGCCACCGGAGCGGGGGCCGGTGCCGGCGCGGGAACGACCGCCTTGGCCGTCACGCCACCTTCGCACTCGGGGATGGCCAGTTCCGGCGTCCAGGAACCGGTGTGCCAGCACAAGCCGAAACCGCTGCGCACGACGAAACCGTTGCTATCGCTCCAGTAGCCGGGGTTGGCGCGCACGGCCTGCGCCTGCAGGGAGCCGCTGGCCCCGAGCAGGGCAATGGCGACGGCGATCAGGGTGGTCTGGTGACGTGTTTTCATGAGGACTCCTTCGGGTTATGTCGCTCTTTACAAGCGACGATCTTTTCAGTCTAGTAAAGATCTGCGCGGCTGCATTGATACAAAGCAGGATTCGTGACGCGTGTCCCCAGATATTCTCAGAATGAAACAGCGCTCAGGGCACTTGCCTGTGCAGGCAAGCCCAGAGCGGCAATGGACCATAAATGCGGTAAGACCCCGCCGAGCCATCACCCACATAGAGATAAGACGTGCGGTCTCGCTCCTGCACATGCAAGCGATACGCCAGGCCGTCGCGGCGCTGGGTGTTGGGCGCGAACTCCACGGCATACAGCGCCTTGATGCCCAGTTGCGTGTCACCCGGTGTCAGCTCGGAAGCGCGCCGGCGCAGCTGGTCCATACACGGGTCCGTGAAGAAGGATTGCTGCAAGACCTGCATTTCCTTCTCGATCTGCGCCTGCGTGGCCGGCGGCGGTGGCGGCAGGCGGGTGCCGGGGCCGGCGCAGCCCACCAGCAGGGCCACCCATGCCAAGGCCGCCGGGGCGCATTTGCATCGTTGCGGTGTGGTCACGAACTACCCCTTTGCGAGCAAACAGTGGCTGCTTTATCGCGGAGGGCTGGCACCCTGTCAATGCTTCTTTCGGCCTGATACATCGCGCCCATCCGCATGCCCGTCATTCCGAGCTCATGGATTTCCCGCAAAGACAGTGGCCGCTGCGCTGCTTATCATCGCGCTGCCGCTTGACGGCATCATTCAAAACCACAAAGCTGATACTTCAGAGAGGAACTCCCGATGACCCCGATCCGCACCCTCGCCCTTGCCCTGGCCGCTACCACCATGGTGGGCTGTGCCTCCTTCAAGCCGGGCGACAAGACGGCCGAAGCCGAACTCAAGAAATTCGCCACCGTCCCGGGCAAATCCAGCCTCTACGTCTGCCGCGAGAAAGCTGCATTCGTCGCTGCGGGGGTCAGCTCCAACGTCTTGGTCAACAAGCAGGACGTCGGCACCGTCAAGCCCAACACTTTCGTGCACGCCATCGTCGAGCCAGGCAAGCACGAGGTGCAGCTGAAGAACGACGGCATGATGTCAGTAGCCACGCCCACCATTTCCATCGAGACCAAGCCCAACGAACTGGCCTTCCTGTGGGTGGGTGTGACCGGCGGCGGCTGGGGTGTTTACACCATCGACCATTTCCGCAACGCGACCGAAGGCATGGGCTGCGTGGCGGACGCAACCTACTCCGTCAAAGCCATGTAGGCTTTGCTGCCTCAGCGCAAAAGGGCGTCATGCGACGCCCTTTTTTATTTGCGGATCACCAGCGCAATGCCGCCCAGGATGGCGGCCGAGGCCAGCAACAGGCGCAACGTGAGCGGCTCCCCCAGCCAGAGGATGCCGCCCACCGCGGCGATCACCGGCACGCTGAGCTGCAGCGTCGCCGCACTCGTGGCCTTGAGGTGCGGCAACGCCGTGTACCAGATGGCGTAGCCGATGCCCGAGGTGATGGCGCCGGAAGCGATGGCGTAGAGCGCGCCCGCCGTGTCCACCTGCGCGCTGTTGATGAACCCCAGGCTCATGACCAGCGCCACCGGCACCGTTCGCACGAAGTTGCCCGCCGTCACGCGCAAGGCATCGCCCGCGCCCTTGCCGCGCAGGGAGTAGACAGCCCAGGCCAGGCCGGCGCTGATCATCAGCAGGGCTGCACCCAAAGGCGGCGCGGACAAGCCCGGCAACAGCAGGCCCACCAGCCCCGCGAGGGCCAGGGCCAGACCGAGCCATTGCAGCGCCTTGAAGCGCTCGCCCTTCACCAGCCCCCAGCCGATCATGCCGGTCTGCACCGAACCGAAGAGCAGCAGCGCGCCGGTACCGGCGGGCAGGCTGACGTAGGCAAAGGAGAAGGCCGCTGCGTAGGTGAACAGCGCGAGCGCCGAGGGCCAGCTGCCACGGCCGGCGGCGCCACGGCGCGTGAACTGCACCAGCAACCAGAGCGTGAGCGCGCCGGAGATCAGGCGGATGGTGGTGAAGCTGGCGGCGTCAATGGGGGTGTGCTGCAGGGCGGCGCGGCAGAGCAGGGAGTTGCCGGCGAAGGCGAGTAAGGCTAGAGCCGTAGGAATCAATACGCGTGTAGTCGACATGCATGCCCTTTGCTGTTGGCTTACTCGATTATTTCCACATTACGTTGAGGCCAGAATTGGCGAGCGGATAAAGCCATTGCGGTAGCGTAATCTCGCGATATAGACTTTCCAAGAGAGGTTTAGGATGCCAATTCCAGGTGACCCCGAGAATCGCGAGTGGATCGAGCTTTCTGGCGTAAACAGAGACCAAGTTGATCAATTCCGCCCGACATTGATCTCGTTTTTGGCTTCAGACAAAGATCATCAAACCCAAGCAGTAGGCACTGGATTTCTGATCGGAGCTGGACCTGATGTCGCGATTGTTCTCACGGCAAAACATGTGTTGACCCCAGGGGTACTAAACGTCCAAAAGCCCCGGCTAGGCCATGCACCGTCGACTCTCGCTGAATTTCTACCGAAGTCAGCGACACAAGTTAGCCTGGACCCCAAACAACTAGTCGTTATCTGGGCAAATTCTCACAAGGCGCTGCATCAGCAAATCGTTCATTGCGGGTACAACGAAAGCTCTGATTTGGCTGTTTGCCTTCTCGTGAAACCGCCTGGTGGCGAGTCAATTTTCCCCTGTCCCTGCATTCCGCTTTGCACTGAGATCCCTCAGGTGGGAGAAATTGTTCACATGGTGTCATACGACAAGCTTGAACTCAACACCCTAGAGCCTGTAACTCAAAGCGCGCCCGGTCTCTTTTCGCTGCATCGCGCCGTAAGCATTCGTCGAGGCTATGTGACGAATGTGCATCGGGAGGGATATCGTCAGTACAAATGGCCGTGCATCACGACAAGCATTCCTGCTGAGCCTGGCATGAGCGGAGGTTTTCTTTTCATTCCTCGCGAGGGAACAACTATTGCAGCCAGTGGAGTTATTTGCGCAGACAACTCAGATGAAATTTCACGCTCAAATCAAATGCATGCTGGCGAGTCGGTTATTGGACTTGGATACATGGCGCTGGCGTTAATGGTCCCTACCCAAATGGACAATGCGGCCCCCCTGCGCAGCCTCCAGCAAATGATGAGCGCAGGACACCTAACGCCGGCTGTGGGTGGATTCGAGCAGTTCACCTTCCTGATCGACTAAGACCACTGTCAACTCGCAATGACAGCGGCTACAGGAATTGTGGAAATCTCCCACTCTTGGTAGAAACGCCCTTGAACCCGAATCGGGCGCTGAGGCACATAAAGACTGGCGGCTGGGGTGGAGTCGAACTACCAGACCCGGATTTTCAATCCCCTCTTCAATCCAGAAAAGCCCTGTACACCCACACCGGCTTCCCCTGCGCCCCATCCAGCCTGGCCACCGGCGTCAGCCCCAGCGCCTCAAACTCCAGGCTCACCAGATACGCCCCGGGCTTGAGTTCCGCCCGCGCCTTCTCAATAGCGCGCGGCATGCTCTCGGGCCGCTGGAACAGATAGACCAGGTCGTAGCCCGACCAGTCGGCCTTCCAGATATCACCCCGCTCCACTTTCGCCCAAGGACAACGGCGCGCGCAGAGCCAGCGCAGGGGCCAACTCCATTCGATGCCGTGCAACTCGGCCAGCGGGTAGGCCTGCCGTAGCGCGTCGAGGCCATGGCCCAGGCCGCAACCGGCATCGAGCACCTTGGCGCCGGGCTCCAGCGGCGCGACACCGGGCAGTTCATTGAGGGCATCGACCGGTGTGGGAAACAGCGGTGCGTCGCGCCAGGCGTTGAGCGGGTAGATCAGTGCGAGCAATGCAAGCGGCAGCAGCCAGCCCCAGGCCGGTAGCGTGAGGCCGCCAGCGAGCAGGAGGGACAGCGGGTAACCGAAGCCGATGAACAGGCGGCGCCACCAGCTGTTGCCCAGCAGGCTGAGCAGCACACCGAGCAGTGTGGAGGCAGCAAGTGCATCCGTGGTGCCGAGGCCGGCACGCAGCAGAAGCGAAAGTGTGAGCCAGCACAGGCCCCAGCTCAGCAGGGCCGGCAGGGGCCAAGGCAATTTGGCGAGCAAACTCATTCGCTCGCCTTAACCTCAGTTGCCGTTGCCGCCGCTGCGGCGCAGCCGGTCGATCAGGCCGTTGAGTTCGTCGAGCGAACCAAACTGGATGCTGAGCTCGCCCATCTCTTCCACCCGGCCGTGGCGCTTGACGCGCTTTTTCACACGCACTTCCACTTCGGCGGTGAGCAGGTCCGACAGTTCTTCTTCCACGCGCTTCAAGTCGCGGGATTTTTCCTTGCCGGGTTTCTGTGGCGTGAGCGAGAACTCGGCGCTGAGTTTCTTGACCAGGTTCTCGGCTTCGCGCACCGACATCTTCTTGGCGGTGATCTGGTTGGCGGCGGTGATCTGCGTGGCGCGGTCCAGCGAGAGCAGCGCACGGGCGTGGCCCATGTCGATGTCGCCGGCCATCAGCAGGGTCTGCACCGGTTCGGCCAGGTTCAATAGTCGCAGCAGGTTGCTGGCGGCGCTGCGCGAGCGGCCCACGGCCTGCGCGGCCTGTTCATGCGTGAGGCCGAATTCACGGATCAGGCGCTGCAGGCCATGCGCTTCTTCCAGCGGGTTGAGGTCTTCACGCTGGATGTTCTCGATGAGGGCCATGGCCGCCGCGGCCTCGTTGGGCACGTCGCGCACCAGCACGGGCACGCTCTCCAGGCCGGCCAGCTTGGCGGCGCGGAAGCGGCGCTCGCCGGCAATGATTTCGTGCTTGCCGGCGTTGGGGCCGTCGGTGAGCTTGCGAACCAAAATCGGTTGCATGATGCCCTGGGCCTTGATGGACTCGGCGAGTTCGTACAAGGCGCCTTCGTCCATGCGGGTACGCGGCTGGTAGATGCCGGCCACCATCTCGTCGAGCTTGAGGCTGCCGGTGCTCTGGCCTTCGCGCGCCTCGTTCATCGCCGCCACTTCGGCGCGGGTGTCATCGACCTTGGGGCCCAGCAGGGCTTCGAGTCCGCGGCCGAGGCCCTTGGGTTTCTTGGTGACCATATCGTTCTACTCTCTGTTATCAGTTCGCTGTGTTCATTTCCTGGAGCGCCATCAGGCGTTCCAGCAGCGCGTGGCCCCGGGGCCAGTCGCCCAGGTTCGAATCGGCATTCAGGTGGCCGGCGTCACCGGCGTCCACGAATTCGGAACCCCAGTCTTGCGCCAGGCCCTGGGCCATGTCGAAAGGGCAGCGGTCGTCGTTGCGGCTGGCGACCAGGATGCTCTTGAATGGCAGGGCCTTGCGCTCGATCGGCCACCAGCTGGGCAGCATGGCGCGGGTCTCGTCACGCGCCACGTCGCCGGGCGCGACCAGCAGCGCGCCCTTGACGCGGTGCGTATTGCGCGAGTGCGCGGCCCAGGCCGCGACCAGGATGACACCCAGGCTGTGCGCCACCAGCACGGCCGGCTTGGGGCAGAGCAGCACCGCCTCCTCCAGCTGCGTCTGCCAGTCGCCGCGCATGGGGCGTTCCCAGTCGTGCTGCTGCACACGCGTGTAGCCATACGTCGCCTCCCAGCGGCTCTGCCAGTGGCCCGGGCCGGAGTTGTGCCAGCCCGGCAGGATGAGGACGCTCGAGGGACGCATGCTATTGTTTTTGTAGCTGACGAAGTTCGACGATCACATCTTCTGGATGCGGTCGACCATCTCCTGCGCGAAGCTCACGAAGGACTGCGCGCCCTTGGAAGCCGGGTCGAACACCACACCGGGCACGCCGTAGCTGGGCGCTTCGGCCAGGCGCACATTGCGCGGGATGACGGCGTCGAACACCTTGTCGCCGAAGTGGGCCTTGAGCTGGTCGCTCACCTGGGCCTGCAGGGTGATGCGCGGGTCGAACATGACACGCAGCAGGCCGATGATCTGCAGGTCGGGGTTGAGGTTGGCATGCACCTGCTTGATTGTGTTGACCAGATCGGTCAGGCCTTCGAGCGCGAAGTACTCGCACTGCATGGGCACGATGACACCGTGCGCACTGCACAGGCCGTTGAGGGTGAGCATGGACAGCGAGGGCGGGCAGTCGATGAGCACAAAGTCGTATTCGTCGTTGACCTTGGCCAGCGCTTCCTTGAGTCGGCGCTCGCGCCGCTCCACATCGACCAGCTCCACCTCGGCACCCGCGAGTTCGCGGTTGGCACCCAGGATGTCGTAGCTGCAACCGCCTTCGATGAGCTTGTCGCTTTTGACGCGGGCCTCGGCGATGCTGGCTGATTCGAGCAGCACGTCGTAGAGGCTGAGCTTGAGTTGGCGCTTGTCCACCCCCGAACCCATGGTGGCATTGCCCTGGGGGTCCAGGTCCACCATGAGCACACGTTGCCCCACCTTGGCCAGGCCGGCGGCGAGGTTGACGGTCGTTGTCGTCTTGCCCACGCCACCTTTCTGGTTGGCCACGCAGAAAATTTTCGCCATCAGGTCGTCCCTTGTTTATGTAGTGAGATCAGCGGGTGAAAGCAAGACGCAAGCCGAAACCGATGAGGCAGAGGCCGGCAATTTTCTCCAACACGCGGCCGAACAACGGGTTGGCACGCAGGTGCCCAGCCAGGTGGTGCGTGAGCAGGGTCATGCCCAGGCCGTAGAGAAAAGTGAGGAAGGCGATCGTCACGGCCATGAAGCCGAAGGTGAACAGGCCCTGGTGCGTGGCCGGGTCGACGAAGAGCGGAAAGAAGGCCAGGTAGAACATGATGGCCTTGGGGTTCAACAAGGTGATGACCATGGCCTGGCGCAGGTAATGCCCGGTCTTGATGTTGAGCACCAGCGCGGCACCGGGTTTGGCCAGCAGCATCTGGACACCGAGGAATGCGAGGTAAGCCGCCCCGCCCCACTGCAGCAGATTGAAGGCGGTCGGGTAGGCGATGAGCAGCGCGGCCACACCGGCCACCGCCGCCCACATCAGCACCTGGTCCCCGAGGATGACACCCAGGGTAGCCGCCAGCCCGCCACGCACCCCGCCCTTGCTGGTGGAAGTGATCAGCGCCAGATTGCCGGGGCCCGGGATCAGCAGAAAAATGATGACGGTGACGACAAAAGCGCCGTAGTCGGCTACGCCAAACATGGGGGTTGGGGATCTCTCGGAAAGGGGTCTTGAGGGAAGGGTTGAGTGTACGGCAGCTTTTTGGGGGTTCTGGTTGCTTGGGCTGCTGGTTTGCCCTGCTTTTGTTTCACGTGAAACGTTTTCTGGCAAGGAGCGCTTTGCCTGCGGCGCTTTTGTAGCCCCCCACTCATCCCCCCGCCCTTCTCTACCCCCGCCGGGGTAGAGAAGGGAGCCTGGATTTGGTCTCATCGCGCCGACTACGCTTCTACGGGGGTGCGGTCGCCACTGCCTTTGGTCCACCTGGATTCCTGAGCTGCGGTCGTAGTAAACGGCTCCGAAGTAGCCGGCCACTAACGGTGGTTGGCTAAGCCAACCTGCCGTTTCCGAGTCCAAAAGACTGACCGACCCGCTCGTTTCTCGTTGCTGGCGCGCAGCCGCCAGCCAGAGCCGCACCGGCCCGTCCCCGTTTACTACGACCGGCTCCGGGAAATGTGGGCGCCCAAACCACGGCGGCGACCTTACCCCCGTAGAAGCGTAGCCGGCATGATGAGATGAGATCCAGGCTCCCTTCTCTACCCCGGCGGGGGTAGAGAAGGGCGGGGGGATGAGTGGGGGATTACAAAAGCGCCGCAGGCAGAAAGTCAGACCAAAGCAGAAAGCTTCATCCAGACAATGCACCTCTCAGCACCAAGCCCAGGAACCAAAAGCTGTTCCACGTGAAACACAACCACGCCCCCCGGCAGGGCAGCCAACTCGTCAACCGGAGACTTCCCCTTCATCGCCATCCAGACCCCGGCCGGCGCCAGGGCCGAACGGGACCAGGACGTGAAGTCCACCAGGGAAGCAAAGGCCCGGGAACTCACCACGTCGTAATGATCGTCCAGGTTTTCCACCCGGGCGTGCAGGCCCTTGAGGTTGGGCAACTTCAGGGTGAGGGCGGCCTGCTGGATGAAGGTGGCCTTCTTGGCCACGGTGTCCACGCAGCTCACGGCGATGTCCGGGCAGCAGATGGCGATGACCACGCCGGGCAGGCCGGCGCCGGAGCCGACATCGAGCAGGCGGAAGCCCTGCCCGTCCGCCGGCTGGCGGCCGGCCAGTTGTTGCCGCAGCGGGCGGATGACCGCCAGGCTGTCCAGCAAATGGTGGGTCAGCATCTCGGCCGGGTCACGCACGGCCGTCAGGTTGTAGACCTTGGTCCACTTCTGGATCAGGGCCAGGTAGTCCAGCAATTGGGTGATCTGGGCGTCGGACAGCTCCAGGCCGAGTTCGGCCACCCCGTTTTTCAGGGTGATGGAGAGATCGAGGCTCATGCCGCCTCGGCCACTTCGGTCTTGGTGAAGCCGCGGAAACCACCTTTTTTCAGGTGGATCATCAGCAGGGAAATGCTGGCGGGCGTGATGCCGGAGATGCGCGAGGCCTGGCCCAGGGTTTCCGGGCGGTGCTTTTGCAGCTTCTGCCGGGCCTCGATGGACAGGGCTGAAACCGCCATGTAGTCCAGGTGGGTAGGCAGCTTGAGGTTCTCGTAGTGGGCGGCGCGCTCCACTTCGTCCTTCTGGCGGTCGATGTAGCCGGAATACTTGGCGGCAATTTCCAGTTGCTCGACCACGGGCTCAGCCAGCTCACCCAGGGTTTCACGTGAAACATCGGGGTTGGCGTACTTGCCGCCGTCCAGGGACATGAGGCCGGCGTAGCTCACATCCGGCCGGCGCAGCAGGTCAAAGAGGTGGTACTCGCGCTCGATGGTGGTGCCCAGCACTCGCTCGGCTTCGGCCGCGGACAGGATGCGGGGGTTGACCCAGGTGGCCTTGAGGCGTTCTGTTTCACGTGAAACAGCATCGCGCTTGCGGCAGAAAGCGTCCCAGCGGGCGTCGTCCACCAGGCCCAGCTGGCGGCCGGTTTCGGTCAGGCGCAGGTCGGCGTTGTCTTCGCGCAGCTGCAGCCTGAACTCGGCCCGGCTGGTGAACATCCGGTAGGGCTCGGTCACGCCCTGGGTGGTGAGGTCGTCCACCAGCACGCCCAGGTAGGCTTCGTCGCGGCGCGGCTGCCAGGCTTCGGCGCCCCGGCACTGCAGCGCGGCATTGATGCCGGCGAACAGGCCCTGGGCCGCCGCCTCTTCATAACCGGTGGTGCCATTGATCTGGCCGGCGAAGAACAGGCCGTTGATTTGTTTGGTCTCGAAGCTGCCCTTGAGGGAGCGCGGGTCGAAGTAGTCGTATTCGATGGCGTATCCCGGGCGTAGGATGTGGGCGTTCTCCAGCCCCTTCATGCTGCGGACCAGCTCGTACTGAATGTCGAAGGGCAGGCTGGTGGAGATGCCGTTGGGGTAGTACTCGTGGGTCGTCAGGCCCTCGGGCTCCAGGAAGATCTGGTGGCTGTCCTTGTCCGCAAAGCGGTTGATCTTGTCTTCCACGCTGGGGCAATAACGCGGACCCACGCCTTCGATCTTGCCGGTGAACATGGGGCTGCGGTCGAAGCCGGAGCGGATGATCTCGTGGGTGCGCTCGTTGGTGTGGGTGATCCAGCAGGGCATCTGCTGCGGGTGCATGGCCGCCTTGCCCATGAAGCTGAACACGGGCACGCCGTCACCCACACCGCCGGGCATGCCGTCACCGGGCTGCTCGGTGCACTGGGAAAAGTCGATGGAGCGGCCGTCGATGCGCGGCGGGGTGCCGGTCTTCAGGCGGCCCTGCGGCAGCTTGAGTTCCTTGAGGCGTGCCGAGAGACTGACGGCCGGCGGGTCGCCGGCGCGGCCGGCGGCGTAGTTGTTCAGGCCGACGTGGATCTTGCCGTCCAGGAAAGTGCCGGCCGTCAGCACCACGGTGCGGCTGCGGAACTTGATGCCGACCTGGGTCACGGCGCCGACCACGCGGTCGCCCTCCACCATCAGGTCGTCCACAGCCTGCTGGAACAGCCAGAGGTTGGGCTGGTTTTCCAGGCGGCGACGGATGGCTGCTTTGTACAGAATGCGGTCGGCCTGGGCGCGGGTGGCACGCACGGCCGGGCCCTTGGAGCTGTTGAGGATGCGGAACTGGATACCGCCCTCGTCCGTGGCGATGGCCATGGCGCCCCCCAGCGCGTCCACCTCTTTCACCAGGTGGCCCTTGCCGATGCCGCCGATGGAGGGGTTGCAGCTCATCTGGCCCAGGGTCTCGATGTTGTGCGTCAGCAGCAGGGTCTTGGCGCCCATGCGTGCGGACGCCAGCGCGGCTTCCGTGCCGGCATGGCCGCCGCCGACGACGATGACATCGAATTCTTGTGGGTAGAGCATGGAGAAATCCCGGTGGTCGTGCGCGCGCTGCGCGCGCAGGCCCAAAGGAAGGTGAATACCCGCTTTAGGCCGAAAAACGCATTTTACCGGGCCTGCCCATTTTGTGTGCAGTCTCCTGGGCCCACACGACCATGGGCAGAGCCGAATCGGTGCCTATGCGGAAAAAGCATGGGCAAACAAAAAGACAGCTTTGGACTTGAAGCACATAGCGGCTTAAGCTGGCACGGCCCACAACCCCAAGGTGAAGTGATGACCCAAGCCGCCCCCAGCCCACACGCCCTGCCCTCCTACCTGCAGGCCGACGACCTCGGTCCCTGGGGCACCTATCTGCAACAGGTCGACCGGGTGACGCCCTACCTCGGCCCGCTGGCGCGCTGGGTCGAAACGCTCAAGCGGCCCAAGCGCTGTCTCATCGTGGATGTGCCCGTGCATCTGGACAACGGCACCATCGCGCATTTCGAAGGCTACCGCGTGCAACACAACACCTCGCGGGGACCGGGCAAGGGCGGCGTGCGGTTTCACCAGGACGTGACGCTCTCGGAGGTCATGGCCCTGTCGGCCTGGATGTCGGTCAAGAACGCAGCGGTCAACGTGCCCTACGGCGGCGCCAAGGGCGGGGTGCGCGTGAATCCCAAGACCTTGTCCCTCGGTGAACTCGAGCGCGTCACACGCCGCTACACCAGCGAGATCGGCATCATCATCGGCCCCAGCAAGGACATCCCGGCCCCGGACGTGAATACGAACGAGCAGATCATGGCCTGGATGATGGACACCTACTCCATGAACGTCGGCGAGACCGCCACCGGCGTCGTCACCGGCAAGCCGCTGGCGCTGGGCGGCTCACTCGGGCGACGGGAGGCCACAGGGCGCGGCGTGTACACCGTGGGCGCGGAAGCCGCGCACCAGATCGGCCTGAAGATCGTGGGCGCGCGTGTGGCCGTGCAGGGCTTTGGCAATGTGGGCAGTGTCTCGGCCAAGCTCTTTGCCGAAGCGGGCGCACGCATCGTGGCCGTGCAAGACCACGCGGGCACCGTCTATCGTGAAGCGGGGCTGGACCTGGCCGCCCTGGGCGAGCACGTGCGGCTCACCGGCAGCGTGACCGGCTTTGCCTCCGCCGAGCCGCTGGCCTCCGCAGCCTTCTGGCAAGTGCCCTGCGACATCCTGATCCCGGCCGCGCTCGAAGGCCAGATCACGGCGGCCAATGCGGGGCTGATCACCGCCCGCATGGTGATCGAGGGCGCCAACGGCCCCACCACGCCGCAGGCCGACGACATCCTGGAAGCACGCAACATCATGGTGGTGCCCGACGTCATCGCCAATGCCGGCGGCGTCACGGTAAGTTATTTCGAATGGGTGCAGGACTTCTCCAGCTTCTTCTGGAGCGAGGACGAAATCAACGCACGTCTGGTGCGCATCATGAAAGAAGCCTTCGCCGTCATCTGGCAGGTGGCACAGGAAAACCGCGTGAGCCTGCGCACCGCCACCTTCATCGTGGCCTGCAAGCGCATCCTCCACGCACGCGAGCTGCGCGGGCTCTATCCCTGAGCGTCGACAATAGCGGGCATGAACTGCCGACCCGGCTGCGCTGCCTGCTGCATCGCCCCCTCCATTTCCAGCCCCATCCCCGGCATGCCGCAGGGCAAGCCCGCCGGCGTGCGCTGCGTGCAGCTGGACGCGGCCAACCGCTGTCTCATCTTCGGCCAGCCCGAGCGGCCCGCCGTCTGCGCCAGCCTGGCGCCCTCCCAGGCGATGTGCGGCGAGTCCGCAGCCCAGGCCATGCAGTGGCTAAGCGAGCTGGAACAGCAGACCCGCCCAGGGGCCGCGCCTGGCGGCGAGCACCCGGCGCCGGGACTTGTGCAGTAATTCACAGCAAGCGCTGCGGAAGTCGGCACGGCACCTCAACTTGATGGTGGTCAAGAAGCGGCATGCAGGCCCGCCGCACAATGGTCCGGCCTACCGCCACAAGACTGCCTGACCCATGCCCGCGCACACCACCGATGACCTTGAAACGCAGCGGCATGATTCCTGGCGCTGGTTGCCGGGTCTGGTCTTCGTGCTCGGCCTGCTGCTCAGCATCCTGCTGTACAAACTCAGCGCGGACAACATCGAGGAGAGAAAGCGCGCCTATTTCGATTTCCGCGTGCGCGAGGCCGTGGAGCTGATCGAGGGACGCATGCGCACCTACCAGCAGGTACTGCGCGGCGTCAGCGGCATGTTCGACACCCACGCCAAGGTAGACCGGACGCAATTTCACCGCTACATCGAACGCCAGGCTCTCGCCGAATTCTTTCCCGGCATCCAGGGCGTGGGTTACGCCCAGCGGGTGGACCCGCAAGACCTGGCGCGGCACACCGCCGCCGTCCGTGCCGAAGGCTTTGCCTCCTACGCCGTCCATCCTCCGGGGCCGCGCCCCCTCTACGGCCCCATCGTCTACATCGAACCCTTCACCGGGCGCAACCTGCGCGCCTTCGGCTTCGACATGTACTCGGAGCCGGTGCGGCACCAGGCCATGCAGCGCTCCGTCGACACAGGCCGCATGGCGCTGAGCGGCAAGGTACGGCTGCAACAGGAGTCCGGCGTGCAGGAGCAGGCCGGTTTCCTGATCTACCAGGCGATATACCGCAAGAACCGGCCCGCCAGCAATGCGCAGGAGCGCGGCGCCAACCTGATGGGCTGGATCTACGCGCCCTTCCGCATGAACGATTTCCTGCGCGGCCTGTTCGGCGAACAGGGCGACGACCTGGTGCTCGACATCTATGACGGCGAACAACGCGCGCCCAAGGCACTGATGCACAACGACAGCGCCGAGCACCTCGACGTGCAGGGCGGCTACGAAGCCGTGCAGACGCTGCACATGATGGGCCACATCTGGACCCTGCATTTCCGTTCGAGCCGAAGCATGCTGCTACGGGTGGACAGTCGCCTGCCCCTGCAGACATTTGCCAGCGGCGCCCTGCTGAGCCTGTTCCTTGCCGCCCTGGTCTCGACGCTGGTGACGGGGCGCGCCCGCGCCCTGGCCACCGCCCGCCACATGAACGGAGAGCTGGTGCAGGAGCGCGCCCGCCTCACCGCCATCCTGGACGGCACCCGGGTCGGCACCTGGGAATGGAACGTCCAGACAGGCCAGACCGTCTTCAACCAGGAGTGGGCCGACATCGTCGGCTACACCCTGGAGGAGCTGCAGCCGATCTCGATCCAGACCTGGATGCGGCTGAGCCACCCTGACGACCTCGGCCTATCCGACAAGCTGCTCAAGCAACACTTCAGCGGCGAGTCCCCGTACTACGAATGCGAGGCCCGCATGCGCCACAAGGACGGCCACTGGGTCTGGGTACTGGATCGCGGCAAGCTGGCAACTCGTACGGCCGACGGTGCGCCTCTCATGATGTACGGCACACACCAGGACATCACGCACCGCAAGGTCCAGGAAGAAACCTTCCGCCGCAGCGCGCACCACGACCAGCTGACCGGCCTGCCCAACCGGACCTTGCTGGCCGACCGGCTGCAACAGGCCCTGCTGGTCGCCAACCGCGAGAAGACCCGCCTGACCCTGATGTTCATCGACATCGACGGCTTCAAGTCCGTCAACGACACCTACGGCCACGAGGCCGGCGACCTCGTGCTGCGCAGCATGGCCCGCCGGCTCCAGTCCTGCATCCGTGCTTCAGACACGCTGGCGCGCATCGGCGGCGATGAATTCGTGCTGCTGCTGCCGGACCTGCGGGATGCGCCCAGCGCGCTGGCCCTGGCGGCCAAGATCCGCAACGAAGTCAGCCGCCCCGTCACCCTGAGCCAGGGCATCAGCGTCCCCCTGTCGCTGAGCATCGGCATCGCGCTCTACCCGGACCACGGCGAAACGCCTGGCGAACTCACGGAACACGCCGACCGGGCCATGTACAGGGCCAAGCGCAGCGGCAAGAACACGGCCGCGGTCTTCGAACCCGGCTGGAGCCCGGCGGAGGCCGTGCCCCCAGACAGTTGAAAAAAGAAAACCGCGCCGGCCTGATGCAGGCGGGCGCGGCGGAGGCGAAGAAGCTTCTTGTTGTTCTTCGGTCTTGTTCTTCTTGGATCTCAGAAGGGGTAGTGACGCGGCGTGGTCTGCATCGTGATCCAGCGCAGTTCGGTGAACTCGTGGATGCCGGCCTTGCCGCCGAAGCGGCCAATGCCCGAACCCTTGACACCGCCAAAGGGCATCTGGGCCTCGTCGTGCACCGTGGGGCCGTTGACGTGGCAGATGCCGGAGTCGATGCGGCGCGCCACATTGAAGGCGCGCGCGATGTCGCCGCCGAAGACGGCCGAGGACAGGCCATACTCATTGTCGTTGGCGCAGGCCACGGCCTCCTCCACACCGCTGACGCGCACGATGGGCTTCACGGGGCCGAAACTCTCCTCATGGTAGATCTTCATGGCGGGGGTCACGTGGTCCAGCACGGTGGCGGGCATCAACGTGGTGGTGGCCTTGCCGCCGCACAGCAGCTTGGCGCCCTTGGCCAGCGCATCGTCGATCAGCGCGTTGCAATGTTCCACCGTGCTCATGCCGATAACGGAACCCAACACCACCGGCTCGGGCTTGCGCGGGTCCCCCAGCGGCAGGGCCTTGGCCTTCTCCACGAATTTCTTGACGAAGGCGTCGGCAATCTTCTGGTCGACGATGATGCGCTCGGTGCTCATGCAGATCTGGCCGCTGTTGGCAAAGCAGCCGAAGGCCGCGCCGTTGACCGCGTCGTCGATGTCGGCGTCATCCAGGATCACCATCGGCGCCTTGCCACCGAGCTCCAGCACCACGGGCTTGAGGTATTTGGCGCAGGTCATGGCGATGATCTTGCCCACGCGCGTGGAGCCGGTGAAGTTCACACGGCGCACGGCCGGGTGAGCCACCATGGCCTCCACCACGAGGCCGGCATCGGCCGGGGCATTGGTGATGTAGTTCACCACGCCGGGCGGAAAACCCGCGTCCTGGAAAGCTTCGATGATGAGCTGGTGCGTGCGCGGGCAGTTCTCCGAGCCCTTCATCACCACGGTGTTGCCGCAGGCCAGCGGCACACAGATGGCGCGCACGCCCAGGATGACGGGTGCGTTCCACGGGGCAATGCCCAGCACCACGCCGGCGGGCTGGCGCACGGCCATGGCCAGCGAGCCCGGCACGTCGGAGGGAATCACCTCGCCGGCCACCTGGGTGGTCAGGGCAGCGGCTTCGCGGATCATGCCGGCGGCGAGGAAGACGTTGAAGCCGGCCCAGCTGCCCGCAGCGCCGGTCTCGGCGGCCACGGCTTCGATGAACTGGGGCGTCTTGGCCTCCAGCGCGTCGGCGGCCTTGAGCAAGAGCATGCGGCGTTCGGTGGGGCCGGTCTGGCTCCAGGTCTTGAAGGCTTCGGCAGCGGCCTCGACGGCCATCACGGCATCGGCCGGCGAAGCAGCGGGGGCGCGGGAAGCCACGCTGCCATCGAGCGGATTGCGGCGCTCGAAGGTGGCGCCGCGCTCGGCCGTCACCTTGAGGCCGTTAATGAGCATGGACATATCGGACATGGGGTTCTCCTTCAGGAATCAGAAAATCAAACGGTGTGGGTTGTCTTGCGGCGGCGCGACACGGCATCGGCCGCGGTGGTCTGGTCGGCAGCATCGGCGCCGAGGTAGGCTTCGCGCACGACGTTGGAGCGCTCCAGCAGGCGCGCCGGGCCGCTGGCCACCAGCGTGCCGCGCTCCAGCACGTAGCCGCGGTCGGCCACGGCCAGCGCCTTCTTGACGTTCTGCTCCACCATCAGCACGGTGGTGCCGTTGTCAGCGATGCGGCGGGCGATGGCCAGCAGCTCGTCGACCATGCGCGGCGCCAGGCCCAGCGAGGGCTCGTCCAGCATCAGCAGGCGCGGCGCGCTCATCATGGCGCGCGCGACGGCCACCATCTGCTGCTCGCCACCACTCATGGTGCCGGCCAGCTGGTGGATGCGCTCGCGCAGCTTGGGAAAGTCGCCCAGCACCTGTTCCAAACGACGCGCGCGCTCGGCCCGGCCGACCAGCCAGCCGCCGAGTTCCAGGTTCTCCAGCACGCTCATCTGCGGGAAAAGCTGCCGGCCTTCGGCCACCAGGGTCACGCCGCTGCGCACGATCTCGTGGGTCTTCTCGGGCAGGTCCTCGCCATCGAGCAGCACCATGCCCTGGCGCGGGATCAGGCCCATCAAGGCCTTGAGCAGCGTGGTCTTGCCGGCGCCGTTGGGGCCGAGGATCACGGTCAGGCCGGGCTTGACCTCAAACCGCAGATCACGCAGCACGAGGAAGGCGCCGTAGCCGGCACTCAAGCCTCGTGCCTGCAGATGGGCGTGCTTCTCATCGCCCAGCACAAAGGGGGTGTCGCGGTACCACATCATGCGGCCACCTCTTCGTCGTCGGTCGAAGCTTCGGCCATCTCGTCACCCAGATAGGCTTCAATGACCTCGGGGTTGCGCACCACGTTGCGCGGCGTGTCGTCGGCAATCTTGCGGCCCTGGTGCAGCACGATGACGCGCTCCACGTGGCGCAGCAGGGTGGTGACGGCGTGCTCGATCCAGATCACGGTGAGATCGAGCTCGTCGCGCAGGCGGCGGATCAGGCGGGCCATTTCCTCGATCTCGGCTTCGGTCAGGCCGGCGGCCACTTCATCGAGCAGCAGCAGCTTGGGCCGGGTAGCCAGGGCCATGCCGATCTCCAGCAGGCGCTGCTGCGAAGGGGTGATGGCCGCGGCCGGCAGATCGGCCTGGGCCGAGAGGCCGATCAGCTGGAGGATGCTCATGGCGTCACGCAAGGCCCAAGGCACACCGAGCTCGTCGCCCCAGAAGACGTACTTGCGGCGGCGACGCCCGGCGAACTTGAGGCCGAACTCGATGTTGGCGGTGACTGTCATGTCGGGGAAGACGCGCGGCGTCTGGAAGGTGCGCGCCACGCCGTGCGCGGCAAACCGGTGCGGGCCCCGGCCGGTCAGATTGCGCCCGTTGGACACCAGACGGCCCGAGGTCGGAACGAGCACACCGGAGATCGCATTGAAGAAGGTGGTCTTGCCGGCGCCGTTGGGGCCGATGATGCCCACCAGTTCACCGGGCGCAAAACTGGCGCTGACGGCGTCCACGGCCACCAGGCCACCAAAACGCACGGTCACCTTGTGCGCCTCCAGCAAAGGCGTGATGTGCTCAGACAAAGTGACTCTCCTTCTCGCGGCGCTTGACGCGCTGCTTCTCGCGTTCCTTCTCGCCACTCAGTTCGCTGCGGATGTCACGCGCCCACGCCCGGCTGTCGTTCCACCAGTCCTTGAACGTGGCCCAGCGCAGCGAGGCCAGGCCGCCCGGCAGGTAAAGCACGCAGAGGATGAGCAGCAGGCCCAGCGACATCAGATAGATCTGCGGGAACTGCAAGCGCAGCGACTCGGCCAGCACGCTGAAGATGATGGCGGCCAGCAAGGGGCCCCACAGCGTCAGCACGCCGCCAATCAACGTGATCAGCACGGTCTGGAAGCCAATGAAGGGGTTGAACACCGTGTGCGGGTCGATATAGGTCCAGCGCACGGCCATGGCGGCGCCCACGGCACCGGCAAAGGCCGCCGTGATGGCAAACCCCGCGATCTTGACCAGGCGCGTGTTCACGCCCAGGGTCTGGGCCCGCTGCTCGTCCGCACCGATGCCCATGAGGGCCAAACCGAAGCGCGTGCGCCGCACCAGGATGGAGGTGGCGACCGCCAGCAAGGCCAGGGCCAGCATGGTCAGGTAGATGGTGTCGCGCTCGGGCACCACGGTCAGCACACGCCCCACGGTGCCAGTGACCGTCTTCTCGAAATAGGTCACGGCGTGCAGGATCAGTTCGGTCATGCCAAAGGTCAGCACAGCGAAGTAGGTACCGCGCAGGTGCAGCACGGCCGCGCCCATGACGATGGCCACCAGCACGGCGATGCCCGCGCCGATGGCGATGGTCTCGACCCAGCTGAACTGGCCCAGCAGGATGGCGCTGGTGTAGGCCCCGATGCCGAAGAAGGCCGAGGTCGCCAGGGACAGGTAACGCGTGCTGCCGCAGAACAGGCCCCAGCTGGAAGACAGTGCCACGTACATCAGGCAGGTCAGCGCCATGGAGACGACGAACTCGCTGGCGTAGAACGGCAGGGCCAGGCACCAGCCAGCAAAGGCCAGCAGCACCAGCAGGTCGCGGATGAGGAATTGGCGCGAATTCATGCCTTGCGTCCTTTACGGGCAAACAGGCCTTCGGGGCGCAAGAGCAGCACGGCGATGAACACCGCGTAGGACAGCAGGGCCTTGAGCGAGGGGTTGGTGAAGTGCATGCCCAGGGCCTCGATCACGCCGAGGAACAGGCCGCCGAGCAGCGCGCCGCTCATGCTGCCGAAACCGCCCAGGGTGATGACGATCAGTGCCGTTACGGTGTAGGGCTGGCCCATATAGGGGGTGATGGTGTAGGCCATGGACAAGAGCGCGCCGGCGATGCCCGAGAGGCCCAGGCCGATGCCGAACATCAACGGGTGCAGGCGCTTGGTGTCAATGCCCATGAGCTGCGCGCCGATGGGCGACTGCATCAGCGCGCGCACGCCCTTGCCCAGCAGGGTCATGCGCAGCAGCACGATGAGCGCGCCCGAAAACAGCAGAGCCAGGAAAAAGACCAGCAGCTTGTTGGCCGCGAACTGCACCTCGCCGAACTTCACGGGCTCGGTCAGATAGTCGTAGCCGCGCAGGTCCCCACCCCACAACCAGGACACGAAGTTCTGCACCAGGAACATGAGACCGAAAGCGACCATGAGGCCACGTGCCTCGAAGACGTCGAGGTTGGGTGAGGTGGCGGTCAGGCGGCGGAAGCACAGGAAATGCAGCACCACGCCCAGCACGAGCAGCACGAGAAAGGCCACGGGCACCATGAGCAGCGGCGAGATGCCGAACTGCGTCTGGACCAGCCAGGTCAGGTAGGCCCCCACCATGAGGAACTCGCCGTGGGCGATGTTGAGGATGCGCATCAGGCCGTACTGGAGGTTGAGCCCCAGGGCGACCAGCGCATAGATGCCACCGGTGATGAGACCGGAGGCGATCAGTTCGAGCCAGGCAGTGAATGACATAGGAAATCAGAGAACAGAAAGCAGCCACCGATAGGCCATCCCCCTTGGGGGCTGAGGGCCGCGGCTCCAAGCCTGCCTGCGCAGGCTTGGACGGCCCCGAAGAGCCAGCGCCTCTGGCGCTGGCACCGAGGCGGCCTCAGGGCCGACTCAGGGGGGCTTTACCAAGCCGGCTTGGGGGCCAGCTTGGCGGTGGCGACCTTCTGTGGCCACACCACCTCGAACTCGCCCTTTTGCCACTGGCCCACGGTGCCCGGGGTGCCCACGTTCTCGCTGCCAACGAACTTGATATCGCCCAGGATGGTCTTGTGCGTGGTGTTGGCCACGTAGTCACGGATGGCCTTGCGGTCCAGGCCGTGGGTCTTGACCGCATTGGTCAGGATCTCCAGGCCGGCCCAGGTCGCGCCGCTGGCCCAGCGGTCGGGCTCCTTGCCGCCGAACTTCTTGGTGTGCGCGTCGAAGTAGGCCTTGGCGCCGGGGCTGGTCTTGCCATTCCACGAGCCCATGCCCAGCACGCCCTCGGCGCCGGCCGGTGTCATGACGTTGCGGTAGAGCTGGAAGGCGGTGCCGACCGAGGCGTAGAAGTACTTGGGGTTGAAGCCGATCTCCTTGGCCTGCTTGCTGGCCAGGATGGTGTCGGGCGGGTAGGTGAAGCCGACGAAGGCGTCCGGGTTCTTGTCCTTCATGGAGCGCAGCACGGGCGACAGGTCCTTGACGCCACCGGGGTAGCTCTTGTCTTCCACCATCTGGATGCCCGAGCCCTGCAGCGCCACTTTCAGCGCGGCGTAGTTCTCCAGGCCGAACAGGTCGTCCACGTAGATCACGGCGATGGTCTTGACGCCATTGGCCTTGAGCATGTCGACCAGGGCCTCGCACATGGGCTTGGGCTGCTGCAACAGGAGGAAGAAGTAAGGCAGCTTCATCTCGATCAGGCGCTTGGACAGGGCCGTGGGCGCCAGGAAGGGGTAACCGAAGCGGTTGGCCAGAGGGGCCACGGCGAAGTTGGCATTCGACCCCCAGGGCGGCAGCACCAGGTCCACCTTGTCGGAGCCCATGAGCTTTTCATACGAGCGCACGCAGGTCTCGATGTCGCTGCGGTCGTCGGAGCTGATCAGCTCGATCGGGCGCTTCTCGCCCTTGACGTTGAGGCCGCCGGCCGCGTTCTGCTGCTCGGCCCACAGCAGGTAGTTGGGCTCCTGGCTGACCTGGGCACCGCCGGTCCACGGGCCGGTACGGGCCATGGCATAACCCACACGCACCGGGGCGGCTGCGAACAGGTGCGGGGCAAAGGTGGCGGCACCGACAGCAGCGGCAGTGCCTTTGAGCAGGGTACGTTTTGTTTGTTGAACCATGGTTGTCTCCGTTGGATTTGCTTTTCAGGATCGCACAGCAATACTAGAAAGCCCGGCGGCTTGCGGCTTTGCTGAACGTGCACAAAGTAGTTGACGGTTCATGCAAGAGCACCCGGGTTAACCCTAGGCGTCGGGTTTGTCCCGGGGCGGTGATGCGCCGATAATCCGGCCACCATGACCCACGCCACGGCCGTCACCACCGACGATTACGCCCCCGCCGACCGCGCGCCGGTCTGGCGCGACTGGGTCTGGAAGCAGTTCGGCGGCCTGGAATCCGATCTCTACGGCGATACCGACTTCGACGGCCACATGGCCTCGGCGCGCGCCGGCGACCTCATCCTCACCAAACTCGAAGCCAACCGCCACCGCGTGGTGCGCACCCGCGACATGGTGCGCGCCAGCGACGAGGGTTACCTCAAGATCGTGGCGCCCATGAAGGGCTCGGCGGGCGTGGAGCAGATGGGCCGCCAGGCCTGGGTGACCCCCGGCGCCTGGACCATCTACGACACCACCGGCAGCTACTCGGTCGCCAACCCGGAACGGGTCGAACACCTGATCGTCATGGTCCCGAAGGCGCAGATGATCGAGCGCGGCCTGCGCCTGGAAAACCTGATGGCGCGCCCGGTGGGCGGTGCCAGCGGCATCGCGCGTGTGGCCCTGTCCACCATGCGCAGCACCTTCCAGGAGCTGCCGCACATGAGCGCCGATGCCGCGCGCGGCGCGGGCGAGCTTATCGCGCAGCTGGTGCGCCTGTCCCTGATCGAGCTCTCAGGCCAGGAAACCCAGCTGACCCAGCGCGAGGCGCTGAAAGACCGCATCCGCGGCTACGTAGCCCTGCACCTGCGCGACCCCGACTTGACGGTGGACCAGATTGCCGTGGCGTTGAACTGCAGCAAGCGCCATCTCTACAACGCCTTCGCCGAGGAAGACCAGACCCTGGCCAGCTACATCCAGGGCCTGCGCCTGGACGCCTGCGTGCGTGAGTTGCAGCACCCGATGGCGCAAACGCGCCCGATCACCGACATCGCCCTGTCCTGGGGTTTCAACAGCCCCTCGCACTTCAGCCGTGTGTTCCGCGAACACACGGGCAAGAGCCCCAGCGAATTCCGCGCCGCGTCGCCCACGTGACCCCGCAACGTTGATCGTTGCGCCGGCATGGTGGACAGTGCGGCATCGGCCCCACCCGCAAGGAAACACCATGCACATCCCCTCCCTGAAAGAAGTCGTCAGCGAACAGGAGTGGCAGCTGCGCTGCGACCTTGCCGCCGCCTACCGTCTCGTGGCCGCCTACGGCTGGAGCGACCTGGTCTTCACCCACATCAGCGCGCGCATCCCCGGCCCCGAGCACCATTTCCTGATCAACCCCTACGGCCTGATGTTCGACGAGATCACGGCCTCCAGCCTGGTGCGCGTGGACCAGGACTGCAAGAAGCTCAGTGACTCGCCCTTCCCCGTCAACCCGGCCGGTTTCGTGATCCACAGCGCCATCCACGCCGTGCGCGAGGACGCGGGTTGCGTGCTGCACACCCATTCGCGCGCCGGCGTGGCGGTCAGCGCGCAGAAGTGCGGTGTGCTACCGATCAGCCAGCAATCCACCTTCGTGCTGGGCTCGCTCGCGTACCACGCCTACGAAGGCGTGGCCCTGCGCGATGAAGAGAAGCCGCGCCTGCAGGCCGACCTGGGCACGGCCAACTACCTGATGCTGCGCAACCATGGCCTGCTGACGGTGGGCAAGACCATCGCCGACGCCTTCCTCAACATGTACATCTTCGAGAACACCTGCCGCATCCAGATCGATGCGCAGGCCGGTGGCGAGCTGGTGATGGTGGACCCGAAGATCCTGCAAGGCATTGCCGGTGTGATGAAAACCGCCACCGCCGGCCAGGGTGCCAACCTAGCCTGGCCCGCGCTGCTGCGCAAGGCCGAACGGCTGGACCCCGGCTACAAGACCTGAACGCTACGCGCGAGCCCGCTATTTTCTGAACAGCTCGCCCAGCTTGCCGCCCATGGACGCCCCCGCACCCGTGCCCACGCCGGGCATCAGCAGGGTTCCCAGGGCCGCGCCGATCTTGGCGCCCGCCGTCAGCGATACCTCGGGCTCGTCCACCGTGCCACTCACCAGCAACGGCACACCCACCGCGCCACCCAGGTCCACGTTCACGCGCCCGTTGAGTTGTTGCGTGGCGGACACGCTGACCTGGCCGGTGGCGCTGAGCGAGCCCGAGCTGGCCGCCAGGTTCTGCAGTTCGATGGCCTTGCCACGCGTCGTGACCTGACCGGACAGCGTGTCCAGCGGGGTCTTGCCGCCACGGCTCACCCCCACGGTCTGCACCGCCTTGACCAGGTCGATGCCATTGAGCATGCCGCTGCGCACGGTGAACTTCGATTGCGTCTGCAAAACATCGAGCAGCGCCGAAGGCTGACGCGCCCGAGCGTTGAGCGTGGTGCTGGCCTCCAGCCGGCCGCTCAGGGGCTGGCGGGCGCGCACGGCCTCCGTCGGCTCGGGGGCCGTGAGCTGCGAGAGCTCGACATCGCGCGTCTGCAACTGGCCCTTGAGCACAAACTCGGCACCAGCCTCACCCACGGGCTGCACCTCCACGCGCCCCTGCACCGTGCCGCCAGCCACCTGGAGCAGCGCCTCCCAGGCCAATGCATCGCTGCGGCGCAGGTCCAGGCGCGTGCCCTGCAGGCGGCCGCGCAGGACCTCCAGTTCGAGCCGCTCGGGCAGGGCATCGCTGTCGAGCTGGGCCTCGGCCTGGATCACGATGGCCTTGCCCCGGGCATCGACCCAGCTCAGCTCGTCGAGCACGGTGCGCCGCGGCAGCAGGTGCAGCGCAGACCCGGTCGGCGGCGACTTGTCGCGCTGGCGGATCTTCTGCAGCGAGGCGAGCAGCGCGTCAATGCCCTGCTGGGGCAGCACGGCGCGCCGGACCACCAGGGTGGAGATCGCGACGCGGCCGATCAGCAGATGCAGCCAGGCCGGCCGCAACTCTATGCGCTCCACCTTCAGCGGCTGGCGCGTGCGCAACTCGACGCCGTCCAGCGCCACGCCGGGCAGCGGCCACAGCGTGAGCCCCACGCGCTCCAGCTTGAGCGGCACGCCTAGCACGGCCGTGGCTTCCTGCTCGACGCGCAGGCGAAACTCGTCGCTGGAGACCCAGCGCTGCACGACCAGCAGGGCAGCAGCCAGCACCAGCAGCAGTGCGCCCAGGGCCCAGGGCAGGTATTGGCGCGCGCGGCGCATACGGACTTCAGCCCTTGGCGGGCGCCTTCTTCAGCTGCTCAATGCGCTTGGCTTCCTCGGCACGGATGCGATTGAGCATGCGGGCGTCCGGGTCCTGCCAGTTGCCACCCGACCCGCGCACCATCCAGGCCGCGGCACGGGCAAACTCCTCCAGGCTCAGGTCATTGCGTCCGCCCTTGGGCGGCATGGCCCGCACGCCAACCCAGGCATGCGCTGTGAGCACGTGCTGGCCTTCCGCGATCAGCTTGCTCCAGGCCTTTTTGTCGCCCATGCGCGGCACATTGGGCAGACCAGGATTGACACCTGGGCCATGGCAGGCCATGCAGGTTTCGCGGTAGACCTGCTCACCGGACTTGAGCGCGGGCGCCGTCTGCGCCAGGACCGCGGCCGGCACGGCCGAGCACACCAGCAGGACGGCAAAGAGCTTCTTCATCGTGGTCTCCTCGTTGATCGGGGTTTCAAAACAGGCGTTCAGGGGTCCAGCGCAAACCGATGGACAACCAACGGCTCGCAGAGTCGCCACCATACTGCTGCCCCGCCGTGGCGTCCAGCTGGAAGAGGTTGGGAATCACAGAATAGCGCAAGCCGGTCTGCCAGTAAGGCCGGTTCTTGTCATCCCCGAAAGACTCGGCGATGACTGCCAGCCGCGGATGCGGGTAATACTCGCCGCCCAGACCCCAGGTGTTGCGGTCCTGCTGGCTGGCCTTGTCACGCAGCCAGCCCATGTTGGCGTGCACTATCAGGCGGTCGTTGCCAAATGACGCGGAGAACGGCAGATAGGCGTAGGTATTGCCCAGCTGGTTGGGACCCGGGGCAATTTCCGGGTGCTCGACCCGCCCCACGGCCAGCCCCACGCCCCAGCCATTGGTCGTCAGCGGCTTGAACAGGGTCTTGAACTGCAGGACGTAGTCGTCTGTCGTGCCGGTCTCCTTGTAGCTGGCACGGCCGCCGCCCAGGGTGATCTCCAGGTTGCCGGTCGGGTTGCAGGCCGGCAGGGCCCAGAATTCGCTGCTGCCTTCATACAGACGCGTCCAGCTCTCAAGCTGGCAACTGCCGGCCGTCGTCAGGCGCGCGTCGTCCGTTACGAAAGGGCGCGCCGCCCAGGCCGGCAACGCCAGCAAAAAAGCGGCAAGGATGATGGCAAACTTCATGCAGGCATTCTAGGAGCGCTCTTTTGCAACTTCATTTCTTCCGAATCCTGACCGCCGCCTGCCTCGGGCTTGCGATGCAGGGCGCCTGGGCACAGGAGTCCGACAAGGCGGCCTTCAAGCTGACCGCCGGCCTGTACCAGTCCAGCGGGGGCGGCGCTGCGAGCAGCGACTCGACCGATATCAACCTGCGCCACAGCTCCGGGCTGGGCACGGTCTGGGTCGGCCGTTATGTGGCGCCGGCCCGCGAACTGATCCAGGACCGTGTCGGCTGGGACCGCACGTGGTCGGTCGGGGCCGTGCGCATCCAGCCCTCGGCGCAGCTGGCCACCGGCGGCGCCCTCAACGGCAGCGTGGGCCTGGAAACCGGCGAAGACTGGTACGTTGGTGCCGGTTTCGGGCGCACCAACCAGCGTGAAACGGTCAACCTGAACTTCGACCCCAATGACGCCTACAGCCTGAGCGGCGGTTACCGCTGGGCCGAGGGCACCTCGCTGGGCCTAGTGTACGTGCGTGACGACCGGCTCAACCCCGACCAGCAACATCTGCACCTGGTCTACCGGACCCCGCTGCCCGACGGGCACCGGCTGACCGTCGACCTGCTGTTCAAGCGCGGCCTGGTGGAAGACGAAATGATCGAGCGCAGCGGCCTGTCGGTGGCCTATGACTGGCCGCGCTGGTTCCTGCGCCTGAGTTATGACCCCAAGGTCAACTTCACGCCGCAGGACATGTGGCGCCTGGCCTTCGGCACGCGGTTCTAGGACGTCACGCCGCCGGCCGCGCCTGGAACAGCACACTGGCGCACAGACCGGGGCCACCTGGCGCGTCAACGAGTTCGAACTGCGCCTGCATCAGCAAGGCGAACTTGGCCACGATGGCCAGGCCCAGGCCCGCGCCCTGGCCCAGGCGCTCGGCATGCGGGCCGCGCACGCCGCGCTGTGTCAGGTGCTGGCGCTGCTGCACTGTCAGGCCGGGGCCGTTGTCGATCACCGAGAGCCGCACGCGATCCCCTTCGCGCGCCAGTTCCACGGTCAGGGCACTGGCCTGGCCGGCCGGCGCGCGCCCGTAGCGCAGGGCGTTGTCCAGCAGGTTGCCCAGGATGCCCTCGATCAGCGCCACATTGCCGGCCACCTGCACCGGCTGGTCCAGGCCCTGTACGCCCAGGTCCACCCCGGCCGCGTCGGCGCGCGGCAGGTAGCGCAGCACCGTGTCGCGTACCAGCTCGTCCAGCGCCACCGGGCCGGTCTGCACGCCGGCGTCGGCCTCCTCGGCCAGGGCCAGGGCCAGCAGTTGGTCCACCAGACGGCTGGCACGCGCCTCGCTGGCGGCGATGCGCTGCAGCTGCTCGCGCCAGGCGGCGGGATCGGGTTGCGTCAGGCCATACTCGGCCAGAGCGCGGATGCCGGCCAGCGGCGTGCGCAGTTCGTGCGCCACATTGCCGGAAAACTCGCGCTGCGCCTGCATGCTCTGGCTGACACGCACCAGCAGCGCATTGATGGCCGTGCCCAGGTGTTCGATGTCGCGCGAACTGGCCGAGACCGGCACCGGCGTCAGATCCAGCGCGTCGCGCTGCTCGACCGAACGCTGCAAGGCGTTCAGCGGCCGCAACTCCTGGCCGATGATGCGCCGCAGCGAGGCCGCCAGCAACAGCAGCAGCGCGATCTGCGGCACCACCGAATAGGTCAGCACGTCGCTCAACAGGGTGCGCCGGCTGCGCGTGGTCTGCCCCACCATGACCGTGAAGTTGTGGGGTTCGTCCTGCACCACCGTCACCGTGCGCAGAGGCTGGCCCTCGTAGACCGTCTCCGAAAACAGGATGGCGGCCGGGCTGCGCGGCATGGGTGCATGCAGGCCGGGGTGGCCGGCCATGACCGACCCGTCGGCACGGCGCACCACGAAATAGATGCTCTCGCTCTGGTCGAACAGCACCGTGCTCATCTCGCGGCTGGACAACTCCAGCGCCAGCCCCTGGGGCAGGGCACGCACGCGCGAGGCCAGGGCGTAGGCGTCGTCGAGCAAGGCGCGGTCGAAGGCCTTCTGCGCGAAGTGGTAGGCCACGGCCACCGTCACGGCCGTGCCCAGCAGCCAGGTCAGCGCCAGCGGCAGCAGCACGTGGCGCACCAGGCGCGCACGCAGGGAGGGCTGGCCCTGCGGCTGCGGCTGGTTCACCCCTCGGCCCCCCGCTCCAGTGCATAGCCCAGGCCGCGCAGGGTACGGATGCGGGCGCCGCTACCCACCAGCTTCTTGCGCAGGCGCGAGATGAATGCCTCCAGCGCGTTGTCGCCTAAGGCCTCAGTGAAGTCGGACAGCTTGTCGGACAGGCTGCGCTTGCTGACCACCCGCCCGGGCGGTGTCATGAGCTCCCACAGCACTTCGAACTCGCGTGCCGGCAATTCCAGCAGGGCACCGTCGACGGCAAAACGCCGCGCCTTGCGGTCCAGGCTGAGACGACCGATCTCGGAGAAGTCGTCCGTGCCCGCGGTGCGGCGCACCAGGGCGCGCAGCCGCGCCTCGACCTCGGCCAGCTCGAAGGGCTTGCCCAGGTAGTCGTCGGCGCCCGCGTCCAGGCCGGCAATGCGCTCGTCGGTGCGGTTGCGTGCGGTCAGCACCAGCACAGGCGTGCGGTCGCCCCGGGCGCGTGCCTCGCGCAGCAGGGACAGGCCATTGGCCAAGGGGCTGTCGTGCGTGGCGTTCTGCGGCAGGTTCAGGTCGAGCAGCACGGCGTCGAAAGGCTGCACGCGCCAGAAATGCGAGGCCTGCTCCAGGTTGCCGGCCTCGTCCACGCGGTGACCGGCATCACGCAGGCTCAGGCGCATCACCTCGCGCAGCACGGGATCGTCTTCAACCAGCAGGATTCTCATGGGTGCAGGGCTCGCGGTTAGAGGGGGTTCTACGCGTTTTCACCACGGCGGGAGTCAGTCGGTGGTCAGGCGTGGCCGGAGACACTCGATCCCCCCGAGTGGATTGATCCATGAGCATACGTCAGTTATTGTTGTTGGGCAGCCTGCTGCTGCCGGTCGCCCTCCAGGCCCAGACACCGGCCGCTGCGCCCCTGCCCGTCTCCCTGCAGCAGGCCCTGCAAGCAGCCCAGGACAACCTGGACGTCGCCCTGGCGCGGCGCACGCTGGCCGGTGCACAAGCCGACATCGCCAGCGCCGACCGCTCACCCTTTCCCGTGCTGTCGGCCAGCGTGAACCAGATCGACCTGCAAAACGGCAACGGCAGCGGCAATGCCTGGACCGAGCAGCGGTATGACAAATCGGTCGGCCTGGACTGGACCTGGGAGCGCGGCAACAAGCGCGAGCTGCGCACCTTGACCGCCCAGCGCGCAGCCGATGCATCCCGCGCCGAGCTGGACGAGACCGGCATGCAACAGCGCCTGGCCGCCCTGTCCGGTTTTTATGACCTGCTGGCCGCGCAGGAGCGCGTGGCCGAGGTGACGCAGATCGAGCGCAACGCCGCCGAACTGGCCCGCATTGCCGCTCGGCGCCTGCAGGCCGGTGACCTGTCGGCCCAGGAGACGGCCCGCACCGAAATCGAAGCCCAGCGCGCCAGCGCCGACCTGCGCCTGGCCGAGCTGGAACAACAGCGCGCCGCCCTGGTGCTGTGGCAGCTGACCGCCCTGGCGCCGGCCCCAGAGCAACTGCAGGCCCGCGCCGACTGGCCGGCCCTGCCGGCGGCGCCGGCCGCCGCCGCCGTGCTGGAGGACCTGGTCGAAGCCCGCGCCGATGTGCGCGCCGCCCTTGCCCGTGTGCAGGCGGCCCAGGCGGCGCTGGACGGCAGCAGCGCGCAGAAAAAATCCGACATCACCTGGGGGGTGTCCTACAACCACTACCCTGGCACTTCCACCGCCCTGATGGCCCTGCGCATGCAGATGCCGCTGCAATGGGGCTACGGCTACGAAGGCGAGATCGGCCGCGCCAGCGCCCAGCTGGCCCTGGCCGAGAGCGCGCTGGAGAAAACCCGACGCCTGGCGCGCCTGGAACTGCAGCGCCTGCAGCACGAGCTGCAAAGCGCGGCCGTGCGCGCCAGCGCCTACGACACCGAGATCCTGCCGCGCGCACGCCGTGTGGCCGAAGGCGCCGAACTGGCCTACCGCAAGGGTGCGCTCTCGCTGACCGACCTGCTGGACGCGCGGCGCACCCTGCGCGCCACCGTGCTCGATGCCGTGGCCGCCCGCAGCGAGCACGCCAAGGCCCTGGGGGCCTGGCAGCTGCGCAGTGGCCTGCCGGTGGCCGCCGCCAGCCCCTGACCTACTCCTCCTCTTTCCTGTCCCGACGCGTCGTGAACCATGCTGAACCGCTCCCTTCCTCTGCTGCTCTGCGCCCTGCTGCTGGCTTCCTGCAGTGAAGCCCCCGCCCCCCAGGCCGAGGCGCCCGCGCCCATCGTGCAGGGCCGGCAGCTGCGCTTTACCGTTGGCCACCCGCAGCTGCAACTGCTGCCGGTGACCGCTGCCACGGCGGCCCTGCCCATCACCGTGGAACTGCCCGCCAAACTGGTCTGGAACGAGGAGCGCACGCAACGCATCTACCCGTCCTTCGCCGGCCGCGTCACGGCCATCAAGGCCGATGTCGGCCAGCGCGTGACGGCCGGTGCGCCGCTGGCGGTGCTGGCCTCGCCTGATTTTGGTCAGGCGCAGAGCGACACCGCCCGCGCCGAGGCCGACGCCCGCCTGGCCACCAAGGCCCTGCAGCGCCAGCGCGAGCTGTTCGACGCCGGCATCGTGGCGCGCAAGGAACTGGAGCAGGCCGAAGCCGAGCAGGAGCGCGCCCGCGCCGAAGTGGAGCGAGCCCAGGCCCGTACCCGCCTGTACGGCGGCAGCGGCAGCATCAACCAGCAGCTGGTGCTCAGCGCCAGCCTGGCCGGCATCGTGGTCGAGCGCAACCTCAACCCGGGCCAGGAACTGCGCCCCGAGCTCAGCGGCCCGGGCGTGCCCGCCCTGTTCGTGGTGACCGACCCGGCCTCGCTGTGGCTGCAGATCGATGCGCGCGAAACCGAAATCGGCGTGGTGCGGACCGGCCAGCGCTTCCAGCTGCGCGTGCCGGCCCTGCCGGGCCAGGTCTTCGAGGGCCGCATCGTGACCAGCTCGGACTTCATCGACCCCCTGACCCGCACCATCAAGATCCGCGCCAGCGTGGCCAACCCCAAGCGCCTGCTCAAGGCCGAGATGCTGGCCACCGCCGTCTTCGAGCGCCGCTTCGAGCAGGGCCTGGTCGTGCCAGCCTCCGCTGTGCTGCTGCATGGCTCGCAACACCGCGTCTTCGTGCAGACCCAACCCGGCACCTTCGAACCCCGCCGGGTGGAGCTGAGCTACGAAGGCAGCCGCGAAGTCGTGATCTCCAGCGGCTTGCAGGCCGGTGAACAGGTGGTGACGGACAACGTCCTGCTGCTGGCGCGCCAGTTCCGCCTGGCCGAGTCCGAGGCCCGACCCGCCGCCGCTGAAGCCGGGGCCACACGTCCATGAAGCGCCTCATCCAGTATGCGGTGCACCAGCCGCTGTTCATCGTGCTGGGCACGCTGCTCTTCGTGATGGCCGGGGTGATCGCCTTCAAGAACCTCTCGGTCGAGGCATTTCCCGACGTCACCGACACCCAGGTCACGGTGATCGCGCTCTTCCCCGGGCGCGCTGCCGAAGAGGTGGAGAAGCAGGTCACGCTGCCGATCGAGATGGCGCTGTCGGGCCTGCCCAACGCCATCCGCGTCTTCTCGCACACCCAGTTCGGCCTGTCCTTCACCGTCGTGACCTATGACGACGCGGCCAAGGTGCTCGAGGTGCGCCAGCAGGTGAACGAGCGCCTGCGCGCCGTGGACCTGCCGGCCGGCGTGGAAGCCAATATCGCGCCCAACGCCACGCCGGTGGGTGAAGTCATGCGCTACCGCCTGCGCGGCGACGGCAAGTCCACCACCGAACTGCGCACCCTGCAGGACTGGGTGGTCGAGCGTTCGCTGCGCCAGGTGCCCGGTGTGGCCGACGTGGTGGCCATGGGCGGTTTCATCAAGCAGTACGAGGTCCAGCCCGACCTGGACAAGCTGCGCGCCTACAAGCTGACCTTCCAGAACCTGCTCGATGCGCTGGAGCGCGGCAACTCCAACGCCGGCGGCAGCTACGTAGCCCAGGGCGTGCAGCAGTACGCCATCCGCGGCATCGGCCTGTTGCGCTCGGCCGACGACATCGGGCGCATCGTGGTGGCCTCTCGCAACGGCACGCCGATCCTGATCCGCGACATCGCGCGGGTGCAGATCGGCGCCGTGCCGCGCCTGGGCACGGTGGGCCAGGACATGGACGACGACGTCATCACCGGCATGGTGGTGATGCGCAAGGGCGAGAACCCGAGCGAGGTGCTCAAGGGCGTCAAGCAGAAGGTGGCCGAACTCAACGAACGCGGCCTGCCCCCGGGCGTGCAGATCGTGCCCTTCTATGACCGCTCGTGGCTGATGGGCAAGACCCTGTCTACGGTCTTCCGCAACCTGGTCGAGGGCGCGCTGCTGGTCTCGCTGGTGCTCTACATCTTCCTGTCCAACCTGCGCGCCAGCCTGGCCGTGGTGGTGGTGATCCCGCTGGCGCTGCTGGCCACCTTCATGGGCCTGAAGATCATGGGGGTGCCGGCCAACCTGCTGTCGCTGGGCGCCATGGACTTCGGCATCATCGTCGACGGCGCGGTGATCGTGATCGAGAACATCATGCACCGGCTCGAGAAGGACAGCGAGAACATGTCCGAGAGCGAGCGGCGCCAGACCATCATAGACGCGGCCAACGAGGTGGGGCGGCCCACACTGTTCTCCATGCTCATCATCATTGCCGCGCACATCCCCATCTTTGCGCTGCAACGGCACGAAGGCCGCATCTTCCAGCCCATGGCGCTGTCGGTCACGACCGCCCTGGTGGGCTCGCTGATCTTCTCGCTCACGCTGGTGCCCCTGCTGGCCTACTGGATGCTGCGCAAGAAGCTGCCGCACGGCGACAACCGCGTGATCGCCGCGGCCAAGCGCTTCTACACGCCGGTGCTGGACTGGGCTCTGAGCCACCGGCGCAAGGTGGTGATCATCGCGTTGTCCGCTTTTGTGCTGGGCATGGGGGCCGCCTCGCGCCTGGGCTCGGAGTTCCTGCCTGAACTCAACGAGGGCACGCTCTGGGTCAACCTGCGCCTGCCCGCCAGCGTCTCCAACGACGAGGCGGCCAGGATGCTGCACCAGGCCCGCCAGGCCCTGCTGACGGTGCCTGAGGTGCGCACCACCGTCTCCAAGGCCGGTCAGCCCGAGGACGGCACCGACCCCAAGACCATCAGCATGGCCGAGGTCTTTGTCGACATCAAGCCGCAGGAGCAATGGCGCAAGGGCCTGACGCGAGAGGGCCTGATCAACGAGATGGAGCATGCCGTCACGGCCATCCCGGGCCTGGTGCCGATCTTCTCGCAACCCATCCGCGACAACGTACTGGAGTCGATCTCGCAGATCGACGGTCAGATCGTGATCAAGGTGGCTGGCGACGACCTGGTCGAGCTGCGCCAGACGGCCGAAGCCATCGAGCGCGAGATCCGTCAGGTGGCCGGCGTCTACCGCGCCGAGATCGACCGCCTGGGCGAACTGCCGCAGCTGCTGATCAACATCGACCGCGAGCGTGCGGCGCGCTACGGCCTCAACGTCAGCGACATCCAGGACGTGATCGAGGCGGCCCTGGCCGGCAAGGCCAGCACCAGCCTGTGGGAAGGCGAGCGGCGCTTTGCCGTGGCCGTGCGCCTGCCCGCCGAGCGCCGCAGCATCGCCACCCTCGGCGCCACGCCCATCCCCACCCCCGACGGCGGCTACACCACCCTGGGCAACGTGGCCGAGATCCGCGAGACCAGCGGCGCCATGAACATCGCGCGTGAGGCCGGCCGGCGCACCATGGCCATCGGCATCTTCATCCGCGACCGCGACATGGGCTCGGTGGTCAAGGACATGAAGGCACGGGTCGATGCCAACGTGAAGGTGCCGGCGAACTACGTCGTCAACTGGTCGGGTGAGTTCGAGAACCAGGAACGCGCCATGCAGCGCCTGTCCGTGGTGGTACCGATCTCGCTGTTGCTGATCTTCGTGCTGCTGTTCGACGCCTTCAGCTCCTTCAAGAAGGCGGCGCTGATTCTGGTCAACGTACCGCTGGCCCTGATCGGCGGTTTCATCGCGCTGTGGGTGTTCGACATCCCGCTGTCGGTGTCGGCTGCCATCGGTTTCATCGCCCTGTCGGGCCAGGCCGTGCTCAATGGCGTGGTCATGCTCTCGGTGTTCCAGCAGCTGCGCAATTCGGGCCACAGCGTGCTCGAAGCGGCGCGCGCCGGTTCCCTGCAGCGCCTGCGCACGGTGCTCATGACGGCCATGCTGGCCGCGCTGGGCCTGCTGCCCATGGCCCTGTCGCACGACATCGGCTCGGAAACCCAGCGTCCGCTGGCCATCGTGGTGATCGGCGGCCTGGTGACGGCCACCCTGCTCACGCTGGTGGTGCTGCCCGTACTCTACGTCGCCTGGTTCGCGGGCAAGCGCCTGGACGAGGAAAACTAGGCCCCCGGATCAGCCCGCGCCGACCCCGATCGGTGCGGGGGCGCGCATCACGATGCGCGTGAACAGGCGGTCGTAGACGGGGTCGCGCGGGTACTTGCCGGTCAGCGGGTCGCAGTTGGTGGCAAAGGCCTCGTCCAGCGCCTGCCAGTCCTGCGCGCTCAGCACCTTCTCGGCCTCGGGCAGGATGACGGTCTCTTCCAGCTTCATGTGCTCCAGGTAGAAATCCAGGTAGCGCGCCACGGCCTGCTCGAAGGTCTCGCGGCGCGAGTCGCCCAGCAGTTCCCAGGCCAGCAGCAGGTGCTGCAGTTCGCGCACGGCCGTCTCGCCGCGGGCGTGATCGCGGTCAAGGCGGTCCAGCGCGTCCTTGAGGTGCGGCGCACGCGCGCGCACCGGCGGGAACAGCAGCTCGGTTTCCTTGGTGTGGTGCAGGCGCTCGGGAAACTCGTCGATGTAGAACAGCATGGCGCGCAGCACGTCGAAGAACTGCTCCGGACCGTCGCCCGGCCCGCGCCGCACCATCATGCGCAGGGATTGCAGCATGGCAGACAGTGCGGCATGCTCGTCGTGAATGATGCGTAAGCTGGCATGGGTCATGGGGAACCTCCGATCGGATCAGATGATGGTTCCCAGCTTGGCACGGCTGGCCGCGCGCCGGCTTGACGCTCGTCAAGCTTTGCGCAGTCTGACGCGGTTCAGGCCAGCAGCAGGGGGCCGCCGCGGCTCTGGGCTTCCAGGCGGAACTGCCGCACGATGCCGGCCAGGCGCTCGGCCTGCTCGCGCATGGACTCGGCTGCCGCGGCCGACTGTTCGACCAGTGCGGCGTTCTGCTGCGTCATGCGGTCGATCTCCTGCACCGCCTGGTTGACCTCGCCGATGCCGCTGGACTGGCTGCCGGCCGCCACGGTGATCTCGCCGATGATGTCGCGCACGCGCTGCACGCCGCTGACGATCTCCTGCATCACGGTGCCGGCTTCTTCCACCTGGCGCACGCCGCCGTCCACGGCCGTCACGCTGGCGCCGATCAGGGCCTTGATCTCCTTGGCGGCCTCGGCGCTGCGGCCCGCGAGCGAACGCACCTCGCTCGCCACCACGGCAAAACCGCGGCCCTGCTCGCCGGCGCGCGCGGCCTCAACGGCGGCATTCAGCGCCAGGATGTTGGTCTGGAAGGCGATACCGTCGATCACGCCGATGATGTCGTTGATCTTGCGGCTGGACTGCGAGATGCTGTGCATGCTCTGCACCGCCTGCGTCACCACCGAGCCGCCGCGCTGCGCCGCCTGCGAGGCCGTGGCCACCAGCTGGTTGGCGGTCTGCGCCGAGCTGGCGGTCTGCTGCACATTGCCGCTGAGAGCGCCGATGGAGCTGACGGTGTGCTGCACATTGCCGGCGGTCTGCTCGGTGCGGTTGGAAAGGTCCTGGTTGCCGGTGGCAATCTCGCTGCTGGCGGTGGAGATGCTCTCGCCAGCCTCGCGCAACTGCGCCACCATGCCCGACAGCCCGCTGCGCATCTGCTCCAGCGCGCGCTGCAGGTCAGCGGCCTCGTCACGGCCCTGCACCTCCATGCGCTGCGAGAGGTCGCCGCTGGCGATGGCCTGCGCCAGCCGGCGGGCCTGCTCCACGGGCTGGCAGATGGCCTGCATATTGAGCAGGGTCAGCGGCACGACGATCGCCAGACTGACAATGACCAGACCGGCAAAGATGAAGAGCGCCTGGTCCAGCACGGCGTTGCGGTTGGCATTGGAGGCCTGCGCCTCGGCACGAACATCATGGTCCATCTGGGTCAGCAGCTTGTCGGCCTCCTCGAACTGGGCCACCGAACGGGCGCTCATGCGGCTGGCCACCGTGGCGGTCTCGTAGGCGCTGCTCTCGAGCTGGCTGGCCGTCCCGCTGAAGAACTGATGGTAGTTCTTGAGGAATTCGATCGCCTTCTGCAGCTGCGCGCGGCGCGCCTCCGGCAGGCTGGTCGCCAGATCGCCGGCGGTCTGCATGATCGTCTTCATCTCGGCTTCCCAGCGCTCGCGGATCTGGCGGATCAATTCCGGCTTCTCGTACTGGATGATCATGTCCTTTTCATGGCGACGCACCTGCGCCATGTCCAGCCGCAGCCGGGCCACACGATCCACCACGGCCATGGACTCGTCGATCACCTCGGCGCTGAGCTGGTGGATGCGGAACATGCCGAACATGCCTGCACCCCCCACCAGGGCCAGCAAGGCCAGCACCACACCGATCGCCCCCAGCATGCGAAAACGGATCGTGAACTGGCGCATCAATGCAAACAACTTTGTCGTCATGGGGAAAACCTCGCCTGGGAGTGGGACCGAGGCATTCTAGACCCCGCCACTGTGCGCTTCCCCTGATTGAAACCCCTGAAAGCAGGGCTATTCAGACCTTCCCGGCCTTCGGCCGCCAGCGGCGCAGCAGCAAGGCGTTGCTCATCACACTGACCGAACTCATGGCCATGGCGGCACCGGCGATCACAGGGTTGAGGTAGCCCAATGCGGCCAGGGGTATGCCCGCGACGTTGTAGATGAAGGCCCAGAACAGGTTCTGCCGAATCTTGGCCACGGTGCGGTCCGACACGTCGAGGGCCGCGGCCACCAGCAGTGGGTCGCCCCGCATCAGGGTGATGCCGGCGGCGTGCATGGCCACATCGGTGCCGTTGCCCATGGCCATGCCGACGTCGGCCGCCGCCAGCGCCGGCGCATCGTTCACGCCATCGCCCACCATGGCCACGGTATGGCCGCCTTCCTTCAATCGGGCGACCATGGCTGCCTTGTCACCCGGCAGCACCTCGGCCAGCACCTCGCCCTCGTCGGGACGCAGGCCCAGACGACGCGCCATGGTCTCCGCTGCGCCACGGTTGTCGCCCGAAATCATGACCGTACGGATGCCGCGCGCACGCAAAGCCGCCAAGGCCTCTTTCGCACCCGGCTTGGGTTCGTCGCCGAAGGCCAGCAGACCACGCAGCGTCAGCCCCTGCGTGGTGCGCTCGACCATGGCCGAAACGGTGGCACCCTGCGCCTGCAACGCGGTGGCACGCGGCGCCAGCGCACCCAGGCCGACGCCGAGCTCCTCCATCCAGCGCAGGCTGCCGATCAGGTAACTGGTCACGCCTAACTCGCCCTCGCTGCCGCGACCGGGCACGGCGCGCACATTGTCGGGCGCTTCGACCGCCAGCTGGCGGGCCTGTGCGGCCTGCACCACGGCACGTGCGAGCGGGTGTTCGCTGCCGCTTTGCAGACTGGCGGCGGCGGCGAGCAGGCGCGCCTCGTCCTGGTCCGGCACCACCTCGAAAGCCGTCAGGCGCGGCTGGCCCACGGTCAGCGTGCCGGTCTTGTCGAAGGCCACGGTGTCCACCTTGTGCGCGAGCTCCAGGGCCTGCGCGTCCTTGATCAGGATGCCGTGTTTCGCCGCCACCCCCGTCCCCGCCATGATGGCCGCCGGCGTGGCCAGGCCCAGCGCACAGGGGCAGGCGATCACCAGCACCGCCACCGCGTGGATGATGGCCGACTCGGCCGAGGCGCCAGCCCACAACCAGCCCAGCAGGGTCAGCAGGGCGATCACCAGCACCACCGGCACGAACACCGCCGAGACCTGGTCGACCAGGCGCTGGATGGGCGCCTTGGCGGCCTGCGCGTCCTCCACCAGATGGATGATGTGCGCGAGCACGGTCTCGCTGCCCACGGCGCCGACCTGCAACACCACGCGGCCCTCGCCATTGATGGAGCCGCCGGTCAGCTTGGCGCCGGCGTCCTTGGCCACGGGCAAGGGCTCGCCGGTCAGCATGGACTCGTCCACCTGGGTGTGGCCTTCGAGCAGGATGCCGTCCACCGGGAAACGCTCGCCGGGGCGTACCACCAGCTTGTCACCCACCAGCACCTCGGCCACCGGCACGTCGATCTCGCCGTCCAGCCCGATCAGATGCGCAACGTCAGGCCGCAAGGCGTGCAGGGCGCGGATCGCGGCCGTGGTCTGGCGCTTGGCGCGGGCCTCCAGCCACTTGCCCAGCAGCACCAGCGTCACCACCACCGCCGACGCCTCGAAATACAGATGCACCATGGCGCCGGACTCGGCGCTCAACCACAGCCACATGGACAGCGCCCAGCCCGACGTGGTGCCAATGGCCACCAGCAGGTCCATATTGCCGGTCAGGGCCTTGAGCGCAAACCAGCCGGCCTTGTAGAAGCGCGACCCGAGGATGAACTGCACCGGCGTGGCGAGCAGGAACTGCGCCCAGGCCGGCAACATCCAGTGCTTGCCGGCCAGATCGCCCAGCATAGGCACCACCAGAGGCAGCGACAAGGCCAGACCGATGGCTACCGGCGCAAAACCGGCCCAGGGCGAGGCGTCTTCCTGCTGCTCCAGCGCATCGGCAGCACGCGGCTCGTAGCCGGCATCGCGCACGGCACGACGCAGCCGCGCCTCGATCTGCTCCGAGGGCGCGAAGCTCACGCGCGCCGACTCGGTGGCCAGGTTGACAGCGGCGTCACTGACGCCCGGCACCTTTTTCAGGGCCTTTTCCACCCGGCTCACGCAGGACGCACAGGTCATGCCGCCGATGCCGAGGTCCAGCGTGGCCGGGGAGGAAGCGAGGGATGTTGAAGTGTTCATGCGATGAATTCTGAACCTTGCCACGATGGCAGGGTCAAATCTTGCGCCAGATCAACCCTGCTGTCGAGAAGGTCGCAAGTAGAGACTTGACCTTCCCATGATGGCAAGGTTCAGGATATGCTTTCCCTGAGCCCAAAACCCAGCGAAAGGAAAGCCCCCATGAACCAGAACTTCAACGTCAGCGGCATGACCTGCGGTCACTGCGAAAAGGCCGTGACACGTGCCATCAAGCAGGTGGACCCGCAGGCCGAAGTGAAGATCGACCGCAGCAAGAACCTGGTGGAGGTGCAGTCGCAGCAGGCGCGCGAGACCCTGGCCCGGGCCATCGCCGAAGAAGGCTACACGGTCGCCGCCTGAAGGCCATGGCGCACATGCTCTGGCCCGTCAACATCGGCAGCGCGGCCGAGCTGTCCGGCATTTCGGCCAAGATGGTGCGGCATTACGAGTCGCTGGGCCTCTTGCCGCGCGTGGCGCGCACCGACAGCGGCTACCGCAAGTACAGCGAGGCCGACGTACGCACACTGCAATTCATCAAGCGCTCGCGCGACCTCGGCTTTTCCATGGCCGAGATCGCCGAACTGGTGACGCTGTGGCAGAACCGCCGGCGCACCAGCGCCAGCGTCAAGCGCATCGCCCAGAAACACGTGGACGAACTCGCCACACGCATTGAAGCGATGCAATCGATGCAGCGCACACTGCGCCAGCTGCTGCACCACTGCCACGGCGACGAACGGCCGGACTGTCCGATCCTCGACGACCTGGCGCAACAAGGCGGTTGACGGCACTGGGGCCCCGTCCAATAATGGTCCGCATCCACAACAGGAGTACAGCATGAAAGTCAATATCGGCGGCATGGAACGCGTCGCCCGCATCCTCGCAGGCGCCATCCTGGTCGGCCTGGCAGCCACCGGCACCGTCGGCTGGTGGGGCTGGCTGGGGCTGATCCCCATGGCCACCGGCCTGGTGGGCTGGTGCCCACCTTACGCCATGCTGGGCATCAACACCTGCTCCGTCAAGGACGCCCCCAAGGCCTGATAAAACACGGCGGCGCAGGGGTTTCGGACCCCCGCTAACATCTGTCCATGCCCCGGGCCATTCCGGCCCGGGAGTCACATCACCTGACAGGACCCTGCCGCCCATGACCGTCACCTCGCCCCGCGCCGTCGAGCGCCTCGTCACCGGCCAGCCCACCACCGACGGCGCCGGTGTCAAGCTGACACGCGTGCTCACGCACGACCTGCAGCGCCGGCTCGACCCTTTCCTGATGCTGGACAACTTCGCCAGCGATGACCCCAAGGACTACGGCGCCGGTTTCCCCGATCACCCGCACCGCGGCTTCGAGACGGTCACCTACATGATCGCCGGGCGCATGCGCCACCGCGACAGCGCCGGCAACGAGGGTCTGCTGCAAAACGGTGGTGTGCAGTGGATGACGGCCGGGCGCGGCCTGGTCCATAGCGAGATGCCTGAACAGGAAGCGGGCGTGATGGAAGGCTTCCAGCTCTGGCTCAACCTGCCAGGGCGCGACAAGATGTGCACGCCGGGCTACCGCGACATCCAGAGCACCGAGATCCCCGAGTTCACCACTGCGGAGGGCGTGACCGTGCGCGTGATCTCCGGCCACAGCCACGGTGTGAGCGGCGCCGTGGCGCGACCGGTCGATGCCTACCCGACCGACCCGCTCTACCTGGACCTGCATTTCCCCGCCGGCGGCGCCGTCTTCAACCAGCCGCTGCCGGCAGGCCACAACGCCTTCCTCTATACCTACCGCGGCACCGTGCAGGTTGTGGAGGGCAGTGGACAAGCCACCCCGGTGCCACTCCACCGCATGGCCATCCTGGACAACAGCGGCGACGGTGTGCGCCTGCAGGCCGAGGCCGGCAGTGCACCCGCACGCGCCCTGCTGATCGCCGGCCGCCCGCTCAAGGAACCGATTGCCCAATACGGCCCCTTCGTGATGAACACGCGCGAGGAGTTGATGACAGCGGTCGAAGACTTCCAGAACGGACGCCTGGCCTGAGGTCGCAGGAGCAGCGACCGACTTTACACACGCGATGCACACCCTCATCCTCGCGATACACAAGCCGCGCAGACTGCATGCACCCTGTTACTTCGCAACAGGTCTGATCTGAAAGGATGAGGATATGAAAGTCAACTTCAAGCCCGTTGTGCTGGCCGCCGTGCTGGCTACTTCCGCCCTGGTGGCCCTGGCGCAATCCGGCCCCGGCCCGGCCGCAGGCGCAGGCGCTGGCCCCGGTATGCACCAGCCCGATGGCGAGCGTCACGCCCGCCAGCAGGAACGCATGAAGGAGCACATGGCCAAGCGTGCGGCCGACCTCAAGGCCAAGCTCAAGCTGAGTGCCGAACAGGAAAGCAACTGGAACGCCTTCCTTGCCGCCATGAAGCCCCCGGCCCGCGCGTCCATGCCCAAGCGCGAGGACCTGGCCAAGCTCAGCACCCCCGAGCGCCTGGACAAGATGAACGAACTGCGCAAGCAGCGGGAAGCCGCCTTCGAGCAGCGTGACGCCGCCACCCGGACCTTTTACAGCGCGCTGAATGCCGAACAGAAGAAGGTCTTCGATGAAAGCACCGCCCGCTCGCACCGGCACGGACCCCATCGCGGGCACGGTTAACATCGGAGCCTGATGAAACCCACCGCAGCACCCGTCATCCGCACGATCGATCTGCACCAGCCGATGCGCTGGCTGGTGCTGGGCTGGCGTGACATCGGACGCTGCGGCTGGGTCAGCTTCGCGCATGGCCTGGTGCTGACCGTCGTCGGCCTGGGCCTGCTGCTGTTGGCACGTCACCAGTTCTGGTGGCTGGCCGGCGCCTTCTCCGGCCTGCTGGTGGTGGGGCCGGTGCTCGCCACCGGCCTGTATGCGCTCAGCCGGGCCGTGGAGCGCGGCGAGGCCACGTCCTGGCGCCTGGTGCTGAAGACCTGGCTGAGCTGGCGCCGCCATGGGAACAGCCGTGACGGCAAGGACTGGCGCCTGGTGCAATTCGGCCTGCTGCTGGGTCTGGCCGGTACCGGCTGGGTCCTGACCTCGGCCGCACTGATCACGCTGATGTCCCCGGTTCCCATCGAACAGCCCCTGGATTTCCTGCGCCACGTGGTACTGGCACGCGACAACTGGCTGTTCGAGGTCTGGCTGGCCCTGGGGGGCCTGATGGCCGCGCCCATGTTCGCCTCCAGCGCCATTGCCATTCCGCTGCTGCTGGACCGCCGCATCAGCGTGCTGCAGGCCGTGATCACCAGCTGGGAAGCCGTGCTGAACAACCCCGTGCCCATGGCCTGGTGGGCCACGCTCATCATGGGCTTCACCCTGCTGGGCCTGCTGTCGGCCCTGCTGGGGCTGATCGCCGTCATGCCCATGCTGGGACATGCCAGCTGGCATGCCTACCGCGACCTGGTGGATGCCTCGGCCTGGCCCGAGCGGACGACGGGTCAAGCGGGAGCGTACTGATGTTCGGCTACACCGAGGAGCAGATCGCCGCCTTCGGCCTGTCCTTCGGCGTGGGCGCCTTCATGCTCTACATGCTGTTCATCATCGGCCACCTGGCCTGGGAATCGAAAGCCGGGCGCTTCGGCACCTTCGTGATCTTCCTGGGCCTGGCCTTCGGCATGGTGGGCTTCGTCGCCAAGTTCGTGATCCAGTGGGTCCTGGAAAAATAACCCCGGCCGACACGATCAGCCGAAGGGCTTGATACCGATCAGCAGGCCGTGCAGGCCGAAGGCAAACACGGCCCAGGCGGCCACCCCCAGCACCACGGTCACACCGGTGGCCACCCCGCGACCGGGAGGGTAGGACACGCCATCGCGACGATCACGACGGCGCGAAATGCTGAAGTTGAAAATGGCCCAGACCAGGAAGGCGCCGAACAGCAGCAGGTGCGCCAGCATGCCCGTGGCCAGCAGGTGGGCCAGCGCCCAGGTCTTCACGCCCAGCACCATGGAGTGGTGCAGGCGCGCCTTGATGGCATTGCCCGGTACGTAGGCGGCCGCGAGCAGCACGAAAGCCAGCAGGGTCAGCAGCGAGGCCACATGACGCAGGCCCGTGGGCGGGGTCCACAAGACCACCGGCTGCTCACGCGCCAAGTCGAAGCCCCAGGCGATCAGGGCCAGCCCGGCCAGCGACAGCAGGGAGTACAGGCCTTTCCAGGCCCCCTTGCCCAGGCGGCTGCGCATGCGCTGGCGCCAGTCCTCGGCGAACATGCGCACCGAGTGCACGCCCAGGAAAATCAGCAATCCGGCCAACAGCATTCTCATCGGGGGTCTCCTGGAATAAGTGGTCAGGCGCCGATGACGCGGTTCTTGCCGGCCCGCTTGGCCAGGTACATGGCCTGGTCAGCGCGCTTGATGGCATCAGCACCGGTTTCACCGTTGGCCAGCTGGGCCACGCCAGCACTGAAGGTGATGAGGACCTTTTCGTTACCCGCGAGGAAAAAGCGCTTGGTCAGCTCGCGCTGCAGGCGCGTCATGGCCTCCACGCCCTTGTCCAGCGGCGTGTCGGGCAGCAACACGACAAACTCCTCGCCGCCATAACGTGCCAACGTGTCCTGCGGGCGCATGCACTCGCGCGCCACCGTGGCCAGGTGCTTGAGCGCGGCGTCGCCGGTCTCGTGCCCCTTGCCGTCGTTGAGCTTCTTGAAGTTGTCGATGTCCAGCAAGGCCACAGAGAGGATGGTGTCCTTGCGACGCACACTGGACACCTCGCGGTTCATGGCCTCGTCCAGGCCCTGGCGGTTGAGCGCACCGGTCAGGCTGTCGTGGCGGGCCTGCGCGCTGACGCGGTCGAGCTCGCGGTGCAGCTTGACCATCTCGGCCTCGGTGGCCTGCGCCTTCTCGCGCATGGTGCGCAACTCGTCACGCGCGCTGGTCGACTCGCTGGTCATGTGCCGTGTGGCGCTGATGACCTCCTTGAGCACGGGCGCGATCTCCTCGATCTTCTTGGCCTGCTCGAGCTGGCGCATGCTCTCTTCCATCTTGCCCTGGTAGGCACCGCTGGTCTCGCTCATCTGCGACAGGCGGCTGATGAAGGTGGCCAGCATCTGGCGCAGTTCTTCCTGGGCCTCCTGGGCCCGTCCCTTGGCCTCGGTCTGCTTGAAGATCACATCCTTGAGGCGACGTTCCACATCGTCCAGGCGGCGCAAGGTCAGCGGCGGCTGGGCGGCTTCTTTCAGCGCATCGGTCTGGCCCTTGAGCCAGTTGTCGTCCGGGCTGAGCTCACCGATGTTCTGGATGATGAGCTGTAGCAGCTTGAGCAGGGTCAGGTGGATCTCGGCCTGGTCTTCAGCCGCAAAGGACAGGCGATGGCTGAAGTCGGCCAGCTGGGCCTTGACCTTGTACGCCTCGGCTGCCGGGTCGCGCAGGGCCTGGATCAACTGCTGCATCTGCTCCTGGAAACGGGCGTCGTCCGTGCCCAGCGCGGGCTTGGCGTATTCGATCAGTCGTGCAATCTGCTCGAAGAATTCCGGGGTCAGTGCCGGTGCCGCGGTGGGCGTGGGCGCCAGCGGTGCCGGTGCCGAATCACCGCTGCCTGGCATGGAAAAACCGCTGTAGGCCACCAGCGCGTTCTGCACGCCCAGCCAGTTGCGCTGCCCGATCGCATACTCCAGCAGGCTGCGCTGCTTTTCCTGGCCCGGGTTGCGCGCCGGCAGGGCCTGGGCAATCTGCCGCAGGGGCTCTTCCGGGAAGGGCTGCACATTCGGCATGCCCGCAATCTCGTTGTAGATCGCCTGGTAATTGACGGGGGTGGGCGCCAGCTGGCGCGCCGTGATCTGCTTGAGCGCCTCGCGCGCGATCTCGAAAGGTTTTTTATCACTCATGGGATGAGCCATTCAGCAGGCATCGCCTGATTATGCGGTCAGGCCGCATCCTATACCCGGGCGTGCCGCGACAGGAGGGCCGAGACGCCCTGGCGCTGGCATTGCTGCAACGCCACCAACAGATCATGGTCGACCTCTGCGACATCGTGGCGACGCTGCAGGTCCTGCTGGATCCGTAGCAACAACTCGGCGGCCATTTCAGCGTCCGCCAGGGCCCGGTGGGCCGCGCCCGTGCGCGGCAGCCGGTGGTAGTCCACCAGCGTGCCCAGCTTGTGGTTCGGCGCCTGGGGGTAGAGCCGCCGCGACAGCAGCATGGTGCAGGCAAACGGCTGGCGGGCGGGCAGCCCCAGGCGGGACAACTCACCCATCCAGAACTTGCGGTCGAAAGAGGCGTTGTGGGCCACCATGGGGGCGTCGCCCACGAAATCGCTGGCCTGGCGCATCACCTCGCTTGCATCGGGCGCGGCTCGTACCATGGCATTGCTGATGCCGGTGAGCTGGGTGATGAAAGCCGGGATGTGGGCGCCGGCGTTCATCAGGCTCTGGAAACGGTCGACGATGCGCCCTTGTTCCACCAGCACGATGGCCACTTCCGTGGCACGGGCGCCCTGTTCGGGTGAAATACCCGTGGTCTCGAAGTCAATGACGGCGACAGGCTTCATGCCGGTGACAAGCCTGCGCCGCCTTGCCGAGTCTCAGACGTCGATGTTGCCAGCGCGCAGCGCGTTGGTCTCGATGAAGTCGCGCCGCGGCTCGACCTCATCGCCCATGAGCATGGTGAACACGCGGTCAGCCTCGATAGCATCGTCGATCTGCACGCGCAGCAGGCGGCGCACGGTCGGGTCCATCGTGGTTTCCCAGAGCTGTTCCGGGTTCATCTCGCCCAGGCCCTTGTAACGCTGACGTGAAGTCGCGTTCTCGGCCTGCCCGATCAGCCAGGCCATGGCCTGGCGGAAGTCGCCCACCTTCTCTTCCTTCTGCTTCTCGCCTTCGCCGCGCATGACACGTGCGCCCTCGGCCAGCAGGCCGCGGAAGGTGTTGGCCGCCTCGGCCAGGGCGGCGTAATCGGCCCCGTGCACGAAGTCCTGGGTGATGACGCTGCTCTTGACGTTGCCGTGGTGCCGGCGGCTGATACGCAGGATGGGCTTGTCGCTACGGGCATCGAACTCGCCCGCCACTTCGGCACCAGCCAGCTTGGCCTGCAGGGCGACGGCGGACGCCTCGGCCTCGGCCACGGTATCGAGCTTGAGCACCACGCCATCGGCAATCGAGCGCAGCGCCTCGGCGTCCATGAAGTTGTGCAGGCGGGCAATCACGCGCTCGGCCAGCTGATGTTTGCGCGCCAGCTCGGCCAAGGTGTCGCCCGTGATCACGGTCCCGTTGGCGCCACCCGTGTGGATGGAAGCACCGATCAGGGCGATGCGCAGCAGATAGGTATCAAGCGCGGAGGCGTCCTTGAGGTAGAGCTCTTCCTTGCCCGACTTGACCTTGTACAGCGGCGGCTGGGCGATGTAGATGTGGCCACGCTCGACCAGCTCGGGCATCTGGCGATAGAAGAAGGTCAGCAACAGCGTGCGGATGTGGGCGCCGTCCACATCGGCGTCGGTCATGATGATGATGCGGTGGTAGCGCAGCTTGTCGATGTTGAAGTCATCGACGCCCGATTTGCCGCTTTCCACCGCAGCCTTGCCGATGCCGGTACCCAGCGCCGTGATCAGCACCACAATTTCATTGCTGGTGAGCAGCTTCTCGTAACGCGCCTTCTCCACGTTCAGGATCTTGCCGCGCAGCGGCAGGATGGCCTGAAATTTACGGTCACGGCCCTGCTTGGCCGAGCCGCCGGCAGAGTCACCCTCGACGATGTAGATCTCGCACAGCGCCGGGTCCTTCTCCTGGCAGTCTGCCAGCTTGCCGGGCAGGCCCATGCCATCGAGCACACCCTTGCGACGCGTCATCTCGCGGGCCTTGCGGGCCGCCTCACGGGCGCGCGCGGCCTCGATGATCTTGCCGCAGATGATCTTGGCATCGTTGGGGCGCTCTTCCAGGAAGTCCGTCAGCGACTTGGCCACGATGTCTTCCACCGGCGCACGCACTTCGGAGCTGACCAGCTTGTCCTTGGTCTGGCTGCTGAACTTGGGCTCCGGCACCTTGACCGACAGCACACAGCACAAACCTTCGCGCATGTCGTCGCCCGAGATCTCGACCTTGGCCTTCTTGGCCAGCTCATTGCTCTCGATGTACTTGCTGATCACGCGGGTCATCGCGGCGCGCAGGCCAGTCAGGTGGGTGCCGCCGTCGCGCTGCGGAATGTTGTTGGTGAAGCAGAGCACGGACTCGTTGTAGCCGTCGTTCCACTGCATGGCGACTTCGACGCCGATGTTGGTGCCCGGGATGCCGCCGTAGGTTTCTGCCGGGCGCTCGCCGTTCGCGTGGAAGGCATTGGGGTGCAGCACCTTCTTGTTGGCATTGATGAAGTCGACGAAACCCTTGACACCACCGGCACCGGAAAAGTCGTCTTCCTTGTTGCTGCGCTCGTCCTTGAGACGGATGCGCACGCCATTGTTCAGGAAACTCAGTTCGCGCAGGCGCTTGGCAAGGATGTCGTAATGGAACTCATGGTTCTGCTGGAAGATGTCGAGGTCGGGCAGGAAATGCACCTCGGTCCCGCGCTTCTCGGTGGTGTCGACCACCTTCATGGGCGATACGTCCACACCACCCACCTGTTCGATGATGCGGTTCTGCACGAAGCCGCGCGCAAATTCCAGCTGGTGGACCTTGCCTTCGCGACGGACAGTCAGGCGCAGCCACTTGGACAGTGCGTTCACGCAGGACACACCCACGCCGTGCAGGCCGCCCGAGACCTTGTAGCTGTTCTGGTTGAACTTGCCGCCAGCGTGCAGTTCCGTCAGCGCGATTTCCGAGGCACTGCGCTTGGGCTCGTGCTTGTCGTCCATCTTGACGCCGGTCGGGATGCCACGGCCGTTATCGACCACGCTGATGGAGTTGTCCAGGTGGATGGTCACCACGATGTCGTCGCAGTGGCCGGCCAGTGCTTCGTCGATGGAGTTGTCGACCACCTCGAACACCAGGTGGTGCAAGCCGGTGCCGTCGGACGTATCACCGATGTACATGCCCGGGCGCTTGCGCACCGCTTCCAGACCTTCCAGGATCTGGATCGACGATTCGCCATAACCTTCTGACGCACCGACTTGATGGGCATCGATACGGGGCTGGGCGCTGAAATTCTCTACAGCGCTGGGCTTGTTTTCTTCGGTCATGGCTTACTTCTCAACACTATTCAAACACTTGAATGAACAGACCCGCCATGAACCAGACGTTCATCGCGGGTCATGATCTTGCGCCCCTGTCAGATCCGCATGGGCATCACGACATACTTGAAACTATGGTTGTCGGGAATCGTGATCAGGGCCGAGCTGTTCGAGTCCGAAAGCTCCACCTTGACCATGTCCTGTTCCATGTTCGTCAGAACATCGATCAGGTAGGTCACGTTGAAGCCGATCTCGATGCTGTCGCCGCTGTAGTCGATGTCCAGCTCATCCACCGCTTCTTCCTGCTCGGCATTGTTGGATGCCACGCGCAGGGTACCGGGATCAATGTTCAGGCGAACACCCTTGAACTTGTCGCTGGTCAGGATGGCCGTACGCTGCAGGCTCGCCAGCAGGGGCTGACGACCCAAGACGATGGCGTTCTTGTGGTTCTTCGGAATCACGCGGTTGTAATCGGGGAACTTGCCCTCGACCAGCTTGGTCACGAACTCCATGCCACCAAAGCTGAACTTGGCCTGGTTGCTGGCGAACTGCATCTCGATCGCGCCCTCGGTATCGCTCAGCAGGCGCTGCATTTCCAGCACCGTCTTGCGAGGAAGGATGACTTCCTGCTTGGGCACTTCCACATCCAGCGTCGCCGAAGCAAAGGCCAGGCGGTGACCATCTGTTGCCACCAGGCTCAGCTGCTTGCCTTCGGCCACGAAGAGGATGCCGTTGAGGTAGTAGCGGATGTCATGCACGGCCATCGAAAACGAGACCTGGCTCAACAGTTCCTTGAGCGTCTTCTGCGGCACGCTGAAGACCGGCCCGAAATTGGCGGCTTCCTGCACCAGCGGAAAATCCTCGGCAGGCAGCGTCTGCAGCGTGAACTTGCTCTTGCCCCCCTTGAGGATGAGTTTGTTCTGGCTGGATTCCAGCGACACGGTCTGATCGGCCGGCATGGTGCGCAGGATGTCGATCAGCTTGCGCGCACCGACCGTGGTCGTGAAATTGCCGGCATCCCCATCGAGCTCGGCCGTGGTCCGGATCTGAATTTCCAGATCGCTGGTCGTGAACTGCAAAGCACTGCCCGTCTTGCGGATCATCACATTGGCCAGGATGGGCAGGGTATGGCGACGTTCCACGATGCCCGAAACGGACTGGAAAACGGAGAGTACTTTGTCTTGTGTTGCCTTCAGGACGATCATGTCAACCTCTTCTTTGATTTCTTTAATTCAAATTAGTAGTAGTAGATAGAGCGGGCTGCTTTCTGTGGATAGCATCATTTTCCCTTTTTTTATCAACGACTTGCCTGTCTTCCAACCATGTGTGTAGACGTCGGGTTTGATCCGGCGCGAGACTGCATAACTTGGCCAAACTGCTTTCCCCTGTGGATAACTCATGACTTGTGCCAGAACTATCCCCAGGGTTTCAGGTCGCTTTTTTTGATGGGGGTGATGCCTCCTTCTATCCCTTGAGGGTCTGTTCAAGCACGTGCAATTGCTGGTTCAGTTCGGTCAGCTGCTGGCGTTCACCGGATATCTTGCGGACCGCGTGCAGCACGGTGGTGTGATCGCGACCACCAAACAGCTCGCCGATCTCGGGCAGGCTCTTCTGGGTCAGTTCCTTGGCCAGGTACATGGCAATCTGGCGTGGGCGGGCAATGAGCGCACGTTCTTGGCCACGAAGAAGGCCACTTCCTCGGGCATCTCGGTGCCTTCGCTCAGGGACTTGTTGATCAGGATCGCCACGCGCATTTCCAGCTCCGGCGGCTCGATGGCCACCGTCAGGCCGGAGTCGAAGCGCGAGACCAGACGTTCGTGGATGTCCAGCAAACCCTTGGGATAGGTGTCACTGGTCATCACGATATGGGATTTCTTGGCCAGCAAGGCCTCGAAGGCGTTGAAAAACTCCTCTTGTGTGCGGTCCTTGTTGGCAAAGAACTGCACATCGTCGATCAGCAGCAGGTCCAGCGAGTGGTATTTGTCCTTGAACTCGTCAAAAGTCTTGCGCTGGTAGGCCTTAACCACATCAGAAACGAATTGTTCTGCGTGGATGTAGAGAACTTTGGCGTTGGGACGCTCGGCCAAGAGGCGGTTACCCACAGCATGCATGAGGTGGGTCTTGCCCAGGCCGACACCGCCGTAGATGAACAGGGGGTTGTAAAGCTGCCCCGGTGAACTGGCCACGTGCATGGCAGCCGCACGGGCCATGCGGTTGGCCGTGCCTTCCACCAGGGTGTCGAAAGTCAGGGCGGTGTTGAGACGGGTCCGGTTTGCCGGATTGATGCGCTCCAGCCCCGCCGCATAAGATTCTTCCGCGGGCAGGGCCTCGGTTTCGACTACCGTTTCCTTAACCCTGGGATTGTTTTCCCTGGGGGTAAGTGCCAACTCAAGATGCATGGGCTGGCCATAGACCTTTTCCAGCAATGCAGCGATCCGGCTGCTGTATTGAGCGCGGATCCAGTCCAGTTTGAAGCGGTTGACGACAAAAAGGGTGACGCGGGAGAAATCTTCAGCGACCTGGGCCGTCAGGGGCTTGATCCAGGTGTTGAACTGCTGTTCGGGGAGTTCCTGGGCCAGTTGGTCGACGCAGGTCTGCCACAAGCTGTGCCCGGCTTCCTGGCCTATGCTCACGGCCTGACTATTGAGTTGTCCCTCGCTCATGCGTGCTAATTATTGTGGATATATATGCCGTATGGTGCGCTGAATTGTAAATTATCAAGAATTTATCCACAAGGGGTGAAGGACCCGTCAGGCCCTCAAGTGCTGCACGCACTTGGAAAGCCAAGGCATTGCCAGCATTGGAAAATTTTGCGATAATCTATGGTTTTCCCGAAGCCTGTGATGTGTCCGGAAAGCGCCGCAAGGTGCAAACCAAGGCCACAGAAGTGCGAACGGGACATTTCATGGGCTGTGCCGCCAGTGATGGTCGGTACGGTTGCATGGCAGAAAAACTCCACGCTTATCACTAGGATTTCGAGATGAAACGTACTTACCAGCCCTCCAAGATCCGCCGTGCGCGTACCCATGGTTTCCTGGTCCGCATGAAGACCCGTGGTGGCCGCGCCGTGATCAACGCGCGTCGTGCCAAGGGCCGCAAGCGCCTGGCTGTCTAAGCCGGACCGCTCTGCCAGAGCCCTGTACCGGTTTTGCGCAGTGCTCTTCAGCGCACCATGCAGGCGCGGCGGCTGAAGACCCGGGAACAGTTTCAGGCCGTACTGGCGTGTGCACCCTTTGCCCGGACGGAACACTTTGTCATGCATCGCATGGTCCTGGAGGTCTCAGGCACGCAAGTCGTGCCCCAGACCTCCTTTGCCGTTGATGGCCTCTGGATCGGCGCCATGGTTCCCAAGCGCTGGGCACGTCGTGCCGTGACGCGCAACCTGATCAAGCGACAGGTCTATAGCATCGCGGCGCAGCACGAGACGATGCTGCCTGCGGCCGCCTATCTGGTGCGCCTGCGCAGCACCTACGACCGCACGCAGTTCATAAGCGCAAGGTCCGAAGCACTGCAGGCCGCTGTGCGTGGCGAAATCGAACAACTGTTCAGCAAGGCCCAGCAGCCTGCAAAGGCAGCCGCATGATCCGCCAGCTGCTCATCGGACTGGTCAAGGGCTACCGTTTCTTTCTGAGCCCTTGGCTGGGTTCGGCCTGCCGCTTCGAGCCGACCTGCTCGCTTTATGCGCTGGATGCCTTGCACCAGCATGGTGCCATGGCAGGCAGCTACCTCACCGTGGGTCGGTTGCTGCGCTGCCATCCCTGGTGCGCCGGCGGGCACGATCCCGTACCTGCCCAAAAACCCCGCCTCTTCACCGGCCTGCTTTCCTCCCCTTCTGAAAAGAACATTTCATGAACGATATTCGCCGCACCATCCTGTGGGTGATTTTTGGTTTTTCCCTGGTCCTGTTGTGGGACCAGTGGCAAATCCACAATGGCCGACCCGCAACCTTCTTCCCGTCGCCGACGGCGAAGACGGCGGCAGCCCCGGCAGCGGCGGCCTCAACGCCGGCGTCCGTTCCCGTGGCCGCGCCCGTGCTGCCCGCAGGCAACAGCAGTGACCGCATCGCCAAAACCGAAGCGCAGGCGCCCGTCGCGCGCGAACGCGTGGTGGTGAGCTCCGACGTGCTGACGCTGACCTTCGATACCGAAGGCGGCTCGCTGGTCCGCTCCGAATTCCTGAAACATCGCGACCAGAAAAATCCCGAACGCCATGTCGTGCTGTTCGACGAAAGCAAGGATCGTGTCTACCTGTCCCAGTCCGGGCTGATTGCCGGCGCAGCCGGCGGTAGTCTCCCGACGCACAAGACCCCCATGAAGCTGGTGTCCGGCGAACGCGAGCTCAAGGACGGGGCTGACGAACTGCAGCTGAAGTTCGAGTCGGCTGAAATCGGCGGCGTCAAGCTCGTCAAGACCTACACGCTCAAGCGCGGCAGTTATGCCCTGGACGTGAAGCACGAAGTGCAGAACGTGGGCACGACGCCGCTGACGCCCCAGCTCTATCTGCAGCTGGTGCGCGACGGCAACAAGCTGGCCGGCGAGTCCTCCTTCTATTCGACGTTCACCGGTCCGGCCATCTACACCGAGGCGAAGAAATACCAGAAGGTCGAGTTCAGTGACATCGAGAAGAACAAGGCCGAGTTCGAGAAGCAGTCCTCCAACGGCTACGTGGCCATGGTCCAGCACTATTTCGCCAGCGCCTGGCTGCTCGGCGAAGGTGTGCCGCGAGAAATCTTCGCCCGCAAAGTCGACAGCAACCTGTATGCGGTCGGCATGATTGCCCCGCTGGAGACGATCGCACCGGCGACGAGCCGCATCGTCGAAGCACGCCTGTTCGTCGGCCCCCAGGAAGAAAAGAGGCTGGAAGCCATCGCTCCCGGCCTGGAGCTGGTCAAGGACTACGGCTGGCTGACCATCCTCGCCAAGCCCCTGTATTGGCTGCTCGACAAGCTTGAGCATCTGATTGGCAACTGGGGCTGGTCCATTGTGGCGCTGGTGGTGCTGCTGAAGATCGCCTTCTACTGGCTCAACGCCAAGGCCTACGCCAGCATGGCCAAGATGAAGTCCATCACGCCGCGCATCACCGAGCTGCGCGAGCGGCTGAAGGACAAGCCGCAACAGATGCAGCAGGAGATGATGCGTGTCTACCGCGAGGAGAAGGTCAATCCCATGGGCGGCTGCCTGCCCATCATGATCCAGATCCCGGTGTTCATTGCCCTGTACTGGGTGCTGCTGTCCAGCGTCGAGATGCGCAACGCACCCTGGATCCTGTGGATCAAGGACCTGTCGGCCGAGGACCCTTATTACATCCTGCCCCTGCTCATGACGGCCACCACCATGCTGCAGACGGCGCTGAACCCGGCACCGCCGGATCCTCTGCAGGCCAAGATGATGTGGTTCATGCCGCTGATCTTCAGTGTGATGTTCTTCTTCTTCCCGTCCGGCCTGGTGCTGTACTGGCTGACCAACAATATCCTTTCGATCGCGCAACAGTGGGTGATCAATACCCGCATGGGCGTTCCGCCGCAGTTCAATTTGCCGAAATTCAAGTAAGCAGACGCACAGGGGCCGCGCAAGCGGCCCTTTCACTTTCAGGCCTTCACGCTACAAAATAGCGCACCATGCTGGCACGCCAACAGGAACCCATCGTCGCCATCGCCACGGCCCCCGGACGGGGTGCCGTGGGTATCGTGCGCGTGAGTGGTCGCGGGCTCGGGGACTTCGTCGCAGCCTTGTGCGGCCGCGCACTGCAGGCGCGTCATGCCACCTACCTGCCCCTGCGGGATGCAGCCGGCGAAGTCCTGGACCACGGCCTGGCCATCCATTTCCCGGCGCCGCATTCCTACACCGGCGAAGACGTGCTGGAATTGCAGGTCCACGGTGGACAGGTGGTGCTGCAACTCCTGCTGGCACGCTGCCTGCAGGTGAGCCAGCAGCTTGATGGGCGGACCGGCCAAGCCTGTCTGCCGGGTTTGCGTTTTGCGCAGCCCGGTGAATTCACCGAACGCGCCTTCCTCAATGACAAGATCGACCTGACCCAGGCCGAGGCGATCGCCGACCTGATCGATGCCAGCACCGAGGCCGCGGCGCGCAGCGCCAGCCGTTCGCTCGATGGCGCCTTTTCGCGTGAGATCGGGGTGTTGCGCGAAGCGCTGATCCAGTTGCGCATGCTGGTGGAAGCCACGCTCGATTTCCCGGAAGAGGAGATCGACTTCCTGGAAAAGGCCGATGCCCGGGGGCAGCTGCAGCGCCTGCAGGACCGGCTCGCTACCGTGCTTCAGCACGCGCGCCAGGGCAGTCTGCTGCGCGAGGGCATCAAGGTGGTGATTGCCGGCCAGCCGAATGCGGGCAAGAGTTCCTTGCTCAATGCACTGGCCGGGGCCGAACTGGCCATCGTGACCGCCATCCCCGGCACCACGCGCGACAAGGTGCAGCAGACCATCCAGATCGAAGGCGTGCCCCTGCACGTGATCGACACCGCAGGGCTGCGCGAGAGCAGCGACGAAGTGGAGCGCATCGGGATCGCCCGTGCCTGGGCCGAGATCGAAGCGGCCGATGCGGTGCTTTTCCTGCATGACCTGACACGCCAGGCTTTGCCCGACTATCGTCAGGCGGATGAGGACATTGCCCGCACTTTGAAGCAGCGTCTGCCGACACGCGTGCCGGTGCTGGATGTCTGGAACAAGGCCGACGCCGCGGTGGCGCCGGCCGAAGGCCTGAGCCTGTCGGCCAAGACGGGGGCGGGCCTGGAGACCTTGCGTCGCCGCCTGCTCGAGACCGTGGGCTGGCAGGCGGCACCCGAGGGGGTCTACATCGCACGCGAACGCCATGTGCATGCCCTGCGGCAGGTGCAGGCGCATCTTGAAACAGCTGCAGCGCACCTGGTGGCGCAGGCCCACGCACTGGACTTGCTGGCCGAGGAGTTGCGCCTGGCACAGAACGCGCTCAACGAGATCACTGGCGCGTTCACCTCGGATGACCTGCTGGGTGTCATCTTTTCCCGATTCTGTATCGGCAAGTGACGAGCCGGGAGATCTTGCGCGCCTGCTGTATTCCCGTTGTCAAGGCGGCGAAATGGGCGTACCGTGCAACCCAGCAGGCGGCATCGAGAGGCTGGACCGAGAAACAATTTCTTACGCTGGACGGTCAAGCACGCTGCGTCATTTAGGAAGAAAATGCAGGCTGCAGGCAGTTTGTCTGCACCCTGTTGTGCAAGTAGCGCCATCGGAATGAAAAATGGGACGACTGGACAACTTCTTCTCGAAAAAATCCACGGCCAAGCCCGCGCCGGAACAGGACGCGGGCCCAACCAACCTGCAGCCGGACGATGAACTGGCCCTGGACCGCAAGACCCAGAGGCTGGAGCGCCGCGAACTGCTCTACGCCGTGGTGCGCGAGTCCATGGCGCGTGTCGGCATGCTGTCCTCGAGCTACAAATACAAGGTGCTGTCCCTCGACTCACGTGGCAGCCAGTACCTGATCATGATGGACCTGCCCCAGGCGATGGCCCAGCACATTGGCCAGCTGGCGGAAATCGAAGAGATCATTACCCAGAACGCCCGCTCGCGTCACAAGATCGATGTGAGCGCGGTTTACTGGCGTATCAACGAGCTGTCCAAGACTTCGACGGCCGTCCTGCGCAAGCCGCGCCCGGAAGTTGAACTGGGGGCCTCGGCGCCTGCGGCCAGTGAAGCGTCGCAAGCGCCTTTGGTGCCCGGAGATCGCAGGCGTCGCTTTGAACCCATCCGCCCCGACGAAGTCAATGCCTTCAAGCAGGCATTGGCCACAGGCAACAAGCCCAAGCCCAGCGGATCACCCAGACCTTTGCCGGCGGATTTTGCCCCGACCGAGTTTCCCCAGACCGAATTCGAGGAAACCCGTATGGATGAAGAAGCCGAGCGATTGCCCCTGAGCCGCACGCAGTACGGCGATCTGATTTAAGCCCACAGCGCGCGCGGCCGCGGCCTTTTCAGGTCCCGGCGAAGTCGAGCAGCGTGAAGAGGGGCAAGCCGGCCTCGCGCAGCCGGGCCGATCCACCAAGCTCCGGCAGGTCGACGATGGCGGCCCCTTCCATCACCTGGGCGCCCAACTTTTCCAGCAGCTTCTTGCCGGCCATCATGGTGCCGCCGGTGGCAATCAGGTCGTCGACCAGCAGCACACGGTCACCCGGCTTGACGGCATCGGTGTGCAACTCCACCGTGGCACTGCCGTACTCCAGCTCGTAGGTCTCCTCCACGGTCGTGAAGGGCAGCTTGCCCTTCTTGCGGATCGGTACGAAACCCACGGCGAGTTCATAGGCGATCACCGAGCCCAGGATGAAGCCGCGCGCATCGAGTCCGGCCACCACGTCCGGGCGCATTCCCGGATCCATGTAGCGGTGCACGAAAGCGTCAACCATGACACGGAACACCTTGGGGTTCTGCAGCAGCGGCGTGATGTCGCGAAACTGAACTCCCGGCGACGGCCAGTTCGGCACGGTGCGGATATGGCGTCTCAGATATTCGTTGATGTAGTGGTCCTGCATGGTGGGTCCGATGCGTTGCGGGTCAAGCCGGCGGCGGTCAGCCGCGCAGCAGTTTTTCTTCGGCCAGCGCCAGGGCTTCGGCCTGGCCGGAGAGCACCAGCGTATCTCCGTCCTCCAGCGCCAGACCGGCATCGGGCGAGAGGCTTTTGCCGTTGCGGCGGCGCAGGCTGAGTATGCGGGTGTCGGCCAGGCGCGGCAAGAGCGCACCGAGGGACTGGCCCAGCGCATGGGCGCCCGCGGGCAGGGTCAGGCTGTGCAGACGCTCCTGCGCGCCATCATCGTCCGTGCTGTCGTCCGCCCCGTGGAAATAACCGCGCAGCAGGTTGTAGCGGGCGTCGCGCTGGTCCTGCACCAGACGGATCACGCGGCGCATGGGCACGCCGACCAGGGCGAGCGCATGGCTGGCCAGCATCAGCGAGCCCTCGATCGACTCCGGCACCACTTCCGTGGCCCCCGCGGCGCGCAGGCGGTCCAGCGCAAAATCGTCCTGGGTGCGCACGATCACCGGGACGTGTGGGGCATGCGCACGCACATTGGCCAGCACCTTGAGGGCGCCCGGGACATCCAGGTAGGTGATCACGACCGCGCTGGCACGGCCCAGGCCAGCGGCCATCAGGGCTTGCAGGCGGGCTGCGTCTCCATAGGCGACGCTGTTGCCCGCCGCCGTCGCCTGGCGCACCCGATCAGGGTCCAGATCCAGCGCCATATAGGGAATCTTCTCGCCCTCCAGCATGCGTGCCAGGTTCTGGCCGCAGCGGCCGTAGCCGCAGATGATGACGTGGCCGCTGGTGCCGATGGCCTGGCGCGCGATGCTGGTCATCTGCAGCGACTGCTGCAGCCATTCGCTGGCGACCAGCCGCAAGACCAGTTGGTTGCTGTACATGATGATGAAGGGCGTGGCCAGCATGGACAGCACCATGGAGGCCAGGATGGGGTTGAGCATGGCGGCCTCGATCAGGCCCTGTTCATGCGTCAGCGTGAGCAGCACGAAACCAAATTCCCCAGCCTGTGTCAGGTACAGGCCGGTGCGCAGGGCCACCCCCATGGTGGCGCCCAGGGCGCGCGTGAGGGCCGTGATCAGCACCAGCTTGAGCAGCAGGGAAGACGCCATGAGCATCAGCACCAGGGTGTGAGCCCAAGTTGGTAATGTCACCTTTATCCAAGTTAGAAATGTCCCCTTATTTTTAAACAGGGGGCATAGATGGACGGGAAAGGGGCATGGATGAGTGTCAAAGAGGCTGGACGTTATGC
>JACPOI010000038.1 GCA_016185015.1 Burkholderiales bacterium
AGCCTGGTCAATTCAGCTTGCTCTTCGTCCGTCAGGACTATCTCTGGGGCAACTCGCATTTACCGTCTCCATCTGGTCGTAGTAGACCATTGGAGATGCATGCGCTATTTAAGTTCCCTCAAGAAGGATTCACTACACTAGCGAGGCCGGATTCGGCTTCCAGGCCGACCGTGCGACGCACGAGCGTGCCGTAGACCGGCAGCACGGCGATGCCGGTGGCACCGCTCGGTGTGGCGACTCGATCCGGAATGGCATCGCTTGGCACGGCCGCCTGCGGCAGACCAATGCGCGGGCCCAGCACAGCGAGGATCACCTCGAGCTTGGGGCGATGGATCATCAGCGGCGCACCGAAGAGGCGCGCCGCCATATGGGGCAACAGAGTCATGGGATCAGTCCTGAGGTGGGGGCGGCGGGGTTGCCGTAGCGGCCTTGGCGGCCTTGCGCGGATCGGAATCGAGGATCAGTCCGAGCGCATCGGCCCGGGCGTTGTCGGCGGCGATCTCGCGGTCGACGTCCTCGGCGTCCATGCCGAAGGCCGAGATCGCCTCTGACCGGGACATCAGGCCGGCACGAATTGCCAGCAGCATCGCCTTGAACTCTTTCTCCGGATCGACCCACTGCCAGCCCTGCGGAATCCATTTGCAGGGTGCGTACTCGCGGCGGCGGCGGGCAAACCCCGGCGCATTGACGCTACCTGCGAGCACGGCCTGATCTAGCCAGGCATTCCAGACCGGGCGGCACATCTGATGGACGATCACGCCGTGCTGGATGGCTTCCATCCGGCGGCGAAACTCAAGCAGTCCGGCGCGGATGGACGAGTAGTTCACGCCCGTCAGGTCGCCGGTCAGCTGCTCGTAGGTGATGCCGATGGCGGCGGCCACTGCCCGAAACTGGGTGCGCAGAAACTCCGCGTAGCTGCCACCAACATCAGCAGGATCGGAGAATTTTACGTCCTCGCCTGGCTCCAGAATCTGCAAGGTGCCCGGCTCCAGACCCGCGAGCGCCACGCCATCGGCATCCGACAGGCCTTCGCCCATCAGGTTGTCTTCAGGAGCAATCCGCGTGATGAAGCCGGCGAACATCGCGGCGGTTTTCTTGCGCACCAGCTCGGCGTCGTCGTACTGGTCGAGCTCGTTCAGTTTCACGAGCGCCCGGGCCAGCCACGGCTCGCCGCGAATCTGGCCTGGCCGCAGCACGCGGTAGAGATGCATGATCTCGGCCGCCGGCACCCGAACGGTGTCCTGCCCCCCCTGACCCGACATCGGCGAGAGCCGACCGTCCTCGGGGTGCGAGCGGTAGAGGTGGTAGGCCACGCGCCGCCCCATCGCGTCGAACTCGATGCCGGAACGCACCACGTTGCCCGAGGGCAATTCGGTGTTGAGCGTCAGCGGCAGGTGCTCGGCTTCCAGCAACTGCAGTTGAAGCGGCACGGTCAGACGATCCTCGGGACGGCGCGGACGCAGGCGGATGAAGCACTCGCCACCCTCGCACATCGCCCGAGCCGCCAGCGACTGCAGTCCGTAGAAATCGGTCTGGCCGGTGGCGTCGGCTTCTTCCGTCCAGTCACGCCAGAGCGCCTGGACCGCGACGCGGAAGGTTTCATCCTGTGCCATCGACTGCGGCTTGATGCCGGTACCGACGGCATTGGCGACGAAGGCCTCGATGCCGGCATTGGCCCAGGCATTCCGGCGCACCAGATCCCGGGACTTCACGCGCAGCTCGTTGGAGGTTGCCAGCATCGCGGCCACTGCACCTGGGTTGCCGGGCATCCACGCAAGCGCGCGACGACCGCGCCCGGCCGCCTCGTGTGCCGGGGCCCCACCGAACAGGGTACGGATTCGGGTCATCCAGCTCATCAGAATCCCTTTCCGGTGGTGACGCGGATCTGGCGCGGCGCACGCGGATACAGGCCGGTGGCCACGGCATCCTTGTGCATTGCGGCTTCGACCTCGGCGATGGCCTGCTTCAGTTCCTCGACGGTGCGGTACTCGACGGTCTTGTCGCCGAAGGTCACGCGCTTCTCGCCACGGGCCAAGCTGTCACGCAGCGCCTGCAACTGGGCTTCGGTGTAGGTCGGGATGCTCATCGATAGACCACCACGTTGATTTCCGTGGTATCGGCAAGCGATCCGGCACTGGTGACACACACGATGTCGAGTGTCGTAGTCGTCTTGCCGTCGGTGGTGGAGCGAGCAGCCGCAAAGCGGATCGTGCCGGTTGAGGTGTTGCTCCTGCCGGTGGCCACCCAGCAGTAGTCCGTATCAGCGAAGGGATTGGCGAAGGTGATACGGTAACGGCCAGCAGCGAGGCGTGATACGGACGCTACGTTGTGCGCCGCTCGCAGATCGACCGCGCCGCCGAGGTAGCCGAAATTCGCCCAGGCCCGGGCCAGACCCGGGTGGTCTGGGCGAATCAATCCCTTGATCTCGGTGCCGATGCGGGTGGCGAGCGCCGACAGTTGGGCGACGAGGCTCATCACTTACACCAGGGCCGCATTGAAGATCGCCACGAAGTCGGTGGTGGTATCGCCAATGTCAGTCGCGGCGACCGCACCGATGTTGTCCCGGGCTTGCGTCTGCTCGGGAACGGTCAGGGTCTGCGCGGCGTCGAAGCGCACGCGCTTGTCGATGGCGGCGGTCAGCGCGGCAATGCCGGTCTGGTCGTTCTGCAGCGCCTGCTGCAGTTCCAGCAGGGTGTCGTAGGCCGGGTCAGCACCGCCTAAGATGTCGGCCTTCAGCGCATCGAGCAGGGTGACGACCTTGTTCGACGAATACGTGGTCGTCGTCGATACCTGCAGATCGTCGATGGCCACTGCCGTGATGATCGCGGACTTCAGGTCGTTGATCGCGGCGACCAGGCTCGACTTGTCTGTGGTGGTCAGCGCGGTCAGCGTACCGGTGCGTCCCTTGACGGTGTTGAATTCCTCGGCGACGCGCAGGACGAAGCTGTTGAGTTGGGTTTGCAGACTCATGGTGGTGTTCTCCAGTGGTGGTGATCAACTGAACCAGCGGCTGCGGATGACGCGCCGGCCCGTTCTTGGGGTTCCAGAAACAGCGAGGCCACCGCGTTGGGTGGCCTCAGTGGGTTGTTCGGTTTGCGGATCGGGATCGCCGGGCGGCGAGAGTCCGATCTGTCGTTCCAGTTCGCGCCAGTGCCGTTCCTCGAAACGGTCGAGGCCGGCAGCACTCGCTGCCGCGCGGGCATACACGTAGCAGTCCAGGGCTTCGTTGCGCTCGCGCATCTTCTGCCACTCGCGGATAGCGAAGCCGTTACGGTCGCGGCGCGTGATCAGCTGCTCGGCGCACAGCTGCTGCACAAACTCGGCATCAACTTTGGGCAGATGCACGAAGCCGGTGGGGTAACGCAGGGTGACCCCATCCTCCAGAACGTCGGCTGCTTTGCGCAGGTTGTTATAGAACTCCAGCTTGGCGATGCCGACCGCGACCGAGAACACCTTGATGCCCCGGCGCAGCTTCTTGCCGCCCTGCGAGAGGTCGACCGCCGTCGGCGTGCCGATCAGGGCCGCCCCCTTGGGCACACCCTTGACCGCCATCACGCGGGGGTCGCGCGCCAGACGCACGAAGGTGTAGGCCTCTTGCGTAGCGAAACCAGTGTCCAGGGCGAACCGGGCAAGCGGCAACTGTGCCCCCGACTCGTGTGACCACGTTTCGGCAATCAGCTCACCGAGGCGCTTCCATACCGCGTCGCGGGCGGTGTCGCCCATCAGCACCCGGTGCTCGACGAGCCAGGACTCCTTGCCGCGCCCGAAGGCCCAGATCGACGCCTCGATACGATCCTTCTGTACGTCGGCCCCGCCGACCAGCAGCAGACCGTTGGACGGGATGCGGCCGATGGGATAGTCCTCGCGCCGCTCGATGAGGCGTTGCCAGTCGGGGGCTTCGCCTTCCTCGACCCAAGTCTCGCCAAGCTCGGTGTTCTTGAAGGTCTTGATGGCGGCCGCCGATCCGGATTCCTTGTTCACTGCACTCTCCCAAGCGGCGGCAATCTCCCGCCAACTGCGCCAGCCCACCGGGCTGTACAGCGACGACAGGTGGAAGCCAGCCGTCTTGGCTCCATTCTCGGGAGCCATCGCGCGCCATTCGCCGTGCTCCAGCATCCAGGTTTTGTGGCTCTCCGGGATCGGCTCGTCGCACGCCTCGCACACGTAGGCCGCCGTTTCCGGTTGGCCCTTCTCCCAACGCAGCTGCTCGAAGCGCAGCCACTGCCGGTGCGAACAATGCGGGCACGGCAGGAAGTAGCGGCGCTGGTCGCTGGCTTCGTACTCGCGCTCGATGCTGCTCGCGCCGGCAATCGTCGGCGTCGAGACGATGAAAATCTTGCGCCGGGCAAAGGTGCGGGTGCGCGCTTCGGCGAGCGAGATCGCGTCACCCTCGCCGTCGACGTCGGACGGGTAACCATCGACCTCGTCCAGGAACAGGTAGCGCACCGGCATCGAACGTAGGCCGACCGCGCTGTTCGCGCCGGTCATCACCAGCACGCCGCCGCGAAACTCCTTCGCAAGAATCGTGTTGCCGGCATCGCGGCTGCGGGCCGGCGCAATCAGTTCGGCCAGCACCGGCGACTCCTCGATCAGCGGGTCGATCCGCTGCTTGGAGTTGCGCTTGGCCATCTCCACCGTCGGCGACACCGCCATCATCGGGCCGGGGGCGTGGTGGATCACGTAGCCGATCCAGTTGTTGCCCATCTCGGTCGCACCCAGCTGCGCCGCCTTCATGAACACGATCCGCTCCACCGCCGACATCGGCGACAGGCAGTCCATGATCGCCTTCAGGTACGGCGTGCGGCTGGTGCGCCAGCGGCCCGGCTCGGCGGACGCCTTGCTGGAGAGCATCCGGTGGCGATCCGACCACTCCGACACCGTCAGCAAGGGATCGGGCGTCAGCCCCTCCCGCCAGGCACGCTCGATGTCGAGCGCCCCTTCGTAATCTGCATCCAGCATCAATCCACCCGTGGGCGAACCTCGCCCAATTCCTGCAAGTGTTCCCGCACGGCGGTTTCCAGCGCGACGTGCAACGTATGGACATCGACGCCGAGCTTCGCCGCCATCTGTGCCGAGATACGCGCCGGCCAGTTGAGCCAGGCGTCCCGCTCGGCACGGGCCAGCTTGAAAACGTGGGCGATGGCCTGGGGCCGGTCGACCAGTTCTCCCTTGAGGCGGGCCAGGCGCACCTTATTGGTCTGCGCCTTGACGACCTCATTGACGGTGCGTGCCTGCAGCAACGACGTACCACCGGCATTCAATGCCGGAGCAACCGGATCGCTGGCAGGTTCCTTGACCGCGACCGTTTCAGCCCGGCGCTTGGTGCCTTCTTTGGGCGTGTCGGAATTCTTCGCCCACTCCCGGTCGGCCCTGTCCGGGTCGATGCTGCCATCGGCCTCGGGCGTAATCCGCCCGGCACGAATGGCCTTGTGCACGGCGGTGTCCGACACACCTCGGTGTCGGGCGTAGGCGCGAATCGACAGTCCCATGATCTCCATCAAGCATTGGTGCGGCCCCCGATCAGATTCAGCTTGGCTTCTCTCTGGAACAGCGCGTTCATGCCATCACCATCAACGACGCCACAAGGAGACGCACATGAGCAAGCAAGCCACCCAGGTCACTCAAGCCCTCGAAACCCTGCTCCAGCAGATCGCGCTGGACCACCTGTTCATCGAAACCCTGGAAACCCGCAACAGCGACCGGATGGACTTCCACGAGGTCAGCGTCTGGGGCGTCAAGAGCGCCCTGATGGCCGCCTACGAAGCAGGCCGGCAGGCCGCGAAGCAGGGCTGAAAAAGAAGCAGAAAGCGCTTGGCTTCACTCTCGAACAGCGCGTTCATGACCACACCATCAACCACCACGAAGGAGCATCAAATGACCACCATCCAACTGACCCCGGCCCAGCACGCCATCCTCGCCTACGCCATCGAACACACCGGCGGCAAGATCGAATGGTTCCCCGACAATATCAAGGGCGGTGCCCGCACCAAGGTGCTGGAGGGCTTGTTCAACAAGGCCCTGATCACCCGCGACAGCACCGACTGGTTCGTCGCGGCCGAGGGCTACGACGCCCTGGGGCGCGCCCGGCCAACGCCGGCCACCATCCACCCCGACCCCGAGGTCGAGGCCGCCGTGTCGGCCGCAGAGGCCAACTGGGCGCAAGAAAAACAGGACGCGGCCAAGCGGCTGCTCAAGGTCGGCGTCGAGGGCAAGCCCCGCACCCGCGAGAACAGCAAGCAGGCCGCCGTGATCCAGATGCTGCAGCGACCGGAGGGAGCCACCATCAACCAAATCTGCGCGGCCACCGGCTGGCAGGCGCACACGGTACGGGGCACCTTTGCCGGGGCATTCAAGAAAAAGCTCGGACTCACCATCACCTCGGAAAAGCCCGAGGGTGGCGAGCGCATTTACCGAGTTTCGTGATTAACAACGGGGCGGCGAAACCTGCTGCCGCCCCCGAAAAAAGATTCAGAATGCGCTTGGCTTCTCAATCGAACAGCGCGTTCATACGGGTGTCGCAACGATCAGCCCGAAGGAGAAAACGATGACCACCACCAAGCAAATCCCCACCACCCAAAACGAAGCCTGGGGCTTTTGGGGCACGATGAACAACGATGCCCAAGCCGCCTGGCCCATCGCGATGACCACGATCTCGGACGCCACCTGCCAGCCCCTCGAATCGGTCAGGGTCTTCCTCGACAGTCGCCACGGGCGGCACTTTGCCGACGACGTCCTGAACGAGATGCTGCGGGGCCACAACATCAAGCAGGCCATCGACGCCGCAGTGACGCGGTGGATGGGTTGGACGATTGGCCGCCAGACCAGCAAGGAATACGGCATCCCCAAGGGCCTGCCCTACCTGACGGGCTTTGTGATTCACTGCGAAATTGTCGAAGAAGAACTCGCCGCCTGATCGAAGGCGACGCCATCCCCAAGCCGGGTGGCTTCACCGCCGCTGAAATCCTGCCAGCGGCGCACGATCACATCCACGTACTTCGGGTCGAGCTCGATGAGCCGCGCCCGCCGCCCCGACTTCTCGGCGGCAATCAGCGTGCTGCCGGATCCACCGAACGGGTCTAGCACCACGTCACCCGGACGACTCGAATTCCGAATCGCCCGCTCCACCAGTTCCACTGGCTTCATCGTCGGGTGCAGATCGTTCTTCTGCGGTTTCTTGATCTGCCAGACGTCGCCCTGATCGCGGTCGCCGCACCAGTGACGCTCGCCACCCTCCGGCCAGCCGTAGAGGATAGGCTCGTACTGGCGCTGGTAGTCGGCCCGGCCCAGGGTGAAGGTATTCTTGGCCCAGATGATGAAAGTCGACCAGTGGCCACCGGCAGCGCGGAAGGCAGATTGCAGCGTATCCAGTTCACTGGACGACATCGCCACGTAGACGCCGCCCCGGCAGTGCGCCAGAGCTGGTGTCAGTGCCGCCAGCAGGAAATCGTAGAAACCCTCGCCAAGGTTGTCGTTGAGGATCGCGCGGTTCTTGCCGCGCATCTTGTCCTTGGCGCTGTTGGCATAGTTCACGTTGTAGGGCGGGTCGGTGAACACCATGCTGGCCAACTCGTCGCCCAGCACTTTGGCGTAGGCATCGGCATCGGTGGCGTCGCCGCAGAGCACCCGGTGCTCGCCACAAATCCAGACATCGCCCGGTCGTGACACCGGCGTCTCCGGCACCTCGGGGGCTTCATCCTCGTCGGTCTGCCCCTCGGTGGTCGTCTCGCCGCCGGCGAGCAGATCAGCCAGGGCATCGGCGTCGAAACCGGTCAGGGTCAGATCGAAGTCGTCATCCTGCAGGGCTGCCAACTCCACCTGCAGCATCGCCTCGTCCCAGCCGGCGTTCTCGGCGATGCGGTTATCCGCGATCACCAGGGCCCGGCGCTGGGTTGGCGTCAGGTGGTCGAGCACCACCACCGGCACCGTTTCGATGCCGAGCTTCTGGGCGGCGGCCAGTCGGCCATGCCCGGCAACAATCACGCCGTCACTGCCCGCGAGGATCGGATTGGTGAAACCGAACTCCGCAATCGAGGCTGCGATCTGCGCCACCTGCGAATCGGTATGGGTGCGCGCGTTGCGGGCATAGGGCACGAGCCTTGCGGTCGGCCACTGCTCGATCTTGTCGGCGAGCCAGGAGATGCTCATGCCTGTGCTCCCAATCGTTCGGTGGCAACTTCCTCGAATGTCTGCCCGGTGGCCACCAGGGTCACCGGCACATCGGGGAAGTTCTGCTGGAAGCGCTTGACCGTAACGTCGACGTACTCGGGGGCGATCTCCGTTGCCCGGGTCACTCGCCCGGTACGCTGGGCTGCGAGCAGCGTCGTGCCCGATCCGCAGAAGGGCTCGAAGACGATCTCGCCTTCGTCTGTGTAGGACTCCAGCACGAACTGGGGCAGCGCCACCGGGAACACGGCCGGGTGATCGATGTCCTGACCGATCTTGCCCTTGTGCCGCATGATGCGAATCACCGAGTCTGGAATGCGGAAGTCTTGGGTGACCGTACCCACGTGGTTCCACGCAGTCTTGCTGCCATCCTTGTTGCGCATGCCGCCGGCGCTGGTGCCGTCGCCGCGCAAATGGGTGTCGCGCCCGGCGTAGATGCAGGGCACGATCTTGTTGGGGCGGCGCGCCTCGCTGTCCTTCCGGTTGAAGTGAAAGACGAATTCGAAGGCCGGTGCGAGCCGACCATTCCAGTCGCCGGGCAAGCCCGGCCCCTGATCCCAGACGTACCAGGCGAAACGCCGCCAGCCCTGGCTGCGCATCCAGTCGAGCCAGGCATCCCAGTACGGAATGACTTCCTGCTCGCGGTGGATCAGCCCAAGATTGACAAGCACTTGGCCGGTCGGTGCCATCGGCAGCTGGGCAAAGACGCCGCGCATCAGGGCATCCCAATCAATGATGGTGTTCGTGTAGTCGCGCTGGTTGCCGTAGGGCGGCGAGGTGAAGCAGAGCGCCGCCTGCTCGCCAGCCATCAGGGCCGCGACCACCTCGGCATCGGCTGCGTCGCCGCAGATGACGCAATGCGCGCCCAGCTGCCAGACATCGCCGGGCCGAGAGACGGGTGTCGCCGGAACGGCCGGGACATCGTCTGCAGCATCGGGCTCATCGCTCTCCTGTTCGTCGCCGGGTTCGTCACCAACCGCCACATCGGTGGCGAGCAGTTCCTCGATCTCGGCATCGTCGAAGCCGGTGAGCGCGAGGTCGTACCCGGCCTCGGACAGCTCGGCCAGTTCCAGCGCCAGCATTGCGTCGTCCCACCCGGCGTCGAGCGCCAGGCGGTTGTCGGAAATCACGTAGGCGCGCTTCTGTGTGGGTGACAGGTGAGCCAGTTC
>JACPOI010000022.1 GCA_016185015.1 Burkholderiales bacterium
CACGTGGGCGGTGTTGATGGTGATGCCGCGGGCTTTTTCTTCCGGAGCCGCATCGATCTGGTCGTAGGCCTTGGCCGAGCCGCCAAACTTGGCCGCCAGCACAGTGGTGATGGCCGCCGTCAGCGTGGTCTTGCCGTGGTCCACGTGACCGATCGTGCCCACGTTGACGTGCGGCTTGGTCCGCTCAAATTTCTCTTTTGCCATTTTTCAAATCTCCAGAAAGGATGCAAAAAGCAATTACGACTTCAAACACCAAGACACGCCGGCAACGGCCGCGCACCTGAAAGTGGTGCCCTTTGCGGGAATCGGACCCGCGACCTCTCCCTTACCAAGGGAGTGCTCTACCACTGAGCCAAAAGGGCAATATTCTTGTCACCACCACCACAAAAGACACATGGAGCGGGAGACGGGAATCGAACCCGCGTCATCAGCTTGGAAGGCTGGGGTTCTACCATTGAACTACTCCCGCATCACCAAAACGCTCGCTCTACATATCTTTCACTGGTGGAGAGGGCTGGATTCGAACCAGCGTACTCGTAAGAGGGCAGATTTACAGTCTGCTGCCATTAACCACTCGGCCACCTCTCCATTAGGTGAACCTCAGATTATGCCATGAAATTTTGACGGCAGCGAGACCCCGGGCACCCCAGATTCACCACGAGACCTCGCCCAGCCCCCGTTCCAGCAAAAACGCATTCGCCCGGCTGAAGTGGCCACAGCCCAGAAAGGGCTGCGGGCCGCGGCGAGCCGACAAGGGGGAAGGGTGGTTGGCGCACAGCACAAGATGCGGCCCGCTCCCCGCCTCCAGCCCCGCGGCCGCAGCGGCACGCTGGGCATGGGCTCCCCAGAGCATGAAAACAGCCGGCCGCGAACGCTCGACCACGGCACGAACTAACTTGTCAGTGAGCACTTCCCAGCCTCGGCCGGCATGGCTGGCGGGCTGGCCGTCTTCGACCGTGAGGCAGGTGTTGAGCAGCAAGACCCCCTGCTGCGCCCAACGCAGCAGGGAGCCATCAGCCGGCGGGCTGGTGGGTTTGAGCGCCGGGTCACGCGCCAGTTCCTGGTGGATGTTGCGCAGGGAGGGGGGCAAGCGCAGACCCGGCGCCACGGAAAAAGCCAGGCCCTCGGCCGGGCCCGGCCCGTGGTACGGGTCCTGGCCCAGGATCATGACGCGCACATCGGCCAGCGCCGTCAGCTCCAGCGCACGCAGGGGTCGGGGGGGATAAATGGTGGCGCCAGCCGCCAACCGGGCACCGATGTGTTGGCCCAGCCGCGCCCCGGCTTCGCTGTCAAAAAACCGGGAGACCAGCGGCTGCCAGTCGGCAGCCACCGGCCAGTGACCCGGCTCCCAAGCCTGGAGGCAGGCCGGCGCGGTCGCGCCCGCCGTGAACAGATCCGGCTGCGACACGCTCGTCAGGCAAACAGTTCGGCCAAGGCCAGGCCCGGATCGGGCGCGCGCATGAAGGCCTCGCCCACCAGGAAGGCATGGACGCCCGCCGTGCGCATGCGCTGCACATCGGCACGATCCAGGATACCGGACTCCGTCACCAGCAGGCGATCGGCCGGCACACGCTCGCGAAGCGCCAGCGTGGTCTCCAGCGACACCTCGAAGGTGCGCAGGTTGCGGTTGTTGATGCCTACCAATGGGGTTTTCAGTTTCAGCGCGCGGTCCAGTTCGGCCCCGTCGTGCACCTCGACCAGCACGGCCATGTCCAGCCCACGCGCGATAGCTTCCAGGTCGGCCATCTGCGCGTCGTCCAGGCAGGCGGCGATCAGCAGGATGCAGTCCGCCCCCATGGCACGCGACTCGTAGATCTGGTACGGGTCGACCATGAAGTCCTTGCGCAGCACGGGCAGCTGGCAGGAGGCGCGCGCCTGTTTCAGGTAGTCGGGCTGGCCCTGGAAGAACTGGCGATCGGTCAGCACCGACAGGCAGGCGGCGCTGGTCTGGCCGTCGCCTTCGGCGTAGCTCTGGGCGATGTCGGCGGGAATGAAGTCCTCGCGCAACACGCCCTTGCTCGGGCTGGCCTTCTTGACCTCGGCGATCACCGCGGCCTGGCCGGCGGCGATCTTGGCGCGCATGGCGCCGACGAAGTCGCGGGTGAGCACGCGCGATTCGGCGTCGGCCCGCATGGCTGCCAGCGAGGTCTTCTTCAGGGCCGCGGCCACTTCCTGGCGCTTGACGGCCACGATCTTGTCGAGGATATCGCTCATGCTGCTTGCCCCAGACGGTGCGCCACGGTCACCAGTTGCTCCAGCTTGGCCTTGGCGGCACCGGAATCGATGACCTCCCGCGCTCGCGTGATACCCGCGGCCATGCTGGCCACCACATTCGCGGCGTACAACGCCGCCCCGGCATTGAGCAGGACGATGTCACGCGCAGCGCCCGGCTGTTTGTCCAGCACGCCCATGAGCATGGCGCGCGAGGCCTCGGGTGTGTCCACCTTGAGGGCGCGCGTGCTGGCCATGGTCAGGCCGAAGTCCTCGGGATGGATTTCGTACTCGGTGACCTCCCCGTTTTTGAGTTCGCCCACCAGGGTGGCCGCGCCCAGGCTGATCTCGTCCATGCCATCCTTGCCGTAGACCACCACGGCATGTTCGGTCCCCAGGCGCTGCAGCGCGCGCACCTGGATACCCACCAGATCCGCATGGAACACGCCCATGAGGATATTGGGCGCGCCGGCCGGGTTGGTCAGCGGACCCAGGATGTTGAAGAGGGTCTTGATGCCGAGCTCGCGGCGCACCGGCGCCACGTTCTTCATGGCCGGGTGGTGGTTGGGCGCAAACATGAAACCCACCCCCGTTTCGGCGATGCACCGGGCGATGGCCTCGGGCTGGAGGTTGATGTTCACGCCCAGCGATTCCATCACGTCGGCACTGCCGCTCTTGCTGCTGACGCTGCGCCCGCCGTGCTTGCTGACCTTGGCGCCGGCGGCTGCCGCCACGAACATGGAGCAGGTGGAGATGTTGAAGGTGTGGGCGCCGTCGCCGCCGGTGCCGACGATGTCGACCAGGTGCTTGCGGTCCGCCACATCCACCTTGGTGGAGAACTCGCGCATCACCTGCGCGGCGGCCGTGATCTCGCCGATGGTCTCCTTCTTCACGCGCAGGCCGGTGATGAGGGCGGCCATCAGCACCGGCGACATCTCGCCACTCATGATGAGCCGCATGATGTGCAGCATCTCGTCATGGAAGATTTCGCGGTGCTCGATGACGCGTTGCAGCGCCTCCTGCGGTGTGATCTGGTGGGGATGGGGCATCTTGTCTTCCTCAGGCTTGTTCCAGGAAATTCTTCAGCATGGCATGACCATGCTCGGTCAGGATGGATTCGGGGTGGAACTGCACACCTTCGACGGCCAGGGTCTTGTGCTTCACGCCCATGATCTCGCCATCTTCGGTCCAGGCCGTCACTTTCAGTTCGGGGGGGCAGCTCGCGCGCTCGATGGCCAGCGAGTGGTAACGATTCACGGTGAACTGTTTCGGCAGGCCGGCAAACACGCCTTCCTGCGTGGTGGTGATGACGCTGGTCTTGCCGTGCATCAGTTGCTGCGCCCGGATGATCTTGCCACCGAAGGCCGCGCCGATGCTCTGGTGCCCCAGGCAGACGCCCAGGATAGGCAGCTTGCCGGCGAAATGGCGGATCGCCGCCACCGAGATGCCGGCCTCGGCGGGCGAGCAGGGACCGGGCGAGATGACCAGCCGGTCCAGTTGACCGGCCTTGAGCCTGGCCTCAATCTCGGCCACCGTGATCTCGTCGTTGCGGTGCACCTCGACATCCGCGCCGAGTTCACCGAAGTACTGCACGAGGTTGTAGGTGAACGAGTCGTAGTTGTCCACCATGAGGAGTTTGATGTTCTTCATGGTGTTCACTCCAGACCCTGCTCGACCAGTTCGCTCGCGCGCACCAGCGCCCGCGCCTTGTGCTCGGTCTCGCGCCACTCCATCTCGGGCACCGAGTCGGCCACCACGCCGGCTGCCGCCTGCACGTAGAGCGTGTCGTTCTTGATGATGCCGGTGCGGATCGCGATGGCCACGTCCATGTCGCCGGCATAACTCAGGTAGCCGCAGGCGCCACCATAGAGGCCGCGCTTGCTGGGCTCGAGCTGGTCGATCAGTTCCATGGCGTGCACCTTGGGGGCACCGGTCAGGGTGCCGGCCGGGAAAGTCGCCTTGAGCACGTCCATCGAACTCATGCCGTCCTTGAGCAGGCCCTCGACATTGCTCACGATGTGCATCACGTGGCTGTAGCGCTCGACCACGAAGGCTTCGGTCACCTTGACGCTGCCGGTCTTGGCGATGCGGCCGATGTCGTTGCGCGCGAGATCAATGAGCATCACGTGCTCGGCGCGCTCCTTGGGGTCGCCCACCAGTTCCACTTCGGCCGCCTTGTCCAGCTCGGGCGTGGCGCCGCGCGGACGCGTGCCGGCCAGCGGGCGGATCGTGACCTTCTGGCCCTCGGGCGTCTGCTCCTGCCGCACCAGGATCTCCGGGGAGGCTCCTACCACGTGGAAATCCCCGAAGTGGTAGTAGTACATATAGGGCGAAGGGTTGAGCGAGCGCAGCGCGCGGTACAGCGAGAGCGGCGACTCGGTGTAGCGCTTGTGCAGGCGCTGGCCCACCTGGACCTGCATGAAGTCGCCCGCGGCGATCAGCTCCTTGGCGCGTTCCACGGCGGCGATGTAGTCGTCCTTGGCGAACTCGCGGCCGATCTCATGCGAGGGACTGGGCTTGACGGGCGGCGCCTGCACCGAGGTGTTCAGGCGCTCGCGCAGCTCGGCCAGGCGCGCCTGCGCCTTGGCGTAGGCCTGTGGCTGGCCGGGGTCGGCGTAGACGATGAGGTAGAGCTTGCCCGAGAGGTTGTCGATGACGGCCAGCTCCTCGCACTGCAGGAGCAGGATGTCGGGGCAGCCCAGGGTGTCGGGCGGGCAGCTCTTGACCAGCTTTTTCTCGATGTGGCGCACCGTGTCATAGCCGAAGTAGCCGGCCAGGCCACCGCAGAAGCGCGGCAGGCCGGGTTGCAGCGCGACCTTGAAGCGCTGGTGGTACTGGGCCACGAAGTCCAGCGGGTTCAGGCGCGAGGTCTCGACCACGACGTCGTCGGTCACCACCTCGGTCACGGCCTGCTCGCCAAAGCCGCGCGAGCGCACCAGGGTGCGCGCCGGCAGGCCGATGAAGCTGTAGCGGCCGAAACGCTCGCCGCCCACCACGGACTCCAGCAGGAAGGTGTTCTTGCCGCCGTCTTGCGCGTGGGCCAGCTTGAGGTAAAGCGAGAGCGGCGTTTCCAGGTCGGCAAACGCCTGGGCGAGCAGGGGAATGCGGTTGTAGCCCTGGCGGGCCAGTTCGTTGAATTCGGATTCGGTCATCACAGGAAAACTCCGGTTCGGCGCGGGCCTGCAGCCCTGGGCGCCAGGCACGTCGTGCCATGTTCATTCGATTCTGGAGCCCCGCCGGACGGGGCGGGGAAGCGGGGCCGGCGGCTTGCCGCCGGTCTCAGTCGCGCGACCGGGCGCGCGCGGCAGGACAGGTACGCCAGGGCCAGGCTCCCCGGTCGCTGCAACCTGTGCTGATGAGGCGATGAATGAACATGGGGCCAGTTTAGCAAAGGCGCCCACCCCCAGAAAAACCCTGAATCGGGCCGGAACCGGGGTCTGGGATAATTAGAACGAACGATCGTACTATTTTGGAGGTTCTCGATCATGTGGTCTCCCTTACGTCCTTTCCTGTTCGCCCTGCTGTTCGGCATCGGCCAACAGGTATCCGCTCTGGAAGTCGGCGGCGTCAATTTCGCGCCGCAAGTCGAAGTCAACGGCAGCAAGCTGGAGCTCAATGGCGCCGGCCTGCGCTACAAGGCGGTCTTCAAGGTCTATGCCGCAGGCCTTTATGTGGGCCGCAAAGCCAGCTCGCTGGAGGACATCCTCAAGGCTCCCGGCCCCAAGCGCATGAGCATCACCATGCTGCGCGACATCGATGCCGGCGAGCTGGGCAAGCTGTTTTCCCGCGGCATGGAAGACAACATGGACCGCGCCGCCTTCGTGCAGCTGATCCCCGGCATCATGCGCATGAGCCAGATCTTTTCCGACCACAAGAAACTGATGGCCGGTGACAGCTTCACCCTGGACTGGATCCCCGGCCAGGGCCTGTACATCGCGGTCAAAGGCAAGGTGCAGGGCGCCCCTTTCAAGGAGCCCGAGTTTTTCGCCGCCTTGATGGGCATCTGGCTGGGCCGGGTTCCTGCCGACTGGCAGCTCAAGAACGCCCTGCTGGATCTCAAGTCCTGATGGCTGGGGGCCTGGCCTGGGCCCACCGCTCCAGGTCACCGGCGTTGAGGGGGCGGCTGAACAGATAACCCTGGCCCTTGCCGCAGCCCAGATCGGCCATGAGCGCGGCCTGCTCGGTCGTCTCGATCCCTTCGGCCACCGTCTGCAGGCCCAGCGTGCGCGCCATGTTGATGGTGGCGGCGATCATCACGCGGTGGTAGTTGCTGGTGAGCGCCTGACTCACGAAGGAGCGGTCAATCTTGACCTGGTTGACCGGCAGCTCGTGCAGACAGGAGAGGGACGAGTAGCCGGTCCCGAAATCGTCCAGCGAGAGCGAGACACCGAGCGCGCGGATCTCGCGCAGGATGGCCTGCATGCCCTCGTCCTGGGCGGCCAGGCTTTCCGTCACCTCCAGCATCAGCGCACCCGGCGCCAGCCCGGCGCTGTACAGCAGCTCCGACAGCTTGGCGGTGAACCCGGCCTGGCGCAGCTGCGCACGCGAGAGGTTGACCGACACCGTCTCGGGGGCCTGCTCACCCAGCAGGGCGCGCAGGCGCACCAGCTCGTGGCAGGCGGTCTTCAGGACGAACTCGCCCAGACGGCCGATCATGCCCGTGGCTTCGGCCACCGGGATGAAGGTCAGCGGCGAGACCAGGCCGCGCCGCGGATGCGACCAGCGCGCCAACGCCTCCATACCCACCAGCCGCCCGCTGCCCAGCTCGATCATGGGCTGGTAGACCACGTGGATCTCGCCCTTGTCGACCGCCTGGCGCAGGTCGTTCTCCAGCTCTGCGTCGTCGTGCACGCGCTTGCGCATGGACGGCTCGAACATCTCGTAGCGCCCGCGCCCCTGGCGCTTGGCCTCGTACATGGCGATGTCGGCGTCGCGCAGCACACTGTCGGGGTCCTCGGCCATGTGGGCCGTGGTGACGATACCGATGCTGGCCGTGGAGTTCACGCGATGCGGACCGATCTGGTAAGGCTCGGCCAGCACCTCCAGCAGGCGCGAGGCCACCACCTGCGCGTCCAGGTCGCCACGGATGTTGTCCAGCAGCACCACGAACTCGTCGCCGCCGATGCGCGCGGCCATCTGGCTGAAATCACTGGTCTGCACGAAGGCGTCGCCGGGGCGCAGGCTGTCCTCCAGGCGCTTGGCGATCTGGCGCAGCAGCTCGTCGCCGACCGAATGACCCAGCGTGTCGTTGACCTGCTTGAAGCGGTCGAAGTCCATGAAGAGCACGGCAAAACAATAGCCTGCCTGCTGCCGGCTGCGCTGGATCGAGATCTGGATGCGGTTGAGCAGTTCGACCCGGTTGGGCAGGCGCGTCAGGCTGTCGGTGCGTGCGCTCTGCCGCAACTGTTCTTCCAGCTCCTTCTGCGCATTGATGTCGTAGCAGATGCCCGCCATGCGCAGGGCCCGCCCGCTGCCGTCGCGCGCCACCACCGTGCCGCTGTACAGCGCCCACATCCAGGTGCCGCTGCCATGGCGTATGCGCACCTCCCAGTGCAGGGGCCGGCTTGAGTCGCGCAGGTTCGTGCGGATGGCCCAGTCCCAGCCCTCGCGATCATCCGGATGGATCAGGCCGTGGAAGGTCTCCGAGGTCAGCTCCAGCCCCCCCGGCTGGTAGCCAAGGAGCGCCAGCATACGGTCGTTGACGTCCATGCGACCGCTAGGAATGTCCCAGTGCCAGACCCCCAGAGAGGCGCTTTCGATGGCCAGCGTGAGCAACTGCTGCTGCTCGCGCTGCTGCGTCACATCCACCAGGCAGGAGATCACACCGGTCAGGTGCCCGGTGGCATCGTGCACCGGCTCGGTATTGACCATGTGCCAGCGCAGTTCACCCGCCATGCGCATGTGACCGACCAGTTCGCCGCGCAGGCCCACGCCGGTGCGCAGGGTCCGCACGCTGGGACGGTCCGCGTAGGGATAGGGCGTGAGGTCGGAGCACACCACCATGTCGTCGTCGGCCAGCCGGTCGCGGCCCAGCAGCTTCTGCTGCGGCAGGGCGAGCATCTCCTGCGCCTGCCGGTTGCACTCGATCACCACACCGGCCGCCGACTGCAGCACCACGCCGGCCGGCATGATGTCCAGCAGGGTCTGCATGCGCACGCGCTGGTTGACGGTGTCGGTGATGTCCCTGGCCATCAGGGTGAAGCCGGTGTGCACGCCCTGGGCGTCATGGATGGGCTGGTAGTCGACATCGAGCCAGACCTCCTCGCCATGGCGCCCGCGGTGCATGACTTCGACCCGCACGGCCAGCCCCATGTCCAGCTCGGCGAGCAGGCGCGTCATTTCCTCGGGGTCGTTGTATTCATTGATGACCAGCAAGGCGGCATGCCGATCCAGGACCTCGTCCCGCTCCCCGCCCTTGCCGCGCAGGAAGGCCTCGTTGCACCAGAGCACACGACGTTCGCGGTCCACCACGGCCACCCAGTTGGAGGTGCGCTGCGCCACCAGGGCCAGTCGCTGGAGCTCCATCGACTGGTTCAGCAGCACTTCACTCTGGCGCCGCACGAACAGCACCAGCGGCTCGGCCACCGCCAGGATCAGCAGCAGCAGCGCGCCGAGCATGACGTTGCTGGAAAACTCGATCCGGTCGAGGCTGGCGCGCGAGCGCCGCTGCGCCGCCAGCTGCAGCTCATCCACCAGGGTTTGCGTGGTCAGCCAGAAGGACTCCAGCTCGGTCAGCAGGAACTGGGAGGCCGTCAAGCGCTTCCCCAGGTTCTTCTGGTCGAGCAGCCACAGCAGGGCCTGGGTGCGATACCAGACCCGCTCTCGCCGCTCCTGCCATTCGAAAATGGCGCTGCGCAGCTGGGGGCGATCGTCGATCTGCCAGACCCCCTGACGCGACAGCAGCTCATCGAGCAGGGACGCCTGGGTTTGCGTCTGGCTGAGCGTCTCGCCCAGCGCATTCGCGTTTTCCTCTTCGCTGCCCTCGACGTGCTGCAGCCGGGTCAGCAACATGATCATGCGCTGGATCTGCGTCCCCTGGGCGGCAGCCACACGGATGATCTCGGCATCGGCCTGCCGGATCTGCTCGGACAGCTGCTGCTGGCGCATCTGCCAATAGGTCAGTGCGCCCACCACCACCAGCACCGTGTACAGGGCCAGCCGCACCCAGCGGTGCACCTGCATGCCGCCTTCGGACTGGCGCCGCCCAGGCAGCCAGTCCAGCACGCGCCGCTTCCCGGCGCCGCGCTTTTCCTGCCGGCCGGCTGCGTTGGACGTGGTGTCGCTGCTATTCATGAACTGGCGCCGATGCTAGCCGTGAAGCGTGCTTCCCGGCGTCATGGCTAACACTTAGAGGAAAGGCGCCCGCCTGCAGCTCAGGACAGCGCCTGGCGCATGGCCTGGATGACGGCGCGGTAGTCCGGCTTGCCGAAGATGGCACTGCCCGCCACGAAGGTGTCGGCACCGGCATCGGCCACGCGGCGGATGTTGTCGGCCTTGATGCCGCCGTCGACCTCCAGGCGGATGTCCTTGCCCGAGGCCTCGATGCGTTTGCGCGCGGCCTCCACCTTGCGCAAGGCGGAGTCAATGAAGCCCTGGCCACCGAAGCCCGGGTTGACACTCATGATGAGGATGAGGTCGATGTCCTCGATCACCCAGTCCAGCAAGTCCAGCGGCTGCGCCGGGTTGAACACCAGGCCGGCCTGGCAACCCTTGCCCTTGATGGCCTGCACGCTGCGGTGCACGTGGCCCGACGCGTCCGGGTGGAAGCTGATGAGATCGGCGCCGGCGGCGGCAAAGGCCTCGGCCAGCGCGTCCACCGGCTGCACCATCAGGTGCACATCGATCGGCACCGCCTTGCCGTCGGGCGTCTTCGCATGCGGCTTGAGCGCCTGGCACACCATGGGGCCGAAGGTCAGGTTGGGCACGTAGTGGTTGTCCATCACATCGAAGTGGATCCAGTCGGCACCGGCGTCGATCACGTTGCGCACCTCCTCGCCCAGACGGGCGAAATCGGCCGAGAGGATGGAAGGGGCAATGCGGAAGGTTTTGGACATGGTCGGTATTTTCACAGGTACGATGCGGGACTGCTGCTCAGGATCCGTGCCGTGCATGCGCGTCCTGAGTAGCATTTCCTCGACTATATCCATATATGGCAAAGTACCAGATTCTTGTCGAAGTCCAGCCCCGCCATATGCCCGAGCAATCGGCCCCGGCGCAAGGGCTTTACGTCTTCGCCTACACCGTCACCGTGACCAACACCGGAGACATCCCCGCGCAGCTGATCGCACGCAGCTGGAACGTCAATGATGCCAACGGCCATACGGAGAAGGTGCGCGGTCTGGGCGTGATCGGCCAGCAGCCGCTGCTGCAGCCGGGCGGGACCTTCGAGTACACCAGCGGCACGCGCCTGCGCACGCCCACCGGCACCATGCACGGTAGCTACTTCTTCGTGGCCGAGGACGGCGAACGCTTCGACGTGGACATCCCCATGTTCGTGCTCGACGCGCTGAGTGCCGGCGGCGGTACGCGCACCCTGCACTAGGGCCACCCATGCCGGCCTTTCGTGACCTGCCCAGCCTGCTGGAGGCGCTGGACCCCGAGGCAACGCTGGTCCAGCGCCATCTCTGGCTCGCCGCCCTGCTGGAGTGGGTGCGCGGCGACCAGAGCGACCCCGCCGTGTCCATCGAGCGTGTGCGACTGTTGCTGGACCTGCTCGAAGCGCAAGCCCCCCTGCGCGAAAGGCTGCAGGCCTGGTGGCTGGCCTTGCTGGACGGCCTGGACGCCACCACGCTGCTGGCCGACCACGGCTTTGCCCAGCGCCCGGCCTTCCTCAGCGAGTTCTTCAGCCGCCTGCTGCGCAAGCTGCTGCCGGCCACGCCGCAGACGCGTGACGCCTCCGAGCTGTTCCTGCTGCTCTTTCCCCATCCCTATGACAGCCAGTGGCTGGCACAGCTCGATGAGGCCACGGTCGCCCGGCTGGACGCACTGCTCAGCCCGGCCGACGCGGCGGCACGCTCGCCCTGGGCGCTGGCGCTGGAAGAGTCCATCACCTACTGCATCAGCCAGATCCGGGCCATCGGTTTTGCCCCCGAACTGCGCCTGCGCATGAGCCCGGCCAGCCAGGAAACGCGTGCCTTCCAGAACCTGGCGGCCGATTTCGACGCCGTGCGCCTGGCCCTGCACCAGGGCCCGCCCGACGCCGACGCGCTGCTGCAGGCGGTGCAGCGCTTCAAGGAGCGGCTGGAGGCCTGTCGCCTGGCCGCCGCGAGCGTCTACACGCACCTGGACGAAAACGGCATCTCGGTGGACATGGTGTTTCGTCTGCGCCAGTTGCGTGAACGCGTGCTGCGCGTGCGCGAACTGCTCGACACCCTGCTCTCGCCCACGCCAGCCCTCAGCACGGCACGGCTGCTGGCCCACCTGACCCAGCTCGGGCAGCAAAGCCGCAGCGTGCGCGCCCTGATCGCCAGCAACTCCTCGCTGCTCGCGGCCAAGGTGACCGAGCGCAGCGCCGAGACCGGCGAGCACTACATCACGCGCAACCGCAGCGAGTACCGCGACATGCTGCGCAAGGCCGCCGGCGGCGGTGCCGTGATGTCGATCACCACCCTCGTTAAATTTGCGCTGCTGGGCCTGGGCCTCTCGGCTTTCTGGGGCGGCTTCGCCGCCGGCCTGAACTACGCCTTATGCTTCGTGCTGATCCAGCTGCTGCACTGGACCGTGGCCACCAAGCAGCCAGCCATGACGGCCCCGGCCATGGCCGCACGCCTCAAGGACCTGAACGCCCCGGAAGCGGTGGACCAGTTTGTCGACGAGGTCAGCCACCTGGTGCGCTCGCAAGTCGCGGCCGTGGCGGGCAATCTGCTGTTGGTCGTGCCCTGTGTGCTGCTGCTCAGCGGCGCCTGGTTCCTGCTCACGGGTCGCCCGCCACTGACTGCGCAGGAAGCCGACTACGTCCTGCACTCCCTCACCCTGCTCGGCCCCACGGCCCTGTTTGCCGCCTTCACGGGCGTGCTGCTGTTTGCCTCCAGCATCCTGGCTGGTTGGGCCGAGAACTGGTTCGTGCTGAACCGGCTCGATTCGGCACTGCGCTACAACCCGCGCATCACGGCCGTGCTCGGTGAGCAACGGGCGGCGCGCTGGGCACTCTTCCTGCGCAACAACATCTCGGGCCTGGCCGCCAACATCTCGCTTGGCCTGATGCTCGGCCTGCTGCCGGCTTTCGCCGCCTTCTTCGGCCTGGGGCTGGAGGTGCGGCACGTCACCCTCTCCACCGGCCAGCTGGCGGCCGCCGGCTTCACGCTGGGCCTGGACGTGCTGGCCCTGCCGGCCCTGTGGTGGTGCCTGGCCGCCGTCCTGGTGACCGGCGCCCTCAATGTCGGCGTGAGTTTCTATCTCGCTTTCCAGCTGGCACTGCGTGCCCACAACGTCAGCGGCGTGGACCGCGCCCGCATCTATGCAGCGATCCGCTCGCGGCTGCGCCACGCGCCGCTGGGATTCCTGTGGCCCCCACGCGAGGTGGCCCTTGCGCAGGAGGGCAGCGGTGGGTGAATTCGACCTGATCGCACGCTATTTCCAGCGTCCGCAACGCCCCTACACCGGCGCCGTGCGGCTGGGCGTGGGCGACGACTGCGCCTTGCTACAACCGGCACCCGGCACACAACTCGCCATCTCCAGCGACATGCTGGTCGAGGGTCGGCATTTTTTTGCCGACGTCGACCCGGCCACGCTGGGCCACAAGGCCCTGGCCGTGAACCTCAGCGACCTGGCCGCCTGCGGCGCCCGCCCCCTGGCCTTCACGCTGGCCCTGTCCCTGCCGCAGGCCGACGAGGCCTGGCTGGCCCCCTTCGCGCGCGGCCTGTTCGCACTGGCCGATGCGCACGATTGCCAGCTCATCGGTGGCGACACCACACGCGGTCCGCTCAACATCTGCATCACGATCTTCGGTGAAGTGCCCGTGACCGACAGCGGCAGCCGCGCGCTACTGCGCTCGGGCGCGCGGCCTGGCGACGAACTCTGGGTCAGCGGCACGCTGGGCGATGCGCGGCTGGCGCTCGAAGCCCTGCAGGGCCGGCGCACGCTGCCGCCCCCCCTGCTGCAGGCCGCGCGTATACGACTGGAGCAGCCGACACCGCGCGTGACGCTGGGACTGGCCCTGCGCGGTGTGGCCAGCGCGGCGCTCGACGTCAGCGACGGCCTGCTCGGCGACCTGGGCCACATCCTGCGGGCTTCGGGCTGTGGCGCCTGCATCGACACCTCACTCGCCGCGCCCTTGCTGGCAACCCAGGGGCTGGCGCTGGGTGCGGAAGAACGCCTGAGCCTGGTGCTGGCCGGCGGCGACGACTACGAACTGCTGTTCACGGCCCCGGCGTCACACGCTGAGGCTGTCGTTGCTGCGGGCCGGGCCAGCGGCACCCCGGTTACACGCATCGGCCGCATCGAGGCCGCGCCCGGCCTGCGCCTGGTCGACGCGCAGGGCCGGCCGGTGCCCGGCCGTTACGCCTCGTTCGACCACTTCGCCTGAAGCGCTCCACCATAATCCCGGCATGAACGCCCCCAGCCCCCTGCGTCCGCCCATGACCCGGCCCACCGGCCGCTTCATGCTGGCGCACCCTGCCCACGCCATCGCCCTGGGTTTCGGCTCGGGCCTGAGCCCCAAGGCCGCGGGCACCGTGGGCACGTTGTGGGCCTGGGCCGCTTTCCTGGTGCTGCAGCCATGGATGAACGAAGCCCGCTGGGGCCTGCTGCTGCTGGTCGCGCTGCCCCTGGGCTGGTGGGCCTGCAGCGTCACCGCGCGCAACCTGCAGGCGGGTGACCCCGGCTGCATCGTCTGGGACGAGATCCTCGCCTTCTGGCTGGTGTTGTGGCTCATCATGCCCACGGGCTGGCCCGAACAGTTGCTGGCCTTCGCGCTGTTCCGCTATTTCGACGCCGCCAAGCCCGGCCCGGTGGGCTGGGCCGACCGCCTCTACCACGACATGGACCCCAGCCACACCCGCCACGGCTGGGCCAAGGCCGGCTGGGGCATCATGCTCGACGATCTGGTCGCCGCCTTCTGCACCCTGCTGCTGATCGCGCTGTGGCGCAGTTTCTGATGAGCCCGCCCACCGCACCCCTGGTCGAACGCCTGGCCACACAGCTGCAGCAGCGGCACTGGATGCTGGCCACGGCCGAGAGCTGCACGGGCGGCCTGATCGCCGCGGCCTGTACCGAGCTGAGCGGCTCCAGCAACTGGTTCGAGCGCGGTTTCGTCAGCTACTCCAACACGGCCAAGAACGAGCTGCTGGGTGTGGAGGCTGCGCAGATCGAACGGCACGGCGCCGTCAGCGAGGAGGTGGCGCGCGCCATGGCCGCCGGTGCGCTGGCACATTCGCGGGCCCAGGTGGCCGTGGCCGTCACCGGCGTGGCCGGCCCCACCGGAGGCACACCCGACAAGCCCGTTGGTCTGGTCTGGTTCGGTTACGCCCTGCCAGGGCAACGGCTGACCGAGAAGATGAACTTCCCCGGCGACCGCGCTGCGGTGCGCGCCGCCACCGTGCACCATGCCCTGTCCCGCCTGCTGGAGTTGATGCGATGAACTGGTTTGAAGGTTTCGAGACCCGCCGCTTCGAGGTCAACGGGGTGCAGATCCAGGCCCGTGTGCCAGCTACACCACGCGGTGGCAAGCCCGCCCTGCTGCTGGTGCATGGCTTCCCGCAAACCCACGCCTTGTGGCAGCGCGTGGCGCAGCAGCTGAAAAACGACTACTGGCTCGTGCTGCCCGACCTGCGCGGCTACGGCGATTCGTCCCAACCCGCCGGCCTGCCCGACCATGGCAACTACAGCAAGCGCACCATGGCGCAGGACCTGGTGGATGTGATGGACCAGCTGGAGTGCCCACGTTTCTTCCTCGCCGGCCATGACCGCGGTGGCCGTGTCGCCGCACGTCTGGCTCTGGACCATCCCGAGAAGGTGGCGAAGCTCTGCGTGATCGACATCGCCCCCACGCTGGACATGTACGCGGCGACGGACATGGACTTCGCGCGCGCCTACTACCACTGGTTCCATCTGATCCAGCCCTGGCCCCTGCCCGAACGCATGATCGGCGCCGACGCCAGGACCTATCTGCACGCCAAGCTGGGCGGCTGGGGCAGCGCGGGGCTGGGCTACATCGAGCCGCAGGCGCTGGCCGAGTACGAACGCTGCTTCTGCAGACCCGAAGCCATCCACGGCGCCTGCGAGGACTACCGCGCCAGCGCCGGCATCGACCTGGAGCACGACCGCACCAGTCGCGCGCAAGGCCGGAAGATCGCCTGCGACACGTTGGTGCTGTGGGGCGAGCGTGGCGTGGTGCACAAGCTCTTCAAGCCGCTGGAACTCTGGCAGGCCCAATGCAGCGCCACCGTGAGCGGCCAGCTGCTGCCAGCCGGCCACTTCATCCCTGAAGAATTGCCGGCCGAGACCGCCCGCGCGCTGCAGGCATTTTTCAGCTGAGGTCGGCACCGTGAAATACGGTCTGCACGGTCGGCGGCTGGCGCAAGGTCTGCAGCACGACGCAGCAGCGCTCCGCGCCCATGCGCAGCTTGGCCAGCAGTTCCGGTGGCGTCCCCTCCTTCGCGCTCAGGTGCACGTCACAACGCAGGGCCTGGAAACCCACCGGCACCTGCGGGTCCATGCCCAGGGCACCACGCACATCGACCTCGGCCGTGACCTCCACGGTCAATGAGGCCAGCTCCACGCCCAGCAGGTTGGCCACCATGCGGATCGAGGAGTCCTGGCAGGCCGCCAGGGCCGCGCACATGATGTCGCCAGGGCACGGCGCATCGTGCAAACCACCGACGGCACCGTGCACGCCCACGGGCAGCTGAACACCAGAACCTTGCTTGGGCTCCACGATGAAGTGCAGGGGATCGCGCGGATCGCTGCTGCGGGTGCTCGCATAGTCGGTGACCCGGGCCGCCTCGGGTTCGGTCTTGTAGCGGGCCCGCAAGGGGCGCTGACGTTCCTGAATGCTGACGGTTTCCATCATGGACGCTTTGGTGGGGGTGGGCAGGGCCAGGTTCATTGCATTTCCTCAGGTGTGTGGACGATGGCTTGACTGTCGTCCTCCAGCCCCGGGTCTGTCCTTTAATGCTCTGAAAGATTTCCTAAATCCTGCTAAAAAGGTAGTCCTCCGGGAGCTCCTCTTGCATTCCTACCGTTTTGCCCAGTGTGAGGTCCGTCCGGCGGACCGTGTCCTGCTGCTGGACGGCGTGCCGGCCACTCTGGGCGCGCGCGCATTCGACCTGCTGCTCTGCCTGCTCGAAAGCCACCCGCACATGCTGAGCAAGGAAGATGCCTTGAACCGCGTCTGGCCCGGGCTGGTGGTGGAAGAGAACAACCTCTCCGTGCAAGTTTCAGCCCTGCGCAAGCTGCTGGGCAGCCAGGCCATCTCGACCGTGGCTGGCCGCGGCTACCGCTTCTCGCTCGAGCTGCAGCCGCCTGCCGTCGCCGTGACACCTTCCGTGGCACAGGGCCAGCCCACGATTGCCGTGCTGCCCTTCAGCATGCGCTCGGAGGACCGTCGGGTCCAGCTGCTGGCCGACGGCCTGGCCGAGGATGTGATTGCCTTGCTGGCCCGCGTACCGGGTTTCCTGCTGATCTCCCACGCTTCATCCTTTGCCTTCCGGAACCAGCCGGCCACGCTGTCAGAAATTGCCCGGCAACTCGGCGTGCGCTACGTGGTGGAGGGCAGCGTGCGGGTACTGGACGCCACGTTGCGCGTCTCGACGCAGCTGACCGAAGCGGCCAGCGGGCACGTGCTGTGGAGCGGACAGTTCGAAAGTGCAGCGGACGCCACCGGGGACCTGCAGGACGCGATCGCGCGCGGCATCATCTCGCAGCTGGAGCCCGAGCTCACACGCGCCGAGATGGCGCACATCCGCCGCCAGCGGCCCGAGAACCTGGATGCCTGGGCCCACTACCGCCAGGCCATCGGCGCCATCACCCTCAAGGGCTGGGGCCAGGCCTCACTGGACGAAGCCCGCCAGCAGTTGCACAGAAGCGTGGCCTTGGACCCTGCCTTCGGCTTGGGGCACGCCCACTACGCGCTGCTGACCGCATTGGCCCGCAACCTCGGCATGCTGCCTGATGCGGCGCAAGCTGAGAGCGAGGTGCTGCAAGCCGCCGAGCGCGCCATCGCGCTCGACGAGGGCAGTGCCGAAGTCCTGGGCTACACCGGTTGTGCCCTGTGCGACATCGGGCGGCATGAGCGCGGCAGCGCCATCCTGCTGCAGGCCCTGGACATCGATCCCAGCAACGCCCAGGCCCATGTGGCGCTGGGCGCCGCGCAGGCGATGCAAGGCCAGCTGGGGGAAGGGATCGCACGCATGCGCCTGGGCATGAAGATCAGCCCACGGGACCGGCGCCTGGGATTCTGGGGCTGGGCGCTGGGGTACTTTCTGCTGCGGGCCGGGAACAACGAAGAGGCCCTGAGCGAAGCGCGCACCTCGGTCCGGCGGGATCCGACCTTCTATCTGGCGCGCGTGCTGGAAGCCGCCACCCTGGATCGCCTGGGCCTCGAAGACGAGGCCCGCCAGGCGCTGGCAGCGGCTCGAAAACTGCGGGTGCCCCTCAGTCTGCAGGAAATCACTCTGACGCACGGCAAGCGCATCAGCGAGCGACTGGCCCGGTACTGGGGCGCCGCGACCTGAGCCAGGTGCCTCAGGTCGCGCCGTGGCACTTCTTGTATTTCTTGCCGCTGCCGCAGTAACAAAGGTCGTTGCGCCCGGGCGTGGCTTCCTTGCGCACGGTCTCCACGCGCGGACCGATGCTGCGCCAGAGTTCGCGCAGGTCGTAGACGGCCCAGATCGCATCGCCAAAGGCATTGAGGCGCTCCACGCTGACCGAGGGCGGCGTATCGTCGCCGAACGGTGAAATCTCGGGCTCGCCGGTGTCATCCTCGGTCATGGTCACGATGGTTTCCAGGGCCTCGTCCAGCCACTGTGCGGCCTCCTTGTCGCGCGGGGGGGCCCACTCCTCGGGCCAGTTCTCCACGGCAAACATGAAACCCAGGGCCCAGACCTGGGCGAAAGCCGGCACCTCCTCGCCGAGTTCCGCACGCTCGGCGTCGGGCAGCGCGGCGATCGCGCCGCGCACGTCCATCACCTCGGGCTGGTAGGCCGCCTCGTCTTCCAGGTTCTCCACGTCGGCGTCGAGCGCCGCCGCCACCTCCTGCCAGCGTCGCATCCACAGCGTCAGAAAGCGCTCACGCTGCGTCGCATCGGCAAAAGGCGCCAGGGCAGCGGCATCGTCCAGGCCCAGCAGCACGGGCAGATATTCCTCTGGCGACATGGGGCGACGCCCGCAGATCAGTGCGGCCATGAAGCCTTCGCAGAATTCCCATTGCGGGATTTCCTCGTCGCGCGTGCGCAGGTCGTCGAGGATGGCGTCGAGCTCGTCGAAATCCTCGGGCTGCAGCAGCTCGCCGGGGGTGGGGGTGTCGGATGTCGTCATGGTCGTTCCCGAGAAGTGATGATCAGTGGGTCGCGGGGGCCAGGGCCGGGGCGGTGCTCACCCCCAGCGGCAGCAGGCGTCGCTTAAGGCGCAACACGGCGTGGTCCTTGCTGAGCAGCCGCGCACGGTGCGCCACGGCCAGGTCGATGAACTTCTGGTCGTCCGGGTCCTTGCAGACGCAAGACACCCGCGGGGCCGTCTCGACGATCTGCACCTGCCGGTCGAAAGCGGCCAGCACGTCGTCGGCGCCGAGCTGGTAGTAGGCCAGGCGCGACGCGATGTGCGGGTAGGCCAGCACCCGTGCGAGTTCCTCGCGCATGGCCTGCGTGGCGATCCACTGCAGCTGACGCGCAGCAAGCGCATCCTTCAGCGGCGGCGTGGCCGGGTCGTCGAAGACCAGCAGGTCCAGCACGATGTTGGTGTCCAGCACGATCATGGCTCGACCGACTTCTCGCGTGCCGAACCCTTGATCATCTCGAACTTGAACAGCCGGCACTCCAGCGGGCCGTTCCACATCGGGACGCGGCGCGATTCCTTCAGGCGCATCTTGCTGGGCAGCTTGAGGTCGGGCGTGAGCACCCAGGCGGTCCAGCCGCTGTAGTTCTTTTTCCAGTGGCTGGCCAGCTTGCTGAAGAAGTCATGGTCATCACCGGCGCGGTCGGCCTCGGGCAGCTCGCGCGCGCCAAAACGCGCGGCGCCGGCGAAGCCGCCCGCCTCGATGCGTTCGCCATAGGGCGGGTTGACCAGCATCACACCCGGTGCGGCGCAGGGCGGCAGGCGCTGCAGGGCGTCACCGCCACGGAACTCGATCACGTCGGCCACCCCGGCGCGCTCGGCATTGCGCTGGGCGAAGTCCACCATGCGGTGCGACACGTCGCTGCCGTAGATCAGCGCGGCCTGGCCCGGCTCGGGCTTGACCACCGCCTGCGCGGCATCGGTCTTCATGGCGGCCCATTCGGCGGCGCGGAAGGGCCGGTATTTCTCGAACGCAAAACGGCGCAGGGAGCCGGCCGCGATGTTGCAGGCAATCTGCGCCGCCTCGATGGCGATGGTGCCGCTGCCGCAGCAGGGGTCGTAGAGCGGCGTCAGGTCACCGTCCGCGTTGCCCTCGGCCCAGCCGCTGGCGGCGATCATGGCAGCCGCCAGGGTTTCCTTCAGGGGTGCATCGCCCTTGTCCTCGCGCCAGCCGCGCTTGAACAGCGGCTCACCCGAGGTGTCGATGTAGAGCGAACAGCTGTCGGTGGTCAGGTGGGCGTAGATGCGCACATCGGGCCATTGGGTGTCCACATCGGGGCGCACGCCACCCGAGGTCTCGCGGAAATGGTCACAGACCGCGTCCTTGACCTTCAGCGCCGCGAAGTTGAGGCTGGTCAGCGGGCTGTGCTGCGCCGTGATCTCGACCTTGATGCTCTCCTTGGGCGTGAACCAGTGCTCCCAGGGCACCGCCATGGCGGCGCGGTACAGGTCCTGCTCGTTGCGGTACTCGGTGTACGACACCAGCACCAGCACACGCTGCGCCAGGCGGCTGTAGAGGTTGAGCAGCATGGCGTGCGCAAACGAAGTGCGCACCGCCACGCCGCCACGCTGCTTGGTGATGCAGCCCGGGGGCAGCGCCGTGATCCGCAGGATCTCGGCGGCCAGATAGTCCTCCACGCCGGCGGCGCAGGGGAGAAAAAGAGTGAGTTGGTTCACGTCAGAGTGCCTTGCGCAGGTTGGCGGGGGCTATTTTCAAGGCCTCGCGGTATTTGGCCACGGTGCGACGCGCGCACTCGATGCCCTGCTCCTTGAGCATCTCGGAGAGCTGGCTGTCGGACAGGGGCTTCTTGGCATTTTCGGCGTTGACAAACTGCTTGATCAGCGCGCGCACCGCCGTGCTGGAGGCGTTGCCGCCCGATTCGGTGCCCAGGCCCGAGCCGAAGAAGTACTTGAGCTCGTAGGTGCCGAAGGGCGTGGACATGTACTTGGCCGTGGTCACGCGGCTGATGGTGGACTCGTGCAGGCCCAGCTCGTCGGCGATCTCGCGCAGCACCAGCGGGCGCATGGCCAGCTCGCCGTGCATGAAGAAGTTCTTCTGCCGCTCGACGATGGCGCTGGAGACGCGCAGGATGGTGTCGAAGCGCTGCTGGATGTTCTTGATGAACCAGCGCGCCTCCTGCAGGCGCTGCTGCAGCGCGGCGTAGTTGTCGCCCTCGCGGCCGCCAGCCTTGTGGCCCTTGAGCGCGTTGGCATAGATATCGTGCACGCGCAGCCGCGGCATGATGTCGGGGTTGAGCTGCACGCGAAAGCGGGTCTGCGCGCCGCTGCCGCTGCGCAGCACCAGCACGTCGGGCACGATCACGTTGCGCTCGACGTTCACGAAGCGCCGGCCGGGCTTGGGCTCCAGTCGCGCCACCAGGCCCAGGGCCTCGCGCGTCAGCGCCTCGCTGCCGCCGCAGAGCTGGGCCAGTTTCCTGAGGTCGCGCCGCGCCAGCAGTTCGGGCGGCTGCTCGATCATGCGCAGGGCCTGCGCCACCACCGCCGGCTCCGGCAAGGACGCCGCACCCCGCATCGCGTCGGCCTGCAAGGCCAGCAACTGCAGGCGCAGGCATTCGGCCATGTTGCGCGCGCCCACGCCCGTGGGCTCCAGGCTTTGCAACAGGCGCAGCGCCAGCGCGAAGTGCGCGATCATCGCCTCCTCGTGCTCCGGATCCTCCCCGGTCAGGCTGCGCGCCAGCTCCTCGATCGGGTCCTCCAGGTAACCGTCTTCGTTGAGCGACTCGATCAGGAACTGCAGCGCCGCGCTGTCTTCGGCACTCAGGCGCAGGGACAGGGCCTGGCGCTTGAGAAAGTCCTGCAGCGACTCCTGGCTGCGCGCCAGCTCGGTGGCATCGGCTTCGTCATCCTCGCGCGCGCCATTGCGCGCCGGGGCGTCGCCGCCCCACTCGCTGTCGTCGGGCGACATGTCCACGCTGCCGTCGCCTTCCCAGCTGCCCTCGCTCTCCAGGCTGGTCACCGCGGCGGTTTCGTCCGGTCCCTCGCTGGCCGGGGTGCTGCTGTATTCGTAGTCGGCCTCGTCCTGAGCCACGGGCGTATCGGCGCGCTCCAGGCCATGGGCCTCGCGCTCGACGCTGTCGTCGGCACGCTCCAGAACGGGGTTTTCGTCGAGCAGCTGCTCGACTTCCTGGTTGAGCTCCAGCGTGGAGAGCTGCAGGAGGCGGATGGACTGCTGCAGCTGGGGCGTGAGCGCCAGATGCTGGGAGACCCGCAGCGACAGTCCCTGTTTCATATTGCTAGCCGATGTGCAGGGAAAAACCCTTCACATCTTGAAGTGCTCGCCCAGGTAAACCCGGCGCACGTCGGCGTTGTTGACGATCTCGGCCGGTGTGCCCTGGGCCAGCACACGGCCTTCGCTGATGATGTAGGCGTGGTCGCAAATGCCCAGGGTCTCACGCACGTTGTGGTCGGTGATCAGCACGCCGATGCCGCGCGCTTTCAGGAAGCTGATGATGCGCTGGATCTCGATCACCGCGATCGGATCGATGCCGGCGAAGGGCTCGTCCAGCAGGATGAAACGCGGCTGCGTGGCCAGGGCGCGCGCGATCTCCACACGGCGGCGCTCGCCACCCGACAGCGCGAGTGCGGGCGAGGCGCGCAGATGCTCCACCCGCAGGTCCTGCAGCAGCGCGGTGAGCTGCTGCTCGATCTGGTCCTAGCGCAGGGGCTTGCCGTCCGCGTCTTGCTGCAGCTCGAGCACGGCGCGCACGTTGTCCTCGACGTTGAGCTTGCGGAAGATCGATGCCTCCTGCGGCAGGTAGCTCAGGCCCAGGCGCGCGCGCTGGTGGATGGGCATGTGCGCGACCGCATCGTCGTCGATCAGGATCTCGCCGGCGCTAGCGCGCACCAGGCCCACGATCATGTAGAAGGACGTGGTCTTGCCCGCGCCGTTCGGGCCCAGCAGCCCCACCACCTCGCCCTTGCGAACGGTCAGCGAGACGTCCTTGACGACCTCGCGGCTGCCGTAGAACTTCTTGAGGTGGCGTGCTTCCAGGCGGCTCGGTTCGCCGCCGGGCAGCGTGTCCTGGGCGAGAGCCGAGTCGGGCTGGGAATCGGGCGGCAGGGTGCCGGCGGCCGTCTGCAGGCTGTCGCTCAATTGCGCCCTCCGCCCAGGGTGTTGTCGGAGCGCAAGGGCGCGCTGGCGCGGGGGGCCGGTGGCGCGGCCGTCTCGTTGCGCGGCGTCAGGGTGGCGCGCACACGCTCACCGCCCTTTTGCGGGCTGCCGTCCACCGTGAAAACGTCGGTCAGGCTGTTGTACTGGATGATGGTCCCCGTCACCACGTCGGCCACCTGGGTGCCGCGCAGGCGGCGCAGGCGGGCGTCCTTGATGAGTTTGAACACGTCGGCGCGGCCGTCGTATTCGATGGTCTCGCTCTCGCCCTCGATGTATTCGTTCTCGCCGTCGCGTTTCTGGCGGAAGAAGGCGCGCTGGCCCGGCTCGGCCGTCACCACGCCGAACTGGTAACCCTGCGGGTCCTGGCGCACTTCGATGCGTGTGCCCTTGATGATGATGGAGCCCCGGGTCAGCACCACATTGCCGCTGAAGACGCTGATCTGCTTGAGGTCGTCATAACGCAGCGCATCGGCCTCGATGTTCATCGGCTTCTTGGCATCGGCCGTCTCGGCACCAGCCACGCCCGCTGTCAAGGCGCAGGCCGCGCACAGCAGGCAGTGGAGGAGGGGGAATTTCATAAAGGCACGAATCTTGCTCTTTGGGTCTTGGGCATTGTAATCGGGTCGGGCGGCTGGTCCAGTCCTTGCTTTTGCCTGTTTTCTGGCGGGCCACCCGCCCCGCGTCGATGGGCCTGCGCCCCTGCGCCTTCTGGTTTCATGAGAGACTTCCCGGCTCCTCCCCCTCGCCACGCCGCGACCGCCCGCCATGAACCTGCTTTTTGTCGCCGACCCGCTGGAATCCTTCAAGACCTACAAGGACAGCACCTTTGCCATGATGCGCGAGGCGCAGCGCCGCGGCCACACGCTGGCGGCCTGTGAGCCGCGCCACCTGAGCTGGCAGGTCACCACCGGCGTGCAGGCCCATGTGCGTCGCATCCGCCTAACCGGCCACGAAGAACACTGGTTCCACGAAGCGCCACTAGCGCCGGCCCAGCGCCTGGCTGCACTGCGCGACTTCGACGCCATCGTCATGCGCAAGGACCCGCCCTTCGACAGCGAGTTCTTCTACGCGACCCACCTGCTCGAGCAGGCCGAACGCGAAGGCGCGCGGGTCTTCAACAAGCCGCGCGCCCTGCGTGACCACCCGGAAAAGCTTGCCATTCTCGAGTTCCCGCAGTTCACCACGCCCACCCTGGTCACGCGCGAAGCGCAGGCCGTGCGCGACTTCCACGCCCAGCACCGCGACATCATCCTGAAGCCGCTGGACGGCATGGGCGGCATGGGCATCTTCCGGGTGAAGGACGAAGGCCTGAATCTGGGCGCCATCATTGAAACCCTGAACCGCGACGGCGCGCAGACCCTGATGGTGCAGAAGTTCCTGCCGGCCATCGCCCAGGGCGACAAGCGCATCCTGGTCATCGGCGGCAAGCCCGTGCCCTATGCGCTGGCGCGCATCCCGCAGGGGGGCGAGGTGCGCGGCAACCTGGCGGCTGGCGGCAAGGGCGTGGCCCAGGCCCTGAGCCCGCGCGACCGCGAGATCGCCGAGGCCATCGGCCCCGTGCTGGCCGCACGCGGCATGCTGCTCATCGGCCTGGACGTGATCGGCGACTGTCTCACCGAGATCAACGTCACCAGCCCCACCTGTTTCCAGGAAATCACCGACCAGGCCGGCTTCGACGTGGCGGCCATGTTCGTCGACGCGCTCGAAGCGGCGATGACGGTGCGCTGAAGACCCGCGCTAGGCCACCGGCGCACCGTTCACGAAGACCCGCAACTCGCCCGGCGCAAACGGCGTCCAGACCTCGTTGGTGGTCAGCGGCGCCGTCACCACCACCGCCACACGGTCGCCAGGGGCAGCCTGCTCGGCGAAGTTCACGCTCAGGTCTTCGTCGCGCAGCGTGGCGCTGCCGAAAGGATGCTGGCGTACCACGTGGTACAGGTTGGTGGAGGCATGCGCCCACAGCGCCTCGCCATTGCTCAGCAGGAAATTGAAGGTGCCGTGTTGCGAGATCTGCGGCACCAGTTCGCGCAGCGTCAGCGTGAGCTCCGCAATGCTGGGCACGCTGGCATGCGACTTGGCCAGTTCCTGCAGCAGCCAGCAGAAGGCGCGCTCGCTGTCGGTGTGGCCCACCGGGCGAAAGCTCCCGTGCAGGCGCGGCGCGTAGTCCTTGAGGTCGCCGTTGTGCGCGAACACCCAGTAGCGCCCCCAGAGCTCGCGCACGAAGGGGTGACAGTTCTCCAGCGTCACCTCGCCCTGGGTGGCCTTGCGGATGTGCGAGATGACATTGCGGCTCTTGATGGGGTAGTGGCGGATCAGCTCGGCCACCGGCGACTCGGCGGCCGATTGGTGGTCGACGAAATGGCGCAGGCCCTTGTCCTCGAAGAAGGCGATGCCCCAGCCGTCGCCGTGGTGGTCGGTGCGCCCGCCGCGCTCGGCAAAACCGGCGAAGCTGAACATCACATCGGTCGGCACATTGCAGTTCATGCCCAGCAGCTGGCACATGGTTCTATGTCTCCAATCGCGCAGGCGCACGCATCTGCCAGGCCGCCAGCATGGCCAGCGCGCAGACCCCCGCCAGCATGACGAAGGTTTCGTCGAAGGCGGCGAGCCGCGCCAGGCTGCTGTCGGGCCGCACCAGGCTGTCGCCGTGCGCGGCGATGCGCCACTCCAGCACGATGCCGCACAGGCTCACGCCCACCGCGCCGCCCAGCATGCGCAGGAAATTGATGGCGCTGGACGCCTGCGAGATCAGCCGCGGCTCCAGGCCCGCCATGGCGCCGTTGTTCAGCGACGGCAGGATGAAACCCAGGCCGACGCGGCCCAGCACCACCCAGGCCACCAGCAGCCACAGCGTGGCGTGCAGGCTGATCGTCACCATCAGCGCGAACGAAGCGGCCAGCAGCGCCAGGCCCAGGCAGATCAGCACGCGGATCGGCCAGTGGTCCGACAGGCGCCCGGCCAGCGGGATGGTGACAGCCAGCACCAGGCCGGCCGGCAGCATGATGGTGCCCACGTGGGAGGCCGAGAGCTGCTGCGCCATCTGGATGTACAGCGGCAGCAGGTAGGTGGAGCCGAACAGGGCCGTGCCGTAGATGAAGGCCACCAGGCTGCCCATGGCAAAGGATCGGAAGGCGAACAGGTCCGGGTGCATGAGCGGCATGTCGCCGCGATGCGCCTGCTTCCGCTGCCACCCGATGAAACCCACCGTGCAGGCCAGCGCCACACCCAGCAGCACCCAGGCCTGTGTGGTCGTTGCGCCGTGCAGTTCGACCATGCCGTTGAGCAGGCACAACGTGCCCACCGTGGCCAGCAACAGGCCGGCCCAGTCCAGCCGGTTGCCCTGGCGGTCTGCCGCGGCGCCACCGGGTGCGGTGACCGGCACATAGCGGTAGGCCAGCCAGATCGAGGCCAGGCAGAAAGGCACGACCATGAAGAAGATCGAACGCCAGCCGAACCAGTCGACCAGCAGGCCGCCGATGCTGGGGCCCAGTGCCGGGGCCAGCACCACGCCCATGCCAAAGATGCCGCCAGCGCGGCCGCGCTCGTGCGGCTGGAAGGCCCGCATGATGATGATGGCCGGGATGGGCTGCACCACGCCCGCGGCCAGGCCCTCGACCACGCGCGCGCCCAGCACCACCTCGAAGTTGCCGGCCAGCCCGCCCACCACGCCACCCACCATCAGCATCAACATGGACACCGCGTAGGTGCGGCGGTAACCGAAGCTTGCCAGCAACCAGGGCGTGCACAGCATGGCCACGGTGGTGGCCACCATGAAACTGGAGGTGGCCCACTGCGCGCGCTCCTGGCCCAGCGTGAACTGGTGGCTCATGTCGGGAATGGCCACGTTGATGATGGTGGACGACATGATGGAGGCCATGGTGCCCACCATCACCGCCAGCAACAACAGCCAGCGGTAACGCTCACCGTAGCGCGCCTGCATCTCGGGCAGGGTGGCCGGGTGTTTCAAACGTGCGCTCCGGCGGGGGCGCAGCGCAGGCTGACGCGGCTTACATGGCCCAGGCCCGCCAGCGCGGCCTGCAGTTCGCGCTGCAGGCGCTGCAGCTCGGCTGCGCTGACGTGCGCAGCCAGCTCGGCCTCCACCTCCAGCCCGCTGTCCAGGTAATGCAGGCGCAGCAGGGCCGGGCGGCCCAGCGCGTCCAGCGCCAGTGCCTGCACTTGCGCGCGCGGCGGCAGCGCCAGCACGCGCGCGAGGTGGCGCACCGTGCCAGGGTCGATGTGCACGGTGCATTCGGCCACGCGGTGCGCGGCCTTGACCTGCGCGGCGATCTGCTCGGCAATGTAGTGCCCCTCGGACACCGAAAGATGCGTGTCCACCTCGACGTGCATGTCGATCACGGCCCAGTCGCCCATGCGGCGGGTGCGCAGGTTGTGCACATCCAGTACGCCGTCAACGGCGCGCGCCGTGCCGTGGATGCGTGCGATCTCCTCGGGGTCGAGCGCATGGTCGGTCAGGCTGTGGAAGGCGTCGACCGAGAAGCCCCAGCCCGCCTTGACGATCATGAAGCCCACGATGACAGCCGCCACCGCGTCCATGCTGTGGTAACCCAGCAGGTTGGCCGCGATGCCCACCGCCACCACCAGCGACGAGGCGGCATCGGCGCGCGCGTGCCAGGCGTTGGCGATCAGCATGGAGCTCTTGAGCCGCTCGCCGATGCGCCGCATGTAGCGGAACAACCCCTCCTTGGCCACCAGCGTGACGAGGGCCGCCACCAGGGCCATCGGATGCACGGCGTCCAGGTTCTGCCCGTCGTGCAGCTTGACCCCGGCCGTCCACACCATGCCCACACCGGTGGCCAGCAGGATCAGGCCGATGGCCAGCGAGGCGGCCGTCTCGAAGCGTGCATGGCCGTAGGGGTGTTCCGCATCGGCCTCGGCGTGCGAGTGGCGCGCAGCAAACAGCACCACGCCATCGGCCACCAGGTCGGACAGGGAATGCAGGCCGTCGGCGATCAGGGCCTGCGAGCGCGCAAACACGCCGATCGCCACCTGGGCACTGGCCAGGAACAGGTTGACCCAGACGCTGATCCAGGTCGAGCGCTGGGCCTGGCGTTGTTCTTCATGGCTGCGGGTCATGGCAGGGCAGGTCCGTGGGGGTGGGAGCCTGATGCTAGCAGGCAGGCCGCCTCAGCGCGGGACGGCGCCCGCGCAGGCCGCGCAGATGCAGGCCTGGCGCTGCGCCTGCGCCGGCACACGCGCCAGCAACTCCGGCGTGAAGGTCACCGTGGTGCACCAGCAGAGCGGCTGGGGCTGGCCGGTGGCCCGCTCGATCTCGTTGGCGCAACCATTGGGCTGGCCGCACAAGGGGCAGCGGCAAGGGTCGATGGCAGCTTGGGGGGTCTCCATGGCCTGCAGTTTAGCCAGTGGCCCAACCGCCTCCCTCGTTTAGACTTCACCGTCCCAACGCTTTCGGCTCCACCGTGTCCCTCACCGCCCGCCCCTCCACCCTGCTGACCCTGCTCCTGCTGGGCCACAGCCTGCTGCACTTCGTGCTGGGCTGGGTGCTGGGCCTGTCGGGCGACGAGGCGCATTACGCGCTCTACGGTGCCAACCTGGCGCTCAGTTATTACGACCACCCGCCCCTGGTGGGCTGGATACAGTGGCCGCTGGTGGCGCTGAATGCACCGGAGGGCTTGCTGCGCCTCGTCCCCGAAGCGCTCTGGGTGCTGACCGCACTCTTCATCCATGACACCGCGCGCCGCCTGCACGCCCTGCTGGTGCCGGCCGCCGGCAGCGCCGACGCCGCCGGCCTGTGGGCCGTGCTGGCCTACAGCCTGGCGCCGGTGCTGCACATCCTGGGCATCGGCCTGCTGCCCGACACGCTGCTGATGCTGTTCACCGCCGCCATCCTCTGGCAGACCCTGCGCCTGCTGGACGAGAGCGTCGCGCAGCGCCTGCCCGAATGGCTGCTGCTGGGCGCATTGCTCGGGCTGGCCGGCCTCTCCAAATACACCGCCATCTTCGCCGCGCTGCCGGTGCTGGCCTGCCTGCTGTCGGCCCACGGTCTGCGCCTGCTCAGGCAAGCCGGTCCGTGGATCGCCCTGTTGCTGGCCGTGGTGGTGGTACTGCCGGTCTTTGTGTGGAACGCGCAGCACGAATGGATCTCCTTTGCCTACCAGCTCAAGCACGGCAAGGGCAGCCACTGGCAACTGGGCCAGGTGCTGGTCTTCCTGCTGGCGCAAGCCCTGCTCTACCCGCTACTGGTCTGGGGCATCTTCGGCCTGCGCCACAAGGTGCTGGGCGGCTTCGAGCTGGACCGCGCCCAGGCCTGGTTGCTGGCCTTCTTCGCCCTGCCCTTCGCTGTGCTGGCCTATCTCTCGGGCGGCGGCTCCAGCCTGCCGCACTGGACGGCACCGGCCTGGGTGGCCCTGGCGCCCTTTGCCGGCCTGGGCCTGGCCGCGCTGTGGGCGGGCGGGCGGCACACACTGATCTGGGTGCTGGGCAGCCTGCAGGCCGTGTTCACCGTGGGCATGTACGTGCTCATGCTGCTGGCCGGCCCGCCCTGGATCGCTGGCGAGCCACCCGGCAGCAAGGAGCCGGAGATGCTCAACCCCTTCACCGACTTCTACGGCTGGGACGAGGCCGGCGCGCGCGCGCAGGAACTCGCGCGCGAGTACAACATCGCCCACCTGGCCGTGCAGAACTGGACCCTGGCCAGCCGCTACGCCTGGTACGCCCGTCCCATGCCGGTGCACGTGCTGGCGCCGGACTTCGACCAGTTCTCGCTGTGGACCGGGCCCCTGCCCCTGGGCGCCAGCGCCGTGCTGCTGGACTGGTCGCAGATGGCGCACGCGCTGCCCGTGGGCGAGGGCCTGTTCGAGCGCTGCGAGCTGGCCGACACCCTGCCCGTGCAGCATGCCGGGCGCACCATTTCGCACTTCCGTCTGTATCTTTGCCACGTCTGGGCCGGCCGCCCCGCGCCGCGCCGCCAGGACGCCTCCTGAATTTCCATGAACGACGCTGTACCCGACCGCCGCATCGCCCCCTGGCACTGGACCCTTCCCTTCATCGTGGCCGCGTTGACCGCGCCGCTCTGGTTGGGCTGGTACGAACCCGGCGTGTTCCGCGCGCTCAACCGCGCCTTCATGGTGCTGCCTGACGGCTTCTGGGCCCTGCTCTCGCTCTTCGGCACCGGCTGGGCCATCTACGCCGCCACCGCGCCCGCGCTGTGGCGCGCACCGCGCATCGTCCTGGCCTGGATCTGCGCCGCGCCGCTGGCCGGCGTGCTCACGCGCGTGGGCAAGAACCTGGCCGACAACCCGCGTCCGCTGGAAGTGCTGGGCCTGGAAGGCATCCACGTCATCGGTGAGCCGCTGTTCATCGCCGCCATGCCCTCGGGGCATGCCCTCACGGCCTTCGCCGGTGCCGCCGCCATCTATTTCGCCATGGCACCCCGGCAACGCCTGCGCTGGCTGTGGCTTTTTGTCCTGGCCTTCGGCGTGGCCTGCTCGCGCATCGCCGTGGGCGCGCACTGGCCGGCCGACGTGTCGGTGGGCGCCGCAGCCGGCGTGCTCAGCGGACTGACGGGCGCCTGGCTGGCCGGGCGCATTCCCGAACGCCACCTGCGGCCGCAGGCCTGGCTGATGCGCGGTGTGGCCCTGCTCGGCCTCTACAGCCTTTACGTGCTGTGGACCGACGAGATGGGCTTTGCCATCAACCTGCCCTGGCAGTACGCGCTGGGGGCCTTCCTGGCCGCCTGCCTGGCGCTGTTTGCCGCGCGCAGCCTGCGCACGAACTGAAACCCGAAGGAAACACGCCCATGCTGCTGTATGACCTGGTGAATGCGAAGCGCGCCCACTTCAGCCCCAACAGCTGGCGTGTGCGTCTGGCCTTGCTGCACAAGGGCCTGGCCTTCGAAGTGCGCGACGTGCTGTTCGGCGACATCCCCAGCATCAGCGCTGGCGGCGACAAGCTCACCATCCCCACCCTGGGCCACGCGGGCCAGCTCGTCACCGACAGCTGGGCCATCGTGCAGCACCTGGACACGGCCTTTCCCGACACCCCGCGCCTCATCCCTGACGGCGCCGAGGGCCACGTGCTCAAGTTCTTCCAGTACTGGGTACAGACCACGGTCCACGGCGGCATTGCACGCCTGATCCTCAAGGACCTGCACGACAGCCTGGACCCGGCCGATCAGGCCTACTTCCGCGCTTCGCGCGAGAAGATGTACAAGACCACACTGGAAGACCTGCAAGCCGGCCGCGAGGAGCGCGTCGACGCCTTCCGCAAGTCGCTGCAGCCCCTGCGCCAGGCCCTGGGCCACGGGCCCTACATCTGCGGCGAGCAGCCCGGTTATGCCGACTACCTGGCCTTCGGCGGTTTCATGTGGGCTCGCGTGAGCAGCCCCTTCCCGCTGCTGCTGGCCGACGATCCGGTCCACGCCTGGCGTGAACGTTGCCTGGATCTTTACGCCGGCGCGGCGCGCCGGGAAACCGCCGCCTAGGGCGGGTCGCACTCATTTCTCGCGGGTGAAAGGGCCCTAGATCGAGTAGGTCTCGTAGGTGGCGGGATGGAAGAGTTCTTCCACCGCCACCAGGCGCTGCGACAGACCCTGCGCGTGGTGATGCCGCACAAAGGTCTCCAGCGTCTTGCGCGCGGCCGGCACGCCGTAGGACCAGTAGTCCTCGCCCAGGGACTCGCGCGCCGCTTTCAGCTGCTCTTCCACGAAGGGCAGGGTCACCTTGGTGGCCGAGGTGTCCGACAGCTGCTCCAGCGCATGGGCCTTAGCCGCCGTGAAGGCTTTCACCACCGCCGCCGGCAGCCAGGGATGGGCCTGGGCCAGTTCCTTGCGGATGCCCACCACATGCATGATGGGGAAGACGCCGGTGCGGCGGTAGTAGTCCTTGGCCTCGGCCGTCGGGTCGTCAAACAGCCAGCCGATGTTGGGATTGCGCAGGGCGACGCGGTTGGGCGGGCGCGGACCGATGAAGCCGTCGATCTCGCCGCGGTCCAGCAACTCCGAAATGGTCGTGCCCTCGGGCGCGGCCTCCACCTGCACGCCCGGGGGCAGCTGCAGCGCGATCTTCTCGGGCCGCCCAGGCGTGTCGATGCCGCCGCGCACCCAGCTGATGTCTTCGGGCCGCACGCCGTAGTCATCCTGCAGGATGGCACGCGCCCACACATTGGCCGTGAGCTGGTACTCGGGCAGGCCCACGCGCCGGCCCTTGAGGTCGGCCGGCCTTTTGATGCGATCCTTGCGCACGTAGATCGAGGTGTGACGGAAGGCGCGGGAGAGGAAGACCGGCACGGCGATGTACGGACAGTCGCCTTGTGAGTGTTTCACCAGGTAGCTGGAGAAGGACAGCTCGGCGATGTCAAAGTCGCGACTGCGCATGGCGCGGAAGAACATCTCCTCCGGGTTGAGCAGCATGTAGACCGGGTCGACCCCGTCGATCTGCACGCGGCCGTCGTAGAGCGCGCGGGTGCGGTCGTAGTCGCCCATGGCGACCGAGAGTTGTAGCTTGGACATGCTGCGGTGCGCGCCTTAGTCGGGTTTCTTGATGGACTGCACCAGGGGCGTCCAGCGCTCGATCTCGCTGCCCACATAGCGCGTGAAGGTGGCAGCATCCCAGTCCTGGGTTTCCATGCTCTCGAAGGCCAGTTGCTTTTGCGCCGCCTCGGACTGCAGGCCCCGGCGCACCTCCTCGTTGATGCGCGCCACCAGAGCCGCCGGCATGCCGGGCGGACCCGACAGCGCGAACCAGGTGATGGAGGTCAGGCCGGGGTACCCCAGCTCGGCGAAGGTAGGTACGTTCGGGATCTCGGCCAGGCGTTTGGACGCCGTGGTGGCCAGGGCCCTGAGGCGGCCGTTCTTGACGAAGGCATTGGCCGAGGAATAGGTCATCACTGCGGCCTGGATCTGCCCGCTGAGCAGGTCGGTGACGGCCGGGCCCGCGCCCTTGTAGCTGATGTGGGTCTGCGCATACTGGGCCTGCTTGGCCAGCAGCTCGCCGACCAGGTGGCCGTGCGTGCCCTGGCCGGGAGAGCCCCAGCTCAGGCCGGTCTTGAGCTGCCTGGCATAGGCGATGAACTCCGGCACGGTGGTCGCCGGCACCGAGGGGTGCACCACCAGCGCCAGGGGCGGGCCGCCCAGCATCGCAATGTGGGTGAAGTCGCTCATGGGGTTGAAGGTCTTGGCCTCCACCGGCGCGATGACGTGCGAGCCAATGCCCGAGACCACCAGGGTGTAGCCGTCGGGCGGCAGCTTGGCCACCTGGCCCGAACCGATGGTGCCGCCGCCGCCAGCCTTGTTCTCGACGATGAAGGTCTGCTTGAGCTGCAACTGCAACTGCTGCGCGATCATGCGGCCCAGGGTGTCGGAGGAGCCGCCCGGGGCGTAGGGCACGACGATGCGCACCGGCCGCCCGGGCCAGTCGGCGCCGGGCTGCGGTCCTTGCGCGAGCACGGCGCTCGCGAAGCCGGCGAGCGCGGCGGCGAGGAAAATTTTCCGCCTCATGGGGTCTCCTGTTTTTGTTGCGGGGGCCAGTGGGCTCATGCTATCTTTGTTCCCTTCAAAGGAAAACCATTCCTCCATGCGGAACAGGAGAACGCGATGTTGAACAAGGAACAAAACGAGCTGGTCACCCGCACCAACGCCGACACCCCCATGGGCAAGCTCTTCCGGCGCTACTGGCAGCCGGCCCTGCTGTCGGAAGAATTGCCCACCCCCGACTGCCCGCCGGTGCGCCTGAAACTGCTGGGTGAACGGCTCATTGCCATCCGCGACACCCAGGGCCGCCTGGGCGTGATGGACGAGTTCTGCGCGCACCGCGGCGTCTCGCTCTGGTTCGGCCGCAATGAAGAGAACGGCCTGCGCTGCCCCTACCACGGCTGGAAATACGACATCCACGGCAACTGCACCGAGGTGCCCTCGGAGCCCGAAGGCAGCCGCTACTGCGAGAAGATCAAGCTCAAGTCCTACCCGCTGGTCGAGCGCGGCGGTGTGATCTGGATCTACATGGGCCCGCCCGAGCTGCAGCCCCCGCCGCCCGAGTGGGAGTTCGCCACCGTGCCGCTGAGCCACAGCTTCACTTCCAAGCGCCTGCAGGAATGCAACTGGCTGCAGGCCCTGGAGGGCGGCATCGACTCCAGCCACGTGTCCTTCCTGCACCGCGGCGGCCTGAGCAACGACCCGCTGTTCAAGGGCGCCAAGGGCAACGAATACAACATGAAGGACCTCAAGCCGCAGTTCGAGGTGGTGGACACCGAAGGCGGCCTGCTCATCGGCGTGCGCCGCAAGGCCGAGCCCGGCCAACTGTACTGGCGCATCACGCCCTGGATCATGCCCTCCTTCACCATGATCGCACCGCGCGGCGACCACCCGGTGCACGGCCATTTCTGGGTGCCCATTGACGACGAGAACTGCTGGGCCTGGAGCTTCGACTACCACGCCACCCGCCCGCTGACAGAGAAGGAGCGCCAGGCCATGCAGGCCGGCCACGGCATCCACTGCAAGTACGAACCGGGCAGCTATGTGCCGCTGGCCAACCAGCGCAACGACTACCTGATGGACCGCGAGAAGCAGCGCCGTGGTGAGCTCTACAGCGGGGTCGAGGGCATCGCCATCCAGGACGCCTCGCTGCAGGAAAGCATGGGGCCGATCGCCGACCGCACGCGCGAGCACCTCACCGGCACCGACCGCGGCATTGTGCAGGCGCGCCGCCGCCTCATGGCCGCGGCCACCGCCCTGGCCGAGAAGGGCACGCCCCCGCCCGGCACCGAACCGCATGTGCAGAAGATCCGCTCGGCCGCCATCGTGCTCCCCGAGGGCCAGCCCTTCCACGAGGCGGCCAAGGACGCGCTGCGCGCCGCGCCCAACACGCCGCACGCTTCGGTATGACCGGCACCACACCCGGGAGCGCCGCATGAAGGCGGCCGTCGCCGTGGCCGCCGGCGTCACCGAAATCCGTGAGCTGGATCTGCCCGCGCCGGACGCCGCCAGCGGCCTGCTGCGCGTGGCCTGTACCGGCGTCTGCGGCAGCGACTGGGGCTATTACCAGAACCTGCCCACCGCGCGCGGCCCGTTGATCCTGGGCCACGAGACCGTGGGCCATGTAGAGCAGATCGGCGCGCTGGCCGCACGCCACTGGAACGTGAAGGAGGGTGACCTGGTCGCGCTGGAGGAGTACCTGCCCTGCGGCCACTGCGAGTACTGCCGCTCGGGCGAATTCCGCCTGTGCAACGCCACCGACTGGCGCCTGGGCGGCCTGCGCTACGGCGCCACGGCACTGTCGGTGGCGCCCGGCCTGTGGGGCGGTTTTGCGCAGCAGCAGCTCCTACATCTCAACACCGTCTTCCACCACGTGCCCCAGGGCGTGTCGGCACGCCATGCGGCCCTGGCCCTGCCCCTGTCCAACGGCATCGAGTGGACTTATCTGCAAGGCGGTGCCGGCCCCGGGCAGACCGTCGTGATCCAGGGGCCCGGCCAGCAGGGCCTGGCCTGCGTGGTGGCCGCGCGCGAGGCGGGGGCCGAGCAGATCATCCTCACCGGCCTGGGCCACGAGACCGACCGCCAGCGCCTGGCCCTGGCGCGCGAGCTGGGCGCGCACCACACCATCGACATCGAGGCGCAGGACCTGCTGGAGACCGTGGCCGACCTCACCGGCGGGCGCATGGCCGATCTGGTGATCGACTGCGCGGCCGGCGGGCCGGCGTCGGTGGTGAGTGCCATCGAGTTGGCGCGCAAGCGCGGCCGGGTCATCCTGGGCGGGCAGAAACGGCAGAAAATCCCGGCCTTCGACAGCGACCGCATCATCGCCAACTTCCTCACCGTCAAGGGCATGCGCGGGCATTCATATGAATCGGTGGAGCTGGCGCTGCAGCTGATCGCGGGCAACCGCCACAACGTGACGGCCATGAGCACCCACAGCTTCGGCCTGCACGAAACCAACCTGGCCCTGCGCTCGCTGGTGGGCGAAGGCGTAGCCGGCCCCATCCACATGACCATCGAGCCCGACCGTTGAGCCACGCGGACCTACCCTCGCCGCCGCGCCGCCTGTCCTCGGTGGGCGGTGCGCTGCGCCTGCTCAAGACTTTCACTGCGGAGGAGCCGGAGCTGGGCATCACCGCCCTGGCCAAGCGCCTGGGCGTGGCCAAGAGCACGGCGCACCGGCTGGCCAGCACCCTGGTGGCCGAAGGTTTCCTGGAGCAGAACCCTGTGGACGGACGCTACCGCCTGGGCCTGCTGCTGTTCTCGCTGGGCGCGCAGGTACGCCGGCGCATGGATGTGTCGGAGCTGGCGGTGCCGCATCTGCACGCGCTGCGCGACCAGAGCGGCGAGACCGTGCACCTGGCGGTTCTGCACGACACGGAAATCCTCTACCTGCGCAACATCGACAGCCCGCACGCCATCCGCACGCGCTCCTACCTGGGCGTGCGCATGCCGGCCTACTGCACCAGCGAAGGCCGCGCCCTGCTGGCCTACAGCGCGCCGCTGGTGGTGGCCCATGTGCTGCGCGCCCGGCTGCAGCCCCGCACCGCGCGCACCCTGACCGACAAGGCACAGCTCACGCAGCTGCTGGCCCAGGTGCGCCAGAGCGGCTACGCCCTGGACGATGAAGAGTCCGAGGACGGCATGCGCGGCGTGGCCGCGCCCATCTTCGATGCCAATGGTGCGGTCGTGGCCGCCGTGGGCCTGGCCGGGCCGGCGCAGCGGGTCTCCAAGACCAGCCTGCGCAAATTCGCCAGCCTGGTGGTGCAGGCCGGCCAGGCCATCTCGGCACGCCTGGGCTATCAACCCGAGCCCTCATGAACAGCCGGCGCACGCCCGTCTGGCTGCTCACCGGCTACCTGGGCAGCGGCAAGACCACCTTGCTGCGGCAGTGGCTGCGCGAGCCGGCGCTGGCCGATGCGGCCCTGGTGGTCAACGAGATCGGCGAGGTGGGCTTTGACGACCGCCTGCTGGCCAGCGCGGTGGACAGCGCGCGGTTGCTGGCCAACAGCTGCATCTGCTGCAGCGGCCTGCCGGGCCTCGAAGAAGCGCTCACCGAACTCTGGTGGGACCGCCTGCAGCGCAGGCGTCCCGCATTTTCCAGCGTGGTGATCGAAACCACCGGGCTGGCCGACCCCGGGCCCGTCATCGCCGCGTTCGAGACCACGCCCTTCCTGCGCGAGCGCTACCAGCTGGCAGGCGTGCTGGCCTGCGCCAGTGCCAGCGCTGGCACCGCCCTGCTCGCCGCCCAGCGCGAGGCGCGCGCACAGATCGAGGCGGCCGACGCGGTCATCCTCACCAAGACCGACCAGGCATCGGCCCTGGCCCTGCAGGCCGAGGTGCGGCGCTTGAACCCGCGCGCGCAGATGGCGCTGTCCGCCCAGGCCTCACTGACCTGGATGCAACTGCGCGCCTTGCTGCAAGACGACCGCCCCATGGCGCCCGTGGCTGCCGCGCACGCCCACGCCCACCACCACGCCGCCGCCGCGGCCTTCATCGCGCTGCCCGAGCCCCTTGCGTCGGCGGCCCTGCAGGCCCGCGTAGCGGACTTGCGCGGCCCCGACCTGCTGCGTCTCAAGGGCGTGGTGGCGCTGACAGGCGGCGCGCTGCACACGGTGCAATGGGCCCTGGGCGACGCGGACCTCAACCTCACACCCTTTGTCGGCACGGCGCCAGCCCTGGGCCTGACCTGCATCCGCGCGCAGGGGGCGACGGCACCCGCCTGAGTGGCTTGCGGGAGAATGCAGCCATGCGATCTTTCTTCCGCCCCCGGCCTTTGAGCGCGGCGCCTGCGCCGGGCGGCGAACCCGCCCTGTCGGCACTGGCCCCGCTGCGCCTGCCGGTGTTCCGCATGCTGTGGGCCACCTGGCTGACCGCCAACGTCTGCATGTGGATGAACGATGTGGCAGCCGCGTGGATGATGACCTCGCTGACCACGACCCCCATCTGGGTGGCCCTGGTGCAGACTGCCTCGACCCTGCCCGTGTTCCTGCTGGGCCTGCCCAGCGGGGCCATGGCCGACATCCTGGACCGCCGGCGTTATTTCATCCTGACCCAGTTCTGGGTGGCCGGCGTGGCCCTGCTGATGTGCGTGACCATCCTGGCGGGCTGGATGTCGCCGGCCCTGCTGCTGGCGCTGACCTTTGCCAACGGCATCGGCCTGGCCATGCGCTGGCCGGTCTTTGCGGCCATCGTGCCCGAGCTGGTGCCGCGCACGCAGCTGCCGGCGGCCCTGGCGCTCAATGGCGCGGCCATGAACGGCTCGCGCATCATCGGCCCGCTGGTGGCGGGCGCCCTGATCGCCAGCGCCGGCACCCTCTACGTCTTCCTGCTCAATGCCGCGCTTTCGGTGATCGCCGGATTCACCATCATGCGCTGGCGCCGCGAGCACAAACCCCATCCCCTGGGCCGCGAGAAACTCTTCAGCGCCATGCGGGTGGGCCTGCAGTTCGTCGCGCATTCGGCGCGCCTGCGCGTCGTGCTGCTGCGCATCGCCCTGTTCTACAGCCACTGCACGGCGGTGCTGGCCCTGTTGCCCCTGGTGGCGCGCGGCCTGCCCGACGGCGGCGCCGGTACCTTCACCCTGCTGCTGGCCGCCATGGGCTCGGGCGCTGTCGTCGCCGTGCTCTTCCTGCCGCGCATGCGCCAGGCCATGAACCTCGACCAGCGCGTGGTCTTCGGCACCGTGCTGCAGGCCGCGTCGATGGCCGTGATCGCCTTCGCACCCAATATCTACCTGGCCGTGCCCACCATGTTCCTGGGTGGCGTGGCCTGGATCACGGTGGCCAATTCCCTGAGCGTGTCAGCCCAGATGGCGCTGCCCAACTGGGTGCGCGCCCGGGGCATGTCCATGTACCAGATGGCGCTCATGGGCTCGGGCGCCATCGGCGCTGCCGTCTGGGGACAGGTGGCCACCTGGAGCAGCGTGCAGACCAGCCTGCTGGTGGCGGCCATCTCGGCCGTGCTCACTCTGTTCCTGGCCCGGCGCTACTGGGCGGGCCATCACGGCGAGGAAGACCTGACGCCGGCGAACGAGTACACGCAGCCGGTGGTCAGCACGCCGCCGGCCTCCGGCCACATCCTGGTCACGATCGAGTACCGCATCGATCCCGCGCAAGCCGAAGCGTTCAAGGCGGTGCTGCAGGAAAACCGGCACAGCCGCCTGCGCCGCGGCGCACTCCATTGGGAGCTGCTGCAGGACCTGAGCCAGCCGGGCGTTTATATCGAGCACATCGTCGACGAATCCTGGACCGATCACCTGCGCCGTTTCGAGCGCATGACGGCCGATGACGTCGCGCTGCGCGAACGCGCGCGGGCTTTTCACATCGGTGACACCCCGCTGGTCGTGAAGCGCTTCGTGATCGACAGCACGGTGCGCAACTGAAGCGGCCATGAGCGAACTGCTGCCCATGCTGCTGATCTGCGCCGTCGGCCTGGGCGCGGGCGTGCTGGGCGGGGTGATCGGCTTCGGCACCACCATCCTGCTGATGCCGCCGCTGGTGTATTTCTACGGCCCCATGACGGCCGTGCCCGTGATTGCGCTGGTGGCCATCGTGGCCAACCTGGCGCGCGTGGGCCTGTGGTGGCGCAGCATCGACTGGAAACTCTGCGGCGTCTACGCGGCCACCTCCGTGCCCGCCGTGGTGCTGGGCGCCAACACCCTGGTGCAGTTCAACCCGCGCCTGATCGAGCTCATCCTCGGCAGCTTCCTGCTGCTCATGATCCCGGTGCGGCGCTGGCTGCGCCGCATGGAATGGAAACCCCACCTCGGCCACATGGCGCTGGTGGGCGCGGTCATCGGCTACCTCACGGGCATCGTCGCCTCCACCGGTGCGATCAACACCCCTTTCTTCCTGGCCTACGGCCTGGTGAAAGGCGCCTACATCGGCACCGAGGCCGCCAGTTCACTGGCGGTCTTCCTGGCCAAGGGCGCGACCTTCCACACGCTGGGCGTGATCGACCACCGCGCCATCGGCCAGGGCCTGCTGATCGGCGTCTTCGTGCTCATCGGCTCAACCCTGTCCAAGCGCCTGGTGCTGCACCTGCCCGAGCACCGCTTCCTGCAGCTCATGGAAGCCGTGATGCTGGTGTCCGGGTTGGCCATCCTGTGGATGGCCTGGCCGGGCTAGGACGAGCCAGGACTATCAAGAAGCCCGTTCGATAGTTAGTATTCGCCCCCGTGCACACCGCGGCCAACCCTGAAGGTTTTGAGCCCAAAAGTACCCGTACTGGTTTATATTCATGCCTGACATTTACCTTTGGCACACCCGTACGAAAGTCGGGGTCGCAAAGCCTCCGGTCTAAAGCCCACTGGGCACGATAGCGGGGTTGCCGTCAAGACAGTCTGTATCAGACCGGCGCTTGTCGCAAACAGAAACGCCGCCTGCGTGTTTCTGTGTTTTGCCACCTCCCACTTTTGCCAGCGTGCCAGCCTTTGAATGGAAGCACGCATGGAAGACCCGCAAGCAGAGTTCGCCCACCGCCCGCCGGCCACCGACGCAGAGACGGCATGGCGTGACACCCTGGCCGCCATGAGCGCGGTGTTGCAGGACTGCCTGGCCCCTCGCACCGCGCCGTCGCGCGAGATCGAGCGGGCCGAAGAAGCCCTGCGCGAATACACCCGGCGGGTACGGCAACAGAAGCAGCTGGCCGAGGCCGCGTTGTGAACCCGTCCGACGCCATGGCAGAGCCCCAGCAGGAAGCCGCCACGGCGAAAACCCGTGCGGTGCGCGGGCGCATGTCGCCCGCCCTGCCGGGCTCGCTCGACCCGCAACGTGACAAGCAGCGTTTTTGCATCGGCGAGTGCCAGGCCGACCGGCCCGAAGTCGGTGGCGTGGAAACCTCGCCCGGCCGTTTCCGCTGCGCCAATTGCTGGGCCGCCTTCCAGGCCCGGATGAAATTTCGCTGAGACCGCACCTGCCTCCCCGACATCACCACCTGAGTACCACCATGCTGCCCCAGATCAAGACCCTGCTCGGCCAGAAGACCGCCGCCCCAGCCCAGCGCGAAACCCGTGCGGAACGCATGCCAGCCGACGAGGGCATGCGCTATCGACGCGAGATGCTCTACCAGTCCATCCGCGAAAGCATGCTGGCCATGGAAGTGCTCTCCAACATGTACAAGTTCAAGGTGGTGAACGTCGACCAGCAGCACGAGGTCTTCATTGCCATGATCGAGGTGAGCAAGCTGTTCGAGGCCAAGTGGAACGGCACAGCCGCCAGCTTCGCCCAGGCGGAGCAGCGCATGATGACCGGCGCCATGAACCGCGCGGGCGTCACGCTGCAGGGCGTCTTCTGGCGCGTCGACGAATCGGTCGACGCCTTCGCCATGCCGGCCCGGGCCGGCGACGGCGCCGAGCAGGCACGGGCCGCCACAGCCATGCGCACACGTGAAGTCCCGGGTGACGTCTCCCACGCCCGGGTGCGCCTGGCGCGCCGCAGCGCAGAGACGCCCGCCGAACCGGCCGGCAGCGCCCCTGCCGCCAGCGGGAAAAGCGACATCGGCAGCACCCAGTACGGGCAACTCTGAAACACCCCATGGAACTTGCCAGCCTGCTCCACTCCCCCGCCGCGCTTCCGAGCATTCCTCGCGTGATCGCGCTGCTGCTGGCCGAACTCGACCGGGACGAACCCGACCTCTTCCAGATCAACCGGCTCCTGGGCCAGGACCCCGTGCTGACCACGCGCGTGCTGCAACTCGTCGGCACGGCCTACCATCAACTGCAAAAGCCGATCACCAGCGTGAGCGAGGCGATGGCCCTGGTGGGCCTGCAGCAGGTGCGCGAGCTGGCCTATGCCGCGGCCGCCACGAGCGCCTTCCGCCAGGTCGGCAACGTGGACATGCCGCGCTTCTGGCGCTACAGCCTGAACGTGGCCAAACTCACGCGGCACCTCGCCAAGGACGCCCGCCATCCGGTGTCGCCGTTCACGGCCGGGCTGCTGCACGGCCTGGGCATGCTGGTCATGCACCTGGGCATGCCCCGGCAGATGGAGGAACTCGACCGTCGTATGCCCCTGTACGCTCCGCAGCGACACAGCGCCGAATACGAACAGGTTGGCTACAACTACGCCCAGGTCGGAGCCGACCTGGCCCGCGCCTGGCAGCTGCCGCAGGTCTTGGTGGACATCCTGGAACACCAGGACGCGCCCTTCGAGCGCGACAACTATGAGCCCCTCAGCGGCATCCTGCACCTGGCCGTATGGCGCTGCCGCGCCATGGAGATGGGCTACACCGACGAGGATCTGGCGGAGACCTTTCCCGAGACCACGGCCCTGGCCCTGCAGCTGGACCTGCACGACGTGCTGGACCGCGACCCCATCGCCTGGACCACGGCGCAGGAAGTGGCCGCCCTGACCGGCTAGGCGGGCGCACGCCTTTCCTCGCGGGCCCGCGCCTGAGGTATCGTTTGATACCTGCGCACCCCACCCGAAGGAAACGCCATGTCCGTCCTTGCCGCCATCGTCATCGTCCTCGTCGCCCTGCTGCACATCTGGTTCCTCGTGCTGGAAATGTTCCTCTGGGACAAGCCGGCCGGCCTGAAGGCCTTCGGCCAGACACTGGAGAAGGCCCAGGCCTCCAAGGTGCTGGCCGCCAACCAGGGCCTGTACAACGGCTTTCTGGCCGCCGGCCTGCTCTGGGGGCTGAGCCTGGGCGCCGCGGGCACGCACATCCAGGTCTTCTTCCTGCTCTGTGTGGCGGTGGCCGGCCTCTACGGCGCAGCCACCGCCAGCCGCAAGATCCTCTTCGTCCAGGCCTTGCCGGCTGCGCTGGGGCTGGTGCTGCTGATGCTGTCGTAGCCCCAAGCCGGCTGCCACCCCCCGCACATGGACATCGTCTCGCACGGGCTCTGGGGCGGCCTGGCGCTGGGCCGGACCAGCCGGCGCAGCTTCTGGACCGCCTTCGGCTTCGGCACCGTGCCTGACCTCTTTTCCTTCGGCCTGGTCTTCGCCAACGGCCTGTGGGTCCATGGCCTGGATTTTTTCAACGGCCTGGGCCACCCGCCAGACCCCACGCTCATCCCGGCCTATGTGTACAGCCTCTACAACGCCACGCACAGCCTGGTGGTGTTCGCCCTCGTGTTCGGCCTGGTCTGGCTGCTGCGCGGCAAGCCCCTGATGGAACTGGGCGCCTGGGGCCTGCACATCGCGGTGGACATCTTCACGCACAGCGAAGCGTTCTTTCCCACGCCCTTCCTGTGGCCGCTCTCGGACCTGCGGGTCGACGGGGTACCGTGGAGCGACCCGCGCATCTTCTTCAGCAACGTGCTGCTGCTGGCCGTGCTGTATGCCTGGTTCTTCCTCCAACGGAAAAGGAAAAAGCCGGCCTGACACCAGTGCGCGCTACAGGGGGAACGACACGCGGTCGTTACCACAACTTACAGACGGCAAGCACCACTTCATCAAGAATGGTCGTCCCCGTCTTCTCCCCCTCCTCCCCATGAGCAAGCCCGGCAAGAAAGCGCCCCCTGCACCTGCCGCCGTCCCCGCGCCGGCGGGCTCGCTCAAGCTGGCCTTCCTGGGCTGGTACGGGGTGATCGGCGTCACCCTGGCCTACATCACCCCGGTCAAGCTGCCCTTTGCCGAGGGCTACGCCAAGGAGCACTGGCGGCACGCGCTGGGCAGCCTGGTGCTGATGCTGATACTGATCGGCGGCATCGTGAGCCTGGCCTTCCATCTGCTCGACGCCAACGACTTCAAGTCGCAGATCGTCGACTACGTCAAGACCCACAAGCAGCGCGACCTGGTGCTCGAAGGCGACATCCGCGTGACCTGGTTCCCGCAGCTGGGCCTGGAGACCGGCAAGCTCAGCCTGAGCCAGCGCAACAGCAGTCTCAAGTTCGCCTCGGTGGAGAACGCGCGGCTCTACGTCGCCTGGTGGCCGCTGTTCACCAAGCAGGTGCAGGTGGAACGCGTCGTGCTCGACGGCGTGCACGCCAACCTGCTGCGCCACCCCGACGGCAGCACCAATTTCGACGACCTGCTGCAACCGGCCGACTGGATGGGCGAACTCCAGTTCGCGGTGGAGAAGGTGCGTGTGCTCGATTCCACGCTCAACCTCCATGACGAGGCCTCGGGCCAGGCCTATTTCGTGCACGAGCTGAACCTGGAAACCGGCCGCCTGGCCGACGCCACGTCCGGGCAGGTACAGGCCAGCCTGCGCCTGCAGTCGGCGCAACCGCCGCTGGACCTGCAGCTGCGTCTGAACGCGCAGATGCTTTATGACCACGCCGCGCATCGCTACGAGCTGTCCCAGATGGAAGGCCATGCGCAGGGCGAGGCCGGCGCTTTCAACGAACTGCTGCTGGACTGGCGCGGCCGGCTCACGGCCTGGCCGGACCAGCACCGGCTGGTGCTGGAGCCTTTCAGCGCCGCGGCGCGCGGCCGGCTGGCGCAAGACCCTTTCGAAGGCAAGCTGGCCATTGCGCGCGTGCAGCTCACGCGCGACCTCTGGCAGGCCAGCGCCCTTGCCCTGGAAGGTCGCATCACGCGCGAACCGTCCGTGCTGGCCGTCACGCTGCAGATACCGACCATCGAAGCGGGCGCCAAGGCCTGGAAGAGCGCCGATATGTTGGGCAGCATCGAACTCAAACACGCGGGCGGCGTGCTGCAGGGACGTGGCAACAGCCCCTTGCTCTATGACAGCGAGAAACGCCAGCTGCAACTCGAAGCCCTCAACACCAGCTGGACCGTCAGCCACCCCCTGCTGGCCGCGCGCCTGCAGGCCACGGCCAGCGGCAAGTTGCTGGCCGCCCTGGCCACACAGGAGCTGACGCTGGACGTGAAAGCTGGCGTGGACGACAGCCGGCTCAGCGGCCGCGTGCAGCTGCAGGACTTCAAGGCGCCGGCCTGGAGCTTCGACCTCGCGGCCAGTGCGCTGGACCTGGACCGCTACCTGGTCAGCGACTGGACGCGCCGCCTGCAGGAAAGCACACAAGCGCAGGACTTCGACCGGCTCAAGACACTGAACCTGCGTGGCAAGCTGCGCGGCGAGTCCCTGCGCGTGGCGCGCCTGCAGGCCGGTGCATTCGCCGCCGAGCTGCGCGCCGCCTCCGGCACGCTCAGCTTGGAGCCCATCACCGCGCAGCTGTATGGCGGCACCCTGCAAGGTGGTTGGACCCTGAGCGCCGGCGAGGCGCCTTTACTCAGCGTGCGCCAGAAACTCTTGGGCGTGCAGATCGACACGCTGCTGGCCGACCTGAGCGGCGGCGAGTCCCATCTCAGCGGCAAGGGCAACCTGGTGGCCGACCTGAGCGCGCAGGGCGCCACGCTGCAAACGCTGCGCCAGTCGCTCACGGGCACGGCCAGCCTGGCGCTCACGCGCGGCACGCTGGCCGGCGTCGACCTGCCCGAGGCCCTGCTCGCGGGCAAGGACCAGCTGGGCCTGGGCGGGGCCGAGCGTCGCGACAGCGTGCGCCTGACCGAGAACACCGCCTACAACGAATTCAAGGCCAGCCTGGTCGTGACGCAAGGCAAGGCGCGCAGCGAAGACCTGCTGTGGAAGTCGCCGCTCTTCACAGGCAAGGGCGAAGCAGACCTGGACCTCGACACCCTGCAACTGGATGGCTGGCTCGATGCCACGGTGACGCCGGGTCTCAAGCGTGCCAGCGCAGGCGAGTTGGCTGAACTCGCGGGCATCAACATCCCCATGCGCATCAACGGCCCCCTGACCACGGCCACGCTCAGCTACAGCCTGGGCGAGGCCAGCGGCGGCGGCCTGGGCCGGCTGGCGCGGCTCAACCAGGCGCGCCAAGCCGCCAGCCTGACCGTAGCCGCCCCGGCCGGCGCCCGATAGACCGTCGCAGCCGCGACAAGGGTCGGTACCGACCCTCACTACATTGGCAGGCTTCACCACGGGAGCTGCCATGACCCCCCAAGCCACCCTGGCGCAACTGCGCGCCATCAACCAGCAGGCCGCCTTCAACCGCTGGGCAGGCATCGAAGTCACACACGCCGAAACCGGCGCCGCCGAGATCAGCATGCCCTGGCGCGCGGAGATCGGGCAGTACGCCGGCTTCCTGCATGCGGGCCTGATCGGCGCGCTCATCGACACCGCCTGCGGCTTTGCTGCGGCCACCGTCGCCGGGCGTGTGCTGGCTGTGCACTACAGCGTGAACTGCCTGCGCCCGGCAGTGGGCGAGCGCTTCATCGCGCGGGCCCGCGTGGTCAAACCTGGCAAGACCCAGGTCTTCACGACCTGCGAGCTGTATGCGGCTCAGAACGGCGAAGAGAAACTCGTGGCCACGGGCGAGACCCTGCTCACGCCGGTCGGCGACGCCGGCTGAGACCCATCTTGCGCCTGGATCTGGCGCCGGGGAGAATGCGCTCCATGCAAAGCAAGACTTTCACGATCGGCCGCTTCCGCCGAGCGGACTACGACGTCGCTACCCAGCAGTTGGACCTGCACCGTGACGACAAGACCGTATTCGCCTACACGCACGTGCCGCAGGAAGTCTTTCGCCGGCTGTGCAGCGCGCCGAACCCGACAACCTATTGGGAGGACCGGATTGCGGAGGAGTATCCGAAGGGGGTGCCGATGAGCAAAGGTGCAGGCGCGGACGATACGGCGCAGAAGTTTCAGGACCTGTTTGGCGGCGGAGAGTGACCCGGTCGATGGCGATGGAGGGCGTGATCAGCGGCCGCCCGCGCGCTCGAGCTCGAACAGCGGCACCTCGGCCTGGTGGCTCAGCCAGAGGCCTCCGCCCAACTCCGTGAACCCGTCCGACAGGCCGCGCCGGTACAGCCGGGCGGGGTGACGGAACAGGCGCGGGTCGGTCAACGTCGCGTCAATGGTTTCACGGTCGTAGTCCTCGGCCACCGCGGCTTCCACGTACAGGGCGCCCCGGCTCAGTGTGGCCAGGTTGCGCAGCGCCCGCTTCAGATCGACCTCGCTCAGGTAGGGCAGCACGCCCTGGCAGATCACCAGGTCGAAGGGCTCGGCGCACCGATAGTCCACCACCGATCCGCGCTCCCATCCGTAGCGCGTGCAGAGGTAGTCGCTGACCTCCACGCCGTGGTAGCTGACGCCGGGAAAGTGTGGCGCCAGCAGCTCGCGCCACAGGCCGATGCCGCAGCCCACATCCAGCACCCGCCGCACGGGCACGCGCAGGTACTTGAGGTAACTGCACACGAAGGCGCTCAAGCGCGCCATATGTGCGGGGTCGAGCCCGCTGGTCTTCTTGTCGAAGTAGTAGCGCTGGTAGTAGGCTTCGTCGAACCACTGGTCACTGGCAGATTGCACGATGGTTCCTTTTCTCTGCGGCGTTCGGCACGGGGAGTCATCGTGGAGTATGGCGCAGGGCGCCGGCAGGTTCAGGTGCGCTGGACGAACCTGCAGCGCCTATGCAGCCAGCTCCGCTGCCAGTGCCTCGATGGCTGCACCCACTTCTGCTTCCAGCTTGAGCGACAACACCGGATCGGCCCGTGTCCTTCCCCGGTTCACCGCGGCCACTGGCCTGCCCGCCGCCACCGCCTCCTCCACAAAGCGGTAACCCGAATACACCATCAGCGAGGAGCCCGCCACAAGCACGGCATCGGCCTGGGCCAGTGCAGCGCGCACGTCGGCCACGCGCTCGCGCGGCACGCTTTCACCAAAGAACACCACATCCGGCTTGAGCAGGCCGCCGCACTGCGGGCAAACGGGCACGTGGAAGGAAGCAAAGTCGAGCGACTCCAGATCTGCATCGCCATCTGGCAGGCTGCGCGCATCGAGCGCCAGCCAGTCCGGGTTGCGCGCCATCAGCGCCTCCTGCAAATCACGACGCGGTGAACGCGCGCCGCAACCCAGACAGCACACCGTGTCGATGCGGCCATGCAGGTCCACCACCGCAGCACTGCCCGCGGCCTGGTGCAAACCGTCAACGTTCTGCGTGACAAGCTGCACGATGCGGCCCGCGCGCTCCAGCTGCGCCAGCGCGTGGTGCGCGGCCGTGGGCAAGGCACCGGCCATGGTGCGCCAGCCCAGCATGCTGCGGGCCCAGTAGCGCCGCCGCGCCAGCGCACTTTCCACGAAAAGCTGATAACGCATGGGCTCGCGGCGTTTCCAGGCGCCGTTTTCGTCACGGTAATCGGGAATGCCGGCGGCGGTGCTGCAGCCGGCGCCAGTAATGACCAGCAGGCGCGGGTGCTGGGTCACGAAATCGATCAGGGGTTGCAGGCCGTCCATGGGCGGATTGTGCGGTGTGGGTAAAGCAGGCCGGGAAATTCGTGTGACTTATTTCACACCAGCGCCGGCCCGGCGGATGGCACCGTGAATTAATCGACATAAACGAATGCGGCGAGTGTCACGCGCTGTTGCGCTTTTTTACAAACGACTTAGTCTCACTACACGACGAAGTTGCAGCGAGAAATGGACGGCCAAACCCACAAGGGGCCCCTGGTTCTTCGGCGTGACTACACAACACACCAAGGAGTTTCACCATGAAAAAGATCGCAGTTTCCCTGGCCCTCAGCGCCATCGCCTTTGCCGCACAAGCCCAGAGCATGGACGCCCCCGGCTCCGCCGTGTCCCGCTTCGTGGACCAGCCTTACAACTGCGCGCAGATGCTGGGCGGCGGCAATGACGGCGACACCTTGTCCACCAGCTACAACGTCGCGCTGGACGCCTCCCTCCAGGAAATCAAGGCGCCGGTGGACCAGGCCTTCGCCCTCCTGAACGCACGCTGCGCACAGCGCGTCATCAGCGAACGCCAGTCGCAGGGTGTGGCCCGCGTGAGCGAGTTGAGCCTCGCGCGCTGAACGCCTGCCCCCGGTTTGAGGTTGATGCGAGGAGCGTCAACCCCCAATGAAAACGGCACCTGACGGTGCCGTTTTCATTTTGCAAAGCCGGATTCTGGCTTGGCGGGGCGGCTTCAACCGCTGGTCAAGCCTGCGCTTGACCCCCGCACACGGGTCAGTGTGCGGCTTTCACTTTCAGGCGCCAGGCGTGCAGCAGCGGCTCGGTGTAGCCGCTGGGCTGCTCCAGGCCCTTGAAGACCAGGTCGGTGGCGGCCTTGTAGGCCATGGAGGTGGCGAAGTTGCCGGCCATCTTCTGGTACAGCGGGTCACCGGCGTTCTGCTGGTCCACCACGGCGGCCATGCGCTCGAAGGTGGCGCGCACCTGCGCTTCGTTAGTGATGCCGTGCAGCAGCCAGTTGGCCATGTGCTGGCTGGAGATGCGCAGCGTGGCGCGGTCTTCCATCAGGCCCACGTTGTGGATGTCGGGCACCTTGGAGCAGCCCACGCCCTGGTCGATCCAGCGCACCACATAGCCCAGGATACCCTGTGCGTTGTTGTCCAGCTCCTGCTGGATTTCCTCAGGTGTCCACTTCGGCTTGCTGGCGACGGGGATGGTCAGCAGACCGGTGAGCAGCTTCTCTTCGGTGGCCTTGAAGTTCTTGGCGGTGGCCTGCTGCTCCAGCGTGTCCTGGATCTCGGCCACGTTGACCTGGTGGTAGTGCAGGGCGTGCAGGGTGGCCGCGGTGGGCGAGGGCACCCAGGCGGTGTTGGCACCAGCCAGCGGGTGCACCACCTTTTGCTTGAGCATGGCGGCCATCAGGTCGGGCATGGCCCACATGCCCTTGCCGATCTGGGCGCGGCCCTTGAGGCCGCAGGCCAGGCCTTCGAGCACATTGCTCTGCTCGTAGGCGGCAATCCACTCGGTACCCTTCATGTCGGCCTTGCGGATCATGGGGCCGGCGTACATGGCGGTGTGCATCTCGTCGCCGGTGCGGTCCAGGAAGCCGGTGTTGATGAAGGCCACGCGGCTCTTGGCGGCGGCGATACAGGCCTTGAGGTTCACGCTGGTGCGGCGCTCTTCGTCCATGATGCCCAGCTTGACGGTGTTCTCGGCCAGGCCCAGCATCTGCTCGACGCGGGCGAACAGTTCGGAGGCAAAGCCCACCTCGGCCGGGCCGTGCATCTTGGGCTTGACGATGTAGATGGAGCCGGTGCGCGAGTTGCGCACGCCGTTCTGCGTCAGGCCCTTGAGGTCGTGCAGGGCGATGGTGGTGGTGATGACGGCGTCCATGATGCCTTCATGGATCTCGCTGCCGTCGCCGTAGAGGATGGCCGGGTTGGTCATCAGGTGGCCAACGTTGCGCACGAACAGCAGCGAGCGGCCATGCAGACGGATCTCTTCGCCGTTGGCGCCCTTGTAGATGCGGTCGGCGTTGAGGCGGCGCACAAAGGTCTTGCCGCCCTTGCTCACCTCTTCGGTCAGCGTGCCCTTGAGGATGCCCAGCCAGTTGTCATAGGCCAGCACCTTGTCGTCGGCGTCGACCACGGCCACGGAGTCTTCCAGGTCCAGGATGGTGGAGAGCGCGGCCTCGACCAGCAGGTCGCTCACGCCGGCAGCGTCGCTGCGGCCGATGGGTGTGCTGCGGTCGAACTGGATCTCGATGTGGATGCCGTTGTTGCGCAGCAGCACGGCCGAGGGCGCCACCGCGCTGCCCTGGTAACCCACGAACTTGTGCGCGTCGACCAGGCAGTATTTGCTGCCGTCTTTCAGCGCCACCTTCAGCTTGCCACCTTCGACGGTGTAAGCGGTGGCGTTCAGATGCGAGCCCTTGACCAGCGGGGCCACACGGTCCAGCACGTGGCGCGCGTATTCGATGACCTTGGCGCCGCGTTTCGGGTTGTAGCTCTTGCCGTCGGGGCCGGCCTTGGTGGCGCCGCCGTCTTCGGGCAGGGCATCGGTGCCGTAGAGCGCGTCGTACAGCGAACCCCAGCGCGCGTTGGCGGCGTTGAGCGCGTAGCGCGCGTTCAGGATGGGCACCACCAGCTGCGGGCCGGCCTGCACGGCCAGCTCGGCGTCCACGTTGGCGGTGTCGCTGTGCACTTCGGCAGGCACCGGGGCCAGGTAACCCGTCTTCTCCAGGAAGGCGCGGTAGGCCTTCATGTCCTTGATGGGGCCGGGGTGGGCCTTGTGCCAGGCATCCATCTCCAGCTGCAGGCGGTCGCGCTCGGCCAGCAGGGCGGCGTTCTTGGGGCCCAGGTCGTGGGCGATGGCGTCGAAGCCCTTCCAGAAATCCGCGCTGCTGATGCCGGTGCCCGGCAGCACCTTGTCTTCAATGAAGCGGTACAGCTGGGTGGCGACTTGCAGCCGGTGGGTTTTGGTGCGTTGCGTCATGGTCTTAACTCCTCAAGCTTGAAAAATCGTGTGCGGGCGTCGGCGTCATTCCGCGGGGAAGAAGCCGAGCACGTCGTTGAGCGTGTTGCCGGTGCGCGTGGGCTGGGTGCCCAGTTCCTCGAAAGGCAGCGCATAGCGGTTAACCCACAGGGTCCGGTAGCCGTACCAGGTGGCGGCCAGTGCGTCCCAGCTGTTGCTGCTGACGAAGACGATCTGCGTGGCACGCAGGCCGGTCGCCTGCTCGCCCAGCGCGTACGCCTCGGGGTGGGTCTTGTACTTGCGCACCGCGTCCACGCTGATGACGTGGTCCATCAGGCCTTCGAGGCCCGCGCTGCGCACGGCGATGCCCAGCATCTCGGGGTCGCCGTTGGAAAGAATGCCGGTCGTGATGCCGCGTGCCTTGAGCGCCTGCAGCACGTCCCGGTTCTCGGGGAAGGCGCTCAGGTGGCGGTACTGGTTCATCAGCTGCAACTCGGCCTCGGGCGTAAGCGTGAGCTTGAGGCGCTTGCAGGCGTAACGCAGGCCGGCCTGCGTGAGCTGCCAGAAGGGCTGGTAGTGCGTGCCGTGGTTGCTGGTGGTGACCAGACGCGTGTATTCGATCTGCTTGTCGCGCCAGAGCTGGCCCAGGGCCTGGCCCTGGCCGGGGAACAGCTGCTCTGCCACCAAGCCGACGCTGTAGACGTCGAACAAGGTGCCATAGGCGTCAAACAGCACGGCTTTCGGCTGTGACGTGGCAGAGGCGCGGACTTTTTCCATGCCTCCACTTTATTTGATACTTTCAAAACCATTAATAGCAAAATAATGCGTAAATTGCGAACAAAAAGTATCGAATCAACTTTTTGGGGCCCAGAAGGCCAGGAACGGCATAATCAGGGCGGTCGACGATGGAAACACAACAATCGACGCCTTCTTTCATGATCTGTCGTTTTTTGACAGCCAATTTTGATGAACATGCCCTTTGATCTGGTCGATCTGCGCCTCATGGTGCGCATCGCCGAAGCCGACAGCCTGACCAAAGGCGCCGAGGCGGCCCATATGTCGGCCCCCGCAGCCAGCACCCGCATCAAGAACATCGAGGAAAGCCTGGGCGTCAAGCTGCTGCACCGCAGCTCCCAGGGCGTGACGCTCACGCCGCCGGGCCAGGCCTTTGTGCACCATGCCCGCCTGGTGCTGGGCCAGTTGGAACACCTGCGCACCGACCTGCAGGAGTACGCGCGCGGCATCCGCGGCCATTTGCGCGTGCACGCCAACACCACGGCCCTGGGCGAGTTCCTGCCGCCGGTGCTGCGCTCTTACCTGCTGGCCCACCCGGACGTGAACGTGGACCTGCAGGAGCGCCTGAGCCACGACATCGTGCGCGCGGTGTCGGAGGGGCAGACCGACATCGGCATCGTGGCCGGCCTGGTGCGCACCGAGAACCTGCAGGTGCTGCCCTACCGGCGCGACCGCCTGGTGCTGGTGGTGCCGCGCGGCCATGCGCTGGCCGGCGCCAGCGCCGTGAGCTTTGCCGACACGCTGGACTTCGACCACGTGGGCCTGCACGAGAGCAGCGCCATCCGCGCCTTCCTGCAGCAGATCTGCGAAGGGCTGCACCGCCCCATGCAGCAACGCATCCAGGTCAGCAACTTCGAGGCGGCCTGCCGCATGGTGGAGGCCGCGGTGGGCGTGGCCATCCTGCCCGGCTCGGCCGCGCACCGCCACGCCCAGACCATGGCCATCAGCATCGTGCCCCTGGCCGACCCCTGGGCCGAACGCGCCATGCAGATCGTGGTGCGCAGCCTGGACGCGCTGCCGGCCTACGCGCGGGAGCTGGTGGATTTGCTGGTGGAGGATGCGAAACAGGGCGGTGGCGGATAGGAAGCGCGCGTGGGCGAGACGGCCAAAGCCGTACGCTTCGTTACCGCTGATACGGATTCGCGCTTGTCTGCGCGGTAGCCCGTCCGGACAATCGACCACTCCCGCATTGCACACGAGCGCCTAGGTGCGCCGACCACCCCATGCACCACAACCTGCTGTTCCGCTTCAAGATCTCGCTGCTGGCCGTCTTTGTCCTGTTCACTTTGCTGGGCCTGGCGGCGCCCAGCATGAAGGCGCTGCTCATCGGCCTGCTGGCCCTGGGTGCGTCGCTGGTGATAGCCATCGCCAACTTCGTGATGGCCGAGCAGCAGGTGAAACGCGAACTCCACTCATCCTTCTGAGGAGCGACTCAGCCCCTGACCGGGGTGTAGGCGCTGCGGTTGGCATCCAGCCACTGGCGTGAGGCCTGCGCATCATGCTGCGCCGGGTGGAAATCGGCGCGCAGGTAGTCGCGCCAGGGCTTGAAGGTGCAGCGCACCAGGCCCTGCTTGCCAAAGAGAAAACTAACCGCGCTGGTCCAGGTCGACCAGCGCCACAGCGTCTTGTCGCGCCGCAGGTTGAGCGCGGTCTGGCGCAGCAGGTCGCCGAGGAAGAACATCGTTGCGCGACGAAACCATGTGATGCGCCAGGCTTCGTTGCCCCCCAATGCTTTGTAAAGGCCGAAGGCCGTGCAACGGTGCTCAGCCTCCTCGGCGCTGTGCCACAACCACAGGGTGGCCAGCCGGCGGTCTGTGCTGCCGAGCACCTCGGGGTGCTTGAGCAGCCAGTCGGCAAAGATGGCCGTGAAATGTTCGTTGGCTGCGGTGATGGCCAGCGGATGCCGCGGGTCCAGGTCTTCCAGCTGCTTGAGACGCTGCTGCGCGCGCGGGCCCCAGCGGTTCTCCAGGCCCTGCTTGCCCAGTTGCTGGTTGTACAGCTCGTGCAGGCGACGGTGGGTGGCTTCCTGGCCCACGAAACCCTGCACCTCCGCCTTGAACTGGGCCTGCAGATCGCCAGGAAGGGCCTGGTAGCCCTGGCGCACGGCATCGATGAAGAATTGCTCCCCCACGGGGAAGCTCATGGACAGGGCGTTGAAGAAGGCAGTGCGGAACGGATCGTCGGCGCACCAGTGACGCGCCATCGGGGCGTCCATGTCGACGAGGAGGCGGCGGACAACGAGATCGGTCATGGTGTGGCGGGCTGATGAACAGGGAATCCAGGGGCGATGCTACTCCTGCCGCAAGGCCCGGCGGGCATCCATGCAAAACGCCGGGCGAACCCGGCGTTTTGCGTGGCACATGCCGTAGCGATCAGTCGGCGAACTGGCCGGCAGCGCGGATGGCCTTGCCCCACTTGTCGACTTCAGCCGTCAGCCAGGCACGCTGGCCTTCGGAGGACTGGCGGCCCACCGGGGGAATCTCACCGCCGAGGTCGGCCATGCGGCTCACGAACGCCGGGTCCTTGAGGGCGACACGCAGGGCGTCGCCAAACTTCTGCACCACGGCCGCGGGCGTGCCCTTGGGCGCGTAGACACCGTGCCAGACGATGACCTCGAAGTCCTTGAGGCCGCCTTCATCCAGCGTGGGAGCATCGGGCAGGGCCTTGATGCGCTGCTTGGTGGTCACACCGTACATCTTGACGGTACCGGCCTTGATGTGCGGCACGGTGTTGGTGGTCTGGTCGCACAACAGGTCGACCTGGCCGCCCAGCAGCGCATTGAGTGCGGGGCCCGTGCCCGAGAAAGGCACCGTGGTCACCGTCACGCCCAGGGCCTGCTGGAACAGCGTGCCGCAGAGGTGCGAGACCGCGCCCAGACCGGCGTTGGCCAGGTTGACCTTGTCGGCATTGGCCTTGATGTAGCTCATCAGCTCGCCCAGGTTCTTGGCAGCCATGTCCTTGCGCGCGATCATGGTCATGGGCACGTCGACGACGTTGCCCACGTGCTCAAAATCGGTCACGGGGTTGTAGGCCAGCTTGCGGTACAGGGCCGGCGCGGTGGCCATGCCGTTGTGGTGGATCAGGAAGGTGTAACCGTCCGGCGCGGCCTTCATCACGAGGCTGGCGGCAATGGTGCCGCCCGCGCCGACCTTGTTTTCGACCACCACGCTCTGGCCCAGGGACTTGGTCATGGTGGCGGCCAGGGTGCGCGCCACGATGTCGGTGGGGCCACCGGCCGAGAAGGGAACGACCAGGCTGATCGGCTTGGCCGGGTAGGCCTGGGCCTGGGCCAGGCTGCTGCCCAGGGCCAGGGTGGAAGCCACGGCGGCGGCGGTGAAAATTCTGCGGTTCAGGTTCATGGTGTGTCGTCCTCGTAGCTTGGATGAATGGGGAACTCCCTTTTCCTTCTTATGGTGCCTATGCTCGTTCAGATACGGCGTGCGAACAAGCCGGGACATCCCTAAGAGCCTATTCACGATCCCTAAGGCCCATGGGTCCTGGGGATTTGCCACGCCGGTGCGTCAGGACAGCAGCCGGCCCACCTGTGGTGCAGCGGCGATGGCCCAGAGCCGGGCCATGGCGGCGCGCATCTCGGTTTCACTCGCGCCGCCGTGGTACAGGGCCAGGCGCAGGGCCTTGTCTTCGAGTTCGGGGCGGCTCAGCGTGTTGCCTGGGTCGCCCTTGGGCTCGTCCACACGACCGTGCAGCAGGCGGCCATCGACCGTTTCCACGCGGACCTTGCCGATCCAGCGCGCGGGGTAGGCAGCATCCACCTCGGGGTCGAGTTCCATGACAACCTTGTCGTGGAAGGCCGTCACCTCACCGGACTTGAAACTGGCGTCGAATTCACTCAGGCCCGCGCGGCCCAGCACGGCCACCAGCCCCAGCACCGTGCCCATGGAGAACTTGCTCTGGTGCACGGTCTGCGGATCGGTCACCGGGCCCAGCACGTCAATGGCCCCCTGGTGCACCAGAGCGATCACACGCTTGACGTCGGCGGCCTTGAGCTGGTGGTCGCGCAAGACCTGCTGCAGCGCGTCGGCCGCCGGGTGCGTGTGGCGGCAGGAGGCGTGGAACTTGAAGGAGGTTTCGGCCGTGGCCCAGCGCGTGCCCAGGCCATCAGTGAGCTTGCTGATCTCCGCGTCGCTGGACATGCCGGCCGCCAGGCCTTGCGGGCCTTCGAGGATGCGGCGTGCGCCGGTGAATCCTTTTTGCGCAAGGTAGGCCGCGGTGAGGCCCGCGCCGGCCGCATGCGCGGTGTGCAGCTGCTTGGAGTCCGCCGCGTCGCGCAGGAATTCCCACAGGCCGGCCGACTGCGTGCCGGCCGAACCGAAGGCGTTCAGCATCTGCTCCGGGTTCAGCTTGAGCAGATGCCCGACCGCCGCGGCGGCGGCCAACGTGCCGGCCGTGCCCGTGGTGTGAAAGACCTTGTAGTGCGAACGCCCGAGGAACTCACCCACACGGATGCCCACCTCGTAACCCGCCACGCAGGCCGTGAGCAACTCTTTGCCACTGCGGCCCAGGGCCTGCGCCACCGCCAGTGCGGGCGGGAACACGACCGTGGCCGGGTGAAAGACCGAGCCGTTGTGCACATCGTCCTGCTCGGCCACGTGCGAGGCGGCGGCATTGGCCATGGCGGCCAGCAGGGGGCTGCTGCTGCGCCGGTGGATCAGGATTTCGCTCGGACCGTCGCTGGGCCCCATGCTTTCGACGAAGCTGGCCAGGATCTCGACGGCGCGCGCGTTCTTGCCGGCGAGCGCGGAACCGAACCAGTCGAGCAGCAGATCTTCGGTGCGGCGGATCACCGGCGCAGGGATGGCGTCGAATGTCAGGTTTGCGGCGAATTCGGCGAGGACTGCGGAGCTTGGGGTCGTCATGGTTCAGATCGCCTTGTCGTTCTTGAGGTGTTCGATGTCCGCAGCGCTCAGGCCCAGCTCACGCAGGATGGCCTCGCTGTGCTGGCCCACGGCGGGGATGGCGTCCATGCGCACATGGGCTTCATCGGGTGCGCCGGGCGGCAGCAGGGCGGGCACCGGGCCAACGGGGGTGCTGACCTCGGTCCAGCGCTGGCGCGCGGCCAGCTGCGGGTGCGCCCACAGGTCGGCCATGGTGTTGACCTGGGCGTTGGCGATGCCGGCCGCTTCCAGTCGTTCGATCACCTGGGCTGCGCTGAGCTTGCCGAAGGCGGTTTCGATCAGCGCCTTGACTTCGGCGCGCGCGGCCGAACGCTTGGCGTTGGCGTCGAAGCGTGCGTCCTTGGCCAGTGCGGGCTGCTGCAGGACCTGCTCGCAGAACACGGCCCACTCGCGCTCGTTCTGCAGGCCCAGCATCACGCTCTTGCCGTCGCCGGCCACAAAGGGGCCGTAAGGGTAGATGGTGGCGTGCGAGGCGCCGGCGCGCGGCGGCGGTGCGGCGCCGTCATACGCGTAGTACATGGGGAAACTCATCCACTCGGCCATGCTCTCCAGCATGGAGACGTCGATGCGCCGGCCCAGGCCGGTGCGGCTGCGCTGCAGCAGGGCGGTGAGGATGTTGGTGTAGGCGTACATGCCGGCGGCGATGTCGGCGATGGAGCAACCGGCCTTGGCAGGCTCGTCGGGCGAGCCCGTCACCGAAAGAAAACCTGCCTCGCTCTGGATCAGCAGGTCGTAGGCCTTCTTGTCGCGGTAGGGGCCGCTGTCGCCATAGCCCGAGATGTCGCAGACGATGAGCCTGGGGTACTTCTCGTGCAGGGCCTCGAAGGATAGGCCCATGCGCGCGGCGGCACCGGGTGCAAGGTTCTGCACCAGCACATCGGCGCCGCCGAGCAGCTTGTCCATGATCTCGCCTGCCCTGGCGTGCTTGAGATCGAGTGCCAGGCTTTCCTTGGAGCGGTTGGTCCAGGTGAAGTGCGAGGACAAGCCGTTCACGCGGCTGTCGTAACCCCGCGCGAAGTCGCCGCTGCCCGGGCGTTCGACCTTGATGACCCGCGCACCCTGGTCGGCCAGCTGGCGCGAACAGAAAGGCGCCGCGATGGCGTGCTCGAGGGTGACGACGGTGATGCCTTCCAGTGGTTTCATCGTCATCGCCTCAGAAGCTGCGCGGCAGGCCGAGGATGTGCTCGGCCACGTAGGAAAAGATCATGTTCGTGGAAATCGGCGCCACCTGGTAGAGGCGCGTCTCGCGGAACTTGCGCTCGATATCGTATTCGCAGGCGAAGCCGAAGCCGCCATGCGTCTGCAGGCACACATTGGCCGCTTCCCAGCTGGCCTTGGCCGCCAGGTACTTGGCCATGTTCGCTTCGGCGCCGGCGTTCTGGTGGGCATCGATCTTTTCACAGGCCTTCCAGCGCATCAGGTTGGCCGCCTCCAGTTCGATGAAGGCCTCGGCAATGGGGAACTGCACGCCCTGGTTCTGGCCAATGGGGCGGCCGAACACCACGCGGTCCTTGGCGTAGCGGCTGGCGCGGTCGATGAACCAGTAGCCGTCGCCGATGCACTCGGCAGCGATCAGCGTGCGCTCGGCGTTCAGGCCGTCGAGCAGGGTCTTGAAGCCCTTGCCCTCCTCGCCGAGCAGGTTTTCCTCGGGGATCTCCAGGTTGTCGAAGAACAGCTCGTTGGTCTCGTGGTTGACCATGTTGAGGATGGGGCGCACCGTGAGACCGTTGCCGACGGCCTGGTGCAGGTCGATCAGGAAGCAGGACAGGCCCTCGGAGCGCTTTTGCACCTGGTCCGCCGGTGTGGTGCGTGCCAGCAGGATCATGAGGTCGCTGTGCTGGATGCGCGAGATCCAGACCTTCTGGCCGTTGATGACCCAGCGGCCATCCTTGCGCACGGCCGTGGTCTTGAGCTTGGTGGTGTCGCTGCCGGTGGTGGGCTCGGTCACGCCCATGGACTGGATGCGCAGCTCGCCGGCGGCGATCTTGGGCAGGAACTGCTCTTTCTGCTTCTGGGAGCCGCTGCGCACGATGGCGTTCATCACATACATCTGGCCATGGCAGGCGCCGGAGTTGCCACCCGAGCGGTTGATCTCCTCCATGATGACGGAGGCCTCGGCCATGGACAGGCCCGAGCCGCCGTATTCCTGCGGGATGAGCGCAGCCATCCAACCGGCTTTCGTCAGCGCGTCGACGAAAGCTTCGGGATAGCCGCGCTGCTCATCGATCTTGCGGTGGTATTCATCGGGGAACTGGGCGCAGAGGGCGCGCACCGCGTCGCGGATGTCCTGGTAGGCGTCGGTCTTGTGCATGTCGTGTGTTCTTGTCTTATGCGATCTCGGCCGTACCTTGCATGGTCAGCCAGCCTTCGTGGTCACGACCCCAGAGGGATACCGTCTTGCCTTCGACCTTGCCGCAGACCGTGAAGGGATGGATGTCGAAGGTGGGGCGCACGGCCTTGAAGCTGAAGCGCCTGACTTTCGCATCGGGCAGGTGGCGGCGCAACAGGTCCAGCAGCAGGGTGGCGATCAGCGGGCCGTGCACGATGAGGCCGGGGTAGCCCTCCACACCGGTGACGTAGCTGCGGTCATAGTGGATGCGGTGGCCGTTGAAGGTGAGCGCCGAGTAACGGAACAGCAGCACGGGGTCGGGCACGATCTCGCGGCTGAACTGCTCGTCACGCGGCGCGGGCGTGGGGGCCGGTTGCGGGGCGCCAGGCTGGGGCGCGTCGCGGTAGACGATGTCGTGCTCTTCGCTCAGCGCCAGGCCTTGGGCGTTGCTGAATTCATGGCGCACGCAGACGAAGACCAGGGCGCCGCTGCGGCCCTCTTTCACCGTCACGTCCTTGATGGTCGACACGCGTGTCACACGCTCGCCCACGCGCAGCGGCTGCAGGAACTCCAGCCGTCCGCCAGCCCACATGCGCCGCGGCAGCGGCACCGGCGGCAGGAAACCGCCGCGTTTGGCATGGCCGTCCTCGCCGATCTCGCTGTGGCGCGTCAGCGGCGTGAAGTAAAGCCAGTGCCACAGGGGCGGCAGCGCGGTGCCGGGCACGGGGGCCGGATCCTCACGGTCCAGCGTGGCCGAGAGGGCGGCCACCGGCGTGGCGGTGAGCTGGTCTTCGCGGGATTCGCTCAGGCCGATCCAGTCGCGCAAGGTCTCCAGCGCCAGGGTGGGGGTGGAAGCGGGGGTGTTCATGGGCGCAGATCATGCGCCTGCCACCGGCCGGGCGCCATTTGCATTTGCGCAAGGGCATGTTAGGCGGGCCTTAACGCGATCCTTAGAGCCTGCTCACGGTATCGCAGGGGTCGCGTTGGGGTGCAATCGGGATGAGTTGGCCGCGAAGATCACGCCGCATGGGCTCATGCCCATGCAAGGGATTTGGTGGACAAATCGCCCGATTTCGCCCCAACCCGAAGGGCAAGCGCCTTGCCGGGCGGTCTGCGGCGTTGCAAAGCCTCGCCGGGCATTGAGCCCGGCATCGTTTTGCGCCTTGCATCCCATCCCGGCAAGGTGCTTGCGCGGCCCCTGCGATACCGTGAGCAGGCTCTTAAAGCGGGCTGAACTGGGTCTGCCCGGGCTCGTAGGCCAGCACGCGGTTGCGCCCGGCGGTCTTGGCGGCGTAGAGCGCCTTGTCGGCGCGCTGGGTCAGGGTTTCGGCCGTTTCGCCGGGCGCCAGCTGGGCCACCCCGACCGAAACGGTGATGCCGAAGTGGCGCCCGCCCTCGCCCGTGAACGCCAGGTCGGCGATGGCCAGGCGCACGCGTTCGCCGGCCTCCACGGCCTGCGACAGGGGCGTAGCCGGCAGCAGCACGATGAACTCTTCCCCACCCCAGCGGCCGAAGATGTCGCTGCCACGCAGCGTTTCCTGGGCCCGAGTCGCCAGGCGCCGCAGCACTTCGTCACCCACCGCGTGGCCGTGCGTGTCATTGACGCGCTTGAAGAAATCGATATCGAGCAGGAGGATGGAGAAGTCCTCGGGCTGGCGCTCCCAGGCCTTGACCTGGCGGCGCAATTCGGCCTCGATGTGGCCGCGGCGGAAGGCGCCGGTCAGGCCGTCGCGGATGGCCAGTTCGCCGAGCTTGCGGTTGCTGAGCTCCAGCTCCTGGGTGCGGCTGCGCAGCAACTCATGCATCTGCAGTTCATGCTGGATGTTCTGGTGCAGCTGGTCCAGCAGCTTGCGCTGGGTCAGGCGCGCACGTACCCATTCGCGCGTGCGCCGGTGCTCGCCCCGGCTGCGCACCAGCAGCATGACCGCATAGACCACGAAAGCCCAGTTCACCACCGGCAGCTCCTGGACAAAACCCGGGTAGTGCCGGTGCAGTTGCCACACCGTGCCGGCCACGATGGCGGTCATGAAGCTGGCGTAGAGCCGCATCTCGATGCCCAGCGCACTCAGCAGGAAGGCCACGAGGGCCACGATGAAGATCAGGCGCAGGAAGAACAGCGCATCGACCTGACCCGTGCCTACCATGGTGATGCTGCCGACCCAGACGGCGGCCAGGCCGATGGAGCCCAGCCACTCCAGGCCGAACCACAGCCGCCCGTGCACGATCTGGGTCCGCGGCAGGACCGACAGGAAAACATGGGCCAGCACGACGCGAAAGGCGAGCACCAGCAGGGCACAGCCGGCCCACAGCAGCAACTGCCCGAGCGGCTGGGCCGTCCAGTGCGACCAGACGATCAGGAATACCGGCAGGAAACCCACCAGCGCCGATTCACGCGTGCGCGCGAAGAGCTCGCGCATCATGCGCGTCTGGATGGCCTCTTCCTCCAGCCTGGGCAGGCTTTCGGGGTAGATCGAGGCAGGTGAGGTGTTCACGGGTGCCGCAGAAGTTGTTCCCGGATTTTCTCAAAAATGAACAAATCCGTCTTGTTTTTCTTTAATTAGACGCACGCAGAGACATAATTGACCGATGGACAAGCTCAAGCAAATGGAGTCCTTCGTCTCGGTGGCCACCCGCGGCAGCCTGACTGCGGCCGCCCATGCCGAGGGCGTGGCCCCCGCCATCATGGGCCGGCGGCTGGACGCGCTGGAGGAGCGCCTGGGCGTGAAACTGCTGGTGCGCACCACGCGGCGCATCAGCCTGACCCACGAGGGCAGCGCCTTCCTGGAAGATTGCCAGCGCTTGCTCACCGACGTAGCCAATGCTGAAGCCAGCGTCTCGGCCGGCGGTGTCAAGGCCAGCGGCCACCTGCGGATCACGGCACCGGCCGGTTTCGGCCGCCGCCATGTGGCGCCCCTGATCCCGAAATTCCGCGAACTGCATGCCGATGTGACGATTTCCCTGAACCTCAGCGACCGCGTGGTGGACATCGCTGGTGAGGGATATGACTGCGCGGTGCGCGTGGGCGACATGCCGGACTCGTCCCTGGTCAGCGTGCGCATGGCCGACAACCGGCGCCTGTGCGTGGCCACCCCCGATTTTCTCAAGCGCCATGGCACGCCCCTGATGCCACAGGACCTGACCCGTTTCGACTGCCTGGTGCTGTCCAGCGACGCGTCCCAGACCCGTGGGTGGGCATTCAGTATTCCTAAGGAGGGTGCCCGGGAAGTCATGCACCTGCGTCCCAGCGGCCCCATGGACTGCTCGGACGGCCAGGTGCTGCACAACTGGTGCCTGGCCGGCCATGGCATCGCCTGGCGCAGCTCCTGGGAGGTGGAAGAGGAGATCGCCGAAGGCCGCCTGGTGGCCGTGCTGGAGGAGTTCGCTGCACCGCCCAACGGCATCTATGCGGTGTTCCCACAGCGCAAGCACCTGCCGCTGCGGGTGCGGCTGTGGGTGGACTTTCTCAAGCACCACTACGGCCAGCCCGGCTTCTGGCAGGTCCGCCGCTGAGGCGACGGACCTGCGCCCGGCCCATGAAAAAACCCCGCGAGCGGTACGCCGCGCGGGGGTTTTTTCGAGCAGCGCTGCTGCTTATTTATTGCTCAGGCACTGGCTCATGAACTTCTTGCGATCGTCGCCGGTCTTGCCGGTGGCGTCGGCATTGCACTTCTTCATGCGCTCCTGCTGGGGCGTGGCCTTGGCGGCAGCCGGCTTGGCCTTGAGGCACTCGCTCATGAAGGCCTTGCGCTCGTCGCCCTTCTTGTCGCCGGCCTCCTTGTTGCACATGCCCATCTTGTTCTGCTGGGCGGTGGGGGCCTTCTTCTCTTCATCGGCGTGCGCGACGCCCAGGCTCAGGGACAGGCCGAGGGCGAGCAGGGAAAGCAGTTTTTTCATGGTGTCTCCTCCAGGTTATGAACAGTTGGGGTGGGTGAATCGCAACCCGATTCCAGCATACAACGGGACAGCCGGCAATCCTGCTGACAAACGGTTACCCCGGGATGGGCGGCGCATCGGCAGGCGACACAGCCCCGGTCAGTAGAATCAGGCCCCATGTTGACTGTCAAAAACGAACTGCTCCAGACCCTCGGCATCGTGCTGGAGCAGTTGCTGCCCGGCACCGGCGCGCGCGCGGCCTTTGAATCCCCCAAGGTGGCCGAACACGGCGACCTGGCCACCACGGCGGCCATGCAGCTGGCCAAGCCCCTGAAACAGCCCCCGCGCCAGGTGGCCGAGAGCCTGCGCAGTGCGCTGCTGGCCACCCCGGCCTTCTCGACCTGGGTCGAGGCGGTGGAGATCGCCGGACCCGGCTTCATCAACATCCGTCTCAAGCCTGCCGCCAAGCAGCAGGTGGTGCGCGAGGTGCTGTCGCAAGGCCGGCACTACGGTGAGCAAAAGGCCAAGGGCCGGCGCATGATGGTCGAGTTCGTGTCGGCCAACCCCACGGGTCCGCTGCACGTGGGTCACGGCCGCCAGGGCGCCCTGGGCGACGCGATCTGCAACCTGTTCCAGACCCAGGGCTGGGAGGTCTGCCGCGAGTTCTATTACAACGACGCCGGCGTGCAGATCGGCACCCTCGCCAACAGCGTGCAGCTGCGCGCCAAGGGCTTCAAGCCGGGCGATGCCGAGTGGCCGGAAGCGGCCTACAACGGCGACTACATCGCCGACATCGCGGCCGACTTCATGGCGAAGAAGACGGTCAAGTCCGATGACCGGGAATTCACCGGCAGCGGTGATGTGAACGACCTGGACGGCATGCGCCTGTTTGCCGTGGCCTACCTGCGCCACGAGCAGGACCTGGACCTCAAGGCCTTCGCGGTGAAGTTCGACAACTACTACCTCGAGTCCAGCCTGTACACCAGCGGCAAGGTCGACGCTGCGGTGCAGAAACTGCGCGAGGCCGGCAAGACCTACGAGCAGGACGGCGCCCTGTGGCTCAAGACCACCGAGTACGGCGACGACAAGGACCGCGTCATGCGCAAGGGCGACGGCACCTACACCTACTTCGTGCCGGACGTGGCCTACCACATCACCAAGTTCGAGCGCGGCTTCGAGAAGGTCGTGAACATCCAGGGCACGGACCACCACGGCACCATCGCGCGCGTGCGCGCCGGCCTGCAGGCCGTGGGCCTGGGCATTCCGCAGGGCTTCCCCGACTACGTGCTGCACACCATGGTGCGCGTGGTGCGCGGCGGCCAGGAAGTAAAGATCTCCAAACGCGCCGGCAGCTACGTGACGCTGCGCGACCTGATCGAGTGGACATCGAAGGACGCGGTGCGCTTCTTCCTGCTCAGCCGCAAGCCCGACACCGAATACACCTTCGACGTCGACCTTGCCGTGCAGAAGAACAACGAGAACCCGGTCTATTACGTGCAGTACGCCCATGCGCGCATCTGCTCGGTGATCAACGCCTGGCGCGAGAAGGAAGGCGGCCACCGCAGCACGCTCAAGGACGCCGACCTGTCCCTGCTCGACAGCCCGGCCGCCCAGGGCCTGATGCTGCAACTCTCCAGGTACCCCGAAATGCTCACGGCCGCGGCGCAGGATTTCGCGCCGCACGACGTGACCTTCTACCTGCGCGAGCTGGCCGCCAGCTACCACAGCTACTATGATGCCGAGCGCATCCTGGTGGAAGACGAGGCACTCAAGCGCGCACGGCTGGCCCTGGTGGCCGCCACGGCGCAGGTGCTGCACAATGGCCTGGCGGTGCTGGGTGTGAGCGCACCGGAGAAGATGTAGCCGGCCGCGATGCGGTATCGGACATCCAGATAGGCGAGACAAAGGTTAGGCATGAAACAGCAACGCGGCGGAACCATCCTGGGCTTGATCATCGGCGTCGTCATCGGCCTGGCCGTGGCGCTGGTCGTCGCCCTCTACGTGACCAAGACTCCGGTGCCTTTCCTGAACAAGGGACAGAATCGCACCCCCGACCAGGACGCGGCCGAGGAAAAGCGCAACAAGGACTGGGACCCGAACGCCCCGCTCTACGGCAAGCCCAAGCCGCCGGCTGCCGCCGCCTCGGCCCCCAAGGCCGCGGCCAAGCCCGCCACACCGGCACCGGCCGTCAAGCCGCCGGCCAAGGCCGACAGCAAACCCTCGGCCGACCCGCTGGGCGACCTGGCCAAGGCCAAGGCGGGTGCAACCGATCCTTTTGCCTATTTCATCCAGGTCGGCGCCTTCCGCACTCCCGAGGATGCCGAGGCCCAGCGTGCCAAGCTCTCGCTGACCGGCGTGGAAGCCAAGGTCACCGAGCGCGAGCAGGCGGGACGCCAGATCTACCGCGTGCGCGTCGGCCCCTACGACAAGAAGGAAGAGGCCGAGAAGGTCAAGGGCCAGATCGAGGCCGCCGGCCACGAGACCGCCCTGGTGCGCGTGCAGCGCTGATTCGTCTGAACGGAACTTGTACCGCCGGGACGTGTCCCACCCCGGCATCTTCATGGAGCCAACGCAAATGATGAAACGTCGTGACTTTTCCCGCGCCTGCGGCGCTGCCCTGGCCAGCGCCACCGTGCTGCCCGCCTTCGCCCAGCAGCGCTTCGAAGCCGGCAAGGACTACCTGCCGCTGGACAAGCCGGCCCCGATCGAAACGCCCAGCGGCAAGATCGAGGTGGTCGAGTTCTTCTGGTACAACTGCCCGCACTGCAACGCCTTCGAGCCCGCACTGGAAGCCTGGATCAAGCGCGCCCCCAAGGACGTGGTGATCCGGCGCGTGCCGGTGGCCTTCAGCAGCGCCTACCAGGGCCAGCAGCGCCTGTACTACACGCTGGAAGCCATGGGTCTGGTCGACAAGATCCACGGCAAGGTCTTCCAGGCCATCCACGGCGAGCGCAAGCGCCTGGAGAACCCCGAAGTCATCGCTGAATGGATTTCCAGCCAGGGTGTGGACAAGACCAAGTTCATGGAACAGTTCAACTCCTTCACCGTGGCCTCCAAGGTCACCCGCGCCGGCCAGCTGACCGCCGCCTACAAGGTCGAAGGCGTGCCCGCCATGGGCGTGGCCGGCCGCTTCTACACCGACGGCACGCTGACACGGAACATGGAGCGCTCGCTGCAGGTGGTGGACTATCTGGTGGGGGAAGTGCGCAAGGGTCGTTGATCCTTCTCTTGCCTGCTCTTGCCGAGGCCCGCTTTCGAGCGGGCTTTTCTTTTTCTAGACCCGGCTTGCCACGCCTGCGCAGCAGCAGGCCAAAGAAGAATCAGATCTCGATCTTCGACCCCAACTCCACCACCGCATTGTTCGGCAAGTTCAAAAACTCCGCCGCCGCACTCGCGTTATGGTGCATCTGCGCGAACAGCTTCTCGCGCCAGGGCGACATGCCACGACCCATGGTGGGGATGACGATGTCGCGCGAGAGGAAGTAGCTGGTCGTCATGGGGTTGAGCGCGCAGCCCTGGGTGCGGACCTGCTCCAGCGCGCTGGGCAGGTCGGGGTCGTTCTTGAAGCCATAGTGCACGGTGACCTGCCAGCAGTCGTGCCCCAGGGGCTCGATCTCGATGCGCTTGTCCAGCCCGATCCAGGGCACCTCGTGGTTGCGCACGGTGACAAAGAGGTTGTTCTCGTGCAGCACCTTGTTGTGCTTGAGGTTGTGCAGCAAGGCGTTGGGCACGCTGCCGGCCTCGGCGGTCAGAAAAACGGCCGTGCCTTCCACCCGCACCGGCGGACTGACGAAAACCGCCTCCAGGAAACCGGGCAGGTCCAGCGCATCCTGGCGCATGGCGGCATTGAGCTGGGCGCGCCCCTGCTTCCAGGTGGTCATGAGCATGAAGACGGCGCCGCCGATGGCCAGCGGGAACCAGCCCCCATGGTGCAGTTTCATGAGGTTGGAGCTGAAGAAGGCCAGGTCCACCACGAAAAAGAAACCGGTGGCCGCCAGGCACAGTGCGAGCGGGTACTTCCAGCCGTAGCGCAACACGAAGAAGGTCAGCACGGTGGTGATCAGCATGTCCAGCGTGACGGCGATGCCGTAGGCCGCCGCCAGGTTGCTGGAAGAACGGAACATCAGCACCGCCAGCACGATGGCCACGAACAGGCCCCAGTTCACGAAGGGCATGTAGATCTGCCCGGTGTCCTTGACGCTGGTGTGCTGCACCTGCAGGCGCGGCAGGTAGCCCAGCTGGATGACCTGCTTGGTCACGCTGAAGGCCCCCGAGATCAGGGCCTGCGAGGCGATCACGGTGGCCATGGTGGCCAGGCCCACCAGGGGCAGCAGGGCCCAGTCGGGTGCCATCATGAAAAAGGGATTCTTCACGGCCTCGGGGTTCTTCAGCAGCAGGGCCCCCTGGCCGAAGTAGTTGAGTGTGAGCGCGGGCATGACGACCGAGAACCAGGCCAGGCGGATCGGCTTCTTGCCGAAATGGCCCATGTCGGCATAGAGCGCCTCACCGCCGGTCACGCACAACACGACGGCGCCCAGGATGATGAAGGTGGTGCCCGGGTTGTGCCACATGAAGCCCAGGGCATGGTGCGGGCTCAGCGCCCACAGGATGGCCGGGTTGCCAGCGATATGCACCAGACCCAGCACGGCGATGACCGCGAACCAGACCACCGTGATGGGCCCGAAGAACTTGCCGATGCCGGCCGTGCCGCGCTTTTGCACGGCAAACAGCCCGAACAGGATCACCAGGGTGAGCGGAATGACAGCGCTCTTGAAGGTGGGCGACACCACTTCCAGGCCCTCCACCGCCGACAGCACCGAGATCGCCGGGGTGATGACGCCGTCGCCGTAGAACAGGCAGGTGCCGAAGATGCCCACCAGCAGCAGCACACGGCGCAGGGCCGGCTTGTCCTTGACCGACTGCGAGGCCAGCGCCAGCATGGCCACCAGCCAGCCTTCGCCGTTGTTGTCCGCCCGCAGCACCAGCGTGACGTACTTGAGCGAGACGATGACCGTCAGCGTCCAGAAGAAGATGGAGAGGATGCCGTAGACATTGCCCGGCGTGAAAGGCACGTGCCCGGAGCCGAACACTTCCTTGACCGCGTACAGGACGCTGGTGCCGATATCACCGTAGACAACACCGATGGCGCCCAGGGTCAGGGCCGCGAGCGAGGATTTGGATGCGGACACAAAGGGGCCCCGTCTTCTTGGGCGGGGTTCGAGCTATGCAGATGCGCTATTGTGCTCCGACCGCCCCGGCGCTCCAAACGATGCCGCTCTGCCAGCCTGCCGGCAGTCCGGATTGTTGCAGCGCAGCAACTCAGGCTGGCGTCCGCTTATTCGTAGACCTCAGCCTCGGGGTTGGTGGCTTCCAGCTCGTAGCTGGCCGCCAGCATGGCCAGGCGGCCGATCACCCCGTACATGTAGAAGCGGTTGGGCGCGCTGGCGCCGGGTTTGGCGCCGGGCTGGGGCAGGCGGGTGCTCTGGTCGAAGGCCAGGGGCACGAAGCTGGAGCCCGGCGCGTTGAGGTTTTCGTCCACGCCGCGCTCGGCATGCACGCGGTAGAAGCCGCCCACCACATAACGGTCCATCATGTAGACCACGGGCTCGGCCACGGCGTCGTGCATGCGCTCGTTGGTCAGCACACCTTCCTGGATGATGACCTCGTTGACCTCCTGGCCGTCCTTGATCACGCTCATCTTGTTGCGCGTGCGGCGGTTCAGGTCTTCGAGCTCCTTGACGTCGCGCACCGTCATGATTCCCATGCCGTAGGTGCCGTTGTCGGCCTTGACGACGACAAAGGGCTTTTCCTTGATGCCGTATTCTTTGTACTTCTTGCGGATCTTGGACAGCAGGGCATCGACGTTGCTGGTCAGGCACTCCATGCCGCTGCTCTGGGCAAAGTTGACCTGGCCGCACTGGTTGAACATGGGGTTGATCAGCCAGGGATCGATGCCCAGCAGCTTGCCGAAGCGCTTGGACACTTCCTCGTAGCTCTGGAAATGCTTGCTCTTGCGGCGCACCGACCAGCCGGCGTGCAGCGGCGGCAGCAGGTACTGCTCATGGATGTCCTCCAGGATGCCGGGGATGCCGGCCGAGAGGTCGTTGTTGAGCAGGATGGTGCAGGGGTCGAAGTCCTTCAGGCCCAGGCGGGTCTTGCTGCGGATCACCGGCTCCAGCGTCACGGTCTCGCCGCCGGGCAGCTCGATGGTGGTGTTCTTCTTGATCTCCGGGCTGATGGAGCCGATGCGCACGTTCAGGCCCGCCATGTGGAAGATGCGCCGCAGCTGCGCCACATTGCTCAGGTAGAAGGTGTTGCGCGTGTGGTTCTCGGGGATCAGCAGCAGATTGCGCGCCTCGGGGCAGATCTTCTCGATCGCGGCCATGGCGGCCTGCACGGCCAGCGGCAGCATCTCGGGCGTGAGGTTGTTCCAGCCGCCGGGGTAGAGATTGGTGTCCACCGGCGCCAGCTTGAAGCCGGCATTGCGGATGTCGACCGAGGTGTAGAAGGGCGGCGTGTGCTCCATCCACTCCAGGCGGAACCAGCGCTCGATGGCCGGCATGGAGTCGAGGATGCGCTGCTCGAGTTCGTTGATGGGACCGGTCAGGGCCGTGATGAGATGGGGAACCATGCAGTCCTCGCGATTGTTATTGCGGCAATTCTAGGACGTGAGGGTCGCCCCGGCCGATTCAAGCCGGCCGGGTGATCCAGGCGGATTTATTTACCGCCTTCGAACAACCAGTGGACCAGCTTGCGGGCCGTCTCGGGGCTGAGGTGCTCATGCGCCGGGATGTGCCGGAACCCTTCGCCCTGCAGCAGTTCGTCCACCGCGTGCTGCTCCGCACCGGCCTGGCCGTTGCGCTTGGCAAACTTGGCCGACAGCCGCTCGAAACTCGGTGCCTCAGCCCGCATCGGCTGGCCGTGGCAGTTGTAGCAGCCCATCTCGCTGGCCAGCGAGGAACTGGCCTGGCTGGCCAGGGGCAGGGCCAGGCCCAGCAGGCCGGCGGCGAGCCGGCGCCGGCTCATGCGCGGACCTCACCTTCGCCCAGCACCACGTACTTGAGCGAGGTCAGCCCCTCCAGGCCCACCGGCCCGCGGGCATGGAACTTGTCGGTGCTGATACCGATCTCGGCGCCCAGGCCGTATTCGAAGCCATCGGCAAAACGCGTGCTGGCGTTGACCATCACGCTGCCCGAGTCCACCTCGCGCAGGAAGGCCTGGGCATGCATGTGGTCGCGCGTGAGGATGGCATCCGTGTGGTGGCTGCCGTACTTGTTGATGTGGGCGATCGCCTCGTCCAGGCCGGCCACCACCTTGACGGCCACGATGGGTGCCAGGTACTCCTCGTACCAGTCCTGCTCGCTCGCCACCTTGAGGTTGGCGGCAGGAATACCTTCGAGGATGGCCCAGGCTTCGGGGTCGCAGCGCATCTCCACGCCCTTGGCGGCAAACACGGCACCGATGCGCGGCAGGAAGTCCGCGGCCACACCGCGCGCCACCAGCAGGCTCTCGGTGGCGTTGCAGGGGCTGTACTTGTTGGTCTTGGCGTTGTCGGCCACCTTGACGGCCATGTCGATGTCGCAGGGATCGTCGACATAGGTGTGGCAGTTGCCGTCCAGGTGCTTGATCACGGGCACCTTGGCCTCGCGGCTGATGCGCTCGATCAGCGACTTGCCGCCGCGCGGGATGATCACGTCCACGTACTCAGGCATGGTGATGAGCTGGCCCACCACTTCGCGGTCCGTGGTCTGCACCAGCTGCACGGCCTCGGCTGGCAGGCCCGATTCAGTCAGCGCCTGCTGCACCAGCCGAGCCAGCGCCTTGTTCGATTCGATGGCCTCGGAGCCGCCGCGCAGGATGCAGGCGTTGCCGCTCTTGATGCTCAGGCTGGCCGCCTCGATCGTCACGTTAGGCCGGCTCTCGAAGATCATGCCGAAGACACCAATGGGCACGCGCATCTGGCCCACGCGGATGCCGCTGGGCTGCTGTTTCATGCCGATGATCTCGCCGATGATGTCGCCCATCGCAGCGAGCTGCTCGCAGCCCAGGGCCACGGTCTCGATGACTTTTGGCGTCAGGCGCAGGCGGTCCACCATCGGGGCAGCCAGGCCGGCCGCCTGGGCGCGGACCAGGTCTTTCTCATTGTCCTGCGCGAGCGCAGCGGTGCTAGCGCGCAGCAATTCGGCCAGGCGGCGCAGGGCGGCGTTCTTCTGCGCGGTACCGGCCTTGGCCATCAGGGCGGCAGCGGCGCGAGCCTGGCGGCCCAAGGTCTGGGTCAGCTCACTGATGCGGGCGGCGGAATCGGGCGCGTTCATGCCGCTCATTTTCGCACGGCGGCGGTTTTTGCCGCAGGCGATGCACAGAGCCCGCAGAGCTGCAGGGCCAGGCGCTGCAGGGCCTGCCATCCGTCCGTCGGCCAGCCAGGCACCTTCAGCCCTTTGACGATGCCGTCGACCTGATGCGCCGCCTGCAGCAGATGGGACAGGTCGGCGGTCGTCAGCAGGGGCAGCACGCGCTCGTACAGGCGCTCCTTCAGGCCCCAGATGCGCTGCTCACGCAGCGCCATGGGCAGGGGCCGCCCGGCGGCGATCGCATCCTTGACCCGCTTGAGGGCGCGGATGTCCTCGCTCAGGGCGTAATGCACCAACACCTCGGCCTCGCCCTCGGCCTTCAGGCCATCGAGCATGCGCTGCACGCGCGCCGCCTGGCCGGCCAGCACGGCCTCGGACAGCTTGAAGACGTCGTAGCGCGCCACGTTGAGCACGGCGCCCTCGACCTGCTCGAAGCTCAGCTCACCCTCGGGGTAAAGCAGGGCGAGCTTCTGGATTTCCTGGTGCGCGGCCAGCAGATTGCCCTCGACCCGGTCAGCAAAGAACTGCAGGGTGCGCTGCCCTTCCTCGCCGCCGGTCACGCGCTGGCCCTGGGCACCCAGGCGCTGCGCGATCCATTGCGGCAGGGCACGCCGCTCGATGGGATCGACCTGCACCGTCACGCCAAAGCTCTCCAGCGCGCCGAACCAGGCCCCGGTCCTGGTGGCCTTGTCCAGGCGCGGCAGCAGGACAATTGTGAGTGTGCTGTCGTTGCCCTGGGCCGCTTCGGCCAGCTGCTGCAGGGCCACGCTGCCGTCCTTGCCGGGCTTGCCTGAGGGGATGCGGATCTCGACGATCTGCTTGTCGGCAAACAGGCTCAGGCTGCCGCCGGCGGCCAGCACCTCGCTCCAGTCGAAATGCGCCCCGGCCACCGTGTGCACGGTGCGCTCGGTGTAACCCTGGGTACGCGCGACGGCGCGGATGGCGTCGGCAGCCTCCTGCTGCAACAGCGGCTCGTCGCCGTGCACGGTGTACAGGCTCTTGAGCCCACGCTGCAGCTGGGCGGAGATCTGGGCGGCGGCGACTTGCATGGTGCTGGGCGGCGGTCGTGGTGCCGGCGCTGGGGCCTAGAGTTCTTTCACCGCCGCAAGGCGGCGCAGGATCTGCTGCACCATGTCGCTTTGCATATTGCGGTAGAGGAGCACCTCTTCGGCCTCCTTGGCCAGGGCAAAGACTTCGTCGTAGCTGAGCGCGCGTTGCTGCACCAGTTCGGTCTCGGGGATCAGCTCCTTGCCCTGGGGCGTGCGCAGGCGGAACTTGAGGATGAGTCGCAACTGGAACTCGCGCACCTGGCCGGTGGCGCTGACGCCGACCACGGTCTTGATGCGCTGCTCCGTGAGGATATCGAGCACGGCCTGCGCCTCCTGCTGGCGGGAGGCATCGGTGATGTACTCCAGCTGGCCGCTGGACCGCAGCTGGCGCTTGAGCTCCACGCCCAGCGGCGAATTCGGCGCCACGCCGCTGTAAAGCGACGTGAAGGCAAAGGTGACCGGCTGGCGCAGGCCGAAACCGCAGCCGGCCAGCGCCAGCAGCAGCGCGCAAGAAAGCCAGGCTGCCAGGCGCCTTGTCATCACACCACCACGTTGACCAGGCGGCCCGGCACCACGATGACGCGCTTGATCGCCCCACCCTGGGCCTGGGTCTGTACCGGCTCGCTGGCCACGGCGATGGCCTCGATGGCTTCCTTGGAGGCACCGGCCGGCACCAGGATGGCGCCGCGCAGCTTGCCATTGATCTGCAGCATGAGCTCGATCTCGTCCTGCTGCAAGGCGGACTCGTCCACCTGGGGCCAGGGTGCGTCGAGCAGTTCGCCCAGCACGCCGGCGTAACCCAGCTCGCTCCACAGCACGTGCGTGATGTGCGGAGTGGCCGGATAGATGCAGCGCAGCAGGATGCCGAAGCCTTCGATCAGCGCGACTTCGGCGCCGGGCGTGCCGGTCGCCTTGAAGTCCTCCAGTGCATTGAGCAGCTTCATGGCCCCGGAGACCACGGTGTTGTACTGCATGCGCTGGTAGTCGTAGTCGACCTGCTTGAGCACGCTGTGGATTTCCAGGCGCAGGGCCTTGGCGTCCTTGCCGAAGCTCACCTCCTTGAGGTTCTTCACACCGGCCACACTGGCCAGCGCAGTGGCGTGGTCCAGGCCACTCAGCTTGACGCCGAAGTTCCAGACCCGGCGCAGGAAGCGGTAGGAGCCCTCCACCGCGGCGTCGTTCCACTCCAGCGTGGCCTCGGGCGGCGCGGTGAACATGGTGTACAGGCGCGCGGTGTCGGCACCGTATTTCTCGATCAGGTCCTGCGGGTCGACGCCGTTGTTCTTGGACTTGGACATGGTGCCCACGCCCTCGTAGTCGATGGCCGTGCCCGCGGGCAGGCCACCCACCGCCTTGTTCAGCCTGGCGCCCGTAATCTTGCCACCGGCGTCGAGCACATGCTCCACGTCATGCGGCCAGTAGTACTCCTTGCCGCCCTTGTCGGTGCGGCGCGAGTAGATGTGGTTGAGCACCATGCCCTGCGTGAGCAGCTTGGTGAAAGGCTCGTCGACCTTGACCAGCCCCAGGTCGCGCATGACCTTGGTCCAGAAGCGTGCGTACAGCAAATGCAGGATGGCATGTTCGATGCCGCCGATGTACTGGTCCATCGGCATCCAGTACTGCGCACCCTCGGCCACCATCTGGTCCGGGTTGGTCGGGTCGCAATAGCGCATGTAGTACCAGGACGAATCCACGAAGGTGTCCATGGTGTCGGTCTCGCGCCTTGCGGGCTTGCCGCACACCGGACAGACCACGCCGGCGTGGAAGCCTGCGTGCTTGTGCAGCGGGTTGCCGGAACCGTCGGGGATGCAATCCTGCGGCAGCACCACCGGCAGGTCTTTTTCAGGGACCGGCACCGCACCGTGCGCTTCGCAATGGATGATGGGAATCGGCGTGCCCCAGTAGCGCTGGCGGCTGACGCCCCAGTCGCGCAGGCGCCAGGTGGTCTTCTTCTCGCCCAGGCCGCGCACCTGCAGGGCATGCGCCACCGCGTTCACCGCTTCCTGATAACCCAGGCCGCTGAAGGTGTCGGAGTTGATGGTCACGCCCTTGGCCTTGTCGGCGTACCACTCGTGCCACTGCTTGTAGTCGTAGTGCTCGCCGTCGACGTGCACCACCTGGCGGATCGGCAGCTGGTACTTCAGCGCGAAGGCGAAGTCGCGCTCGTCGTGCGCCGGCACGCCCATGACGGCGCCGTCGCCGTAGCTCATGAGCACGTAGTTGCCGACCCAGACCTCGACCTGCTCATCGATCAGCGGGTGCTTCACAAACAGCCCCGTGGGCATGCCTTCCTTGTCGCGCAGCGCCAGTTCGGCCTCGGTGGTGCCACCCTTCTTGCAGTCCTCAATGAAGGCCGCCAGCTTGGGATTCGATTTCGCGGCGTGCTGGGCCAGCGGGTGCTCGGGCGCCACGGCGCAAAAGGTCACGCCCATGATGGTGTCGGCGCGTGTGGTGAAGACGTACATGCGGCCATCGCCGATCAGCTGGCCATCGCCACCCTTGATGTCATGGGTGAAAGCAAAGCGCACGCCTTCGCTGCGGCCGATCCAGTTCTCCTGCATCAGGCGCACGCGCTCGGGCCAGCCGTTGAGCGTGGCCTTGTCGTTGCCGATCTGCACGTGGTCCAGCAGTTCCTGCGCGTAGTCGGTGATCTTGAGGTAATAACCCGGGATCTCGCGCTTTTCCACCAGCGCGCCGGTACGCCAGCCGCGCCCGTCGATGACCTGCTCGTTAGCCAGCACGGTCTGATCGACCGGGTCCCAGTTCACGACCTGGGTCTTGCGGTAGGCGATGCCCTTCTCCAGCATCTTGAGGAAGAGCCACTGGTTCCACTTGTAGTAGGTGGGGTCGCAGGTGGCGACCTCGCGGCTCCAGTCGATGGCCAGGCCCATGGCCTGCATCTGGCCCTTCATGTAGGCGATGTTCTCGTAGGTCCACTTGGCCGGCGGCACGCCGTTCTTGAGCGCGGCGTTCTCGGCCGGCAGGCCGAAGGCGTCCCAGCCCATGGGCATCAACACGTTGTAGCCGTTCATGCGCAGGTAGCGCGTGAGCATGTCGTTGATGGTGTAGTTGCGCACGTGGCCCATGTGCAGCTTGCCGCTGGGGTAGGGCAGCATGGAGCAGGCGTAGAACTTCTTCTTGCCGGTCTCTTCCGTCACGCGGTAGGCATCACGAGCCACCCAGTGGCTGTGGGCGGCCTTCTCGACCTCGAGGTGTTGGTATTTGTCTTGCATGGCTGACAGATTCAGTTCACTTGAGCCCGAGCACGTCGAACATGTCGTACAGGCCGCTCTGGCGCCCGGCCAGGAAGCGCACGGCACGCAGGCTGCCCTGGGCGTAGGTCACGCGGCTGGCCGACTTGTGCGTGATCTCGATGCGCTCGCCGATACCGGCGAAGAGCACGGTGTGGTCGCCCACGATGTCGCCGCCGCGGATGGTGGCAAAACCGATGCTGGACGGATCGCGCTCGCCGGTGTGGCCGTAGCGCTCGTAGACGGCGCAGTCTTTCAGGTCGCGGCCGAGCGCGCCGGCGATCACCTCGCCCATCTTGATCGCCGTGCCCGAGGGGGCGTCGACCTTGTGGCGGTGATGCGCCTCGACGATCTCGATGTCATAACCCGTGGACAGGGCCTTGGCCGCCATCTCCAGCAGCTTGAGCGTGACGTTCACGCCCACGCTCATGTTGGGCGACAGCATGATGGAGATGTCTTTCGCCGCAGCGGCGATCTCGGCCTTCTGCGCCTCGCTGAAGCCGGTGGTGCCGATCACCATGGCCACGCCCAGTTCGCGGCAGACCTTGAGGTGGGCCATGGTGCCCTCGGGGCGGGTGAAGTCGATCAGGGTGCGGGCGTTCTGCAGGCCGGTCTTCAGGTCGGCCGTGATGTGCACGCCGCCGGCGTGGCCCAGGAAGGCGGTGGCATCGCTGCCGATGGCGGGGCTGGCTGCCACGTCCAGGGCGCCGGCGAGCCGGCAGTCCTCGGCCGCGTGCACGGCTTCGATCAGCATGCGGCCCATGCGGCCGGAAGCGCCGGCGATGGCGATCGGGTGGGGCGTGTGTACGTTCATGGTGGGGTCCATCTCAGCGGGTGGGCTCCAGCGGCGGGTAGCTGGCAGGCAGGGGCGGCAGGGGCTTGGCCTCGGGCGCCGGGACCGGCGCCGGGAATTCCTGCAGTTTTTCGGGTGTGGCTTCGAGCACCGGCACCTTGGGCGGCTCACGGCTGCCCAGGGTGGAGACGAACTCGGTCTCGCTGGGCAGGGCATCGGCCTCGAAGCGCTCGAGCGTCTCGCCCTGGAAATAGACGGTGACACGACGCGCCTGGGGCTCGGCGCCCTGGCGCTTCAGGGTAAAGACGTAGTCCCAGCGGTTGGCGTGGAAAACACTGGCCAGCAGCGGCGTGCCGAGAATGTCGCGCACCTGGATGCGGCTCATGCCCGGGCGCAAGGCCCCCACCTGCTCGCGCGTGACGACATTGCCCTGCACCACCGGAACACGGTAGGGCTGCAGAAAACTGCAGGCCGGGAGGGCTGCGCCCAAGAGCAGGGCCAGCCCCAGACGGCCAAGGGCACGATGGAAAATGAACATGAAACTGGCGCTAGCGATATGATCGGCCCATTGTAGCGGCTGGACCTGCTGCCGCCCGGTCCTGCCCCCTCTGGAAATACGCCCATGAACACCATCGACGAACTCAAGAGCACCGGCCTGAAAGCCACGCTGCCCCGCCTGAAGGTGCTGGAAATCTTCCAGAAGGGCGCCCAGCGCCACATGAGTGCCGAGGACGTGTTTCGTGTGCTGCTGGAGGATCGTTCCGACGTGGGCCTGGCCACGGTCTACCGCGTGCTGACCCAGTTCGAGCAGGCCGGCATCCTGACGCGCAGCAACTTCGAAGGCGGCAAGGCCGTCTTCGAACTCAACGAAGGCCAGCACCACGACCACCTGGTCTGTCTGGACTGCGGCAAGGTCGAGGAATTTTTCGATGCCGAGATCGAGAGCCGGCAGAACGCCGTGGCCAAGACACGCGGGTTCGAACTGGCCGAGCACGCGCTCAGCCTCTACGCACACTGCACCAAGGACAAGTGCCCAAACCGCGGCAACGGCGGGCGCAGCGGCAGCGGCCACTGAACCGGGGCATCGGCCTCAGTTCTCGCCCATAGCCTTGCGGTGGCGTTCCACGAATTCCTGGTAGGTATCGATGCCGCGCAGCTGCAGGATGGTGTTGCGCACGGCGGCCTCCACCAGCACGGCCAGGTTGCGGCCGGCCACCACCTGGATCACCGCCTTGCGCACCGGAATGCCCAGCACGTCCTGCGTGAGCGGCTCGTAGGGGATGCGCTCGTAGTCGCGCTCCAGCGTCTCGCGCCGCACCAGGTGCACGATGAGCTTGAGACGCATCTTGCGCCGCACGGCGGTCTCGCCGAAGATGGCCCGGATATCGAGCAGGCCGATGCCGCGGACTTCCAGCAGGTTGCGCAGCAGTTCAGGGCAACGGCCCTCGATGGTGTCCTGGTTCACGCGGTAGAGGTCCACCGCGTCGTCGGCCACCAGGCCGTGGCCGCGCGAGATCAGCTCCAGGCCCAGCTCGCTCTTGCCCAGGCCCGACTCGCCGGTGATCAGCACGCCCAGGCCCAGGATGTCCATCAGCACGCCGTGCATGGAGGCCCGGTCAGCGAAGTGGCGCGAGAGGTAGCTGCGCAGCACGTCGATCACGTAAGCCGAGGACTCCGGCGAAGCGAACATGGGGATGTTGGCCTCCTCGCACATGGCCAGCAGGGCCGGCGGCACCTTCTGGTTGTCAGCCAGCACCAGCACCGGCGGCTCCAGCGTCGTGATGCGGGAGATCCGGCGCTGGCAGTCTTCCGGCGTGGCGCTGGTCAGGTAGGCGATTTCTCGCTCGCCCAGGACCTGCAGCCGATAGGGATGGATGTAGTTCAGATGACCGACCAGGTCAGCACCGGAGTTGGCGGCGCGCACGGCCACTTCGTCGAAACGGCGCTCGGACGCCCCCAGGCCGGCGACCCACTCCCATTTGAGCTTGCCGCGGAACTCCTCGAACAGGACCTCGGCACTGACGACGGTAGGTCTCATGTCGGGCGGGTGGCCGGGCTCAGGCCGGCTGGGCCGAACGCCAGCTGGCGATCAGCCCGTGCAGTTCGGTGGCGGAGGCGCTGCTGTTGAGCTTGGCGCGCAGCGCGGTGTCGCTCAAGAGTTCGGCAATCTCGGACAGGATTTCCAGATGCTTCTGCGTGGCCGCCTCGGGCACCAGCAGGAAGATCAGCAGGCTGACCGGCAACTCGTCCGGCGCGTCGAAGCCGATCGGCTGGGCCAGCTGCAGCACGGCGGCCATCGGCGCCTTCAGGCCCTTGATGCGTCCATGCGGGATGGCCACGCCATGGCCCAGGCCGGTAGAGCCCAGGCGCTCACGCGCAAACAGGCTGTCGGTCACCAGGGCGCGATTGAGGCCATGCAGATTCTCGAACAGCAGACCCACTTCCTCGAAAGCGCGTTTTTTGCTCGTGGCATCGACATGCACAAGCACTTGTGCGGTCGGCAGGATGGACGCTAGACGATTCATGATGTTCGAGTGGGCAGATTATGCACACAAAACGTCTCCGACGCCCCCTGCGCTGACGCGGGTCGCCCCCGAGCGGCCCGGGATGGCGCGGGAACAAAAAAGCCGCGGGGTCTCCGCGGCTGCTTTGGGCAGGACGGGCACACAGCCCGGTCCCGGTGGCCGTCCGGCTATTGCATCAGGCGCTTGGCCGCATCGTGATGATGGTCCTGGAGGCGATCCTTGTGGCGCACCACCTGGCGGTCGAGCTTGTCGACCAGTTCATCCACGGCAGCGTACAGGTCCTCGTGGGAGCTTTCCGCAAACAGGTCATTGCCCTTGACGTGGATATTGCATTCAGCGCGTTGCCGTCGTTCCTTTTCCTTCTGTTTTTCAACGGTGAGTAGCACCTTGACATCGACAACCTGGTCAAAGTGCCGGGTGATTCGATCAAGCTTGGTCGTGACATAACTGCGCAGGGCTGGGGTGACTTCGAGGTGATGACCGCTGATCGTCAGGTTCATGAGTAGCCTCCTGTTGCTCTCGGATTGGAACTGCCGCCTGCACCAGTGAAGCCCAACGACGACTTCGGACTTCCCTGCTACAGACAATTTCACTATGCGCCCACCCTCGCTGAAAAGCAATCCCCGTTCTTGATTCACCTCAGAAAAATGTCAGCTATTCCCGCGCCGCTCGCAGCGCCCGTGTGGATTTGCACGCGTGATGCGCTTGCGGTATCCTGCAAATGCATCTTCCAACCACGCGCCTGAGGGGAGGTGGGCGCCTGCCGCGCGCGCAGGCCTCGCCCATGGCGGGCCGTTCAGCCCCCGCCCGCTACCCCGGCCTGGGGCCCGCCCCCCGCCTTCACACTCTGCCGCAGCCCCAAGACCCCGGATATCCACGCCACCCGATCGGGCGCGGGGATCTCCGCGCCCGCCTCCAGCCAAGCCTGGGCCTGGGCCTCCAGTGCGCGCGCCTGGCGGGACAACTCGGGCAAGCCGAAGGTGCCGCCCGAACCTGCCAGCTTGTGCAGCTGGGCATGGAGGTGCCGCAACACATCGGGGGGAAGTTCCGCACCGGGCTCGCGCAGCAGCTCGTCAAAGGTGGCCAGGGTGCCTTCGAGACGCTCCAGGAAAAGCGCCTGAAAGACACCGAGCTGCTCCTGCAGCGTCAAAGGCTGTTGAGGCGCATCAGACATGCGCCGCATCCCAGATCTGCCGCACCTGCGCCGCCAGGGCCATTGGGTCAAACGGCTTGGCGATGACATTCAGCGCCCCCAGGCTCTGGTACGAGGCCACCTCGTCGAGCTGGGCCTTGGCCGTGAGGAAGATGACGGGGATGCCGGCCGTCGATGGATCGGCGCGCAGATGGCCCAGGGTCGAAGGCCCGTCCATGCCGGGCATCATGACGTCGAGCAGGATGAGGTCGGGCCTGAAGTCCCCCGCCGCCTGCAGCGCCTCCTGCCCATTGGCGCAGATCCGCACCTGGAAACCTCCGAGCAGCTCCAGCGCCAGCTTGGCGACGGCCTGAATGTCCGGCTCGTCTTCGGCATAGAGGATGCGTTCGAGCGGCATGGCTAAGACCCCGCCGTCGCCAGCACCGGCGGCATGTGGACCCTCGGCAGCTCGAAGTAGAAGCGCGCGCCCTCCCCCGGCGGCGACGCGAACCCCACCCGCCCGCTCATGCGCTCCATCAGCTCCTTGCTGATCGCCAGCCCCAGCCCGGTGCCACCTTTCTGCCGCGAGTCCGAGGCATCTGCCTGGGAAAACTTCTGGAAGATCCGCTCGCGAAAGGCCAGCGGGACCCCCTCGCCGTGGTCTGCCACCTCCACCCGCACCCAGTCCGGCTGCATGCTGACGCGCACCTCTACCGGAGCACCTTGCGGCGAAAATTTCACGGCATTGGAAAGATAGTTGCTCAGTACCTGCAACAGCCGCCCGGTGTCCACGCGCACCCGCACCCCGCGGGCGTGCTCGGCCAGCACCAGCGGCACACGGTACTGTTCGGCGTAGGCCTTGGTGCTTTCGATCGCCTGCTCCACCAGGGGCATGAGCTCGGTTTCCTTGAAGTCGAAGCGCATCATGCCCGCTTCCAGCTTTTCCATGTCCAGCAGATCGTTGATCAGGTGCATCAGGCGCTGGCTGTTCTTGTAGGCGATGTCCAGCATGCTGCGCACCTGCGCCGGCATTTCCCCCAGGGCACCGCCGCACACCAGGCCCAGGGCCCCGCCAATCGAGGTCAGCGGCGTGCGCAACTCATGGCTCACCATGGAGACGAACTCCGACTTCAGCTGCTCCACCCGCTTGCGCTCCGTGATGTCGATATTGGTGCCGATCAGGCGCAGGGCCCGTCCGGCCCCATCGCGCTCCACGACCCGCCCACGGCTCTCGATCCAGATCCAGTGCCCGTCGCGGTGCCGCACGCGATGCTCCATCACGTAGTCGGGCTGCTCGCCCTTGACCGTTGCCATCAGCTGCGCCAGCACCCGGGGCGCCTCCTGCGAGGGAACCAGCTCGGCCAGCTCGGCCAGTGACATCTCCTTTTCCACCGGCTCATCGCCGATGAACTCCAGCCAGCGCGCGTCCAGGGTGATGCGTCCTGTCTCCGGGTTGGCGTCCCACAGATTGATGCGGGCTGCGCTCATGGCCATCTGCAGGCGCGCCTCGCTGTTGCGCAGCGCGGCGAGCGCATTCTTGCGCTCCGAGATATCCAGAGACATGCCCACGTAGCCGTACAGGCCGCCATCCTCGTCGCGCAGGGCCGAGGCCGTCAGTTCCACTGGCACCAGCTGGCCATCCTTGCGCCGGTAGTGCCACTCGCGCGTCTCTGGCTGCCCCAGGAGGACCCGGGCGACGAGCGCGTTGCGCCAGCCGACCTTGCTGCCCAGCTCCTGGCTCAGTTCGCGTGCCCGCACCTCCAGTTCCTCCCGGACGTGGAAAGTGTCGATCACCGAACACCCCATGATTTCCTCCGGCGCATAGCCCAGCAAACGGCATGTCGCCGGGTTGGCGCTGGTCAGGATGCCGTGGACATCAGTGGTGATGATGGCCACGGCGGCGCTGTCCAGCAGCGCCTGCTGGAAGCGGGCCCGCTGGCTCAAAGCCTTGCGCAGTTTCTTCTCGCGGCGCAACACGAGCCTCTGCTCCATCTGCCGCACGACCTGCCGGCCCAACAGGCGCAGCGTCTTCTGCTGCTGCTCGCTCAAGGTGCGCGGGACGGTGTCGATCACGCACAGGGTGCCCACCGCAAACCCTTCCGGCGTGACCAGCGGCGTGCCGGCATAAAAACGGATCTCGGGCGAGTCCGTGACCAGAGGGTTGTCGAAGAAGCGCGCGTCCTCCAGGGCATTGGGCACCTCGAAGATCTCCGCGCCCTGCTGGATCGCGTGGGCGCAGAAGGAAACGCCGCGCGCAGTCTGCTCCGCCTCCAGGCCGATGCGGCTCTTGAACCACTGCCGGTCCGCGTCGATCAGGCTCACCAAGGCGATCGGCACGCCGCAAATCTGGGCCGCGAGTTCGGTGATTTCATCGAATTCCTGCTCAGCCTGGGTGTCCAGGATCCGGTACCCGTACAGTGCGGCCAGGCGGTCGGCCTCGTTTTCACCGACAGGTGCTGATGTCATGGGGACATGGGTATGGGGTTACACGATGCGCAGCCTGTCCGACCTCCTGAACCTAGCCAACCAGACGCTGCTTGCCTGTTGCTACTGTAATGGGCCCGCCCGACCCTGGCAATGCCACGGCAGCAGCAGGCGGTGACATAATCCGGATGTAGCCTCAACGGAGCACACTCCTTGGAAAACTACCCTAGTCGGTAGCTTCCGGTTCCCTCTTCTGCATCGGGGGCTGGAAGCGCAGCCCCACCCCACTCAATCGATGCCTCCAACCAAGAGGGAGTGAGCCATGCTCAACATCTTCACGCTCGCCAACGGCCGGCTCTTCCAGGAAGAGATCGAGTCGCTGGAGGAACTCTCCAAGTTCCACCCCATCTGGGTGGACCTCGAATCGCCCACGCTCCAAGAGAAGCGCTGGGTCAAGCAGTACTACGGCCTGTCCATCCCGGAAGACGCGATGGACGAGGACATCGAGGAATCCGCCCGCTTCTATGAGGAAGACAACGGCGAACTGCACATCCGCAGCGACTTCCTGATCGCAGACGACGATGAACCGCGCACCGTGCGCGTGGCCTTCATCCTCAATCTCGTGAACGACTCCCTCAAGAGCAAGGGCGTGCTGTTCTCCATCCACGACGAGGACGTGCCGGTGTTCCGCCTGCTGCGCATGCGCGCGCGCCGCGCCCCTGGCCTGATCGAAGACGCCAAGGAAGTGCTGCTCAAGCTCTTCGACGCCGACGCCGAGTACTCGGCCGACACGCTCGAAGGCATCTACGACGAACTTGAGAAGGCCGGCAAGCTGGTGCTCTCGGGCGACGTGACCGACGCCCTGGCCGGCGAGGTGCTGGGCGCCATCGCGCGCCAGGAAGACCTGAACGGCCGCATCCGGCGCAACGTCATGGACACGCGCCGCGCGGTCAGCTTCATGATGCGCAGCAAGATGCTCAACGCCGAGCAGTTCGAGGAGGCGCGCCAGATCCTGCGCGACATCGACTCGCTGGATTCGCACACCGCCTTCCTGTTCGACAAGATCAACTTCCTGATGGACGCGACTGTCGGTTTCATCAACATCAACCAGAACAAGATCATCAAGATCTTCTCGGTGGCCAGCGTCGCCCTGCTGCCGCCCACGCTGATCGCCAGTCTCTACGGCATGAACTTCCAGTACATGCCCGAGCTGTCGCAGACCTGGGGCTACCCCTATGCGCTGGCACTCATGGTGGCCAGTGCGCTGGTGCCCATGTGGTACTTCCGGCGGCGGGGCTGGTTGAAATAGCTCCCCCCTGTTGGCAGCGCACTTCGTGTCGCTGCCCTCTCCCCCTCCGGGGGACAACGCCAGTGGCCCGGCGGAGCCGGTTCCACGGCGTTCACCACATAGCGAAGGAACTACTCCTCTTTGCGGGCATGGTGCAGACGCAGTGCCGCCACATAAAAAGCCAAGCTGCTCGGAACAGAAATCCCCAAGAGCACAACCAAAAGCCAGATTGGGATCAACGAACTTGATCCCGTGTTGACCCAACCGGTGATAAACAGCAGCAGAGGACCCGGGACAAACAATCGCCCCATTTTTCTGCGCAGCCTGTTTTTCTCCGCCTCTGACATGCTTGGCTATTCTTTAACTTTCGGCCTCAGGAACTCGTCGATGATCGCGAGCGCATAGCGGCTGGCGACTTCGGTGACGAATTGGGGGAAGTCCACGTGGGCCGTGTCGTCGGCGCGGTCGGAGATGGTGCGCACGGCGGCGAAGGGGATGCCGTAGTCGTGGCAGACCTGGGCCACGGCGGCGCCTTCCATTTCCACGGCCAGGGGCGGGTGACCGGCTGCGCTGAGCGCGGCGTGCAGGGCCCGCGCCTCCTCGGCGGCCGAGACGAAACGGTCACCGCTGGCGATCAGGCCATGGTGCACCGTGGCCGGCAAGGCCAGGCTTTCGAGGCCGGCGCGGCTTGCTGCCAGCAGCGCGTCGCCCAGGGCAATGTCGCAGGCGAAGCGCTCGCGGTCGTAGAGGGGAATCTGGTAACGCGGAAACAGGGGCGAGGCGTCCATGTCGTGCTGCACAAACTCCTGCGCCACCACCACGTCACCCACCTGCACGCCGGGGCCGATGCCGCCGGCCACGCCAGTGAACACCAGGCGCTGCGCGCCGAAGGCCTCGATCAGGGTGGTCGTCGTGGTGGCCGCGGCCACCTTGCCGATGCGCGAGAGCGCCAGCACGACGGGCGTGCCGTGCAGCTCACCCAACCAGAACTCGCGCCCGGCGCGTGCGACGCGCCGGGGTTCGCGCAACAGTTCGATCAGTCCCTGCTGCTCCTCGGCCAGCGCACTGAGGATGGCCGTGGTCATGCGCAACCGGACTTTACTTGGCGTCCCTGAGTTCGCGGCGCAGGATCTTGCCGACCGGGGTCTTGGGCAGGTCGGTGCGGAACTCGATCACCTTGGGCTGCTTGTAGCCGGTCAGGTTTTCCTTGCAGTAGGCACGCACCTGCTCTTCGGTCAGGGCCGGGTCCTTCTTGACGATCACGAGCTTGACGGCTTCGCTGGTCTTCTCGTCGGCCACCCCCACGCAGGCGCATTCCAGCACACCGGCCAGCTTGGCCACCACGTCCTCGATCTCGTTCGGATAGACGTTGAAGCCGCTGACCAGGATCATGTCCTTCTTGCGGTCGACGATGCGGAAGAAACCGCGCTCGTCCATGATGCCCACGTCACCGCTCTTGAACCAGCCGTCCGGTGTCATGACCTTGGCGGTCTCGTCCGGGCGCTGCCAGTAACCGGCCATGACCTGCGGGCCCTTGATGCAGATCTCGCCGGGCTGGCCCTGGGCCACATCGCGGCCGTCGTCGTCGATGATCTTCATCCAGGTGCCGGGGATCGGCACGCCGATGGTGCCGGTGTATTCGGTCGCCGTCACCGGGTTGCAGCTGGCCGAAGGGCTGGTCTCCGACAGACCGTAGCCCTCGCAGATCGGGCAGCCGGTCCTCTCGAACCACTTCTGCGCCACTGCACCCTGCACGGCCATGCCGCCGCCCACCGAAACCTTGAGGTTGCTCCAGTCCACCTTGTTGAAGTCGGGGTGGTTGGCCAGGCCGTTGAACAGGGTGTTGACCGCCGGGAAGCTGTGGAAGACGTGCTTGGACAGCTCCTTGAGCACGGCCGGCAGGTCGCGCGGGTTGGGGATCAGGATGAGCTTGCCGCCCGTGCGCATGGACAGCATCATGCCCACCGTGAAGGCGAAGATGTGGTACAGCGGCAGCGCGCACACGCCCGTGGGCTGCTGGTCGGCCGGGATCTTCTTCATGGCCGGGCTGTTCCAGATCTCCGACTGCAGCACGTTGGCAATGACGTTGCGATGCAGCAGCACCGCGCCCTTGGAGACGCCGGTGGTACCGCCGGTGTACTGCAGAACGGCCACGTCGTCAGGCTTGATCGCGGGCTGGCGCAGCGTGCCGCGCTCACCCTTGGCGATGGCATCGTTGAAGCGCACGGCGCCGGGCAGGTTGAAGGGGGGCACCAGCTTCTTGACCTTGCGCACCACGAAATTGACCAGCGTCCCCTTGAGCAGGCCCAGGCGGTCGCCCATGGCGCACAGCACCACGTGCTTGACCGGGGTGGCGGCGATGCACTTCTCCAACGTGTGGGCAAAGTTCTCGATAATGACGATGGCCTTGGAGCCCGAGTCCTTGAGCTGGTGCTCCAGCTCGCGCGCCGTGTACAGCGGGTTGACGTTGACCACCACGTAACCGGCGCGCAGGATGGCCGCCACCACCACCGGGTACTGCGGCACGTTGGGCATCATGATGGCCACGCGGTCGCCCTGCGCCAGGCCCAGGCACTGCAGGTAGGCGGCGAAGGCACGGCTCAGGCGGTCGGTCTCACCGAAGCTCATCTCCTTGCCCATGAAGCTGTAGGCCGGGCGGTCGGCGTACTGGCGGAAGCTTTCTTCCATCAGGGCCACCAGCGAGGTGTAGGGCGAGGGCGGCAGATCGGCCGGCACCCCTTCAGGGTAGCTCTTGAGCCAGAGGCGGTCGGTCATGGTCGGATCTCCTAATAATTTTGTGGCGTTGCGGCGAAAAAAAACCGTGCCGGGTATCACCCGGCACGGTCGTGCTTTTTTGGACGGGCAGGAAATTATGCCTCGTCAGGCCTTGAGTGCGCCCAGGACCTCGTCGAGCATCTTCTTGGCATCGCCGAACAGCATGCGGTTGTTCTCTTTGTAGAACAGCGGGTTGTCCACGCCGGCGTAACCCGAGGCCATGGAACGCTTCATGACGATGGAAGTCTTGGCCTTCCAGACCTCCAGCACCGGCATGCCGGCGATGGGGCTGGCCGGGTCGTCCTGCGCGGCCGGGTTGACGATGTCGTTGGCGCCGATGACCATGGCCACGTCGGTGTCCGGGAAGTCCTCGTTCATCTCGTCCATCTCCATGACGATGTCGTAGGGCACCTTGGCCTCGGCCAGCAGCACGTTCATGTGGCCCGGCATGCGGCCGGCCACGGGGTGGATGGCAAAACGCACCTTGACACCCTTTTCACGCAGGGTCTTGGTGATCTCGTACACCGTGTGCTGGGCCTGCGCCACCGCCATGCCGTAGCCCGGCACGATGATCACGCTCTTGGCCTCGCGCAGCAGTTCGGCAGTGTCGGCCGCGTTCACGGGCACGACCTCACCTTGCGGCTGGGCGGCCTCCCCCGACTTGGCCGGGGTGGCACCGCCACCGGAGCCGAAGCCGCCGGCGATCACGCTGATGAAATTGCGGTTCATCGCGTTGCACATGATGTAGGACAGGATGGCACCGCTGGAGCCCACCAGCGCGCCGGTCACGATCAGCAGGTCGTTGGACAGCATGAAGCCGGTGGCCGCAGCGGCCCAGCCCGAGTAGCTGTTGAGCATGGACACCACCACCGGCATGTCGGCGCCGCCGATGGCCATCACCATGTGCACGCCGAACAGCAGTGCGATGACGGTCATCACGATCAGCGGCGTCATGCCCTCGGCCACCGTCTTGGCCTGGATGAACTCGCGCCCGAACCAGATCACGATCAGCAGGCCGGCCAGGTTGAGCCAGTGGCGGGCGGGCAGCAGCAGCGGCTTGCCGCCGATCTTGCCGTTGAGCTTGCCGAAGGCGATCAGCGAGCCGGAGAAGGTGACCGCGCCGATCAGGATGCCGATGTAGATCTCCACTTCGTGGATGACTTTTTCGACACCCTGGTACTGGATCGAGGTGTCGACGTAGCTGGCGAAGCCGACCAGGCAGGCCGCCAGGCCGACCAGGCTGTGCATCAGCGCGACCAGCTCGGGCATCTGCGTCATCTTCACCACCTTGGCGGCGTAGAGACCGATGCTGCCGCCGACCACCAGGGCCGCGATGATCCAGGGGATGCCGGCCGGGCTGACCCGCGGGCCGAACACCGTGGCCAGCACGGCCAGGGCCATGCCGACCATGCCGAACAGGTTGCCGCGGCGCGAGGTTTCAGGGTTGGACAAGCCACCCAGGCTCAGAATGAAAAGGATGGCGGCGCCGAGGTAGGCCACCGTGGCGAGACTTTGGGACATGGTTGTCTTTCTTCTCTTTTTTATTTACGGAACATGGCGAGCATGCGGCGGGTCACGGAGAAGCCGCCGAACATGTTGACCGCCGTCAGGATGATGCCGGCAAAGGCCAGCCAGCGGATCAGCGCGTCGGGGCGAGCGCCCGTGCCGGCTTCCGGCGGCAGGATCTGCACCAGCGCACCGATGGCGATGATGCTGGAGATGGCGTTGGTCACGCTCATCAGCGGCGTATGCAGGGCGGGCGTGACGTTCCACACCACCATGTAGCCAATGAAACAGGCCAGCACGAAGACCGTGAAGTGGCCCAGGAAGGCCGCCGGCGCGTAGGCACCGATGAACCAGAAGGCCAGCGCGGCCACGGCGAAGATGATGGCCAGGGTCTTGGCCGGCAGCGGGGCGCTGCTGCCATGGCCGTGGCCGCCCTTCTTCTCGGCCACCGGCGCAGCCGCCGGCTTCGGGGCCGGTGCGGCCGCCTGCTTGAGCGGGGGGGCCGGCCAGGTGATCTCACCGCTCTTGACGACGGTCAGGCCGCGGATGGCATCGTCTTCCATGTTGACGTTGATGACGCCATCCTTGGTCTTGCACAGTTCTTCGGTCAGACGGAACAGGTTGGTGGCGTACAGGGTGGACGACTGCTTGGCCAGGCGCGAGTTCAGGTCGGCGTAACCGATGATGGTCACGCCATGCTTGACCACCGCCTGGCCGGGCTCGGTCAGCTCGCAGTTGCCGCCACGCTCGGCCGCCATGTCGACGATCACGCTGCCCGGCTTCATGGACTTCACCATCTCGGCGGTGATGAGCTTGGGCGCCGGCTTGCCCGGGATCAGGGCAGTGGTGATGATGATGTCCACCTCGCGGGCCTGCTGGGCGTACATCTCGCGCTGGGCCTGCTGGAAGCCCTCGCTCATGACCTTGGCGTAACCGCCGCCGCCCGAGCCTTCTTCCTCGTAGTCGACCTTGACGAACTCGCCGCCCAGCGACTTGACCTGATCGGCCACTTCGGCGCGGGTGTCATTGGCGCGCACGATGGCCCCCAAACCCGCAGCGGTACCGATCGCAGCCAGGCCGGCCACGCCGGCGCCGGCGATGAAGACCTTGGCCGGCGGCACCTTGCCTGCGGCCGTTATCTGGCCGTTGAAAAAGCGGCCGAAGGCATTGGCGGCCTCGATGACGGCGCGGTAGCCGGCGACGCCGGCCTGCGAGGTCAGCGCATCCATCTTCTGGGCGCGGGAGAGCTGACGCGGCAGTGCATCAATGGCCAGCACGGTCACCTTCTTCGCCGCCAGTTGCTGCATCAGTTCCGGATTTTGCGCGGGCCAGATGAAACCGATCAAGGTGCTGCCTTCGCGCAGCAACCCAACCTCGGCGCTCGTCGGGACGGCCACCTTGAACACGATGTCAGCGCCCGCCCACAGCGCCGCAGCGCCCTGGACGATCTCGGCACCCACAGCGCGATAGGCCTCGTCGCTGAAATTGGCGGCGTCACCGGCGCCGGATTCGACGGCCACCGTGAAGCCGAGCTTGATGAGCTTCTCCACCACCTCAGGCACCGTGGCCACGCGTTTTTCGCCCGGGAAGATTTCCCGCGGCACGCCAATACGCTGCGCCGCTTGAGCTGTGCCAGCTTGCATAAGTCAACTCCTGAACATGATTTTCATGAAAGTCACGCAGGCTTTGCCCTACAGGGAGGCCTGCACGCGGCAAGCTTACCTGAGAAATTCATGCCGGCCGGGAATATGCCCTATAACAATTTGCCCGGGGATACATAAAATGCAGGCACCTGATTTTCGTACCAGCCGCCCGGGCGATCCGGTCTTTTTTCTCTCACAGCTTCATGCCCGACACCAGAGCCAGCAACGCATCCGTCCTGATCGTGGAGGATGACGAACTCACCTCCAGTCTGCTGAAGTTCCTGCTGGAGCGCGAGCGTTATACCGTCGAACTGGCGGCGGACGGCCGGGCCGGGCTGACCTACATCCAGAACCACGCGCCGACGACCATCGTGCTCATGGACGTGATGCTGCCTTTCCTGGACGGCTTCGAGCTGTTGCGTGAACTGCGCGCCCTGGAGGCCTGGCGCGACACCCGCGTCATCATGCTGAGCGCCAAATCGCAAGGCAGCGAAATCGCCCGGGCGCTCGATGCCGGTGCCGACGACTACCTCGTCAAACCCTTCAAGCCCGAAGAACTGTTTGCCCGCCTGCGGCGTTACCGCCCGGTCGACCGGAGCGCACCATGACCACACATCTGCTCCCTCGCCCAGGCTCCCGGGCACGGGCACTCGCCACATGGCTGGCCACCCTGGTCGCCCTGCCGGCCAGCGCGCAAAGCGCGCCCGCGGCCGCCCCGCTGGGCATCGAGCTGGCCACCGGGCGCCAGCAACTGAGCAACGGCAGCCCCGACTGGACCGAAACCTCGGCCAGGGTCATCCACGGCTGGGGCACGCGCCAGCTCAGCGAACTGGGCCTGGTGCAGACCGAGCGCTTCGGCCTGCGCGACGAGCAGCTCACCGGCCTGCTGGTGCGCCCGCTCGGTCCCCAGCTCACCGCCACCGTCGACGCCAGCTTCAGCCCCAGCCACCAGGTGCTGGCGCATTACCACCTGGGCGGCATGCTGCAGTACGAATTCGCCCCCGCCTGGCTGGCGCACGGCGGCCTGCGCAGCACCCACTACGACACGGCCACGGTCACCCAGGGCTCCGTCATGCTGGAACACTATGTGTCCAGCTTCAGCTGGTTGGCCGCCTGGCGCCCGGTCCAGACCCAGGGCAGCAGCACCTCCAGCCTTGAATTGCGCGGCAGCTATTACTATGCTGAAAAGAGCAGCGTGGGCCTGTCGGTGGCCAGCGGCCAAGAGGCCGCCAGCATCAACGACAGCACCGTGCAGCTGACCGACGTGCGCTCGACGACGGCCTTCGGCCGGCACTGGCTGACGCCGGCCTGGGCACTGAACTACGAGTGGGGATCCACCCGCCAGGGCGACTTCTACACCCGCCAAGGATGGCGCATCGGAGTGCAGCATTTATTCTGATCCCTACCTGAACCTGGCGTTCTGGACGGGCATGGGCGCCGCCCTGCTCACGCTGGGGATCGCCTTGCTCATCATGGGCCTGCGCGTCCAGCGCTACTGGCTGGGCCGCCACGAACAGCGCTTTCAGCAGCGCTGGCGCCCCCTGCTGATGCAGGCGATAGTGGGCGACCCGGCCAACGTGTTGCCCACACTGGCCCGCCGTGACCGCTGGCGTTTCCTCAAGCTGTGGAACCACATGCAGGAGTCGGTGCGGGGCGACGCCACCCAGCGGCTGGGCGCGCTGGCCGGCCAGCTCGGCTGCCAGCGCATGGCACGCCGGCTGCTGGCCAGCGGCAGCCTGACCCGCCGCCTGTTTGCCATCCTGACCCTGGGCCATATGCGCGACGCCACGGCCTGGGAGTTGCTGGCGTTCCAGCTGCGCCAGCCCGGGCGCGTCAGCTCGCTCTACGCTGCCCGCGCCCTGATCCAGATCGACCTGCAGCGCGGTGTGCGCGCCGTCGTGCCCCATCTGCTGCAACGCGATGACTGGGAGATGGTGCGCATCGCCATCCTGCTGCAGGAGTTTCGCGACGCCTTGGGCGGCGAACTGACCCGGATGCTAGCCGGGCTGCCCACCGCGCGTTGGCCGCGTGCCCTGCAGCTGGCCGAGGCCTTGCACCTGCACGTACCGGCCGAGATCGTGCTGCCCTGGCTGCAGGCCGAACAGCCGGCCGAGGTGCTGAGCGCGGCGCTGCGCCTGGCCAACGACGCCGAGGTGCGCCCGGCCGTGCGGGCCCTGGCCGGACATGCGGACTGGCGCGTGCGCGTGCAGGCCGCGCACGCCCTGGGGCGGCTGGGCGAGACGGCCGACGTGGCGGTGCTCACCCGCCTGCTCTCGGACCCCCAATGGTGGGTGCGCTACCGGGCCGCAGGCGCCCTCTCGCAGCTGCCCTTCCTCAGCTCCGAGGAACTGCGCAAGCTGCTGACCGAGCTGCAAGACCGCTACGCGCGGGAGATTTCGACCCAGGTCTTCGCCGAACTGATGGACGCCTATCTATGACGGAGTTCATCACCGACTTCATCCTGGTCTACTTCATCGCGCTCAACGGCATCTACCTGCTGCTGAACCTGCTGTCGACCCTGAGCCTGCGGCGCATCAACCAGCTGCGCGAGATCAACGAGCTGCCGCACGCCCACACCATGCTGGAGCCACCCATCAGCGTGCTGGTGCCGGCCTACAACGAAGAGACCACCATCGCGGCCACGGTGCGCTCGGTGTTGCAGCTGACCTACCCGGAATTCGAGATCATCGTCATCAACGACGGCTCGCGCGACGGCACGCTGGAGGTGCTGCAGCGCGAGTTCTCCCTGCTGCCCTTCCCGGAGGCCTACCGCATCCAGCTGCCGACCGAGCCGGTGCGCGGCATCTACCGTTCGGCCACCTATCCCCAGCTGCGCGTGATCGACAAGCACAACGGCGGCAAGGCCGACTCGCTCAACGCCGGCATCAACGCCTCGCGCTTCCCGCTGTTCTGCGGCGTGGATGCCGACTCCATCCTTCAGCGCAACAGCCTGCAGCAGGTGGTGCAGCCCTTTCTGCGCGACCCGCACATGATCGTCACTGGCGGCACCATCCGTGCTGCCAACGGCTGCGAGGTGAAGGATGGCTACCTCACGCGGGTGGACCTGCCGCGCAATCCGCTGGCCCTGTTCCAGGTCGTCGAATACCTGCGTGCCTTCCTCTTTGGCCGCCTGGGCTGGTCCTCGATCAATGGCGTGCTCATCATCTCCGGCGCCTTCGGCCTGTTCCGCAAGGAAGCGGTGATCGAGGCAGGCGGCTACCGGCGCAACACCATCGGCGAGGACATGGAGCTCATCGTGCGCCTGCACCGCCACATGCGAGAGCACCGCCGCCCCTACCGCATCGAGTTCGTGCCCGACCCGGTCTGCTGGACCGAGGTGCCCGAAGACCTGCGCACGCTGCGCAACCAGCGCGTGCGCTGGCAGCGCGGCCTGTCGGAAAGCCTGAACAGCCACTGGCCGCTCATGTTCAACCGCCGCGGGGGCTGGCCGGGATGGGTGGCCTTCCCCTACATGGTGTTCTTCGAATGGCTGGGGCCGGTGTTCGAGTTCGGTGGTTATGTCTGGTTCATCTACGCCTTCTTCGCCGGCCTGATCTCCTGGCAGGCCTTTGCCGTCTTCCTCTTCCTGGCCATCGGCCTGGGCATCCTGCTCAGTGCCTCCGGCCTGATGCTGGAGGAGATCTCCTTCCATCTCTACCCGCGCAAGCGCCACCTGGCACTGCTGGCGCTCTTCGTTTTCCTCGAGAATCTGGGCTACCGCCAACTCAACGCTTGGTGGCGCCTGGTCGGCCTGGTCCAGTGGATCCGGCAGAAGGAACACCAATGGGGCGCCATGAAACGCAAGGGCAGCTGGCAGCGCAAGCTCTGAACCCCGGCATGAAGGAAAGCAGCGCATGAACCTCCGTTGGAAACCCAGCGTCACCGTGGCCGCCATCATCGAGCGCGAAGGCCGCTTTCTGCTGGTCGAAGAAGAAACCGCGGAAGGCCTGAAGCTCAACAACCCGGCGGGCCACCTGGACCCGGGCGAGTCCCCCGCCGAAGGCTGCGCGCGCGAGGCGCTGGAGGAAACCACCCACCGCTTCACGCCCACCCATCTGGTCGGCATCTATCTCTCGCGCTTCCAGCGGCCCTTGCCCGAGACGGTGGGCGGCGGCGTGGAGGACATCACCTACCTGCGTTTTGCCTACACCGGCGAACTGGGTGCCGTGGTGCCCGGCCGCACGCTGGACACCGGCATCGTGCGCACGCTCTGGCTGACGCCGGACGAAATCCGCGCCAGCGCCGCACGTCATCGCAGCCCCCTGCTCGTACGCTGCATGGAAGACCACCTGCGCGGCCAGCGTTACCCGCTGGCGTCGGTCTACACCGATCCCACCGTCCAGCTGCTGCAGCGCTGAGGGGCCGCCGCCTTCAGTTGCGCGGGACTTCGCTTTCCAGCGGCGCGCCCTGCAGGTAGGCCCGCAGATTGCGCAGGAACAGTTCCGCCCCGCGCTGGCGTGTGCCCAGGGAGGCGGAAGCGCTGTGCGGTGTCATCAGCACATTGGGTAATGCCCACAACGGGGACTCGGGCGCCAGCGGCTCTTGCGCAAACACATCCAGGTAGGCGCCCAGCAGATGACCGCGCGTGAGCGCCTCGATCAGCGCTGCTTCGTCGACGATCTCGCCGCGCGCGATGTTCACCAGCCCCGCACCGCGCGGCAGCAGGGCCAGGCGGCGTGCGTCGACCAGGCGGCGCGTCTGCTCGGTGAGCGGGCAGGCCAGCACCAGCCAGTCGCAGCGCGGCAGTAGGCCGTCGAGGGCCTCCAGGCCCAGCACCTCGTCGAAATAATCGGCGGGCTGCACCTGCCGGCGCAAGCCGATGGTGCGCACCCCCAAGGCCTGCAGTCCACGGGCGATCCGCGTACCGATGTGGCCCACGCCCACGATCACGGCAGTCTGCCCGCCCAGGTCCTGCGACAGATCCTGGTCCCGGATGGGAGCCCACTCGCGCTGCTGCTGCGCCTGCAGCCAGTGCGGGAAGCCGCGCGCGAGCATCAGGAGGCCGGTCAGCGCGTTCAGGGCCACCGGCTCGGCGTTGGTGCCCGCGGCGGTGCTGATGCGGATGCCGCGTTGTTTCGAAGGCTGGTAGACCGCATGGTCCAGCCCGGCAGACACCAGCTGCAACCACTTGAGGTTCGGCGCCGCATCGACCAGGGACCAGAAGGCCTGCCCCTGCGGGCTGCGGTGCTTGGCCGGCGTGCCTTCCCAGATGTCGCGCGAATAAAAGGCCACCTCAATGCTGGCGATCTGCTGCGCCGTGTAGCCGGCGTCCGGCTCGAAGTGCAGCAGTTCGAGCCGGCGCGGCGCGGCCGCCAGGATCTGCGCCAGGGCCGCCTCGTGCTCGACGGCCATCTGCCGGGAGATCAGGAGGCTGGCGCTCATGTTCAGAGGCTGGTGAGGCGCAGGTCTGCGACCTGCAGCCGCTCCATCTGCCAGAGCTGGGCCAGCAGCCGGGCTGCCGCCTCGGCGCCGATGACCGGCGAAGCCAGTTCGGTGAACTTGTCGTTGATGTCCGCGTCGCTCAGCGGCGCTTCCGGGTCGCCCTTGCGGCAAGGGGCGTACTGCTCGATCACGCGGCCATCCGTCAGGGTGATGACGATGCGCGCGGCGCGCAGGGCCGGGAAACCGGCGCTTAAGAGCGGGTCGGCCACCAGTTTCGTCTTCGCCATCAGCGCACGGATGCCGGTGTCGGCCAGGCGCTGCGGCTCGAAGGCGTTCAGGCGCACAGCGCCGTACAGCAGGGCATGGGCCACCACATAGGGCAGGCTGAACTTGGCTTCGAAGGCGGTGCGCGGCTCGAAGTTGCCGGTCACGTCCAATGCGGTCTGGTAGGTGTCGATGCGGATGGACGCGATCTGCGTTGGGTCCACGGTCTGCCCCTGGCGAATGTCCAGCATGGCGTCGATGGCCGCGAAGGTGTGGCCGCAGCAGCCGTGGTTCTTCTGCGTGATGACCTGGATGTTGTAGCGCGTCCCCAGGTCCCGCGTGGCCTCGGCCCAGTTCGGGTTGACGGACAGCGCGGCGCCGAAACCCGCGGCGCCTTCGAGAATATCGAGCGCCCCTGTCACGCCATTGGCTGCGCCCTTGCCGGCGGTCACCCCCACCCAGGCCGCGTGGCCGGCGTGCAGGCACTTGGTCATGGCATCCGAGCGGAAGGCCTGTTGCAGGCCCGAAGCAAAGGTGGCCGCGGTCGCCAGCGCATGGCGCATCACGTCCGGGTTGGTTCCGTCCACCAAGGCCGCCGTGGCCGCCGCGCCGCCGAAACAGCCGATGGTGCCGGTGGTGTGGAAAAAGCGGTAGTGCGAGGGCTGCACCGCCACGCCGATGCGCGTGGAGATCTCGTAGCCGATGGTGATGGCCTTGAGCAGATCAGCGCCACTCGCGCCGCGCTCCTCGGCCACGGCCAGGGCCGCGCCGATGGTGGGACAGCCGGGGTGGTAGACCGCGTCACGGAAGATGTCGTCGAACTCGGCCGCGTGCGAGATGCTGCCGTTGATCCAGGCCGCCGTGGCCGCAAAAGCCGTGGTGCGCTGACCGGGCAGGCTGGACTTGCCGTGGCCCAGCTCGTCCGCATGGGTGCGCATGAGCTGCGGGCCCGGTGCCAGGGCGATGCCGGGGAACAAGGCCGAGAACCAGTCGATCAGCGCGCGCTTGGCGTGGTGCGTGACCTCGGCGGGCAGGGGGCGGGCCGATTCGCGTTGTGCGTACTCGGCGAGTTGGTCGACGATCATGGTGTTTGTTTATCGAGCATCAATAGCTGATGGTCATCAGCCGTTCTTCGGTCATCTCGCGGATCGCGTAGGCCGGACCTTCCCAGCCGAAGCCGCTGTCCTTGACACCGCCGAAGGGCATGGCGTCGATGCGCGCGCTGGAGGCCTCGTTCACGTGCACGCCGCCAAAACGCAGGGCCTTGGCCGCCGTGAAGGCCGTGTGCAGGTCGGCCGTGAACAGGCCCACCGAGAGGCCGAAGGGCTGGGCATTGGCCTGGGCCACGGCTTCATCGATGCCGTCGAATTCGATCACCGACATCACGGGCGCAAAGATCTCCTCGCAGACAACCTTCATCTCGGGCTTCACACCGCTCAGGATGGTGGGGGGGATCACATTACCGACACGCTGGCCGCCGGTCAGCAGGCGCGCACCGGCGGCCACAGCCTCGTCCACCCAGGACTGGGCGCGTTTGGCGTGGTGTTCGCTGATCATTGGACCGATCACGGTGGCCGCGTCGGCCGGGTCACCGGCCTTCATCTTCTGCGCCGCGGCGACGAGCTTGGGCACGAAGTCGGCCGCGATGCGGCGGTCCACATACAGGCGTTGCACCGAGGTGCAGACCTGGCCCGCCTTGCGAAAACCCGCGTTGAGGATCTTGGGGATGGCCAGGGCCTGGTCCGCGTCATGACAGACGATGGTGCTGGCGATGCTGCCTAGCTCCATCTGCGTGCGGCGCAGGCCGGCCGCGCGCTGGATCTCGCGGCCCACACGCGTGCTGCCGGTGAAAGCGTAGAAGGCAATGCGCTGGTCGGCGCACAGCTGCGGGCCGACCACGGCGCCATCGCCGTGCACCAAGGCCAACAGCGTGGGCGGCAGGCCGGCCTCGATCAGGATCTTGCAGAGCTCCACGGCGGTGAGCGGCGTGAACTCCGAGGGCTTGATCACCACGGCATTGCCGCCGGCCAGGGCCGGGCCCACCTTGTGCATGAGCACATTGAGCGGCGAATTGAAGGGCGTGATCACGCACACCACACCGCGCGGCGAGCGCAGGGTGAAACCCACGCGGTTCTTCACACCATCAGCCGCCTGCATGGGCACCATCTCGCCGTTGAGGCGCTTGGCTTCCTCGGCGCACAGCTCGAGGGTCTGCACGCAGCGGCGTACCTCGTTGTCGCCATCGGCACGGGTGAAACCGGCCTCGTGGCGCATGAGCTCGATCAGCGGCTCCATGCGCGACTCGACGATGCGCGCCGCGGCCAGCAGGATCTTGTAGCGCTGGTAAGGCGTGAGCGTGGACTGCTGCTGACCGACCACGGCGCCGGCCACGGCGGCCGTGACCTGCTCGGGGGAGGCCACGGCCATCTCGCCGTAGACCTGGCCGTCGTACTTGTCGCGCAGGGCCTGGCTGGACACACCGGCCACCCACTGCCCGCCGATCAGCAGCTGTTTCATCATGCGGCTCCGGCGTAGGTCTGCTGGTTGCCGCGGGTGTTGACCTTCAGGCCTTCCATGAACTTGTTGCGGATCTTGGCCGCGTCGCGCTCGGTCACGCCGGCCGGCGGAGCCATGTCGGTGCGCGCGCAGATGAAGAGCGGGCCCTCGCTCGTGAGCGATGCCTCGACCAGGGCCTCGAAGTGGGCCTCGTCACGCGCCCAGACGCTCTGCACCAGGCCCGAGCCCTTGCCGATCGCGACCAGGTCCACATTGGTGGCCGTCAGCGTGGGCTGGCCACCGGTGATCTGGTAGGAACCGTTGTCCCAGACGATGACGACCAGGTTCTTGAGCTTGAGGTTGGCAATGGTGCCCAGTGTGCCCAGCTGCATCAGCAGCGAGCCGTCGCCTTCGAGCGCAAAGACCTTGCGCTGCGGCTGGGCCAGGGCCACGCCGATGGCGATGGGCGCGGCCAGGCCCATGGTGCCCAGCATGTAGAAGTTCTGCGGGCGCTGGCCGGCGGCCCAGAGGTCGAAGTGGGTGTGGCCTATGCCCCCCACGACGGCCTCTTCGTGCTTGAGCTTGGCCACGAGGCGGCGCGTCAGGTCGGAGCGGTTCATGACCTTGGCCGTCTCGCGGCCCACGGGGTTGAGCAGTTGTGCTTGCATGGTGTTCCTCACTTCTTCACGCGTGCGGTCAGCAGCGGTGACAGGATCATGGCAGCGGCCGCCTGGGTGGCGTAAGCCTGCTTGATCATACGGTCGGCGATGAATTCCACATCGTCCTGGCGTTCGATGGCGTAGTTCTCGATGTTGAGCGAATTCAGGATGGGGCGCATGGTGCGGCAGACGATGACCTGGCCCAGCTGGAAGTCACCCAGGGTGCCGCGCTCGGAGATCAGCATGAGCAGCGGGATCTGGTAAGGCACGGTCAGAGAGGCCAGGGCGTTGGGCAGGGTGGCAAAACCGCTGGTCTGCATCAACACAATGCCGCGCAGGCCACCCATATAGGCGCCGGTCACGATGCCCACGGCCTCTTCTTCGCGCGCCGGGCAGACCACGGTGAAGTAGTCGTCGGCATGCAGGCGCTTGATCAGGGGCGCCAGCACCTTGTCGGGCACATAGGTGATGAGCTTGATCTCGTTCGCCTTGAAGACACGGACGAGGGTCTCGTCCCAGGTTTCGCCGGGGGTTCCGGCCGCTTCTTGCGCCATGGCAATACTCTCCTGTTGATTTCAGATGACAACCGATGCATCACCGAGGCCATGCACCGTCAATTTTTCGCGCCGAGTTCTTACTCGTCACCCACCTTGAGCTTGCTCGGCAGGCGTTTCTCGATGGCCCACTTCAGCAGGGCCGCGCTGCGGAAGAAACCGTGCGCGAACTTGCCATAGGGCAGCGTGAGGAACAGGGCCATCACGAAACCCAGGTGCAGGGCCAGCGTGGCCGGCATGAAGGCCGTGCCGCGCGCCCCCCACAGGCCCAGGCCGGTCAGGCTGGTGAAGAACAGCAAGGCGATGAAGCCGCGGTCCATGGGTTTTTGCGCCGCATCGCCATGCTGCGGGTGACGCCGCAGGTTGAGCCCGTACAGACCCGCCGTGCCGATCAACAGCAGCACGCCGCCCACGGCACCCAGGATCTTGGGCAGGCTGGGCAGGTCATAGGGCGCAACCCAGCCGAAGAGGTAGTGGTAGAGCGTGGCCACGCTGGTGGCGGCAAAACACAGCATGAAGCCGTAGAAGGTGGCGTGGTGGAAGGCGCGGCGCTTTTTCGTCCAGGCGTCGTCCTCGTTGTGGCAGCCCTCGCCGTGACCGCCGTCCAGGTACTTGAGGCGCAGCACGTCGTGCGTGGCTTCCAGCGCCGCACCGCCCTGCACGGCCGCAATCACCGGGGCCTCGTAGTCGCGGCCCGGCGTCACCTCGCGCCAGAAACGGCGCAACCCTAAGGACAGGGCCAGCACGGCAAACAGGAACACCGGGGCGAACAGGCTCACCAGCAGGTTGTGCGGAAAGATGCCGTAGAAGTCTGCCGAGGCCGGCACGCGCCACAGCGTGTCCTTGAGCCACAGGGTCAGCATCATGAAAAAGGCCAGGGCCCCCGCCGTGGCCAGGGAGAGCGTGAGGCCGTTGCGCTGGTAGAGCTGGCCCAGCGCGCGGGGCCAGGCAAAGTCCGTGTAGGTCTGCAGCCGCACCTTGGCCATGGCCTGCGGCACGTTGACCGCGAACTCGTGCGGCGGCGCGTACTGGCAGGCGTGCAGGCAGGCGCCGCAGTTGTGGCACAGATTGGCCAGGTAATGCACATCGGCGGCATTGAAGGACAGGCGGCGGGTCATGGCCGGGAACACGGCGCAGAAGCCCTCGCAATAGCGGCAGGCATTGCAGATCTGCAGCTGGCGCGCCACTTCGGCTTCGGAGCTACCGGGTACGACGTCACCGTTGGCCAGGGCCCGCGCTTCGCGGGTCAAAGTCTCAAGCTGCTGCACGTTGCTTCTCCGTATCCTTGATGTTCAGGGCAGCCTTCGCCGCCTCGGTGCCGGCGATGCGGCCGAAGGCCGTGCCGATGGACATGCCCACACCCGCCGTGTAGCCCTTGCCCAGCACATTGCCGGCCATCATCTCGCCGGCCACATAGAGGTTGTCGCTGGGCTGGCCGCCGAAATGCACGGCGGCCCGGTCGTCGACCTTGAGTCCGAGGTAGGTGAAGGTGATGCCCGGGCGCAGCGCGTAGCCGTAGAACGGCCCGGTGTCGATGGGCAGGGCCCAGTGGGTCTTGGCGGGGGTGATGCCTTCGGTATGGCAGTCGTCCAGCGCCGTGTGGTCGAAGGTGCCGACGCGACAGGCCGCGTTGTAGGCGTTCAGGGTCTGCATGAAGGCGGCTTCGTCCAGGCCCAGCTTGCGCGCCAATTCGGGCAGGCTGTCGGCCTGGATGCCCGGAAACACCGGCGGCATGAAACGGCCAACGGCCTTGCTGTCGATGATGGAGTAGCCGATCTGCCCGGGCTGCTGCGCCACCAGGCGGCCCCAGATGGCGTAACGCTTGGGCCAGAAGTCCTCGCCCTCGTCGTAGAAGCGCTGGGCATGCTTGTTGACCACCACCCCGAGCGACACACAGTCCAGCCGGGTACAGATGCCGCCGTCGTACAGCGGCGCACGCGCGTCGATGGCCACGCAGTGCGACTGCGAGGGGTCGCCAATCATGTCAGCGCCGTGTTTCATCATGTCCTTGATGAGCACACCCTGGTTGAAACGCGTGCCGCGGATCAGGAAGTTGTCGGCCGGCCACTCGCCGTCGGCGTTCTGGCCCCAGGCTTCGCGCAGCCATTCGCGGTTGGATTCGAAGCCGCCGGCGGCCAGCACGCAGGCCTTGGCCTCGATGCGCTCATCACCGATGTAGGCGGCCTTGAACTTGCCGTCCTGGATGTCCAGGCGATCCACGGCCGCGTTGTAGCGGATCTGCACGCCCAGCTTCTCGGCGCTGCGGTAGTAGGCGTTGACCAGGGCCTTGCCGCCGCCCATGAAAAAGGCGTTGGTGCGCGACAGGCTCAGCGTGCCCGACAGCGAGGGCTGGAAACGCACGCCATGCTTGATCATCCAGGGCCGGCAGGTGGAAGATGCGCGGATGGTCAGGCGGGCCAGGTGCTCGTTGGTGAGGCCGCCGGTGACCTTGAGCAGGTCCTGCCAGAACTCCTCTTCGGGGTAGGCTTCCTGCAGCACATCCTGCGGTGCATCGTGCATGCAGCGCAGGTTGCGCGTGTGGATGGAATTGCCGCCGCGCCATTCTTTCGGCGCAGACTCCAGCAGCATCACGCTGGCCCCGGCCTCGCGGGCCATCAGGGCGGCGCACAGGGCGGCGTTGCCGCCGCCGATCACCAGGACGTCCAGACTCATATCAGTTGCTCTATTGCGTCGTACACGACCCGCATGAAGCGGGCTCTATCGGAGAACGCCGTGGAACCGGCTCTGCCGGGCCACTGGCGTTGCCCCCTTGAGGGGGGAGGCGGCCTTCGGGCCGCCACGGGGGCGCTTCAAAACTGGTACTTGCGCAGGCCGCCGTCCACGGGGATGACGGCGCCCGTGATGTAGCTGGCGCGCGGCGAGGCCAGGAAGGTCACCAGATTGGCCAGCTCTTCGGGCTCACCGTAGCGGCCCACGGGGATCTCGTTCTCGCACTGCCACTTCTGGAACTCGGGCGAGTAGTTGCGCATGATCTGCTCGGAGATGATGCGCCCGGGCGGCACGCAGTTCACGGTGATGCCGTGCTGGCCCACCATGCGCGAGAGGCCCTTGGCCCAGCTGTGGATGCCGGCCTTGGCACAGAAGGCGCCGTTGATGTGCTCGGGCTCGCTCTTGCCCGTGATGCAGACGATGCGGCCCCACTTGCGCTCGATCATCTGGTCGATCAGGACGTCGCCCAGCTGGCGCGGGCGGTGGAAGTTCAGCGTGATGGCTTCCTGCCACTGCTCTTCGCTCACGTGCAGGTCCTTGAAGCTGCGCGAACCGCCGGCGTTGTTGATCAGGATGTCCACGTGCCCCAGGCCCTTGATGGCGGCCTTGGCCAGGTTCTGGGCGGCGTCGGCCGCGTACATGTCCTGTTCGATCAGCACCGGGGCGTGACCGCCGGCGGCCACGATCTCGGCGGCGACTTCCTTGAGCTTGTCCACGCGGCGCGCCGTGATGGCCAGGCGCACGCCTTCAGCCGCCAGGGTCTTGGCGATGCCGCGGCCGATGCCGGCGCTGGCGCCGGTGACCAGCGCCGTCTTGTCCTTGAGTTGCAAATCCATGATTCTTGGTGTCCACAAAACTGAGGATGTGAACTGTATACCGGGCATGCGGCCCGGGCGAGCCCCCCGGCGCAAGGGGGGTATCACAAGTTGTGATGGCCGGAAGCCTCAGGGCACAGCCTGCGCCGCCAGGCGGCCGGCGCGCCGCCCCGAGACAAAGGCCCAGGCCAGGTGGTGGCCATGGCCCTTGAGCAGCAGGCCGCCCTGGCCGGTGGAGCCGGCGGCATACAGGCCCGGGCAGGGCAGGCCGTGGGCGTCCAGCACGCGGTGCTGGTGGTCCACCATCAGGCCGCCCTCGCTGTGCACGAAGACCGAGCGCACCGGACCCAGCGCCACATAGGGCCCGGCGCCCAGGGGGCGCACCGGGGCCGCCGCCACGCTGCTCGCCAGCACCGCCACGTCCATGCCCAGCTTGCGCGCCAGCTCCGGCAGCGTGGGCGCCTCGGCGTAGACGTCGGGCCGGTTCTGTCGGTAGTCGGGGATGTAGGCGTAGGCAATGCCCGGCGCCGTGGACACGAAATGGGGCCAGGCCGAGAACTGTCGGGCCAGCGCCTGGTCGATCACGATGTAGCCCAGCTTGCCGGGCTGGTCGGGCAGGCGCCAGGCCGGGCGGTCCAGCTCGTTGCCGAAACGCTCGCCACGCTGGTTGACCAGGATGGTCCCCTGCTCGAACAGCGTGGTCGAGGGCGCCAGCGCCGTGGTCAGGAATTTCATCATGAAAGGCCGCAGGATGGCCTGGGGCAGGTGGTCCAGCGACCACTGCATGAAGACCGCCAGCCAGCGCCAGGGCGGCAGGCGCCGCACCAGGGTCTCGGTAGTCGGGGCGATGAAACGGATCTCCGGGCCCAGGGCCAGGTCGCCGTTGACGATGCGCGCGCCCAGGGTCTCGCCCAGGCGCTGGCCGTCGCCGGTGGCGGTTAGGTTCACGCCCTCCACCTTGGCCTCCTGCGGGCCCATGAAACGGGCCTTGAACTCGGGGCCGTTGGTGAAGTCACCCGCGGCCAGCACCACACCGCCGCGCGCCATGTAGCGCTTCAGGCCGCTGTCACCCTCGGCGTCGACGCCGGTCACGCGCCCGCCCTCCTGCAGCAGCGCCGTCACGCGCAGGCCGGTGCGGATCTCCACGCCGACGCGGCGTGCGCGCCGGCCCAGGTGGTAGATGAAGGCGCGTGAATTGGGCAGCACGTTGTGCATGCGCGGCTGGCGGTGCGGCGGCTCGGGCATGGGGCCCATGAAACGCACGCCGGAATCGAGCAGCCACTGGAAGGTAGCGGGAATCTCGTTGCAGAGGATGCGGCGCAGCTCGGGGTTGTCGCGGGCATCGAGTTCACCGGCAAACCCCGGCATGTCGGCCCAGTGGTCGGCAGGGTTGTCGACGATGCCACGCTTCTTCTGATGCGGTGTGCCGCTGGACGTCACCGAACCGATGGACCACGCGGTCGAACCGCCCAAGGCCGGGTTCTTTTCCAGCAGCAGCACGCTGCGACCGCTCTCGCGTGCCTCGATGGCCGCAGCCAGGCCGGCGCCGCCACCGCCGACCACCACCACGTCGTACGTCTTTTCTGCTCTTTGCATGCCGAAAAAATCAGTCCAGCTTGATGTTGGCGGCGTTGATCACGGCCGTCCACTTGCTCGTCTCGGCCTCGTTGCGCTTTTGCGCATCGGCCGGTGTGCCGCCCAGGGCCATGATGCCCAGGCCGTCCCAGCGCTGCACCAGGTCCTTGTCCTTGAGCACGACGTTGAGCTCGGCGTTGAGCTTGTTGACGATGGCCGCCGGCGTGGCGCTGGCCACCGAGAGCGTGTACCAGGGGACCGACGAGTAACCGGGCACGCCGGCTTCGGCCACCGTGGGCACATCGGGCAGGCTGGGGCTGCGTGCCGTGCCGGTCACGGCCAGGGCGCGCACCTTGCCGCTCTTGAGCTGCGGATGGGCCGTGCCCAGGCTCTCGAACAGCATGTCGATCTGGCCGCCCAGCAGGTCGGCCATGGCCGGCGCGCCGCCGCGGTAGGGCACGTGCACGTAGTCCACCTTGCTCATGTAGCGGAACAGTTCGGCCGCCATGTGCATGGCCGAGCCATTGCCGGCCGAGCCGTAGGTCAGCTTGCCGGGCTGCGCCTTGGCCAGGGCCAGCAACTCCTGCACCGACTTGGCCGGCAGGTCCTGCTTGACGATCAGGATGCTGGGCGCTTCGGCCAGCAGGATCACCGGCTTGAGTTCCTTCAGGGGGTCGTAACGCAGCTTGGGGTACAGGGCCACCGCGCCGTTGTGCGCAATCGTGGCCAGCACCAGGGTGTAACCGTCGGCCGGACCCTTGGCGACCTGCTCGGCGCCCGTGTGGCCACCGGCCCCGGGTTTGTTCTCCACCACCATGGGTTGGCCCAGACGCGGGCCCAGCTTCTCGGCCACGCCGCGGGCCAGCAGGTCGGCCGGGCCGCCGGCTGCATAGGGCACGACGATCTTGACTGGCCGCGAGGGGAAAACGTCCTGGGCCTGGGCACAGAGACTGGCGGCCAGCAGGCCGGTCACCAGCAGCGGATGGATCAGTTGCTTCAACATGCTTGTCTCCTGGGGTCAGTCGAGTTGGATCTTGGCCGCTTCGATCACGCGGGTCCACTTCTCGGTTTCACTCTTGAAAAACGCCGTCGCCTCGGCCGGGCTGTTGGGTGTGTAGGTCATGCCCAGCTTGTCGTAGCGCGCCACCACCTCGGGGCTGGCCAGCACTCGCTGCACGTCCTGGTTGAGCTTGGCCACCAGCGCGGCCGGCATGCTGGCCGGCGCGGCCAGCGAGAACCAGGAGGTGCCGCTGTAGCCGGGCACGCCGGCCTCGGCGATGGTGGGCACCTCCGGCAGGCGCGGGTCGCGTTTCGAACCGGTCACGGCCAGCACGCGCAGCTTGCCGCTTTGCACGTGGGGCATGCCGGAGGACATGTTGTCGAACATCACGTCCACCTGGCCGCTGATCAGGTCGATCAGGGCCGGGCCGCTGCCCTTGTAGGGCACATGGCTCATGCGCTGGCCGATGGCCAGCTGGAACAGCTCGGTGACCATGTGCACCGAGGAGCCGGCGCCGGCCGTGGCGTAGTTGATCTTGCCGGCATTCGCCTTCGCATCGGCCAGGAAGTCGGCAAAGGTCTTGTACTTCGAGTTCGCCGGCACCACGACGATATTGGGCGACTCGCCGATGATCAGCACGGGCCGCAGCTCCTCGGCCGGTTTGTAGGTCAGCTTGCTGTAGCTGGCGTAGGCGGCATGGATGCCGATGGTGCCCACCAGCAGGGTGTAGCCGTCACCAGGCGCCTTGGCCACGATCTGCGCGCCCAGGTGGCCGCTGGCGCCGGGTTTGTTGTCGACGATCACGTTGTGGCCGTACTGGGTGCTCAGGCGCTCCCCGATGATGCGCGCCAGGATGTCGACCGCGCCGCCCGGCGCGAACGGCGCCACCAGACGGATGGGCTTGTTCGGGTAGTCCTGCGCGACAGCACCGCCGGCCAGTGTGGCCAGCAGCAGCCCGCCCAGGACCTGCTTCAGAAAGTTGCGTTTCATTTTTGTCTCCTCAATTGATCTAGCGTGATCACGGGGCGCTGCTCGTAGGGCAGGTTCCACAAAGCGCAATTGCCTCGGTCCACGATCTGCACGGGCAGCTCCACGGCGGCCGGCACCGTCTCACCGCGCAGGTGGCGCGCCGCGCATTCGGCCGCCAGATAGGCCATCTGCATGGCGTTGAAATCGGCCGTGGCCAGCATGCGGCCGGCGGCTATGGCTTCAATGGCCTGGGGGATGGCGTTCACACCCACCACGGCCGCGGTCTTCCCCGCGGCGTCCAATGCGTCCAGCACGCCAATGGCCATGATGTCGTTGGCCACCAGTACCGCGTCAGGCGCGGCGTTCGCCTGCAGCCAGGCCGCCGTGCGGTCCCGTGCGGTCTCGCGCACGTAGTCACCCGCGATCTGACCGGCCAGCACGATGCCGGGCAGGGCGCGCGCGGCATCGCGGAAACCCCGCAGGCGTTCCAGGCTGGTGTAGGACTCCTCGGGGCCCGTCACCACGAGCACCCGGCCCTTGCCTTGCAGATGCTTGAACAGGTAGCTGGCGATCGCCTGCGCCAGCTGCTCATCGTCCGAGCTGACATAACTCACCATGGGCGCGGCCGCGATCGGGTTGACGAAGCCGATCATGGGGATGCCGGCGGCCACCACCTTGCCGATCGCCGCATCCACCTTGCTCGCATGCACGGGCGAAAACACAAAGGCATCGGGGCGCGGACTCAAGGCCAGCGCCTGCTCGATCAGCGCACTCTGCTCCACCGGGTCATCACCCTTCCTGGGCACGAAGTGCAGCACCTCGTCGCCGAACACGGCCGCGGCGCGCTCCGCGCCCAGGCGCGCCGCGCCGTAGGCCGGGTTCGTGAAGTTCTTGGTGAAGACCGCGAGACGCATCGTGATCAGACCATGCCGCCATTCGGCTGGATGATCTGGCCGTGCACCCACGACGCCTTGTCCGAAGCCAGGAAGGCCACGACCTCGGCCACCTCGTCCGGCTGGCCTACGCGGTTGAAGGGGCTCATGCCGGCCGAGCGCGCGATGGCGGCTTCGTCCTTGCCGGCGCGGAACAGGTCCGTGTCCACCGGGCCCGGGGCCACGCCGTTGACGCGGATCTTGCGCGGTGCCAGCTCCTTGGACATGGAACGCAGCAGGCTTTCCACACCGGCCTTGGTGGCGGTGTAGGCCCCGCCGCCGGGCACGGCGACGCGCACCATGGAGGTGGTCAGGCCGATGATGTTGCCGCCATCCACCACGTTCTTGGCGGCCGCGCTCAGCACGTTGAAGGCGCCGATCAGGTTCACCTCCACCACCTTGCGGAAATTCTCGGGATCGTAAGTGGCGATGGGGCCGGGCGGCACGTTGATGCCGGCATTGGCCACCACGCAGTGGGGCATGCTGCCGAAGTCCCTGGCCACATCGGTGAACACCTGCGCCACCTGGGCCGGCTCGCGGATGTCGACCTTGTAACCCCGGGTCGTGGCGCTGCCGATCTTGGCCGGCACATTGGGCGCGCTGCTCACATAGGTGTAGGCCACGTGATAGCCGCCCTCGGCCAGTTTCTGGACCGTGGCCACGCCGATGCCGCGCGTGCCGCCGAAAACGAGTGCAATCTTCTTGCTCATGGGAAATCCTTGAACGATTCGAGTGAAAGGTCAGGCCTTGAAAGGTTTCCCGTAAATGGGTTCCTTGTAGGGAATCGGGGGCAACTGCCAGGTGCCGGTCGACGGCGGACGCACCTCGGCATCCACGTGCACGTCGATCACACAGGGGCGCTTGGTTCTAAGCGCCTGCTGCACCGTGGCGCCCAGGTCCTGCGGGCGGGTCACGGTGTAGCCGTCGGCGCCGCAGGCGCGGGCCCAGGCCGCGAAGTCGGGGTTGTAGCGGGCGCCGGTTTCACCGTGGTAGAAGGCCGTGCCGATCTCGCGGCCATCGAACAGGCCGTACTGCAGATCGCGGATCGCACCCCAGGCAAAGTTGTTCCAGATGATCCAGACGACCGGCAGGTTGTATTCCACCGCCGTGCACAGCACATAAGGCGCCATGGTGAAACCACCGTCGCCGACCACGGCCACGCAGGGACGGTCGGGTGCGGCCAGTGCGGCACCCATCACGCCGCAGACACCGAAGCCCATGCTGGAGTAACCCCAGCTGTTGAGCATGCTTTGCGGGCGCTTGGCCTGCCAGAACTGCATGAACCAGTTGTGGTGCACGCCCGAGTCCAGCGCGAGGATCACGTCGTCGGGCAAGACCTTCTGCAGCGTGCCCACGACGAACTCGGGGCGCAGCGGGCTGGTGGAGTCGCCGAAGTGCGGGCGTACAAAGGCCTCCCACTGGGCCTGCCAGCCCTGCACCTGGGCCAGCCAGGGCGCGTAACGCGTGGCCGTGATGTCCTTGCGGGTGGGCAGCGCGTTGAGCAGCTGGCGCGTGAAGACCTTCACATCGGCGATCACACCGAGTGTGGGCGCGTAGTTGCGGCCCAGCTCCTGCGGGTCGATGTCCACATGCACGAGCTTGGTCTTGGGGAAGTTCCAGGAATAGCCCTCGAACCAGCTCGACGAGCTGCGGTCGTCGAAACGCGTGCCCAGCGTGATCACCAGGTCCGAACGGCGGCCGGCTTCGTTGGCCGGGTAGGCGCCGTTGCGGCCAATGAAACCCAGGGCCAGCGGATGGTCGCCACGGATCGCGCCCATGCCATTGGGCGAAGTGATGACGGGGATGCCCAGCTTCTCGGCCAGTTCGGTGATCTCGGGGCCGGCCTCGGACAGGGTGGCGCCGTGGCCGATGAAGAGCACGGGTTCACGCGCCGCGGCCAGCAGGTCCAGCGTGGTGGCCACGTCCAGGTCATTGGCGCCGGGGCGGTGCGCACGGTGGATGTGCGAGGCCGGCGGCAACTCGACGTCGGCCTCTTCCTGGTAGACGTTGTAGGGAATGTCCAGATTCACCGGGCCCGGGCGGCCCGTGACCATGGTGTCCATGGCCTGGCGCAGGGCCAGGGGCAGCATATCCACGCGCGTGGGCTGGAAGGCGCGCTTGACCACCGGGCGCATCACCTGCGCGAAGTCGGCCTGGTTGTGCTTGTACAGCTCCTGGAAGGGCGCGCGGTTGTGCTGTGAAGTCGGCACGTTGGACGTGATGCACAGGAAAGCGGACGAATCCGACAGCGCGGTGGCACAGGACATCACCATGTTCGCCGAACCAGGGCCGGTGGAGGTCAGCGTGGCCACCGGCTTGTGCTTGACGCGGAAGTAGGCGTCGGCCATGTGGCCGGCGCACTGCTCATGGCGCGGCGAGATGAGCTTGAGCTCGTCCTTCACGTCGTACAGCGCGTCCAGGATGCCCACGTTGCCGTGGCCGCAGATGCCGAAGATGTACGGCACTTTTTCCTGGACCAGGTATTGGGCGATCAGTTCGCCACCTTTCATCTTGGCCATGTTCAGTTCTTTCTAATCTCGGGTATCAGGTGTCAGACCGCAGTGAACGTCACGATACGCTCTTCGGTCATTTCGTGGACCGCGTAATGCGGGCCTTCGCGGCCGAAGCCGCTGTCTTTGGAGCCGCCGTAAGGCATCAGGTCCACGCGCGAGCTCGAGGTCTCGTTGATGTGCACGCCGCCCACCTCCAGCTGCTGGGCCGCGGCCAGCGCATCGCCCAGGCGGTTGGTGAAGATGCCGGTGGCCAGACCAAAGGGCGTGGCGTTCACGCGCGTGATGGCCTGGGCCAGGGTCTTGAAGGGCACGATGCAGACCACGGGGCCGAAGATCTCGTTGCAGCCCACTTTCATGGCATCGCTGATGTTGCTCAGCAGCGTGGGCGGCACCACGGCACCCTGGCGCGGACCACCAGCCAGCCGCTTGGCACCGGAGGCCACGGCCTCGTTGATCCAGGAGTCGATGCGGATGGCGTTGTCTTCGCTGATGACCGGGCCGACGAAGGTCTTGCTGTCCTGCGGGTCGCCGCAGCTCAGCTCCTGCACCATCTTGGCCAGGCGGGTTTCCACCTCGGCCAGCAGCGACTCGTGCACCAGCAGCAGCTGCACCGAGGTGCAGACCTGGCCGGCCTTGCGGTAACCGGCATTGACGATCTTGGGCAGGGCGGCGTCCAGTTTGGCGTCGTCACAGACGATGGTGCAGGCGATCGAGCCCAGCTCCATCTGCGTGCGGCGCAGGCCGGCGGCCTGCTGGATCTTGCGGCCCACTTCGGTGCTGCCCGTGAAAGCGAAGAAGCGCACGCGCTCATCGGCCTGCAAGGCCTGCACCACCTCGGCGCTGCCATGCAGCACGCTGAGAAAACCCTTCGGCATCCCGGCTTCCAGCAGCACCTCGGCCAGCAGGCAGGCGGTGATGGGCGTGAAGGACGAGGGCTTGAGGATCACGGCATTGCCGGCGGCAAAGGCCGGCGCCACCTTGTGCGTCACCGTGTTGAGCGGCGAGTTGAAGGGCGTGATGGCGGCCACCACGCCCAGGGGCACGCGCAGGGTGAAGCCCAGGCGGCCGGCGGCGCCGGGGGCGCCGGCCAGCGGGATCACGTCGCCGGCCAGGCGGCGCGCTTCCTCGGCCGAGAGCCGCAGCGTCTGCAGGCAGCGGCGCACCTCGCCCATGGCATCACTCTGGGTGAAGCCGGCTTCCAGCTGCATGGCGCGCACGAACTCCTCGCTGCGCGTCTCCAGCAGCTGGGCGGCGCGGTCCAGCACCACACCGCGCTCATAGGCCACGGGCGCGCCCTGGCGGAAGGCGGCGTGCGCCACCTCCACGGCCTGGCGCACCTGCGCCGCATCGGCGGTGGTGAGCGTGGCGCAGGGCTGCAATTTGTACTTGTCGCGCACGGCGACGCGCGGGCCCGCACCAGCGATCCACTGGCCGTTGACCAGCAGACCATAAACAGCCGGAGCGGCGGAGGTGGCCGTGTCGATCACGGCAGATACCTTGCGGTCCATCAGCGCATCTCCTCTTCGTCGTCGGCCGGCGTGGTGACCACCAGAAACACCAGGCCATCGGTGCCGGTGTTGGTGAAGCTGTGGCGGATGCCGGGCGGCACGTAGACATAGTCATGCGGGCGCATCAGCTGCTTCTGGTCGTCCAGCGTGAGGATGCCCTCGCCTTCGAGCACGTAATACACCTGCTCCTGCACCTTGTGCACGTGCTCCTGCACATAGGCCATGGGCGCGTAACGCGAGATGCGGAAGTCCACGCGCGAGCTGCCCGTGGTGGTGGGGCCGGCCAGCTCCTTGGACAGGGCACCGCCGAAGTGGCCCGGGTATTCCTTCCAGGGCATGTTGGCCATCTTTTCCAGCAGGAGCCGCAGCTCAGGTTTCTTGTTCATGATCATTCCTTCCTTGTGTGTTGCAGCGGCTCAGAGCCAGAGAATCTTCTTGCGGTAATCGAGATCGGTCAACAGCGGTTCGGCCGGGCCTTCGTGGAAGACGGCGCCGCGCTCCAGCGCGTAGGCGCGGTCGGCCAGGGCCAGCACCAGGTCGAGGTTGTGCTCGACGATGACGATGGACACGTGCTGGCGCAGCTTGTCGAACACGGTGAACAGCTCCTGCACCACCGTCGGCGCCAGGCCTTCGAAGGGTTCGTCCAGCAGCAGCAGCTTGACGTTGCCCGACAGCGCGCGCGCCACAGCCACCATCTGCTGCTCGCCCCCAGATAGGTAGTCGGCCGCCACGTTCATGCGTACCTTCAGGCGCGGGAAGTATTCGAGAATCTGCGCCTCGTCCCAGACCACACCGGTCTTGCCGTCGGTGGGCCGGGCCAGCCGGCCCAGGGCCAGGTTCTCGCTCACCGTCATGCCGGCAAACAGGCCGCGGCCTTGCGGCACGTAACCGATGCCCAGGCGCGCAATGTCAGGCGCGCTCATGCCAGCAATGTCGCGGCCATTGAAAACCACACGCCCGCTGGCCGGCGGCACCAGGCCCACCAGGCTCTTCAGCAGCGTGGACTTGCCCGCGCCATTGCGGCCCAGCAGCGCCACGATCTCGCCCTCGCGCACCTGCAGGCTGGCGTCGTTGAGGATGTGGCTCTTGCCATAGAAGGCGTTGACCTTGTCGAAGTCCAGCACCAGGGGGCGGTCGCCCGTGGCGATGCCGGTGCGGCCCGTGACCGGCGGCGTGCCGGTGCCCGTGTAGATCTCCTGCACGCGCTGGTCGTTGCGCACCTCGTCGGGCGTGCCGCTCATGAGCACCTCGCCCTGGTTCATCACCGTCACGCGGTGCGAGAAGGACAACACGCGGTCGATGTCGTGCTCGACGATGAGCACGGGGATGTTGCTGGCGATGGTCTTCACCAGGTTGGACACCCGCTCGCGCTCGGCCGCGGCCAGGCCGGCCAGGGGCTCGTCCATCAAGAGCACCTGGGGCTTGGAGCCCAGGGCGATGCCCAGGTCCACCAGGCGCTGGCCGCCGTAGGACAGGTCACCGCCACCCACCTGCTCCATGCCCTGCAGGCCCAGGAACTTCATGAGCTCGGCGGTCTCGGCGTGGATCTCGGGGTAGCTGTCGATGTCGGACCAGACGTTGAAGCGCGCCGCATGCCGCGCCTGCAGCGAAAGCCGCAGGTTTTCGTAGATGCTCAGGCCCTTGAAGAGATTGGTAATCTGGAAGGAACGCGCCAGGCCCTGCTGGCAGATGCGGTCCGGTGCCAAGTGCTGCACGGCCTGGCCGTGCAGGCGCACCGTGCCGGTGTCGGGCATGAACATGCCCGAGATCAGGTTGAAGGTGGTGGTCTTGCCCGCCCCATTGGGACCGATCAGCGCGTGGATCTGCCCGGCCTGCACGGTGAGGCTGTTCTCGCGCACGGCCTGGATGCCGCCGAAGCGCTTGCTGATGCCCTGGGCTTCGAGCACGGCGCCTTCGACGCGCTTGGGGCGCAGGAACTCGGGCAGGGGCAGGCCTTCATAGATCTTGCGCTTGCTCATGGCCGCGCCGTCCTCAAGCACGGGGCGGAAACGGCGCTGGAGCTGGGCCCAGATGCCGGTCAGGCCCGCGGGCGAGAAGATGATGAAGGCCACGAAGATCAGACCGAAGTACAGCAGCCAGTTGTCGGTGTAGATCGAGAACAGCTCGCGGAACAGCAGGAAAAACAACGCGCCCAGGGCCGGGCCCAGGAAACTGCGCATGCCGCCAATCACCACCATGGCCAGCAGCTCGCCCGAGAAGGCCACTGTGGTCGACTCGGCGGCCGCCAGGCGGTGCAGGAAGACCACCAGCGCGCCGGCCAGGCCGGTGATGGTGGCCGAGATGACGAAGGCCAGCAGCTTGTACTTGTCGATGTCGTAGCCCTGGAAGGTGGCGCGCTGCTCGTTCTCGCGGATGGCGACCAGCACATGGCCGAAGGGCGAGCGCACGATACGCAGCAGGCCGTAGAGCACGGCAAAGGCGATCAGGGCCGTGAACACGTAATACGTCAGATGGCCGTTGAGATCGATCGGGCCGATGGAACCCCGCTCGATGCCGCCCAGCCCGCCCTCCCCGCCCGTCAGCGCCGTCCAGCGAAAGGCAATGGCAAAGGTGAGCGCGCACAGCGCCAGCGTCAGCAGCGAGAAATAGACCCCGCGCCGGCGCAGGATCAGGAAACCCACCGCCAGCGCCAGCATGGCCGTGAAGACGATGGAAAAGGCGAAGGGCAGCACGGTCTGGTCCTTGAACCAGTGCAGTTGGGCCAGCGCAGCCGCATAGCCGCCGATGCCGAACCAGGCGCTGTGGCCAAAGGACACCAGGCCCGTGGTGCCCACCAGCAGGTTCAGGCCCATGGCCGCCATGGCCAGGATGACCACCACCGTGGCGGCGTCCAGCGTCAGGCCGATGGCCTGGAACACGAGGGGCAGCAGCACCAGGGCCGCCAGGCCGACCCACAAGGGCCGGTATTTGGAATTCAGCAGAGCAGTCATTGTTTTGGTTTTCTTCTTGTTCTCACTCGAAGCGTTCGATGCGCTCACCCAGCAGGCCACGCGGACGGAACATCAGCACCAGGAACATCAGCACGTACATGGAGGCCTCGCCGGCCGCCGGCTGGAAGTGGATGGTGATGCCGCGCACCACGCCCACCAGCAGCGCCGCCAGCACCACGCCCCAGAAGCTTCCCAGGCCGCCGATCACCACCACAACAAAGGCCACCGTCATGATCTCGGTGCCCATGGCCGGGTGCACGATGGTGATGGGACCGAAGAGCACACCGCCCAGCGCGGCCGTGGCCACGCCCAGCATCACGATGGCCGTCATATAGGGCTGCAGCTTGATGCCCAGCACGGCCACCATGTCGGGCTTCTGCACACCGGCGCGCACCACGCGCCCGAAGGAAGTCTTGTGCAGCAGCAGCCAGATGCCGACCATCACCACCGTCACCACGCCCAGGATGAAGAGCCGGTACTTGGAGAACATCATGTCGCCCATGATGAGCTGGCCCTTGAACTCGGGCGGCATGGTGGAGGCCAGTGGCGCCGAGCCCCAGGCCATGCGCAGGGCCTGCTCGGCCACCAGCGCCAGGCCGAAGGTCACCAGCAGGCTGAGGATGGGGTCGGCCGTGTAGAAACGGCGCAGCAGGTAGCGCTCGAACAGGATGCCCAGCAGGCCGACGAGGGCGGGCGTGATGAAGATGCTGCCGGTGAAGCCAGCGTGCTTGATCACTTCCAGCGAGACGTAGGCGCCCAGCGCGTAGAAGGCGCCGTGTGCCAGGTTGACGATGCCGCCGACGCTGAAGATCAACGACAGGCCCAGGGCCAGCAGCAGGTAATAACCACCGAGCACCAGGCCGTTGACGACCTGCTCGAGCAAGAACAAGATTTCCATGGGGATCCGGGAGAGTAGAAAAAGCGCCGGCACCTTGCGGCGGTGCCGGCTCGCTCAGCTCAAGCCTCGCTTACATCTTGCAGACACTCTCCGACTTCGGGGGCGCCAGCAGATCCAGCGGCTGGTTCGCCGCGGGCACGGCTTCGCCGAACAGCAGAAAGTCCTGCTTGTGCTTGGCCTGGCCTTTGGGCTTGACGGTGAAGGGATAGGCTTCCTGCATAAGCTGGTGGTCCCAGCTGCGGAAGTAGGCCTTGCGCGCCTTCAGGATGTCGAACTGCGCTTCCGACTCGAAGTAGGCGATCAGCTTCTCGGTGTCGGTGGACTTGGTGGCGTTCATGGCCTGCGCCAGCATCTTGAGCGAGACGTACTCGATCCAGGCGTGGTTCTCCGGGATGCGGCCGTACTTCTTGGTGAAGTTGGCCACGAAAGCCAGCGAGCCCGGGGTCTTGAGCTCGTGGTGCCACACGGTGGGCCAGATGCCGCCCAGGTTGCCTTCGCCGGCGGCCCAGGCGTCGGCCGTGTTCAGGTTGAAACCGGCCACCGGGTACGGCAGGCCGAATTCGGAGTACTGCTTCACAAAGTTGGTCACCTGGTTGCCGGCCAGGTTGGTGGCCACCAGGTCCGGGCGGGCCTGGCGGATCTTGAGCAGATAGGGGCTGAAGTCGGTCACGTCGGTGGCCACGAGTTCGTCGCCGATCACGGTGCCGCCGTTGGCGGTGAAGAAGCGCTTGGCCTGGCGCGAGAGGTCGTGGCCGAAGAGGTAATCGGCCGTCAGGCTGAAGATCTTCTTGCCCTTGACCAGGCCTTCACGCACCAGCGCCTCGCCGGCGGCATTCACCATCACCGTGACCGGGATGTCGACGTGGAAGGTGTAGCGGTTGCAGTCCTTGCCGCGCAACGCGTCGGAGCGCGCGCCAATGCTCATGAACAGCTTCTTGTTGCGCGCGGCCACCTGCGAGATGGTCAGCGCCGAGCCGGAGTTGATCTCGCCCATCAGCACCGTGACGTTGTCGCGCTCGATCATGCGCTGCGCCTTGGTGGCGGCGGTCTGCGGGTTGACCGAGTCTTCGCTCATCACGTCGAGCGGGCGGCCCATCACGCCGCCGGCCGCGTTGATCTCTTCCGCGGCCATCTTGATGCCCTGGGCAGCGTACTCGCCCAGCGCGCCCAGGAAGCCGGTCATGGGGGTGAGGTGGCCGATCTTGATCGGACCCGCTTGTGCACCTGCCAGCCCGGGGAAACCCAGGGCGGCGCTGCCGGCCACCAGGGCACCGGCCTGCAGCAGGGTGCGGCGCTGGCTGGATAGCGCCTGGTCTACAGCCTTGTTCTGCTTGGATTCCATGGGTTTGTCTCCTGTTGGTTTATGTGTGCAATGGAATGCAAGGTCGATGATAGGAAGAGCGCCTCACTCTGGAAAATACTGTTTTCCGAGATGGGGTATCGCTATTTCTTATAGGGGGCCATCCTCAAAAACTTATAGGATGCGGCGATGGACCTGCGACAACTCAGATATTTCGTACAGATCGTGGAAAGCGGCAGCCTGGCCAAAGCCTCGCGCCAGCTGTTCATCGCCCAGCCCGCGCTGAGCCAGCACATCGCCAAGCTGGAGGCCGAGGTCGGCAAGCCCCTGCTGATCCGCACCGCCAAGGGTGTCACGCCCACGGAAAACGGCACCGCCCTGCACCACCATGCGCGTTTCATGCTGCGCCAGCTGGACCAGGCCCTGTCCATCGCGCGCCAGGAACCGGGCACCGTGCACGGCATGGTCTCGGTGGGGCTGGCGGCCACCACGGTCTGCGCCGTGGGTGTGCCCTTCATGCGCCGCATCCGCGAGAAATTCCCCGGCATCGTGCTCAATGTGGTGGAAGGCATGAGCGGCCACCTCGCGCAGATGATGCGCATGGGCCAGCTTGACCTGGCCATCCTCTTCAGCCGCGACGCCGTGCCCGACCTGCCGGCTGAACCGCTGGTGGAAGAAGAACTCTTCGTCATGCTGCCCGAGGACAGCGACCTGGTGCCGCCGCGGCGCATCAAGCTCAGCTGTACCGACACGGCCGACCTGCCGCTGATCCTGCCCACCGGCATCCACGGCCTGCGCCGGCGCATCGCCGCCGAGTTCGAGCAGCGCAACCTGGCCCTGCACGTGGTGGCCGAGATCGACTCGCTCTCCCTGCTGATGACCTGTGTGCGCGACGGCATGGGCGCCACCATCAAGCCCATGTCGGCCGCCCTGCTCGAAGGCCGCATGCGCGAAGGCTGGCGCACCCTGGCGTTTTCCGACGCCGAGATGAAACGCCCCAACTTCCTCTACTCGGTGGACCCGGAGCGCCTGACCCCGGCAGCAGCAGCCGTGCGTGGCGAGCTGCGCGAGACCGTCAAGCAGCTGGTGAACAGCGGGACGTGGAAAGGGGTCAACCTGCTCTGAGCAGATTGACCCCTGGGTCGGCGGGCGCCGGGGCTTACTTCAGCGCGGCAATGCCGGCGTTGGCCACCACCTCGTCCTGCGCACCGGAAGCGCCGGAGCAGCCGATGGCACCGATGATCTTGCCGCCGTCCATCAGCGGAATGCCGCCGCGCGAGGCGATCACGTCATCCAGGGTCAGCAGATAGTTGTTGCCGCCCTGGATGCCGGCTTCAAAGGCCTTGGTCGGGCGCTTGTACTTGACCGATGCACGGGCCTTGTGGATGGCCACATCGTTGGAGCCGAGCTGGGTGCCATCCCCCCGCTTGAAGGACACCAGATTGGCACCGGAGTCGACCACGGCGCAGGCCAGCGTCCAGTTGCGACGCTTGGCTTCGGCCATGGCTGCCGCCAGCACGGTGTCGGCCCGCTCCAGGTTGATCGGGCTGCCGTAAGGAAAGTCGTTGGGCTGTTTCTCGCCCACCACGTCCAGCGGATTGGGTGCTTGGGCAAAAACGGTACCGGCCAGCAGCAGGGTCGCCGCCACCAGCAGTTTGCGGGTCTTGATCATGAACGTCTCCTGTTTGTGTGTTTATGACGTCTGACCGCCTGGCGAAGTACCGGCAGCAGACCGACGCAATGTAGTCCGCCGCACTCCCCTCGCCTCCCTCCGCGTTGCGATGGGGGCATCAGTTTTTCTGATGAGGTGAGGCTTTGCTGCCTCAATCCGCCAGCAGGCTGGCACCGACCCAGCGCCCCGAGCGCACCAGCTCGCGCACGCAGTCGGCCAGCACCACCCGGGCGGCCAGGCCGGCGGGTGACAGCTCGTCGTCCGAGAGGCTGCACAGCACGTTGCGGCGGCGGGCCAAGGGATCAGCCAGCTCCGACAGGGCGAAGCGCTCGTCCGCATCGCGGTAGCGGCTCACCGCCGACCAGGGCTGCAGCGAGCCCCCGAGGCCGGCTTCGACCGCGTCCATCAGCATGGACAGGGAGTCGATCTCGGCCACCACGGTGGGCTGGATGCGCGCACGGCTGAACACGGCATCCAGCGCGGCACGCAGGCCGTGGCCGCCCGTGGGCATGATCAGCGGCACCCCCTTGAGGCTGGCCGCGCGCACCTGCGCGGGCAGCTTGCCCTTCACACTGCTGCGCGCGCGGATGTAATAGAGCTTCTCCTCCAGCAGCGGCATCACGCTCCAGCGCCGCCCCGGGTCGGTGTTGAACAGCACGGCCAGGTCCAGCTGGCGGGCATTGAGCATGGTGGTGACATGGCCCGACATGCTTTCCACCAGGTGCAGGCGCACATCGGGGTAACGCTCGCGCATGGCGCGCAGCAGGGGCAGGCCCAGCACCGCAGCCGTGGTGGGCGCCAGGCCCACGCTGACCGAACCCGAGAGCCGCGCCTGCTGGGCCGCGCGCGCGGCCTGCTCGGCGTGGCGCAGGGTCAGCTGGGCTTCCCGGAAAAAGGCCAGGCCGGCCTCGGTGGGCGTCACGCCCTTGCTGGAGCGCTGCAGCAGGCGGGTGGACAGCTCGCTCTCCAGCCGGCTGATCTGCTGGCTCAGGGCCGACTGCACCATGTCGAGCTCCAGCGCGGCCCGGCTCATGCTGCCGAGCTCCACCACCCGCACGAAATAACGGATCTGCCTGAGTTCCATAAAAGCCTGCTGTCTGCCTTGTTTGTCTGCGGCTGGGATAATCGCACACCTATGGGTACAGCAGGCAAACAAAGGGTGGTGGTGGGTTTGAGCGGGGGCGTGGACTCTGCGGTCAGCGCCTGGCTGCTCAAACAGCAGGGTTACGAGGTCATCGGCATCTTCATGAAGAACTGGGAAGATGACGACGACAGCGAATACTGCTCGTCCAACATCGACTTCGTGGACGCCGCCGCTGTGGCCGACGTGATCGGCATCGAGATCGAACACGTCAACTTCGCTGCCGAATACAAGGACCGCGTCTTCGCCGAGTTCCTGCGCGAATACCAGGCCGGCCGCACGCCCAACCCCGACATCCTCTGCAACGCCGAGATCAAGTTCAAGGCCTTCCTGGACCACGCCATGCGCCTGGGCGCCGAGAAGATTGCGACAGGTCACTACGCAAGGGTGCGTCTGAACGAGCTGACCGGCAAACACGAACTGCTCAAGGGCCTGGACCCGAGCAAGGACCAGAGCTACTTTCTGCATCGCCTGAACCAAGCGCAGCTGAGCAAGACGCTGTTCCCCGTGGGCGAGTTGCACAAGACCGAGGTGCGCCGCATCGCGGCCGAGATCGGCCTGCCCAATGCCAAGAAGAAGGACAGCACGGGCATCTGCTTCATCGGCGAGCGCCCCTTCCGCGAGTTCCTGAACCGCTACATCCAGAAGGAACCCGGCCCCATCAAGGACGGCACACCCGCGCCCGGCGACAAGGCCTATGGCCGCACCATCGGCAAACACGAAGGCCTGAGCTTCTACACCCTGGGCCAGCGGCAAGGCCTGGGGATCGGCGGCATCAAGGCCAAGGGCGCGCAAAAGGGCGGCGGCGAACACGCCCCCTGGTTCGTCGCGCGCAAGGACATGGAGAAGAACACGTTGTGGGTGGTGCAGGGGCACGATCATCCGCTGCTGCTCTCGCCACAGCTGCATGCGCAAGATGCGAGCTGGGTGGCGGGCGAGCCGCCCAAGCCCGGGGCCCTGGCGGCCAAGACGCGCTACCGGCAGGCGGATGCGGCTTGCACGATCTCCGACATCGAGGGCGCGGGGTTCAGTCTGGTTTTCCCGGGGGCGCAGTGGGCGGTGACGCCGGGGCAGTCGGCTGTGTTGTATGACGGGGAGGTCTGTTTGGGTGGTGGCGTGATTGACGCTTCTCAAATTTCATTTCGCTAAGCGATCAAATGCTTAAAGAAGTATTCCTATTGACCCGTCAATACTGGGCGGGCTTTCGTTGGAACTATGGAGTCCTCACGGCCCTGGTTCTGATAAGTCCATTTCCAATTTCATTTTCAGACCCGGCGGTTTTTATCGGCGTCCTCATAGCTTCCCCGTTGGTGATTTATGCGCAATTTCGCGCATTCATGCCAGCGCAGCGGAAGGAGCTTCCAGAACTTACCTGTATCGGCCTTGGGTTTATCGTGCCCGGACTGTTACTTGCTCTTCCAGCGCATGTTCTTGCAAGAGTTTTTAGCTCCACCTGGTAGGGGAATCGCCATGTCCACCCGTCTTACCTCCCTAGAGCAACAAGCGCGCAGCCTCGCACCTGACGAACGCACCAAGGTAGCGGATGTGGGGCTCGAATCGCCGCATGGCACTCCTCACCTAGAGATAGATGCTGCGTGGCAGCGTGAGTTCGCAGAACGTGTTGCGGCCTACGACCGGGGCGAAACACAGGCCTACATGGCTGAAGAAGTTTTCGCCGCTGCCAAACTTCAAGGCACGCAAAGCAGGTGATTACCGAACTGCAACTGGTCCTGGCTTATGAGCCTGCCGTGCTGGTTCACGTAGCCCAGACGCAAGGCTCGGCACCGCGAGAAACAGGTGCCTGGATGGCGGTATCGCCCACACGCGTCATCGGCTCCATCGGCGGCGGCCATCTGGAGTTCAACGCCATTGCGCGAGCCCGGGCCATGCTCGCAGGCGAAGTGGTCCCGACCGAACCCCAGCGCGTGGCACTCGGCCCCAGCATGGGCCAATGCTGCGGCGGTGTGGTGTTTCTGCGTTACGAGTTGCTGGGCCCGCAGGATGCGACCAACCTGGCGCAGCGCCTGCAAGCGCCCGCTACGCCCGTGGCGCTCTTCGGCGGCGGGCATGTGGGCCAGGCGATTGCGCGCCAGCTCGCGCACCTGCCCTTTGCCCTGCACTGGATCGACAGCCGCGACGAGATCTTCCCGGCGGACACAGCGCCCAATATCCGCTGCGAACATTCGGACCCGGTGCAGGCGGCCGTGGCCGACATCGCCCCGGGTTCGGCCGTGCTCATCATGAGCTTCAGCCATGCGGAAGACCTGGAGATCCTCGCTCTGTGCCTGCGCCGCGCGCGTGAGCAGAACGACCTGCCCTACATCGGCCTGATCGGCAGCAAGAGCAAGTGGGCCACCTTTCGCCACCGGCTCGAAGCACGGGGTTTTGGCGAGGCGGACTTTGCGCGGGTGACCAGCCCCATCGGCGTGCCAGGCATCGCGGGCAAGCAGCCCGAGGTGATTGCGGTGGCGGTGGCGGCGCAGCTTTTGCAGCGCACTGCCTAGGCTTACGGCCTACTCAGTTGAGCCCACCGCCCGTGGAGCAAAAGCAATGGGGCGTTGTGGCTCTCCGCTTTGCTCAGCGCACGGTGCGCCAATCAGCACCGGGCATGATGCGCTTCATGAACTGATCAAACATCGGCACCGTGAAAGCCGTATCGCCATGGCTCGGGCTCCAGATCATGCCCTTGGAAATGAGCTGGTTGCGCATCGGCGCCAAAGCCGTGACCTTGCGATCCAGCATGCCGGCAATATCGCCGGAACGATGCGGCCCCGCACCCAGTTCCGCCATGGCGCGCAGATAGCGTTTTTCAGCAGGTGTCAGGCGATCAAAGCGCACGCGGAAAAAACTCTCGTCCAGCGCAGCAACGACCGAAACCGAAGCCAGGTTCACGTCTTGCAAGGAGATCGGCGAGCGAGTCGCCACATCCCAGACATGCTTGCCCCACATCTGCAGGAAATAGGGGTAGCCCTGGGTTTCACTCACGATTTTTTCCAAGGCAGCTGGCTCCAGCGTCACGCCCTGCTCCTGGGCCGGCACCGCGATCGCGTCGCGCGCGGCGCCCGCGTCCAGCGGACCGATGAACGGAAAATCAAACAGGCGTTCAGCGTATGACTTGGCGCGCCCCATGCGGCCGGGTAACTGCGGCAAGCCGGCGCCCACCAGCATCACTGGCAGCTGTCGTTGTGCGACTCGATGCAAGGCCGTGATCAGGGCCGCCATCTGCTCTTCCTCGACGTACTGCAACTCGTCGATGAAGATGATCAAAGCCGTACCCGCGCTCTTGGCCGCCTCACCTGCAACTTCCAGCAAGGCCTGCAAGTCGTGCTCCAGATCGCCGTTATCAGCCAAGCCCGGCTCGGGCTCGTAATCGATGCCTACTTCGATATCTGCGTACTTGACCTTCAGTGCCCGGGCAAAGCCGGCCAAAGCCTGCAGCGCGCGCTTGCCCAGCTCACGCGCCTGCTCCACCCGCGACAGACGCAGCAGAGCCTGCCGCAACTGCGGCGCCAGGATGGCGGGCAGGGAGCGACCTTCCGGCGCTTCGATGCGCAGAGTGTGCAGGCCCATTCCCTCCATCTCTGTGCACATCCGGTCCAGTAGCACCGTCTTGCCCACCCCGCGCAGCCCGATCAGAAGCAAGCTCTTGGCTGGTCGCCCGGCGCGGATGCGCTCACCCGCGATGCGCACCGTGTTGCGCAGTTCATCCCGTCCAGCCAGCTCAGGCGGGGGCGTTCCAGCGCCCGGGGCATAGGGATTGGTAATTGGATCCATACCGCGATCTTATACAGATATTATGCAAGTTACAAATTTTTATTAACTTTGATAATATATCCATAAATCAAACGGCGTTTAACGCGTACCAGCCTGCTGCGCGAGCTGCCAGGCCAGGACGTTCTGGCGTTCGATCAGCGCGCCCGTGTCCACCGTGGTCAGCTCGCCCTGGCGCACCACCACTTTGCCGTTGACCACCGTGTAGTCGGCGTTGTCGCTGGAACAGAGCATCAGCGCACCCACGGGGTCGTGCACGGCGGCGCCAGCCATGCTCAGGGTGTCGGTGCGGTACATGGCCAGGTCGGCGCACTTGCCGGGGGCAATCTGGCCGATGTCCGTGCGGCCCAGCACGCGCGCGCCGCCGCGTGTGGCCAGCCAGAGCGCGTCGCGCGGGGTCATTTCGCCGGGACCCGTATCGCAACCGAAGGGCTCCAACGCCTTGCCCACACGCGCGAGCAACATCGCCTGGCGTGCTTCGTTCAACAAATGGCCCGCGTCGTTGCTGGCGCTGCCGTCCACGCCCAGGCCCACGGGCACGCCCAGGTTCAAGAGCTTGCGCAGCGGCAAGATGCCGCTGGCCAGGCGCATATTGCTGCAGGGGCAGTGGGCAATGCCGGTGCCGGTCTTGGCGAACAGATGGCTGCCGTGTTCGTCGAGCTTCACGCAGTGGGCATGCCACACGTCTTGACCCACCCAGCCCAGCTCTTCCACGTACTCGGCCGGCGTGCAGTTGAAGTGCTCGCGCGTGTAGGCGATGTCGTGGTCGTTCTCGGCCAGGTGGGTGTGCAGGCGCACACCGTAGGCGCGGGCCAGCTTGGCCGATTCGCGCATCAGGTCCTGGCTCACGGTAAAGGGGGAGCAGGGGGCCACGGCCACCTGCAGCATGGCGCCGGGTTTGGTGTCGTGCCAGGTCTCGATGAGGCGGCGCGTTTCCTGGAGGATGAAGTCTTCTTTTTCCACCACGCGGTCGGGTGGCAGGCCACCCTGGCTTTCGCCCACGCTCATGCTGCCGCGCGTGGCCGTGAAGCGCATGCCGATGGTCTGCGCGGCTTCGATGCTGTCGTCCAGGCGCACGCCGTTGGGGTAGATGTAGAGATGGTCGCTGCTGGTGGTGCAGCCGCTGAGCAGCAGCTCGCCCATGGCCACCTGGTTGGAGACCTTGACCATCTCGGGTGTGAGCCCGGCCCAGATGGGGTACAGGCCCTTGAGCCAGGAGAAGAGTTCGGCGTTCTGCACGCCAGGGATCGCGCGCGTGAGGCACTGCACCATGTGGTGGTGCGTGTTGACCATGCCGGGGATGACCACGTGCTTACGCGCGTCGATCACCTCGTCCACTTCGGCCACCAACGCGCGCAGGTCTGTGCCTGCGGGCAAGACGCGGTCGATGAAACCGTCACGAATCAGGATGGAGGCGTCTTTCAGCTCCGTGCGCGCGTCGTCCTGGGTGGCGATGCAGCGGGCGTCCTTGATGAGCAGGGTGGTCATGAGTCGAAGTTAGTCCTGTAGAGCGCGCCACACACGTTCGGCCGTGGCCGGCGCGTCCATGGTGGCGGTACCGTCGCCGCGGGCGGCGGCCACGGCTTCACGGATGGCTTCCCAGACGGCGATGGCCAGCATGAAGGGCGGTTCGCCCACGGCCTTGCTGCCGAAGACGTTGTCTTCGCGGTTGGGTTCGGGCCAGAAGTCCACGCGCATTTTTTCGGGCACGTCGCCCGTGGCGGGGATCTTGTAGGTGCTGGGCGCGTGGGTGGCGAGTTTGCCGTCGGCGTTCCAGACCAGTTCTTCGGTGGTGAGCCAGCCCATGCCCTGGATGAAACCGCCTTCGATCTGGCCGATGTCGATGGCCGGGTTGATGCTCTGCCCCACGTCGTACAGGATGTCCACGGCCAGCACACGGCTCTCGCCCGTGAGCGTGTCGATGGCCACCTCGCAGCAGGCCGCGCCGTAGGCAAAGTAATAAAAGGGCCGGCCCGTGAGCGTGGTCTTGTCGTAGTGGATCTTGGGCGTGCGGTAGAAGCCGTCGCTCCAGAGCTGGATGCGGTTGGCGTAAGCGGCCTTGACCACTTCGCGGAAATCGCGCGTGCTGCCGGCGGCGAGGATCTTGCCGTTGGCAAAACGTACCTCACCCGCGCCACAGCCCTGCAGGCCGGCCACGAAGGCGGCCAGGTTCTCGCGCACCTCGCGCGCGGCGAACTGGGCCGCGCGGCCGTTGAGGTCGGTGCCGCTGGAGGCGGCGGTGGCGCTGGCATTGGGCACACGGGCCGTGTCGCTGGCGCTGACCAGCACGCGCTCAAACGGCAGGCCCAGCTCATCCGCCACGATCTGCGCCACCTTGGTGTGCAGGCCCTGGCCCATCTCGGTGCCGCCATGGTTCACCAGCACGCTGCCGTCTGCGTAGACATGCACCAGCGCGCCGGCCTGGTTGAACAGGGTGGCGGTGAAGCTGATGCCGAACTTCACGGGCGTGAGGGCCAGGCCTTTCTTGAGCACCGTGTGCTCGCGGTTCCAGGCGGCGATCTCGGCGCGGCGCTCGCGGTAACGCGCGGTCTGCGCCAGCTGAGTCATCAGCGGCTGCAGGATGTTGTCTTCCACCGTCATCTGGTAGTGGGTGACATTACGGTCCGCGATGCCGTAGAGGTTGCGCAGGCGCACATCCAGTGGGTCGCGGCCCAGCTGGCGCGCAATGTCGCCCAGGATGGTCTCGATGGCGATCACGCCCTGCGGGCCGCCGAAGCCGCGGAAGGCGGTATGGCTCTGCGTGTTAGTGCGGCAGCGGTAGCTGTCGATGCGCACATCGCTCAGGAAATAGGCGTTGTCGCTGTGGAAGACGGCGCGGTCGGCCACGGGGCCCGAGAGGTCGGCGCTGAAACCGCACTCGGCCAGCAGGGTGAGCTGCAAGGCGGTGATGAGCCCCTCGTCGTCATAACCCACGGTGTAGTCGTAGGCAAAGGGGTGGCGCTTGCCGGTGACCATGAAATCGTCGTCGCGGTCCAGGCGCAGTTTGACGGGGCGGCCGGTCTTGCGCGCGGCCAGCGTGGCCCACACTGCCAGATGGCCGGCCTGCGTTTCCTTGCCGCCGAAACCGCCGCCCATGCGCCGGCATTCCACGCGCACGCGGTGGTTGTCCAGCCCCAGGGCGTGGGCCACCCAGTGCTGGATCTCGCCCGGGTGCTGGGTGCTGCTGTAGATGAGCCACTGCTGCTGTTCCTGCGGCACGGCGTAGGCGATCTGGCCTTCGAGATAGAAGTGCTCCTGGCCACCGACCTCGAAGCTGCCGCTCAGCGTGTGCTTCGCCTTCTTCATCGCCTGCTCGGGTTCACCGCGCTTCACGGTGACGGGCGGCAGCACATAACTTTGCGCGGCATGGGCGGCGCGTGCGGTGAGCACGGCGGGCAGGGCTTCGATGTCGAGCTGCACAGCGCGTGCGGCGCGGCGCGCCTGCATCACGGTCTCGGCCAGCACCAGGCCGATGACCTGGCCCACGTGTTGCACCGTGTCGCGGGCGAAGATGGGTTCGTCGTGGACGAAGGTGGCTAAGAGCGGGTCACCCGGGATGTCGGCGGCCAGCACCACGTCCACCACGCCGGGCATGGCGCGTGCGGCCGCCGTGTCCACGCCTTTGAGCTTGCCGTGGGCGACGGGCGAGAGGATGGGCGCAGCGTGCAGGGTACCGCGCAGTTCCGGCAGGTCGTCCACGTAGGGCGCCAGGCCCTGGACCTGGTGGCGCGCGCTTTCGTGCGCGACCGACTGGCCGCTGGCGAAAACCGGATCGACAGCGCTCATGTCAGGGCCTCCAGCTGCAGCTCGCCCTGCTCTTCGGCCCAGTAACGCAGTAGCAGGCGGCCCAGCACGCTGCGGCGGTAGGCGGCGCTGGCGCGCATGTCGGAGATGGGAGAGAACTCAGCCTGCAGCACGGACTCGGCAGCTTCAAAACTAGCCAGCGCCCAAGGCTGGCCCGTGAGCACGGCTTCGGTTTTTGTCGCGCGCACGGGCGTGGCGGCCACGCCGCCCGCGCCAATGCGCGCAGCCACGATGCGCCCGTCCTGCACGCGCAGGTTCAGCGCCAGGCAGACGGCGGAGATGTCGTCGTCCTGACGCTTGGAGATCTTGTAGACGCGCAAGTGTTCATCTGCCGCGGGGCGCGGCACCTCGATGAAAGCCAGCACCTCGTCTGGCGCGAGCAGGTTCTTGCGGTAGCCCGTGTAGAAATCATCCAGGGGCACACGACGCTCGCCGCGCACGCTGGCCAGCACCAGTGTGGCGCCCATGGCCAGCAGCAGGGGCATGCTGTCGCCGATGGGCGAGCCGTTGGCCACATTGCCGCCCAGGGTGCCGCTGGAGCGCACGGGCAGGCCGGCGAAGCGTTCCGCAAAACGCTGAAGCTGGGGACGGTCTGCCACCAGGGCGGCGTAGGCATCGTGCAGGGTCACGGCCGCGCCGATGGTCAGCGAGCCGGGCGTGCGGCGCAACTCGCGCAGCTCTTCCACGCGGGTCACGTCGAGCACATGGGCGAACTGACGGTGCTGTTTGGTGACCCAGAGCCCCACATCGGTGCAGCCGGCCACCAGCTGGGCCTGGGGTAAATCAGCGCGGAGCTTCAGCAGATCGGCCAGACGGGTGGGCGCGCTGTAGTCGGCCGCGGGGGCGGGCGCAATCTGGCGCAGCTGGGCCAGCACGGCGGCCTCGTCCACCGGCACACGCGGCAGGGCGCCCATCTGCTGGGCAGCATCAAAGATGGGGCGGTAGCCGGTGCAGCGGCAGAGGTTGCCGGAGAGATCGGTCTGGGCGACTTCCCGGCTGATGCTCTCGCCGGCCAGCACGCGGTTCTGGTACATGCCGAACAGGCTCATGACAAAACCGGGGGTGCAGAAACCGCACTGGCTGCCGTGGCAGCTGAGCATGGCCTGCTGGCAGGGATGCAGGGTGCCATCCGCGGCGGGCAGGTCCTGCGCGGTCCAGACGGCCATGCCGTGTACCGAGTGCGCGAGCCGGATGCAGCTGTTGATGGCCTTGTAGCCCAGGCCTTCGCCCTGAGGCTCAGCCAGCACCACGGTGCAGGCGCCGCAATCGCCCTCGCCGCAGCCTTCCTTGACGGCCGTGCACTGCAAATCCTCGCGCAGCACTTCCAGCAGGGTGCGCGTGGGCGCCACCTTCTCCAGGCTGACCAGCTGGCCGCGGCGCACGAACTGCAAGGGTCTTACGTTCATCTCGGTCTCCGAAGCAAGCGTCATACCAGACAGCGCCCACCTGCACCCATTTGTATGCGATAGTTGTATACAGGACTTGGCACAGTTATAGCTTAAGCTAGGAACGGCTTTTAGACCCGTGCGTACACCCCTTCTGACATCATGAGCACTGCCGCGGCCCACGCCAGCCTACGCCTCCAACTCTCGGGTATCACCAAACGTTACCCCGGGGTGGTGGCCAACCACCAGGTGGCGCTGTCGGTGCAGCCCGGCCAGATCCATGCGGTGCTGGGCGAAAACGGGGCGGGCAAGTCCACCCTGATGAAGATCATCTACGGCGCCGTCAAACCCGACGAGGGCGAGATCGTCTACAACGGGCAGGTCGTGCAGATCCGCAACCCGCAGCAGGCGCGCGCCCTGGGCATCAGCATGGTGTTCCAGCATTTCAGCCTCTTCGATTCGCTGACCGTGGCCGAGAACGTCTGGATCGGCCTGGACAAGAGCCTGACGCTGGCCGTGGTGACGCAGCGCATCCGTGACAAGGCCCAGCAATACGGCCTGGACATCGACCCCGAGCGCCCCGTGCACAGCCTGAGCGTGGGCGAGATGCAGCGTGTGGAGATCATCCGCGCCCTGCTGGGTGAACCGCAACTGCTGATCCTGGACGAACCGACCTCGGTGCTGACACCGCAGGCGGTGGAAAAACTCTTCGAGGTGCTGCGCCAGCTGGCCGCCCAGGGCTGCAGCATCCTGTACATCAGCCACAAGCTGCACGAGATCCGCGCGCTGTGCACGGCCTGCACGGTGCTGCGCGGCGGTGAAGTGACCGGCACCTGCGACCCGCGCGAGGAAAGCAATGCCTCGCTGAGCCGGCTGATGATCGGCGCCGAGCCACCGGCCCTGCAGCACAAACCGCCCCATACCGGCGCGGTGCAGCTGGACGTGAACGGCCTGAGCCTGGCGCGGCAGGACCCCTTTGGTGTGGACCTGGACGACATCGCGCTGCAGGTGCGCGCGGGCGAGGTGGTGGGCATCGCCGGGGTGTCGGGCAACGGCCAGCGCGAGCTGCTGTATGCGCTCTCGGGCGAGGACCTGCGCAGCCCCAGCGGCAGCATCCGCCTGGGCGGGCAGGACGCCACCCGGCTGGACCCGGCGCGCCGGCGCACCCTGGGCCTGCATTTCGTGCCCGAAGAGCGCCTGGGCCGCGGTGCCGTGCCCGCCATGGGCCTGGACCACAACCTGCTGCTCACGCGCGGTGAATCCCTGGGCCCGCTGGGCTGGATACGCACCGGGGTGCTGGCCGCGCAGGCGCGCGGCATCATCGCGCGCCTGCACGTGAAGGCCGCCGACGAACACGCCGCGGCGCGCAGCCTCTCGGGCGGCAATCTGCAGAAGTTCATCGTGGGCCGCGAGATCGACGCCGGCCCCAAACTGCTCATCGTGTCGCAGCCCACCTGGGGTGTGGACGTGGGCGCGGCCGCGCAGATCCGCGCCGAGATCCTGGCGCTGCGCGACGCGGGTTGCGCGGTGCTGGTGGTGAGCGAGGAACTGGAAGAACTGTTCGAGCTCAGTGACCGCCTGCACGTCATGGCCAAGGGCCGGCTCTCGCCCTCGCTGCCCATGGCCGAGGCCACGACCGAGCGCATCGGCGTGTGGATGAGCGGCCTGTGGCACGAAGCGGTGCAGGGACATCTGCACGAACTGGAGGCCGGCCATGCTGCGGCTTGAACTGCGCCCCCAACCCTCACGCGCCTGGAGCCTGGGCTCGCCCCTGCTGGCGCTGGCGCTGACCGTGCTGCTGGGCGTGATCCTCTTCATCGCACTGGGCAAGGACCCGCTGCGCGGCCTGCAGATGTTCTTCTGGGAACCCGTGAAATCGGGTTATGCCCTGGGCGAGCTGATGGTCAAGGCCACGCCGCTGCTGATCATTGCACTGGGCCTGGCCGTGTGTTTCCGCTCCAACGTCTGGAACATTGGCGCCGAGGGCCAGTTTGTCATTGGCGCGGTCTGCGCCGGCGGCGTGGCCCTGCTGGCCGACAAGAGCACCGGCCCCTGGATCATTCCGGCGCTGCTGCTGGCCGGTGTGCTGGGTGGCATGGTCTGGGCCGGGATCACGGCCTTGCTGCGCGACCGCTTCAACGCCAACGAAATCCTGGTGAGCCTGATGCTGGTCTACGTGGCCATCCAGCTGCTCAACTTCATGGTGCACGGCCCCTGGAAAGACCCGGGCGGCTACAACTTTCCGCAGACCAAGAATTTCGAGGCGGTGACGCAGATCCCGCGCCTGATGAGCGGCTCGCGTTTGAACATCGGCCTGCTTCTGGCGCTGCTGGGTGCGGGCGTGCTCTGGGTCTTCCTGTTCCGGCTGCGCGCGGGTTTTGCGCTGCAGGTCGGCGGGCTGGCGCCGGCGGCGGCGCGTTACGCGGGTTTCTCTTCGCGCAAGGCGCTGTGGACGGCGCTGCTGGTCTCGGGCGGCGCGGCCGGCCTGGCCGGGGCGCTGGAGGTGGCGGGGCCCATCGGCCAGCTCACGCCCTATGTGCCGGCGGGTTACGGGTTTGCGGCCATCATCGTGGCCTTCGTGGGACGGCTGCACCCGGTGGGCATGGTGTTTTCGGCCATCCTCATGAGCATGTTCTACATCGGCGGTGAACTCGCGCAGTCGCGCCTGGGCCTGCCCAAGTCCATCACCGGCGTGTTCCAGGGCCTGCTGCTGTTCACGCTGCTGACCTGCGACACGCTGATCAACTACCGCCTGCGTCTGAAAGGGGCCCGCTGATGGAGTCCTACGCGCTGCTGCTCGCGGCCACGCTCAATGCCGGCACGGTGCTGGCCTTGGCCGCTCTGGGCCTGCTGCTCAACGAGAAGTCGGGCATCGTCAACCTGGGGGCCGAGGGCATGATGCTGTGTGCGGCCATTGCCGGCTTCGCCACCGTGGTGCACACGGGCAACGACTGGCTGGGTTTTGCCGCCGGCATGGGCGCCGGGGCGCTGCTGGCCGCGCTCTTCGGCTGGCTGGTGATCTGGCTCAACACCAACCCCTATGCCACCGGCCTGGCCCTGAGTCTTTTTGGTGCGGGCTTCTCGGCCTTTGCGGGCATCGCCTACGTGCAGGCCAAGCTGCCCGAGCGCACGCAGTGGGTGGTGCCGGTGCTGGGCGACCTCCCTTGGATCGGCCCGGCGCTGTTCCGCCAGCACCCGCTGGTCTATATCACCATGGCCCTGGTCGTGGCTCTGGTGGTCTGGTTCGGGCGCAGCCGCAGCGGCCTGATCCTGCGTGCCGTGGGCGAGTCGCCCGAGTCGGCCCATGCCCTGGGTTACCCGGTGCGGCGCATCCGGCTGGCGGCCGTGGTGGCCGGCGGCGCGCTGTGCGGCCTCTCGGGCGCCTACCTGTCCGTGGTCTACACCCCGCTGTGGGTGGAGGGCATGGTGGCCGGCAAGGGCTGGATCGCCCTGGCGCTGACGACTTTTGCCACCTGGCGCCCGGCACGCGTCTTGCTCGGTGCTTACCTGTTCGGTGGCGTGACCATGCTGCAGTTCCATCTGCAGGGTGTGGGCGTGGACATCCCCAGCCAGTTCCTGGACATGCTGCCCTACCTGGCCACCATCGTGGTGCTGGCCCTGATCTCGCGCAATCCGGCCTGGATCCGCGTGAACATGCCCGCATCGCTGGGCAAGACTTTCACGCCAAGCTCATAATCGCAACGTTTTTTCAACCCAGTGAGGACACCCATGACCGACCTGACCCAACGCCGCCTGTTCCAGGCTGCTGCCCTGATCACCCTGGCCACGGCCGCCCTGGTGGGCTGCGGCAAGAAGGAAGAACCCGCTGCTGCCGCACCGGCCGCAGCGCCCGCGGCCAAACCCGCGCCGCTGAAGATCGCCTTCGCCTACGTGGGCCCCGTCGGTGACGGCGGCTGGACCTTTGCGCACGACAACGGACGCAAGGCCATCGAGAAGGAATTCGGCGACAAGATCGTCACCAGCTTCGTCGAGAAGGTGCCGGAAAGCGCCGACGCCGAGCGCGTGATCCGCGACATGGCCGGCCAGGGCAACACCCTGATCTTCGGCACCACCTTCGGCTACATGGAGCCCATGCTCAAGGTCGCGGCCGACACCAAGGGCGTGAAGTTCGAGCACGCCACCGGCTACAAGACCGCCGAGAACATGCGCACCTACGACAGCCGCACCTACGAAGGCGCCTACATGGCCGGCGTGATCGCGGGCAAGATGACCAAGAGCAACACCCTGGGTGTGGTCGGGTCCATCCCGATCCCCGAGGTGATCCGCAACATCAACAGCTTCACGCTGGGCGCGCAGTCCGTGAACCCCAAGGTCAAGACCCGCGTGGTCTGGGTGGGTGACTGGTTCAATCCGCCGAAGGAAACCGAAGCCGCCACCGCCCTGATCAATGGCGGCGCCGACGTGCTGATGCAGAACACCGACTCCTCGGCCGTGCTGCAGACCGCCGAGAAGATGGGCAAGCGCGCCTTCGGCTGGGACAGCGACATGACCGCCTACGGCCCCAAGGCCCACCTCGGTTCGGCCGTGATCAACTGGGCCCCGTACTACATCAAGGCCACGCGTGATGCACTCGAAGGCAAGTGGACCACGGGCCAGGCCTGGTGGGGCGTGAAGGAAGGCGCGATCGACATGGTGTCCCTCGCTGCCGACGTGCCCGACGAGACCAAGAAGAAGATCGACGAGGTCAAGGCCGGCCTGAAGGACGGCAGCTTCGCGATCTGGAAGGGCCCCATCGTCGGCCAGGACGGCAAGGAAGTGCTGAAGAAGGACGAAGTCGCCGACGACAAGTTCCTGGGCGGCATCAACTTCTACGTCAAGGGCGTGGAAGGCAAGATCCCCGGGGGCAAGTAAACCCTCGCGCGAATGATCGGGGCTGCTTCGGCAGCCCCTTTTTGTTTCATCAGGAGCTTCAGCCATGCCGTCCATCCCCGACATCCCGGCAGACCGTCTGCCCGATCTGCTGCGAGCCATGCCGAAGGCCGAGCTGCACATCCATATCGAAGGCTCGCTCGAACCCGAGTTGATCTTCGCGCTGGCTCAGCGCAATGGTTTGAGCCTGCCCTACCCCGGCGTGGAGGCGCTGCGGCAAGCCTATGCCTTCAGCGACCTGCAAAGTTTCCTGGACATCTATTACGCCGGCGCCGGCGTGCTGCAGACCGAGCAGGATTTCTATGAGATGGGCATGGCCTATCTGAAACGCGCCGCGGCCGACCATGTGGTGCGCGCCGAGATCTTCTTCGACCCGCAGACCCACACCGCACGCGGCGTGAGCATGGAGACCGTGATCCAGGGTCTGCACCGGGCCTGCCGCGATGGCGCGGCCCTGGGCGTGAGCGCCGAGCTCATTCTCTGTTTCCTGCGCCACCTCAGCGAAAAGGAAGCCTTCGAGACATTGGAGCAGGCCCTGCCGTATCGGGACCTGTTCATCGGCGTCGGTCTGGATTCGAGCGAGCTGGGCCATCCGCCCGAGAAGTTCGCGCGCGTGTTCGCACGCTGCGGCGAGCTGGGCTTGCGCCTGGTGGCCCATGCCGGCGAAGAGGGGCCGCCGGCCTATGTGTGGAGCGCGCTGGACGTGCTGAAGGTGGAGCGCATCGACCACGGCGTGCAAAGCGTGCACGATGCCGCGCTGATGCGCCGCCTGGCGCAGGAGCGCATTCCGCTCACGGTCTGCCCGCTGAGCAACCTCAAGCTCTGCGTCTTCCCCACGCTGCAGGCCCACAACCTGGGCGCCCTGCTCGACGCCGGCCTGGTGGCCACGGTCAACTCCGACGACCCGGCCTACTTCGGTGGTTACGTCAACGACAACTACACACAGACCTTTGCAGCCACGGGCCTGAACGCTGCACACGCTTACGCGCTGGCGAAGAACAGTTTCGAGGCGAGTTTTGCCGAGGCGCGGCAGAAGCAGCAATGGAGGGCTGCGCTCGACGCGGCCTTCGAGCAGGCAACGCGTTGAGGCCGCTGCGCGGCGCGCTCAGCCCATGCGCGCCAGCAGCGTTTCCATGTCTTTCATCATGGCCGAGAGGTCGGCCTTCTGCTCTTCGCCGGGTGAGAGACGCGCTTCGAGTTCCTGCTCCATGAAGCAGACCGTCATGCGCAGGTAGGTGCTGTCCAGCGCCTTGCGCACGGCCGAGAACTGCTGGCCGATCTTGAGGCAGCTCTCGCCATCTTCGATCATGCGCTGGATGCCGCGCAGCTGGCCCTCGGCGCGGCGCAGGCGGTTGAGCACCTCGGTGCGCGCCGAGCTGTCGGTCAGCACTGTGGGGTCGCAGGCGGCTTCGGTGCTGCTCGCGGTTTTTTTCACGGCGGTCGTCTTGCCCATGAGGGACTCCCTTACTTCAGTTGCTGGCCCACGGCGTCATGCACGCTGACGTGCAGGGGGATGCCCTGGGCCACGCTGGCGCCCACGGTGCAGAAGGACTCGAACTGTTCAAGCACGCGGTCCAGATGCTGCAGGCTGGCAGCCGGCACGCCCAGGGTGAGCGCCACGTCCAGCCCCAGCACGCGCAGGCGGTTGTCGGCATTGCGGCCGATCTCGGCCGTGACTTCGCAGCTGATCGGCTCGGGCGCCTGCTTGAACTTGCGCAGCGCGAACAGCAGCGAATCCGACAGGCAGTTGCCCACGGCAGCCGCCAGCAGCTGCACGGGCGTGGGCCCCTGGCCCTGGCCCAGCGGCGGGTGCTCGTCACCGATCAGCTTGGGCAGATCGGCACCAAAGTCGATGGCGAACTGGAAGTCCTGCTGCTGACGCAGCACGACACGGGGCTTGGATTCGCTCATGGTGAGCTCCTGGTGATGGCTGCGTGGCTTACTTCGTGGAGCAGGCGCCGCCTTCGGGCACGCCCAGCTTCTTCAGCAGGAAACCCGGGGGGCAGAAGCCGGTGATGCCGGACTGGAACAGGTTGAAGCCGACGAAGGCGGTGAAGGCCAGGAACCAGGGGCTCACAAAGATCGGGCTGGCTTCGATGCCCAGGGCCAGCGACAGCATGACGAAGAAACCGGCCATGATGCGGATGTAGCGTTCGACAGTCATTTTTAACTCCTAGGGTTCAGGTTACGGATACGGGGAGCAGGGGCGTGCCGTCAGTATTCTCATACCTCCGGCGGTATAGCGAATAGTAAAGCACGGGGATCACCACCAGTGTCAGCAGGGTGGAGACCAGGATGCCGAAGATCAGGGCAATCGCCAGGCCGTTGAAGATCGGGTCGTCCAGGATGAAGAAGGCGCCGATCATGGCGGCCAGGCCTGTGAGCGCGATGGGCTGCGCGCGCACGGCGGCCGACTGCACCACGGCGTCGCGGAACCTCATGCCCTGGCTGAGCTGCAGCTCGATGAAGTCCACCAGCAGGATGGAGTTGCGCACGATGATGCCGGCCAGCGCGATCATGCCGATCATGGAGGTGGCGGTGAACTGCGCGCCCAGCAGGGCGTGGCCCGGCATCACGCCGATGATGGTCAGCGGGATGGGCGCCATGATGACCAGCGGTGTGGTGTAGGAGCGGAACTGCGCCACCACCAGCAGGTAGATCAGGATCAGGCCCACGCCATAGGCGGCGCCCATGTCGCGAAAGGTCTCGTAGGTGATCTGCCATTCGCCGTCCCACTTGAGCGCGTACTGGCGCCAGGTGTCGGTGGGCTGGCTGATCCAGTATTCGTTCAGTTCACCGGTGCCCTGGAGCGCGGCGTCTGCCAGGCGCGGGCGGATGGCGAACAGGCCGTAGAGCGGCGAGTCCAGCTTGCCGGCCATGTCACCGAAGACGTAGCTCACATTGGCCAGGTCCTTGGTGAACAGGGGCTTGTCGATCACACCACGCTCCACGCGCACCAGTTCCGACAGCGGCACCAGCTGCCCGTTGGCCGCGCGCATGGGCAGGGCCAGCAGGGCATCCAGGCCGACCTGCTGCTCGCGCGGCAGCTGCAGGCGCACCGGCACGGGGTACTTGGACTGCGCGTCGTGCAGCCAGGCGGCGTCGCTACCCGAGAGCGCGGCCGACACAGTCTGCGCCACGGCAGCGACGGGAATACCGAGCGATTCAGCGCGCTGGCGGCGCACGCGCAGCCAGGCGCGCGGGGCGTCTTCCTTGAGCGATGTATCAACCCCCACGATGTCGGCCGTCTCGCCGTAGGCTTGGGCCACGCGCTTGGCCAGCGCCTGGCGGCCGGCCTCGTCGGGGCCGTAGATCTCGGCGACCAGGGGGCTCATGACGGGCGGGCCCGGCGGTACTTCGACCACCTTGACGCGCGCGCCGTGCTTCTTGCCGATGTCTTCGAGTGCGGGGCGCAGGCGTTGCGCAATGGCGTGGCTCTTCTCGCTGCGGTGGTGCTTGTCGACCAGGTTGATTTGCAGGTCGCCCTGCTCGGCTTCGGCGCGTAGGTAGTACTGGCGCACCAGGCCGTTGAAGGTGATGGGCGAAGCCGAGCCGGCATAACCCTGCAGGTCCTGCACCTCGGGTTGCTGCGCAAGGAAGGCGCCCAGCTCATGCAGGGTGGCCGCCGTGTCTTCCAGCGGAGCGCCAGCCGGCATCTCGACCAGCACCTGGAATTCGCTCTTGTTGTCGAAGGGCAGCATCTTGAGCACCACGCCAACAAAGGACGAGGGCACCAGAGTCAGCGCGACCGACAGCAGCAGCGCCCCCATGATGCCGCCCAGCAGCAGCAGGCGCTGGCGCGAGCTGGCCAGGAAGGGCGTGAGCACGCGGGTGAACAGTGTCTGCAGCTTGGCGCCGATGCCGCCGCCGGCAGGCGCGCCGTGCGCGGCATGGCCGGGGCCGTGTTCCTTCATGAGCTTGAGCGCCAGCCAGGGCGTGACCGTGAAGGCAATCGCCAGCGAGATCGCCATGCCCAGGCTGGAGTTGATCGGGATCGGGCTCATGTAAGGGCCCATCAGGCCGCTCACGAAGGCCATGGGCAGCAAGGCGGCGATCACGGTCAGCGTGGCCAGGATGGTGGGGCCGCCCACCTCATCCACGGCACGCGGGATGATTTCGCGCAGCGGCGCGTCGGGCGTGAGCTGCTGGTGGCGGTGAATGTTCTCCACCACGACGATGGCGTCGTCCACCAGGATGCCGATGGAGAAGATCAGCGCGAACAGCGAAACCCGGTTGAGCGTGAAACCCCAGGCCCAGGAGGCAAAGAGCGTGGCCATCAGCGTCAGGATCACGGCGGCGCCGACGATGACCGCCTCGCGCCGGCCCAGGGCGAAGCCGACCAACAGGATGACGGAGCCGGTGGCGAAGGCCAGCTTCTGGATCAGCTTGTTGGCCTTTTCGGCCGCAGTCTCGCCGTAGTTGCGGGTGACGGTGGCTTCGATGTTGCCGGGGATGACGGTGTTGCGCAGGGCCTGGACACGGGCGTTGGCGGCACGGGCCACGTCCACGGCGTTCTCGCCCGGCTTCTTGGTCACGGTCAGCGTGACGGCCGGGTAGACCTGGCCGGCGGGGGCGGCATCGCCACCCTCGGCCTGGGCCATGGCGGCGCCGGGCGTGAACCAGACATAACGTTGCGGCTGCTGTGCGCCGGCCTCGACCCGCGCCACTTCGCGCAGGTAGACCGGAGCGCCCTTGCTGACGCCGACGACGATGTCGCCCACGTCCTGCGCCGAGCGCAGGAACTCGCCGGTTTCCACGCTGAGCATCTGCGGCGCGGCGCCGTTCTTCTTGCCCTGGGTATCGAGCACGCTGCCGGCCGGCATACCGAAGTTGGCCGCGGTCAGCGTCTGCTTGAGCGTGAGCACGTCGATACCGCGGGCGCGCAGGCGCGTGGGGTCCAGCCACACGTGCACCGCGCGGCCCGGGCCGCCGATGGTCTGTACCTCGCGCGTGCCCTTGACGCGCTTGAGTTCGGTTTCCACTTCATGGGCCACGCGCTCCAGCTCCTGGGCGGGCTGGGCGTCCTTGCTCCACAAGGTCACGGCCAGCACCGGCACGTCGTCGATGCCCTTGGGTTTCACGATGGGCGCCAGCGTGCCCAGATCACGCGGCAACCAGTCCTGGTTGGCGTTGAGCACGTCGTACAGGCGCACCAGCGCCTCGGTGCGCGGCACGCCCACCTTGAACTGCACGGTCAGCACGGCCAGGCCCGGGCGGGCCACGGAATAGGTATGTTCGATGCCGGCGATCTGGCTGAGCACCTGCTCGGCCGGACGCGCCACCATGTTCTGCACGTCGGTGCTGCTGGCCCCGGGGAAGGGGATCAGCACATTGGCCATGGTCACGTTGATCTGCGGCTCTTCCTCGCGCGGCGTGACGAACACGGCGAACAAGCCCAGTAGCAGGGCCACCAGGGCCAGCAAGGGCGTGATGGCATTGGCCTGGAAGGCCGCCGCGATGCGTCCGGAAATGCCCATGCGTTCTTGCTGACTGTCTTTCATGGCTGTCCTTACGGTTGGGCGGCGACGGCACCGGCCAGGCCGGCCTTGACCGGGTCCAGCGCCACACGCTCACCAGCGGCCAGACCGGCCACGATTTCCACACCCTCGGCGCCATGGTCGGCACCCAGGCGCACGGCGCGCAGCACGAAACCGCGCTCGGTGGCCACATAAACGGCGGTCAACTCGCCACGGCGCAGCACCGCGGCCGCCGGCACCACGGTACGGTTGGCCTGCCCGCCGACGAAGCGCACACGCACCTGCTGACCCGGCAGCAAATTCTGCGCCGCCTGGGGCGAGAGGTCCAGGCGCCACACCACGGTCTGCGACACGGGATCGGCCGCCGGCATGGCACTGCGCTTGACCGGTGCCACCCACTTCGATTCACCGTTGGCCTCACCCAGCTGCACCAGAACTTCCCTGGCCGCGCGGGTGCTGTCAGCCAGCGAAGCCGGCACCTGCACCACGGCGCGCAGCGGCAGCGGCGCGTAGACCGTCACGATGGGCTTGCCCGGCACCGCCAGGTCGCCGGCTTCGACATGGGTCTGCAGCACCCAGCCGTCATACGGCGCGGTCACCCGCGTGTAGCCCTGGGACAGGGCCGAGGCACGCGCGCCGGCCGAGGCCTGGGCATTGCCCGCCTGGGCCGCCTGGTACTGCGTTTCGGCCACGTCCAGCGCGGCCTGGCTCACAAAGCCCTGGGCGCGCAGGTCACGCGTGCGCTCGAAGTTGACCCGGGCGTTGCGCAGTTCGGCCGCGCTCTGGGCCACCTGGGCGGCGCTGCGCTGCACCCCGACCGAGCTTTCCTGGTCGTCGATGGTGGCCAGCAGCTGGCCCGCCTTGACGCGGTCGCCCATCTTGACCAGCAGCTTGACGACCCGCCCCGAGGCCTGGGCCGAGACCACGCTCTGCTTGACCGGCTCGATCACGCCATCGATCTCGTAGCCGGTGGATACGGCACGCGCCCCGATCTGGACCGTCGGCACGACGACACCGCCCTGGGCCAGAACGGGCGCCCCGCCCAGGACGGCCAGGGAAATGACAAAGGCGATGGTGTGGATCGATTTCATGGGGTTCTCCATATACTGGGTGCAGTATACATCACATACCCCCATGAGTACAAGACCCAAGGACAAAAAACCCCGCCGACCTTGCGGTGGGCGGGGTTTCGGCAGGGCTGGCCTGAAGGGTCAAAACGGGATGTCGTCGTCCATGTCCTCGAAGCCGCTGGCCGACTTGGCCGGGGCCTGGGGGCGCGGGGCAGCGCTGGGCGCCGGGCGCGAAGCCGGGGGAGCGCTGCGGCGCGGAGCGCCACCGCCGTCGTCGTCCGCCGGGCCGCCCGAGCCTTCGCGGCCACCGAGCAGCTGCATTTCGGTGGCGATGATGTCGCAGGTGTTCTGCTCAACGCCGTCCTTGTTGGTGAACTTGCCGTACTTCAGGCGGCCTTCCACGTAGACCGGGCGGCCCTTCTTGAGGTACTCGCCGGCGATTTCGGCCAGGCGGTCATAGAAGGTGACCCGGTGCCACTGGGTGTCTTCGATCATCTCGCCGGAATTCTTGTCCTTGCGGCGGCTGGAGGTGGCCACGCTGACATTGGCCACGGCCTGGCCCGAAGGCAGGTAGCGGATTTCGGGGTCGCGGCCGCAGTTGCCGACGAGGATGACTTTGTTGACGGATGCCATGGGGAATTCCTCCAGATATTTGTTAATTATGGGCCTTTACGACCGGGCGCCACCATGGGCCAGGCCAGCAGCAGCCACAGGCCCATGCCGACCGCGCAGGCGATGAACAGCGCCGGCACACCCTGGGTCTTGACCAGCCAGCCGCCGGCCGCACCGCCGGCAAAGAAACCCAGGGACTGCAGGGTGTTGTAGACCCCCAGGGCCGCACCACGCGCGTGCGGCGGGGCCACACGCGAGGCCAGGCTGGGCTGGCTGGCTTCGAGCACGTTGAAACCGCAGAAGAACAGGAAAAGCATGAAGGCCAGCCAGGCGATGTGCGGCGTATTCGCTGCCCACAGCAGGCCCAGCTGGACCAGCGCAATCAGGCCAATCGCGCCCAGGAACACGGCGCGCAGGTAGCCGCGCCGCTCCAGCGGGAACAGGGTGGCGCCCATGACCACAAAAGAGGCCAGCACGGCCGGCAGGTAGACCCACCAGTGCTGCGCCGAGGGCAGGCCCGCCTGCACCAGCAGGGCGGGAATGGCCACCCACATGGCCAGCTGCACGGCATGCAGGATGAAGACGCCGGCGTCCAGGCGCAAGAGGGCAGCGTGCGTGAGCACTTCGGAGAGCTTGCCGCGCGGCTGGTTCTTGTGCTGCAGGGGCTCGGTGGGCACCCACCAGATCACCACGGCCACGCCGGCCAGGGCCAGGGAGCCCGTGAGCGTGAACAGGCCAGCCAGGCCGATGTACGTGACGAGCAGCGGGGCCAGCACGAGGGAGAGCGCGAACATCAGACCGATGCTGGCGCCCACCAGAGCCATGGCCTTGGTGCGCACCTCGTCGCGGGTCTGGTCGGCCAGCAGCGCGGTCACGGCGGCGGAAACGGCACCGGCGCCCTGCAGGGAGCGGCCGATGATGAGCCAGGTCAGGCTGCCGGCCAGGGCGGCCACGAAACTGCCCAGGGCAAAAACCAGCAGGCCGGCGATGATGACGCGCTTGCGCCCCAGCCGGTCCGAGGCCATGCCAAAGGGGATCTGCAGGAGGCCCTGGGTCAGGCCGTAGATGCCCATGGCCAGGCCAATCAGCACCGGATCGTCGCCACCCGGGTAGCGGGCCGCTTCCAGTGCGAAAACCGGCAGCACCAGGAACAAGCCCAGCATGCGCAGGGCGAAGATGGCAGCCAGCGAAGCACTGGCACGCCGCTCGCGCGCGGTCATGGCGTAGGCATCGGGGCTGGCGGCAGGCGTAGCGACGGAGGAGGACACGGGAAAGCGGGCACCGGAATTGAGAAGGCCCGCGCAGGGGCGGGCAGGACCTGTATTGTCCCCGATCCGGCCGGCCGGCGTGTCAGGCCGCCCGGAATTCTCTATCATGGACGGTTTTGCCCATAGGCCGCCCTTGAACTCCACCCCTGAAGGCCAGCGCCCCCCCGTTCTCGCTGAAGAAGTCTCCGGCCGCTACCTGGCCCACGCCCTGCAGCAGCAGGCCATGCACATCCGCGGGGCGCGCACCCACAACCTGAAGAACATCGACCTGGACATCCCGCGCAACCAGCTGGTGGTGATCACGGGTCTTTCGGGTTCGGGCAAGTCCAGCCTGGCGTTTGACACGCTGTATGCCGAGGGCCAACGCCGTTACGTGGAAAGCCTCTCGACCTACGCGCGCCAGTTCCTGCAGCTGATGGACAAGCCCGACGTGGACCTGATCGAGGGCCTGTCGCCGGCGATTTCCATCGAGCAGAAGGCCACCAGCCACAACCCGCGCTCCACCGTGGGCACGGTGACCGAGATCCACGACTACCTGCGCCTGCTCTACGCGCGCGCCGGCACGCCCCACTGCCCCGACCACAACCTTCCGCTGCAGGCGCAGACCGTGAGCCAGATGGTGGACGCCGTGCTGGCCCTGCCGACGGACACGCGCCTCATGATCCTGGCGCCGCTGGCGCGCCAGAAGAAGGGCGAGTTCAGCGAAGTCTTCGAGGACATGCAGGCCCAGGGCTATGTGCGCTTTCGCATCGACGGCCAGGCCGTCAATTTCGACGAACTGCCCGCGCTCAAGAAGACCGAGAAACACGATGTCGACGTGGTGATCGACCGCCTCAAGGTGCGCGGCGCCGACGAGCCCGAACACGCCGCCCTGCGCCAGCGCCTGGCCGAGAGCTTCGAGGCCGCGCTGCGCATCGCCCAGGGCCGCGCCATCGCGCTGGAGACGGACCAGGGCACCGAACACATGTTCAACGCGCGCTACGCCTGCCCGCTGTGCCACTACTCCATCAGCGAGCTGGAGCCGCGCCTGTTCTCCTTCAATTCGCCGCAAGGGGCCTGCCCCACGTGCGATGGCATCGGCCAGCAGGAGTTCTTCGACCCGGCGCGCGTTGTGGCCTTCCCCAGCCTGAGTCTCGCCGGCGGCGCCATCAAGGGCTGGGACCGACGCAACGCCTATTACTTCGCCATGCTGGAGAGCCTGGCCAAGCACTACAAGTTCAAGCTCGAGGATCCCTTCGAGGAATTGCCTCTGCCGATCCAGGAGGTGCTGCTGCACGGCTCGGGCGAGGAAGAGATCAAGTTCAGTTACGTGATGGACTCGGGCGCCTCCAAGGGCCGCAAGGTCAGCAAGACCCACCCCTTCGAGGGCATCATCCCCAACATGACGCGGCGCTACCGCGAGACCGACTCGGCCCTGGTGCGCGAGGACCTGGCCCGGCTGCGCGGCACCCAGCCCTGCCCGGCCTGCGCCGGCACGCGTCTGCGCCCCGAGGCGCGCCACGTGAAACTCGGTGAAGGCCCGCAGGCGCGCGCCATCTTCGAGGTCAGCCACCTGACGCTGCGCGAATGTTTCGATTACTTCGAGCAACTGCAGCTGCACGGCGCCAAAGCCGGCATCGCCGACAAGGTGGTGCGCGAGATCCGTCTGCGCCTGAAGTTCCTCAACGACGTGGGCCTGAACTACCTGAGCCTGGACCGCAGCGCCGAGACGCTGTCGGGCGGTGAGGCCCAGCGCATCCGTCTGGCCAGCCAGATCGGCAGCGGCCTGACGGGCGTGATGTACGTATTGGACGAGCCCAGCATCGGCCTGCACCAGCGCGACAACGACCGCCTGATCGAGACCCTGCGCCATCTGCGCGACATCGGCAACAGCGTGCTGGTCGTGGAGCACGACGAGGACATGATGCGCGCGGCTGACCACCTGATCGACATGGGCCCCGGTGCCGGTGTGCACGGCGGGCGCGTGGTCGCCCAGGGCACGTACGACGAGGTCAAGGCCCACCCGGATTCGCTGACCGGGCAGTACCTGGCGGGCACCCTGAAGATTGCCCTGCCCAAACGCCGCACGCCCTGGCTGCCCCTGCGCGGCGAGCCGGCTGATGCAACATCGAAGACCACCGCAAAGGGCAAGGACCGGACCGAACTCCAGCGCCTGCAGATCATCGGCGCGACCGGCAACAACCTGAAGAACGTGAGCGTGGACGTGCCCGTGGGCCTGTTCACCTGCGTCACCGGGGTCTCGGGTTCGGGCAAGTCCACCCTGGTCAACGACACCCTGTACAAGGCCGTGGCGCGCCAGCTTTACCGTGCGCACGACGAGCCGGCCCCGGTCAAGGAGATCGAAGGCATCGAGCATTTCGACAAGGTCATCAACGTCGACCAGTCGCCAATCGGCCGCACACCGCGCTCCAACCCGGCCACCTACACCGGCCTGTTCACCGCCATCCGCGACCTGATGGCCGAGGTGCCCATGGCGCGCGAACGCGGTTACGGCCCGGGGCGCTTCAGCTTCAACGTGGCCGGTGGCCGCTGCGAGGCCTGCCAGGGCGACGGCATGGTCAAGGTGGAGATGCACTTCCTGCCCGACGTCTACGTGCCCTGCGACGTGTGCAATGGTGCGCGCTACAACCGCGAGACGCTGGAGGTGCTTTACAAGGGCAAGAACATCGCCCAGGTGCTGGACCTGACGGTGGAGGCCGCCTACGCCTTCTTCAAGGCCGTGCCGGCCATCGCGCGCAAGCTGCAGACCCTGCTGGACGTGGGCCTGTCTTACGTGAAGCTGGGCCAGAGCGCCACCACGCTGTCAGGCGGTGAGGCGCAGCGCGTCAAGCTCGCGCTGGAACTCTCCAAACGCGACACCGGCCGCACGCTCTACATCCTGGACGAGCCCACGACTGGCCTGCACTTCGCCGACATCGATCTGCTGCTCAAGGTACTGCACCAGCTGCGCGACGCGGGCAACACCATCGTGGTGATCGAACACAACCTGGATGTCATCAAGACAGCCGACTGGCTGATCGACATGGGGCCGGAGGGCGGCGCCGGCGGCGGCACGGTGGTGGGCATGGGCACGCCCGAGGAACTGGCCGCCAACCCGGCCAGCCATACCGCGCGCTACCTGCGTCCCTTGCTGTAAGGCATCAGCCCGGCACGCCCGCCTGCGATACGACAGGGTGGCGGGCGAGGTGCTGGCGCACATGCTGCTCGAATTCCTGCGGGGGCAAGGGCCGGCCGTAGAGGTAGCCCTGGACCTCGTCACAGCCGTGCTCGCGCAGGAACTGCAGCTGCCCCGGCGTTTCCACCCCTTCGGCGATGGTCAGGAAGCCCAGGCTGCGCGCCATGCTGATGATGGCCGTCACGATGGCGCGGTCGTCCGGGTCCTCGGCGATATCCCGCACGAAGGACTTGTCGATCTTGAGCTTGTAGATCCTGAAGCGCTTGAGGTAGTTGAGCGATGAGTAGCCGGTGCCGAAGTCGTCGATCGACATCTGCACCCCGCGCTCGGACAGGTGATCCATCATGGCGATGGCGCTTTCCGGGTTCTCCATCGCCACGCGCTCGGTCAATTCCAGCTCCAGGCACTGCGGGGGCAAGCCGGTTTGCGCCAGCACCTGCTCCACCTGCCGGGGCAGCTTGGGGTGGCGGAACTGCAAGGCCGACAGGTTGACGGCCATGCGCCGGATCGGCAGGCCGGCATCCTGCCAGGCGCGCAGCTGCCCGCAGGCGGTACGCAGCACCCATTCGCCGATCTCCAGGATCTGCCCGCTGTCTTCCGCCACGGGAATGAACTCGGTCGGCGACAGCAGGCCCAGCTCCGGATGGTGCCAGCGCAACAGGGCCTCGGCCCCGGTGACCTCGCCGTTGTGCAGGCTGAATTGGGGCTGGTACTCCAGGTGCATCTGCCCCAGCGCCAGCGCACGGCGCAGCGCGTTCTCCAGCTGCAGGGTTCGGGTGGAGTGGGTTTGCATTTCCGCCTTGAAGAAACGAAAGCCATTGCGACCGCCCTGCTTGGCGCGGTACATGGCCGTGTCGGCGCTCATCGCCAGGGTCTCCAGCGAGTCCCCGTCCGAGGGGTACATGGCGATGCCGATCGAGCAGGTGACCGCCAGTTCCTGCGTGCCGATCTGGTACTGCTGCGCCGCCAGGGCCAGCACCTTGCGCGCCACGTGGGCAGCACTGGCGGCGTCGGTGCCCGGGCACAGCAGCACGAACTCGTCGCCGCCCAGGCGGCAGATCGTGTCTTCTTCGCGCAGCAGGGACTTGAGGCGCTGCGCCACCTGCACCAGCAGCGCATCGCCCAGTTGGTGCCCCAGGCTGTCGTTGATGTTCTTGAAACGGTCCAGGTCGAGGAACATCAGGGCCAGTGCTTCGCCATGCCGGTGCGCGCGGTTCAGCGCGGTCTGCGCCCGGTCCTGCAAGAGGCGGCGATTGGGCAGACCGGTCAACGGGTCGTAGTCGGCCAGCTGCACCAGCCGGGCGTCCGATACACGCCGTTCGACTTCCATCTGGTGCAGCTGCCGCTGGGTCTGCTGCAGCCATCCCAGCACGCTGTCCTCCTGGCCCGCCGGCACGGGGATCAGGTCCTGGAACTGCCCCCGGCCCAGTTGTGCAATGTGGGCGTAGACCTCGCCCGGCGTGCCGCCCAGGGTGGCGCGCAGCTTGCGCAGGCTGTCCCCCAAAGCCAGCAGCAGGGCGGCACCGAGCCCCACCACCAGCCATCGCAGCCATTCAGCGCGGCGCACGGCATCCGCGACCTCCCCGGCCGTGCGCTGATCCAGCAGGGCATAGAACTCGCCGATGGGCCGCATGATGTCAGCCTTGGCCTGCATGTAGATCACGTCGTGCAGGATGCGGCTGGCCTGCTGGCGCCGTTGCGCGAGATCGGGACCCGGGGTCTCGACCATGTTCATGGCGACGTGCTCGATCTCGGTCAAGGCGTCCGAGTTGTCCTTGGCTTGCTCCAGCTGCTCGAACTCGGCCGCCGTGAACCCGGCCTGGCGCATTAGGTCTAGCAGGCTGATGCTCTGGCCGCTGTCCGGTCGTGGCGCGCGCCCGTCCGGCCCGAACAGGTCCCAGTAGATGCCGTCGTAGTTCAGCGGCCTGGGTTTGCGGCCGTCACGGATGGCCAGGATGTCGCCGAAGTACTGCTTGTAGAGCGGGTTGCCCGTCTGCACATAGCTGCGCACCATGCGGGTCAGGTCATCGGAAGACTGCCGCAGCTCGTCAGCCAGCAGGCGGGAGCGGTAACGCGCTTCATTGGCGCGATCCACCTGTTTTTCAGCCTGGACATAGATGCCGAAGCAGATGAACAGCAGCGCCGCGATGCCGACCGACAGCCGCAGGCTGCGCGTGTAGGCGAAACGGGACGTGCTTCTTGCCATGGAAGCCGGTCCCCGCAGGTTCGCAGCGCCCCGTCTGATCAGCGCTGCAGGTCTTCGATGGCGTCGATCACGATGCTGGTGCCAACGGCGATCAGCAGGATGTCCTGCGCCACGCGCACGAACTCATGGCCGGCCGGCGGTGTGCCCAGGCGCACACGGATGTCGGCCTCGACGGGGCGGTAGCTCACGTCACGCGGCAGGGGCTGGCCCATCTTCCACTTCTTGGCCTGTCCGGGCGGCTGGCAGCCGTTGTTCTTCTTGGCCAGGCCGGGCGGGCAGTCGGCACGCGACGGCTGGCCGTAGGCCTCGTAGACCGAGGCGCGCTGGCGCTCGCCGAAGTAGCCACCGATGTTGATCTGCACGTTCGAGCCACCGCGGCGGTCGTCATCGCGGTCACCGCGCCGGCCATCACGATAGTCGTCCCTGCGATCATCCCGTCGATCGTCACGCCGGTCATGCTTGTCGTCGCGGCGGCTGTCCCGACGGTCGTCGCCGCGGTCGTCGCGGCGCTCGTAGCGGTCCTTGTCACGCCCCGGTCCGCCGGCACCTGGGGCCTCGGCCACCACGGAGCAGCCCCCCAGGGCCATGGAGCCGATCAAGGCGTACATCGGCACTTGCTTGAGAATTTTCATCATGACCCACACTCCTGCGCAGCCTGGGCTGCAAATACATGGCATTGATTGTGCATCCAGGCCGTGTCCAGCGCCTGCCCTCTACATTTTGTTTCAGACGCCGCGTGCCGCCTGCAACTGGTCGCGCGTCTGCCGCGCCACCTGGCGTGCCGCAGCCGCGTAGTCCGCGCCCTGCGAGGCGTAGAGCACGGCGCGCGAGGAATTGACGACGATCGGCGCCGTGGTCTCGCCACCGCTGGCGCGCCAGCCGGCCTTGACCGTCGCTGCGGCGTCGCCGCCCTGCGCGCCCACGCCCGGGATCAGCAAGGGCACGGTGGGGGCCACGGCCCGCACGCGCTCGATCTCCGCCGGGTAGGTGGCGCCCACCACCAGGCCCAGCTGACCATTCGTGTTCCAGGGGCCCTGGGTCAGGCGGGCAATGTGTTCGTAGAGCAGGGGTTCGCCCGGCACGCTGGCCAGGCGCTGGGCCTGCAGGTCGTCACCCCCCGGGTTGGAGGTGCGGCACAGCAGGAAAGCGCCCTTGCCGTGGTACTTGAGGTAGGGCTGGATGGAATCAAAGCCCATGAAGGGCGAGAGGGTCACCGCGTCGGCGCCGTAGCGTTCGAAGGCCTCTTTCGCGTACTGCTCGGCCGTGCTGCCGATGTCGCCGCGCTTGGCGTCCAGGATCACCGGCACTTGCGGCGAGACACGGCGCATATGGGCCACCAGCTTTTCCAGCTGGTCTTCGGCACGGTGCGCGGCGAAGTAGGCGATCTGCGGCTTCCAGGCGATCACCAGATCGGCCGTGGCCTCGACGATGGCGGCGCAGAAGTCGTAGATCTTCGTGGCATCGCCCTTCATGGCGGCGGGAAACTTCGCCGGTTCCGGGTCCAGGCCCACGCAGAGCATGGAATCGTTCTGCCGCTCGGCGGCACGCAGCATGTCGAGGAAAGTCATGGCCCTATTGTAAGAAGGGGCCCGAACGGGCCCCCTCCTGACGGCCGGCTCAAAGATCGAGCACCAGTCGCGGCGTCTTCGACCGCGAGCAGCAGGGCGTGAACTGGTCGTTGGCTGCCTGCTCTTCCGGTGTCAGGTAGCTGTCCTTGTGGTCAGGCACACCTTCGAGCACGCGCGTCAGGCAGGTGCCGCACACGCCCTGCTCACAAGACACCATGACCTCCACGCCGGCCGCAGCCAGGGCCTGGGTGACGGTCTGGTCTTTGGGCACCATGATGATGCGGCCGGAGCTGGCCAGCTTGATCTCGAAGCCGGCATCGCTGTCGGACTTCGTCACTTCCGCGCCGAAGAATTCGTAGTGCAGCTGGCTCTCGGGCCAGCCGGCGGCGCGCGCCGTGCCCAGCACCGCGTCCATGTAGCCCTTGGGGCCGCAGACGTAAAGGTGCGTGCCGGCCTGGGGGCTCGCCAGCAGCGCCTTCAGGTCCAGCTTCTGCGCGGCGTCACCGTTGTCGTGGTGGAAGTGCACACGGTCCGCGAAACTGGAGGCCGCGATACGGGCACGGAAGGCCGTGCGCTCGGGCGCGCGCGTGGCGTAGTGCATCTCGAAAGCCGCACCCGTGATGGCCAGGCGCTCGGCCATGCACAGGATGGGCGTGACGCCGATGCCGCCAGCCAGCAGCAGGTGTTGCTTCGCGTCATGCGCCAGCGGAAAGTGGTTTTTTGGCGTGCTGATCTGCAGCACGTCGCCCTCCTTCACGCTGTCGTGCACGGCCGCCGAGCCGCCGCGCGTGGCCGGGTCGCGCAGCACGCCGATGAGGTAGCGGTGGGTTTCCTTGGGGTCGTTGCACAGCGAGTACTGGCGCGTGATGCCGCCCGGCAGTTGCACATCCACGTGCGAGCCGGCCGAGAAGGCCGGCAGCGCGCGGCCGTCGGCCGACACCAGTTCCAGCGTGACGATGTCCAGCGCCTCCTGGGCCTTGCGGGCCACGCGCACCTGCAGGTTGACAGAGCTCATGCCGGGTCCTCAGTTCGTGGCGGCAGCCGTCGCCGCCTGCTCGGCCGCGACGATGCGGTCGATGATCTTGCGCGACTGTACGCCACCGGCGTCGATGTTGAGCATGAGCAGCTTCTTGTCCGGATAGGTGAGCAGATTCTGCTGCTGGCGCTCCAGCATCTCCAGGTCCTCGGCAAAGATCTTGCCCTGGCCTTCGCGGATGGTGGCCGTCAGCGCCTTGTCCTTCGGGTTGAACTTGCGCGCCATGCCCCAGAAGTAATGGATCGAGGTTTCGGTCTCGGGCGTGATGAAGTCCACCACCACGCTGTAGACCTTCTTGTCGCTGGGCGCGTCGTAACCGCCATGGCCCTGGTGGGCCACGCCCACTTCGATCATCACGTTGCTGGGCGGCGTGAAGCGGCAGATCTGCCAGCGATCCACCGGCACGTCGTCGGCCAGGTTGTTGCTGCGCAGTGCGGCCTTCCAGAAGGGCGGGGGCAGGATGCCGCTCATGTAGCGGCTGGTGACGACCATGTCGCCCTCGACCACGGTCTTGCAAGGCGTCTCGTCGATTTCCTTCTGGCCGATGGATGTGCTGTGCACATAGGTCTCGTGCGTGAGGTCCATCAGGTTGTCGACCATCAGGCGGTAGTCGCAGGCGATGTGGTACAGGCCGCCGCCGTAGGCCCACTCGGGATGGTCGTACCACTCGAGCACGGGAATCTTGCTCTCGTCGGCCAGCGCCGGCTCACCGGGCCAGACCCAGATGAAACCGTAGCGCTCGACCACGGGGTAGGCCTTGATGGCCGGGAAGCCGCCCACGCGCTGCCCGGGCATGGCCACGGTCTTGCCGTTACAGCCCATTTCCAGGCCGTGATAGCCGCAGACCAGCTTGCCCTCGCTCACATAACCCAGGGACAGGGGCGCGCCACGGTGCGGGCAGAAGTCCTGCACGGCCGCGACCTTGTTCTCCGCGCCGCGGTAGAAGGCGATGCGTTCACCACAGACCATGCGGCCCAGGGGCTTTTCGTCGATCTCGTTGGGGGTGGCGGCGACGTACCAGGTGTTCTTGGGAAACATGGCGGGCTCCTTGTGAGGGTTGAAACGGGACGGATTTTTCATTCCGTATACTGAATGTCATTCATTGTACTGAATGAATACTGCCTGTCAAACCCTGAGGCTCCGTACTTACCCTGAGGTTTTGGAGGTTTCCGACCAGAGGTCGAGGCTGGCCTCAGGCCTTGGACGCGAGGCGGAGTTTGCGAACCTCAGCCGGGTTCTGGCTGTCGTGCAGGTGCACGAACTTGCGCAGCAGGCGCATGAACTCCTTCTGCTCGGCCGACTCCAGGCTGCTCATCATGCCGTGGTAGAGCACGTCCACGCCGGGCTTGAGCTCCAGCAGCACCTCTTCACCTTCCGGGGTCAGGGACAGGCGCCGCTGGCGGCGCGGCATCACCTCACGCAGGATCCAGCCCTTGGTCTCCAGCCGTGCGGCAATGTCGGCCGTGGTGGAGGTGTCCAGCGCGATCAGCTGCGCCAGCGTGACCTGGTCGATGCCCGGGGTCTCGTGCAGGGTGCGCAGGATGGCGTACTGGATGGGCGTGACGTGTCGACCATGCACCTCGTGGAACTTGGAGACGGCAATCTGCTGGGCACGGCGGATCAGGTGACCGGGCTCGTCATAGAGCTCGATGGACAGCGGGGCGTCGGCAGTCTTGTTGGTCATGGCGGTGTCGGGATGATGGGGCGTTCCTGGAGAAGGATTGTGCTTCAAGCAGGCGCGCCATCGACTTGACCGCGATCATCAAAACGCTGCAGCACGCGGTAGCGCGCCTCGGGCCGGCCGGTCGACTCCATCAGCACATACTCCTGCACCCTCCAGCCCCAGGCCGGCGGCGCCGGCGGCACCGCCTGCTCGGCGCGGCGCGCCAGGGTGAGGTGCGGCCGGTAGGGGCGCTCGTCGGTGCGCAAACCCAGCCGGCGCAGCTGCGCGCCCAGGCGGTCATGCAGCGCCTGCAGGGCGGGCGGCGTGGCCATCGGCAAGAGCACCGCCAGCCCATGCGGCCACAACGCAGGCTCGCCAAAGCGCAATTCGAAGGGGGTGAAGGGCTGGGACAGCCCGGCCCGCAATGCGTCGACGCGAGGGCGCGGCACCGGACCGATGAAGTGCAGGGTCACGTGCCAGTCGGGTGGGGCATAGCGTAGTGCCCCGTCGTTCCAGCGCCAGGCCTGGGTGTGCGCACTCAACTCGGACCGGACCGGCCCCTCCGGCACCAGGGCCAGGAACAGCCGGGCCTCGGCGGGCGCTTCAACGTCGTGCGGCATCCTGCGCGAGCCAGGCCTGCAACTGTGCCGTCCACCACTTGGCCTGTCCAGTGGTGCCGTGGCCGCGGGTGTTGGGGCTGGCGGGTATGAGATAGAGGCTGCCGTTCTTCACGCGCTTGAGCTCGCGCTCCATGACGCCGAGTTCGGGCGGGTTGCGCTCGTCGTCGGCGGCATTGATGGCCAGCAGGCGGGCGCGAATGGCTTCGAGCCGGGGCGCCGGGTTGTAGTCGCGCAGGGCATCGAACTGGTAGAGGATGTCGTTGGCATCACTCGCCGACCCCTTGGCCAGCTGGTCGGTGATGTACTGGTCGGCCTTCTCGCGCGTCGGCGCGATCTGGTGCAGGCCCTGGTTGCCCCCCAGCGTGGCCACGCTGAAATACAGCTGCGCAACCTGCAGCCCGCGCGGCTGGCGCGTGTAGTTGCCGTTGTTCCAGTCGGGATCGAGCTTGATCACCTCCATCAGCATGCGGCGCGTCATCCAGTTGCGCCCCGCCACCTCCACCGGCATCGAGGCCATGGGCACCAGGTTGCGCATGGCATCCGGGTACATGACGCCCCACAGCCAGGTGTGCATGCCCCCCATGGAATTGCCCAGCACCAGCTTGAGTTGCTTGATCCCAAGGTGCTCGGTCACCAGCGCATGCTGGGCACGCACCATGTCCTCGTAGTTGTATTTCGGAAAGGCCATGCGCAGGCCGTCCGAAGGCTTGGACGAGCCGCCGGCCCCGATGGAATCCGGGAGGATGATGTAGTGGCGTGTCGCATCGAGCGGCTGCCCGGGCCCGAACAGCTCGCCGGCAAAACCCGGGCTGAGCAGACCCCGACCGGAACCGCCGGTGCCGTGCAGGATCAGCACCGGCTCGCCCGTGGGCTCACCCACCGTGTGGTAGTTCACCTTGAGTTCCGGCATCACCTCGCCGGTATGGAAGCGGAAGTTCTTGATGACCCAGCTGCCCGACTTGGGGGCCGGGTAGTCGGCCGCCCACAGCGGCGCGGCCAGGGTCAACAAAAGCAGCGCCAAGCAGCGCCTGATTCCCGGAAAACCTTTGCCCGTCATGTCTGTCTCCTCTGTTGTGAATTTATTCCCAGTGAAACTTGTGCAGCACGCGATGCAGTACCGGCGCGAACATCAGCGCCGCGACCGCGATGAACACCAGGCCAGCATACAGCGCATAACAGCCCGCGAAAAGCTTGCCCCCGGCCGTTACCGGCAGATGGACCGGCCCCATGCCTCCGAGCAGCATGGCGGCGTTGAGGAAGGCGTCCAGCCAGTGGAGTTGCTCGAAATACACATAACCGGTCATGCCGACCAGCAGTGAGAGCGACAGCAGACCCAGCACCAGCGCAAGGTGCAGCAGGAGCCGCTGGACAAAACCGGCATGCGGCAGGGGCGCTTCCTTTTTGGACTCGTACATGGCTTCAGTGCTCCAGCGGTGTTCGAGACGCCCCCCCTCAGCGGGTCACATGCCCCGCGCCAGCATCTCAGCGCGGTGCGCTCAGCTGGCCCTGCTGGGAGACGGGCGGCGGCACCGGCGCGGCGTTGTCCTGCATCTCGCGCACGCCATCGACGAAATACTCGGTCTCGCCGAAACAGGTGGTGGGGATGAACTTGTGCTGGCGGTAATGCAGTACCACGCGCTTGCCCGCCAGGGCATTGATCTGTTGTGCGACGGCATCGTCGCGCACCGTGAACTCGAACTTGTCGGGAATGGCGCCCGGCATGGTCACCATGGCGATCTCGCCTTCCCAGGTCTTGCAGAGCCAGCCCTTGTTCGAGAACTTCTGCACATAGCCGGCGCGCTCACCGTCGGCATAGCTCCATTGCAGCGCGATCCAGAGCCAGCCGATGGCCAGCAGGACCAGGATGGCCAGGAAGGTGAGCAAGAGGCGGATCAGTTTGTCTTTCATGGAGGTTCTCCCGTTTTTTCAATTCAGGCCGGTCTGGCAGCGCGCATCACGTCCAGGGCCAGGCACAGGTCGGCCCAGGTCCTGGACTTGTCCTGCGGCGTGCGCAGCAGGTAGGCTGGGTGGTAACTCACGATGACGGGCACGCCTTCGTAACTGTGCACCTGGCCACGCAGCTTGCCCAGCGGCATCGTGGCCACGTCCGGCACGCTGTGCTGCAACAGCGACTGGGCGGCAAAACGGCCCAGCGCCAGGATGATCTGCGGCTGCAGCAGCGCGACCTGGCGCCGCAGGTAGGGCTCGCACTGCAACACTTCTTCAGGCTGCGGGTTGCGGTTGGCGGGCGGGCGGCATTTGAGCACATTGGCGATGTAGACGCCCTGGGCCCCCGTGCCCTGGCGGTTCAGCCCGACCGCCTTGAGCATGTTGTCCAGCAGCTGGCCGGCCTGGCCGACAAAGGGCTCGCCCTGGATGTCCTCGTTCTCGCCCGGTGCTTCGCCCACCACCAGCCAGCGCGCCTGTGTGTCGCCGACACCGAACACGGTGTTCTTGCGGCTCTGGCACAACCCGCAGGCCTGGCAGCCGGCAACGGCCTGTTGCAAGGCGTCCCAGTCCATGGCCGCAATCTCGGCCGGCATGGCACGGGCAGAAGAAAACGGGGTCCGATCTGCGACAGGCTCGGCTACCGTGGCCGGGCGCGCCACGGCCACGCGGGCCGCCGGCAAGGCGGCCTCCCCCCCTCGAGGGGGGCTGGGGAGAGCATCGTCCAGTGCGCCCACCGGGAGTTCGGGGCTGAAGACCCGAACTCCCATTTCCTCCAGCATGGCGCGTTGACGCGCATCCAGTTGCAGACTCATGAACGAATCTTACAGACGCAGGCTCATGACCACCGCATCCTCGCGCTGGCCATGGCCGGCGGGGTAGTAGGCCTTGCGCAGGCCCACGCGGCGGTAGCCGTGCGATTCGTAGATGGCGATGGCACGCGTGTTGCTCACGCGCACCTCAAGCCACAGCCATTGCGCGCCCAGGCCGCGCGCCCACAGGGCCAGGGCGTCGAGCATGACGCGCCCCCATCCCTGGCGCTGGTACTCGGGCGCCACCGTGATGTTGAGCAGGTGCACCTCGTCCACACCTTGCATGGCCACGTAATACCCCAGCAGCTCGCCACCGGCCAGCAGCACGCGGGCGTGGTAACCCGAGCGCAATGCGTCCATGAAGTTGCCGCGTGTCCAGGGGTGCGGGTAGGCGCGCTGCTCGATCGGCAGCAGCTGTTCGAGCAGCATCGCATCGAGCGGCTCGAGGCGGGCTTCGACGGGTTCGAGAACGGCACTCATCGCGTATCGCTGGCTGCCTTGGCGGCGGCCCGCTCCTGGGTGGTCTGGGCCACTTTATCGCGGATGTAGCGCGGCAGGGCATCCGCTGCGGCCACGGCGTTGCCCGCAGCCAACAGGGCCGGCGCCAGCCGCAGCATGGCCGCGGCCGTGGGCAGTGCCTGCCAGCAAGGCACGTCAGGCGGCAGCGACAGACGCTCGCCGTACTCGGCAAACACATTGCCGGCCAGGGCCTGGGCATCGCCCAGCACCAGCTGCTCGGGCTTGAGCAGGCTGAAATCGGCCTGCTGCTGCCAGCTGCCCGCGACGTAGGCATAAGGCGCGGCATAGAGCTCCCCCATGCGGGCGTCGAGCAGGGCCAGCAGGCGCAGGTCTTGCTGCTCTGGTGCCTGCTGCATGCGCGCCTCCTCGGCCACCGCCAGCAGCGTGTCGACCGGCAGCAGCGGCACATGGGCGCCGAAACCCAGGCCCTGCGCCACGGCGCACGCCGTGCGCAAGCCGGTGAAGGAGCCCGGCCCGCGGCCGAAGGCGATGGCGTCGAGCTCCTCGAACCTCAGTCCGGCCTCGGCCATCAGGGTCTCGATGGCCGGGATCATCGCGCTGGAGGCCTGCGCACCACCCGCGCCGGTATGCGACCAGACGCGTTGTGCGCCGTCGACGAGGCGCGTGACGGCGAGGGAGATCAGCTCGGTGCTGGTGTCGAAGGCGAGCAGTTTCATGTTTGCTTGCGGACCCCGAAGGTGATGCCCACCGTCACCAGCACCAGGCCGGCCAGCAGGTTGGCGTGCAGCGGCTCGCCCAGGAAGATGACAGCGCCCAGCGCCGAGAGGCCGGGCACCAGGGCCGTGATCATGGTGGAACGCACCGGGCCGAAGTACTGGATCATGCGCACAAAGGTGATGCCCGAGATCACCACCGAACCCACACCCTGGAAGAGCACCTGGAACAGCAGCTCACCCAGCGGGGCGGTGAACAGCCGGCTCTCGATGGCGCCCAGCCCCTGCAGCAGCAGATAAAAGGGCAGGTAGCTGAACAGCGCGAACACGGTGACGGCCGTCGTGGCACGCACCGCGTCCAGCCCGTGACGGCGCGCGAGCACGCTGTAGGCCGACCAGCTCAGGGCCGCACTCATGAAAAGCAGGTCGCCCTTCCAGACCTCGCCGCCCTCGAAGGCGCGCAACAGGCTGGCGCCACCGACCAGCAGGTCGCCGCCCACGATGCAGGCCAGGCCGATGATGCGCGCCGGCAGGATGGGCGTGCCCAGCATCAGTGCCGCCAGCAGCGTGGTCCACAAGGGCAGGCTGCCGGGCATCAGCACCGAGGCGTGTGCCGCCGGGGCGTAGAAGAAGCCCGCATACGCCAGCAGCGCGTAACCGAAACCGCCGAACACACCGCACAGCGCCGTCACGCGCAGCGCCAGTGGCGAGAGGCCGAAGAAGGACGAGGCCGTGGCCAGCCCCTGCGCGCGGTCACGCCGCACCAGCCACCAGCCCAGGGGCAGCAGCACGGCACTGGCGCCGATGATGCGTGCGAGCGCGATGTCGAAGGGGCCGAGCGAACCCTGGGCCGAAGCGCGGGCGATGACGATGAAGGCCGTCCAGATACCGACGGTGATGACCGCCGCCGCGATGCCGAGGGTGCGCGGGGACAGGCCCTTGAGGAAATGCATGTCCGCATTATCGGTGGCCGGCGTTAGACTCGTTGCCATGTCGACCTTGCGCGCCTCGCTCCTGCCCTTGCTCGCCAGCCTGCTGCTCCTGCACGGCTCCGCCCACGCCCGGGAAGCCGACCTCCCCCCCAGCGTCGTCAAGGCGCTGGCGCGCGCCAAGGTGCCGGCCGAGGCCATGGGTGTGGTGGTCGAGGAAGCCGGGGGCGATAGCAGGCCGCTGCTCAGCCACCGTGCCGGTACACCCATGAACCCGGCCTCGGTGATGAAGCTGGTGACCACCCTGGCAGCCCTGGAAACCCTGGGGCCCAACTGGAACTGGCGCACGCCGGTCTATGTGGAAGGCACGGCGCGCGAGGGCACGCTCTACGGCAACGTCTACATCCAGGGCCAGGGCGATCCCAAGCTGGTCGTCGAGCGCCTTTGGCTGCTGCTGCGCCGCGTGCAGGGCCTGGACATCCGCAACATCGCGGGCGACATCGTGCTCGACCGCAGCGCCTTCGAAACCGTGCCACACGACCCCGCCGAGTTCGATGGCGAACCGCTGCGGCCCTACAACGCTGCGCCCGACGCGCTGCTGCTGAACTTCAAGTCGGTGCTTTTGACCTTCGTGCCCGACCGTGGCGCCAACGCCGCGCACGTGCACGTCGAGCCGCCGCTGGCCGGCGTGACCTGGCCCAGCCACGTACCGCTGCGCGAAACCGAATGCAACGACTACCGCAGCGCGCTGCGCGCCGACTTCTCCGATCCGGCCTTGCCGCGCTTCGGCGGACGTTATGCGGCCGCCTGCAATGAAAAAGTCTGGCCCCTGGCCTACGCGGACCCCGCCAGCTACGGCGTGCGCGCCATCGAGGGCATGTGGCGCGCCATCGGCGGCCAGCTGCAGGGCAAGGTGCGCTACGGTGCGGTACCCGAAGGCCTGGCGCCCGCCTTCGCGCTGGAATCGCCACCGCTGGCCGAGGTGGTGCGCGACATCAACAAGTACAGCAACAACGTGATGACGCAGCAGCTCTTCCTCACGCTGAGCCTGCAGCAGCAGGGGCGCGGCACGCTGACGGGTTCGCGCGAACTGCTACGCGAATGGTGGCGCCAGCGCTTTGGCAGCGACGACGTGCCGCAGATCGCCAACGGCTCGGGCCTCTCGCGCGAGGACCGCATGACGGCCGGCGCGCTGGCGCGCCTGCTGCAGTACGCCTGGGCGTCGCCGCTGATGCCTGAACTCATGAGCTCCCTGCCCATCAGCGGCCAGGACGGCACGTTGCGGCCCAGCCGCTGGCGCGCCAACGGCAGCGCCCACCTCAAGACCGGCAGCCTGCGGGATGTGGCCTCCATTGCCGGCATCGTGCACGCCGCCGGTGGCCGGCGCTATGTGCTGGTCGCCATGGTGAACCACCCCAACGCCGGGGCCGCCCGTCCGGCCATGGAAGCCCTGGTTGAATGGGCTGCGCAGCAGCCGGCACCGGGCCGGAAGAAATAGACCGAGAGCATCTGGATCCACCGGCAGCCCGCACATGAACGACCTCATCGGCTACATCGCCGCCAGCCTGACCACCCTGAGCTTCCTGCCCCAGGCCTTGCACACCTTCCGCACGCGTGACGTCAGCGGCATCTCGCTGGGCATGTACGGCATGTTCACCGTGGGTGTGGCCCTGTGGCTGGTCTACGGCCTGCTGTTGTCGGCGTGGCCCATCGTGGTGGCCAACGCGGTCACGCTGGCACTGGCCCTGGCCATCCTGGTGATGAAACTGCGCTACCGCTGACGACGCTCAGAGCATGGCCAGCATGGCGACCACCGTGGCCCCCATGGCCAGGGTTGCCAGCCAGCCCAGAATACGCAGGCGCCGGCTGATCACGTGTTCCCCCATGACGCCAGGGCGCGAGGCCAGCAGCATCATGACCCCCATGATGGGCACGGCAATCACCCCATTGAGCACCGCCACGCCGAACAAGGCCTGGACCGGGTCGATCGGCGTGAAACACAAGGCAACGCCCCCGAGCGTGGCAATGGCCACCACGCCATAGAAACCCCGCCCCTCGCCCTTGTCCAGCCGCAGGCTCAGGCTGCCCTCCCAGCCGGCGGCCTCCGCCACGGCATAGGCCGCCGAACCCGCCAGCACGGGAACCGCCAGCATGCCCGTGCCGATGATGCCCAGACTGAAAAGCAGAAAGGTCAGCTCACCCGCCAGCGGACGCAGCGCCTCGGCCGCCTGGGCCGAGGTCTGGACATCGCGTACCCCGGCCGCGTGCAGGGTCGCCCCCGCACTCAGGATGATGAAAAACGCAATGAGGTTGGAAAAGGCCATGCCCACCAGCGCGTCCCACTTGATGCGGCGCAGGTGGCTGCGCACCTGCTGCGGGGTATGCGGCTGGCCTGGCCCCACATGCACGTTCTCCATCTCCTGGGCGGCCTGCCAGAAGAACAGGTAGGGGCTGATGGTGGTGCCGAAGACCGCCACGATGGTGAGCAGGGTTTCTTTCGAGCCGGGCAGCTGCGGCCAGACGATCTGCTGCGCCACCTTCCACCAATCGATGTGCAGGGTGAAGACCACGGCCACGTAGGACAGGAGCGTCAGCGTCAGCCACTTGAGCCAGCGCACATAGGCGGCGTAACTCAGGAACACCTGCAGCAACAGGCAGAGCAGGCCGAAACCCACGGCATAGAGATGCGCGGAGCCACCCAACAACAGGCGCAAGGCCTCGGCCATGGCGGCGATGTCGGCGGCCAGGTTCAAGGTGTTGGCCAGCACCAGCATGCCGACGATGGCCAGCAGGACCGCACGGGGAAAGCTGCGCTTGATATTGCTCGTCAGGCCGCGCCCCGTCACGTGGCCGATGCGTGCGCTGACCATCTGGATCGTCACCATCAGCGGCAGGGTGAAGACGACCGTCCACAGCATGGCGAAACCGAACTGGGCGCCGGCCTGCGAGTAGGTGGCAATGCCGCTGGGATCGTCGTCAGCCGCGCCGGTGATCAGACCCGGTCCGAGTCGGCGCATGGATTCCAGCTTCATGTTTCGGCCTCCTGTGTGCAAGCGGTGCCTGCTGCATCACGGCCGACTGTGCCACGGAACCCGTTCCGGGGGTGGCCTCTTTCAGCTGGCGGCGGCGCGCTGCAGGCGGTCGCGCACGCCTTCCCAGTCCGGTGTTCCGGGCGGCGTCTCGACCCAGATCAGATGGGCACGCTGCGCATCGAAGTCTCGCAGCACGGCAAACAGTTGCTGCGCGGCGGCGTCCGCATCGTCCGGCATGCGCCGGTACAGCACTTTCGGAGAAGGCACGCGCAGGATGCTGCGCGCATAGACGGCGATGGTGGCGCCGTCGAAATCCTTGCCCAGCACGTCCATCGCCGTCTGCAGCGCGCGGCCGTCCATCAGGCGCAGCTTGGCGTTCGGCGCGTAATGCGCTTCCAGCGTACCGGAGGCGCGCGGCGCGGGCGAGGCGACATCCTCTTTGTCCAGCAGTCGCAGGCCGCAGGCCGACTGCACCTGTTCACGCGTGATACGCCCCGGGCGCAAAAGCACGGGCACGCCGCGCGTGCAATCGATGATGGTGGATTCGATGCCCACGGAGCAGGCACCGCCGTCCAGGATCACCAGGCTGTCACCAAACTCGCCCTGCACGTGCGCCGCCGTGGTCGGGCTGACGCGGCCGAACTGGTTGGCACTGGGCGCGGCCACGCCGTGCACACCCAGCGCACGGGCGGCCAGCAACAGGGCATGCGCCACAGGGTGCGCGGGGCAGCGCAGGCCGATCGAGCCCTGGCCACCAGCGGCGGCGGCGCCCACCTCGGGCCGGCGCGGCAGGATCAGCGTGAGCGGGCCGGGCCAGAAGGCCTGCATGAGTTTGTGGGCAAAGGCCGGCACCTCGCGCGCGAAGTGGTCCACACCGCTGGCGTCGGCGACGTGCACGATCAGCGGGTGGTCGCTGGGCCGGCCCTTGGCGGTGAAGATCTTCGCCACGGCGGCATCGCTGGCGGCGTCGGCCCCCAGGCCGTAGACGGTCTCGGTCGGCAGGCCGACCAGCTCGCCGGCGTGCAAAGCCTGCGCCGCGGCGCTGACCGAGGCCGGATCCCGTCCGTCGAGGATCACGCTGCGTCCCTGCTCAGAAGGGCTCGATGCCCAGGATCCTGGCCGCCGCGAGTGCGGTGGCACGCACCTCGTCCACGCTGGGGCCGGTGAGGTTGAGGTGGCCCATCTTGCGGCCTGGCTTGGCGTCGAGCTTGCCGTAGAGGTGCAGATGCGTGCCGGGCAGGGCCAGCACCTGGTCCCAGGGCGGGTTGCCGCCGTGCGCAGCCCAGACGTCGCCCAGCAGGTTGAGCATGATGCTGGGGCTGTGCAGGCGCGGCTGCACCAGGGGCAGGCCGGCCAGGGTGCGCACCTGCAGGTCGAACTGCGAGTGGTCGCAGGCGTCGATGCTGTAGTGGCCGCTGTTGTGCGGGCGCGGGGCCATTTCGTTGACCACCAGCGAGCCGTCCTGCAGGATGAAGAACTCCACGCAGAGCACGCCCACATACCGCAGGCCCTCGGCGATCGACTTCGTGGCGGCGATGGCCTGGGTCGCCAGCGCGGCCGGCACGTTGCCTTCAAACACCTCGGTCACGGCCAGGATGCCCTCGCGGTGCAGGTTGCGCTGCACGGGGAAGTTGACGATCTGGCCGTCCCAGCCGCGCGCGACGATGACCGAACATTCGGCCGCCAGCGGCAGCATCTTCTCCAGCACGCAGGGCACGTGCTTGAGCTCGTCCCAGGCGGCGGCCAGCTCGGCGCGGGTCTTGACGCGCATCTGGCCCTTGCCGTCGTAACCCATGCGCGCCGTCTTGAGGATGCCGGGCAAGAGCGCATCGGGAACCGTCGCCAGCTGCGCCGCGGTTTCGATCACCGCGTTTGGTGCCACCGGCACGCCGCAGCGTGTGAAATGCGCCTTCTCCTGGGCGCGGTCCTGGGCAATGGCCACGGCCTCGGCGCCGGGCGCCACCGGGCGGTGCGCGCCCAGGGTCAGCAGGGCAGGTGCCGGCACGTTCTCGAACTCGGTGGTGATGGCCGCACAGCGCTGCATCAGCTGGGCCAGGCCCTGCTCGTCGAGGTAGGCGGTCTGGATGTGGTGGTGGCTGACCAGGCCGGCCGGGCTGGCAGCGTCGGGGTCGAGCACAGCCGTGAAGTAGCCCATGCGCTGGGCCGCGTGCACGAACATGCGGCCGAGCTGGCCGCCGCCCATCACGCCCAAGGTGGCGGGCTGGCCATTGACCAGGGTGCCGGGCAGGATGCGGCCGGAGAGCGGGGTCGTGCTCATATTGCGGGCGGCAGGCTCATGCCGCGCGCGGTGGCGGTCTGCTCGGCGCGGAAGGCTTCGAGCTTGGCACGCAGGGCCGGGTCGTCGTTGGCCAGCATGGCCACGGCAAACAGCGCGGCATTGGCTGCACCGGCAGCGCCGATGGCGAAGGTGGCCACCGGGATGCCCTTGGGCATCTGCACGATGCTGTGCAGCGAATCCACGCCCTGCAGGTGCTTGCTGGGCACCGGCACGCCCAGCACCGGCACCGTGGTCTTGGCCGCCAGCATGCCGGGCAGGTGGGCCGCACCGCCGGCACCGGCGATGATGGCCTTGAGGCCGCGGGTGGCGGCCGTCTCGGCATAGGCAAACATGTCGTCGGGCATGCGATGCGCCGACACCACCTTGGCTTCGTGGCCGATGCCAAAGTGGTGGAGAATCTGGACTGCCTGTTGCATGGTGTCCCAGTCGGAGCTGGAGCCCATGACGACGCCGATGAGTGTTTTCATCCCCGAATTTTACTTTCCCGTCCCGGATCGCCCCAAATGATCGATATCACCACCGAAAACTTCGAAACCGAGGTCATCCAGGCCTCCATGTCCGTGCCCGTGCTGGTCGATTTCTGGGCCCCCTGGTGCGGCCCCTGCAAGTCGCTGGGCCCCATCCTGGAAAAGCTGGAGACCGCCTACGAGGGCCGCTTCGTGCTGGCCAAGATCGACTCGGACCAGCAGCAGGAACTGGCAGCGGCCTTTGGCATCCGCAGCATCCCGACCTGCGTGCTGATGATGGGCGGCAAGCCTGTGGACGGCTTCATGGGCGCCCTGCCCGAGGGCAAGCTGCGCGAGTTCCTGGACAAGCACCTGGGCGGTGAAGGCCCGCTGCAGGCGGAACCGGAAGAGCTGGACGAGGCGCAGCAAGCCCTGGAGTCGGGCGATATCGCCAGTGCCATCGCCCGCATGGCCGAGGCCTTGCAGGCCGAGCCGGCCAACGACGAGCTGCGCTACGACTACGTCAAGCTGCTGATCGGTACCGGCCACCTGGCCGAGGCAGCCGCTGCACTGGCCCCGGCGCTGGCGCAGATCCCGGTGGCGCTGCGTTTCGAGGCCTTGCAGCAATGGCTCAACGCGCTCGAGTTCGTCACCACCGACCCGCGCGGCCAGTGGCCCCTGGCGAAATTCGAGGAACTGATCGCCGCCAACAAGCGCGACTTCGAGGCGCGTTTCGCCAAGGCCCGCGTGCTGATGGTGGCCAACGAGTGGGTGGCTGCCTTGGACGAGTTGCTGGAAATCATCATGCGCGACAAGAAGTGGGACGGGGAAGCCCCGCGCAAGACTTTTGTCGGCATCCTGGAACTGCTGACGCCCCCGAAGCCCAAGACCCCCGGCCCCGAGGCCAGCGGCAAAAGCGCAGGTGGCATCGAATTGGCGGGCCCCGCCAACGTGGAACAGGACGAGCAGGCCGCGCTGGTCTCGTCCTACCGGCGCAAGCTCAGCATGGCATTGAACTGAGACACGACGTCCATGCAAAACGGCACCCGAGGTTGCCGTTTTTTTATCGCTGCGTCCTGAAATCAGGTCGTGAGCCGGGTCAGCGCTTCGCGGTACTTGGCGGCGGTTTTCTCGATGACTTCCGTCGGCAGTTTGGGCGCGGGCGCCTTCTTGCCCCAAGGCTTGCCGTCCACCATGGCCGTCTCCAGCCAGTCGCGCAGGAACTGCTTGTCGTAGCTGGGCGGGTTGGCACCTTCCTTGTAGCCTTCCACGGGCCAGTAGCGCGAGGAGTCGGGGGTGAGCACCTCGTCCATCAGCACCAGCTTGCCGTCCGGGGTCAGGCCGAACTCGAACTTGGTGTCGGCGATGATGATGCCCTTCTTGAGCGCGATCTCGCTGGCGGCCTTGTAGATGGCGATCGATATGTCGCGGATCTTGGCGGCCAGTTCGGGGCCGATCATCTCCACGGTCTTCTCGAAGGTGATGTTCTCGTCGTGCTCGCCGACCTCGGCCTTGGCTGCCGGGGTGTAGATCGGTTCGGGCAGCTTGCTGGCATTCTTCAGCCCGGCCGGCAGCTTGACCCCGCAGACCGACTGGCTGCCCTGGTACTCGGCCCAGCCGCTGCCGGCCAGATAACCACGCACCACGGCTTCCACCGGGATGGGCTTGAGGCGCTGGACCAGCATGGCACGTCCCTTGACCTGCGCCACTTCCGCCGGTGTCACCACGCTCTCGGGTGCGGCACCGGTGAGGTGGTTGGGGCAGATGTGGCCGAGCTTGTCGAACCAGAACAGCGCCATCTTGGTCAGCAGTTCGCCCTTGCCGGGGATGGGCTCACCCATGATGACGTCGAAGGCGCTGATGCGGTCGGAGGCCACCATGAGGATGCGGTCCTCGCCCACGGCGTAGTTGTCGCGCACCTTGCCGCGGGCCAGCAACGGCAGGGAGGTGAGAGAAGAGGTGTGCAGGGCGTTCGTCATGGTGGGGCCTGAAAAAGAAAAGCCCGGCGCTGGAGCGCCGGGCCTGCAATTATCGCAAGAAAGGGATCGCTGTCTTAGTTCACCAGCTGGGCCAGTTCGCCACGGGCGTACTTGGTCGCCATGACCTGCAGGCCCTGGCTCTTGATCTTGGCACCCTGGCCTTCGCAGCCGAACTCCAGGTAACGCGCCTTGCAGACCAGCCTGGCGGCCTCACGCGCAGGCTTGAGCCATTCACGCGCGTCGAACTTGTCCGGGTTCTCGGCCAGGAACTTGCGCACCGCACCCGTCATGGCCAGGCGGATGTCGGTGTCGATGTTGATCTTGCGCACGCCGTGCTTGATGGCTTCCTGGATTTCCTTGACGGGCACGCCGTAGGTTTCCTTCATCTTGCCGCCGTACTGGTTGATGATGGCCAGCAGTTCCTGCGGCACGGAGGAGGAACCGTGCATCACCAGATGGGTGTTGGGGATGCGCTTGTGGATTTCCTTGACGCGGCTGATGGCCAGGATGTCGCCGGTGGGCGGGCGGCTGAACTTGTAGGCGCCGTGGCTGGTGCCGATGGCAATGGCCAGGGCATCGAGCTGGGTGGCCTTGACGAACTGGGCGGCCTCTTCAGGGTCAGTCAGCATCTGGCTGTGGTCCAGCTTGCCTTCGGCGCCGATGCCGTCTTCCTCGCCGGCGTCCCCGGTTTCCAGGTTGCCTAGGCAGCCGAGTTCGCCCTCGACCGTCACACCCACCTTGTGGGCCATGTCCACGACCTTGCGCGTCACATCCACGTTGTAGGCGAAGTCGGCCGGGGTCTTGCCGTCTTCCTTGAGCGAGCCGTCCATCATGACCGAGCCGAAGCCCAGACCGATGGCGCCTTCACAGACCTTGGGGCTGGTGCCGTGGTCCTGGTGCATGACCAGGGGGATATGCGGATAGGCCTCCATCGCCGCCTGGATCAGGTGCTTGATGAAGGGCTCACCGGCGTACTTGCGGGCGCCGGCGCTGGCCTGCAGGATGACCGGCGCGCCGACTTCGTCTGCGGCGGCCATCACGGCCTGGACCTGTTCCAGGTTGTTGACGTTGAAAGCCGGAATGCCGTAGCCATTGGCTGCTGCATGGTCCAGCAGCTCGCGCATCGAGACGAGTGCCATGTGATATCCCCAGGGAAGTTGGTAACTGGTCGGTAACTGCCGCCAATTTTACCCGCTCACGTTCCCCAGGTTCCTTCGGCCGGGCCGCCGAGGGCGCGCGGCCCCGGCGTCGGCCTCAGGCGACCTTGCAGATCTTCAGCATATTGGTGCCGCCCGGAGCGCCCATGGGCTCGCCGCAGGTGATCACGTAGATATCGCCGCTTTTCACGATGCCTCGGTCTTTCAGGTGCTTTTCGGCCTGCTCCAGCGCGGTGTCGCGGTCGGCGCTGGTGTCCATCAGCAGCGGGCTCACATTTCGGTACAGGGTCATCTTGCGCTGCGTCGCCACCTTGGGCGTCAGGGCGTAGATCGGGATGTGGATGCGGTGGCGGCTCATCCAGAGGGCGGTGGAGCCGGAATCCGTCAGCGCCACGATGGCCTTGGCGCCCAGGTGGTAAGCCGTGAACAGCGCGCCCATGGCGATGGACTGGTCAATGCGCGAAAAGCTCTTGCCGCTGAAGTCGGCATCCAGCTTCACCTCTTCGGCGGCTTCGGCGGCCACGCAGATGGCGGCCATCTCGACCACCGTCTCCAGCGGGAACTTGCCGGCGGCGGTTTCGGCCGAGGTCATCACGGCGTCGCTGCCGTCGAGCACCGCATTGGCCACGTCGCTCACCTCGGCGCGCGTGGGCATGGGGTTGTTGATCATCGACTCCATCATGTGGGTCGCGGTGATCACCGTCTTGTCCATCTCGTGCGCCATCTTGATCATGCGCTTTTGCAGCGCCGGCACGGCAGCGTTGCCCACCTCGATGGCCAGGTCACCACGCGCCACCATGATGCTGTCGCTGGCACGCAGGATTTCTTCCAGCTTGGGGATCGCCTCGGCGCGCTCGATCTTGGCAATCAGATAGGGCTTGTGGTTGTATTCGGCGGCGGCCACATTGCAGAGTTGGCGCGCCATTTCCATGTCGGTGGCGTTCTGCGGGAAGCTCACGGCGACGTAGTCGGCCTGGAAGCTCATCGCGGTCTTGATGTCTTCCATGTCCTTGGCGGTCAGGGCCGGCGCGGTCAGGCCGCCGCCCTTCTTGTTGATGCCCTTGTTGTTGGACAGCTCACCGCCCATGGTCACCGTGCAATGCACGGCCTCGCCCTTGACGGCGTCCACCTTCATGGTGATCAGGCCGTCGTTGAGCAGGAGCACGTCGCCTGCCTTGACGTCGCGCGGCAGTTCCTTGTAATCCAGGCCGACGGCGTTGACATCGCCCGGTTCGGTGCGGGTGGCGTCGAGCACGAATTTCTGCCCGGTCTTCAGCAGGGCCTTGCCTTCGGCAAACTTGCCGACCCGGATCTTGGGGCCCTGCAGGTCGGCCATGATGCCCACTTCGCGGCCCGCTCGCTTGGCGGCCTCGCGCACCAAGCGGGCGCGGTCGATATGGTCCTGGGCCTTGCCGTGGCTGAAATTGAGCCGGACCATGTTGACCCCGGCGCGGATCATCTGTTCGAGCAGGGCCGGGTCGCTGGAGGCAGGGCCCAGGGTGGCAACAATCTTGGTCTCACGGCGCGTCATGTATCAGTCTCCTTTGTAACTTAGTTTCCATTCTGACATGAAATTAGTTACATCGGAACAACAAGATGAAACGGCCCCAGGGGGGCCGTTTTGCCTGATTGCGCCGGTGCTTCAGCCCCTGGCGCGTTTCTCCAGGATCTCGAAAGCCGGCAAGGTCTTGCCCTCCAGCACCTCCAGGAAGGCACCCCCGCCCGTGGAGATGTAGCCCACCTGCTGCTCGATGCCGTACTTGGCGATCGCCGCCAGGGTGTCGCCACCGCCGGCGATGGAGAAAGCGCTGGATGCGGCAATGGCTTTCGCAATCTCCTTGGTGCCGTTCTCGAAGGCCGCGAACTCGAACACACCCACCGGGCCGTTCCACACAATGGTGCCGGCAGCCTTGAGCTGCTGGGCCAGCTTCTTGGCCGTATCCGGGCCAATGTCCAGGATCAGGTCGTCGGCTTCGACTTCGGTCGCCTTCTTGATGGTGGCTTTCGCATCGGCCTTGAATTCCTTGGCGGTGACGACGTCCACGGGGATCGGCACTTCAGCACCCCGTTGTTTCATGGCCTCGATGACCGCGTTCGCTTCGGCCAGCAGATCAGGCTCGGCCAGGCTCTTGCCGATCTTCAGGCCGGCGGCCAGCATGAAGGTGTTGGCGATGCCCCCGCCCACGATGAGCTGGTCGACGTTGGCCGCCAGGCTCTTGAGGATGGTGAGTTTGGTGGAGACCTTGGAGCCGCTTTTTCTCGCCCTTGTTTAAACGGCAGTTCTCCAGCAGCACGAGCTGGCCAGGCTGGACGGACACGCCGTCGATCCAGTTGGAGACCAGGGGCACGTCGCGGCCCAGCAGTTCGGCCATGCGTTTGGCCACGGGGGCCAGGGAGTCTTCGGGTTTGAATTCGCCCTCCACGGGGCGGCCCAGGTGGGAGGTGACCATGACAGCGGCGCCGGCCTCCAGGGCCATGCGGATGCAGGGCAGGCTGGCGCGGATGCGGGTGTCTTCGGTGATGGCGCCGCTGTCGTCTTGCGGGACGTTCAAGTCGGCGCGGATGAAGACGCGCTGGCCCTTGGCCTGGCCCTGCTCGCACAGGCTCTGGAATCGGAGGAAGTTCATGGTGGTCTAGGCGGAGAGTTTGGAAACTGGCTTGCAGGCCTGAAACCTGCATGTAACCCGCAATTTTAGGCGGCTGCGCCTGTCAACCGGCTTACCAGCCCAGCCCCAGGTGCAAGGCCAGATAGACGGCCATGCCCACCACGATGGTGCCCAGCATGGCCCAGGAACTCTTCTTGCGCCAGAAATACCAGGCGGCGCCGGCCGCTACGGCAAACAGGCGCGCATCCTGCCAGGTCTGCACCAGATGGCCCTGTGTCATCACGATCTCGGGCACGATCACCGCCGAAAGCGCCGCGATGGGCGCGTACTGCAGGCCACGCTGGGCCCAGTGCGGCAGGCTCCAGGGCTTGCTGGAGATGAAAAAGAAGGAGCGCGTGATGACGGTCACCGCGGCCAGGCCGACGATGACGCCCAGGGTCCAGAGATCGGTTTCCTTCATCGTGTCGCCTCCCGTCGGAACGGCGGGGTCTTCTCCAGCAACAGGCACAAGGCCACGGCAGCGGCGATGGCCACCACGATGTTGAGCTTGAAGGGCATGGCAAAAGCCGCCACGGCCGCCGCGCCCGCCACGCCGGCGGAAACGATGCGCAGCCGGCTGCTGGCCAGTGAGCAGCCCACGCCCAGCAGGGCCAGGATGCCGGCGAACCCCAGGCCCCAGTGCGCGGGTACTGAGTGTGCGAGAAAAATGCCCAGCAGGCTGGCCGCCTGCCAGCTGCTCCAGTTGGTGGCGCAACCGCCCATGAGGTAGGCCAGCTGGGTCTGGCGCTCTTCGGCCGTCTGCGGCGGCTGGTGGAAACGCTTGGTGAACATCACGTAACTGATGTCGGCCGTGACGTAACCGGCCAGCAGGCGCCAGCGCCGCGGCAGGTGCATGAGGTAAGGCCGCATATGCGCGCTGAACACCACGAAGCGCAGGTTCACGCAGAAACCCGTGGCCCAGATCACGAGCACGGGCGCGCCGGCCGCGATCAGCGGAATGGCCGCCAGCTGGGAACTGCCGGCATAGACCAGCAGGGTCATGGCAATGGACTCGAACAGGCTCATGCCGGACTTGACCATGGCCACGCCGGTCATCATGCCCCAGGCCGCCAGGCCCGGCGCGACCGAACTCATGTCGCGCATGCCGCGCTGAAACTCGGGGTGGCGGACGATCTGGCGCAGGCTGCTCATGGCTCAGGCGCCCAGCACTGCGCCAGCAGGCACCTCAAAACCGCGCAGGAATTCCGCTGCCGGCAGTCGCTTGCCACCAGCACGCTGCAGCTCGGTCAGGCGCAGCACACCCTGGCCACATGACACGGCAATACCTTCCGGGCCAGCGGCCAGCACCGAGCCCGGCGCCTGAGTATTGCTGAGGTCTTGCTCGACATGGCATTGCCAGAGCTTGATGGACTCACCCTGCCAGGCGGTTGCGGCACCAGGGAAGGGATTGAAGGCGCGGATCCGGCGTTCGATCACCGTCGCGGGCAGGCGCCAGTCGACGGCCGCTTCCTGTTTTTCGATCTTGTGCGCATACGTCACGCCCTCGGCCGGCTGCGGCACGGGCCGCAGGCCGCCACAGGCCAACAACTCCAGCGTCTCGACGATCAGACGACCGCCCAGAGTCGCCAGCTTGTCGTGCAGGCTGGCCGTGGTGTCGTTCGCCGCGATCGGCAGGCGCTCCACCAGCAGCATGTCACCCGTGTCCAGCCCCGCGTCCATCTGCATGATGGTGACGCCGGTTTCTGTGTCCCCGGCCTCGATCGCGCGGTGGATGGGCGCCGCACCGCGCCAGCGCGGCAGCAGGGAGGCATGAATGTTGAGACAACCCTGCGGAAAGGCATTGAGCAGCCACTGCGGCAGGATCAGTCCGTAGGCCGCGACGACCATCACGTCCGCCCGGGCCGCCTCGATCGCCGCGCGCGCCGCAGCCGCTTCCTCGGGGTACTTACCCTCCAGACGCAAGCCGTGCGGCTGGGCCACGGCCATGCCATGCGCCAGCGCGAACTGCTTGACCGGCGAGACCTGCAGTTTCATGCCGCGGCCAGCGGGCCGGTCAGGCTGTGTCAGGACGAGCGGGATCTCGAAACCGGCGGCGTGCAGGCGCTCCAGCGCCACCCGTGCGAACTCGGGCGTGCCCGCATAGACAACCCTCAACGGCGCTCCTCGCGCTGGGCCTTGAGCATCTTGGTCTTGATGCGGTTGCGCTTGAGCGGCGACAGGTACTCCACAAAGACCTTGCCCAGCAGGTGGTCCATCTCATGCTGGATGCACACCGCCAGCAGGCCATCGGCCTCGATCACGCGCTGCTTGCCTTCGCCGTCGAGTGCGCGCACATGCACGCGCTCATGGCGCTCGACGCCGTCGTAGATGCCGGGCACGGACAGGCAGCCCTCGTCGTTGACCTTCTTCTCGGGGCTGGCCCAGACGATCTCGGGATTGATCAGCACCAGGGGCTGGTCGCGCCCCTCGGAGGCGTCGATCACGATCAGCCGCTCGTGCACATCGACCTGGGTCGCAGCCAGGCCGATGCCGCTGGCCTCGTGCATGGTTTCGAACATGTCGGTGATCAGTTGCTTGATGCGTGCGTCGACCGTCTGCACCGGCTTGGCCACCGTGTGCAGGCGTGGATCGGGAAAAGTGAGGATGGGTAGCAGTGCCATAAAAAAAGCTCGTCGATGTCGCTATTTTCGCCACTTTTGGCCGGCGAGTTTGCAACAAAGTTTAGAAAACATTGCCCAATCAAGGGCTTGGGCGCAGAATCGTGCGTGATTTATTAAGTTTTCCGGGGGCAGCGGGCGGTCAGCTCGCGTCCGGAGCTAGCCGGGGGCAACGTGAAACAGCAAGACATGACGCATAGCAGGATGGGGGTCAGCGCCCGAATTTCCACAATCGCGGCCCTGGGCCTGTGTGGCCTGCTGGCCCAGCCCGCCTGGAGCCAGAAAGTCCCCAACTACCCGATCACGTCCGAGCAGTCCGCGACCGCGAAAAAGGTGGCCGAGGCCGGCGTACCGCTGTCCGAACTGGTGCCCGACGCGCCTGACAGCTACGTCATCAAGTCCGGCGACACGTTGTGGGCCATCTCCAAGCTGTTCCTACGCAGTCCCTGGCGCTGGCCCGAACTCTGGGGCATGAACCTGGAGGAAATCCTCAACCCGCACCTGATCTATCCGGGACAGACCCTGTACCTGGACAAACGTGACGGCCGCGCCCGCCTGACGGGTACTGCGCCTGGCACCGAAGGCAGCGTCGCTGTCGCCGGCAGCGACAGCGGTTCGGTGGCCGTGAGCACGGGTCGCGATGGCGCCAGCGGTATCGAAACCGTGCGCCTGTCGCCGCGCATCCGCTCCGAAGAGGCACGCAGCCCCCTGACCACGCTGCAAACCCGTGACATCGAAGCCTTCCTGGCTGAACCCTTGATCGTCGAGGAGTCCGAGTTGCAGACCGCGCCGCGCATCGTCGCCGCCGGCGAGAATCGCGTCATCATGGGTCGCGGCGACCGCGTCTACGCGCGCGGCCCGGCCAGTGCGCCCCTGGTAGACGACCAGCAGAAACTCAAGCAGTACCGGATCTTCCGCAACGCCAGGCCGCTCAAGGACCCGGAGACCGGCGAAATCCTGGGTTATGAAGCCGAGTTCCTGGGCAAGGCAGCGCTGGCACGTGGCGAGAGCAGCACCGAGACCTCCTCGACCACCGGCAAGACCAGCACCGTCCCGGTGCCAGCCACGATCGACATCCTGTCGGCGAAAAGCGAGATGCTGGTCGGCGACCGCATGGCGCCCGAACCCGAGCGCGAGTTCCTCAGTTTCACGCCGCGGGCTCCGGCAGCGGCTGTCACGGGCCGCATCGTCTCGATCTACGGCAGCAACGCCGTGGCCAACGCCTCGCAGAACCAGGTGGTGGTCATCAACCGCGGCAAGCGTGACGGCATGGAAAGCGGCCATGTGCTGGCTATCCTGAAAGACGGTCAGCAGCTGGTCGACAAGACCGACGCTTCCCGGCCGCTGATCAAGCTGCCCAATGAGCGCAACGGCCTGATGATGGTGTTCCGCACCTACGAAAAGCTGTCCTACGCCCTGATCCTGGACGTCACCGACAGCGTACGGGTAGGCGACCGCCTGGCCTCGCCGCAATAAGGACTTCGGGCACTGGCGGCGCGTGTAGCCATGGAGCGTGATGAACTGGGCGCCTGGCTGCGCCTGACACTCACGCCTGGCATCGGCAACGACAGCGCACGCCGCCTGCTCGCGGCCCTGGGCCTGCCGGCCCTCATCTTCGAGCAAGACGCGGCAGCGTTGCAGCAATTGCTCAAGCCTTCACAGGCCCAGGCCCTGCTGGAGCCCCCCAAAGATCTCCCGGCCTTGCTCGACAGCACCTGGGCCTGGCTGCAGGAGGCGCCGCAGACGCGCGCGCTCGTCGCGCTGGGTGATGCACGGTATCCGGCCGCCCTGCTGAACATCGAAGACCCGCCCCTGCTGCTCTACCTGATGGGCCGGCTGGACCTGCCGCTGGACACCAGCCGTAGCCTGGCCATGGTCGGCAGCCGCAACCCGACACCGCAGGGTGCCCTGAATGCCCGCCAGTTCGCGCAGGCCCTGGGCCAGGCGGGCCTGACCATCGTCTCCGGGCTGGCGCTGGGCGTCGATGGCGCGGCGCATGAAGGCGCCTTGGCCGGCCACGCCCAGGCGCCGGATCGGCTGGCCACCGTGGCCGTGGTTGGCACCGGCCTGGACCGGGTCTATCCCAAGGGCCACCGCGAACTGGCCCACCGCATCTGCGAGCACGGCCTGCTAATCAGTGAATACCCGCTGGGCACACCGCCGCTGGCGGCCAATTTCCCGCGCCGCAACCGCCTGATCGCCGGCCTCTCCAGCGCCACCCTGGTGGTGGAAGCGGCCCTGCAGTCCGGTTCGCTGATCACGGCCCGGCTCGCCGCGGAGCAAGGCAAGGACGTCTTCGCCATACCCGGCTCCATCCATGCCACGCAATCGCACGGCTGTCATGCCCTGATCCGCCAAGGCGCCAAACTGGTCGAATCGGCGCAGGACATCCTGGAAGAATTTCCTGGCGGGTCCACCCCGCTCAAACTGGCCGCCCCGCACCATGACGCGACCGAGGACGGCGTCTTGCAGGCCATGGGGCTGGACCCGGTCAGCCTGGATGCCTTGCAGGCCCGCACGGGCCTCGACATTGCGCCCTTGCAAGCCCGCCTGATGGCGCTGGAACTCGATGGCCAGGTGGCTCGCCTGCCCGGCGGACTGCTGCAGCGCCTGGTGCGTGCCTGAGAGTCTGCTCACGATCTGGAAGGGGTCGCGTTGGGACGCAATCGGGATGAGTTGCCCGACCAGACCCGCGGCATAGGCTGGTGGGCCCATGGAAGGGGGTGGGTGGGCAAATCGCCCGCTCGCACAGCCGGTCGGCTGTGCGCCGTGCGACGGCCCCCAAGGCGGCGCAAACGCGACCGCGTTTGCGGCGTCCCAACCCGCAGGGCAGGTGTCTTTTCGGGCGGTCTGCGGCGTTGCGATGCTTGCCCATAGCTGGGCTATGGGCTGCGCACCGCGCCTTGCATCCCATCCCGAAAGGACACCTGCGCGGCCCCTTCCAGATCGTGAACAGACTCTTAGACGCAACAGCACCGGCAACACCCGTAAATTCGAGGCTTGCCCTGGCGCTTTCTGCGCTATATTGAAGTCATGTTTGAAGTGCTTGTGTATGTGTACGAAAACTACTGGCGCGGTGATGCCTGTCCTGAACTGCCGCAACTCGAACGCAAGCTCAACGCCATCGGCTTCGACGCCGACGAGATCCGCGATGCGCTGCTCTGGCTTGACGGCCTGAACCTGGCCGCCCAGAGCACCCTCTGGCTCGATGCGGCCCCGGCTACCCGTCCCGACACCACGCTGCCCAGCTTCCCGGCGACGGACAGCATGCGCGTGTATTCGGTCGCCGAGCAGAACCACCTGGGCGCGGAATGCCTGGGCTTCATCACCTTTCTTGAATCGGCCGGCGTATTGCCCCCGCCCATGCGCGAGGTCATCCTTGACCGCGCCATGGCAGTGCCGGGCGAGCCCATGGCCCTGGACGATCTGAAGATCATCATCCTGATGGTGTACTGGAGTTTCGGCGAAGAACCCGACACCCTGGTGCTCGACGAGCTCTACGACGACAGCGCCGAGCGCATCGCACACTGACGCTTGAGCGCAGGCGCCACCCGCGCAAACCAGAAGGCCCCTTGTGAGGGGCCTTCTGCTTCAGGTGAGCAGTCGCTCCGGGTGGGCTTCCAGCCTGGTGAGCGCCTCGCGCGTGGCACGCACGGTGAGCGTTTCCTCTTCCTGCGGCAGCAACAGGCCGGCCTGCAGATAGGCCGCCAGACGACCGGCCTGGATCAGGTAGCTGTGTCCATCGCTTGAGGCAAACAGGTTCAGGTGCTTGCGATCACTGCGCCAGACGAACTGCACCTGGTTGACCTTGCCGTTGTGGTCCAGTGTGAACCAGGAGCCCAGCTGCAGCTCCTGCGCCCAGGCCACCATGGCCGGCGTGGGCTTGGAGCCGCCGTTGGTCACCACGTCGATGGTGGAGGCGTCGATGCCCAGCATCATCTCGATGCTCTCGGCATCCAGTGGCAGGTCACCGAGCCCGTCCTCGCTGACGAAATCTTCCAGGTTGGCCAGACGCTGCGTCATGGCATCGATCTGCGCCTGCGGGATGGCCTGGGTCTTGGACATGAAGGCATCGGCCATGGTGTCGCTGACGATCTTGATGTGTGCGTCCTGGTCGGTCTGCGACAGGCCCAGCAGGCTCATGCCCGCGCGCAGGCGCTGCAGCAGCTGCGGCAAATCCTGGATGACACGCGCACGGTCATTGCGATTGGGTTTGGCGCTGGCAGACCAGACCAGATCGGCGGCGGCCTTTTTCATGGCCACGGTCTCGCTATCCTTGGGGCCCTTGCGCACGGCCGACACCGCCAGCACCTCGGCCCAGACCTTGAACAGGAAAGTGCGGATCTCGTCGCGCACCGGAATGTCCTTGAGCATGTTGCGTAGCTCGATGGTGTACTGGATCGCCAGTGTTTCCTTCTGTTCGACCTGCTGCGCAACGCTCACGACCTTCTGCGTCTTCTCCTTGCCCGTCAGGAACTTGGCCAGGAACTTCTGGAATTCGTCATAGACGATCTGGAAGACACGTTTGCCGGTTTCCGGGTATTGCTCGATGACCTGCACGATGCGCTTGATCTCGGCCTCGAGTGCGCCGCCGGTGATGCTGCTCGCTTCGAAACCCATGACGCAGGAGCCCATGCGGTCGATCAGCTGGCGCGCCGGATGGTTCAAGGTACCGAAGAACTCTGGCTCGGCCAGCGCCACACGCAGCACCGGCATCTGCAACCGGGCAAACCAGACCCGGATCGTCGTGGGAATGCGCTCTTCGGCCAGGATCGCCTGGAACATCAAGGCCACCATTTCGATGATGGCCTTTTCGCTCTTGGTCTCGGCTTTCTTTTTGAGCTCGTCGGTCTTTTCGCGCAGCTTGTCGGCCACCTTGACTACACCGGCCGGGCTGTAATCCTCGTAGATCGTGCCACCGCCGCCGCCAGCGTAATAGGGCGGGCGTTCGGCCATGGCGGCGACCAGGGCCGGCGAGGGGGGCTGCGACGAAGTCGCCGTGAAATCACCGCCGCCCTGCCCGACGAGCATGCGCTTGAGCTGACCAAACATGCCCTGGGCACGACTGCGCGTGCGCGCCAGCGGGGTAGTCTGCGTCATCAGACGCGTTTCTTCATGGGCACCGCCGAAATTGGACGGTGTGCCCTGCGCCGCCAACGCCTGCTGCATCTGTGCCGGGGACTGCCCCATTCCCGCGGGGATAGCCGCGCCGGCAGGCGGCACGGGCGCCAAGCGGCCTGGCGTCAGCGGGCCCTGTGCATCGTCCCAGCCCAGGCGACCGCCAAAAAGATTGCCCGTACTGCGCCCGGCAGGCCCGCTACCCGCTGGCCCCTGTGGCATCACTGGCTGACCCGGATAACCCGCCTGAGGCACGCCGGCGGGCATGCCGCCCCCCATGCTGCGACCGGGCGCCGCCTGGCCGGGATACGCTGTGGGCGCCGAGCCGGGCATGCCTGTGGAACCGGGCTGACCGGGATAGCCCCCAGGCCCCGGCGGCATCGCCCCAGGCGCGCGCGCCACCGGCATGCCACCCAGGGGTGTAGGCGCCGACACCGGCTGGCCCGGATAGCCCGAGGCCGGACCATACGCCCCGGAGGAACCGCCCCAGGCTGCGTCAGAACCGCCGGCATCCCCCTGGAATTGGGAATCAGGCAAGACCGAGTCGGGTCCGCCGCCGCCAGCCGATGGCGGACGCCGCCCTACCGGGGCGCGCTTGACGCGGTCCTTCAGATCGATCGTGGGCATCACGCCCTGCTGGATCAGGAATTCGTTGGCATTGGCGTAAGCAGATTTGAGTTTTTCAATGAGCTGCTTCTGCACCACATCGTTGACCATGAGCCAGGACTCGCGCGGCATGCCGCTGGTGGTCCACTGTTCGATCATCAGCAGGATCAGGACTTCGGGACGAAGGATGTCGTGGCCTTCAAGATCATCGCGGCTCTCCAGCGTCTTGATGCGCACGCGCAGGTCATCAAGCTCACCGCTCATCTTCTCCACCACCGCCAGCACCAGGCGCGAGGAGATGATCTTGTCCTCGACCGCGTCAGTACCCACCAGGGACAGACCGCCGTCACCCGCCAGCCCGAGCTCTTCCTTCTTCTCGGCCTTCTTGCTGGCCGGGGACTTGAGCGAGTCCTGCCAGACCTTCATGGTGCTGTCGATCCAGGGCCCGCGCTGCTTCTGGTACAGCATCCAGGCGTCACGCCGGTTCTGCATGTCCCGGGTCGTGCCCTTTTCGTTGAGCAGCGTGGTCAGCCGGTCCTGGACCAGGCCCGACAGATCGACCAGTATCTTCTCCACGTCGCCAAGAAAGCGCTGGCGCGTCTTCTCCGCCAACTGCATACGTTGCATGTAGGAGAGCTGGGGCGCCATCGTGCTGTTCCCTCTGGCTCAGACGACAGCGCCCGCGTTCGGGTCATTGGGGTCCGTCTCACCACGCTTGGGTGCGCCGCCCTTGATCAGGTCTTCACGCTTCACGCCCAGCCACATGGCGATGGCGGCCGCCACGAAGACCGAGGAATAGATGCCGAAGAGAATGCCGATGGTCAGCGCCAGCGCAAAGTAGTGCAGCGTGGGCCCGCCGAACAGCAGCATGGACAGCACCATGAGCTGCGTGCTGCCGTGCGTGATGATGGTGCGGCTGATGGTGGAGGTGATGGCGTTGTCGATGATGGCCACCGTATCGGGTTTGCGCAGCCGGCGGAAGTTCTCGCGGATGCGGTCGAAAATCACCACCGACTCGTTGACCGAGTATCCCAGCACCGCCAGCACCGCCGCCAGCACGGGCAGAGAGAACTCCCACTGGAAAAAGGCGAAGAAGCCCAGGATGATGATGACGTCGTGCAGATTGGCAATGATGGCCGCCACCGCGAACTTCCACTCGAAGCGCAGCGCCAGATAGATCATGATGCCGCCCACGACAAAAGCCAGGGCCATCAGTCCGTCCACGGCGAGCTCATCACCGACCTGCGGACCGACGAACTCGCTGCGGCGCAGGGTGGCGCTGGCGTCCAGCGACTTGAGCGTGGCCATGACCTGTTCGCTCTGTTGGCCCGAACTCACGCCCTTGGCGGCCGGCATGCGGATCAGCACGTCACGGGCGGTACCGAAATTCTGGACCTGCACATCGCTGTAACCCAACTTGGCGATGCCGCCGCGGACCGCCTCCAGATCCGCCGGCTGCGAATAACTCACCTCGATCAGGGTGCCGCCGGTGAACTCCACCGACAGATGAAGGCCACGGGAAAAGAGGAAGAAAACGGCTGCCAGGAAGGTCAGCAGCGAGATGATGTTGAGCACCAGCGCATGCCGCATGAACGGAATGTCGCGGCGGATCTTAAAAAACTCCATGTTCTTCTTCCCTCAATCCACTTTGGCCGGGACTTGCCCGTCGGGCCGCCAGACCGTGCCGATCGAAACGGTCCTGAGCTTTTTACGGCTACCGTACCACAAATTCACCAAACCGCGGGAGAAGAAAACCGCCGAGAACATGCTGGTCAGGATGCCCAGGCAGTGCACCACGGCAAAGCCCCGCACCGGCCCCGAGCCGAAGGCCAGCAGGGCCAGGCCGGCGATCAGGGTGGTGACGTTGGAGTCCAGGATGGTGGCCCAGGCGCGGTCGTAGCCAGTATGGATGGCGGCCTGCGGCGACGCGCCGCCTCGGAGCTCCTCGCGCACCCGCTCGTTGATCAGCACGTTGGCGTCGATGGCCATGCCCAGCACCAGGGCCATGGCCGCCATGCCCGGCAGGGTCAGGGTGGCCTGCAGCATGGACAGCACGGCCACCAGCAGCAGCAGGTTGATGCCCAGTGCCACGCTGGAGATCACGCCGAACAGCATGTAATAGACGCACATGAAGGTCGCGACCGCGACGAAGCCCCAGGTCACGCTGGCGAAACCCTTGTCGATGTTATCGGCGCCCAGGCTGGGGCCGATGGTGCGCTCCTCGATGATCTCCATAGGTGCGGCGAGCGCGCCGGCGCGCAGCAGCAAGGCGGTGTCGGCCGCCTCCGTGGAAGTCATGCGGCCGGAGATCTGCACCCGGCCACCACCGATTTCGGTGCGGATCACCGGCGCCGTGACCACCTCACCCTTGCCCTTTTCGAACAGGATGATGGCCATGCGCTTGCCGACGTTCTCGCGTGTCACATCCTTGAAGATGCGTGAACCCTTGGCGTCCAGCGACAGGTTGACGGTGGGCTCCTGGGTCTGGCTGTCGAAACCGGGCTGGGCGTCGGTCAGGTTGTCGCCCGTCAGCACGACCTGCTTCTTGACGATCACGCCCTGGCCGCTGCGGTCCGGGTAACGCTCGGTACCAAACGGCACCGGGCCGGAACCGGCCTCGGCGGAGCGGCCTTCGACGCTTTCGTCCACCATGCGCACTTCCAGCGTGGCGGTGCGGCCCAGGATGTCCTTGGCCTTGGCCGTGTCCTGCACGCCGGGCAGCTGCACGACGATGCGGTCCAGGCCCTGCTGCTGGATCACCGGCTCGGCCACGCCGAGTTCGTTGATCCGGTTGTGCAACGTGGTGATGTTCTGCTTGAGGGCTTGCTCCTGCACCAGGCGCGCGGCTTGGGGCTTGATGGTGGCGCTCAGCTTGAAGTCGCTGCCTTCCTGCGTCTCCGTGGTCTGCAGGTCGGCGAACTGCTCCAGTAGCACGCGCTTGGCGGCGGCCAGCGTGGGCGCGTCGCGCAAGCGCAACTCAATGGCCTGGCCGTTGCGGCTGATGCCGCCGTGGCGCACGTTTTTCTCGCGCAGCACGGTACGCAGGTCGCCAGCCAACGACTCTGCCTTCTTGCTCAGTGCGGCCTCCATGTCGACCTGCAGCATGAAATGCACGCCGCCGCGCAGATCCAGGCCCAGGTACATGGGCGCTGCATGCAGCGCGGACAGCCAGCCCGGCGTGCGCGGCAGCAGGTTGAGCGCCACGATGTAGTCGGGATCGGCCGCATCCTTGACCAGCGCGCGCTGGATAGCGTCCTTGGCCTTGAGCTGCGTATCGGTGGAATCCAGCCGCACGCGCAGGGACCCGACCTCCAGGCTGATGGCCTCGGGCCGGATACGGGCTTCCTGCAAGGCCGCTTCCACCCGCGACTGCGTGGCGGGATCGACCTTGAGGCCCGCCTTGGCCGCGGAGACCTGGACGGCGGGCGCCTCGCCAAAGAAATTCGGGGCGGTGTAGATCGCCCCCACCAGCAGCGCGATCACGATGATCGCGTACTTCCATACCGGATAACGGTTCATTGTTCTCTCGCGTCTGCGTGGCTGGAAAGTCTCTTACTTCATCGTGCCCTTGGGCAGCACCTGCACCACAGCCTGGCGCTGCAGCTGCACCTCGACACCGGATGCAATTTCCACGCCGACGAAGTTCTCGTTCAGGCTGCTCACGCGGCCCAGCAGGCCACCGGCGGTCACCACCTCGTCACCCTTGGCCAGGGCTTCGACCATGGCACGGTGCTCCTTCTGCTTCTTCATCTGCGGACGGATCATGATGAAGTACAGCACCACGAACATCAACACGATGGGCAACATGCTCATCAGCGAGGACTGGATGTCACCACCGGCAGCGGCTGCGGGGGCGGTCTGGGCAAAAGCGGAAGAAATAAACACGGCTTACTCCACGTCAGGGGTTCAAAAATCGGGACACGCCGGCATCCAGGAGTGCACGGCAGGCACCCCGGAACAGGCGGCCGCCCATTGTACGGGGCCGGGGTATGCGGATTTCAAGCCCCGCGGCACTGTCCGGATTAGGGCTGCGCTGAACAAGTCCTGGCGATGGGCTGCGCCCGGCATCGGGATGGGATGCAAGGCGCAAACCACAGCCATAGCCCCAGCTATGGCGAGGATTTGCAACGCCGCAGACCGCCCGCCGCCGGGATGCAGCACGCGGCGGGGACTTGTTCAGCGTAGCCTTAAGCAGCCCGCCAGGCTGCCATGCGTTCATCCCACAGCGGACGGACGGTCGCCAGGTGCCGCGCCTTGACGTGACCGTAGCCGCGGATCTGCTCGGGCAGGCGCGCGATCTCAACAGCCGCCGCATGGTTGGCCGCGCTCAGGCCGGCCAGCAGCTCCTCAATGCAGGCACGGTAGTCGGCGATCAGGGCCCGCTCGGTCCGGCGCTCATCGGTGCGGCCAAAGGGGTCGAAAGTCGTGCCCCGCAAGCCCTTCAGGCGCGCCAGCAGACGGAAGGCCGCTCCCATGGCCGGCCCATAAGAGCGCTTGAGCAGCTCGCCCTTGGCGTTCTTCCTGGCCAGCAGCGGTGGCGCCAGATGGTAGTGGAGCTTGTACTCACCCTCGAACATACCGTTGATCCGCGCGAGGAAAGCGGTGTCGCCGTGCAGGCGCGCCACCTCGTACTCGTCCTTGTAGGCCATGAGTTTGAACAGATAACGGGCCACCGCCTCACTCAGCCCGGTCTTGCCCAATGGGGCTTCGACGGCCTGCACCCGGGACACAAAGGCCCGGTAGGTTTGCGCGTACGCCTCGTTCTGATAAGCACTCAGGAACTCGACCCGCCGCGCCACCACACTCTCCACCGTCTCGCGCGGCTGGAACTGGATGGTTTGCGCAGGTGTCAGCAGCTGTTGCACGCGCGCCCAATCATGCGCTGCCTGGCGGCCCCATTCGAAGGCGGCTTTGTTGGCGTCCACCGCGACGGCATTGAGTTCTATGGCACGCATCAGCGAGGCACGGCCCAGCGGAATCCAGCCCTTTTGCCAGGCGTAGCCCAGCAGCATGGGGTTGACATAGATCGAGTCGCCCATGAGCCGGGTGGCCACGGCATCGGCGTCAAACACGCCCATGCCGGCAGCGCCCACGGCGGCGCTGATGTCGGCCACGCAGCGATCCGAAGGGTTCTGCCAGTTGGCATTCTTCACGAAGGCGGCGGTCGGCGCGCTGTGGCCATTGAGCGCCACGCGCGTGCGTCCCTCGCGCATGCGCAGCGTGCTTTCCTTCGCTGCCGTGACGATGGGGTCACACCCCAGGATCAGGTCGGCCGCGGCCATGCCCACGCGGGTGGTGCGGATCTCCTCGGCGGTGTCGGCGATCAGCACATGGCTCCAGGTGGCACCGCCCTTTTGCGCCAGGCCCGCCGCGTCTTGCGTGACGATGCCCTTGCCTTCGATGTGCGCGGCCATGCCCAGCAACTGGCCAATGGTGATGACGCCGGTGCCGCCCACACCCGCCACCACGATGCCATAGGCCGTGGCCGCTGCGGGCAGGGCCGGTTCGGGCAGGGCGCCCAGCGCATACGGCGAGGTTGCCTGCCCCTTGGCATTCTTCTTCAGCTGTCCACCCTCGACGGTGACGAAACTCGGGCAGAAGCCCTTGAGGCAGGAAAAATCCTGGTTGCAGCTGCTCTGGTTGATGGTGCGCTTGCGACCGAACTCGGTCTCCAGCGGCTCGACCGAGAGGCAGTTGCTCTGCTGGCCGCAGTCGCCGCAGCCTTCGCAGACCAGCTCGTTGATGACGACCCGCTTGGCGGGCGTCACCAGGGTGCCGCGCTTGCGGCGGCGGCGTTTCTCGGTGGCGCAGGTCTGGTCGTAGATGATGACCGTGCAACCCTTGAGCTCGCGGAATTCGCGCTGGATGCGGTCCAACTCGTCGCGGTGCTCGATGGCGATGCCCGCAGGCAGATCTCGTACGCCCTCGTACTTCTCAGGCTCGTCGGTCACGATGGTGATCTTGCGCGCCCCCTCGGCCCGCATGCTCTGCGCGATCTGGATCACGCTGTGGCCTTCCGGTCGCTCGCCGACCTGCTGGCCGCCCGTCATGGCCACCGCATCGTTGTAGAGGATCTTGTAGGTGATGTTGACGCCGGCAGCGATGCTCTGGCGCACGGCCAGGATGCCGCTGTGGAAGTAGGTGCCGTCGCCCAGATTGGCAAACACATGGCCTTCCGTGCTGAAAGGCTGCTGGCCGACCCAGGGCACCCCCTCGCCGCCCATCTGCGTGAAACCGATGGTGCTGCGGTCCATCCAGGTCGCCATGAAGTGGCAGCCGATGCCGGCCAGGGCGCGTGAACCCTCGGGCACGCGGGTGCTGGTGTTATGCGGGCAGCCCGAGCAGAACCAGGGCTGGCGTTCGGCGGCCGGCCCGGCCAGCAACAGGGCCGCCATGGACCGCTCCTTGGCGTCCAGCACGGCCAGCTGCGCATCGACACGCGCCGCGATATCGCTGCCAGCCGGCAGCAGACCGTTTTTCTTCAGACGCCCCGCGATGGCGCGCGCAATCATGGCCGGCGTCAGGTCGGCATTGGCACGCAGCAGCTCGTTGCTGGAGGGATTGGCCTGCGACCACTCACCGCCCGCGCGATCGCCTTCGTTGAACTTGCCCAGGATGTTGGGACGCACGTCGTCGCGCCAGTTGTAAAGCTCTTCCTTGAGCTGGTACTCGATGAGCTGGCGCTTTTCTTCCACCACCAGGATTTCCTGCAGGCCGGTGGCGAAGTCGCGTGCGCTCTGCGCCTCCAGCGGCCAGACCACGGCCACCTTGTGCAGGCGAATGCCCAGTTGGCGGCAGGTGGCGTCGTCCAGCCCCAGGTCCAGCAGGGCCTGGCGTGTGTCGTTGTAGGCCTTGCCGCTGGCGATCAGCCCGAACCTGTCGTTCGGGCCTTCGATGACGTTGTGGTTCAGGCGGTTGGCACGGATATAGGCCAGGGCCGCGTACCACTTGTGGTGGAACAGCCGGTCTTCCTGCTCCAGCGCGTGGTCGGGCCAGCGGATGTGCAGGCCACCGGGCGGCATCTGGAAATCGGTGGGCAGCTGGATCTGCACGCGCTCCGGGTCGATCATGGCCGAGGCGCTGGACTCGACGATCTCCTGGATGGTCTTCATGCCGGCCCAGACGCCAGCGTAACGGCTCATGGCAAAGGCATGGATGCCGAGGTCCAGGATCTCCTGCACCGAGGCCGGAAAGAACACCGGCAGGCCGCAGGCCTTGAAGATGTGGTCGCTCTGGTGCGCGGCCGTCGAGCTTTTGGCGACGTGGTCGTCGCCGGCCACGGCGATCACGCCGCCCCAGGGCGTGGTGCCGGCGTTGTTGGCGTGCTTGAAGACGTCGGAAGTCCGGTCCACACCCGGACCCTTGCCGTACCAGATGCCGAACACGCCGTCGAACCTGTTGGTGCCCGGCGGCGCAAACCCCAGCTGCTGCGTGCCCCACAAGGCCGTGGCGGCCAGCTCCTCGTTGACACCTGGCTGGAACACGATGTTCTGCGCCTTCAGGTGCGGCGCGGCCTTCCACAGGGCCTGGTCGTAGCTGCCCAGGGGCGAGCCGCGGTAACCGCTGATGAAACCCGCCGTGTTCTTGCCGGCCTGCTGGTCGCGCAGGCGCTGCAGCATGGGCAGCTTGACCAGGGCCTGCACGCCGCTCATGAAGGCGCGGCCGTGGTCCAGCGTGTACTTGTCGTCCAGGGTGACGGTCTCCAGCGCCTGGCGGATGGATTCGGGCAGGGGGGCGTTCATGGGCGGCTTGTCTCCGGGCGCTGGGCCTGTTTTTGTATGCGGGTCAGTGTATGACGGTCGCCCGGATAGGTCTTTGCTTTCTTTGCCACTGAAATGCTGGTTTTTGAAAGGATATTGCGTAAGAATCAGATAAATGGAAACACTCGACAAGTTTGATCTGACCATCCTGGCTGAACTGCAAGCCAACGCGCGTCTCACCAACGCCGAGCTGGCCAGCCGCGTGGGTCTGTCGCCTGCGCCCTGCTGGCGCCGCGTCCGCACACTGGAGCAGCAGGGCTACATCAAGGGTTACCACGCCGAGATCGACCGCCACAAGATCGGCCTGGGTGTGCTGGCCTTTGTGCGCCTGGACGCCGAGCGCAACACGGGCGACGCCACGCGCGTGCTGGAAGAGGCCGTGCGCGCCCTGCCCGAGGTGGTGGCCTGCCACTACATCAGCGGCACCGGCACCTTCGAGCTGCAGGTGGTGGCGCAGGATCTGGACAGTTTCTCGCGCTTCGCGCTGCAACGCCTGATCAACCTGCCCAACGTGAAAGACCTGCACACCAGCTTCTCGCTAGGCGAGGTCAAGGCCAGCCCTACACTGCCCCTGGGCCATCTGCAGGCCCCCACACCGAAACCGCCAGCCCCTGCCGCCAAGGCCCGCCGGAGATCCCGATGAAACACTGCCGCCTTTTGCTCCTCGCCCTGCTGGGCCTGCCAGCCCTGTTGCAGGCTCAGACCGGTCCCGTCCAGGCCCCCGCCCCGCTGCCGCTGCGCAACCTGCTGATCGAAGTACGCCAGGACGACGGCAACAGCAGTTCCAGCGAACGCATGGCGGCCGACGTGCATGCCCGTGTGCAGCCGGGCCGGGGCGAGGTGGACGTGGGCATCGAAGCGCGCAGCCGCCAGAGCGAACGCAGCGGCCGTGCGCAGCAGCAGGTCTTGGTGCTCAACGGCCGGCCGGCCGCCATCGTGCTGGGTCAGAGCGTGCCGCTGCGCCTGCGTCAGTTCGTCAACCAGGGCGGCGTGCGCAGGAGCGTGCCCGGCACCGTGTGGCTGCAGGCGGGCACCGGCTTCACGGCCACCCCGGTCTGGGAAGGCGGGGACTCGGTCTATCTGGAACTGGCCGCCACCCAAGGCCGCCAGCCCCTGGGGCAAGGCGCCAGCACCTCCACCACGCTGATGCTGCCGCTGGACGAATGGATGACGGTGGCCGACAGCGAGGATGTGCAGGAAAACCGGCAGGGCGCAGCGGGCCTGGGCGGCGGCGGACGCGAGACCCGCAGCAGCAGCCAGTCCCTGCGCGTGCAGGTGCGCATCAGCCTGCGTTGAATAGCCGCCTCAACGCGGCCACAGCACCCACAGCCGTAGCGGCTGCTTGAGCCGCCCGGCCACCAGCGAAGCCTCGGGGCCGGTGCCCACGAAGTAGTCGGCGCGCACCGCGCCCGTGATGGCGCTCCCCGTATCCTGGGCCAGCACTAGGCGCTGCAGCTGCAGCTGCGGGCCGGCCGAAGCCAGCCAGACCGGCGTGCCGTAGGGAATGCTGCCGGGATCCACCGCGATGGAACGCCCGGCTGTCAGCGGCACACCCTGCGCGCCGCGCGGGCCCACGGCGGTCTCGCTCTCGGGCAGGGGCTGCTCGCGGAAGAACGTCACCCGCGGGTTGCTCCACAGCATCTCCTGCACGCGCCCCGGGTTCTGCGCCACCCAGTTGCGGATGGACGGCCAGGAGGCGTCCCGCACCTCGCGGCGCGAGAGCAGCCAGCCCCCCACGCTGCGGTAGGGCTGATCGTTGGTGCCGGCGTAACCTAGACGCACCATGCGCTGGCGGCCGTCGGGTTCGGTCACCAGCAGACGGCCCGAACCCTGGATCTGTAGATTGAGTGCGGCCACCGGATCGGCCAGCCAGGCGATCTCGCGACCTTTGAGCGCGGCCTGGGCTTCGGGCAGGGTGTCAATCTCCTGACGGCTGTACCAGGGCTTGCGCAGGTGCAGCTGGGCCGGCAGCCCGTACAGGGGCACGGTATGGTTGGCCGTGGGCAGGCGCGAGGCCTCTACCACCGGCTCGTAATAACCGGTCAGCAAACCCACCGGTTCGCTCTGGAAAGTCTCGACACGGTAGGGCTGCAGACGCTCCAGCATCCAGCTGCGCCGCTCCTCGTCACTGCCCTGGCCCAGGCGCCGGACATCGGCGCAAAGGGATGCGAAGGCCGGGCCAGGCCGCTCGCAGCTGCGCGCCCAGGCGGACCAGGCCTCCCCCAGGGGATCCTCACCCAGTCCGGGCAACTCGGCCCAGCCCACCGGTGTCCAGCGGCTGCGCGCCTGCTGCAGCACGGCGCTGCTGGCCGGCTGGCTGGGGAAGGACAACTTCGAAGGTGGCGCAGCAGGCTGCTCCACGGCGATCTGCGGGCTCCCCGACTCCGGCGCCATCTCGCCAACCGGAACGCCCCCGCAGCCGACCAGCGTTCCTACAATAAGAAAGTTGAAGACAAAATAAAGTCGTTGGAGTCGTTTCATGCTGCTGATTTTCCTCGAAGCCCTGGCGGCCCTGCTGTTGCTGGTGCTGATCGTGTGGTGGACCATGTTCTCGGGTCGCAAAAAAGGCGAACTCACCCCGCCCGAACAGGGCGGCGAAGACCCGACCCGGCCTCCCGGCACCTGAGCCGGAACGGCCGGACTGACGCTCCGCCCTGAACAGAAGGCTCAGAACTCACGCAGCAGATTGGCCAGTTCGACGGCCGACTTGACTTCCATCTTGTCGAACACGCGCGCGCGATGCACCTCCACCGTGCGCACGCTGATGTCGAGCTGGTCGGCGATGCGCTTGTTGGGCAGGCCTTCGATCACCAACTGCATGACGGCACGTTCGCGGTCGGTCAGTTCGCCCAGGCGCAGGCGCAGGCACGCGCGCACCTGCTGGGCCTGTACGATGGTGGCCGACTGGGCCAGCGCCTGCTCGACGCGGTCCACCAGCGCATTGTCGGAAAACGGCTTCTCACAGAAGTCGAAGGCGCCGCGCTTGACGGCGCTCACCGCCGTGGGCACGTCGGCGTGCCCGGTGAGGAAAATCACCGGCAGGGCCTGGTGCAAGCCACGCTCCACCAGGCGCTCGAACAGGGCCAGGCCGCTCATGCCGGGCATGCGCACATCCAGCAGCAGGCAGGCCGGGCGCGGCGGCAGGTGGGCACCCTCGATCATCTCGAGAAAGGCCTCGGCACTCTCAAAGGCCTGGCTGCCCAGGCGACGCGAACGCAGCAGCCAGGCCAGGGCCTCGCGCACGCTGGCGTCATCGTCCACGATGTATACGGCGGCGTCGATTACAGGTTGCATGGCGTGATGTTAAGCCAGTGAAGGCTAGGGTCTGTTCGCCGGCAGGGTGAAGGTGAACACCGTGCCCTGCGGCGCGTTCGGCCCGAAGGCGAGCGTGCCGCCATGCTGCTCGATCACGGTGCGGCACAGGCTCAGGCCCAGCCCGTCGGTGACCGAGAATTCGATCCAGCGCGGGTCGGCCGCGACGCTTTGCACACCCAGCTGCAACACGCGCCGGCGGATCTCGGGTCGGTCCATGGCCTGCATGCCGTTGCGCGCCAGGTTGAGCAGCACCTGCTCGACCATGGTGCGGTCGCACAGCACCTGCGGCAGACCGGGGTCCAGACGCAGCTGCACCTGAACGCCCAGTTTGCGCGCCTGCAGATTGACCAGAGGCAGGATCGCGTCGAACAGGGCCTGGGGCGCGACGACCTCACGCGCCTGGTCGCGCCGGCGCACGAAATCGTGAACACTCTTGATGACCTTGCCGGCACGCTCGGCCTGCTCGGCAATACGGTGCATGGCCAGTTCGACGTCGGCCAGGGTGTGCACGCCTTGCTGCAGCAGGTTGCGCGTGCCCGTGGCGTAACTCGCGATAGCCGCCAGCGGCTGGTTGAGCTCGTGGCTGAGCAGCGACGCCATCTCGCCCACCATGGCCAGGCGGGCGGTGGCCTGCAGGCGATCCTGGCTGGCGCGCGACAGCTCCTCGATGCGGCGCTGCTCGCGGATGTCGAGGAAGGCGCTCATCCAGCCGGTCTGCACCCCATGCGCATTGATCAGCGGCGCCTCGATGATGAGCACGGGAAAACGCGTGCCGTCCTTGTGCATGAAAACCGACTCGAAGCCTTCGCGTGGCGGCACATTGCCGGCCAAGCGGATCTCCTGGCGCTTCTTGTACTCGTCGGCCAGCTCGGGGGGCCAATAGGGCGCATTGGCACTCTGCCCCATCAACTCCTCGGCGCTGAAGCCCACCATCTGGCAGAAGGCCGGGTTGACGTAGGTGATGCGCCCTTCCAGGTCGCGGGCGCGCAGCCCGGTCACCAGCGAGTCCTCCATGGCCTTGCGAAAGGCCAGCGCGTCGGCCAGGTCGCTCTCGGCCTTGAGCCGACGGCGCATGTCCTTGCCCAGCAGCAGCAGGATGGAGACCAAGGCGATCGACATGGCCGTGACCAGGGCCGTCAGCACATTGGGGAAGAGATCGGGCGCGCCACGCCAGCTGTCCATGCGCAGCACCAGGGTCGTGCCGGGCAGGTCCAGCAGGTGCTGGGCCGAAAACACCCGGCTGGTGCGGCGCGCCGTGCCGCGCATGGCCAGGCGGGTGCCGTCGCCTTCGGTGAAGGCGACCTCCTGGCTGCGTGTGAGCTGGCGCGCCAGATCGTCCAGCAGGTCCTGCAAGGAATAGGTAGCGACCAGGTAACCCATGACCACCCCGGCACTGGCCAGCGGCAGGCACATCTCCATGACCTCGATGCCCAGGCCGTCGGTCAAGGGCACGAAATAGCTGGTGGAATAGGCCGGCCCGCTGATGCGGCGCGCGGCATTGCAGACCTGCGTCACCTCGGACTGCACGCTGTCGCGACCCAGTCGCTCAAACACCGGCGGACGGTAGGGCGTGCCGGCCTGGGCCAGGATGCCAAACTGGCTGTCGCGCCACTCGATGCGCAGCAACTCGCGTCGCTCGCGCAGCAAGGCCGTGGCCTCGCCGGTCCAGGCCGCCGGCTTGGGGTCGCCGAACTGCAGGGCTTGCAGGCTCTGCAGGTTGCGGGTCAGGCGCGAGCGGATATCGCCCACCGCATCAGCGGCATCGCGCTCCAGCCGGCTCTGCACCTGGCTGGCCTCGTATCGCCCGGCCAGCCACACCAGCGTGACCAGCAGGGCCACCACCAGCGCCGCCAGCGCCGACCACAGTACACGGCGGCGCCAACTGGCACGCCAGCGTTTGGCCAACATGGGACGGGCTAAGGTGTTCAAAGGACGCGGTGCTCCAACGCCGGCAGCTGCTGACGGCACTGCTGCTGCAATGCCGCATCGAACTCGGCCAGCACCACGCCCTCGCCCTGCGGCTGCACGCCCAGCACCCGCCCCCAGGGATCGACCAGCATGGAGTGCCCCCAGGTGCGTCGCCCGTTCTCATGCAGCCCGCCCTGCGCCGCGGCCGCGACGAAGGCCAGATTTTCGATGGCGCGTGCGCGCAGTAGCAGCTCCCAGTGCGCCTGGCCGGTAGTGTGCGTGAAGGCGCTGGGCACCAGCAGCAGTTCGGCGCCAGCCAGGGCATGCGCCCGGTAGAGCTCGGGAAAACGCAGGTCGTAGCAGACACTCAGGCCCACCCGCCAGCGGTGACCGTCGCGCGAAGGCAGCTCGAAGGTGACCGGCGCACGCCCGGGGTGCAGGGTGCGCGCCTCGTCATACCGTTCGCGACCGTTGTCGAAACGGAACAGGTGAATCTTGTCGTAATGCGCTACCCGTTCTCCACCCGGCGCATAGACCAGCGTGCTGTTGTAGGCGCGCGCGGACCCGTCGCCCGCCGACGCCCCTCCATCCAGCGGCAAGGTGCCGCCGACGACCCACAGGCCCAGTTCGCGCGCAGCGCGTGCCAGGAAGTCCTGGATCGGCCCCTGGCCCAGGGTCTCGCGCAAGGCCAGCTTGTCGCTGTCCTGGCGCCCCAGCACGCAGAAGTACTCGGGCAGCACGGCCAGCTCGGCGCCCTGGCGCGCCGCCTCTTCGAGCAGGGCGCGTGCGCGCAACAGGTTGGCGTCGCATTCGACACCGGAAACCATCTGGATGGCCGCAATCTTCATGGCGTGTTGCCCGTCGGGTTGCTGGCCGCCGGTGTCGGGGTTTCGACCTTGCTCATCTGCGGGTCGCTCCAGCTGCCGGTGATACGAAACTCCTGCGTGGTCGCGGCGATCATCGGCCCCCGCAGCAAGACCTGGGCGAGGAAGGTGCCCAGGCCCACCGCCGGGTTGATCCAGGTCGCGATCAGCGAAGCGGTACCGGCGTTGATCTCGGGCACCACCACGACCCGCAGGTCCTGCGTCTCGCGCGCCAGGTCGGCCTGGCCATCCATCAGCACCGCGGCGTTGACGCCCTTCATCTGCAGGTTGTTGGTCCTGGCAATCCCCTGCTCGACCTGGACGTCGCCGCGCACGAAATCGAAGGCAAAACCTTCGGTGAACACGTCGCGGAAATCGAGTGTCAGGCGCCGCGGCAGGGACTGCAGGCTGAGCACGCCCATGAGCTTGGCAATGCCGGGTTCCGCCTTGAGAAACTGCCCGGTCTCGACATTGATGTTGAAGCTGCCACCCAGGCTCGGATAGTCCAGGCCCATGGGCGAACCGATCCAGCTGGCCTGGCCCTCCATGCGGCCCTTGCCCGCACGAATCAGGCCGGGCATGCCCAGGCGGCTGAGCAGGCCGCCGGCATCGCTGATCTCCAACCGGAAATTCATGGTGGTCCGCCGCCGTTCGTTGCGCGCGGCGCCGGTCGCCGTGCGCGGCGCAGCCAAACGGCCCAGGGGCTCGCCGGCCTCCTGGTAAATGGCCCAGTTGCCGCTGGCCGCGAACTCGGCCTCCGGCATGCTGATGTTGAGCTTGCTCAAGCGCCATTCACGCGCGCCCGCATCGCGTCGCGCCAGGCCGCGGTTGACGGCCTCGACCTCTACGCGGCCCAGGTTCTTGCCACGCAGTTCCAGGCTGTTGATCACCACATCGAGCGCGGGAATACTCACCGGCTGCTCGTCCAGCAGGTGCTCTACCCCGCTGGCATTTTCCTGCGCCAGCACCAGGCGCGCCAGCCGCGCATAGACGCTGCCAGCCCCGGCATTGGTGGGCATGCGGTATTCCAGATAACCACTGAGTTCGCGCGCGTCCAGGTTGACGCGCCAGGTCTGGCCTTCGCGCGTGCCCCCAGCCACCAGCTGGCCGAACTTCTGGCCACCCACCCGCAGGGTCGCGCCCTGCACCATGAGGCTGGTGGGCAAATAGTCGCGCAGCGCGGCCGGCAAGGGCGGGGCACCGGCAGAGGCCACCGGCGCGGCGCCAGCGGCAACGGGTGCTGCAGCCGCCTTGCGCCAGGCATCGAGGTCCAGCTCATCGAACTGCACGCTGGCCACCACGCCGGCATCGGGCATGGGCAGGCTCTCACCCGCCGCCAGGCCGATACCCAGGGTGCCGCGCAAGACCTGCGTCGTGCCCCGGGCATGTTCGCGTTCATACCGCAGCGCGACCAGGCGCCCGAGATCGAAGCGCAACAGATCCCGGCGTGCGCCCTGCGCCGAGTCTCCCGCCTCGGCCCCCATCAGGGCGGCCTGCACGCGCAGGGGCAGGGCGGCGTCGGCCGGCTTGGCCAGCGGCGCCGGCAAATTCAAGGCCAGGCCCTGCAAAGTGGAATTGAGCTGGAACTCAGGCGCGCCCTGGCGCAGACTGAACTCGGCCGTGTAGGTGGTGCTGCCGCTCATCTGCTGAGCCAGGCGGGCCACGACGCCGAGCTGCGTTTCCTGCCGCAAGCCCTGCGCCGTCAACGTGCCCTGCACACGCAGGCGGGCCGGGGCATCGGCGGCGGCCCCCGGCAGCGCCATGGTTCCCCCCTCGGCGCGCACATCACCGCCCAGCAGCCGTGCCTGCACGCCGGCCAGGGCAAAACCGCCCTCGCTGAAATGGAGCAGGCCGCGCGCCCGTGTCAGGCGCGGCAGCTCGGGCGCGAGTTGCAGTTCGTTGCCGGCCAGCGTGATCTGTCCCTGCACGGCGGAGCGCTCCAGGTGCAACAGCGGCAGGTCCAGCTTGAGTTGGACGTCGGCATTCCCGACAGCCCGCGCCTGACCCAGCAGGCCGCCCAGCATCGCATCGATCGGGGAACTGCTGATCAGGCTCCGCAGCGCGTCGTCAAGCGGCCCGGCCAGCTGCAGACTGGTCAGGACCCGGGCCTCGTGCCCCATGTCAGGAATGCGGGCTTCGCCCTGGCTGATGCGCAGCTGTGGCGCACCCTGGACCCGGGCGTTGATGTTGCGCAGCTGCAGGCTGGCATGGTCGATCAGCAGTTCACCGCGCAGGTCCGTCAGGGCCGGCCAGGGCAGCTGCTGCGCAGGCTGCAGACTGGTCGGCACATAGACGAAGCGTGTGTCGAACACACTGGCCGTGATACGGAACTCGCCCTGCCCGGGCTGGTTGAAGGGGAAGTCGCGCAGATCTCCCTTGACCTGGAACCGTGCCCCGCCGGCCCTGCCCTGCGGCAGGGCCTGGCGCAGGTAATCGCGCACACCGGCATTGATGGCCTGCGGCAGATAACGGTGCAGGGACGCGAGATCGGCCCGGCTCATGCTGCCTTGCAGCTCCAGCACCCCGGGCAGTCGGGTGTCGGCTGCGGCGCCGGTGTGCCACTTGAGCTGGAATTCGCCCTGGGCATCGGCATTGGCAAAACGGGCATTGCTGATCTGCAGGCTGGTCTGCACTCCCTGCAATTTCCACTGCAGTTCCGCGGCCAGCTGGTCCAGCGTTATGCGCGGCTGCTCGAACACCCCCGGCAACTCCAGATGCCCCTGCTGCACCACCACACTGGCGCGCCCGCCGTCCTGCGTCAGTTCGAAGTCGACGTTCAAGCCACGCACACCGGGCGAGCCGATGGGAGAGGCGGGTTCGGTATCAGGCAGCCGCGGGTCCAGGTGTGGCCGCGCTGCCACCTCGAGTTTCTGCAGGCGGCCGCGCGCATCAAAGCGCGTGGGCGCCTCCCACGGCCCTTGCCAGCGGGCCTGCAACTGCTCGATCAGGCCCTTGGGGCCATAAAGGAGCAGCGCCTCGTGCATGCGCCGCTCCAGCGGCAGGCGCTGGGCCAGCTGGGCCAGGGTGGCCAGGTCCAGCCGGGTGGCCCGGATTTCGCCGCCAGCCGCTTCCGGCGTGTCGCCAGCGTGGTGGCTGATGCGCACATCGCCCCCCGGCCAGTGCAGGTCGTCGACCGTGTCGAACTTCAGACCCTGGGTGTAGGCCTCGAAACCGTTGTCCAGCCGGCTGCCGCCCAGCCGGCCGGTGAGCCGTGTCAGGTCCAGTGGCGGCAGCCCGGGGCCCAGCTTGAGGCCGATCTGCGACAGCGCCACGTCCGCCGTGACCCCGCTGACGCGGCCTGCGTCCACGTCGATCCAGGTGCGCAGGGCACCACTGCCGCCGGCCACCTCCAGTTGCAGCGGCACGTGGCGACGCAGCTGATCGATGTCGACGCGCTCGAACACGGCATAAAACTGGCCCTGCCAGCGCTGCCACTCGCCAGCCCGGGTGAAAAGCAGCGGCTGGCGAAAGCGTCCGCGCAAGCTGAAACGCCCCCCCAGTTCGGGCGGTGGCGTGGCATCCAGCCGCAGTTCATGCCGGCGCGCTCCGTTGTGCATGCGCAGGTCGACCTCCTGCAGCTGCAACAGCGGTGCGCCGCGAAGTTCGTCGCGCCACTGCACACGGCCGCCGCGAATAATCCACTCGGTCTGCGAGAACACCCAATCGGCCGCACGGCCGTCGCCGTCCTGCTGCTGCGGGATCTCGATGCCGGCCACGAAGATACGCCCATCGGCGGCGCGCCGCACGTCCAGCTCGGGCCCCTCGATGGCCAATTGCTCGAACCCGAGGTTCCAGAGCGAACGCGGCGAGAGCGTGGCCGTCACCCGCGGCAGCTGCAATGCCACGCGCCCCTCGCGATCGAGCAACTGCACGTCGCTCAGCTCGAAGGAGGGAAACAGGCTGTCGGAATGCGCCTCGATGGCGCCGATGCGCACCGGCACACCCAGGGCCTGGCTGGCCCGGGATTCCATTTCCGGGCGCAGCTCGCCGATTCGCGGCACAATGACCAGATGCAGCGCCGCCCAGGCGGCGCCCAAGACCAGCCAGGCCAAGACAACCAGCCACAGCAGCGCACGCGTCGAAATCGTCAGGACTTTGAGCGACAGGGATGGACGGCGCGGCAGGGTAACCATTTTGCAGATCGAGAACTCGACAGGAATTATGACCCGCAACGATGCATGCGGCCCGATGGCGGGCGCGACCACCGCGCCGGCAATGTCCCCGGTCTGTGCCGACCACTCCCGTTTTGTCCAGCGCATACGGCGTCGTTATGCCACGCTGCTGGCGCAACTGCCCCCGGGCCGTCCCGACCCGCAGGCCATGCAGCAGCTCTACGCCCACCTGCGCGACAACGGACACGACAGCGCCGCCGCCCTGCGCGTGCTGCGCCAACTGGTCATGGAACGCCTGGCCGTGCTCGACTGCGAACAACAGGCCCCGCTGCGCGACGTCACCGCCAGCATGACCGAACTGGCCGAGTTCGCGCTCGACATCGCCTGCACCGAAGTCATGCAGACCCTGGACGAGAGCCATGGCATGCCGCTGACGCCTGCCGGCAAGCGCGCCCTGTTCTGGGTGCTGGGCATGGGCAAGCTCGGCGCGCGCGAACTCAACGTCTCCAGCGACATCGACCTGATCTATATCTACGACCAGGACGGCGAGACCGCCGGCAACGCCGAGGGCCGCAACCGCATCTCCAACCACGAGTACTTCGCCAAGGCGGTGCGCGCCATCTACAACCTGCTGGGCGACACGACGGAGCACGGCTTTGTGTTCCGTGTCGACCTGGCGCTGCGGCCCAACGGCAACTCGGGGCCGCCCGCCGTGTCGCTGGGTGCCTTGGAGGAATATTTCCAGGTGCAAGGCCGCGAATGGGAGCGTTTTGCCTGGCTCAAGAGCCGCACGGTGGCGCCCCGGCGCCAGCTGCAGGACGGCTCGGTCATGCAACTGCGCAACCTCGTCGTCCCCTTCGTCTTCCGTCGCTATCTGGACTACAACGTCTTCGACTCGTTGCGCGTGCTGCACCGGCAGATCCGCGAACATGCCGCCAAACGCAGCGCGGGCCACCCCGAGCGCAGCAACGACGTCAAGCTCTCGCGCGGCGGCATACGCGAGATCGAGTTCACCGTGCAGCTGCTGCAAGTGGTGCGCGGCGGCCAGTTCCCCGAGCTGCGTACGCGCCCGACGCTCGACGCCCTGCAACGCCTGGTCAAGGCCGGTCTCATGCCGGCGGCCACGGCCGAGGCCTTGGCTCAGGCCTACGAGTTCCTGCGCCGGGTCGAGCACCGCATCCAGTACCTGGACGACCAGCAGACCCATGTGCTGCCCACCCGCGATGAAGATCTGGACTGGATCGCACGCAGCATGGGCTACCCCGATGCCTGCCGCTTCCTGACCCAGCTCGACGCCCACCGGGAGGTCGTCGCCCAGGAATTCGACATCCTACTCGGCGGGTCGGGCCAGAAGGAATGCAAGGGCTGCAACAACGGCAATGGCAAGAACGGAACCACGGGTACCGCCTCGCCGGACTTCGACAGCCTGATCGAACAGTTGCCGCCGCAGTTCCGCGAGCGGGTCAGCGCCTGGCGCACCCATCCGCGCGTGCTCGCCCTGCGCGAGGAATCCCGCGCCCGCCTCATCCGGCTGGTGGCGCGCACGGCCGACTGGCTGCGTGAGGGCCGCGCCAGCGACCTCGCCGCCAGCCGACTGGTGGACTGGATGGAACCGCTGCTGCGCCGCGAAAGCTATCTGGCCATGCTGCTGGAACGCCCTGCGGTGCATGAGCGCCTGCTGCGCCTGCTCGGTGCAGCGCGCTGGCCGGCGCGTTACCTGCTTCAGCATCCCGGCGTGATCGACGAGCTGGCCAGCCGCACCATGATGGACGAGCGCTTCGACCCGACCGCCTTCGAAGCCGAACTCGATGCCCGCCAGAAAGCCCTGCAGGCTTCTGGCGATGACGACGAGGAGTCGCTGCTCAACCTGCTGCGCCGTGCCCACCATGCCGAGGTGTTTCGCACCCTGGCGCGCGACGTCGAGGGCACGCTGACGGTGGAGCAGGTGGCTGACGACCTCTCCGCCCTGGCCGACGCCATGCTGCGCATTACCACCCACTGGTGCTGGGCGCGCCTGAAGAAGAAACACCGCGAAGAACCGCAGTTCGCCATCATCGGTTACGGCAAGCTGGGCGGCAAGGAGCTGGGTTACGGCAGCGATCTGGACATCGTCTTTGTCTATGAAGACGAGCATGAGGATGCGCCCGAGGTCTACGCCCTGCTGGTGCGCAAGCTGATCAACTGGCTGACCGTCAAGACCGGTGAGGGCGACCTCTACGAGATCGATACCGCACTGCGTCCAAACGGCAACTCGGGCCTGCTGATCACCACTTTCGAGGCTTATGCCAACTACCAGCAGCAGCGCGGCAGCAATACCGCCTGGACCTGGGAGCATCAGGCCATGACGCGCGCGCGCTTCGTGCTGGGCAGCGCTGCCCTGCAGCAGCGTTTCGACACCGTGCGCCAGGCCGTGATCGCCGCGCCGCGTGACGCGCAGGCCTTGCGCCTGGAAATCGTCGCCATGCGCGAGAAGGTACGCCAGGCGCACCCGGTGCACGGGGAGCAGTTTGACGTCAAGCACAGCCCGGGAGGCATGGTCGATGCCGAGTTCGCTGTGCAGTATCTGGTGCTGTCACAGTCGGCCGGCCACCCCGAGCTGGTCGCCAATGTCGGCAACATCGCGCTGCTGCGCGCCGCCGAAGCGGCTGGCCTGCTGCCCACCGGGGTCGGCAGCGCAGCCGCCGACGCCTATCGCGAACTGCGGCGCGTGCAGCACCGCGCGCGCCTCAACGAAGAGCCCACCCAGGTCCCGACCGAAGCCATGGCCGGCGAACGCGCCGCGGTGCTGGCCCTGTGGAAGGCCGTGTTCGACGCCTCCTGAACGCCCAGCTCAGGGCGTGCTGCGGATCTTGCGCACCAGTGCGGTGGTGGAATAGCCGTCGACAAAAGGCAGGGCCAGGGCCCGCCCGCCCCAGGATTCGACCAGGGCCGTCTCGGGCAGCTTGCGCATGTCGTAATCACCGCCCTTGACCAGGATGTCGGGACGAATTTCTGCGATCAGCGCCTGCGGCGTATCCTCGTCAAACCAGGTCACCAGATCGACCGCCCCCAGGGCCGCCATCATCGCTGCGCGGTCCTGCTCGTTGTTCAGGGGCCGCTCCGGACCCTTGCCCAGGCGGCGCGCAGACGCGTCGGTGTTGAGCGCCACGACCAGGCTGGCCCCCAGGGCACGGGCCTGCGCCAGATAGATCGCGTGTCCCCGGTGCATGACGTCGAAGACGCCATTGGTGAAGACCAGCGGCCGGGGCAGGGCCGCCAGCCGCACGCCGAGTTCGGCACGCGCACAGAGCTTGCCGAGAAAGGCCGGCAGCGGAAACGGGGCGGAGGCTTGCGTCATGGCCCGCATCCTAGCAGCCAAGCCCCGGCGGGTGCGCCAACCTGCTGCAATCCGGGAAAACGGTGGCAAATTACCCCTCAATCGAGCCCCTTCGCCAGACCTGCACGGGCATAATTGTTCAGCCCATGTCCAACAAACTCGTCTCTGTCAGCCTGGATTCGCTTCGGATCGGTGAGCCTCTGCCTTTTCCGCTGATGGATGCCGAAGGGACGCTGCTGGCCAACAAGGGCTATGTGATCGCGTCGCGCAGCGAGCTGCAGTCGCTCGTGGGCCGCGGCGTCACGCTCTACATCGATGTGGCGGACTCCGAGGCCCACCACCGTGCCTATGTCGGCATGCTGCACGACCTGGTACGCAAGGAAAAAACCCTGGGGCAGATTGCCGGCGTCCAGGTATCGCGTGCCGATGTCGATGCCAGCCGCAATGAGCCGGACCTGGCCGACGGCCCGCCGGACTGGCTGGACTACCAGGTGCAGGCCAACAGCATCCTGCGCGACTGCGGCTCGCCGCAATTCCTGCAGCGCCTGGTGCGCCTGCAAAAACAACTGCGCCAACATTCCATCGGCAATCCGGACGGCGCTCTGTTCGCCCTGTTCCACCTCTCGGCCAGCGAGATCAGGATGTACAGCGCCACCCATGCCATGCTGGTCAGCGTGATGTGCGGCCTGGCGGCGCGCGAGGTGCTCAACTGGCCGGCGGAGAAAGAGCAGATCATGTGCCTGGCGGCGCTAACCATGAACATCGGCATGACCGACCTGCAGGACAAGCTGGCCCAGCAGTTGACGCCGCCCACCGTGGAGCAGCGCCAGCAGATCGACCAGCACGCCCTGCGCTCGGTGGCCCTGCTGCAGAAGATCGGGGTCGACGATGCGGTCTGGCTGGAGGCCGTGCGGCACCACCACAGCGTGCCGCCCGGGCCGCTGTCCGCCAAGACCGAGGGCCAGCGCATGGCCCGCCTGATCCAGCGCGCCGACATGTTCGGCGCACGGCTGGCGCCACGCGCTTCGCGCACGCCCACCGCTCCGGCCGCGGCCATGCAGGCCAGTTATTTCGATGAAAACCGGCAGGTGGACGAAGCCGGCGCCGCCCTGATCAAGGCGGTCGGCATCTATTCGCCGGGCTCCTTCGTGCGGCTCAACACCGATGAAGTGGCCGCCGTGATCCGGCGCGGCGCCAACACCACCACGCCCCGGGTGGCGGTGCTGATCAACCGCGAAGGCATGCCGGTGGCCGAGCCGGTGATCCGCGACACCTCAGTGCGGGACTACCGCATCGTGGCCAGCGTGCCGCACCGCGAAGTCAAGGTCCAGCTCAACCTGCAGCGCATGCTGGCGCTGACCACCGCGAGCGGCTCAGACCGCGCCTGAAACCGTTGCGGGCGCCAGCGACGCCATCTGCTCCTTGCGGAAGCGGTTGAGTTCCTGCACCGACTGGAAGCTGTGCCCGAACAGCAGGCTGAGGTTGTGCAGGATGCGCTCGACCACCTTGCTCTCCCAGGCTGCGTCGAAATTGATCTGTTTGTCCAGCCAGTGCTCCAGCCATGCGGGATCAGGCAGGCGGCTCTGGATGGTGTCGTTCGGAAACAGGGCCTTGCTCACATGCAGATTGGTCGGGTGCAAAGCCTGGGCGGTGCGCCGGGCGCTGGCCATGAGCACGCCGACCTTCGCAAAGGCGGTCTTGGCCTCGGCACCAAAGCGTCCGATGGCGCGTTTCATGTACCGGAGATAGGCGCCCCCATGACGGGCCTCGTCCTGGCTCAGCGTGGTGTAGATGTGCTTGATCACCGGCTCGGTGTGCCACTCGGCCGCGCGGCGGTACCAGTGGTTGAGGCGGATCTCGCCGCAGAAATGCAGCATCAGCGTCTCCAGCGCCGGGGCGGGATCGAACTCGAAACGGATGTCGTGCAGCTCCTGCTCGGTGGGTACCAGCTCGGGGCGAAAACGGCGCAGGTATTCCATCAACACGAGCGAGTGCTTCTGCTCCTCGAAGAACCAGATCGACATGAAGGCGGAAAAGTCGCTGTCGTCGCGGTTGTCGCGCAGGAACATCTCGGTGGCCGGCAGAGCCGCCCACTCGGTGATGGCGTTCATCTTGATGGTCTGGGCCTGCTCATCGCTGAGCTGGGCGGCGTCGAAGGTGTCCCAGGGGATGTCCTTCTCCATGTCCCAGCGCACGGCTTCAAGCTGCTTGAACAGTTCAGGGTAAAGCATGGCGTTCCTTCACGGTGCCAAGATTCTAGGCCGACGCGATGACAAACGCCTGACAGGCCGGCGTTTCCGCACGCCGCCCGGGGGGAATGGGTGCCGCGCTACCTCAGTGTGGCAGGGTGTCGGCGAAGCTGTGGCGCTGCATGAGCTTGTCCTGCAGGCGCACCAGACTGGGGTGCGCATCGCGCCAGCCGATCTGGGGGAAGCGGAAATCCAGGTAGCCCAAGGCCGATCCCACGGCCACGTCGGCCAGGCTGAAATGGGTACCGGCGCAGAAGGGTTTGTCGCCCAGGCCGCGGGTCATGGCCTCCAGGCTCGCATTGATCTTGCCGAGCTGGCGATCGATCCAGGCCGGGCTGCGCTGGGCCTCGGTCCGCTGGGGCCACACGGCCTCCATGCGGGCCAGCAGGGCGGCGTCCATGACACCGTCGGCCAAGGCCTCCCAGGTCTTGACTTCGGCGCGTTCGCGGCCGACCGGCGGGATCAGCTTGCCCACCGGCGACAGGGTGTCCAGGTACTCGACGATCACGCGCGAATCAAACAGGGCTTCGCCGCCTTCCATGATCAGGCAGGGGATCTTGCCCAACGGATTGGCGTCCACGATGCGGGTCTGTTCCGACCACACATCCTCCAGCACGAAGGCGTATTCCAGTTTTTTCTCGGCCATCACGACGCGCACCTTGCGCACGTAGGGGCTGGTATGGGAACCAATCAGTTTCATGGGTCTTTTCGTAGTCCAGGGGGCGGATTTTAGCGATTCAGGCCCGCCTTGTGCTTTTCCTGGGCCCTGCGCGGCCGTCAAACTACAATCCGGGCATGACTTTCTCCACCATTTCAGCGCTTTCTCCGCTGGACGGGCGCTATGCCGCCAAGCTCGCCGCCTTGCGCCCGCTGATGAGCGAACAAGGCTATATGCACCGCCGCGTCCAGGTCGAAGTGGCGTGGTTCATCGCCCTGAGCGACGCCGGTTTCAAGGAGTTCCCGCCACTGTCGCCCGGCGCGCGCACCTACCTGCTCAACCTGGTAAAGAATTTCTCCGAGGCCGATGGCCACGCCATCAAGGACATCGAGAAAACCACCAACCACGACGTCAAGGCGGTCGAATACTGGATCAAGTCGCGCTTTGAAGCCCGGCCCGAACTGGAAAAATCCAGCGAGTTCGTGCACTTTGCCTGCACCAGCGAAGACATCAACAACACCAGCCACGCCCTGCAGTTGCGCAGCGCACGCGACACCGTGGTGCTGCCGGCGCTGGACAAATTACTGCTCAAGCTGCGCGACATGGCCCAGGCCTACGCCGATGTGCCCATGCTCAGCCGCACCCACGGCCAGACCGCCAGCCCCACGACCGTCGGCAAGGAAATCGCCAATGTGGTGGTGCGCCTACAGGCCGCCTGCGAGCGTATTGCCGCCGTGAAGATCCTCGGCAAGATGAACGGCGCTGTCGGCAACTACAACGCGCACCTGGCCGCCTGGCCGGATTTCGACTGGGAAGCCTTTGCACGTAAAGTGGTGGAAACGCCTGAGCCCCTGGGCCTGGGCCTGAGCTTCCAGCCCTACAGCATCCAGATCGAGCCGCACGACTACATGGCCGAGTTGTACGATGCCATCGCGCGGGCCAACACCATCCTTATCGACTTCTCGCGCGACATCTGGGGTTATGTCTCGCTGGGCTACTTCAAGCAGCGCCTCAAGGCCGGCGAGATCGGGTCTTCGACCATGCCGCACAAGGTCAACCCGATCGACTTCGAGAACGCCGAGGGCAATCTTGGCCTGGCCAACGCCCTGCTACGCCATCTGAGCGAGAAGCTGCCGATCAGCCGCTGGCAGCGCGACCTGACCGATTCCACCGTGCTGCGCAATATGGGTGTGGCCGTCGGCTACGCCGTGCTGGCCTACCAGTCCCTCTCGACCGGCCTGGGCAAACTCGAACTCAACAGCGAGGCGCTCGCCGCCGACCTGGACGCCTCCTGGGAAGTGCTGGCTGAGCCGATCCAGACCGTGATGCGCCGCTACGGCGTGCAAGGCGCCTACGAGAAGCTCAAGGAAGTCACGCGTGGGCAGACGGTCACACCCGAAGACCTGCACAAGCTGATCCGCAGCCTGGAGATACCTGACGCCGACAAGCAGCGCCTGCTGGCCATGACGCCAGGCAGCTACACCGGCAAGGCCGCTGAACTGGCGCGCCGGGTCTGATGGCCATCAAATCCACGGTCTTCAAGGCCAATCTGCAGATTGCGGACATCGACCACGGCTATTACGCTGACCATGCGCTGACGCTGGCCCGCCATCCGAGCGAAACCGACGAACGCATGATGGTGCGTCTGGTGGCGCTGGCCCTGCAGGCGCATCGGTTGCAGACCGTGTGCGGAGGCGACGGCACGCTGGCCTTTGGCGCCGGCCTGTCCGACCCCGACGAACCCGACGTCTGGCTGCGCGACTACACCGGCCAGACACGCCTGTGGATCGAGGTCGGCCAGCCCGAGGACAAACCCCTGGCCAAGGCGTGCAGCAAATCGGATGCCGTGGTGGTTTATTGTTTTGCCCACGCCGCAGAGGTCTGGTGGCGCGGCATCGAGAACAAGCTCACGCGGCTGGACAAGCTGCAGGTCTGGCGCGTGCCGACCGAAGCGTCCCAGGCCCTGGCCGCGATGGCGGAGCGCAGCATGCAACTGCAGGCCACGATCCAGGAAGGCGCACTGATGCTGGGCAACAGCCGGCATCAGGTGACCATCGAAGCGCAACGCTGGAAGTGAGCCGGAACAGCCTCAGACTTCCACCGGCGTCTCCGCCTGGCCCTCGGCCGCCCGTTCGGCATACCGGTTGAAACGCCAGGCGCTGCCATGCATGGAGATGCGGCGCCAGGTCTGCCGCTTTTGGGCTGGTCGCATCTCGGTCCACAGCTGCACTTCATCGAAGGTCCGGCCACAGCCCTTGCATTCGGGATCGCCCTGGCTGGTGGAACAGATCGCAATGCAGGGCGTATCAGGCGTGCTCTCGTACCAGCCCATCCAGGCCTGTAGCGCCGACGCCGGCATGCTGAACTCGTCGGCTTCCTGCTCCCGGTAAAAGACCATCAGGGCGTAGACCTCGGCCAGGGCGCGCACGGGCCTGGCCAGCGTGATGCCATCGGGCGAGGGTTCACGATCGCGCCAGTAGTTGATGGCCGCTTCGATATCGGTGATGTGGATGCCTGCCATGGTTGCTTCTTAAGGGAGCCGGATCATAGCGCCTCGCTCGCCTCGTGTTCGTTGTTTTGCTGACCCACCTCAAAACCATATGTCTTGCATGGTTGATGCCATCCGTGTTTCAATCCGCTTCACGAAGGGGAGTAGCTCCCATTTGTTGCGACACAGGGAGGTGGTCAAAAAGACCATCGTTGCAACAGATATCAGCAAGTCGTCATTACGAAGTATGACTTCCGGCTTGTTGGGCAAAAATCTGCATGACACCATGCCGAGCAAGACCTTCGATTGGAGCCTGTTTCAGGTTTCGTCGAAGTGCGTCTTGGTCCTTCTCGGCCCCAAGACTCCGTTGACGTCGCCTGTTCCAGGTTGTTGATCGAAACAACTCGGAGCTTAGTCATGGAGTTTTTATCCGCCGCCTGGTGGTCGGCGCTGCTGGCCATCATTCTCATCGACCTCGTGCTCGCCGGCGACAACGCCATCGTGATCGCGTTGGCCGCCCGCAGCCTGCCACCCGATTTGCAAAAAAAGGCCATTGTCTGGGGCACCGTCGGTGCCATCGTCGTGCGCTCTGTCATGACCATCGGGGTGGTCTGGCTGCTCAAGGTCCCGGGGCTGATGCTCGTCGGTGGACTCGGCCTGGTCTGGATCGCGTACAAGCTGCTGGCCGACCAGGAGGGCGGCGAGCAGCATGGCGTGGGCGCCCAGACCTTCTGGGGGGCCATGAAGACCATCGTGGTCGCTGATGCCCTGATGGGCGTGGACAACGTGCTGGGCGTCGCCGGTGCCGCCCATGGCGCCTTCGATCTCGTGGTGCTGGGCCTGCTCATCAGCGTGCCGATCGTCGTGTTCGGCAGCTCGGTCGTGCTCAAGCTCGTGCAGCGCTTCCCCATCATCATCCAGCTCGGCGCTGCCGTGCTGGCCTTCACGGCCGCCAAGATGATTGTCAACGAGCCGCTGCTTGATGAGGTGTTTGACCCCCACACTGCCGCGCGCTGGGCCGCTTACACGTTCGCGGTCGTTGGCGTACTCGCTGCCGGCTGGTGGAATGCGCGCCGCCAGAACCAAAGTCATCACTCCGGCCAGGCGGCCTGAGTCCGACAACCCTGTTCCCCCCGTCCCTTAATCAACAAGGAGTAGATCATGGACAAAATCATTGTGTATGTGGACGATGTCGAGTACGCACAGCATCAGCTGGTGCCAATGGAAGGCAAGTTGCCTGGCCAACAGCAGGCGACCCACTGGATCGTGGTCGCCTGCCCGCCAAGGATGACCCGCCATATCAGCAAGTGGGTCAATCACACGGCGCGCGAAAACTGGCGCAACAAATGGGCAGACAAGCTGTTCTCCCAGATCACGCCGGACCTGCAGGCGCAGGGCCACAAGGTCACGCCGGTTCTGTCGCGCGGTCCGTTGGTCGAAATGACCCGCGAGCTGCTGGAAAAGCATGGCACCGCTCGCGTCCTCGACGCACGCCGCCCGAAGTTTGGCCAGGATATGGCACCGGTCACTCCGGACCAACCCGCCACCCAGGAGGCGCGTTGGGCCGTACCCGGGGCGGTGGCAGGCATGGGCGCTTTCCTGGTTCTGGCCAGCGAATAGCACCAGCGAAGGGCTTCATGCGCGGGTGCTATGCTTGCCCGCCATGAAACTCCTGATCAAGTGGCTCCTGAGCGCGACCGCCTTGTTGGCGGTCGCGCATCTTTACAGTGGCGTCGAACTCCAAAGCTTCACCGCCGCGCTGCTGGCGGCCTTCGTCATCGGGTTGTTCAACATCTTCCTGAGACCCATCCTCGTCCTGCTGACACTTCCTGTCACGCTGATCACGCTCGGCCTGTTTCTCTTTGTCATCAATGCCCTGCTGTTCTGGGCGGCAGCGAGTGTGCTGGACGATTTTCAGGTGCGCGACTTCGCAGCCGCCCTGCTGGGTTCACTGCTGTACTCGATGTTCAGTCTCGTGATCGACTCAGCGCTCGAGCGCCTGTTCCCGCAAAAGTAGATCGATCTGACGGCTGCGCGTGTCGATGATCGACGCCTCGACATGATCCACGTTGGGGCCCTGTCGCGCCAGCTCCTGCGCCGCGCGCAGGCGGTCGCGGGCTGCGGCATAGTCCAGGCGGGCAGCGTGCACCTCGGCCTCGGCCCGCACGGCCCGCAAGGTCTGGCCTTGTGCAGCGTAGGCCTGCGACAAGAGCTGCCAGGCCTGTGCATCCCGCGGCCGGCTGGCCAGCCAGACCTGCAGCGGCTCGGCCGCCTCGCGCGGCTGCCCGCTCTGCGTCCGGGCACGGGCCCGCAGGAACAGCAGGGGGCGGGTCATGGCCCCGCCGGCACCGGGCACCGCCCCTTCCAGGAAGGTGCTCGCGCGACGCGGATCCCCGGCCGCCAGAGCGATCTCGGCGCCCAGCAGGCGTGCCTGATAAACCGCCCGCGCATCATCGCGCACCATGGCCTGCAAGCGCTCCTGCAAACGCTGCGCCTGCTCGAATTCACGCAGACCCAGCGCGCCCAGAGCCGCCGCATAGAGCACGCCGGCCTGCTCCGCCGGTGACATCGCCGCCATTTCGCCCTGCGCCCGCAGCAAGGCCGCGCGCAGACTGTCAACTTCCGGATTCGCCAGCATGCGCGCTCGCGCCGCCAGCATGGCATGCGTCATCGTGAGTTGGGGTACGGCGGTGTGGCTTTGCAGCTGCTGGCGTGCCTGCATGTCGGCTATACGCTCGGTGGTCAGCGGGTGGCTGCGCAAGTAAGGAAAGGCGCCCGTGTCGTTGAATCGGTTGGCTTGCTGCAGCTTTTCGAACATGCCGACAAAACCCCGGGCGTCGAAGCCGGCCTGCGTCATCACGCCATAGCCCACACGATCAGCTTCACGCTCCATATCGCGCGAAAAATTGAGCTGCCCCTGCACTGCTGCTGCCTGCCCGCCCACGATCATCGCCCCTGCAGCCCCCGGATTGGCGGAGGCCGCCAGCGCCCCCAGGATCATCGCGCCGATCAACCAGGGTGCCTGATTGCTCTGGCGGCTGATGATGCGCACGATGTGACGTTGGGTCACGTGGCTGAGCTCGTGCGCCAGCACAGAGGCCAGCTCGTCTTCGCTGCTCACCACGGCGATCAGGCCCAGGTGCACCCCCATATAGCCCCCGGGCAAGGCAAAGGCGTTGACGCTGCGGTCCCGTCCCAGCACGACATCCCAGGCAAAACGCTCCTCCAGTTCCGGCTGCAACTCGCCGCGCTGGCGCGCCCCATCCATCAGGCGCTGCCAGATGCCCTGGACGTATTCGCCCAGGATGGCATCGTCGAGATAGTCGGGATCGCGGTAGAGTTCACGCGCGATCCGGTCGCCCAGCCGGCGCTCGGCGCTGCTGCTCATTTCCACGCCGTCGCCCAATGCGGGTAACGAAGTCTGCGCAGCGACAGGCGCCAGAGCTTGGAGGAGCGCCAACAGCCCGACCAGAAACTTCCAAGCTGTCCAGGGGCGGAAAATTAGGGCTCTTTTCAAAATGAATCCAGCGGGACAAAACCGCGCAGTTCGGCACTCTGCGCATCCAGCAGCACAGTCCAGAAGGAATTGCGAGCCACCATGGGCAGATACACCAGCTCCCCCGCACTCTTGCCCGTTTGCGCCACGCCCGCATGGATCGCCGCTGCCTGCTGCGGAAAGCGCGCGTTCAATTCAGCCAATGGTTTGGCAGCCGCCAGAACACGTGCCCGCGCCTGCGGATAGGCTTGCCAATATTCGGGGTGTGCGCTCAGGGGAAGCCCCTGCAGCGCCATCAAGGTGGCCGTACTCTCTTCGTTGACATCGCGGAAAGGCCGTAGGGCCAGCACCGTAGGGCCTGCAAGTGGCATCTTGCGCACGTCGGCGGGCGCCTGGTCCAGCAGTTCTTGGGGGACTTCGATCGCGTGCACCACACGGAAGCGGTCGTATTCGAACACCAGATGGACCGGCCGAGCTACAAAAACCGTCCATAGACCGTAACCCAATGCAGCCAGCTGGATCAAGCCCACCACGGTCAGATCCCGTACCAGTTCGCTGCGCGGCTTGCTGCGATTGAAGACCGTGAAGGTGATCAGTGGCCCCAGAATGACATCGACGATGATCACGATCAGGAACAGCTCACGCCCCCCCGAAGTATCTCGGTAGGGGTAGGGATACCAGAGCCCAAACACCAGCAACGCCGCCATGGCGGCAATGACTAGGCTGAGACCCAGATGAACGGCGCTGGCTTTGAATCGGTCTTGCCAGTGGAATGCTCTCGTCTGCGTCATAGACGTATGATGCTTGAGTTGTGTAGAGGTTTCGTAAACCCGGAATTTTCCATGAGTTCTCTGACCCATTTTGATGCCCAGGGCCAGGCCCATATGGTGGATGTGGCCGCCAAGGCCAGCACCCACCGCATTGCCGTGGCCACCGGCCGAATCGAGATGCTACCGGCCACGCTGGCAATTATCGAGTCCGGAACGGCCAAAAAGGGGGATGTGCTGGGGATCGCCCGGATCGCGGGCATCCAGGCTGCCAAGAAAACCAGCGACCTGATCCCTTTATGCCACCCTCTCGCGCTGACTCGCGTAGCGCTGGAGTTTTCGTTACACCCTGCCGCGACTGCGGCTCCAGCCCACGTGGTCTGCACTGCCACCGTGGAAACCGTCGGGCCGACAGGGGTTGAAATGGAAGCCCTGACGGCCGTGCAGGTGGCCCTGCTCACCATCTATGACATGTGCAAGGCTGTGGACCGTGGCATGACCATGACCGGCGTACACCTGTCGGAAAAGCATGGTGGAAAGTCGGGCAGCTACGTAGCCTCTTGAGGCATGGTCATGGCGCCCCATCTGGCTCCCGCTGCCCTGCCGCCCAGTTCGCGTGATCCTGCGGGTAAGCCGCCTTGTAACGTGCCAGATAAAAACGTGCTTCCTCGTCCCGGCCCAGCAGGACGGCACTTTCAATCAGCTTCTCTACCACCTGGGCCTCTGGTGAGTAATGCAGGAGTTGCAAGCCCATGGCATAGAGTTGCTCAGCATTGTCTCGTGTCAGGGGTGTGAGGGTGTACTCGGCAAACAGGACTTGATCGCTGAACAACCATGACCCTCGTATTTTCTCAAGGGTGTTCTCGCGAAATACTGGTGCTCTTTGGTCTGGTTCCAGGTAGATCTGGCTGATGCCATGGTAGTCCCACGTTGCATATGCAGCGACGAGAAGCAGTGACCCTCCCAACACTTTGCCGCCAAGTGTGACCATAGGCCAGCAGCGCTGATCCTGCTTGCCAAGCAAGAGTAGGCACAGCGCCGCCGTCATTGCGAACGGACCGAACCAGAGCGGGTACTCAACCATGCTATGGAGGACGATCAGTGCCAGAACTAACCACGCCATCTGACGTACAGGTTCCTTTTCCCGCCAGGGCCGTGCCCGCGCGATGAGCCAGACGCTGGCTCCTGTCATCAATACCGCCACAGGAACCCCAAACACAACCGCCAGATGTAATGGCAAGTTGTGTGCGTTATCGATTCTTTCGCACTGGCGTAACCCCGAATAGTCGCTGGTGAAATGAGCGAAATCGAGCTCCCCCCATCCCCAGCCGAGCCATGGTCGTTTGTTGATAAGTTCTAGCATATTGCTCCACAGATTCAGGCGGCTGGCGCAATCTGGTGCCGTGCTCGTGAATCTCGCATAAACGCTATTGCTTTCAGCGTCGCCTCCGGCCTGCATTGGCAGGAGCCAGCTTGCTGCCGCGTAGGCTATTAGCGCCGGGATCAGGACCTTTAGCACCCATCGTTCGCGCCAGCGACCCCAGACTATGGTGAGTCCGATGACGAGCAAAAGTCCCAGCAAACCGGTGCGCGACGCCGATGCAGCATTGCCTATGGCAAGCAGGGCGGCCAATGCCGACAGGCCGATGTCTCGCCAAACGTTCACGTCGCGCAAATGCAGCCTTACATATATCAGTGCCGCGACCCCGATGTTTGTCAGTGTCGCGAAGTGGTTGCGTTGAAACAGGCTGCCATATGCCACGCCGGGCCTTGCATCGAACAGCCATGGCCAGAAGCACTTATCCAGTGCAAGGTACTGGTGCAGTCCGATCAGGCTGTTCAACACCGCAGCAAGCAGCCAAGCTTGTGCCGCAGCTGTCGGCAAGCTCGTACTTCCATCGGTATCTTGGCAAGACGTGAGCAGCAAGAGCGCTATGCACACTATCGTCACCAGCCACGGCACGACGCCAGGACTGGGACCCCAGAGCGGCGGGGCCATCCAGGGCAGGAGTACCGCACATGTAAACCAGCTGTAGCGCCAGGCTTGCATTTTTTCTTGATGCTTGCCCGGCACAATCACGGCAGATGTAGGTGGAGCAGGGCGGCATGCTTCTCTCGCCCTAGCGTTTGCCAATTCTCGCGTATCACGCCATACGTCCACTCTCCATGCTGTGCACGTATCACACGCAACTGGCGCAACGCTTCTTCAGGCTGACCATTCAGTGCCAGCGAGAGGGCATAACGATTCTGCGTCGCGGGCCACGGGTATCGCATGGCGGTCTTGCGTGCCAGCTCAATCGTTTCCGGTGACATATCTGGCCCCGGCTCAATCCGTCCTGCATGCAACAGTGCATCCAGCTGGGTCAGCAGCAGCACCCTGGGGCGTTCATGGTCCACGGGCGTCTTACCCAGGCGCAAGGACTCGAACCGGACCACACGGAAATCCTCTTCTATCCTGACGTACTCAATGACCGACCAGGCCGCGACAGCCGAGATGAGCGCCACAAAGACTGCCGCTGTCTTGATACGGACATGTAGACAAGCCTTTGCGCCTGTCATCGCTTCCCAGCTGCCCAGCAGGAACATGGCTGGGGCAAGGAAGTAAGCATAGGCGAACGGGAATTCAAACAAAGAATGTACGGCAACCGGCAAGACTGCGGCGATGCAGTACCAAGCCTGGTGGTTGACGCTTGCAATCAGCCTCCGCCTCAGCCAGAGAGCTATTCCCCCAAGGATGACGATCGTCAAGGGGATGCCCACGCCGAGCGCCAGATCCAACACAAGATTGTGTGCATAGCTCCAGGGTTCGCTAGTGGCGTGTTCACTGACAACGGCGTTATGAGCGGCCGGCACTTCGCGCAAACCCCAACCCGCCCAAGGACGCAATGCAATGGCCTCCATCAATTGTGGCCACACCACCAGGCGCATGCCCACCTTTGTATTAACCTGGACCGCCTGTGCCAAGGGGTCGGCTTGGCTCATCATGGAGGGCCAACTCACATACAAAGCCAGAAAGACCATGAAAGCCGCGATGACAAACCAAGGCTTGACGCGCAGACCCATATGACTTCGGCCTATCCGCCACCACAGTATCACTAGCACGGTAATGCTCAGTAAGCCAGCACGAGACTCGGTGGCGGCAAGACCTACTGCCAGCATAAGCAGTAGCATTCCCGCGACATAGCGCCCCATGCGTTTGTACTGATGCAGAAACAGTAAGCTGACGATGCCCATGACCAGCAGTGTCGCCAGCTGATTCGGCTGGCCTATATTGCCACCCGGTCGGCGCAGTTGCGGCATACGGGTGATCCAGCCTGCCGTTTCCCACACGTCAAAAGCCTGCGCCATCGCGATCACCGCGGAGGCACTTGCGCCCGCGAGCAACGTCCAAGCCACGATCTCCAAGCTTGGCTCCAGCAACAGATCTTTCGCACGATCAGCCAGATTCGCAACATAGCCCAAGCCCCAGGCCAGCGAACACAGTGCGAAATACAGACCCAGTACCAGCGCATCTCCAGCAAACCCAATCTGCCCGCTGATCCATTGCAGCAAGACCAGCAGGCACAGAGCCAGCCAGAACAGCATGGAGACTGGCAGCGAGATCCGCAACGTTGTACCGCGTACGCGCCCCACCCAGGCCGTCAAACCACCCAGAACCAGCAGAAAAACCGCCAAGAAAGCGGGTACCTCGCTATGCCAGCTGACCCAAGGCAAGATGTGCAGAGGCATCAGCCAACTGGCCAGCACCAAGGCCATCCCGGCCAATGTCAAGAGACTGATTTGCATCCCGGAAATAGAAAAAGAAAACGCCCCTTACGGGGCGTTTTTATCATCTGCTAATGTCTAAGCTAGATCAGAGACCGCGGCAAGAACCCGGCAGGAACTTGGCGGGCACGGTAGTAACAGCGGTACCAGTGCCGATTACCGCGCGATTGCCACAGATCCAGCCCTGCAAAGGAGCCGTCGGAGAGACGGGGGCGTTATTAGCAGCCACCGGAACCAGGCTCACGGTGCGGGTGTCGATCTGGTCAACACCGCTGTCACCAAAACCTTTAGCCGTCACGATGATGCCGCCGGCGGCATCGGTCGCCACGCTAGCCACGTACTTGGAAGTCGCGGTAGAGCTCTCGCAACCCCAGTTGCCAGCGGTCGGCAGGCTGGCTGCGTTCTGCGACTGATAAACCTCAGTGATCGAGGTACGGCAGGCCGACGAAGCCAGAATCACTTCGGACAGCTTGGCACGCTTGGTGTAATCTTGGTAAGCCGGCAGGGCGACGGCGGCCAGAATACCGATGATCGCAACCACGATCATCAGTTCGATCAGGGTGAAACCCTTTTGCATAGAACGCTTCATGTATAGCTCCTTGGTTAAAGAAATGGATACAGCAGGGCTGTAGATGTCTACTTCAGCAGTTTTCGTGCCAACCGCGAATCGTGAAATAAGTCGACACTTTACGCTGAAATCCTTGAATCACGGTCATTTTCGGCTTCATTTCTGTCGAATCACGTCCTGAGCTGACATTTTTGTACAGCCGGCTTTGTCACTTGATGCAAACCTGCCGCACTTGCTTCAGGTCGGTCACGCCCAGCATGATCTTCTCCATACCGTCCATTTTCAGGGTCCGCATACCGCTTTCCACGGCGGCGGCGAAGATTTCGGCCACGCGGGCCCGTTCCTGCACCAGTTTTTTGATATGGTCATCGGCGATCAGCAACTCGTGGAGACCCAGCCGGCCCTTGTAGCCGGTCTTGTTGCATTTGTCGCAGCCCACCGGCTTGTAAAAGCGCAGCTTGCCGTCTTCCCCGTAGTTGACCACCCATTCCTCATAGAGTTTCTGGGCTTCACCGCTGAAGTCGGCCTTCCAGGCCTTGGTGTTGCGCAGTTCCTGGGCGTATTCGGAGATAAAGCTGTTGACCTCCGATGTGCCCGGGTTGTAGGGCTCCTTGCAGTCGCACAGCTTCTTCGCCAGGCGCTGGGCCAGGATGCCCAGCAATGCGTCGGCAAAGTTGAACGGGTCCATACCCATGTCCAGCAGTCGGGTGATGGACTCGGGCGCGGAGTTGGTGTGCAGGGTGGAAAACACCAGGTGACCGGTCAGCGAGGCTTCCACACCCATGGACACGGTTTCCTTGTCGCGCGACTCGCCGACCATGATGATGTCCGGGTCGGCGCGCAGAAAGGCGCGCATGATCAGGGCGAAGTCGATGCCGGCCTTCTTGTTGATCTGCACCTGCCGCAGACCCTTCTGCGTAATTTCCACCGGATCTTCAGCCGTCCAGATCTTGGTATCGGGCGTGTTGAGAAATTTCAGGATGGAGTGCAGCGTGGTGGTCTTGCCGGAACCGGTCGGGCCGCAGACGTAGAACAGGCCGTAGGGTTTGCTGACGGTGGCCTCCAGCCGTTCACGGTTGTGCGAGGTCAAGCCCAGTTTTTCCAAGGGGATGGGTTCGCCTGCGGCCAGGATACGCATCACCACGTCTTCGACACCCCCGGCCGAGGGGATGGTCGCGACCCGCAGCTCGATGTCCAGCGGGCCGTATTTCTTGAACTTGATCTTGCCGTCCTGTGGCTTGCGACGCTCTGAAATATCGAGGTCGCACATGATCTTCAGACGCGTGACCATGGCCTGGCGGAAATGCGCCGGCACCTCGATATAGGGCGCCAAAGTGCCGTCGATACGGAAGCGGATGCCGGTCTTGAGCTTGCCCGGCATGGGCTCGATGTGGATGTCCGAGGCCTTCTGCTGATAGGCCTCGATGATGATCTTGTTGACGAACTTGACCAGTTCGTTGTCAGCCGCGGCTGACTCCAGCGAATCGTCGTTGCCGCCGTCATCGTCGAGCGGGCCTCCCATGTCGGCCAGCAACTGATCAATCGTGGTGCCGTCGACTACGGCACCAAACAGCTGGGCCAGCGTCTGCTCGAACTCGGTCTGCGTGGTAACACGGTAAGAGAACTTGTTGATGCGCGAGAACACCTGCGGCACGACGCGCGCCCCGCGCGTAGCCTCGGGGTCCAGGCACATGATCACCAGACCGTCAGGTGATTCTTCGAGCGGGATCCAGCCCTGGCCTTCGGCGAATTCACGCTTGAGCGAACCATGCAGCATTTCGGAGCGGATGCGCCCCGCATTAAACGGCTCGTAAGGCACGCCAAAGAACCGCGCCAGCGAGGGGCCGACCTGGGCCGGCGTGATCTGATGCTTGCTCAGCAACAGATGCTCGACCGGCTGGCCTTCGTTGCGCGCCTCCTGTACGCAGTCCTGCAACTGGGTACCGCTCAGCAGGCCGTCAGCGACCAGGCCGTCATACTTGGTCGCCCGGATGCGCTGCGGCTCATCCACCTTCTGCAGGCGCTGGCGGATGGCCGTGGCCAGTGTCTTGCAGAGCTGGATGACGCCCTTGATATCCAGCTCGCTGAAGGGCTGGTCGCTCTTGTTGTTGATGACCTGAAGCACACCATAGAGGTTGCCGCCCTCGATGATGGGCGACACCAGCATCTGCTTGGTCCGGTAGCCGGAGCGTTTGTCGACCTCCTTGAGGAAGGCCAATTGGGGATGAATCTGCTTGAGCGCATCTTCGTCGTAAACGTCCGCCAGATTCAGCAGCTTGCGGCTGAACGCCACGTAGCCCGCAATGCTTTGCGGACTGATGGGCAGCTTAAGTTCGCGGCTGCTGGTCAGGCCGGTCTTGATCTTGGAGACGATGGATGTTTCGTCATCGCTGATCGCGTACAGGGTCAGCCGGTCGGCGTTGAACAGCTTGCAGATCTCGGGGCTGACCTCCAGCATGATCTGCTCGACGTTTTCAGTCTCGTGGATGCGCAGCACCACTTGCTTGAGCTGACGCACAAACAGCGCCTCGAAGGACTTGTCCTGCTTGTCCGACGCCGGCTGTTGGGAGTCGCGGAAGACCTGCTCGGCGGGCGTGCCTCCGCCTGGGGGTTTCATGACGGCGCTCATAGTTCAAACTCCTGCCCGGCCTGCAACCAGCGTATGTCATGCGCTGCCTGCCCGGCACCGGGACGATGGCCTTCCAGTTTGCGGATTTCAGACATGATCAACTCGGTTTCTGCTGGCTTGGTATGCGTGATGTAGATCGGGTATTTCTTGTCGGCCGCAATGCAGTCCAGTTCCTGAGCGAGCACTTCGGGGGAGAGATGCTGACTCATTTCTGCGAGCTGGCTCTCGCGACTGCTGAAGGCCGTTTCGATCACCAGCATGCTGACGTCGAGCTGGTTGATCCTGCGCCAGAAAGCCGGGTTGCGCCCCGTATCGCCCGAGAACACCCAGCAGGCCTGCTGCGCCAGCACGGCGTAGCCCACTGCCGGCACCGTGTGCACGGCCGGCAGCACTTCGATGCGCTTGTCCCCAATGTGCAGCACCTGCCCCACCCGGATTTCCTCGAAGCGGATGAATGGGGTATTCACCGTGGGCAGGCGGGTGAAATCCGGCCAGATGACATCATTGAAGATATGCGCCTTGAGCGCCTCAATGGTGCCCGCCAGCGCATGTACCAGTACCGGGCTACCACGACGCGTTGCAATCGCGTCGAGCATCAGGGGCAGGGCCGCCACATGGTCCAGGTGGGCGTGCGTCAACAGCACATGGTCGACGCCCAGCATTTCGTCGAGGGTCAGGTCACCGACGCCGGTGCCCGCATCCACAAGAACGTCATCGTCGACAAGAAAGGACGTGGTGCGGCACTCCCTGGCGATCGCGCCTGAGCAGCCCAACACACGCACCTTCATGACCACTCCTTAGTCTGCCTGCGCCAGACGCAGGCTTGCAGGGTTGGGCGGACCCGACCGGGCCCGCCGCAGGCTCAATTCTGGATGAATTGCATTTTCGTGCCCGCCAGCTCGATCACGTCGCCACTCTTGAGCGCCACGGGTTCGTTGCCGATCGGGGCACCGTTGAGCAGCGGAATACCCGAGCCTTCGACATGCGCCACGACAAAACCCTGGGAACGACGCGAAATCGACGCCACCGCCACACCCGGTTTGCCCACCGTCGTGACCGCCTTGGTCAGGGGAACTTCACGGCCAGAAGCCGTACCGGAAAGTACGCGCAGCGCGCCATTCAGGTTACCGCCCTCTGCAGGTGCAGCTGCTGGCACCGGGGTTTCTCCCGGCTTGAAGAGCATGGTCTTGTCAAAACCCGGGGCCTCGGCCTCGTTGACGAACTTGATCTTGTACTTGCCAACCTCAATGGTGTCGCCATTCTGCAAAGCCTGCTTCTTGACGGCCTTGCCATTGACATAGGTGCCATTGGTGCTGTTCAGATCTTCCAGCGTGACTTCGTTGCCCGACATCTGCAATGCTGCATGTTCACCACTGACGGCCAGATTGTCGATCACGACGTCGTTGTATGGTCGCCTCCCGAAGGTCGTGCGATCCTTGGTCAACTGCACTTCCTTGATGACAACACCGTCGATCGATACGATCATTTTCGGCATGCCCGACTCCTATTCCTGTTGCTCGTTATAAATATACCTTCGTTATTTTCCCAGCAATCGCGCCATCAGGCCGCGCTTTTCTGCGCCCATCTCGGCCTGGACCAGCAGGACCGTGATATTGTCGCGGCCGCCATGTGCATTCGCGGTGTCGACCAGGGCTTTCGCTCTCAGCTCGGTGGTCAGTGGCATCTGCAGGATTTTCGCGATGTCCTGATCTCTGACCATGTCGGACAGACCATCCGAGCACATCAGGTAAACATCGCCAGGTTCGACGGCGTGCTCATGCACCTCCAGCAGGACCGCATCGTCCACCCCGAGGGCACGCGTCACCAGATTCTTGTTCATGGACAAGGCCGCCTGCTCGGGCGTCAGCAGGCCGGCGTCGATCTGCTCCTGCAGCAGGGAATGATCGCGCGTGATCTGGACCAGTTCCCCCTGGCGCAGCCGGTAGCAGCGCGAATCGCCGATGTGCCCGATCACCAGGTCTGCACCACGAAACACGCCGGCCACCAGGGTGGTGCCCATGCCAGAGTAGTGCGCATTGGCGTGCGCGGCCCGGAAAACCGCCGCATTGGCATTGCCCACGCAGATTTCAAGCGCCCGGCGGATGTCCTGTACGGTCGCTGTCGCCGCCGATTCGGTGAGCCAGCGGCTCATCTCCGTGTTGATGATGGAAGTGGCCATGCTGCTGGCCACTTCCCCGGCGTTGTAGCCGCCCATGCCGTCCGCCAGAATGGCGACACCCGTGCCTTCGTCAAAGCCGACGGCATCTTCGTTGTTTTCCCGCGTCAGGCCCGAGTCGGTCTGTGCACAAAACCTGTAAATCATGGCTTCTGTCGTCATGGCTCAATGATTTACCGGGGCAGGATGGGAAGAAAGGGCATGCCGCACGCCCGAATTCAGGAGGGATGCTCGCAAAGGCACGACAAATGCCGGCCTCGATTCCGGTGGAGACCGCCTGCTGGAGTATGAAGTTGCCAATTCGTGCCTGTTCAGATCCGCGGGGCTCTTGCAGTAGATATTCAGGAGCCCACCATGAAACCAGCGTACTGGGCGTACGCCATACAAGCTATCGACCTTAGCAGAGCAACTCCTGGCCTGCAAGGTAGTAATGCGCAGGGTTTGTCTTTTTTTTGCAAAGCCCCGGACCCGGCCTAGCTAAGGGCAGGTCCGGAGTCCAGGTTACCCCGGAAGCCGGCTCCGGCCCAGCCGAAATCAGCCTTCTGCCGACGGCTTGTGGCGCTTCTGCAGAGCGCGCCCCAGCAGGACAACGAAGATCGCGCCGGCTGCGGCGGCCACGTAGTGCAGCCAGGGATTTTCCATGGCGATTTCCTTGAGTGCCACGTCACTGACGATGGTTTCGCCACCGACCCAGCCAATCAAGGCCGCGCCCAATGTCACGATGATCGGGAAGCGCTCCATGAGCTTAATCATCAAGGTGCTGCCGAAAATCACCAGGGGAATGCTGATGGCCAGACCGATCATGAGCAGCAGGTTGCTGCCCTTGGCAGCAGCCGCGACGGCAATCACGTTGTCCAGGCTCATGACCACGTCGGCGATGAGGATGGTGCGTACCGCAGCCATCAGGCCGCCGCCTTCCTTGCCATGCCCCTCTTCTTCGTCGTCGTCTTCACTGAGCAGCTGCACGCCGATGTACAGCAACAGCAGACCACCGATCACCTGAAGGAAAGACATTTGCAGCAGCTGCGCCGCCACCAGGGTCAGTCCAATACGCAATACAACGGCGGCGCCCGAGCCAAAAAGAATGGCTTTTTGTTGCTGATGCGGCGGCAGCGATCGGGCCGCCAGTGCAATCACCACGGCGTTGTCGCCGGACAGAATGATGTTGATCCAGATGATCTTGAGCAGACCGATCCAGAAGTTGACATCCTGCAAGAATTCCATCGAAGTGCTCCTGAAGTTATATCTGTAATGAAAGAGCGCTCCAGACAGCCCGTCTGGAGCGCTCCCAGGGATCTTTCGATCAAGTGTGCCTTAACTGCACACACTTATGGATGCGTATTTTTGCTTACAGCAGCGCTTTCAGCAGCTTGCCCATCTCGGACGGGTTACGGGTGATCTTGAAGCCACATTCCTCCATGACCGCCAGTTTGGCGTCGGCCGTGTCGGCGCCACCGGAAATCAGGGCGCCGGCATGGCCCATGCGCTTGCCGGGGGGGGCCGTCACGCCGGCGATGAAGCCGACCACGGGTTTTTTCATGTTGGCCTTGCACCAGCGAGCGGCTTCCGCCTCGTCCGGGCCACCGATCTCGCCGATCATGATGACGGCATCGGTATCCGGATCGTCGTTGAAGGCCCGCATCACGTCGATGTGCTTGAGGCCGTTGATCGGGTCGCCCCCGATGCCCACGGCCGAGGACTGGCCCAGGCCGATTTCGGTCAGTTGCGCCACGGCTTCATAGGTCAGCGTGCCGGAGCGGGAGACCACGCCGATACGGCCCTTGCGGTGGATATGGCCGGGCATGATGCCGATCTTGATCTCGTCGGGCGTGATCAGGCCGGGGCAGTTGGGGCCCAGCAGCAGGGTCTTCTTGCCGCCGGCAGCTTCCTTGGCCTTCATCTTGTTGCGCACCATCAGCATGTCGCGCACCGGGATGCCTTCGGTGATACAGATCGCCAGGTCCAGATCAGCCTCGACGGCTTCCCAGATGGCATCGGCGGCACCGGCCGGCGGCACGTAGATCACGGACACGGTGGCGCCGGTCTGCCTGGCCGCTTCCTTGACGGAGGCGTAGATCGGGATGTTGAAGATGGCCTCGCCGGCCTTCTTGGGGTTCACGCCCGCCACGAAGCAATTCTTGCCGTTCGCGTATTCCTGGCATTTTTCCGTATGGAACTGGCCGGTCTTGCCGGTAATGCCCTGGGTGATGACTTTGGTGTCTTTGTTGATGTAGATCGACATGACGGTTCCTTTACTTGGCGGCCTTGACGGCAGCGACCACCTTCTGGGCGGCTTCGGCCATGGTGTCGGCACTGATGATGGGCAGACCGGACTCGGCCAGCATCTTCTTGCCCAGCTCTTCGTTCGTGCCCTTCATGCGCACCACCAGCGGCACGCTCAGATTCACGGCACGGCAGGCCGTGATCACACCGGTGGCGATGGTGTCGCACTTCATGATGCCGCCGAAGATGTTGACCAGGATGGCCTTCACCTTGTCGTTCTTGAGCATGATCTTGAAGGCTTCCGTGACCTTCTCGGGGGTGGCACCGCCGCCCACGTCCAGGAAGTTGGCCGGCTCGGCGCCGAACAGCTTGATGGTGTCCATGGTAGCCATGGCCAGGCCGGCACCGTTCACCAGGCAGCCGATGTTGCCGTCGAGCGAGATGTAGGCCAGATCGAACTTGGAGGCCTCGATTTCGGCCGGGTCTTCCTCGTCCAGGTCACGCAGGGCCACGATCTCGGGGTGGCGGAAAAGAGCGTTGGCGTCGAAGTTGAACTTGGCGTCGAGGGCGATGACGTTGCCCTTGCCATCGCGGTTGAGCGGGTTGATCTCGACCAGCGAGGCGTCGGTCTCCATGTAGCACTTGTAGAGCTTCTGGCAGACGTCGATGAACTGGGCTTGCGAGTCGGCGGGCATGCCCACGCCCTTGGCCAGTTCCACGCCTTGCGCCTGGGTCAGGCCGGTGAGCGGATCAACGAAGATCTTGACGATCTTCTCGGGCGTGGCGTGCGCCACTTCCTCGATGTCCATGCCACCTTCGCTGGAAGCGATGAAGGCGACTTTCTGCGTGGCGCGGTCGGTCACCACGGAGAGGTAATACTCTTTCTGGATGTCGGCACCGTCCTCGATGTACAGGCGACGGACCTTCTGGCCCTCGGGACCGGTCTGGTGGGTCTTGAGCTGCATGCCCAGGATCTCGCCCGCGAGGCGCTTGACGTCGTCGATGGACTTGGCCACCTTCACGCCACCGCCCTTGCCGCGGCCACCGGCATGGATCTGCGCCTTGACGACCCAGACCGGGCCGCCCAGCTTCTGGGCAGCCTCGACCGCCTCCTGGACAGTGAAGGCCGGAATGCCGCGCGGCACAGGCACACCAAAATGACGCAAGATGTCCTTGCCTTGGTACTCGTGGATCTTCATGAGGGCTCTCTCAGGAAATGGATTTCAGTCCTGCCACGGAACCGGCGTGTCCCGTGGCTGGTGCTGGGGTCAGCACAGCCTTGGAATGTATCATGTTGCTCTGCACCAAAACTGACGGATTTCGGCCCAATCCCATAATTTCGGTCAATCAAGGCATAAGCCATGTCCACCCAGAAAATCTTCATCGACGGCGAAGCCGGCACCACCGGCCTGCAGATTCGTGAACGCCTGCTGGCCATGCCACAGATCGAACTGTTGAGCATTGCCGCGGAACGGCGCAAGGACCCGGCCGCCAAGCGGGACTTGCTGTCCGGCGCTGACCTGGTCATCCTTTGCCTGCACGACGAGGCCGCTGTCGAGACCGTGGCACTGGTCGACGCGCTGGAGAAGACCTCCGGCCGACCCGGCCCCAAGATCATCGACGCCTCCACCGCGCACCGGGTCGCCCCGGGCTGGGTCTATGGCTTCCCAGAACTCACCCGCAGCCAGGCGCAGGCCGTGGCGCAGGCGCGCCGCGTTGCCAACCCGGGCTGCTACCCGACCGGCGGCATCGCCTTGCTGCGCCCGCTGGTCGATGCCGGCCTGTTGCCGCCGGACTACCCGATCGTGATGTCGGGCTACTCCGGCTATTCGGGAGGCGGCCGCCAGATGATCGAGGCTTATGAGGTCACGCACAGCGCGCCGCCACTGGAAATCTACGGTCTGAGCCTGACCCACAAGCACCTGCCCGAACTGCAACGCTACAGCGGCCTGAGCCGCCGGCCTATTTTCGTGCCGGCTGTTGGCAATTTCTACGCCGGCATGCTGGACCAGATCGGCCTGCAATTTGATCTGATGAAGGGCGTCACGCGCGCCCAGCAACTGGAAGAGGCGCTGCGTGCGCACTACGCCGGTAGCGAATGGGTCAGCGTGGTACCGCCAGCAGCAGGCGGCCGGCTGGAGCCGACCGCGCTCAACGGCACGAACAAAATGGAACTCAGCGTCTATGGCAATGATGCGCTGGGCCAGGCCGTGCTGGTGGCGCGCCTGGACAATCTGGGCAAGGGCGCCAGCGGCGCAGCGGTGCAGAACCTCAAACTGATGCTGGGCCTTTAATCAGGCTTCTTCGTCGGCCGGATCGCCGCCCAGCACACGGCGCACCACCTCCCCGGCGAAACCGCGCGCCAGCAGAAAACGCGCCTGCCGTGCCCGCTCCTGGGGCGTCTGCGGCAAGGCCTGATACTTTCTCTGCCAGACTTCGCGCGCACGCGCCAGCTCGCTGTCCTTTAGGCCGGACAGGGTCCGCGCGATCAGTTCGCCGTCCAGCCCCTTGTCCTGCAATTCCTGGCGTATGCGTGTCGAACCCAGCCGGCTCGCGCGCCGGTTAAGCACCGACTCGGCCACCCGCTCCTCGCTGATGAAGCCCCGGGCCTGCAGTTCGTCGAGCGCCATCGCCAGCGTGCCGGGCTCCTCCTCGTAAGGCTGGAGCTTGCGCTCGAGCTCGCGGCGCGAGTGCTCGCGCCGGCTCAACAGGCGCAGCGCCCGGCCCTTGAGTGTGGGCTGGAACGACAACCGTGCCGTCGCCATGGCTCGTTCCTCGTTACCGGCCCCTCGCCTTATTCAGCCGCAGCTTCTGCCGCCTCGTTGAGCAAAGGGATGCCCAGGGACTCGCGCACCTTGTTCTCGATCTCGTGCGCCAGCTCCGCGTTCTCGCGCAGGAACTCGCGCGCGTTGTCGCGACCTTGCCCGATCTTCTCGCCGTTGTAGGCGTACCAGGCGCCGGATTTCTCGATGATCTTGGCGTTGACACCCATGTCGATGATCTCGCCATGGCGGCTGATGCCCTCGCCGAAGAGGATGTCGAACTCGGCGGTCTTGAAGGGCGGCGCCACCTTGTTCTTGACGATCTTGACCTTGGTCTCGTTGCCGATGGCCTCTTCGCCCTTCTTGATGGTGCCGGTCCGGCGGATGTCGATGCGCACCGAGGCGTAGAACTTGAGTGCGTTGCCGCCGGTCGTGGTCTCGGGGCTGCCGAACATCACGCCGATCTTCATGCGGATCTGGTTGATGAAGATGACCATGCAGTTGGTCTTCTTGATGGTCGCGGTCAGCTTGCGCAGGGCCTGGCTCATCAGGCGCGCCTGCAGGCCGGGCAGGGAATCGCCCATCTCGCCTTCGATCTCGGCCTTGGGTGTCAGGGCGGCCACCGAGTCGATCACGATCAGATCCACCGCGCCGGAGCGCACCAGGCTGTCGACGATCTCCAGCGCCTGCTCGCCCGTGTCGGGCTGGGAGATCAGCAGGTCGGGCAGGTTCACGCCCAGTTTCTGCGCGTACTGCACGTCCAGTGCGTGCTCGGCGTCCACGAAGGCGCAGGTGCCGCCGATCTTCTGCATCTCGGCGATGACCTGCAGGGTCAGCGTGGTCTTGCCCGACGATTCCGGGCCGTAGATCTCGACCACACGGCCGCGCGGCAGGCCGCCCACGCCCAGGGCAATGTCCAGGCCCAGGGAGCCGGTGGAGACGACCTGGATGTCCTCGATCGCCTCGCCTTCGCCCAGGCGCATGATGGTGCCCTTGCCGAATTGCTTCTCGATCTGGGCCAGTGCCGCCGCCAGGGCTTTGGCTTTTTCACTGTTGGCGACGCTGATGGATTTGCCGGATACGTCCATGACTTGCTCCTTGGGTGGGTTGACTTCGTTCCAGTGTTTTTAATCACAGGCTGGATGCTTGACCAGTAATTTATCCGCCTTGTACTTTCGAGTAAAGTCATAAATTAGTCATTTTGGTTTACTATTTAGCCATGACGGATGCCGCCACTTTCCCGCTCGAAGACGGCTGGCGCCAGACCCACCTGGGGCGCCTGCTGGGCCACGCCATGCGCCGCTTCGATCAGCGCGTGCTCCACCTGATGGCACATGACGCCGAGGTGCCGTTGGCTCTGTCCAACCTGGCGGCGCGCGGCCAGGTCAGCGCCGCCCACATCCACATCACGCGGCATCTGGCCGTGCAGGGTGCGCGACTCCAGGAGCTCGCCGAATCGGCCGGCATGAGCAAACAGGCCATGGGCAAGCTGGTCGACCAGTGCGAGGCCTGGGGCCTGGTCACGCGCGAAGCCGACCGGCGTGATGGCCGCGCCAAACTGGTGCGCTTCACGCCCGCCGGACTGGCCTGGTTGCGTGGCTTCCAGCGGGCCGTGGTCCAGGCCGAAGCCGAACTCAAACTGGCCGTGAGTCCCGAAGTGGCCACGGTGATTGCCCTTGGGCTTGAGGCCTATGCGAGCGCCTAGAATCGGCACATGACACGCCCAGCCGGCGATCCACAGCCGGCAGGCGCGAGGAGACATGCATGCGGATACTGATCGCCGAGGATGACCAGGTACTGGCCGACGGCCTGCTGCGCACACTGCGCAGTTCCGGCGCGGCCGTGAACCACGTGGCCAGCGGCTCCGAGGCCGACGCGGCGCTGATGACCAACAATGAGTTCGACCTGCTGATCCTGGACCTGGGCCTGCCCAAGCTGCACGGGCTGGAGGTGCTCAGAAAGCTGCGTGCGCGCGGCTCCAGCCTGCCAGTGCTCATCCTCACGGCGGCCGACAGCGTGGAGGAGCGTGTCAAGGGCCTGGACTACGGTGCCGACGACTACATGGCCAAGCCTTTCTCGCTGCAGGAACTGGAAGCGCGCGTACGCGCGCTGGTGCGCCGCGGCATGGGTGGCACCAGCAGCCATATCAAACACGGTCCGCTCGTCTACGACCAGGCCGGACGCGTGGCCACCATCGACGGGCGCATGGTCGAACTCTCGGCACGCGAACTGGGCCTGCTCGAAGTGCTTTTGCAGCGCACCGGCCGCCTGGTCAGCAAGGACCAACTGGTCGAGCGACTGTGCGAGTGGGGCGAAGAAGTGAGCAACAACGCCATCGAGGTCTATATCCACCGCTTGCGCAAGAAGATCGAGAAGGGCCCCATCCGCATCGCCACCGTGCGCGGCCTGGGTTACTGTCTCGAAAAGATCCCGAACAGCTGACCGCCGGGCAAGGCCTACTCCACCGCGACGCCTGCATCGTGAAACTTTTCCAGCGCGAGCAGCGCTCGCTCTTCGGTGAGATCCTGGACTGGATGCTCACGCCGCTGCTGTTGCTGTGGCCGATCAGCTTGGTGCTGACCTGGTTGGTCGCGCAAGGCATTGCCGGCAAGCCTTTCGACCGCACGCTCGAATACAACGTCAACGCCCTGGCCCAGTTGGTCACGGTCAACCAGCAGCACGTGCAGTTCAACCTGCCCCTGCCCGCACGCGAACTGCTGCGCGCCGATGACATCGACACGGTCTATTACCAGGTCCTGGGCGTACGGGGCGAGTACCTGAGTGGCGAACGCGACTTCCCGCTGCCGCCCGAGGACGCACCGGTCACCAGCGGCGAGGTCCGCCTGCGGGACGACACCTTTCACGGCCAGGACATCCGGGTCGCCTACATGTGGGTTCCACTGAATCCGCAGACCTCGAAAACGGTCCTGATCCAGGTCGCCGAAACCCTGGACAAGCGATCGGTGCTGGCCGCCGAGATCATCAAGGGCGTGATGCTGCCGCAATTCGTGACGCTGCCGCTGGCCGTGCTGCTGGTCTGGCTGGCACTGGTGCAGGCCATCAAGCCCCTCAGTCGCCTGGAAGAGCGCATCCGTGCCCGTCGCCCGGACGACCTCAGCCCGCTGGACGCGCAGACGGTGCCGCTGGAAGTAGCACCCCTGGTGTCATCGGTCAACGATCTGCTGCTGCGGCTCAAGGACTCGATCGGCACGCAAAAGCGCTTCCTGGCCGACGCCGCCCACCAGCTCAAGACGCCGCTGGCGGGCCTGCGCATGCAGGCCGACCTGGCCCAGCGTGAAGGCAACAGCACCGAAGAACTCAAGCAGTCGCTGCGGTTGATCGGCCGCGCCAGCATCCGCGCCACCCATACGGTCAACCAGTTGCTGGCGCTGGCCCGTGCCGAGGCCGGCACCACGGCCATGAGCCGCCAGCCCTGCGACCTGGCCCGGCTCACCATGGAAGTCGTGCAGGACTGCGTGCCGCGCGCCATGGACAAGCACATCGACCTGGGCTACGAAGGTGCCCAGCCGGCCATGCCCGGCGTCACGCTCGAAGGCAATCCCACCTTGCTCAAGGAGCTGGTGCGCAACCTGCTGGACAACGCCATCAACTACACACCGTCCAGCATCGACAAACCGGGGGTCATCACCGCACGCGTGCTGGCCGACCCCTTCGGCAAGATCATCGTGCTGCAGGTGGAGGATTCGGGGCCGGGCATCGCGCCGGCCGAGCGTGAGCTGGTGTTCCAGCCTTTTTACCGGGCCCTGGGCAATGACGTGGACGGCTCGGGCCTGGGCCTGCCCATCGCACAGGAAATCGCCCAACAGCACCACGCCCGCATCAGCGTAGAGGACACACGCCCCGGCCAGACGCCGCCCGGGGCACGCTTCACGGTGCGCTTCGATCTCACGCCAGAGTAAAGGCCGGCGTGCGCAAGCCGCAAGGCCGCCGGATCAGCGGCAGCTGCGCAGCGTCTTGTCGCCCAGCGCCGGCTTGATGTCTTCCAGCTTGAGCCGCAGGGCCTCGTCGGCCGCCGGGATGCGCAACTGGCTCTGCCGGATCTCGAGCCGCTCCTGCACCACGCGCGCTGTCCGCACGCCGCGCTTTTGCAGCGCCGCCAGCTCGGCCTGGGCCTGGGCCTGGGTCTCGAACCGCCCCAGCGAGAGGCCCAGCTGCAGTTCCGGGTTGTCCAGGGACTGCAGCTTGAGTTTCATCTTCTCCAGCTCCAGGCGCTTTTTGTCCAGCGCTGCGGCGTTGGGAAACTTGCCCATGTAGACGATCCAGCGCGCCGGCTCCACCAGCAGCTCCAGCGACCAGGCACCGGCAGGCAGCGTGGCTTCCAGGGCCTTGCGCACGGTCTCGGTCTGGGCCTCGTCAAACACGCCGGCCTGCAGGCACTCGGGGGGTTTGGGCGGCGTCAGCGCGACCTGCTCGGCGCGGCGCCCCTCATCGGCTGGCAGGATGCGGATGGCCTCGGGACGGATCTGCTGTGTCAGGCGCTGCGGCTCGCTCTGTTCGGCCGGCGCCCAGCCGTAGCTGCGCAGCATGCCCTGCGACCAGGCGTAATAACCCGCATTCAGCAGGACCAGCAGCAGGACGAGGAGGCGCAGCATGGCGAGGGAGGGTCTTCAGTTCAGGGGTCGGACACTGACTTCAGCGCTGGAGATTTTCTTCAGCCCGGCAGCAGTATGCACGAGCAGCGCACCGCTGCCATCCACTCCGCGGGCCTGGCCGCCTGTGCCATCGCTCAAGGTCACCTCGCGGCCGGCCAGCGCGTCCCGCGCCGCATAGGCGGGCTGGAAGGGTTCCCAGCCCTGGGCCTCGAAACGCTGCACGTCCCTGACCAGGGGAGCGGCCACACGCTGCAGCGCCAGGGGCGCCGTGAGCCCGGGGTCGAGTTCCTGCAGCCAGGCCGGCGCCGTGGCCAGCCCGGTGGCGTCCCGCGGGGTGATGTTGATGCCCACGCCGATCACCACGTAGCGCACAGCGTCGATCTGGGTGGTCTCGATCAGAATGCCGGCAAGCTTGCGGTCGGCCAGCCAGACATCGTTGGGCCACTTGAGCCGCAGGTCCGGGTGCAGGCTGTGCACCACGCTCAGACCCACGGCCAGCGACAGGCCGGACCATTCGGTCATCTGCAGGGGCAGGCCCAGGGAGAAGGTCAGCACCTCCCCGGGCTGCGCGCCGCTGCGCCAGGTCCGCCCCAGGCGGCCTCGGCCAGCGGTCTGGGCTTCGGCCACCAGCAGCACCGGCTCCAGCCGGCCCGCACGGGCACGGCGCATCAGCTCGGTGTTGGTGGAATCCACCTGCGGCAACACCTCGACCGTGAAACCGGGCAAAGTGGGCGCCACCGCTTCCCAGATCGCTTCGGCCGGCCAGCGCAACATGGCAAGGTCCTTCAGCGCTTGTCGCTCTTGGACTTGTTCTTCTTCTTGGACTTCTTGGATTTCTTGGGCTCGTCGTCCTTCGGCGCCAGCAGGGTGCCGCGGCAGAGCTTGCTGCCGCACCAGCAAGGGTATTCCGCCTTGAGCTTCTTGGTGTAGGGCTCGTCGATGATGAGGCCGTAATCGTAGTTGAGCTCTTCACCGGCCTTGATCTTGCGCAGCGACTTGATGAAGACACGGCCCTCTTCCTCGTCAGCCTCGCAATTGGGCTCGCAGGAATGGTTGATCCAGCGCGAGGAGTTGCCGCCCACCTTGGCGTCGATCACATGGTCTTCATCGACGTGAAAATAGAAGGTGTGGTTGGGGTCCTTGGGGTCGTGGGGGTGGCGGCGCAGTGCCTCTTTCCAGTTGATGATCTCGCCCACGTACTCGATGAGGGTTTCGCCCTTGGGGATGTCCTGGACGGCGAAGACCCCCTTGCCATGGACGCCGGAGCGTCGGGTCTGGATACGGCGGCCGGGCTCGGAAACGGAATTCTTGGACACTGCTGAAAAATTTGGTAAGGTGAACTCGTATGGGCGCGCGCGGGCGCGCCCGTGTATGCGTGCGCGTACGCGCACGCGAGAAACTGGATTGTAGTCAGATGAAAAGCACAGCTTCCGCCAAACACGCCGTTGTAGGCAAAACTCTGGTCATCGCCGAGAAGCCTTCGGTCGCCCAGGACATCGTGCGCGCCCTCACCCCCACGGCGGGCAAGTTCGAAAAGCACGACGAGCATTTCGAGAGCGAGAACTACGTCGTCACGAGCGCCGTCGGCCACCTGGTGGAAATCCAGGCGCCCGAGCAGTACGACGTCAAACGCGGCAAGTGGAGCTTTGCCCACCTGCCGGTGATTCCGCCCCATTTCGACCTCAAGCCAGTCGACAAGACCAAGACGCGCCTGAACGCCGTGGTCAAGCTGGCCAAGCGCAAGGACGTGGGCCAGCTCATCAACGCCTGTGACGCGGGCCGCGAGGGCGAGCTGATCTTCCGCCTGATCGAGCAGTACGCCGGCGGCGCCAAGCCGCTGGGCAAGCCGGTTTCGCGCCTGTGGCTGCAGAGCATGACGCCCCAAGCCATCCGCGACGGCTTCGACAAGCTGCGCAGCGACAAGCAGATGCTGCCCCTGGCCGACGCCGCACGCAGCCGCTCCGAGGCCGACTGGCTGGTGGGCATCAACGGCACCCGCGCCATGACCGCCTTCAACTCGCGGGACGGCGGCTTCTTCCTCACCACCGTGGGCCGCGTGCAGACGCCGACCCTGGCCGTGGTGGTGGAGCGCGAAGAGCAGATCCGCAAGTTCATCAGCCGCAATTACTGGGAGGTGCACGCCAGCTTTGGCGCCCAGGCCGGCGACTACGCAGGCAAGTGGTTCGACCCGAAATGGAAAAAAACCGAGGACGACGCCGAGAAGCGCGCCGACCGCGTCTGGAGCGAGCAGGAGGCCACGGCCATTGCCGATGCTGTGCGGGGCCAGACCGCCACCGTGAGCGAGGAAAGCAAGCCCAGCACCCAGGCTTCGCCCATGCTGTTCGACCTGACCAGCCTGCAGCGGGAAGCCAACGGCAAGTTCGGCTTCTCGGCCAAGACCACGTTGTCCATCGCGCAGAGCCTCTACGAGCGCCACAAGGCCCTGACCTACCCGCGGACCGACTCGCGCCACCTGCCCGAGGACTATCTGGCCGTGGCCAAGGAGACCTTCGGCATGCTGGCCGACTCCGGCATGAAACACCTGGCGCCGCACGCCGCCACGGCGCTCAAGGGCGGTTACGTCAAGCCCAACAAGCGCATCTTCGACAACGCCAAGGTCAGCGACCACTTTGCCATCATCCCCACGCTGCAGGCGCCCAGTGGCCTCTCCGACGCTGAGCAAAAGCTGTACGACCTGGTGGCACGCCGTTTCATGGCGATCTTTTTCCCCAGCGCCGAGTACCAGGTCACCACCCGCATCACTACGGCCGCCGGCCACAACTTCAAGAGCGAAGGCAAGGTGCTGGTCAAGCCAGGCTGGCTGGCCATCTACGGCAAGGAGGCCGAAGACGAGCTAGCGCCGGGCGAGGGCAGCAGCAAGACCCTGGTACCGGTCCAGGCGAGCGAGAAGGTCAAGACCAACAGCGTCGAGCCCAAGGGGCTGAAGACCCGGCCCCCGGCGCGGTATTCGGAAGCCACGCTGCTCTCGGCCATGGAAGGCGCGGGCAAGCTGATCGAGGACGACGAGCTGCGCGAAGCGATGAACGAGAAGGGCCTGGGCACACCGGCCACGCGTGCGGCCATCATCGAAGGCCTGCTCAACGAGAAGTACATGCTGCGCGAAGGCCGCGAGCTGATCCCCACCGCCAAGGCCTCCCAGCTCATGACGCTGTTGCGCGGCCTGGGCGTGGAGGAGCTCTCCAAGCCCGAACTGACCGGCGAGTGGGAATACAAGCTGTCCGAGATGGAGCACGGCCGCCTTTCGCGCGAAGAGTTCATGCGCGAGATCGCCGCCATGACCGAGCACATCGTCAAAAAGGCCAAGGAGTACGACCGCGACACCGTGCCCGGCGACTACGCCACACTCACCACGCCCTGCCCGAACTGCGGCGGCGTCGTCAAGGAAAACTACCGTCGCTATACGTGCACCGGCAAGAAGGGGGAGGGCGAGGGCTGCGGCTTCTCCTTTGGCAAGACACCGGCCGGCCGCACTTTCGAAGTGGCCGAGGTGGAGCAATTCCTGCGCGACAAGCGCATTGGCCCGCTGGACGGTTTCCGCTCCAAGGCCGGCTGGCCCTTCACGGCCGAAATGGTGATCAAGTTCGACGAGGAAACGAAGAACTACAAGCTCGAGTTCGACTTTGGCGATGACAAGGCGGAGGAAACCGGCGAACTGGTGGACTTCTCGGCCAAGGAATCCCTGGGCGCCTGCCCCAAATGCGGTGGTGCGGTGTACGAGCACGGCAAGAACTACGTCTGCGAAAGAACGGTGCCCACCCTAGCCCAGCCCACGCCGAGCTGCGACTTCAAGAGCGGCCAGATCATCCTGCAGCAGCCCATCGAGCGCGAGCAGATGGCCAAGCTGCTGAGCACGGGCAAGACCGACCTGCTGGACAAGTTCGTCTCGATGCGCACGCGCCGCCCCTTCAAGGCCTTCCTGGCCTGGAGTGCGGAGGCCAATAAGGTCGCCTTCGAGTTTGCGCCGTCCAAGTTCCCGCCACGCAAGACTGCCGCCAAGTCCACGACGGGTGCAGCCGCCAAGACGACGGGCCCGGCCGCCAAGAAGACGGCAGCCAAAAAGGTAGCGGCCAAGAAGGCACCCGCCAAAAAGACCGCCGCAAAAGCCGCAACCGCCAAGACGCCGCGCAAACCGGCCGCTGGTTTGACCCCCAGCGCCGAGTTAGCCGCCGTGATCGGAGCGGAACCGGTGGCGCGCACCGCGGTGATCAAGAAGCTGTGGGACTACATCAAGGCCCAAGGCCTGCAGGACGCCAAGAACAAGCGCGCCATCAACGCCGACGCCAAGCTCAAGCCGGTGTTCGGCAAGGCCCAGGTCACCATGTTCGAGCTGGCCGGCATCGTGGGCAAGCACCTGAGTTGAGGTGCAAATCCAGGCGCGTGTGCCGGCTCGCCGGCGCACGCGCCCGGCATGTCAGTGAACGAAACGGCCGCCGGTACCGATGATGGTCAGGTCGGTGTACTTCGAGCCCGAGTGGTCGCGCGGCGAGTAATTGATCTCGAAGCCACCGAGGTTCACGTCCTTCATGGACTCCAGGGCGGCGATGAAGCCGTCACGCGTGAGGTTCTTTCCTGCCCGGCGCACCCCTTCCACAAAAACCTTGCCGATCAGGAAGCCCTCCATGCTGGAGAAGTCCAACTCGGTCTGTCCGGCCTCCTTCATGCGCTGCTGGTATTCGCGCACCACCGGCGTCGAGGGAATGTAGGGGAAGGGCACCACCTGCGAAATCACCACGCCCATGCCGGCCGACCCCAGTTCGTCCGCCAAGGCCTTGGAGCCGACGAAGCTGACGTTGAAGAACTGGCCACCATAACCCTTGGCGCGAGCCTGCTTGATGAACTCGGCACACGCCTTGTAAGCGCCGATCTGCACCACGGCTTCGGGCTGCTCGGACAGGATGGCTGTCAGCGCCGCCGACACATCCACCGTATTGCGCTCCACCGTGGCCGTGGCGGCCGGTTTGAGTTGCCGCTTGGTCAGCGCCCGCGTCATGCCCTCCAGGCCCGCCTTGCCGTAGGCATCGTTCTGGTAGAAAACGGCGATCTTCTTCACGCCCAGCGTGGTCAGATGCTGGACGATGCGCTCGGTTTCGTCGAAGTAGCTGGCCCGGACATGGAAAACATAGCGGCTGAAGGGCTCGCGCAGGCCCTGGGCACCGGTGAACATGCCGACCATCGGCACCTTGGCGGCGGTGAACACCGGCATTGCGGCCAGGCCCGTTGGCGTACCGACCGAGCCGACGAGCGCAAAGACCTGGTCCTGCTCGATCAGGCCCTTGACCGCCGCCACGGCCTTATCGGGCTCGTAGCCATCGTCTCGTGTGAGCAGGCGCAGGGTCCTGCCGTTGACGCCGCCTTGCTCGTTGACAGATTTGAAATAGGCCTGGATGCCGACATTCAGGCGCTGCCCCAGCTGGGCGGCAGGACCGCTCAAGGCGGCAAACTGGCCGACCAGGATTTCCTTCTCGCCCACCCCGGTCTCGGCCCGGCTGCCCGAACCCACCAGCAGCGCCAGGGTCACCATCAGAATCTGCGCAAACCTCATTGATCCGTCCCTCCAATCCATGAGTCATCCACAGGTACCCATGTTGGCTGGATCATAGGTAGAAGCCGCGCGCCGTCAACCCCCCGTGGTATCCAGCCCCTGCAAACACAGCGACGGGAAGCGCCCAGCAAAACGGCCCATGCCTTGCGGTCATGGGCCGATCTTTCCAGGCCACCTGCGAGCAGGTGGCAGGGAGGTGCTTACTTGGACACCACGCGCGCCATCTCCAGGCACTTGTTGGAGTAGCCCCACTCGTTGTCGTACCAGGCCACGACCTTGATGAAGGTCTTGTCCAGGGCAATGCCGGCGTCGGCATCAAAGACCGACGTACAGGTCTCACCGCGGAAGTCGGTGGCCACCACCTTGTCTTCGGTATAGCCCAGGATGCCCTTGAGCGCGCCCTGGCTCTGGGCCTTCATCTCGGCGCAGATGTCCTTGTAGTCGGCTTCCTTGTTCAGCTCGACGGTCAGGTCGACCACGGAAACGTCGCTGGTGGGGACCCGGAAGCTCATGCCGGTGAGCTTCTTGTTGAGCTCGGGGATGACCACGCCCACGGCCTTGGCCGCACCGGTGGAGCTGGGGATGATGTTTTCCAGGATGCCGCGCCCGCCGCGCCAGTCTTTGTTGCTGGGGCCGTCCACGGTCTTCTGGGTGGCGGTAGCGGCGTGCACGGTGGTCATGAGGCCACGCTTGATGCCCCATTTGTCGTTCAGCACCTTGGCCACGGGGGCCAGGCAGTTGGTGGTGCACGAGGCGTTGGAGATGATGGCCTGGCCGGCGTAGGTCTTGTCGTTGACGCCGAAGACGAACATGGGGGTGTCGTCCTTGGAGGGGGCGGAGATGATGACCTTCTTGGCACCGGCCGCCAGGTGCTTCTCGCCACCGGCCTTGTCCAGGAAGAGGCCAGTCGATTCGATGACGATGTCAGCGCCTACTTCAGACCACTTGAGGTTGGCGGGGTCGCGCTCTTGCGTCAGGCGGATTTTCTTGCCGTTGACGATGAGGTTGGAACCTTCGACAGACACTTCGCCCTTGAAGCGGCCATGCACGCTGTCGTACTTGAGCATGTAGGCCAGGTAGTCCGGCTCCAGCAGGTCGTTGATGGCAACGATCTCGATGTCCTTGAAGTTCGCCACGGCCGACCGCAGCACGTTGCGACCGATGCGGCCGAAGCCGTTGATGCCTACCTTGATCGTCATGATTCGCTCTTTCTGAAAGTTAACAAAACAATTTTATTTCGCCAGGACGGTTTGTACCGTGTCGGCAACATTCTCGGGCGTGAAGCCGAAGTGCTTGAACAGCACCGGGGCCGGAGCCGACTCGCCATAGGTGTCGAGACCCACCACGGCTGCGCAGCCGTACTTCCACCAACCTTCGGTCACGCCCATTTCCACCGCCACGCGCGGCAGCCCGGCCGGCAGCACCGCCTGCTTGTAAGCCGCCTTCTGCTGGTCAAAGGTGGTCGTGCTGGGCATGGAGACCACGCGCACGGCGATCTTCTTCGCGGCCAGCAGTTCCTGTGCCTTGAGCGCGAGCTGCACTTCGGAGCCGGTGGCGATGATCACGGCGCGGGCCTTTTGCTTCAAGCCCAGGTCGGCCGGCTCGGACAGCACATAGGCGCCACGGCTGATGTCACCGAGATCCTTCTTGGGTGCGTAAGGCAGGTTCTGGCGGCTCAGCAGCAGCGCCGTGGGTTTGCTCTTGTTCTGCAAGGCCACGGCCCAGGCCACGGTGGTCTCAGCCGTGTCGGCGGGACGCCAGACGTCCAGGTTGGGAATCAGGCGCAGGCTGGCCGCATGCTCGACCGACTGGTGCGTGGGACCGTCCTCGCCCAGGCCGATCGAGTCGTGCGTGAACACATGCACCACACGCTGTTTCATCAGCGCAGCCATGCGGATGGCGTTGCGCGAGTAATCGCTGAAGGTCAGGAAGGTGCCGCCGTAAGGGATGTAGCCCCCGTGCAGGCCGATGCCGTTCATGATGGCGGCCATGCCGAATTCGCGCACGCCGTAGTTGATGTGGCGCCCGCCGTTGCCGTTGCCGTCGGCGTCGAAACGCAGATTGGGCGTGGAGCTGGTGTTGGTGAGGTTGGAGCCGGTCAGGTCGGCCGAGCCGCCCAGCAATTCGGGCAGGGCGGCCGTGAAGGCCTCCAGCGCGATCTGGCTGGCCTTGCGGCTGGCCACGGTTTCGGCCTTGGTGTGCGCCGCCACGGCGGCATCCACCGCCACCTGGGCAAAGTTCTTCGGCAGTTCGCCTTTCATGCGGCGCTCGAACTCGGCCGCGAGTGCGGGGTGGGTTGCGCGGTAGGCGGCAAACTTCTGCTCCCAGGCTTCCTGGGCTGCAATGCCGCGGCGGCTGGCGTTCCAGTCATCGGCCACGTCCTGCGGAATGACGAAGGGTTCGTGGGCCCAGCCCAGGGCTTCGCGCGTGAGCTTGATCTCCTCGGCGCCCAGGGGCTCGCCATGGGCCTTGGGGGTGTTGGCGCGGTTGGGGGAGCCATGGCCGATGGCCGTCTTGCAGATGATCAGCGTGGGCTGGTTGTCGGACTGCTTGGCGCGCGCGATGGCTTCGGACACAGCGGCGACGTCGTGCCCGTTGATCGGGCCGATCACGTTCCAGCCGTAGGCCACGAAGCGCAGGGCGGTGTTGTCGCCGTACCAGGGGGTGACCTGGCCATCGATGGAAATGCCGTTGTCGTCGTACAGGGCGATCAGCTTGTTCAACTTCCAGGCACCGGCCAGGGCCGCGGCCTCGTGGCTGATGCCTTCCATCATGCAGCCGTCGCCCAGAAAGACGTAGGTGTGATGGTCGACGATGCTGTGCCCGTCCCGGTTGAATTCCCTGGCCAGCAGCTTCTCGGCCAGGGCCATGCCCACGGCATTGGTCACGCCCTGGCCCAGGGGGCCGGTGGTGGTTTCCACGCCGGGGGTATGGCCGGTTTCAGGGTGGCCCGCGGTCTTGCTGCCGAGCTGGCGGAAGTTCTTCAACTCCTTTAACGGCAGGTCGTAGCCCGTCAGGTGCAGCAACGCGTACAACAGCATGGAGGCATGGCCGTTGGACAGCACGAAACGGTCACGGTCAGCCCACTGCGGGTTGGTCGGGTTGTGCTTGAGGTGCTCACCCCACAGTGCCACGGCCATGTCGGCCATGCCCATGGGCGCACCAGGGTGTCCGGAATTGGCTTGTTGCACTGCGTCCATTGCCAGCGCGCGTATCGCGTTGGCCATCTGTCGGGTATTTGCCATGGGGGAGCCGCTCCGGAGGGGTCAGGGGAAACCCGACATTTTACCGGTGACCGCGTCAGACCCCGTTGCGGCCGGCCTTGCGCCTTTCCATCGTCTACAGTGAGGGTGTGCAAGTTCCGATTTCCATCAAGACCATGGTGCTGGCGGCAGGGCGGGGTGAACGCATGCGCCCGTTGACCGACGCCACCCCCAAGCCCCTGCTGTCCGTGCAGGGCAAGACATTGCTGCAGTGGCATGTCGATGCCCTGGCTGATGCCGGTTTCACTGAGATCGTGATCAACACCGCCTGGTTGGGTGAACAGATCCCCGCCCATTTCGGACCGCAGCCGCACAGCAGCAAGGACCGGCCCCTGGCGATTCAATATTCCTGGGAGGGGCTGGATTTCGGCGGTGCACTGGAGACCGCCGGCGGCATCGTGCGTGCGCTGCCCCTGCTGGGCGACATCTTCTGGGTTTTGGCTGGTGATGTGTATGCCCCCGGTTTCCCGTTCTCCATGCAAGCTGTGCAGCGCTTCGCGCGCAGCGACAAACTGGCTCACCTCTGGCTGGTGCCCAACCCTCCGCACAATCCGCCAGGTGATTTCGGCCTGGCCAGCGATCCGCTGGCCTCCGGCCGGCAGTTGGCCCTGAACCAGGCAAGCGTGAAGTACACCTACAGCACCATAGGGCTGTACCGACGGGAATTCTTCGCCCGGCCCTGGTGCGATATTGCACCCGGCAACCCGCAGGGCGTGAAAGTCCCCTTGGCCCCCATGCTGCGCGCAGCCATGGACAATCAACGCATCAGCGCCGAGCTCTATACCGGGCCGTGGACCGATGTCGGCACACCCGAGCGTCTGGCGCAACTCAACGAAACCGCCCCGTCATGAGCACCCTCCTTTACGCACAGCGCCGCGCACGTCTGGCCGCCCAGCTCGGTCCTGATGCCGTCGCCATCATTCCCACGGCACCCGAACACCTGCGCAACCGGGACAGTGAGTTCCTGTTTCGCTTCGACAGCTACTTCCACTACCTGAGCGGCTTTGGCGAACCCAATGCCTGGCTCGTCATCACCAGCGAAGGCCATACCACGCTGTTCTGCAACCCCAAGGACCTGGAGCGCGAGATCTGGGATGGCCTGCGCCTGGGCCCCGAAGCGGCGCCCGCAGCGCTGGGTGTGGACGCAGCCTGTCCGGTGACCGAACTGGAGCAGCGCCTGCCCAAGCTGCTGGAGAACAAAGCCACGGTCTGGTACCCCTTCGCCACGCACCTCGGCCTGGAAGGTCGCATTGACGGCTGGCTGAAGACCGTGCGCTCGCGCGTGCGCTATGGCGCCCTGTGCCCCGAGGCACAACGCGATCTGTGTGCCCTGCTCGACGAGATGCGGCTGGTGAAGGATGTTCACGAGCAGGCGGTGATGCGGCGTGCCGCCCAGATCAGCGCTGGCGCCCACGTGCGCGCCATGCAACTGTCGGCGCGCATGCTGCGCGCGGGCCAGGACGTGCGCGAATACCACCTGGACGCCGAACTGCTGCACGAATTCCGCCGCCACGGCTCGCAATATCCCGCCTACGGCTCCATCGTGGCCGCTGGCGCCAACGCCTGCGTGTTGCACTACCGCGCCGACAACGCGCCCATCCGCGACGGCGAACTGGTGCTCATCGATGCCGGCTGCGAGCTCGATGGCTATGCCAGCGACATCACGCGCACCTTCCCGGCCAATGGCAAGTTCACCGGGCCGCAGCGCGCGCTCTACGAGCTGGTGCTGGCCGCACAGGACGCCGCCGTCGAGGCCACGCATGCCGGAGCGCGTTTTGTGGAACCGCACGAGGCCACGGTGCGTGTACTGTCCCAAGGCCTGCTGGACCTGGGCCTGCTGGACCGACACAAGGTCGGCACGGTAGACGACGTGATTGCCAGCCGCGCCTACTTCCGCTACTACATGCACCGCACCGGCCATTGGCTGGGCATGGATGTGCATGACTGCGGCAGTTATGTGGAGGCCAGCGAACTGGGCCAGACCAGCGAACGCAAAGACCCGCTCTCGGGCGAGATCATCAAGGATCGGCCCAGCCGCATCCTGCGGCCTGGCATGTGCCTGACCATCGAGCCTGGCCTCTACGTTCGCCCGGCCGAAGACGTGCCGCGCGAGTACTGGAACATCGGCATCCGCATTGAAGACGATGCCTTCGTGACGGCCGATGGCTGTGAACTCATCTCACGCGACGTGCCTGTCCACGCCGACGAGATCGAGGCACTGATGCGAGGTTAGACCCGCCCATGACAGGTATGGGCCGGACTTCATCTTGGCGCCTATGAAGGCGGTTGTGAAATCCAATTGGTCAAATTAATAGCAAAAAACTACCATCGCTGAGCATTACATTGTTTATCAACAGGTGTTCATCATGGCCAATTTCGCCCGCGCCAACTTGCCTACGCTCAAGAAGACCGCCAGCTACTACGTGCTCCATATCACCGTGGCCGCTGGTGTTGCCTATGCCGTGACAGGTGATTTGCTCGTGTCATTCACCCTCAGCCTGCTTGAGCCTACCGTGCAGGCCTTCGCGTTCTTCTTTCACGAAAAAGTCTGGGAGCGAGCTGCGCAAACAGTCACGACGCGGGCGTCTGCGCCCGTCGAGACTGTCAACGTCTGAACCAGGACCACGATGGAGTTTTGCACGTAAGTAAAAACCGAGGGTTCTTTTCCCGGATTCGTAGCCCGAAATACAAGGTTTCGAGGTCTACAATCCGATTCCCCATAGAAGCAGACCGTTGGGACGGGGGGTGCGGATCACCGCACTGCTCGGCCCCATCACAAATCAGGCCTGCAGCAGGAGTTGATTGATGTCCAGCACACCGTCGTCCAACGACAAACGCGAACAACTGCGTCGCGCCGCCCTCGAATACCACGAGTTCCCCACCCCCGGCAAGATTTCCATCGCCGCCACCAAGCAGCTGGTTAACCAGCACGACTTGGCTTTGGCCTACACCCCCGGTGTCGCCGCCCCGTGCGAGGAAATCGTCAAGGATCCGGCCGCGGCCTACAAGTACACGAGTCGCGGTAATCTGGTGGGCGTGATCACCAACGGCACGGCCGTGCTGGGCCTGGGCGACATCGGCCCGCTGGCCTCCAAGCCGGTGATGGAAGGCAAGGGCGTGCTGTTCAAGAAGTTCGCCGGTATCGACGTCTTCGACATCGAGATCGACGAAAAGACCGACCTCGACAAGCTGGTCGACATCATCGCCGCGCTGGAGCCCACCTTTGGTGGCATCAACCTGGAAGACATCAAGGCCCCGGACTGTTTTTACGTCGAGCGCAAGCTGCGCGAGCGCATGAAGATCCCGGTCTTCCACGACGACCAGCACGGCACCGCAATCACGGTCGCCGCCGGCCTGCTCAACGGCATGAAGGTCGCCGGCAAGGACATCAAAGAAGTAAAGCTCGTCACCTCGGGCGCGGGCGCCGCTGCCCTGGCCTGCCTGGGCCTGCTGCTCAAGATGGGCATGCCGCGCAAGAACATCTGGGTCACCGACCTGGCCGGTGTGGTCTACGAAGGCCGCACCGAACTGATGGACGACGACAAGCGCCAGTTCGCGCAGAAGACCGACGCCCGCAAGCTGGCCGACGTGATAGTCGACGCCGACATCTTCCTGGGCCTGTCCGCCGGCGGCGTGCTCAAGGCCGACATGGTCAAGAAGATGGCGGCCAAGCCCATCATCTTTGCACTGGCCAACCCGAATCCGGAAATCGATCCCGCAGAAGCCAAGGCCGCGCGCGACGACGTCATCATGGCCACGGGTCGCACGGACTACCCGAACCAGATCAACAACGTCCTGTGTTTCCCCTACATCTTCCGCGGTGCGCTGGATGCTCGCGCCTCCACCATCACGGACGAGATGGAAATTGCCGCTGTGCGCGCCATGGCCGAGCTGGCCCAGGCCGAGCAGAGTGAGGTGGTGGCCGCGGCCTACGCTGGCGAGCAGCTCTCCTTCGGCCCGGACTACCTGATCCCCAAGCCCTTCGACCCGCGCCTGATGATCATGATCGCGCCGGCCGTGGCCCAGGCGGCCATGGACAGCGGCGTGGCGCGCAACCCCATCGCCGACATGGAGGCCTATCGCGAGCGCCTGCAGGCTTTCGTCTACGCCTCGGGCACCACCATGAAGCCGATCTTCATGGCTGCGAAGAAGGCCGCCAAGAAGCGCGTGGCCTACGCCGAGGGTGAAGAGGAGCGCATCTTGCGCGCCGCCCAGATCGTGGTCGACGAGGGCATCGCCCGCCCTACCCTGATCGGCCGCCCGGCCATCATTGCCCAGCGTGTAGAGAAGTTCGGTCTGCGCCTGAAAGAGGGCCAGGACTATGACGTGGTCAACGTCGAACACGACGAGCGGTATCGCGATTTCTGGCAGACTTACCACCGCATGACCGAGCGCAAGGGCGTGACGGCGCCGATCGCCAAGATCGAGATGCGCCGGCGCCTGACCCTGATCGGCGCCATGATGCTGCACAAGGGTTACGTGGACGGCCTGATCTGCGGCACCTGGGGCACCAATGCCATGCACCTGCAGTACATCGACCAGGTCATCGGCAAGCGCCCGGGTGTGAACACCTATGCCTGCATGAACGGCCTGCTGCTGCCGGACCGCCAGCTCTTCGTGGTCGACACCCATGTCAACTACGACCCGACCGCCGAACAGCTGGCCGAGATCACCATCATGGCCGCCGAAGAAATGAAGCGTTTCGGCCTGCAGCCCAAGGCGGCCTTGCTGAGCCATTCGAATTTCGGCAGCAGCAACCAGCCCAGCGCCATCAAGATGCGCCAGACGCTGGATCTGCTGCGTGCGCAGGCCCCTTGGCTCGAAGTGGACGGCGAGATGCATGGCGATGTGGCCCTCGACGCCGCCGCCCGCGCCGTGCTGATGCCCAACAGCGCCCTGAGCGGCTCGGCCAACCTGCTGGTCATGCCCAATCTCGACGCCGCCAACATCGCCTACAACCTGCTGAAGACGGCCGCTGGCGGCAACATCGCCATTGGCCCGGTGCTGCTGGGCGAAGCCAAGCCGGTCAACATCCTGACCGCCAGCACGACGGTGCGTCGCATCGTCAATATGACCGCCCTCACCGTGGCGGATGCCAATATCCGATAGACCCTGGATCATCAGGGGTAGTAGACACTCACATCCTATCCCGTCAAATCGCAAGGGCTTGCCTAAGAATTAGGCAGGCCCTTGCTTTTTTGGACCAGATCGGCGACACTCTCGGGCTTGAATCTTCCGGGTTTACCCGGAGAGTAATAACAAACTCGACTCATGGCAGCTAGCTCCGGCATCAAGTTGGTACTTACTGGCTTTTTGCTAGCGCTAGCTTGTGTGTCCACTGGCGTCAGGGCCCGAGGCCCGGCACCTGCGGACGCGCCCATGACGATGTCGGTGGCGGAACTGCCAAGCCAGGGGGCGCAAACGTATCGCCAGATTTTCCAAGGCGGCCCGTTTGCGTACGAGAAGGACGGCACGGTATTTGGCAACCGCGAGCGTTTGCTCCCGGCCCAAAAGCGCGGCTACTACCGCGAATACACCGTGCCCACACCTGGTGCACGCAATCGGGGCACACGCCGGATTGTGTGTGGCGGCCCGACGACGGCGCCGGAAGTCTGTTACTACACGGCCGATCACTATGCGAGTTTTCGCAAGATCGTGCCCTGAATCGAATCGTGTTTTAGCCAAGAAAGTGACGCGGGGATGGATACACCACTTCGTACTGTAAGAACCAATATCGTTCAGTCGATCCGTGCCTTCAGGAGGCTGCCAAAGGCCTGGGGCATCACTTCCTGTATGCCAACCTGGCCCAGGCCCAATCCAAGCAGGATGTTCTGGACCTGATCGCGCAGCAGTTCATGCTGCCGGCCAATGTCGGCAAGAACTTCGATGCCTTGTATGACTGCCTGACGGACCCGCTGCACAAGTCGGGGCCGCAGCCGGGCTTCATTGCCGTGCTCGAGCACATCCCGGCCAATGCCAAGTTCGACAAGGAAGCGCGCGAGCAGCTGCTCGACATCTTCCGCGACGCCGCGGACTACTGGAATGACCGCAAGGTTCCATTCCGGTGCTTCTATTCTTTTCTGTAGCCCGTTCTGCACAAACCAGCCAAGCAGAACGGGCGAACGAGGCTAAGGTGGAAGGCGTCGCAAGCGAAGCCGCCCCGGCGGGGATCGAGTTGAACGAAGAAGGCGGCGAGAAGATGCCGACCGACAAGCTGCTCGACGTGTCGCCGTTGGCGCTGCGCATGAGCAGCCCCTTCAACGCAGGTTATTGGCTCGCTGCCGCCTGATCCGGCTCACCCCAGCAAATAGGCCCGTCACAGACGGGCCTTTTTATTTGCGAAACCAGCTCAACTGCGCTGCGCCAGCGCCACATCCTCCGCGACGGGAACTTCCTCGGCACGGCGTTGCAGGTCGAAGTCGCCGGACAGCCCTTGTTCCTCCAGCCAGCGCCCCAGGGTGTGGCGTAGCAGCTTGCGCCGCTGGCTGAAGGCCACCTGCACGATCTCACCGAGCCGCCTTACATCCAGTGACGCGGGCAGGGCGTGCGGCACCATGCGGACCACGGCGCTGTCCACGCGCGGCGGCGGATCGAAGCTCTCCGGCGGCACGAACAGCACGTTTTCCATGGCGTAACGCCATTGCAGCATCACGCTGAGACGGCCGTAGTCAGATGTCGATGGTGCTGCCACCATGCGGTCGATGACTTCCTTTTGCAGCATGAAATGCTGGTCCTCAACCACGGCCACGTGCTCAAGCAGGTGAAACAGGATGGGTGTGGAGATGTTGTAGGGCAAATTGCCCACCACACGCAGCTTGGGCGCATTCTGCGCCTGGGCCAGCAGCGTGAAATCCACCTTCAGTACGTCGGACTCGACGACGTCGAGTTGGGCATGGGTGCGCAGACGCGCGGCCAGATCGCGGTCCAGTTCGATGACGATCAGCCGGCCCAGCCGCTCCACCAGCGGCTGCGTCAAGGCCGCCAGGCCCGGGCCGATCTCGACCATGACCTGCCCGGGGCGCGGATCGATGGCCCGCACGATACCGTCGATGATGCCGTCGTCGGACAGGAAATGCTGACCGAAACGTTTGCGCGGGATGTGTTTCATTGCGGCGCTTCGCGCAGCTCCACGTAGGCACGCGCACGCACGTCTCGCGCCCAGTTCTCGTATACCTCGTCGTATTTCCTGTCGCGCAGCATGTTGCGCACCATTTCACGCTGTTCGCGCGCACTCAGGGCGGCATTGCGACGCTCCATCAGCTGGATCAGGTGCACGCCGAAGCGCGAGATCAGGGGCTGGCTGATCTGGCCCGGTGCCAGCTGGTCCATGACGCGCTCGAACTCGGGAACGAACATGCCGGGGCTGGCCCAGCCCAGGTCGCCGCCCTGGGCGGCGCTGCCGTCCTGCGAATTCTGGCGCGCCAGCGCCGCGAAATCGGTCTCGCCAGCCACGATGCGCCGTCGGAAGTCATTGAGTTTGTCGCGGGCCTGGGCCTCGCCAAGCTGCTTGCTGGGCACCAGCAGGATATGGCGTGCGCGGCTTTGCGTCACGGTGGTCGGCGGCAGTCCGGGCAGGCGACGCTCCAGCAGCTTGATGATGTGGAAACCAGCCCCCGAGCGCACCGGCCCGGTCACGTCGCCGGGTGCCAGCATGCGTGTGGCCTCCAGAAACAGGGGCGGGTAGCGGTCGCCCGTGCGCAAGCCCAGTTGGCCACCATTGCTGCGGTCGGCCGCATCGGAGAATTCCCGTGCCAGCGCCGCAAAATCCTCGCCCGCACGGGCGCGCTGCAAGGCACGCTGCGCCTTGGCCTCCAGCTCGGCCAGTTGCTGCTCGCCAGCCCCCTCGGGGACGGCCACCAGCAGGTGGGCCATGCTGATCTGCTGGCCGGCGGGATCGTTGGCACGTTCCTGCTGCTCGGCCAGGTATTGCTCGACCTCGATATCGCTGACGCGCACCCGCGGGTCGACTTCCCGCTCGCGCAGACGGGTCAGCAGGAGCTGGTCACGCAGTTGTTCGCGCAGGCGCCGGGGATCCGTGCCCTCGCGTTCCAGCTGGCGCCGAAGCTGCTCGACGGTCATCTGGTTCTGGCTGGCCACGGACTGCTCAGCCTGGTCGATGGACGGCTCGTCGATCTTGATGCCTTGCTCGCGCGCCAGTTGCAGCTGGATCCGCTCGCTGATCAGCTGATCCAGCACACGGCGCGCCAACTCTCCTGCCTCCGGCAACGGCTGACGTTGTGCGGTCAGTTGCCGCCGGATCCGTTCGACCTCGGCGCTGACCTGCAGATTGGTGATGGGTTCGGCATTCACCACGGCGACGATGAAGTCGGCCGCGCGTGTGCCTGGCACCTGCACTGTTGCCGCCGCAGGCACGACGGCGGATGAAGTGGCCGGAGCCCCCGGGGCGCGCAGGCCCTGGGACCAGGCAGGCAGGCAGGTCATGGCCACCAGGATCAGGACCGGAGATCGGAAGCTCGTCATGGGATCAATCGTAATTGCTGAATCGGCTGGGCGCGGTAACCTGCTCACGCAGGTACTGGTAGCGCGGGATATTGTTCTTGAGCGTCTGCAGGGGGTCGATGCCCAGCCGCGAGAAACCGACGAATTCGAGCTGGAACATGAGGCGCTGGTTGCTCGAAACCAGGCCCGTCTGCAGGCGCTCCAGCACGACACGCCCCAGCCAGCATCCCGCATCGTACTCAAATCCGATGATCGAATCGACCAGCTTGCTGTCCTGCAGACTGTAGTTCAGGCGTCCGACGCTGTACCAGCGGCCTGCGCCCTGACCACGGCCCGCGCCCAGATCCTGCCCGCGGTCGCCCCACAGGTCGTTGATCGGCCATTGCCAGCCGATGTCCACCAGCTCGCTGAGGTCGCGCTGGAAGCGGTAGGCCAGGTTGAGCACGCGGTAGTGCCCGGGGTTGTAGCGGGCCGAGACCGTGGAGCGGACCGATTTTTCCGTCGTCGGGTTGTACTGCACCGTGCTGTCCAGGTACCAGCGGGGGTCGACCAGCAGGCCGGCGCCCAGCAGGATATCGCTGATACCCTTGGACGCCGGGGTGCCGCCAGGCAGCGTCACCCGCTGGTCGGCCATACGGAAGCGCTGCGCAATGCCCACGCGCGCAATCTCGGCGCCGTTGTCCGAGTCAAGCAGCCGGCTGGACAGGCCGGCTGTCAGCAGGTCGTTGTCGGCAATGCGGTCGTTGCCGACAAAGGCGTTTTCTGCATAGATGCTGGCGAAGTTGAAGTCGGTCACGCCCGAGTCGTAGTTGGGCAGGTGGTTTTGTTCAACGTAGGGCGTATTGACATAGAACAGGCGCGGCTCCAGGGTCTGGCGAAAGCGCCGGTCCTGGTAGCTGGCATCCCGCTCGAAGACCAGACCACCGTCCAGGCTGTAGGTCGGCACATTGCGTGTCGCCTGCCACTGGCCATTCGCCAGCGGGGCGTCGAAGTTATAGGTGGCCGAGTGCAGCTGGACCTTGGGCACGAAGAAACCGGCGGCGCCCAGGACGGGATAACTCAACTGGCCGCGCATCACGCTGCGTTGCGTGTTGGGCTGACCGGTCAGCCGGCGGTCGGCCTGGAAATCGGTGTAGTCGGCCTCCAGGCCGACATCGAACCCCCCGGCGTCGGGTTGCAGATAACGCGCCACGATCTGTGGCATGCGGTCATACGGCGGGGTGATCGGAGCCAGCGGGTCTTGCAGGGTTTGCCACCTGAGCGTGCGCAGCGAGGCCGAGTAAAAACTCTTGTTCCAGTTCAGTGAAGCATCATTGGCCAACAGGCGCGAGGTCAGGGACGTTGTTGCGCGCGGAAAATCCCGCCAGTAATCGTCGTCACTGACCCGGTTGAGGTTCAGGTTGAGGCCCAGGCCACCAACACTGCTGATGCCGGTGTCGATCACTCCGGTATGTTGGTAGGAGCCGCCCCAGCGATCACGTTCACGCAGCAAATCGCCCGGCATGTAGTCAGCCCGCAGCCGGCCTAGATACGCCTGCTCCAGATAACGAAACTCGCCGCCGTAATTGACCCCCCGCTTGCTCATGACCGTCGGATAGAACGTCGCATCCCGGTTGGGCGCGATATTCCAGTAATAAGGTATGGTCACTTCGGTACCACTGACGCTGTCAACGCCGAAAGTGGGCGCCAGCACGCCGGACTTGCGCTTGTCGGTCAGGGGAAAACTCACAGACGACACGCCGACCACGCGCACGTCCTGGAACGTCAGCGTGGCGTCTTCCGCCTGCGCGGTCTCTTCCTCGCTGTCGAAGCGCAGCGTGGCCGCGCGCAAGATCCAGTCGGGCATCCAGTCCGGCCCGGGCTGACGCTGGCAGGTCGTGAAGGTGGCGTTTCGCACCACGGCGCGCTTGTCGTCGAGAAAATCGATGCGTTCAGCCTCACCGTGGGCATCGTTGGCCAGCAGCTGATAAGTCGGTCGCTCGAAATAGCCTTCGAACGCGTCCACCCTGAGCTCCAGCGCCGGGCCCTCAAAGGTGTTCCCGGCCTGGTTGATGCGCACATTGCCCCGCGCCCGCGCCAGGTCGCGGGCCTGGTCGTAGTCGAGGTGGTCTGCGCGGATCACCAGATCGCTCCGGCGCAGCACGACCTGGCCGTCCAGCGACACTTCGCTGTCGGTTTCCGTCGACAGGCGCTGACTGGACAGGAAGGTGGGCGCAGCGTTGCGCTGTGCCTGCCCGATGCGGTCTTCAAGTCGCGGACTCATGCGCAAGCGCAATGAATCCTGAGCGGCAGGCACCTGCTGGGCGTGCGCCCAGCTGCCCTGCCACAGCACACAGGCCAGCAGTGCCAGTGGTTTCAGCACGGGACGCAAATGGATGGACAAAACGGAAGGGCCCGGGTGAAGCAGGGTTTGTAGAATGGATTATCCATGGTGCGACTCGCGTCGCTCCTTGCGGTCCTTGTGACCGCCTTATCAGCGAGTCTTTCCCTCTGAAAAGAGGTCTGACTCTGCCCTCGAAAGAGGGTTACTTATGGGGTAGCCAAACGGCTCAATTTGGCTACTCCAATCCGCACCTTCAGGGTCCGGAAATGGAGAAACACAACCTTTAGGGGAGTGTTTCGCTGCCAAAAAGAGACATATTTCCGTCTGGAAAGGCTTCTTTACGTCTTGTTACAAATCTATTTGTAGCCAGGGTACTGATTTGGGAGCGTGACCGCTCTCTGTGTCTTGTTTCTTACCGAAACCACGCTTGGAACAGCGTGACCTCGACCACACGTGCGTCTGGAGCAATCCGGGGGTGCGAAGCTGTGGTTAAACGATCCGTGCGCAAGCACACAAGGCGAACGCAAGTTCGTCCCAAATTCTGCGAGCAAGACGTAGATGGATTGCCGAGGTAAAGGGTACGGGAAACATACTGTGAACTCTCGTTCGAACCGTCGTCACCATTAGGCAGCTTACGCTTGCCTCCCTCTCACGAGGGGAGCTGCAGCCAAAAAGGCGTCAGGTCTGGAAGTGCCGGTCGTGATTCGGCATTTCGTTCCCAAAACGACCTGCGGCGGATAGAGAGTCCCTAACCCCATCTGTCTGGTAGCCACCAGACTGGGCACGGAGGGAAACGAGGTAAGCCCCACTCACCGCCAGCACCGCAAGGGGCTGGCAACCTGCGAGCAATCAAAGGCCAGGGTGGAGGGGGTAGAGGAAGAGGCAAAAAGCAAACGCCTGTCTGTAATGGACAGGATAGGGCGCATGACCTGCGGTGAAAGCCGGCAGACTTGCCTCAGGTGCGACAGCGTAAAGCCGTTGCGACTTTATCAACGACCCAGAGGGTATCTGACCCTCTGGGTCAGTGCCGTCTTCAATGGGTCAAACCACACTGGAGAAGGTATGGAACACATCCGCAAGGATGCTGCGTCTCCGGGCGAACTAAGTGAATGGCATTCCATCGAATGGAAGGCCGTCATGCAATTCGTCGGAAAGGCGCAGATGCGCATTGCGCAGGCAGAACTGGAGAAGGACTTTCGACGGGTCGCAAGACTCACGCGGAGCCTGATCCGATCCTGGCAAGCCAAGGCATTGGCTGTCAGGAAAGTAACTGAGAACCGAGGGAAGCGGACGAGTGGCATCGACCGCGAACTTTGGGACACGCTAGAGAAGAAATGGAAAGCGGTTAATCGACTGAATCCAACGGGATACCGGGCACGCCCATTGCGGCGGGTCTATATCCCTAAAGCCAACGGGAAGGAAAGGCCATTGGGCATACCGACCATGTTGGATAGGGCGATGCAGGCTCTATACCTGCTCGCGCTGGAACCTGTCGCAGAGTGCCACGCCGATCCGAACTCCTACGGGTTTCGGAGAAATCGGTCGACGCACGACGCGCGGCAACAGCTATTTGTATCTCTGTCCAGACAGGTTTCTGCCGAATGGATATTGGATGCGGATATCACAGGGTTCTTCGACAACATCAACCACGCGTGGCTGCTGAACCATGTCCATATGGACAGACGGGTTCTCCACAAATGGTTGAAGTCAGGAGTAGTTGACAGGGGTCAACTCCGCCGCACGGAGGAGGGTACACCGCAGGGTGGGATCATTTCTCCGGTGCTAGCAAACATCACGCTGGATGGGTTGGAACAGGGCCTCATGGAGTTCTTACGAACGAAATTGGGGACCAAAGCCTCTCTCCGCGCGAAGGTGAATCTGGTGAGATATGCCGACGACTTCGTGGTGACTGGTAGCTCGAAAGAGTTGCTGGAAACCGTTGTCCGACCTTGGGTGGTGGAGTTTCTGCGCGAGCGGGGGCTCTCACTGTCCAAGGAAAAGACGAGCGTGGTGCATATCGAGCAAGGATTTGATTTTCTAGGGTGGAATTTCCGGAAATATTCGGGAAAACTTCTCATCAAGCCCAGCAAGAAGAACGTGAAAGCGTTCTATGCAAAAGTGAAGGAAATCATTGCTGGTTCGCTATCGCTTCCAAAGTATCAACTGATACGGCGCCTGAATCCAGTCCTCAAAGGCTGGGCTCAGTACCACAGAGGAGTTGTGGCCAAGGAAGCCTTCAATCGCATGGACAGTCAAATTTTCTGGCGGTTAATGCGGTGGGGGATTCGGAGGCACCCGCGTAAAAGCAGGAAATGGGTCTTGGCCCATTACTGGAAACACTGGAGCTCAGGTTACAGGTTTACGGCACAACTCCGCAATGAATTCGACGAGGTGGTGGCAACGGAGCTTTATGTTCTCGCCAGCACCAAAATCGAGCGGCACAAAAAGGTGAAAGGGGAGTTCAATCCCTTTGATCCCGCTTGGGTCGTCTATGGAGAACAGTTGCGGGTGGAACGGATGTCGCAAGACATTTGGAACAGCCAACGCTGGGATCTGTGGATTCAGCAACGGGGTAATTGCGCCCTCTGTCAGCAAGCAATTGACATGGATAGTGAAAGGTACGACGACCACCATATCGTGTACCGGCAGTTCGGAGGTAGCAATGCCTTATCCAATCGGGTACTGCTGCATTCGATATGTCACAGGCGTGTCCACGCCCTAGGTTTGAAGGTCGTCAAGCCGGTCCCCAGTACGAGGGGACTTTAATCTGGTGAAGCAGTCGAGGGTTATGCAACCTGTTGACGCTGTTTAGTCAGTGGTCGTGCGTGAGCCGTATGCGGGGAAACTTGCACGTACGGTTCTTTGGGGGGGATATCATCGAAAGATGGTATCCCTACCCTCCAGCCTACCTATTCCCACCTCTGCCGCAGGCAGCGCCACACCAGCCGTCTCCTGGTCCAGCCCCGAACGCGCCTCAGCGTTCGATCACTGGCTGTCCGGACTGGCCGGCCCACAGCGCCTCCAGGTCTCCAGCCTGCGCCCGGCCTCGGCCGACGCCAGCTTCCGGCGCTACCTGCGCATCGACAGTGAACAGGGCAGCCGCATCATCATGGACGCCCCGCCGGACAAGGAGAACTGCCGTCCCTTCGTGCAGGTTGCCAGCCTCATGGCACAGGCCGGCCTGAACGTACCGCAGATCCTGGCCTGGGACGAGCCGCAGGGATTCATGCTGCTGCCCGATCTGGGCCACCAGACCATGATGCAAGTCATCGACAAGGACCATGCCGCCGTCAACCTGCCCCTGTACCTGCGCGCTGTCGATGCGCTGGTCGACTGGCAAAAGGCCTCGCGGCCCGACGTGCTGCCTCCCTACGATGCGGCATTGCTGCGGCGCGAACTCGAACTGTTCCCCGAGTGGTACCTGGCACGCCATCGCGGCGTGGCCGTCGAAGGCAAGCTGCGCGAGACGCTGGACCGCATGTTCGCCCTCATCGTCGAGCGCAACCTGGCTTGGCCGAGTGTCTATGTACACCGCGACTTCATGCCGCGCAACCTGATGATCCCCGGCGATTCGGCCGAATCGCGGCTGGGCGTGCTGGATTTCCAGGACGCCGTGTATGGCCCCATCACCTACGATATCGCCAGCCTGATGCGCGACGCCTTCCTGAGCTGGGAGGAGGACTTCGTGCTCGACGTGACCATCCGTTACTGGCAAAAGGCGCGCGCTGCCGGCCTGCCCGTAGGCGACGATTTCGGCGAGTTCTACCGCGGGGTCGAGTGGATGGGCCTGCAACGCCACCTCAAGGTGGCCGGCATCTTTGCGCGCCTGACCCTGCGCGACGGCAAGCCACAGTACCTGGCCGACGCACCGCGTTTCATCGCCTATATCCGCGCCACCTGCTCACGCTACATTGAACTCAAGCCCCTGCTGCGCCTGGTGGATGAGGTCGAAGGCATCAGCGACGCCGGCGGTTACGCCTTCGGCCGCGTCTAGCAATATGGTCCCCACGCTTGTCACTTCGTGTGCCGCGCCGCCCCCCCGAGGGGGCCGCAGTCGCCTTGGGGCGACCCGGCGGCGACTGAGCCGTTGATCCATATGCCGCGCTTTCACTGTCCCACGCCGCTGCCCATCGGCGCCACGCTGGAGCTGCCCGACAGCGCCGCGCGCCATGTGCAGGTCCTGCGCCTGCAACCGGGCCAGATCATCACCCTCTTCAATGGCGAAGGCGGAGAAAGCGAGGCCCGCATCACCCGCATGGGCCGCAGCGATGTGCTGGTGGAGATCGTCTCGCACGCCACCATCGAGCGCGAAGCCCCGCGCGAAGTGCACCTGGCCCTGGGCATGCCCGCCAACGAACGCATGGACTGGCTGGTCGAGAAGGCCACCGAGCTGGGCGTGACCAGCCTGCAGCCGCTGCTGGCTGAACGCAGCGTGCTGCGCCTGGCCGGTGAGCGCGCCGACAAGAAACGCGCCCACTGGCAAGCGGTAGCAATTGCCGCCTGCGAGCAGAGCGGCCGCAACCGCGTGCCGGCCGTGCATGCCATCCAGGCACTGCCGTCCTGGCTGCCGGCGGCGCCTGCTGGCCACCGCCTGCTGCTGTCCCTGCAGCCCGACAGCCGGCCGCTGGCAGGGCATATGGCCACGCTGGACAAGGGGCCGGTCATTTTCCTCTCCGGCCCCGAGGGGGGCCTCAGCGCGTCCGAAGAGCAGGCCGCACGCAGCCAGGGTTTTGTGCCGGTCAGCCTGGGGGCGCGCACGCTGCGCGCCGAAACCGCCCCGCTGGCCGCCCTCGCCGCCCTTACACTGGGTCCATGAATCGCCCCCTGCTGCTGCTGGCCATCTGCCAGGGCCTGTTCCTCACCAACAACGTCGTCTTCATCGCCATCAATGGCCTGGTCGGGCTGAGCCTGGCCCCGCTGGGCTGGATGGCCACGTTGCCGGTCATGGGTTATGTGGTGGGTGGCGCCCTGAGCACCGGTCTGGTGGCACGTTCCCAAGCGCGCTACGGTCGCCAGGTCTCCTTCCAGATCGGCCTGGGGGTGGCCTTGCTGTCGGCCTTGCTGTGCGCCTATGCCGCCTGGACCCACAACTTCTGGCTGCTGGTGGCGGCCACCGTGGTGGCCGGGTATTACAGCGCCAACGGCCAACTCTACCGCTTTGCCGCCGCCGAGCTGGCGGCCCCCGACTACCGTGAAAAAGCGGTATCGCTGGTGCTGGCCGGTGGCCTGATCGGTGCCATCGTCGGCCCGAACCTGGCCAAGCACACCAAGGGTCTGCTGACCACGCCTTTTGCCGGGGCCTATCTGGCGCTGGCGTTTGTCGCCGTACTCGGCATGAGCCTCATGACCTGGGTGCGGTTTCCGGCCGTGCCGCGCGCGGCGCCTGGCGCGTCCAGCGGCCGGCCGATCTGGGAGATCGTGCGCCAGCCCCTGTTTTTGGTGGCCATCGTCGGCGCGGCGCTGGGCTACGGCGTGATGAACCTGCTCATGGCGGCCACCCCGCTGGCCATGCAGGTCTGCGGTTATCCCTTCGACGACATGGCCCTGGTGCTGGAGTGGCACGTGATCGGCATGTTCGCGCCGGGCTTTTTCACCGGTCATCTGATCAAGCGCTTCGGCACCTTAGCGATCATGGGCGTGGGCGTGCTGCTCAACTTCCTTTGCATCGCGCTCGCGCTCACAGGCGTGGACCTGCACCAGTTCCTGATCGCGCTGTTCCTGCTCGGTGTGGGTTGGAACTTCCTGTTCACGGGCAGTACCACGCTGGCGCTGCAGGCCTACCGGCCGGAAGAAAAGGACCGCGCCCAGGCGGCCATCAACTTCTGCGTGTTCGCCGTCATGGCCCTGACCTCGTTTGCCTCCGGCGCGCTGGTCACCACGCAGGGCTGGCAATGGCTCAACATCGGTTCGCTGGTGCCGGTCGCGTTGACCGGCCTGGCACTGCTGTGGCTGGCGCTGCGCCGCCAGGCGGCGCCAGCGGCCTGAGCGACTTCAGAACCAGCGGTCCAGCCACTGCTGCAGCCGGGCATAGACCGGCTCGCGCTCCAGCTCATTGAAGATCTCGTGGTACAGGCCCTCGAAGCAATGGGCCGTCACCACCCGGGCCGGCGCGGCCTGGGCAAAGGCCGCGCTGCCGCGCGGGCTGACCAGCTTGTCCGTTCCTGCATAGAGCAACAGCGTAGGCACCTGCCATCGCGGTGCGGCTCGCAGCGTCGCTGCACCGCCATCGGCGATGAAACGCGCCAGCCGACCGGAAATGCGGTCATGGATCAGCTTGTCATGCTGATAGGCCCGCACCACCTCCGGATCATGCGAGATCCATGTCGGATCGAGGCCATTGCGTACGCGCAGATTCGGCGCAATGGCCGGCAGCACGGCCAGCAACAGGCGCTGGAAAGCGTTGAGCCCGGGGTCAAACGCCGGCGAGGACAGCACCAGGCCATCGACCTGCGCCAGGCCCAGGGCCACCAGACGGGCCGCGACCAGACCGCCCATGCTGTGCCCCAGCAGGATCAGCGGCGTGCCGGCCTCCATGCGCTTGCGCGTGCTGCTCAGCACGTCCGCCAGGTCTTCCACCAGGCGGTTGTCCGAGGGCAGGCCCCCGCGCACACCCCCGGACTCGCCGTGGCCGTACTGGTCATAACCGCGCACGGCGAAACCCCAGCTGTTGAGCCGCTGCGCCAGTTCGTCGTAACGCCCGGCATGCTCGCCCAGGCCATGCACTAGCAGCACCACACCGCGCAGCGGCGCGGACGGGTCGAGTGGCCAATCCTGGATGGCCAGGTTGTCGCCATCGGAAGCAACATAAGTGGTGAGGGTGGATTCCGGCATGTGGGCGTTCTCAGGCCATTTGGGAGATGACCTGCGCCACCGCCGCCGTCAGCTTGCGGGCGTAGGGCACGTGCAGGAATTCATTGGGGCCGTGGGCGTTGCTCTTCGGGCCGAGCACGCCGCAGACCATCATCTGGGCTTTCGGAAAACCACGCGACAGCATGTTCATGAGCGGGATGGTGCCGCCCTGGCCGATGTAGCCGCAAGGAGCGCCGTAGAAATTGCGCGAGGCCTCGTCCAGCGCCTGTGCGAACCAGGGCGCCGTCGCTGGCGCGTTCCAGCCGGTGGCCGAACTCAGGCCTTCGAAAGTCACGCGCGCCTGGTAGGGCGCGTTGTCTTCCAGCAAGGCCTTGAGCTCCTGCACGGCCGAAGCCGCCTCCACCAGCGGCGGTAGGCGCAGCGAGAGCTTGAAGGCAGTGTGGGGGCGCAGCACGTTGCCGGCGTTCTGCAGGTCCGGCAGGCCTTCGGCGCCGGTGACGCTGAGCGTGGGCACCCAGGTGCGGTTCAGCAAGGCCTGCAGCGGGTCCGTGGTCATGGGCAGGGCGACACGGCTGTCGCCCTCGCAGTCGTAGTGCACCCAGGGAAAGCGTTTGTACAGTTCCTCGCCCAGGATGGCGGCCGTGGCGCGGGCCTGGTCCAGGCGCTCCGTGGGTACCTCGCAATGAAAACTCTGCGGCAGCAGACGGCCGGTCTTGCTGTCCTCCAACCGGTCCAGCACCTGGCGCAGGATGCGAAAACTCGAAGGCACGACACCGCTGGCGTCGCCTGAATGCACGCCTTCGGTCAGGATTTCCACTTTCAGCACCCCGCTGGCCATGCCGCGCAGGCTGGTGGTGAGCCAGAGCTGATCGTAGTTGCCAGCACCCGAGTCCAGGCAGACGACCAGACCCACGTCGCCCAGGCGCGTACGCAGGGCATCCACATAAGGCAACAAATCGTAGGAGCCGCTCTCCTCGCAGGTCTCGATCAGGCCGACGATGCGCGGATGCGCGAGCTTCTGGCTTTTCAGCGCAGCGATGGCCGCCATGCTGGCGTAGACGGCGTAACCGTCGTCGGCGCCGCCGCGGCCGTAGAGCTTGCCGTCTTCGTATTTGGGTGTCCAGGGCCCCAGATCCTTGCGCCAGCCGCTGAACTCGGGTTGTTTGTCCAGGTGGCCATACATGAGCACCGTCTGTGACGACACCGGGGCGTCACGCTCGCCGCGGCTGGCCGGCAGCTCGAAGAACAGCACGGGCGTGCGGCCTTCCAGGCGGATGACTTCCAGCTTCAGGCCTTCGACCTTCTGCGCCTCGACCCAGGCGGCGGCGTTGCGCACCACGGTGTCGATAAAACCGTGCTGGGCCCATAACGGGTCGAACATGGGCGACTTGGCCGGAATGGCGATGTAGTCGCTGAGCTGACGCACGATGTCGCCATCCCACGCGCGGCTGATCTCCTCCAGCGCCTGGGCGGTGTCGAGCACGATTAGTGGGGCACGGGTGTTCATGCGCATCCTTGTCGAAATGCTGGGCCGCTGTCAGTATATTCACCCCCGGCCTGCTTACACTCTCGACACCAGAATATCAGGAGACCTCCCTGTGAATACAGCCTCCCACCTGCGCCGTGGCCTGCTGCTCGCCTGCGCCGCGGCTTTTTGCGGCCTGGCCCAGCCGGCCCTGGCCCAGTCCAAGATTCCCCTGCGGATTTCCAGCCCCGCCGTGCCCGACGACTGGCACGCAAAAATGTGGACTGTGTTGAAGGACACGCTGGAGAAATCCGCGCCCCAGCAGTTCGACGTGCAGATCAACCTCAACGCCTCGCTGTTCAAGCAGGGTACTGAGCCGGCCGCCATGGCGCGCGGCAACCTGGAGCTGGCGTCGATCTCGGCCTTTGACTTCGCCAAGCTGGTGCCGGCCTTCTCGATCTTCACCGCGGGCTATGTGATCCGCGATCCGCAGCATCAGCAGAAGGTCTTCAACGGCCCGATCGGCACCGAGCTGTTCAAGGCCGTCTCCGACAAGATGGACGTGACCGTGCTCGCCACGGTCTACCTGGGCACGCGCCAGCTCAATCTGCGCGAGGTGCGCCCGGTGCGCACACCGGCCGACCTCAAGGGCGTGAAGCTGCGCATGCCCGGTACCAAGGAGTGGCTGTTCCTGGGCGACGCGCTGGGCGCTACCGCCACTCCGTTGGCTTTTAGCGAGGTGTATCTGGGTCTGAAGACCGGCACCATTGACGGCCAGGACAACCCGCTGCCCACGGCACGGGCTGCCAAGTTCTACGAGGTGACCAAACAGCTGGTGCTGACCCAGCACCTGGTCGACAGTCTCTTCATCACGATCTCCAATAAGAGCTGGAACGCCTTGACGCCAGCACAGAAGCAGAACGTGACGGCCGCTGCGCAGGCGGCAGCGAAGTTCAACAACGAGAACCGGATCAAGGAGGAAAGCCAGCTTGTGGACTTCTTCCGGCAACAGGGTTTGCAGATCAGCACGCCCGATGTCGAGGCCTTCCGTAAGTCGGTCCAGGAGACCTACGCCCGCTCCGACTACGCCAAGGTCTGGCCGGCCGGTCTGATCGAACGCATCAACGCCACCCGCTGATCCATGGGCCTGTTGCGCAAGGCCGCCCAGACCCTGGGCGGTTTGATGTTCCTGGGGCTGTTCGTGGTATTCCTCGTGCAGATCACAGCCCGCTTCGGCTTCAACCGTCCGCTGCCCTGGACCGATGAGCTGGCCGTGGTGCTGTACCTGTGGGTCATCCTCTGGGCCTCGGCCTTCATGGTGCGCGAGCGCGAGCAGGTGGTGTTCGACCTGCTCTGGAACAGTGCCAGCCGGCGCGTGCGCCGCGTCATGCGTTTCGCCGGTCACCTGATGATCGGTGGCCTCGCCGCAGTGGCCATCCCGGCCAGCTGGGACTATGTGCATTTCATGGGGCGCGAGGGCACGCCCGTGCTCGGCCTGTCGTTTGAATGGGTTTTCCTGCCCTTCGTGCTGCTGCTGCTGGCCCTCGTGGGGCGCAGCCTGCATGGTCTCTGGCGGACCTGCCGCGGCCAGGACCTGGACGACCTGGAGCCCTCGTCATGAGCCTGGCGCTGTGGGCTCTGGTGGGCGTGGTGCTGGCTGGCATGCTGCTGCGCATGCCCATCGGTTTCTCCATGCTGATGGCCGGGGTGGCCTACCTGCTGGTCAAGGGCCAGGACCTGGGCCTGGTGGCCGAGCAGGTCAGCAACGGCCTGTACAACAGCTACGTGCTGCTGGCCGTACCGCTCTTCGTCTTCGCCGCCAACATCATGAACGCGGGCACGGTCAGCGAACGCATCTTCGACTTCTGTCGCATCCTGGTCGGCCGAATGCGCGGCGGCCTGGCGCAGGTGGACATCCTGGTCAGCGTGATCTTCTCGGGCATGAGCGGCAGCGCCATTGCCGACGCCGCGGGGCCGGGCCTGGTCACGATCAAGCAGATGCTCAAGAAGCCCGAGTACAGCCGCGGCTTTGCCGGGGCCGTGGTGGTGGCCAGCGCCACCCTGGGGCCTATCATCCCGCCCTCCATCCCCATGGTGATCTATGCGCTGGTGTCGGGCGCATCGGTCGGTGCGCTGTTTCTCGGTGGTGTCGTGCCTGGGGTCTGCATGACGCTGCTTATGATGGGTGTGGTGCACTACATCGCCCGCCAACGCAATATGCCGCGCGAGGCCCCGGTGCCGCTCAAGGAGTGGCCGGGCATCCTGTTTCGCGGGGCCTTGCCGCTGTCCATGCCCATCGTCCTGCTGGGCGGCATCTACTCCGGGGCGTTTACCCCGACCGAGGCTGCGGCCGTTGCAGCCCTGCACGCCTTGATCCTGGCCGCCGTGGTCTTTCGAGCGCTGAGTTGGCGCTCGTTCTGGGGCGTGGTGCTGGAGTCCACGCGTTCCAGCGCCGTGATCACCATCATCCTGGCCGGCTCCTTCATGCTGAACTATGCGTTCACGGCCGAAGGGGTGCCCCAGGCCATGGCCGCCTGGGTCGACGGCCTGCAGCTGAGCCGTCTGCAGTTCCTGTTCATGGTGAACGCCCTGTTCCTGGTGCTGGGCTGTTTCCTCGACGTCTCGGTCCTGCTGCTGGTCTTCGTGCCCATGCTGCTGCCCGCCGCCAAAATGCTGGGCGTGGACCTGGTCCACTTCGGTGTGCTGGTGGTGCTCAATATGATGATCGGCCTGATCCACCCGCCGTTCGGCATGCTGCTCTTCGTCACCAAGGCGCTGACCGGCATTCCGATCGGCGAGATGATGCGCGAAGGCTGGCTCTTCCTGGTGATGTTGCTGGGGCTGCTGGTGGCCATGACCCTGTTCCCCGAGATCGTGCTCTGGCTGCCTCGGACCATGGGCTACGGCAGCTCGGCAGGCGCCTGAGCAACCCGCCGTCGTGCGTTACCGCTAGATGTCGAGCGCCCAGATGCCGGGCAGGTTGCGCCAGTAGCCGTAGGCGTCCATGCCGACGCCGACCACGAACTTGTTCGGCAAGACCAGGCCCACATAGTCCGGCCTGACCGGCTTGGACTTGCCGATGTCCTTGTCAGCGAACACAGCCAGCAGCACCTCGGCGGCGCCCATCTCGAGCAGACGCTCCTTCACGTGCGCCAGGGTCTCGCCCTCGTCCAGGATGTCGTCGAGAACGATCACCGTGCGCCCGCGCACCTCGGCATGAGGCTCCACCTTCCATTCGATGCGGCCACCCTGGTCCTTGGCGCCATAACGGGTGACGTGGATGTAGTCGAATTCGAGCGGAAACTTGAACCGCGTGAGGATCTGGCCGGCAAAGACCACGGCACCGCCCATCACGCCCAGCACCAGCGGAAAAGCGGGGCTGTCGGTCCGGGCAAAGCGGGCGTTGATCTCGCCAGCCACGCGGTCCATCGCGGCATGTACGGCAGCAGCATCAAACACTTCGGTGGCCTTGGTCAGCAGGGCGCGGGCCCCGCTCGGCGTGGGCCTGGGAGCTGAGCGCGGGATCGGTAGCCATGGCTGAACAAGTTTTCAGCGCGAAAACTTCAAGACGGCCGTGCTGGCCAGCAGATTGGGCAAGAAGCGCCGCAGGCGACCGTTGTGCAGGCCGAAGCTATCCAGGATCTGCAAACCATTGCGCTGCGCCAGCACTTCCAGATCGGCATGGGTGCCGACGCGGATATTGGGCGTGTCGTACCACTGGTAGGGCAGGCGGCGCGTCACCGGCATGCGTCCGCCCAGCACGCTGAGACGATTCGGCCAGTGCGCGAAATTGGGAAAGGCCACGATGCCCATGCGGCCTACGCGCGCGGTCTCGCGCAGCACGGTCTCGGCATTGCGCAGGTGCTGCAAGGTGTCGATCTGCAGCACCACGTCGAAGCTCTGGTCTTCGAACAGGGCCAGGCCTTCGTCCAGGTTGAGCTGGATGACGTTGACGCCGCGCTGCACGCAGTCCAGCACGTTGTCGTCGGCGATCTCGATGCCGTAGCCGCTACAACCGCGCGCGGCCTGCAGATGGGCCAGCAGGGTGCCGTCGCCGCAGCCCAGGTCCAGCACGCGGGCGCCTTGCGGCACCAGGCTGGCGATGGTTTCCAGGGTCAGGCGATCGCTCATGACACGAGCTCCCTCTCGATGCCCTGGAAATAGGAGCGCACCAGCTTCATGTAGCGCGCGTCGTCCAGCAGGAAGGCGTCGTGCCCGTGCGGGGCGTCGATCTCGGCGTAGCTGAGTTCGCGCCGGTTGTCGAGCAGGGCCTTGACGATCTCGCGGCTGCGTTTGGGCGAGAAGCGCCAGTCGGTGCTGAAACTCACCAGCAGGAACTTGCACCGCGCCGCCGCCAGCGCGCGGGTCAGGTCACCGTCGTGCCGCCGTGCCGGATCGAAGTAGTCCAGCGCGCGCGTGATCAGCAGGTAGGTGTTGGCATCGAAATATTCGCTGAACTTGTCGCCCTGGTAACGCAGGTAACTCTCGATCTGGAATTCGATGTCTTGCGTGCTGTATTGGTAGGCCTCGCGCACGGTGCCCGCCACGGCACTGCGCAGTTCGCGTCCGAACTTCTCGTTCATGACGTCGTCGCTCAGGTAGGTGATGTGGCCGATCATGCGCGCGATGCGCAGGCCGCGCTTGGGGATCACGCCGTGTTCGTAGAAATGACCACCATGGAAATCCGGGTCGGTCACGATGGCGCGGCGCGCCACTTCGTTGAAAGCGATGTTCTCGGCGTTGAGGTTGGGCGCGCTGGCCACCACCACGGCATGGCGCACACGCCCGGGGTACTGCAGTGTCCAGCTCAAGGCCTGCATGCCGCCCAGACTGCCGCCCATGACAGCCGCCAGGGTCTGGATGCCCAGCACGTCGAGCAGGCGGGCCTGGGCATTGACCCAGTCCTCCACCGTCACCACCGGAAAGTCGGCGCCGTAGACCTTGCCCGTGTCCGGGTTGACGTGCATGGGACCGGTGGAGCCGAAGCAGGAACCCAGGTTGTTGACGCCGATGACAAAGAACTTGTCGGTATCCACCGGCTTGCCGGGGCCGATCATGTTGTCCCACCAACCCTCGCTCTTGGGCTGGCCTTCGTAGACGCCGGCCACGTGATGCGAGGCATTGAGCGCATGACAGATCAGCACGGCGTTGGACTTGTCGGCATTGAGCCTGCCGTAGGTCTCGTAGGCCAGCGTGTAGCCGCGGATGCTCGCGCCGCTCTGCAGGGGCAGGGCGGCATCGAAGGTCATAGCCTGAGGCTGGGCAATCAACATCGGTGGTTTCAAAAACAAAAACCCGGCATAGCGTTCAGCTGGGCCGGGTCTCAGAGAGCGGAAACACCTTGCCTGTTTAGCTGAACTTCGGAACTCCAGGGTTCCGGCGCCCGCAATCGGGTTCAAATCGGCGCTGAGGATTAGTATAAGTCCAAGTCTTCACCACCCGATACCGGAGTAACCCATGTCCGAGCTGTACGGATCCGACGCCTACGCCCCGAGCGAAATCGCCCAGCGCATCGAATCGGTCGGCGTGACCAAGGCCAGGTTGGCCACATTGCCCCTGTTGATGCTGGGCGTGCTCGCGGGTGCTTTCATCGGCCTGGGGGCCATGCTGTTCGTGCTGGTGAAGTCCGATGCCACACTGGGATTTGCCGCCGGTGCCATCGGGGGTGGCCTGGTGTTCTCGCTGGGCCTGCTGCTGGTGGTGGTTGCAGGCGCCGAACTTTTCACCGGCAACAACCTGCTGGCCATGGCCTGGGCCGACGGCCGCATCAGCAGTGCCGAGGTGTTGCGCAACTGGATGCTGGTGTGCGCGGCCAACTTCGTCGGCGCGGCCGGCCTGGCCGTGCTGGTGTTTGCCAGCGGCCACACCGATCTGAACGGCGGTGCCATTGGCCAGCAGGTCGTCAAGATCGCCCTGGCCAAGCAGGACCTGTCGCCGCTGCAGGCCTTCTTTCGCGGCGTGCTGTGCAATGTGCTGGTCTGCATGGCCGTGTGGATGGCCATGGCCGGGCGCAGCGTGGTGGACAAGGCGGTCGCTGTGGTGCCGCCCATCATGGCTTTTGTCGCGGCCGGCTTCGAGCACAGCATTGCCAATATGTACCTGATGCCGCTGGCCATGCTCCTGCAACACTTCGGCCCGCTGGGCGCCACGCCCCCGGTGACCTGGAGCGGCATGCTGGGCAATCTGCTGCCGGTGATCGCGGGTAACTTGGTCGGCGGCAGTGTGCTGGTGGGTCTGGCCTATCACGTGATCTACCGGCGCAAGCCGGGCTAGAGCGCACAGGCCCTAGGCGCCCCAGCCGAACAGCACCGCCAGGCCCAGCACCACGAAGATCCCTGCCGAGACCAGGTGCACCAGGCGGATCGGGATGCGGCGCGTCATGCGCTCGCCCAGCCAGACCACCGGGGCATTGGCCAGCATCATGCCCAGCGTGGTGCCGGCAACCACCCAGGCCCAGGCCTGGTATTGCGCGGCCAGCATCACGGTGGCGATCTGGGTCTTGTCGCCCATCTCGGCCAGAAAGAAAGCAATCACGGTGGTACCGAACACACCCCAGCGCGGCGCCTGGGACGCGTCGTCGTCGTCGTCGAACTTGTCGGGAATCAGCATCCAGGCGGCCATGACCAGGAAGGACAAGCCCAGGATCCAGCGTAGCCAGACCGGGCCCAGCACCGTGGTGACCCAGGCGCCGAGCGCACCGGCCAGGGCGTGGTTGACGACGGTGGCGACCAGGATGCCGGCCACGATGGGCCAGGGTTTGCGAAAGCGAACCGCCAGGATGAGGGCCAGGAGCTGCGTCTTGTCGCCCATTTCGGCCAGCGCGACCAGGCCGGTCGAAATCAGAAATGCTTCCATCGGTCGATTCTACCGACCCGGTTTGTGGCTCAGCCCATCCCGGCTTGGTGCGTTCATTGCACCCGCTTGGCGCAGTTTGGCCTGAATTTTGCTTGTCATTGGTGCATTTCTTAAAAATTCTGGTTTTCGCACCAGACAAAAGCATTTTTTCGGAGATCTCAAAATGGACGCACTAAAGCAGGGCACGGATGCCCTGTTCATCCTGCTCGGCGCCATCATGGTTCTGGCCATGCACGCCGGCTTTGCCTTCCTGGAACTGGGCACCGTACGGCGCAAGAACCAGGTCAATGCCCTGATCAAGATCCTGGTGGACTTCTCGGTTTCCACCGTGGTCTATTTCCTGGTCGGTTATGGCGTGGCCTATGGCAGCAGCTTTCTGATCGGCGCGGAACAGCTGGTAGCAAAGAATGGCTACGAGCTGGTGAAGTTCTTCTTCCTGCTGACGTTTGCAGCCGCCATTCCGGCCATCATCTCGGGCGGCATTGCCGAGCGCGCCAAGTTCTGGCCGCAGCTGATCGCCACGGGCGTGATCGTCGGTTTCGTCTACCCCTTCTTCGAAGGCATCGCGTGGAACCAGCACTTCGGCATCCAGGCCTGGATCAAGTCCTTCACGGGCGAGGAGTTCCATGACTTCGCAGGCAGCATCGTGGTGCACGCCGTGGGCGGCTGGATCGCCCTGCCGGCGGTGCTGCTGCTGGGTGCGCGCTACAACCGCTACCGCAAGGATGGCGGCGTTTCGGCCCACCCGCCGTCGAGCATTCCTTTCCTGGCCCTGGGCGCCTGGATCCTGGTGGTGGGCTGGTTCGGCTTCAACGTCATGAGCGCCCAGACCCTGGACAAGATCTCGGGCCTGGTGGCCGTGAACTCGCTCATGGCCATGGCCGGCGGCACGCTGGCGGCCTTGCTGGTGGGCAAAAACGACCCGGGTTTCGTGCACAACGGCCCCCTGGCCGGCCTGGTGGCGGTCTGTGCCGGCTCCGACCTGATGCACCCGCTGGGCGCACTGGTGGTGGGCGGCGTGGCCGGCGCCATCTTCGTTTCCATGTTCACGCTGACGCAGAACAGATGGAAGATCGACGACGTGCTGGGCGTGTGGCCCCTGCACGGCTTGTGCGGCACCTGGGGTGGCATCGCCGCCGGCATCTTCGGCAGCAAGGCCCTGGGCGGCCTGGGTGGCGTCACCCTCTCGGGCCAGCTGATCGGCACCGGCCTGGGCGTGCTGTGGGCGTTGATGGGTGGCTTCGTGGTCTACGGTGCGCTCAAGCTCGCCATGGGCCTGCGCCTGAGCCAGGAAGAAGAATTCGACGGCGCCGACCTGAGCATCCACAAGATCGGTGCGACACCGGACCGCGACGTCAACTGGTGAGCCCCGGGCCTTGGCCCATGCGCTGCAATAGCCAGGGCCAGGCCCGCTGCTCCAGCGTCCAGCGCCCGGGGCCGTAGATGGCCAGCCCCGCCAGCAGCACACCCCAAAGAATGTGCTGCTGCAGCGCGGCCGGTGCGATCTCGGCCAGGCTGATGATGGCCACGGCATTCACCACACTCAGGCCCAGGGCTGCGAAGCGGGCACCCAGACCCAGGACCAGGATGAGCGGCAGCAGCAGCTCGCCTGCCGTGCCCAGCCAGGCGGCCAGCGCGGGCGACAGCAGTGGCACCTGGTACTCGTCGGTGAACAGGGCCACCGTGATCTCCCAGTCGCGCAGCTTGGTGAGACCGGACAGGAAAAAGACCTGCGCCACATACAGGCGCGCCAGCAGGGCCGCGGCCGGCTGCAGGGCTTGCAAGCCCTGGCTCAGCCGGGTCCACAGGAACAGCGGCAGCGAATGGGTGTTGGTTCTTGGCATGGTGTGACGCTCCTCGTATTTTTTGCACAGCCTTCAGGCATGACGCGCCGGGTCCAGCACGACGCGCAGCAACAGATCCTCTTGCACGGCAGGCGCCAGCCAGGCGCTGAAATCGAAGCCGGGTGCAGATCCCAGCGCCGCGCCCAGACTCTTTCCCTCTTGCACGGCCCGCAGGAACGCCGGCTCCCCCGGTTGCGCCTGGCACAACCGGGGCCGCCAGCCGCTGCGCCAGACCCGTGCGGTTTCACCGCTGGGGGCTTGCCGGGGCGACGTGCCGCGCTGCGTCTCAATCAACGTCACCACCGGCCAGGCACTGTTGAAGCAGGCCGTACCGGGCGCAAGAACGAACCGCAGCTTGGCGGGATCTTCTTCGGCCAACAACGTGAAGCTGGTCGGTTCTGCCTGGGCATCGCCTAGCGTGGCCATGCTGTGCAGGGCCCATTCGACCCGCGCCACATCAGCCAGGAAGGGGAAGTCCGCCACCAGGTCGGGCAGGTCTTCGATCTGCGCTGCCAGGACCGCACCCCATTGCGCCAGATCACCTGCCTGTGGCGGTCGCTCACGCCATAAGAGGCGCGATAGCGCCTCGAAATTTTCTGGCCCGACCAGGTGCTCCACCGCGGGATACGCCGCGCCCAGCGAGCGCACCGCCTGGGCGGCAGCATGGCTGCGATAGGCCGCGATGCCCCGCCACATGAAGTGGCGATGCGCCACGCCCGGCACGGCCAGCTGGTCCAGGGCTTCGTCGTGTGTTGGCGCCCACAAGGCGGCCAGCAGGGACTGCTGCCAGCCCGCGAGCGCGGTGTCTGCGGGTGCGGTCTGAGCGCTCATGCGGTTTGCAACACCCGGTTGACCATTGCGGCGGCGCGCGCGGCCTCATCCAGCAGGACGGCCAGCGGCGGCAGCCCGGTATCCCACTCGATCAAGGTCGGGATGGCGCCCAGCTGTTCGCGGGCGTGGGCATACAGCGCCCAGACCTCGTCGCAGACCCGCTGGCCGTGATCGTCGATGACCAGATGCACACCGCCATCATGTACATCGGTGTGACCGGCCAGATGGATCTCTCCGATCAGCGTCGGGTCCAGCATGTCCAGGGTGTGGCGCACGGCGGCTTGCGGGTCCGGCAACTCGCCGCGCAAGGCGGCATTGCGCGCATTCACATACAGGTTGTTGATGTCCAGCAGCAGACGACAACCGCTGCGACGCGCCAGTTCATGCAGGAACTCGACTTCGGTCATCTCGTTGCCGGGGCACTGGACATAGGCGGAAAGGTTTTCCACCAGCAGCGGCCGGTGCAGGCGGTCCTGCACAAGCTGCACGTTGCGACACAGCACATCGAGCGCGGCGCGGCTGAAGGGCAGGGGCAACAGGTCGCCGGTATGGACCGTTGTGGCCTGGCCCGGCAGCACGCCGTGCGTAAAACAGGCGTGGTCGCTGACGAGGCAGGGTTCGATACGCTCCACCAGCGTCGCCAGCTGTTCCAGATGCTGCCGATCCACGCCGGCCACCGAACCCAGTCCCAGCCCGACCCCATGCAAGCTGACCGGGTAATGGGCACGTCCCTGCTCCAGCACGGCCAACGCCGCGCCGCCGGCACCAAAGAAGTTCTCCGAGTGGACCTCGAGAAAGGCCAGGGATGGCAGGGTTTGCAGCAAGTCGCCGTAGTGCGGATGCCGCCAGCCTATGCCCACACCGGCCGCTGCGCACGGACCGGGGGCCGCAGACACGGGCTGGCGCACCGTCATGGCCGGATCAGCCCTTCTTGCCGGTCGCCATCTTGGCTTCGTCCGCAGTCATGCCCATCATCTGCTTGCAGCTGCCCTTGGTCACGTACTTCCAGGAACCCTTGTCGTTGTCCAGCTTGGCCTGGCCGGCGCAGGAATGCGTGCCCGCGAGGCTGGCGCAGTCGTTCTGTCCGGCCTTGGCGATGCCGTAGCATTTTTCCTTGCTCTGGGCCATGGCTGGGGTGGCGACGAACAGGGTGGAGAGAAGGGTGGCCGCAGCGGCGGCAACGATGGCACGTTGGTTCATGGAAATGCTCCTGGTGGATAAGGCCGCGCGACCATCGCCCGGCTACAGATTGAGTCGGGGGCCGGGCCGCTTTTCTTACAGCAGATCGGCAATGTCATCCCAGGCCTCGGGCGGAATGCGTCCCGCGTAGGCTTTTTCCACGGCTCCGTCCTTGTTGATGATGTAGGTCGCCGGCAACACGGCTTGCGCGCCGAAACTATCGACATAACCCGGCTGGCCGCTCCAGAGTTGTGGAAAACGTTGCGCACGGGGCACCGTCAGGGCAAGGATCTGCTCGTAGGCTTGCACGTCCTGCAAGCGCCGGTCCTGGTTGACCAGGACCATCTCGAAGGGCTGGCCGCGCCAGCCTTCGTAATTGGCGCGCAGTTCGCTCATCTTGTCGCGGCATACGGCACAGGTGGTGGACCAGAACACCACCAGGACGACCTTGCCCCGCAGCCCGGCCAGGTCAAAAGGCCGGCCTTCAAAGGTCTGGCCGATCACCCTGGGCTGGGCTGTTGTCGCTGGCGCACCGGCCCGGGCGGCTTGTGGCGAGGTTTGCAATCCTGTACATGGTTTTGCTCCGGATAAGACCGTTTTGTCGTTTCCAAGCCCCTCTTTCTTACAGATCCAGGGCCTACGGGTATCCGATCGCTGGATATTTCATGTCAACCCAAATTAGAAATGTCCCCTGATGTCCAAATTAGAGATGTCCCCTGTGCAAGATCACGATGGACATGAGGATGCAGCTGCGGGCACAACCTGAGTCTTTTTGAGGAGTCCCTTCATGGGCAACAAACTTTACGTAGGCAACCTGCCTTATTCCTTCCGTGACGAAGACCTGCAACGCGCTTTTTCCGCTTTCGGTAGCGTCAGCAGCGCCAAGGTCATGATGGAGCGCGACACCGGCCGTTCCAAGGGTTTCGGTTTCGTCGAAATGGGCAACGATGCTGAAGCACAAGCTGCCATTGCGGCCTTGCACGGCCAGCAACAGGGCGGTCGCGCCCTGGTGGTCAACGAAGCCCGTCCGATGGAAGCCCGCCCGCCCCGTAGCGGTGGCGGTGGTGGTGGTTACGGCGGTGGTGGCGGCGGCGGCTACGGTGGTGGTGGCGGCGGCTACGGCGGCGGCGGTGGTGGTTACGGCGGCGGTGGTGGCGGTGGCCGTCGTGAAGGCGGTGGCGGTGGTTACGGCGGTGGCCGTAGCAGCTACTGATCCTGTTCCAAGCTGACCAAAAAGGGCCCGCGGGCCCTTTTTTCATGGTTTTTACTAAGCTGGAGCACCTTGTCGGAACCGGATTTCTGTGTCAATAATTAAAAAGTGACGGCTGGGAGGCCTGTCACAGGATTGCGGTGATCTGCTGAATTCGCATCATCGACACGAATGGATTGCGTTTCTGGGACCCCATCGCTTGTTTTAGCTTTGACTCAGGAGTCCCTGCATGGGCAACAAACTCTACGTGGGCAATCTTGCCTATTCCATCCGCGACAACGACCTGGAACAGGCTTTCAGTCAGTTCGGTAGCGTCAGCAGCGCCAAGGTCATGATGGAGCGTGACACCGGCCGTTCCAAGGGTTTCGGTTTTGTCGAAATGGGCAGCGATGCCGAAGCGCAAGCGGCCATCAATGGCATGAACGGCCAGCCCCTGGGCGGCCGCAGCATCGTGGTCAACGAAGCCCGTCCCATGGAGCCACGCCCGCCGCGCACCGGCGGTTACGGAGGCGGCGGTGGGGGGGGCTACGGTGGTGGTGGTGGTGGTGGTGGCGGCGGCGGTCGTCGCGAAGGCGGCGGTGGGTATGGTGGTGGTGAAGGCGGTGGCGGTGGCGAAGGTGGTTTCCGCAGCCCCTACGGCAACCCGCGTGGCGGTGGCGGCGGTCGTCGCGGTTATTGAGCTTGCCTGCTTGGCAAACGAAAGGCCCCGTCGGGGGCCTTTTTTCGTTTTTTGGGTGGTCAGCTCCAGCGTTTGCCAGTCACCGCGAAACCGCAGGCACCGGCAAGGTCCCGTTACTGAAGTGGCGCGCGATGCTTGCGCGGCCGCCCGGCCAGCAGGCGGTCAAAAAGGGCGTTGGGCAGCAGGCGCAGCAAGCGGGCCGCCAGGCCCATCTGCCAGGGAATGACGCGGTAGCTCACCTCGGCCTCGATCGCGCGCAAGGCACGCTCGGCAAAGGCGGGCGCTGACATCAGAAAAGGCATGGCGTAGCGGTTCTCGCGTGTCAGCGGGGTGTCGATATACCCCGGACTCAGCGTGACCACGCGTACACCGCTGCTGCGCAGCTCACCGCGCAGGCTCTCGCAATAGCTGATCACGGCAGCCTTGCTGGCGCAGTACGCACCGTGGCCGGGCAGGCCGCGGATACCGGCCACGCTGGCGATGCCCACCAGGCGCCCGGTGCCCCGCTGGCGCATTGGCTCGACAAAGGGATGGAAAGTCGCCGCCAGGCCCGTGTTGTTGACCGCAAAGGTACGCGCCATGACCGCGAGGTCTTCGCGTTCGGCCGTGTCCATGCCGATGCTGATGCCGGCATTGGCCACCACCACGTCGGGCAAGCCCTGCTGCGTCAGGCAAGCCTGTCCTGCCGCGATGATGCTCTGGATGTCAGCCACATCGGCGACGTACAGGCGATAGCGCTGCGCTTCGAGCCGGTGCGTGTCGGCCCATTGCTGTATCTCGTGTGCGCGGCGGGCCACCAGGGCGAGGTCATAACCGGCCTGGTAGCAGCACAGGGCCAGGGCCTGGCCGATGCCGCTGGACGCGCCCGTGATGAAGACCAGCTTGCGCATAGACCCGGCGCAGCTCAGCGGTCCTGCGGCGGCTGCAGCGTGCCGCGCACACGGCCCCGCAGTTCCACGACCTGGTCGAAGTTGCTGTAGTCCATGCTTTCGGCGGTGATGCGGTCGTTGCCCCGCATCAGTGCCACGGGTTTGTGCGACTTGATGCGTTCTTCTTCCAGGAAAGCGTGCAGGAACTCGCCGTTGAAGCTCACGCGCGGTAAGGTGGCACCGCTGCGGTCCACGGTGGCTTCGCGCACGACCTGGGCATCCCCCATGAGCTGTACCTCGCTGGCATCGTTGTTGGCCAATGCGCGTTTTGCCGTCGCCACCGTCAGGTGGCCGCGGCTGTTGAAACTGCGGATACGCACCTGGTCGATTTCCAGCAGGTCGGTGTGCGGATAATGCCGGGCCTGTTCACCGTAGACCTCGCTCTTGAGGCGCCCTTCGCTGTCGAAGGTCTTGATCGAGAAACGCTCCATCAGGTAGTCCGGGTCTCTGCGCTGCGGCTGTTCCGCCGCCCCGGGCTCCAGCAAGGGCGTGCTGCGTACCAGCCAGTAGGTCCCCAGCGCCAGCAGGCCCATGAGCATGAGCGGCAGGTAGATCGACAGGCGGTCCCAGGCCAGACGCAGGACCCGGATCACGGCAGGAACTCCTGCAACAGGTCGACATAACGGCCGCTGGCCACCAGCAGCAGGTCGCAGAACTCGCGGGCGGCGCCAGCACCGCCGGCGGCCTTCGTCACATGATGGGCACGTGCCAGCGCCTCGGCATGCGCATTGGCCGGCGCACAAGCGAAGGCACAACGCTGCATGACGGGCAGGTCCGGCCAGTCGTCGCCGATGGCGGCCGCCTGCGACCAGTCCAGGCCCAGGGCCTGCAGCGTCAGCTCGGCCGCCGGCCGCTTGTCCTCGGTGCCATAGTGCACATGGCGGATGCCCAGCGCCTGCAGGCGCACACGCAGGGCTGCGCTGTCACGGCCGGTGATCACCGCGGGCGTGATACCCGCGCGCTGCAGGAGCTTGAGGCCGTGGCCATCGAGGGTGTTGAACCGTTTGAGACTTTCACCCGTCTCACCGATGTAGAGGCCGCCGTCGGTCAGGACCCCATCGACATCGAAAAAGGCCACCCGGATGCCCTGCGCGCGCAGCAGCAGTTCCGGCGGAAAACTCAGTGCAGGGCGCACGGGATTCATATGACTTTCGAGCGCATCAGATCGTTGCTGTTCAAGGCGCCGCACAGCCGCCCTTCGCCGTCCACCACCAGCACGCTGGTGATACGGCGCTGCTCCATCATCTCGGCGGCCTCCACGGCCAATGCGTCGTGCCCGATGGTGACCGGGTTGGGATGCATGAACTGCTGCGCCGTGCCCGTACGCATGTCCACACCCTTTTCCAGCAGGCGCCGCAGGTCACCGTCTGTGAAGATGCCGAGCACGCGATCCTGCGCGTCGACGATGGCCGTGGCTCCGAGACCCTTGGCACTCATCTCGCGCATGATGGCGCTGAATCCGGCCTCCGGGCTGACCTTCGGAACGGCCTCGCCCTGACGCATCACATCGCTCACATGGGTCAGCAGCTTGCGCCCGAGCGAGCCGCCGGGGTGGGAGCGGGCAAAGTCCTCGGCCTTGAAGCCGCGCGCATCCAGCAGGGCCACCGCCAGGGCATCCCCCAGGGCGAGCTGGGCCGTGGTGCTGGCCGTTGGTGCGAGGTTCAAGGGGCAGGCTTCTTTTTCGACCGCCGTGTCGAGCACCAGGTCGGCATGCAGGCCCAGGGTGGACGCGGGATTGCCGGTCATGGCGATCAGGGGCACGCCCTGGCGCTTGAGTACCGGCAGGATGGCAGTCAGCTCTTCGGACTCGCCGCTGTTCGAAATCGCCAGCAGCAGATCGGCTGCCGTGATCATGCCCAGATCGCCGTGGCTGGCCTCGGCCGGATGGACGAACATGGCCGGTGTGCCGGTAGAGGCCAGGGTGGCAGCCATCTTGCGACCGATGTGCCCGCTCTTGCCCATGCCCATCACGACCACCCGCCCCGGCACCTTGAGCATCAGGGCCACGGCTTGGGTGAAAGACTCGCCGATGTGCTGACGCAGGCCCAACACGGCTGCGGCTTCGATCTCGAGGGTCTCATGCGCAAGGCGGATGACCCGGCCTGTATCCAGGGGCGCTGGTTCCTGCTTGCTGTCGCTCATGTATCGATTCTATCGGGGCCTGTCGTCTTGCTAGTATCCGGGTATGACCGGGCTTGAATTGACCTTGATCTACCTGCTGGCAGCGGTGCTGGGTGTCGTCGTTTTCCGCAGTCTCAAGCTCCCGCCCATGCTCGGCTATCTCGTCGTGGGCGTGCTGATAGGGCCCAATGCGCTGGCGCTGGCTCAGAACTCGACCGGCGTGCGCCACCTCGCGGAATTCGGGGTCGTGTTCCTGATGTTCGCCATCGGGCTCGAATTCAACCTGCCGCGCCTGCGCGCCATGCGGCGCCATGTCTTCGGTCTGGGCCTGCTGCAGGTCCTGTTCACCATGCTGTGCACCATGGCCGGCGCCTATGGGCTGACCCTGCTGCTGCCAGACCAGTGGTCCATCAGCTGGCAAACCGCCCTCGCGCTCTCGGGTGTCATGGCCATGAGCAGCACGGCCATCGTGGTCAAGCTCATGGCCGACCGGCTGGAGCTGGAGTCCGAACACGGCAAGCGCGTCATGGGCATCCTGCTGTTCCAGGACCTGGCCGTGGTGCCCCTGCTGGTACTGATTCCCGCCCTGAGCAGCCCGGCCCATGAGCTGCTGGGCGCCCTGGGGTACGCCCTGCTCAAGGCCGTGGTGCTGCTGTCCCTGCTGCTGCTGGGTGGCCAGCGCCTGATGCGCCGCTGGCTGACCGCAGTCGCCCGTCACAAGAGCAACGAGCTTTTCATGCTCAACCTGCTGCTGATCACTTTGGGCCTGGCCTGGCTGACCGAGCTGGCCGGCCTGAGCCTGGCGCTGGGGGCTTTCGTGGCCGGCATGCTGATTGCGGAGACCGAGTTCAAGCACCAGGTGGAAACCGATATCCGGCCCTTCCACGACGTGCTGCTGGGCCTGTTTTTCATCACCATCGGCATGATGCTGGACTGGAGCATCGTCTGGCAGCGCTGGCCCCTGGTGCTGATGCTTGTCAACCCAAATTAGAAATGTCCCCTGATGTCCAAATTAGAGATGTCCCCTGTGCAAGATCACGATGGACATGAGGATGCAGCTGCGGGCACAGGCTGCGAAGGGCGTAGCCCGTAGCG
>JACPOI010000023.1 GCA_016185015.1 Burkholderiales bacterium
TGGGCGTGGGCGTGGGCGTAGGTGTGGGTGTGGGCGTGGGCGTGGGCGTGGGCGTGGGCGTGGGCGTGGGTGTGGGCGTGGGCGTGGGCGTGGGCGTGGGCGTGGGCGTGGGCGCTTCCCCAGGCGCAGGGGAAACCTCCGGCCCAGTGCCGGGGGTAGTTGTAGGTGCCTTGCCTGGCTCTGGGCTTGGGACCGTTATCACATCCGGCCCTGGGGCAGTCGTCGTGGATGGTGCCGGACCCGTGATGGTGGATGGTGCAGGCTGAGGCACCTCGACTACCTCCGGCACCGGCCTTTCCGTGGGGACTTCCGTAGGGATAAGGGGGATTGCGTGTGGGGACACAGCAGGGACAAGTTCCGTGTCGAGCACGTCTGGAAGGCGTCCTGGTGCCGACCGCGGCACGGGAATCGGCGTAGAAGGGGTTTGTATGGGCGAAGGGGTAGAAACCGGCGCGGGGGCCGCGCCAGGACTGGGACTCGGCGCTAGTGCCGGGGCCGCTTCTGGGGCCGCGCTAGGTGCAGGAACCGGCGCTGGAGGAGCCGTAGTCGGAATAGGGATTGGGGCTGGGGCCACCACAGCCGGTGAAGGTTGAACTGGCGGGACTGGCTTCGGCAGGATTATTGGCGGGGATACCTTGGCTGCGGCCTCAGCCCTTGCTTCTTCCGCCACACGCAGCCGCCTCGCAGCGGACGCTTCGGCCTCCTGTGCCGCAGCCGATGGACCAGGCTTGGCCGGAGCGGGTGTCGGCGCTTCTTTTCCCGCCTTGGTTGCACGCAGGATTTCCTCGGCCTCCTGTTCGGCACGAGTCGCCGGGCGAATCACCGTGGCGGTGCCAGCCCCTCCACTGGCACCGCCACTCGGTGATTCTGGTACTGGCGCAGAAGGAGCAGGAATCTCAGGAGGGCGCGCTACAATCGGCTTGAACAACGCGCCCGGCTCTAGGTCGCCTCGGATCAACGCCGCCAGGTCGTCGGGAGACAAAGCATTGAGGTCCTGGAGCGTTGCGCCTGGGACTTCTGGCAGCTTCTGGACGATGTTCCTTTCAACAAAGTAGAACTGGCCGGGCCTTGGCTCGATCACTCGCTGCGTCTCAATGACGATGGGGCGGACAGGCGCGAAACGGCTTGGGGTTTCCAGTACGGGTGGAGAAAGCGTCTCTGTGACCTGAAACTCGCCTTTGAGCGCGGACGTACCCCGAACGGAAGCAGGGGCCTTGGATAGGAAAGGGAGCCGCGGTAGGCGTACGGGGGCATCTGGCACAAGGAAAGGCAGGACCCTGTTAGCAATGCCGAGCAGGGACGGCGCGAATGAACCTTGATAGTTAGGATAAGCAGCCAGATACCGCGCCATGTAATCTGGATCGTTCGATACAGGACCACCGGCGTCCGTAACAGGCAAAGGAATTGTCCCCGTGGCTGGTGGGCGAGGAGGAGCAGCGGCTTCGGCCTGTCGCTGCTGTTCGATCTGCGCCTGGACGCCTTGAATATCTGCCGGCTGATAGCCTACAACCTGGAGGGCGTAACTCGTTTGGTTCGTAGAACCGGTTGCCAGGCCCTGACGTACGGCAGCGCCCACGTCGTACATGGGGAAGCCGGAGGGTGTGGGGCCTTGGATGGCAAATGGTGCGAGCATGGCCTGCGCGTCCGTCAGAGCGCGTTGTCCGGCTTTGAGTTCCGCAATGGCCGCGGCATCGTAGCCTGCCGTCACGAAAGCGCTTGTGGGGAGACCCGCCTTGATAGCGGGGATAAGGCCACCGGCCTGGCTGATGGCCTGTTCTGCCGCCGACCTGTCCTTGAAAATCTGTGCCTGGATGTCGGCAAAGCCCTGGACCCCAAACTGGTTCAGCAGCGCCCTGTCCTGCTCGCTCAGGGCCTCATAGGAGGCGCGCTCTACACGTTCTCCTGTTGGAAGCGTCGTTGAAGAGCGGAGCACCGCGTAGTAAGCATCCAGGGTCTGCTCCGGCACGCCAAGGCCAGCGTCCGTTAGCGCCTGAACTGCCTCGGCGCGGGTATTTGTCTCCAGGAGACGCCCAAGGTCCACCGTGCCATCCTGGTTCAACGGCAGCCGCGCTATGGCAGCGTTGCGGGCGTCGGCTACCGCCTTGGCCTGCTCATACGATGTCAGAGCGGCCTGGTTCGCTACATTCGCAGCGTCGGCCCTGGCCTGAGCCAAGACGTTGGCGGCTTTCACGCGCTCGGCTTCGTTCTTGGCGTCGGCCACCGCCTGTTCATAGACTGCCTTGGCTTGCTCGTAGGCGATCTTGTTGGCCACGAAGGTGGTGATGATGCCGGAGGCATCCTGGACTCCTGCGGCTTCCAGGCGTTTTGTGGCTTCGGCCTCGCCCCGTGCGTCTACCAGGGCCGCGATGTCAACTGTGCCGTCCTGGTGCTTCGGAAGGACCGCAATCGCGGCGGCCTGCGCGTTTCGTGCCTGGTCCGCCGCAATGCTCTGCGCTGTCGGGGCTTGGATAAGGGCCGCGCCGGAGAGGAAATCCTTGGAGGAGCGATCCAGGAAGCCCTCTCGCGTCTCAGTGATTGTGTAGCCTGGAGGAAGCGCCGACACCGCCGCATCGTAAATCCGCCCGGCCTGCTCCTGGCTCTGGGCGTAAGCGAGGCTCGCTGCCTTGAAGATGTCGTAACCACCCCAGTATTGGCCGCTGCGTTGATACCACGCGCTATCCGGCGCGAACCTCCCGCCCGCAGTGAAGTCCGAAGCTGGCGGCGGCACGCCCTTTAGGTCAAACTCTGGCGGATTGAGCATTGCCAGCGAACCACCAAGATAACGGGTCTCACGGGTTATCTGGGCGAGAAGGGCATCGTGTTCAGGCGGGGAGGTTGTAACCTGATCCGCCGTTAGAGAAGGGATTGGTGGAGACGTGGTGGGGACGGTAGGCGTCGGAAGAACTGGACTGGGCGGCCCTTGCCCAGGCGCCGAAGGTGGAACAACCGCAGAGCCGGACCGATCTGGGATCGTCTGTCCTGGTAGGAAGCGCTCTCCTGAGCCCACGAGCTGAACGCCGCCCCCAGGAAGAGGATACGCAGGCCCCGCGACGGTAAGTAGCACCGAAGATGCAGGCACGCCTTCTGGCGCTGGTAACGGCGGCGCTTGGCTTTGCGGGGTGGATTGGTAACGCTCAGGCTCTGGAGGGGGAGGCGCTGCCAACTGCTCTCTCGCCGGGTCAGGCATGATGTCTGGCTTAGAGACCGGAGCCGCCACCAGCGGAGGCGGTGGTTGTGGCGCAAGCGGCTTCGCATCCTGCTTCTGGAGCGCCACGGCAATGTCCTGCGTGGCGACTCCGACGCCCGCCGGATTTGGGAGCGACGCGATGACCTCCGCGAGGCGCGCCTGGTCAACCTCTCCGTAGCCTGGGATATAGACCTTATGGGGCGTCGTCATGGCAGCAACACCGCCACCACGCGGGAGATCAGGTCACCCTCTCGGATGACGCATGGGTCCAGCCCAGGGTTGCCGTCGCCTTTCGTCTGCGCCCACCAACCGGCTGCGTCAAGACCTATCGTCACGATCCGATGCATCCCAATTTGCCACGACTCTAGAGCCTCGCAACGAAGCCGGAAACGAAACGAGATGATGTCTCCCGGTCTTAGCGATGCGCTGAGCGCATCAGTCGTTATTGCAACTTGCCCATCGCGGAAGGTAGGCATCATGGAAAGTCCTGTTGTCGCGCCCAGACCCCCATCTGGCACACGCAGCACGACGGTGCCTGAATCACGACCAAGCGTAGGCATGGGATCAGATTCTGTGGGCGGTTGAGGCAGCAACCTCACAATCCCCAGGGCTACGAGAAGAATCAGACCTATTCCGAGGCTCATCATTATCCAGCTACTCCAGTGCAACACGGGTTACGCCTTTAGGCCCTTATTTAGTGTAAGAAGCAGCTTGAATAAACCAAGAGAACTCGTGAGCAGCGTCTTCATTTGAAACAGACCACTGCAATTTCCCCTGCGAAGAGTTAGGGATATTCGTTGTTGCGTTCGTAGCAGATGATTGTGCACCACCGTTTTTTCTATAGTAATAAGCGACATTCGTATTACTGGTCATTACACAAACTAA
>JACPOI010000024.1 GCA_016185015.1 Burkholderiales bacterium
CCCGCGCCCGCGAGCACCGAGCATTGCTGCCTAACCCCTCGCTCGAGCCGACCCGCTCCGGCAGGCGCCGAGTCTTTTCCAATCCAGGTATGAGCCTGGAGCGACCTGAGATCGACGACGTGAAGCGAGTCGATCTGTTGTAGATCTGGCCAGTGTATTGGGGCCCCCGGTTTTCTGACTTCATCACTTCATCAATGGTGGTCGGGGGCTGTGGGCATGTGGTCGAAGGCGCGGGCGGTGGGCAACGTGTACCCACGTTGTCCACCGCCCGCGCCGGTGCGCGCCAGCGCATCGTCCACATGTCCACAGCCCGGCTGTTCGGCGTTGCGTTCTTGCGGCCTCAAGCCGTGCGTGCCGGCACCCGACTGAACAGCGCCTGGCGGGCCTCGTTGAGCTCCTGGGCGGCCTGCACATCGGTGAGGGCGGCGGCCAGTTGCTGTAGTTCGTGCAGCGTCACGCCGGGCCGCAAGAAACTCGCCGCGTCGGCCAAGCTGGCCAGCTTGTCCAGCGGCGTCATCGCGTCGCGGGGCCGGTACACGCGCTTGATGCGGCCGTGCTTCTTGGGGTCAGCCACCTCGGTGGCGAACAGGCACGGCCGGTGGAAGTTCAAGAACGGGTTGAGGTACTCGCGGCAGAAGGTGTCGAAGCGCGCGGCGTGGCGTCTGGGGATGTGCTCGTAGCCGAACATCTTGCGCACCACCGCGCCGTTCTTGGTCTCCGCCAGGCCGTTGTCGTTGCTGTGCCGCGGGCGGCTGCGGGTGAACTCGATGCGCAACTTCTCCAGCAGGCGCGCCACCTTGTGGTTCACGTACTCGCTGCCGTTGTCGGCGTGAAAGCCCAAGACCTCGAACGGGAACTCCAAGAGCATCTGCTCGATGACGCTGAGCAGGTGCGCCTCGGAGATCGACTGCACGCTGGCCACCACCTGCCACTGCGTGACACAGTCCACCGCGTTGATGTGATACAGGCCCTTGATGCCGTCCAGGTCGCCCTGGTGGACGCTGTCGATGCGGATGAAGCCCGGGCGGCCCTCGGGCGCGGGAGCCTTGCGCACGCCGATCTGGGTGTTCTTAGCCGGCTGGGTTTTGGTCAGCATCACGCGCTGGCTGCGGTAGCCCGCGCTGTGGCGCAGGTTGTACAGATGTCCCACCGAGATCGAGCCCAGGCGCGCGAAGCGCTCATCGCCGAAGACATCGCGCTGACGGCGCAGCACGCAGGCCGTGGCCGGGCCCGACAGCGTGCCCATTGCGCGGTCCACGTCCACCAGCAGCGCCACGTCGGCGGCCGTGTACAGGCGAGCAAACGGGCGCCGGGGCGCGCCATAGTTCTTGACCAGCGGCTTGCCGCCGTCCCAGCGCGAGACCAGCCGCGTGATCTGGGCGCGGCTGTAGCCGCTCAGGCGCTGCAGGTAGGCCAGCACCGCGCCGCGATCGGCCCGGGCCAGCCGGCGGTACTCAAAGCGCTTGAGGACGGATTCGATCCACGCGTAGCGGCCCGCATCCTCGGCCGCCGCCTGGAACTCCATCGCCTGCGTGCCCGCCAACACCTGGCGCACCTGCTCGAGCGTGCGCACCTGAGCTTCGTTCATGTCGATCACCATCGATTCGATGATCGACTCGCACCGCCTGCGGGCCGCCAGCCAGCCCCAAAACCAGCGATCCCAGCCCGCCCCCAGGCTCATTCCTCATTGGAATCTCGCGCCTGGCTCCAGGCTCATACCTCGTTGGAAAAGACTGCTGTCGAACACAAAGCTCGTCGTCTGGTAGATTGGCAACGCACGGGAACCGGTGGCGGTATCGGGGATTTGCCCCGCGTGGATGGCCAGGGTTTCGGCTTTGAAGGCGCGGTCGGGCATCTTGAGGGCACTTTACAAGGGGTTGACAGGTTCATCCGTCGCGGCAGCCGCGCTCGCGCTGCTGCTCGTTCTCGGCGCCGGCGC
>JACPOI010000005.1 GCA_016185015.1 Burkholderiales bacterium
CTTGACAGTGAACGGGATGAGGACCACCACCTCGTCCCGATTGAGCTTGGAGGTAGCGACGCGCTATCCAACCGGGTTCTGCTGCACAGGGTCTGCCACAAGCGTGTCCACGCCCTTGGCTTGAAGGTTGTCAAGCCGGTCACCAGCCCGGGGGCCTTTAATCTGGTGTGATGGACGAGGGTTGCTCCCTTAGACTCCATCTCAACAGTGGTCGTGCGTGAGCCGTATGCTGGGAAACTAGCACGTACGGTTCTTTGGGGGGGATATCATCGCAAGATGGTGTCCCTACCCTCCACTTGCGCAGCATATGGCTCTTGAAGATTGTTCCCCTCGACTCGCGCCATTCGACCAAATTGTTGTCTTTTAAGCGGTGCTTGGACTGATCCGGCAGAGCGGATAAATCGACCCAGCGAGCGATGAAGCGCTTCATGCCATCCCGCATGCTTGCGGAGTCCATTGCACCAAGCACGGTGGTTTTGAGGGGCAGAGTTGCGCCTACACCTCCATGAAATAGCAATCTAGTCGTCCGTGCACAGTCCCGCCATGGCACGTGTAGCCGGTTCAAAAGGCGCAGGGCACGGACCGGCAATGGTTCTTCTTGCGATCCTTGGGGCCGCATGCCAAGCACCCAATCCATCTCCCGAGGCAAACCTTTCTCGGTTTTGCTCATGACCGTGCGGATGATGAATACTTCATAAAGGCCAGTGGCCGTGGACTCGACGCGAACTCCTTTCGGTAATCCAGTCGACACATCGAGTCCCGCCTCAATGCCCAGCAACTCGCTGATTCGCATGCCGGACATCCCCTGGATGCTCAGTGCGCAGGCCTCGCGTACCGCTTCGAACAGGACTCGAGCTTCCACTAGGGGCGTATCCCCGTCGCGCTCAAAGGCTGAGTCCAGCGGGGCATGCCACGGATTTGTCTCGTTGGGGAGCAAACTGAACTTGAATTCTGCAAGGAAGCGTTTGGCGCGCTTAATCCGGGCAACTTTCCCATCACCGGCCATCTGCGCGCGGATGCCTGTCTTTGAGTTGAGCGTCGCAACTTCGATTTCCGCCCCCGCCAGCGGGTCCTGCACATACTCCAGCAGCCGAATCACGTCCTCAGCCGGCTGGCCGAGCCACCACGCGACCTCGTTGAAGAGCGGGATCGCGACTTCATCGGGCAGAGGGGGAATCCAACCGACCAATTTAGTCGCAATTGCTTGACCGTAATAATAAATCCCGTGATGGCGGAATGGATCTTCGGTGAGGCTGGACACGCCCCACTTGTTCAGCAAGCGACGCTCGGACCAGAAATAGGGGATTATGTGAAGGGCCAGCCTAACCTGCGCTTCAGTGGTGTCCCTATCATCCCCATTCGCTTCTGCAATGTAGCGCGGCAGGTCCTCGATGTACTCGCTCGGATTCAATTCGCCGGGGGTATGGATGCATCGATCCACCATCCAACTGATGAGCCATTTGAATCCCATTTGGAACGCTGGCATCGACCCTGCTGCGGGTGATTCCCCCTTGGATGGGGCATGCAGGAGCAGCGCCATCAACTTTTTTGCCCAGCCCTGCCTCTTTGCATGCTCAGGATCGTTGAGGCAACTGCCGTTGAAGAGTTCCATGGACCAGTTCAATCGACAATGCGTCTGTCTCCCACCTATCGTGATCACAGGTAGATTCCATACCGGATCCCCAGCTTTGCTCAATGGCGTGACAGCATACTCGGCAAACTCATCTGGGGTCAGTTCCCATATCGGGCGATGCCCGCCGCCGGGTGAGTCTTCCAGCAGCGGAAGATCTATGTCCGCGGTGGGTGTGTTTGGTGTGAATGTGGGGTTCATGTGTGGCCTCGGAGCTTTAGCCAACATCGGGCAGTTCGATGCATAGCGAGCGAGATCGATCAAGAACAGCGGGCTGGACATCCTTGAGCAGGGCATCAAGCGCAACAACCACGGGCACCCAGCGTTGCTGCCATACGGGGGATGTCACACGCGTAATACTGCGGTAAACGGCCCGCCGCAGTGCCTCGTACAGCATGACGTTGCGAGGATTTTCCGGACGAGCAGCTGCCAACGGACAGTCAGGACACTCGCCATAGGCGGTGCACAGTCGGTTTTTCCGCTGGTTCGGACGCGGCGAGTCGTACGGGTCCAGACACAGCCAGCCGGGTGTCGCGCAGCCCTTGTTGGTCGATTCCCGGTGCTGGCGGGGATCGAGCTTCCCGCCTGAGTCAAGCCAGCGTTCCCGCACCATAAGGGTCTCGCCGGTCGCTTCCTGCAGCAATCGCTTCACAAGATCGCTGGTGTAGTGGGTCCATGTGGTCAGCCGACTTCCGTGATTACCCACCTTCTGGGCCGCCTCAAGATCACCCCGGTTGAAGAGCTGCACGAAGTCGAGGAGCGTTGCGCGGAGGGTCTTGAGGTTAAAGTCGGGCAGCTTGTGATCAGCGATGAAACTGTCCAGCGCATTCTTCCAAACATCGTCACCAGACCCAGCTTGTGTTGAATTCCCAAAGCCCTTGGGTTGCTTTGGGCCGTTCTTTTGAACAAAGAGAAACACGCGATCGCGATACTCGGGTGCAACAACGTGCGGACGGATGCGCGATGTCAGCGCGGCCAGCAGATCCAGAACCAGATTCAGGCTCACTTGCGCGGGACGACTCGCCTTCGGGTCTAGTAGGCGCACCAGTTGGCGCTTCGCGCGAGGCTTGTCTCCGGTGATTCGTACCAGAGGGACTTTGGCGGGGTCATCAGGCTCGACATCTTCAGCCTTATCCTCCCTCTCCTCGTGGTCACCCTCCCGAAAATCGAACTGCACCGCGTCGTTGCCCAGGCGATCCACATTTCGATCGATCTCTTGCCACTTCAGCCGCATCACGGTTTCCGAATTGAAGACGGTCGCGAACGCAATGCACAGGGCTAGCGGCACCAGATCGCGGCTACTGGCATAGAAGTAACTCGTCGCAATCGACTGCCCGAGCGCGAACTCAATCGTCGCCCCGAGCCTCGGGTCGCGAGTTTTAATATCGACGAGGTCGGGAATCACGCCCGGGTAGCGCTTGTCCAGCATCGCCACAGCAAGGGCCAAATTCGGCTCTAAAAGGGACTTTGGATTCTTGCCCTTTTTCTTGCCCGGATTGCTTTCCAATTCGGCCCCTTGCTCCAGAAGTTCATGCCCCAGTTTGAAGAGGCGCTGCCCCTTATCCCATCGGTCGCGCAAGGCCAGAACTTCCTCTTCTGCGCCGGCCATGATCTGCAGCAATTGATCGAACTGCAGCACCTCTGTGGGTTTAGTCTTGCGCATCGCGCCGCGCGGTCCTGCTGGAACAAGGTCGCGCAACGCCTCTGAACCCGGAGCGTTTTCTAGTACGTTGCGCAAGGCACCAATAGCTTTCCTGATAGTGTTCGGGTGAAGTGGCTGACCGTCAATTTTGCGTTTCTGATACAGCCACGCGACGAACCCTGCCATGACTTGCTCGTCTAGCCTCTCGGGCGGGATGTCGCGCAGACGGCTCCCAGACAGGTACTCAAACCAGTATCCCCGCAGTTCACCGCAACGAGTTATCCGCGACTTCGGGTCAAGTGATTTGCCCCACTGCAGCAGCCCCTCAGCAAAGAGTTCTGCCAACAAGGGGAAGTCGAGCAGGAAGCTCAAATCCAGGAGGTGCGGCTCGCCGCCCCCTTTCACGGGAAAGACGGCCGTAAGTGTGGGCTTGCCGTCGGTAGTGCCTCGCTCTAGGCGTGTCGTCGGCAGGACGTGGACGTTTCCCTGCTCTTGATTGAGGCGACGTGCTCGGGCAACCACCTTCTGTGCAACGCTGACGCGGACCTTTTTCATTTCTCTCATCCTAAAGGCCGATCAAACGTCGGATGTCGGTCAGGCCCTGCTTCTCTCCAAATATTTCGACGTGAGCGAGATAGGTATCCATGGTGACCTTGACGCTCTTGTGGCCGAGCTTGACCTGCACTATCTTCCAGGGCTCTGGGTTGCCGTTGGCCTTTTCCGCGTGGTAGGTGAGCACGGCACAGTTGTGGCGCAAGTCGTGAAACGAGTGCGCCGCCACAGTCTTGATGTGCGTCTTACCTGTCTCGAGGTCCGCAACCTCAAACTCTTCGACGATGCCGCTCTGCCGACAGGCAAGCTCAAACATCTTCTGCACAGCAGACCGGCTTATGGGCTTCCCGGCCGCCTTGCTTCCAGGATGGCCCAGGAAGAGCGCTGTGGTGGGCTTGGCCCCTCGCTTCTTCTTGCCCCGGCGCTCACTCTCCACGCGCTCGCCAGCGATGTTCAGCAACTTGCGCACTTGAGCAAGTTGCAGTGGCCTCACCACGACGTTCCGGCCCACTTTCCGCAGCAGCGGATCCTTTTCTTTCGTAGTCCCGGTGGTCCGCGTGTGGGCCAGCGCATCCTCATCAAGGGGTCGATTGCCTACCCGCCATTCTTCACGCGATCTGCCGATGTCACGGTGGTACCAGCCCTCATTGCGGCAAAAGTCATAGAAGCGCCTCGCGATCGTGAGTTTGCGGTTGATTGTTTTCGCATCACTTGCGGAGGCTGCATAGTCGTCTGCGAACTGTTGGCGATCCGCCTCTGTGGCATCGCGCCAGTCGATGCCCGTGAGCTGACACCACTGAAACCAGGTCAGTAAGTCGTAGCCAGCGGCTTCCCAAGTGTGCTTGCTCGGCGCCCTCCCGACTGCGACGAGCTTTTCATGCAGGAAGATGGTTGGCTCTTCGAAGACAGCGAGTTGATCACTCCAATATTGAAAGAGCAATGGCTGACCCAGCTCGACCTCCCCAACCGACTCGCACGCCTTCACAAGCCTCAGTTCGCATGACAAAAAATTGTTCATGATCCAAAAAACTTAGCCGTGGCATTGAGAACAGAATTTCCTACAGAGATTCGATTTTTGCTTTATTTGCTGTAATTAAAGTCAATCGATAACATTTTTAAGACTCTTAGCATATCTATTTGAACAAGCTAATGGAAGGCGGGTATACCCCTCCTTACAGGGGGTTGGCTGTTGTGCAAGGAATTCCACATAACATGCTCGCAACCGCGGTAGGGGTTGATGGACTGGTCGAAGGCGATGTCGGGTGAGTCGTTGCTGACCAGCGCGCTGCGCGCGTCCTCCCAGCGGACTTCCGTCTGCAGTTTCGGCGCCTCCACCGACAAAGCCTCGTCCCAGGTTGCCCAGCCATCGTCAAACGCCGCGCGCGCATCCTGCTCGAAGCGGTGAGCGTTGCGCGTGGCCGCCCCCCGCCCTTTGAGGGTCTGCAGCGGGATCTTGAAGTCAGCCATGGTCAGGCCTGCCCTGCGGCCTGAGCACGCGCGGGTAAGTCCCGAGCGGGCCTGCCCACCGGCTCGTTAGAGTGACGGACCGTCGCGTCAGAACTTGCCCTGAAACATAACTGTACATAAATACAGTATAGAACGACCCCGCCCCATGCACCAGCCCTTCAGCTTCACCGCGCGCCTGCACAGCTTTCGTTACGCACTGGCCGGCCTGCGCACCCTGCTGCTGACCCAGCACAACGCATGGCTGCACGCCGCGGCCACGGTCGTGGTGGTGGTCGCGGGTCTGGTCCTGGGCCTGTCGCGGACTGAATGGTGCTGGCTGGTGCTGGCCATGACGCTGGTCTGGATGGCCGAGGCCCTCAACACCGCGCTGGAGTTCCTGGCCGATGCCGTCACACAGGAATTCCACCCCCTGATCCTGCAGGCCAAGGACGTGGCCGCAGCCGCCGTGCTGATCGCCGCCATCGGGGCCCTGGTGATCGGGCTGCTGGTCTTCGGGCCCCATGTCTGGCCGCGGTTCGCCTGAACCGGTATCGCGCCCGCGCCACAAAGCCACGCCGCCTGTCGCGTCCATGCGGCAATCCGTCGCGCCAGGGTCCGGCGCAGGGCCACCCAGCCGCATGGCTCGGTATAGTGAATCGCGACCACGGAGTACCCCATGTCCCAGACCTTTGCCACCGTTTCCCCCTCACCGCCGCTGCGCCTGCTGGCCGGCTGGCTCTGCGCCGTGGTCCTGCTGGCCCTGGCCGGCTGCAGCAGCACGCCCAAGTCCGGCAGCGGTGGCGGTGCATCCGCAGCCAGCGGGCACAGCGAAACGGGCCAGGCTTCTTATTACGGCAATGAGTTCCACGGCCGCAAGACCGCCAATGGCGAGCTGTTCGACCAGGCCAAGCTGACGGCAGCACACCGCACCCTGCCCTTTGGCACGCGGCTCAAGGTCACCAACACGCAGACCGGCAAAAGCGTGCAGGTGCGCGTGAACGACCGCGGGCCTTTCGTGAAGGGCCGCATCATCGACCTCTCCAGTTCGGCCTTCAAGGCCATTGCCAGCATCAACGCCGGCGTGGCGCCGGTGCGCATCCAGGTCGTTGAATAGATCGCGCCAGGAGGATGCGCATAATTGGCGCATGACTTTCCAGCACCTGCCCTACCCGGGCGCCATCACCGACGTGGCCGGCATCGAAGTCGGCCATGACTCCGATCCACGTCGTCCCACCGGCTGCAGCGTCGTGATCGCACGTGAGGGTGCCATCGGCGGCGTGGACGTGCGAGGCGCCGCGCCCGGCACGCGCGAAACCGATCTGCTGCATCCCGGCAACCTGGTGCCCCACGTCCACGCCGTGCTGCTGGCCGGCGGCAGCGCCTGGGGCCTGGACGCCGCTGGCGGCGTGATGCGCTGGCTGGAAGAAAACGGGATCGGCCTGGACACCGGCCACGGCCTGGTGCCCATCGTGCCGGCGGCCGTGGTGTTCGACCTGGGCGTGGGCGATGGGCGCCTCCGCCCCGACGCCTCATCCGGTCACCGCGCCTGTCTGGCCGCCAGCCGCAGCGCACCGGCCCAGGGCAATGTGGGCGCAGGCAGCGGCGCGCTGGTGGGCAAGCTGCTGGGCATGGCGCGCGCCATGAAAGGCGGCGTGGGCACGGCCTCGGTCAGCGCGAGCGGTTTCACCGTGGGCGCGCTGGTGGTCTGCAATGCCGTGGGCGATGTGCTGGACCCGGCCACCGGGCAGGTGATCGCCGGCGCCCGCACGGCCGACGGCCACGCCCTGCAGAACACGCGCGACGCCCTGCTGGACGGGCACATGCCGCAACACCTGCTGGCGGGCAAGAACACCACCATCGGCGTGATCGCCACCGACGCCGTGCTGAGCAAAACCCAGGCCCAGCGCCTGGCCCAGGTGGCGCACGACGGGTTGGCGCGCAGCATCAACCCCGTGCACACCATGCTCGACGGCGACACACTGTTTGCGCTGGGCACCGGGACCAGCGGCAAGGAAGCCGACATGCTGCTGCTGGCCACCCTGGCGGCCGAGGCGACGGCACGCGCCGTGGTCAATGCGGTGCATGCCGCACAGGGCCTGACGGTCGGCGAACAGCACTGGCCCAGTGCGGCCGAGCTCGCGGCCAGCTGAAGCAAGCCCATGCCTGCTGCCCTGCGCCACACCCTGCTCTCGCTGCGCGACCTCTGGGCCTCGGCCGCGCCCTTTGTGCTGCTGGCTATCCTGCTGCTCACGCTGGCCTACTGGTGGCTGGACCCGATGCCGCCGAAGCGCATCACGCTGGCCACCGGGCCCGCGCAAAGTGCCTATGACGAGCTGGGCAAGCGTTATGCCCAGTCCCTGGCGGCCTATGGCATCCAGGTCCAGCTCAAGCCCAGCCAGGGCGCAGCGGACAACCTGGCCCTGCTGCGCGCGGGCGAGGTGGACATCGGCTTCGTGCAAGGCGGCACGGCCACGCCAAGCGAAGACGACGAACTCGAATCGCTGGGCAGCCTGTTCGTCGAGCCGGTCTGGCTGTTCTACCGGGCCGACGCCGCGCGCAAGGTGAACCGCCAGGGCAAGCTGACCGCGCTGGGTGAACTCAAGGGCCTGCGCCTGAACCTGGGCGCCGAGGGCAGCGGCGTGCCGCGCCTGATGGAGCGGCTGTTCGAGGCCAACCGCATCGACCCGGCCGGCATGCGGCTCTCGCGCCTGGACCAGACCCCGGCGGTGATGGCACTGCTGGCCGGCGAGGTCGACGCACTGGTGCTGGCCTCGGCACCCGAGTCGCTGATGGTGCAGATGCTGCTGCAGACCCCGGACGTGCGGCTGATGGACTTCAGCCAGAGTGAGGCCTATGCGCGCCGCTTCGCCTTTCTGACACCGGTCACCTTGCCGCGTGGCGTGGTCGACCTGGCGAAGGACATTCCGGCCCAGGATGTGCACCTGATCGCCACCACCACCACCCTGCTGGCCACGCCCGACGTGCACCCGGCCCTGCTGCAGCTGTTCTCGCAAGCGGCGCTCAAGCTGCATGGACCGGCCGGCTGGTTCAACCGGGCCCGCGAATTCCCGAACGCCGGGCAGACCGAGTTTCCGCTGGCCCAGGAAGCCGAGCGCACGCTCAAGAACGGCGCGCCGCTGCTGCAGCGTTACCTGTCCTTCACGCTGGCCAATCTGCTGGAACGCATGTGGCTGGCACTGGGCATCATCATCGCCATCCTGCTGCCGCTGAGCCGCATCGTGCCGCCGCTGTACGAATTCCGCATCCGCTCACGCGTGTTCCGCTGGTACGGGCAGCTGCGCCAGATCGAGGAACGCATGCAGTCCGGCGACGGCAGCCGCGAGGAGCTGCTGCAGGCGCTGAACCAGCTGGAAGGGCGCGCAACCAGGGTGAAGGTGCCTTTGTCGTACGCCGACGAGCTCTACGCGCTGCGCAACTATATCGAGATGGTACGCAGCCGCCTGCAGCACGGCTGAAGCGAGGACCTCAGGCCGAGGGTGGATCGGCCTGGATATCCATGTAGACGCTGTTGCGCATGGCCAGTTCGGCCACGGCATCGAAGGCGCGCTCGACCACGGGCCCCTGCGCCACCAGACGCAGATGCTCCCGCACGACCAGGCGGTCGAACATGCGTCGAGTCATGGAGTGGTTGGAGCCACCCGCGCTGGAAAACAGGCACAGGTTCGCGTTGTCGCTCAGCCAGGCCAGTTGCAGGCGCATCCACTGCCCGCTGACCAGCAACTCGACCCAGCTCCCCGGCTGCAGCTGGTCCAGCGAGAGCGCCGGCAGCACCGATGCCGGCGCCTCGTCGGGCAACACCTGGCCGTCATCGCTCTCCCCTGCCACCAGGCCCATGGGCTCGGTCGCCGGGAATTCGGCCGGGAACTCTGCCGGTACCGTGGCGGAAAAATCGGGAGCTTCTTCTGCCCCCAGGTCGTCCATGAAACCGGAATCGCGTGCCTCTTCGGGCGCCAGCCAGGTCTTGGCCACGGGTGGGGTGGCTGGCTTCGGGCTGCGGGCGGCGGACCCGCTGTCCAGGCCGCCCTGGTGCAGGGCGAACAGCTGATCGAGAAACTGCTGCAGCTGCTCGGGCGGGTAATGGATGCTCTGCAGCCCCTGGCGCAGGCCCTGCACCAGTTGCGGAATGATCTTGACCAGTTGCCCCGGCTGCTGGCGCACCTGGTCAGGGCGCACGCTCCAGAACAGGTCTTCGAGCAGGGCCACGTGATCGGGTGCGCCGGGCTGCCCGACCTTGCCCTCGATCTGGGCCTGCGCCATGACCTGGGCCCAGGGACCGCAGGCGAAGTCCACCACGAGGTCGGGCACCAGCACCGTGCCCGGCTGCTTGCGGATGTGCTCGGCAATCTGGCGCGCCAGCTGGTTGCGCTTCTCGGCCTGTTGCAGGGCCTGCACCGCGGCCTGCTGCTGCACCCGGCGACGTTGCTCGGCCTGCGACCAGATATGGCGCAGGCGCACCAGCACGCGCTCGAAGGTCTCGGACGCACCGGCGGCCGGGTTCAGGCGAGCGAGCGTGTCGCGCATGTCGGCCAGGAACTCGGCGAAACCCTCGGCCTCGACCCGGTCGTACGCAAAACTGTGCTGCGCCAGTTCCTCGAGCAGCTGGCGGGCCGGATGCTGCTTGTCGCTGAAGAAATGCAGGTCGCTGCGGGCCAGCTGCAGCAAGGCCGGCTTGAGCCCGGCAATGAGCTCGCGCACCGGTGGCAGGATGCGCTCATCGCCGGTGATGCTGGCGAGGATGAGCTTGACCACTTCCTGCACCAGCTGGTCGGCATCTGGCGTCGCACCGGAGACCAGGCCGTGCAACTGCTGCACGGTCAGCTGGCCGGCATAGACCTGCTGCGCGAGTCCGCCCTGCGACGGCGGCATCGGTGCCGGCCCGCTCGCTAGGGCACCCCGGGCGGACGAGCCCTGGCTGGGCGCCTGCCCTCCGACGGGAGCGCCGGAAAAGGCCGTCCGCTGGATGGCATACCCCACCGGTTGGACCTTCTGCATCTTCAGATAGGCCAGCAGCTCCTGGTAGACCGGACGCAGGCCCTTGCCCAGCAGGGGCAACATGACCTGACGGCACTGTGTCTGCGCGGCGCTGTCGCCCTGCATCTCGCTGATCAGGCCCTGCAGGGCATCGACATAGACCTCGGGCCGGAAGGGGTTGCGCTCCGGTCGCACCTGGTCGAAACCCAGGAGGGCACTGACCAGGGTGTTGAGTTCGGTCAGCTCATGCTCGGAGTCCAGCAGCGCCTGCTGCAGGCCGCGCACCGCGCTGATGCGCATCTGTACGTCCCGCTCGTCCATCAGTTCCAGCTGCTCGAACTTGATGCTGACAGGGCCCGCGTCCAGGGTGGTGGTCACGGGGTTGTCGCCCAGTTCACGCTCGAAGGCGCGTTGCAGGGTCTCGGGGAAACGCGCGCGCATCTCCGGCGCGGACTGCACCAGGGCCGAGACCACGCGAGCGCGGGCATCGCGCGCCAGCAGGTCGCGCGTCTGGTCGATCTGCTGCTTCAGGGTCTCGCGCGTCTGGCGCAGCACGCCATCCATGATGTCCAGCCCCCGGCGCGAGGCTTCGCGCATCAGGCCGTCGAGCTGGGCACTGCGGGCGACCGCTTGTGGACGTGTGCTCATGTGTGCCGCTCCCGCAGATGGACGATGCCCGCTCGGCACCCTATTTGAGGGCCTTGAAACGCACGCGATGCGGCTTGGCGCCTTCTTCACCCAGACGTTTCTTCTTGTCGGCTTCGTACTCCTGGTAGTTGCCGTCGAAGAAGGTCCACTGGCTGTCGCCTTCGGCGGCCAGGATGTGGGTACAGATGCGGTCCAGGAACCAGCGGTCGTGGCTGATGACCATGACCGAACCGGCGAACTCCAGCAGCGCGTCTTCCAGGGCGCGCAGGGTTTCCACGTCCAGGTCGTTGGAGGGTTCGTCCAGCAGCAGGGTGTTGCCGCCGGCGATCAGGGTCTTGGCCAGGTGCAGGCGACCGCGCTCACCGCCCGACAGCGTGCCCACGCGTTTCTGCTGGTCGCCGCCGTTGAAGTTGAAACGACCGCAGTAGGCGCGGCTGGCCATCTGGAACTTGCCCACGGTCAGGATGTCGAGCCCGCCGGAGACGTCTTCCCACACTGTCTTCTCGTTGGACAGGTCGTCACGGGTCTGGTCGACGAAGGCCATCTTCACGGTCTGGCCGATCTTGACCTCGCCGCTGTCCGGCTTTTCCTTGCCGGCGATCAGCTTGAACAGCGTGGACTTGCCGGCGCCGTTGGGGCCGATGATGCCGACGATGGCGCCCGCGGGTACCTTGAAGCTCAGGTTGTCGATCAGCAGCCGGTCTCCGAAGGACTTGCTGACGTTCTTGAACTCGATGACCTCATTGCCCAGGCGATCGGCCACGGGGATGAAGATCTCCTGCGTCTCGTTGCGTTTCTGGTATTCGAAGTCGGACAGTTCCTCGAAGCGGGCCAGGCGGGCCTTGCTCTTGGCCTGGCGTGCCTTGGGGTTCTGGCGCGCCCACTCCAGCTCCTTCTTCAAGGCCTTGGCGCGGGACTCTTCACCCTTCTGTTCCTGCTCCAGACGGGCCTGCTTCTGTTGCAGCCATTCGCTGTAGTTGCCCTTGTAGGGGATGCCCGAGCCGCGGTCCATTTCCAGGATCCATTCGGCCGCGTTGTCCAGGAAGTAGCGGTCGTGGGTGATGGCCACCACGGTGCCGGAATAACGCTGCAGGAACTGCTCCAGCCAGTCCACCGATTCGGCGTCCAGGTGGTTGGTGGGCTCGTCGAGCAGCAGCATGTCGGGTTTGGACAGCAGCAGGCGGCACAGGGCCACACGGCGCTTTTCGCCACCGGAGAGCTTGCCGATCACGGCATCCCAGGGCGGCAGGCGCAGGGCGTCGGCGGCGATCTCCAGCTGGTGCTCGCCGCCGTCACCGGCGGTGGCGATGATGGCTTCGAGCTTGGCCTGCTCGGCGGCCAGGGCGTCGAAGTCGGCGTTCTCGTCGGCATAGGCGGCGTAGACCTCTTCCAGGCGGGCCTGGGCGGCCTTGGACTCGCCCATGCCGCCTTCGACGGCCTGGCGCACGGTTTCATTGGGGTCGAGCTGCGGCTCCTGCGGCAGGTAGCCGATCTTCAGGCCGGCCATGGGGATGGCCTCGCCCTCGAACTCCTTGTCGACCCCGGCCATGATCTTGAGCAGGGTGGACTTGCCCGAGCCGTTGAGGCCGAGCACGCCGATCTTGGCGCCGGGGAAGAAGGACAGCGAGATGTCCTTGAGGATGTAACGCTTCGGCGGAATGATCTTGCCGAGACGGTTCATGGAAAAGACGTATTGGGCCATGGACGGTGGATTCTGCGGGGGTAAAACCCGCATTATCCCCGCCTGCCGGGCTCCCTCAGGTTTTGGACTGGTTGCGGGCGTTGAGCAGCGCCGTCTGGGCCACGGCGTCCAGCGCGTTGTCCACCATGTGGCGCTCGGACACGATGCGCATGAGGCCGCGCGTGCGCAGCTGCTCCATGGTGCGGCGCGACATGGAATGCGCCAGCCCCTTGCCCGAGATGAACATGAAAAGGGTGCCGTGCGGGCTGGCCCAGGTCAGCTGGGCGCGCACCCACTCACCCTTGAGCTGCAACTCGACCCAGCAACCGATGGCCAGCTCGGCGGCGTTCCAGGCGCCGGACACCGGTGCGCCGGCAGGCGCCGCACCCGGCATGACATCGCCTTCGGGCAGGTAACCGGCCTCGTCGGCCTCGTGGCCGGCCATCCAGATCTGGTCGGCGGCGGCCTCGATCACGCCGAAACCGGTGCTTTCCTCCCCCGCCTCCTGCGAAAACTCCTGGGGCAGCTCGTCGGGAAAGCCATCGAGTTCGGTGACTTCCAGGCCTTCGACCGGACCGCCCAGCTCCTCGGGCAGCACCATGGGCTGAGCCGGTGGGGCGGATGAGGTCGGCGCAGGCGTCGGGGCCGGGGCGGGCTGGACCTTGGGCGGCTCGAAGGCTTTCTCGTGCAGGGCGATCAGCTGGTCCAGGAAACGCGGGATGCGCTCGGGCGGGTATTCGATGAGCAACAGGCCATGGCGCAGCTTGACCAGCAGATTGGGCACCAACTGCACCAGGCGGTCGCGGTTGCGTCGCGCCAGCTTGCCCTGCACGCTCCAAATCAGGTCATCCACCAGGTCCAGATAGCCCTGGCCGTCGGTCGTGCCGTCGGCGTTGCGCAGCTGCGATTCGGCCACCACCTGGGCCCAGGGGCCGCACAGGAAGGCGGCCACGAAATCCGGGACCTTCTTGTCGCGCAGGCGCTCCTGGAAGTCTGCCGAGAGCCGCTGCGCCAGCATGTTGCGCTGCTCGGCGTGCATCAGCGCGCGCGCCGCATCTTCCTGCTTGGCCCGCAGCGCCAGGTCCACCCGCGACCACTGGGCATCGAGCATGGTCAGCGCGCGGGCAAAGGACTCGGGGTGACCGTCGCTGCCCAGCAGTTCGAGCACCGACGATGACACCATCTTGAGAAAGCGCTGGAAACGCTCGTCGTTCTCGGTCTTGTAACCCAGGCTCTGGTGCGTGATGCGGTCCAGGAACTGGCGCGCCGGGTGCTTGCGCTCGCTGAAGAAACGCGGGTCGGCCTGGGCCAGGCGCAAGAGCAGCGGCTCCAGTTCCTTGACCTGGGCCCGCACCGGCGGCAACAGGCGCTGATCCTTGCCCAGGTTGTCCATCATGAGACGCACGACCTCCTCGCCCAGTTGCTGGCCGAGCTCGCGGTTCATATTGGTGCTCTTGCCCTTGGCCGCGGCCTTGGCGTCCTTGAGGGCACGTTCACTCAGGCGCTTGATCATGGGCTCGACCATGCGCATGTCCTCCAGCGCCACCATGGAGGCCGGCACCGTGTGCAGGAAATCCTTGCCCCGGTTGGCCCCGCCGCTGAGATCGATCTCCGTCGTCAGCAGGCGACGCAGCTTGTCCAGCGTGAGCATGGTGCGGGTGACCGGGTGCTCGACCGGCGTGCCGCCCGGCGCCGGCGCGGCGGATGTCAGCAGCGGCACCACGGGCTCGATCCCCTGCGAACGCAGCCAGTCGCCCAGCTCCTTGTAGAGCGTGCGCAGGCTGTGGCCCAGGATGCCGGCGGCCGGGGTGATCAGCGCGGTGCGCGCCTGCTCGCTGGGCACGTGCTGCAGCAGGGTCTCGCGCAGGGCGCGGGCAAAAGTCTCGGGGCGCAGGGGGTTGAGGTGGGCCTGCACCGACATCCAGCCCATCAGGCTGCTGATCAGGGCATTGAGCGGCGGCATCACCTCGTCCACCGCCATCTGGATCTCCTGCTGCGCCATGGCGAACTCGATGTTGGCGTCGAGCTGGCCTTCGTCGAGCAGCTGGATGTCCTCGAAGCGCACCAGCGCCTCCGGGTCGCTGGCATGGCTGCCGCTGCGATAGATCGCCAGGCGCAGCTGCACGCCGAAGGTGGCGCGCACGGCCTCGGCCTGGCGGCGCAATTCCTCGACGATGGGCAGGCTCAGGCCGCGTTCGTTGACCTTGGAGACCTTGCCGCCGACCTGATGCATGGCCAGGTCCAGGCCCTTGATCACGTCGTCGATCAGCGGGCCGGACTGCTCCAGCACCGCCTCGATGCAATCGTGCAGGGACGGCTTCTCGAGGGTCGGATCATCCGACACGCCCAGACGCCGCATGCGAAACTTTTTCATGGGTTCAGTTGCTCTTTGCCCGGGCTAGTGCTCGGTGCTTGTTACATTTTCTACCGAGTCGATGACAGCGCCCACACCTTGACAACATTTTGTTACGGGTATGACAAAAATGGCGAGAAGGAACAATTTCCGTCAAATAACGTCGCTCGGCAAGCACCATTGACCGAAGCATGCGACAATGTTGTCCGTTGCCGTTCAGTTGCGCGCAACATCAGCACACTGCTGGGGGCTTTGTCACCGCGTCCCGCGGACCGACGGTCTCACCCTTGAACCCTATCTGCCTTTGACTGGCCAGGTACCCCAGGTACCTGTACTGGCCGATATCCCAGCGCCCGGATGGGCGCCATCTACATGAACTTTGAAGATCTGAAACTGGCTCCGGCCATCCTGAAGGCTGTGCGCGAGCAGGGCTATGAGACCCCCACGGCCATCCAGGCCCAGGCGATTCCGCTGGTGCTCGAGGGCCACGACCTGCTCGGCGGCGCCCAGACCGGCACCGGCAAGACCGCCGCCTTCACCCTGCCCCTGCTGCATCGCCTGACCATGAGCCGCAGCGCGCAGAACAAATGGGGCGGCACCGGCATCCGTGCCCTGGTGCTCACCCCCACGCGCGAGCTGGCCGCCCAGGTCGAGGAATCGGTCCAGACCTATGGCAAATACCTGCAACTGAGCTCCACCGTCGTCTTCGGCGGTGTCGGCATGAACCCGCAGATCAGCCGCCTGAAAAAGGGCGTCGACATCCTGGTGGCCACCCCGGGCCGCCTGCTGGACCTGCAGCAACAGGGTTTCCTGGACCTGTCCACCGTGCAGACCCTGGTGCTGGACGAAGCCGACCGCATGCTCGACATGGGCTTCATCCATGACGTGAAGAAGGTGCTGGCCCTGGTGCCCAAGGACAAGCAGAGCCTGCTGTTCTCGGCCACCTTCAGCGACGAGATCCGCGAGCTGGCCAACGGCCTGCTCAAGAACCCGCAGAGCGTGCAGGTCACGCCGCGCAACACCACGGTGCAGCGCATCACCCAGGTCATCCACCCGGTGGGCCGCGGCAAGAAGAAGGCCCTGCTGGCCCACATCATCCAGCAGCACAACTGGAGCCAGGTGCTGGTCTTCGTGCGTACCAAGTTCGGCGCCAACAACGTGGCCGAGTACCTGGAAAAGAACGGCATCACCGCCATGGCCCTGCACGGCAACAAGAGCCAGGGTGCCCGCACCCAGGCGCTGGCCGGCTTCAAGAGCGGCGACGTCCGCGCCCTGGTGGCGACCGACATCGCCGCGCGCGGCATCGACATCGACGAGCTGCCGCACGTGGTGAACTACGAGATCCCAAACGTCAGCGAAGACTACGTGCACCGCATCGGCCGCACCGGTCGCGCCGGTGCCGACGGCGCTGCCGTCAACCTGGTCTGCCTGGACGAGGAAGGCTTCATGGCCGACATCGAGCGCTTCACCAAGCAGAAGATCGAAGTGCAAGTGGTCGAAGGCTTCGGCCCCGAGCCGGGCGAGCGCGCCGAACCCATCGCCATGGGTCGCCAGACCATCTGGGGTGGCGCCGGCAAGCCGCCGAGCCGCGAAGTCATGGCCGCAGCCGCCAAGGCGGCGCGCAGCGAGATGCTGCAGCGCATGCGCGACAACAAGGCCGGCCAGGGCGAACGCAGCAAGGGCGGCAGCCAGGGTCAGGGTCAGCGCAGCGGCGGCGGACAGAACCAGCCGCGTGGCGGCCAGGCCAAACCCCAGGGTCAGCGCGCACAAGGCCAGGGACAAGGTCAGGGCCAGGGTCGCAACAGCGAGCCGCGCCGCAGCAGCAACGGCCCGCGCGGCCAGGGCCAGGGCGGTGGCAACGGCGGCCAGCCTGATCCGCTGCGCACGGGTACCGATGCGCTGAGCCAGGGCGGACGTCGTCGTGGCGGCGCAGGCGGCGGCGGTGGACGCGGCCGTTCGGGCGGTGGTCAGGGCAGCGGCGGTGGCGGTGGTGGTGGCGTCGATCCGCTGCGCACCAACTACGGCCGCATCAGCCACTGAAGCGCGCCGACATCCGGTACAAAAAACGGCCCTGCGGGGCCGTTTTTTCTGGGCGGCCGCCAGCGCGGCACCAGCGCAGGCGCCAGGCGCTGGACGACACCGCCCGGGTTCAGGGCCTGCTAACGCTGGCTCAGCCGCGCACGAACAGCGTCACCAGCGGGTCCGGGCCGACCTGGCGGCTCCAGTGGCCGTGCACGGCCGGATCGAAGGTGGCGCCTTCGGGCAGCAGATCGGCCGAGTAAAAGTGCTGGCCGGGACCGAAGACACGCGACACACCACCCTGCAAACCGATTTCCATCTGCCCCTGCAGGATGAAACACCACTGCGGTGCCCCGGTGCAGTGAAAGCTGCTGCGAAAACCCACCGGGCTGTGGCGCAACTGGTAACCGCCCGAGGCAAACACCTCGGACAACATGGATTGCGGTGCGCCTTGTCCCAACGGCAGCTGCTCCTCGCGGAAACGGGCGCGGCCGTCGGTGTCGGTATAGAGGATGACTTGGGTGAAGGTGGCCATGTAGATTTCCGCTGATCTGTCCGTTCGCCGATTATTCCCCAGCGGCGCAGCTGAATCCGGGAAGCGGTATGCTCCATGCCGTTTCAACCCCGCTACACCACTGCCATGAGATTCCTGCACACCATGCTGCGCGTCGGCGACATGCAACGCTCCATCGACTTCTACACCCGCGTCATGGGCATGAAGCTGCTGCGCACGACCGACCGGCCCGAACAGAAATACTCGCTGGCTTTCGTGGGTTATGGCAGCAACCCCGAGCAGGCTGAGCTCGAGCTGACCTACAACTACGGCGTTGACACCTATGAGATGGGCGGGGCCTACGGCCACGTGGCCCTGGGCGTGGACGACATCTACGCCTTCTGCGAACAGGTCCGATCCAAGGGCGGCAACATCACACGCGAACCCGGCCCGGTCAAGGGCGGCAACACGCTGATCGCCTTCATCACCGACCCGGACGGCTACAAGATCGAGCTGATCCAGCGCGACGCCTGAACCCGTCGCGGCCACCCCCGACGCGGGGCGTGACTTTTCCGTCATAAGTCGCGAAACATCCGGCCCGCGCCCGCCGGCCAGGACCAACACACGCTAGGATGCAGTCAAGCGGGCCGGTCGGTCCGCGTCGACGTGCCCACTCCCCAGCGAGGTCCTGTACCTTGAGACTGTTTGCGAAGCTGCGAGGCCTGCTCTCCTCCACGTCGGTGGAGCCTGAAGTGCTGCACGACTGGCGCGCCCGCATCCTCTCGACCATCCTGATGTTCATCGCCGTGCTGGGCGCCCTGACGGCCGTGCCCAGCATCTGGCTGGCCCTGCAGCGCGAGCTGTGGGCCATCGCCTGGATCGACATGGCGGCCCTGGCCTGGGTACTGGTCCTGTGGCGCCGCAAGAGCCTGCCCTACCGCTTCCGTGCCTGGAACCTGCTGGCCCTGATCTACCTGCTGGGTGTCTGGTTCCTGATGCACATCGGGCCGGTCAGCCAGATCTACCTGATGGCCTTCCCCGTCATGGCTGCGCTGCTGCTCGGCCTGCGTCCGGCCCTGCTGGCGCTGGTGCTGAATGCCCTGACCCTGATGAGCGTGGGTTACCTGGCGAACGCCGACCTGCATGTGCCGGGCTTCGAGACCCGCCCCTTCGTCGAGTGGGTCGTCATCACGATCAACTTCGTCTTCATCAACGCCATCATCACGATCTCCTGCGCCGTGCTGCTCAACCAGCTCGAACGTTCGCTCGAACACCAGCTGGTCATTTCGCACTCGCTGGCGCAAGGACAGGAGGACCTCAAGCGCGTCAACGAGGAGTTGCAGCGCACCGCCTCCGCACTCAACCGCCTGGCCTATTTCGACGAGCTCACCGGCCTGCCCAACCGCCGCATGCTGATGGACCGCCTGGGCCAGGCCCTGGCCGCGGCGCGGCGCAGCCCGATGAGCGGCGTGCTGCTCTACCTGGACCTGGACCGTTTCAAGAACATCAACGACGCACGCGGTCACGCCGCCGGCGATGCCCTGCTGCTGGCCGTGGCGCAGCGCCTGGCCAGCCTGATGCGCGAAGAAGACACCGTGGCCCGCCTGGGCGGCGACGAGTTCGTGATCCTCTCGACCCGCCCGGCGCAGGAACACGACAGCGATGCGCGCGCCGCCAGGGTCGTGGCGGCCAAGGTGCGCGAAGCCTTCGAGCAGCCCTTCATCCTCGACGGCCAGCCTTACAGCGCCAGTGCCAGCATCGGCGTGGTCGTGCTGGGGCCGACCCCGCAGGGCACCGAGGACCTGCTGCGCAACGCGGATACGGCCATGTACCGGGCCAAGGCTGCGGGCCGCAACCGTGTCGCCTTCTTCGAAGCGGCGATGCAGCAGGCGGTGGAAGCGCAACTGGCGCTGGAGAGCGAACTGGCGCTGGCCATCGACCGGGAGCAGCTGGCGCTGCACCTGCAGTCCCAGGTGGACGCAGGCGGCACGGTGGTCGGGGTGGAAGTGCTGCTGCGCTGGACGCACCCGCTGCACGGGGCGGTATCGCCGGCGCGCTTCATCCCCATCGCCGAGGAGAGCAGCCTGATCCTGCGCCTGGGCCATTGGGTGCTGGAACAGGCCTGCCTCACCCAGCGACAGTTGCTGGCCGCAGGCCACGCCATCCCCATCTCGCTCAACGTCAGCCCGCGCCAGTTCCACCAGGCCGATTTTGTCGAGCAGGTCCTGGCGGTGCTCGAACGCAGCGGTGCCCGGGCCGACCTGCTGGTCTTCGAGGTCACCGAAGGCCTGCTGCTGGAGAACCTGGAGCACACCATCCCGCGCATGGACGCGCTGGCCGCGCGCGGCATCCGCTTCTCGGTCGACGACTTCGGCACCGGCTACTCCAGCCTCGCCTACCTGAAGCGCCTGCCGCTGCACGAACTCAAGATCGACCGCAGTTTCATCCAGGACACGCCGCACGACCCGGGCGACACTGCCATCGTCGAGATGATCCTCTCCATGGCCCAGCACCTGGGCCTCAAGGTGGTGGCCGAGGGTGTGGAAACGCGTGCGCAGGCCGACTTCCTGGCCGCCCGCGGCTGCCACGCCATGCAGGGCTTCCTCTACTCGCATCCGCAAGCCCTGGACACGTGGTTGCGGGTCACGCCGCGCAGCTCCAGCCTCTTCGGCCCCTTGTGAACCCGACCTTCAAGCTCCCCCCGCCCCTGCGTGATCCAGCCCCCATGCTGGCCACCACGCTGAGCCAGTGGGGCGGCCACGGCGATCTCTGGATCTTCGGCTACGCCTCGCTCATCTGGCGGCCCGACTTCGATTTCGAGGAACGGCGGCCGGCCCATGTACGCGGCTGGCACCGTGCGCTCAAGATGTGGAGCCGCGTGAACCGCGGCACGCCGGACAACCCCGGCCTGGTCTTCGGCCTGCTCACGGGCGGCAGCTGCCACGGTGTGGTGTTCCGGGTGCACCGGCAGCAGGCCCCGGCCGTGCTGGGCACGCTGTGGGAGCGCGAAATGCCCACGGGCGTCTACGACCCGCGCTGGCTGCGCTGCGAGACGCCGCACGGCCCCGTTTCAGCCCTGGCCTTCACGCTGTCGCGCCGCAGCCCCAACTACACCGGGGCGCTGAGCCCGGAACAGTACCGCCAGATCTTTGCGCAGGCCTGCGGCCGTTACGGCAGCACGCACGACTATGCCCACCAGACCTATGTGAGCCTGCGGGCCCACGGCATCCACGACCGCGAACTCGAACGGCTGCTGGCCCACCACGCGCCGGACCCCACGCGCCGCTGAGGCCCGGCCCCAGAGCCTGTGATGTCAGCAGGGTCAGGCCCACGGCGGGCAGCGCCATGTCGACCCCAGGGTTAGAGTGACCCGAGCCTTTCAACACAACGGAGACACCCCATGACGCGAACCCTTCCTTTCCTGGCCCTGGCCCTGGCCCTGGCGGCCATCCTGGCCGGCTGCGCCACGCCCGCCGGCCCCATGGCCAGCGCCCAGCTCCAGCCCACGCGCGGCAGCAGCACCAGCGGTGAGGTGCGCTTCGTCCAGCAAGGCGGCAAGGTGATGGTCAGCGGCGAAGTGCGCGGGCTCAAGCCTGGCGCCGAGCATGGTTTTCACGTGCACGACAAGGGCGACTGTTCCAGCGGCGATGGCATGAGCACCGGTGGCCATTTCAACCCCGGCGGCCTCAAGCATGGCGCGCATGGGGGCGCCGAGCACCATGTCGGTGACCTGCCCAGCCTGAAAGCCGACGCCATGGGCGTGGCGCGCTTCAGCTTCGAGTCCGGCAGCATCGCGGTGGGCAGCGGCAACGCCGACATCGTCGGCCGCGGCCTGATCGTGCACCGCGACCCGGACGACTACACGACCCAGCCCACCGGCAACGCCGGCCCGCGCCTGGCCTGCGCAGTGATCGCGCGCCAGTGATCCAGGCTCAGGGAGCGCTGCGTGAGCGCAGGAGTTGCTGCGCCTGCGCCAGCTCCTGCACGGTATCGACATCCATCACACAGCCTGGGTCGTCCACCTCGACGGTCCACAGTCGGTGGCGACGCACCACGGCCGCCGCACCCTGCTCACCGCCAAGCGCCATCAGCGCCTGAGCACCGTCAGGACCAAAACGCACGGGATGGCCGTGCCGGCCCTGGTAGACCGGTCGCACCACCGTCTGCTCGTGCGGTGCGTCAGCAATACGGCGCAGCGTTTCAGGCAGCAGCAGGGGAAGATCGGCCGGCAGGATGAGCCAGCCTTCGGCATCAGCCGTGGCCCGCACGGCCGCGGCAATCGAGTCGCCCATGCCGGGGTGCGGCGCGTCCTCCAGGTGCCAGGGCAGGCCGCTGGCACGCACGGCGTCCAGCGTGTGCTGCAGCACGGTCTTGTCACCCAGCTGGGCCTGCAGCTTGTGCGTGCTGCCGCCGGAAGCCAGGAAGCGCTCGCCCCGGCCCGAAGCCAGCACCAGCACCACGGGTTTCATGCCGTGATGCAGCCCGGTGTAGGGGCCAAACGCAGCCTGGCCGCATTCTTGACCTGCACGATCTCGGCGAGGATGGAAACCGCGATCTCGGCCGGCGTGCGCCCGCCGATGTCCAGGCCCACCGGTCCGTGCAGGCGGGCCAGCTCTTCGGCGCTGAGGTCGAAGTGCTCAGCCAGGCGCTGCTTGCGCGTGGCCTGGTTACGGCGGGAGCCGAGCGCACCGACGTAGAAGGCCGCCGACTTGAGGGCTTCGAGCAACGCCATGTCATCGAGCTTGGGATCGTGCGTGAGCGCGACGATGGCGGTGTGCGCATCGGGCAGCATCTCGCGCACCACGTCGTCGGGCATGCCCGGCACGCGCTGCACGCCCGCCAGGTCCAGCGTGGCCGCGTATTCCTCACGCGGGTCGCAGACCAGCACCTCGAAATCGAGCAGGCTGGCCATGCTGGCCACCGCCTGCGAAAGCTGGCCGGCACCAATCAGCAGCAGTCGCCACTTGGGGCCGAACACGGTGCTCAGGGTCGCCTCGTCAAAGACCATGGACTGGCCGCGCACGGCATCGGCCAGCGTCACGCGGCCCGTGGCCAGGTCCAGCGTGCGCGCGACCAGGCGGTGCTCGGCGGTCTGCGCCAGCAGCTGTTCGACCCAGGCGGTCTCCTGCAGGGGCTCCTGCACCAGGCGCAGGGTACCGCCGCAGGGCAGGCCGAAACGCGCCGCCTCGTCCTTGTTCACACCATAGACGATCAGGGAAGGTCTGGCCGCGGCCGGGTCCTGCCGGCCTGCGGCCAGAGCCGCCTTGGCGCGGGCGATCAGGTCGTCCTCGACACACCCCCCCGAGACCGAGCCGCTGACCACGCCATCCTCGCGCACAGCCAGCAGCGCCCCGGGCGGGCGCGGCGCGCTGCCCCAGGTCTGCACCACCGTGACCAGAGACACCGCATGGCCGGCGCGTTTCCAGGCCAGCGCATCGGCCAGCACGCGCAGATCGAGACTTTCCATCGTGTTCCTCTTCTCTGTACCGCCCTCAGGCCGCGCGGATCGCCTCTGGGGTCAGAGGCAGCTTGCGCACGCGCTTGCCGGTGGCGGCTGCCACGGCGTTCGCGATGGCCGGCACCACCAGGGCGGTGGCCGGCTCACCGATGCCGCCGGGTTTTTCCTTGCTCGGAACCAGCACGATATCAATCTTCGGCGACTCGTGCATGCGCACCACCGGATAGTTGTTGTAATTGGTCTGCTGCACCCGGCCCTTGTCCAGGGTGATTTCCTGCATCAGGCCGGCCGACATGCCGAACACGATGCTGGACTGGATCTGGGCTTCCACCGTGTCCGGATTGACCATGCGGCCCAGATCGGCCGCCACGGTCACGCGGTGCACCTTGACCACGCCATCCTTGACCGACACCTCGGCCACCTGGGCCATATAGGTGTCGTAGCCCTCCATCAGCGCGATGCCGAGCGCACGCCCCTTGGGCAGTGGCTTGCCCCAGCCGGCCTTGTCGGCCGCGAGCTTGAGCACACGCGCAAAACGCGGCTTGTCCTTCAGCAGCGCCATGCGGTACTGGTAAGGGTCCTTGCCGGCGGAGGCGGCCAGCTCGTCCATGAAGCTCTCGTTGGCAAAGGCGTTCATGTTGTGGCTCACCGCGCGCCAGTAACCCACGCGCATGCCGCTGTCGTGGATGACCAGGTCGTGCTGCGTGTTGGCGATGGCATAGGGTCCCACAGCGGCCTCGGCCATGAAAGGATCCAGCGTCTCCTTGGGCAGGCCGAAGGCGCGCTGCGTGATGGACTGCGAGGTGACCTTGTGCGACAGCGCCACCGGCATGCCCTTGGCGTCCAGGCCGGCCTGCAACTGGTTCAGGCCCAGGGGACGGTAGTAGTCGTGGGTCATGTCGTCTTCGCGCGTCCACAGCAGCTTGACAGGCTTGCCCACGGCCTTGGAGATCTGCGCGGCCTGGACCACGAAGTCCAGCTCCAGGCGGCGGCCAAAGCCGCCCCCGAGGAAGGTGGTCTTGAGCGTGACGTCCTCGGGCTTGAGCCCCAGCGCGCCGGCCACGGCACCGTGCGCGCCCTGCTGGAACTGGGTCGGGCCGATCAGCAGGATCTTGCCGTTCTCGAAGCTGGCCGTGAAGTTCATGGGTTCCAGCGGTGCATGCGCCTGCATGGGCGTGATGTACTCGGCCTTGATCACCTTGGCCGCGCCCTTCATGGCATCGGCCACATTGCCGGTGGGCTTGGCGATGGGCAACACCTTGCCGCTGTCGGCCGCCGCGCGCGTGCTGGCCAGCACCTTGTTGTGGTCCAGCGCGGCCCCGGCCCCTTCGTCCCACACCACGCTCAGGGCCTGGCGCGCCTTGACCGCATGCCAGTAACTGTCGGCCACCACGGCCACGCCGTCGCTGATCTGCACCACGTCGATCACGCCCGGCATGCCCTTGGCCTTCGCGGCGTCAAAGCTCTTGACCGTGCCGCCGATCACGGGGCACTGCTCCAGGCTGGCGTAGACCATGCCCGGCAGCTTGACATCGATGCCGAACTCCGCCGTGCCGTTCACCTTGGCCGGTGTGTCCAGGCGCTTGACGCGCTTGCCGACGATCTTGAAGTCCTTCGGGTCCTTGAGCGCCACCTTCTCGGGCACCGGCAGCGTGGCTGCGGCCGCAGCAAGCTCGCCATACGTCGCCTTCCTGCCCTTGGGGCCCAGCACCATGCCGTTCTCTGCCTTGAGCAGGTCGCGGTCCACAGCCCATTGGTTGGCGGCGGCCGTGATCAGCATCTCGCGCACCTGGGCACCGCCCACGCGCAGCTTCTCCCAGCCGTCACGCACCGAGGTCGAGCCGCCGGTGATCTGCGCACCCAGCAGGGCGTTGACGTAGACAGCGGCCGGCGGCGCGATGTCGACCTTGATCTGCTTGATGTCGACGTTGAGCTCCTCGGCGATCAGCATGGGCATGGAGGTGTAGACCCCCTGGCCCATTTCGGAACGCGCCGAGATCAGCGTGATGGTGTTGTCGTCAGCGATGTGCACCCAGGCATTGGGCGTGTAGACGGTGCCGGCAGCCTGGGCCTCGATCTTGGCGCCGGGCAGGGCAAAACCCATCAGCAGGCCGCCGGTGGCCAGCGTGGTGGTCTTCAGGAAATCACGACGGGAGGTTTGGTTCGTGCTCATGGTGTGTCTCCTCAGACGGTCTTGCGCATGGTGGCAGCGGCATCCTTGATGGCGGCCTTGATGCGGGGGTAGGTACCGCAGCGGCAGATGTTGCCGCTCATGGCGGCATCGATGTCCGCGTCGCTGGGGTTCTTGTTCTTGGTCAGCAAAGCGGCCGCGCTCATGAGCTGACCGGACTGGCAATAGCCGCACTGCGGCACGTCGTGCTTGATCCAGGCCTTCTGCAACGGATGGCTGTTGTTCTTCGAGAGGCTCTCCACCGTGGCGACCTTCTTGCCGGCCACCGATGCCACCGGCGTCTGGCAGGAGCGCACCGGCTGGCCGTTGACGTGCACGGTGCAGGCGCCACACAGCGCCGCGCCGCATCCGAACTTGGTACCGCTCAGGCCCAGTTCATCGCGGATCACCCACAGCAGGGGGGTATCGGGCTCGGACCGGGCGGTGACCGCCTTGCCGTTGACGTTCATCGTGGTGCTCATCTTCAGGCTCCTCTATATAAGCCGGACATGAAGCGTGCCGGCCGTGTTGGAATGACAGCGTTCCAGCGTAGTCACATGCCACCGCGCCACCATGCGGGTTAGCCCTAGGCTGGCGCGGGATAGTTGCAATTTGCGACAAGGCCGGTGACCGGCCAGCCCCGACCGGGGTCCTGCCTATACTGTGTCCCTATGTCCTCGATTGCCAATCTCCGCAAAAGCTACGAACGTGCCGAACTCAGCGAAGCCGCCTCGCACGCCGACCCGCTGCAGCAGTTCGACCAGTGGCTGCACGAAGCGATCAAGACCGAAGTCCCCGAGCCCAATGCCATGACCGTGGCCACTGTCGGCAGCGACCTGCGGCCCTCCACGCGGGTGGTCTTGATCAAGGGTTATGACGCGCGCGGGATCGTCTGGTACAGCAACTACGAGAGCCGCAAGGGCCGCGAGCTGGCCGGCAACCCGTTTGCCGCGCTGCAGTTTCATTGGGTGGAGCTGGAGCGCGTGGTGCGCATCGAAGGCCGGGTGGAGCGGGTGAGTGCCGAGGAAAGCGACGAATACTTCCACAGCCGCCCGCTCGATTCGCGCATCGGCGCCTGGGCCAGCCCGCAGAGCCAGGTCATCAGCGGCCGCGGTGTGCTGGTGGCGAATGCCGCGAAGTACGCAGCGCAGTTCCTGCTGCAACCGCCGCGACCGCCGCACTGGGGCGGCTTCCGGCTGGCGCCCGAGCGCTGGGAGTTCTGGCAGGGCCGGCCCAGCCGCCTGCACGACCGGCTGCGCTACCTGCCCGATGAAAAGGGTGGATGGACCCGCGAGCGCCTGGCCCCCTGAGCCCTCAGTTCAGAGTAGACCGACCAGCCACATCACCAGCGGCAAGGTCAGCAGCGCCACCGCGTTGGAAACGATGACACTGGCCGTCACCAGCTCTTCCGCCACGGCGTAACGCTGCGAGAACAGGAAGACGTTGGCCCCCATGGGCAGCGCAGCCGTCACGATCATGACCACCAGGGGCAGGCCCGACAGGCCCATGAGCAGGCCCAGGCCCGCCACCAGGGCCGGCATCAACAGGTTCTTCACCAGCGTGAGGCTCAGCGCACCACGCAGATGCGGGCCCACAGTGGTACCCGCCAGCGTCACGCCCACCAGCAGCAGGGCCAGCGGACCAAACGCATTGCCCAGCCACTGCAGGGGCCGGTCCACCACCTCGGGGATGGCCCAGCCGGTCTGCGCGAACAGCAGGCCGGCAATGATGGGCAGGGGCACCGGATGGATCACGGCATTGCGCACGGCACTCAGCACCGTGCGCCACATGGCACGGGGTTCGGCCACGGCGGCCTCACGCGCCACCGCCAGTTCCAGGATCACGGTGCCGGCGGTCAGCAGCACCACGGCGTGCAGGGACAGCAGTGCCAGCAGCACCACCAGACCCGCCTCGCCGTAGGCCAGGCCGATGAAGGCAATGCCGATCATCACCGTGTTGCTGAAGGTGGAAGCCAGGGCCAGCACGGCGGCACGCCGGTTGAGCCCTTGCCACAGCAGGTTCAGACCGAAGAGTATGAACACCGCCACAAAGTAGGTGGCCAGCGGCAACAGCTCCAGCTGCTTCACATCCACCTTGCCCATGGTGCGGAACATCAGCGCCGGCGTCAGGACCAGAAAAACGAGGTTGGAAAGGTCCTTGACCGAGTCAGCGCGCATCCAGCGCAGGCGACCGGCAACATAACCCAGGGCCACCAGCAGGACGACGGGGATCAGGGCGGAGAAGACTGGGTGATTCATAGGTGCTCTATCGTAGAGCATGGCTTTTCTTTTTCTGCGCTCTTGCACTCGTGGCAAGCCGGGTCTCGCCCCGGCGGGCGACTCACTTTCTCTTGCTTCGCCAAGAGAAAGTAAGCAAAGAGAAGGCGAGCCGGGTGCGTCGTCCCTGCGCTGCGCTACGGGCACGCTGCGTTGCTCGGCCAGTGCGGGAAGTGCAGAAACTCGCTGCGCTCAAACATCTGCACTTCTTTTTCCGCCCTGGCCTGCGCTACTCGCCTCCGCACACGGCAATGGGAAGCCGAATACCAAACGCAAAGACAACAAGGACGCGCCATGGCGCGTCCTTGTGGGGTTAGGATGTTGGGTCTCTGGCTGTTCGGTCCCTCATGCCGTGTGGCAGGGCTGAGCAGCGCAGCAGCGGGCGGATCAGGGCGGGCGTTGTTTGAGCGCAGCGAGTTCAGCCCGACCCCGCACGATGCGAGCAGCGCAAGGAACCGCGCAGCGGCCCTGACTTCGGCTCGCCTTTCTTTTGGGTACTTTTCTTTGGCGAAGCAAAGAAAAGTACCTCGCCCGCCGGGGCGAGACCCGGCTTGCCACGCGGGCAAACGAACTACCCGACAGGAAGGGCTAGTCTCCACCCCGTCGGGCAAGCGCTTCACTCAGAAGCTCAACTGCAACCCCACCTTCAAACTCCGCCCCGGCAAGGGCACCCTCCCCGGTGCCGTCTGCGTCAAGATCGACGACGACGAATACGCCAGCGTGTTGCCGATGTTGTCCACCCGCGCATACCAGAGCGCCGGCAATCCACTCACCTTGTCGCGCAAACTCAGCGCTGCATTCCACAGCGTGTAGCCCTCGGTGGCGAGCTGCCCGTCGGGCACGCGGTCCTGCCCCGCATACCGGTCCACCCCCAGGCGCGCCCCCCAGGCCGCGCGGCTCCACACCAGCGTGGCACCCACGCGGTGCGGCGCGATGCGCGGCAGGGGCTGGCCGGTGCTGGTGTTCTCGGCCCGCACGGTGTCGGCACGCAGGGTCAGGTCCAGCTTGTGCTGTGCGTCCAGCACGCGCACGTTGCCGCTGGCCTCGGCACCGATGAAACGCGCCTGCACCTGGGTGTAGGTGTACTGCGGCGGCGAGGTCGTGAGGTCGGTCCCTTCGAGCGAAATGTAGTTGCTGAACTGGTGCTGGAACAACTGCAGCTGCGCACGGTGGGCCCCGCGTTTCCAGGCGGCCCCCAGGTCGAAGTTGGTCGAGCGTTCCTTGCCCAGTTCCGGATTGCCGATCTCCTCGGCCTTGGTCGCCACATGCTCGCCGTTGGCGTAGAGCTCGTAGTGCTTGGGGGCGCGCTCGTTCCACGACAGGTTGGACGTGAGCTGCCACTCCGGGGCCACGCTCCACAGCGCCCCCAGGGCATAACTGCCCGGGTTGAAGCTACGCGTTGCCGGCGTAAAACGCGCCACACCGGGCGTGCCGAAGGACTCGACCTGCACCGCCTCCAACCGCGCCCCGGCACTGAGCTTGCCCCAGGTCGTGGCCAGCTCCTCGTGCGTGAAGACCGCGCTGCTGCGCGTGCGGCTGTAGGGTGCGTAGGCTTCCGTGCCGTCGGCCGAGAACTCGCTGTCATCGAACTGCAGGCCGAGCACACCGTCCAGCGCACCCAGGCGGGCATGGCGGGCCTGCAGGCGCAGGTCGTTGCCCTGGGTCTTGAAAAGCGTGCCGGGCACGCCGGCGTTGAACTCGGTGTGCTGGTAGTCGTTGCGGCTGAACTGGGCCTTGAGGCTTTGCAGCCACCCGCCCAGTTCGCGCAGCTCGCCTTCCAGCGCGAGGCGGCTGGAGCGCATGCGGATGTCCACCTCGTCTTCTGCCACCGAACCGTAGCGGGTGTCGTATGTGGAGAGCGAGGCGCCCAGGTAACCGCGATCGAAAAACAGCGTGCCCCCCAGCGCTCCGCCGCTGCTCTCGCTGGCCGAGTTGCAGATGCGGCGCGCCGTGCTCGTGACGCCGCCGCGCGTGCAGGACAGATCGATGGGCACGGCCACGTCCTCGGTCTTGCGCGACATGGCGTCGACGTGCAGGGTGTAGCGTTCGTTGCCGCCGTCCAGCAGCACGGTGCCGCCCCGCTCCTGGTTGCCGGTGGCGAAACCGGCGTCGAGCTTGCCGGCCACGCCACCCTTCGCGTCGAACAGCGGCTCACGGTGGATGCGCCCGTCGATCACATTGACCACGCCGCCCACGGCACTGCCGCCGTACTGCAGCACGCCTGGGCCACGCAGCACTTCGACCCGTTCGATCAGCAGCGGATCCAGCGTCACCGCGTGGTCGTAGCTCAGGCTGGACAGGTCCTCGCTGGCCCCGCCGTTGTTGAGGATACGGATGCGGTCGCCGTCCAGGCCGCGGATCACGGGCCGGCTCGCGTTGGGGCCGAAGTAGGTGCTGCTCACTCCGGGCAGGCCGTTAAGGGTCTCGCCCAGGGTGGGCTGGCTGCGCAACAGCAGCTCGGTGCCCGAGAGCTGTTCGGTCGGAGCGATCAGCTCGGTGGCACCCAGCGGGTTGCCGGTCACCACCACGGGCGCCAGCGTGGCGTTTTCATGGGCCCAGGCACTGCAGGCCAGGAGCGTCAGCGTCGCCAGCGTGCTGCGGCGGAAAAAATCAAGGGTCTTGTGTTTGTATTTCATCGTCGTCTCGTTGCATCCAACAGAAAACACCGCGCAGCCCCAGGGCGACGCGGCGGATCAGCTACGGAGATTCAGCGGGACGTGGGGGGTGCGCGCGCCGCGAAGGCGGCGCAGGGGCGCTGCTGCAGCGACTGCAGCACGACCCAGGCCGGCACCAGCGGCAGGGCCAGGGCCGGCGCTGCCAGCACCGGCAATAGCGGGCCACCCTGACCCAGCTGGTCATACAGGCGGCACTCGCTTTCGTCGCTGGCCGGGGCCAGCAAGTGCGCCAGCAGATCCTGCGCGGGCTGGGCCTGCGCCCCGACGGCCAGGCTGCTGTGCGTCACATGGGCATGCAGGACACCGTGCGCCAGCCCCAGCAGCTGGGCCCACAGCAGCGCCAGCACGAGCAACATCACGCCCGGCAGGGACCGGAGCGCAGGACGATGCTGAGAGTAGGCGCGTGACATGGGAGGGTTGGGCTGAGGAGTGATTATTTCACCGGGATGGCATCGGTGATGCGGTAGTACATACCGTATTGGTCATCGTGCAAGACAGCCAGGCGGCCCTGCACCACCAGGGGCTCCATGCCGTAGCGGATTGGCGTTTTCGTTTTCACCTCGATCATGCTCTCGGGTCCGCCGGGCAGGCAGAAGGAGCAGGACAGCGGCACCGAACTAAGCAGGAAGTGCGACTGTTTCTCACCCGGCTCCAGCGGCATCATGAAACCCTGCACGCGCTGCGGTTTGCCGTCCAGCACCAGAATCTCGGGCGGGAACACCGGCAACACGCGGTTCTTCTCGACCTTGGTCTTGACGTTGGTCAGGAAAGACCAGGGCAGCACGTCGGCGCGCTCCTTCAGGGGCGCAATCGGGCTGTCTGGGCTGTGCACGCCGGCACCGCTGCCGCTGGGGATGCCGCCAGCGATGGGCGCAGCCAGCTGGGCCTGTGCCACGGAAGCCAGCGAGAGAACAAGGACCAGGAAAAGCTTGCGCATGATTTATCTCGAATTCAAGAGTTGTCCCGCTTCCATGCGGTAGGCACCCAGCGCCGGCAGCAAGGCCGCCAGCACCGCCACGGTCAGAGCCAGGGCGGGCACCCAGAGTTCCACACCCAGCCAGAGCCAGCCCGTCATGGGCAGGGATTGCTCGGCCGCCAGCAGATAGCCTAGCAGGCTTGTCAAGCCATGCCCGCCCAACAGGCCCAGCCCGGTGGCCAGCGCGGCCAGCCAGAACGCCTCGCACAGCAGCAGCGCGGCCAGGCGACGCGGTGGCGCCCCCAGCATGCGCAGCAGGGCCAGGTCCTCGCGCCGTTCGCGCACCGCGCTCCACAGGGCGATGAAGACACTCAGGCCCGCCGACAGCAGCAGGACCAGCGCAAAACCGCGCAGCACATCGGTGCCCACGCCCACCATGCGCAGCAAGCGCGTGATCTCCAGCGCGGGTGCCGCCGCCTGCATATTGGTTTGGGTGTTCACATAACGCGGGAAGGTGGCCGCGGCCAGCGGGCTGCGGTAGCGCACCAGGGCCAGCGTGATTTCGCGCTTCTCGTCCTCGTGCGCCGCGTCATGGTCGTCGTCCTTGCCGTGGGCCACCTCGTGCACTTCCCAGACCGATTCGGTGGCCGTCAGCAGCAGCCGGTCCAGCACGCAGGCGCACGGCGCCAGCACCCCGCTGACCACATAGGGGTGCGCGGCATGCGTCGCCGCAGCGCCCCCATCGGCCAGGCCGTGCGCCCCGGCAAAAGGCTGGCCCGGCTGCAGGCCGGTGGCCTGCGCCGCCTGATGGCCCAGGACCACCTCCATGGGCTGTTGCCAGAGCCGCCCCTGCGCCAGTTGCGCGCCGTAATGCGCAGGGTAGTCGTGCGTGGTGCCGACGATGCGAAAGCCGCGGTAGCTGTCGCCCAGGCTCAGGGGGATGAGCTGGGCCACGCGCGCGTCCTTGGCCAGGGCCTGGGCATCGCGCAACAGGATGTTGCCCGGCGGCACGTCCAGGTGGAACACCCCCGAGAGGATGAGCTGCAGCGGGCTGCCCTTGGCCCCGACCACGGCGTCGATGCCGGCCAGGTCACGCTCGAAGGCGCGGTCGAGCTGCGCCCGTGTCAGCAGCACCAGGGTGATGGCGGCCAGGCCCAGCGTGAGCAGGAGCAGGTTGAGCACCGTGGCCAGCGGCCGGGCCCACAGGTAGCGCCAGGAGAGTTGCAGCAAGGTCATGCGGTGGCCTCCGGCAGCCGGTCCAGGTCCAGCACCCGCGCCTGCGGCATGGCCACGACCACGCGCGCATCGTGCGTGGCGATCACCAGCGTGGCGCCGCAGCCTTGCGCCGTGCCCAGCAGCAGGGCCAGCGCCTCACGCGCGGCCACATCGTCCAGGCTGGCCGTGGGCTCGTCGGCCAGGATGACCTGGGGGTTGAGCAGGATGGCACGCGCCAGCGCCACGCGCTGGGCCTGCCCGCCCGACAGTTGCCGCGGCCGGCGCTCGGCCAGTTCGGCCACGCCCAGGGCCAGCAAGGCGGCGGCGATGGCGGCGCGATCCACCGGCAGGCCGGCGGCAAAGTAGACCAGTTCCAGGTTGCCCGTCACGGTGAGTGCCGCGCTCAGGTGCAGTTTCTGCGGCAGGAAACCGAGGTGGCGCGCGCGCCAGGCATCACGCTGCACCGGGCTGAGTGTGCGCAGGGCCTGGCCGGCCACCGCGATCTCGCCGGCGCTGGGTGCCAGCAGGCCGGCGGCCAGCGCCAGCCAGCTTGACTTGCCGCTGCCCGAGCGACCGCGCAGCAGCAGGGTGCCGCCCTGGGGCACGGCCACATCGGGGAAGCGCAGCGCAGCGCCGCCGGGGTACTGGCAGGCCAGGCCCCGCGTGACGATCACGCGCCGGCCCCCGGCTTGAGCAGTTCGCTGAACTGCTTGCGGAACTTGGCCACCTTGGGGCCGACCACATAGGCGCAGTAGCCTTGGTCGGGATGCTGCGCGTAATAGTCTTGGTGGTAGGCCTCGGCCGGCCAGTAGTTGGCCAGCGGCAGCACCTCGGTGACGATGGGCCCCTTGAAGATCGCGCCCTGTTCGAGCTCGGCGATCAGCAGGCGGGCCTCCTGCTCCTGCGCCGGCGTCGTGAAATACACGGCGCTGCGGTACTGGGTGCCCACGTCATTGCCCTGACGGTTCAGGCTGGTCGGGTCGTGTGTGGCAAAGAAGATACCCAACAGTTGGCGCACGCTCACCTGTGCTGGATCGTAGACCAGGCGCACGACCTCGTTGTGCCCGGTGCTGCCGCTGCAGACCTGCTCGTAGCTGGGCCGCTGCACATGACCGTTGCTGTAGCCGCTCTCGACGTCGAGCACACCACGCACCCGGTCGAACACCGCCTCGGTGCACCAGAAACAGCCGCCGCCAAGGACAAGAATGGGATGATCGAGGGACATGGCACTCACAGGCTAGGAAGAGCCTGCATCTTAATCAAGGCGCCCTGCCCCGCCCTTTACTCCGGCTTTACCCATTCCGGGGCCCCGCCTCACTTGGCCAGGGCAGGATGCGGCTTGACGGACCCGGCCTTGCGGGATTACATTAATAACCCGTCAGTCATTAACTCCTGTTCATGATCACCAAGCTGCTTTCCGACACCTGCGCCAAGGTGCAAGCCAAACGCGAACGGCGCAAGGAAGCCCGTCCGGGCGAGTTGCTGGCCGCCGCGCTGGAGCTCTTCGTCGAGAAGGGTTATGCAGCGACGCGCTCCGAGGAAGTGGCGCGCCGCGCCGGCGTCTCCAAGGGCACGCTGTTTCTCTACTTCGCCAGCAAGGAAGAGCTGTTCAAGGCCGTGGTGCGCGAGAACCTGGCCGGCCGCTTCGCCGAGTGGAACGCCGAGTTCGACACCTTCCCCGGCAGCACCCCCGACATGCTGCGCTACGCCCTGATGATGTGGTGGCAGCGCGTGGGCAATACACCGGCGGCGGGTATCACCAAGCTCATGATGAGCGAGGCCAGCAATTTCCCCGAACTCGCGGCCTTCTACCAGCAGGAAGTCATCGAACCGGGCCATGAGCTGGTCCGGCGCATCCTGCAGCGCGGCGTGGACCGCGGCGAGTTCCGCCCCGTCGACATGGAGCACGCCATCTATATGGTGCTGGCCCCCATCATCTTCCTGATGTCCTGGAAGCACTCCTTCGGCGCCTGCGCCAGCCCTTCGGTCATCCTGGACCCTGAGAAATACCTCGAACTGCAGGTGCAGACCCTGCTGTACGGCCTGTGCCCGACCGGTGCCGCCGCCAACCCACTTGTGAATGGAAAGTAGAACACGATGAAACGCTGGATCAAATGGGGCCTGGTGGCCCTGGTCGTGGCCCTGCTGGCCATCGCCGTGCTGCGCGCCCTGGGCGCACGCAAGGTCCAGCAGACGGCACTGGCTGAACAGACCGCGCGCGGAACGCAGACCGTGATCGAGCTGGCTGCGGGCGACCTGCTGCCGCTGCAGATGCAGGACCTGCAACGCGGCCTGCCGGTCTCGGGCACGCTCAAGGCGGCCAACACGGCCTTTGTGAAGGCCCGCGTGCCGGGCGAGCTGCAGGGCCTGAGCGTGCGCGAGGGTGACGCCGTGAAAGCCGGCCAGGTCATCGCACGCATCGACCCGGCCGAGTACGCGGCCCGGCTGCGCCAGGCCCAGTTGCAGGCCGATGCGGCCAGGGCGCAGATCGACATCGCGCAGCGCCAGTACGACAACAACAAGGCCCTGGTCGACCAGGGCTTCATCTCCAAGACCGCGCTGGACACCTCCCTGGCCAACCTGAACGGCGCGCGCGCCAGCTTCGAAGCGGCCGGGGCGGCCGCCGATGTGGCGCGCAAGAGCATGGCCGACACCGTGCTCAAGGCCCCCATGGCCGGTTTCATCTCGCAGCGCCTGGCCCAGCCGGGCGAGCGGGTGGCGGTGGACACGCGCATCGTCGAGATCGTGGACCTCTCGCGCATGGAGATCGAGGCCGCGCTGAGCGCCGCCGATTCGGTGGGCGTGCGCGTGGGCCAGCAGGCCCTGCTGCAGGTCGAAGGCCATGCCCAACCGGTGCCGGCACGCGTGGCACGCATCAACCCCAGCACCCAGGCCGGCAGCCGCAGCGTGCTGGTCTACCTGCAGCTCAAGCCGGTGCCCGGCCTGCGCCAGGGCCTGTTCGTGCAGGGTTCGCTGGGCACCGAGAAGCTCAAGACGCTGGCCGTGCCGCTGCAGGCCGTGCGCAGCGACAAACCCCAGCCCTACGTGCAGGTGGTCGAGAACCAGCAGGTACGCCACGTCAGCGTGACGCTGGGTGCGCGCGGCCAGGCCGGCGGCCAGGACATGGTGGCGATCACCGGTCTGGCCGAAGGCAGCAGGGTGCTGGCGGGCGCGGTCGGCCCCTTGCGTGAGGGCACGGCGGTGCGCACCACGTCGGCAGCACCGGCCGCTGCCAGCAGCCAGGGACGCTGAGCCATGTGGTTCACCCAAGTCAGTCTCAAGAACCCGGTCTTCGCCACCATGGTCATGCTGGCCTTCGTGGTGCTGGGCCTGTTCTCCTACCAGCGCCTGCAGGTCGACCAGTTCCCCAACGTCGACTTTCCGGTGGTGGTGATCAGCACAGAGTACCCCGGCGCCTCGCCCGAGATCGTGGAGAGCGAGGTCACCAAGAAAATCGAGGAAGGCGTCAACTCCATCGCCGGCATCAATGCCCTGACCTCGCGCAGCTACGAGAACCAGTCGCTGGTCATCATCGAATTCCAGCTGCACATCGACGGCCGCAAGGCGGCCGAGGACGTGCGCGAGAAGGTGGCCTCCATCCGCCCCAGCCTGCGCACCGAAGTCAAGGAGCCGCGCGTGCTGCGTTTCGACCCGGCCAGCCGCGCCATCTGGTCACTGGCCGTGCTGCCCGATGACCAGGCAGGCAAGGCGCTCAGCGCCGTGGAGCTGACCAGCTGGGCCGACCAGGTGCTCAAGAAGCGCCTGGAAAACGTGCGCGGCGTCGGCGCCGTGACCCTGGTGGGTGCGACCAAACGCGAGATCAACCTCTACCTGCGCCCCGAGGCGCTGGAGGCCTACGGCATCACGCCCGAGCAGGTGGTGGCCGCCGTGAGGAGCGAGAACCAGGAACTGCCGGTGGGCGCGGTGCGCTCCAGCGCGCAGGAACTGGTGGTGCAGATCGATGCGCGCATGCAGCGCCCCGAGGATTTCGGCCGCATCATCGTCACGCGCAAGGGCAACACGCCCATCCGCCTGGCCCAGGTCGCCACGGTGCAGGATGGCCCGCAGGAAGTCGAGACCCTGGCACTGCACAACGGCCAGCGCACGCTGCTCATGTCGGTGCAGAAGGCGCAGGACGAGAACACCATCGCCGTCATCGACGGCCTGACGCGCACCGTGGCCGAGCTGAAGAACCAGCTGCCGGCCGGCGTGCGGCTGGAACCCATCTTCGACGGCTCGCGCCCGATCCGCGTGGCGGTGGACAACGTGCGCCGCACCCTGATCGAGGGCGCCCTGCTAACCGTGCTGATCGTCTTCCTGTTCCTGAACTCCTGGCGCTCCACCGTCATCACCGGACTGACGCTGCCCATCGCGCTGATCGGCACCTTCCTGTTCATGTACTGGTTCGGCTTCACCATCAACATGATCACGCTGATGGCGCTCTCCCTGTGCGTGGGCCTGCTGATCGACGACGCGATCGTGGTGCGCGAGAACATCGTGCGCCATGTGCAGATGGGCAAGGCGCCCTACCAGGCCTCGCTGGACGGCACGCAGGAGATCGGCCTGGCCGTGCTGGCCACCACCTTCTCCATCGTCGCGGTGTTCATGCCCATCGGTTTCATGGGCGGCATCATCGGCAAGTTCTTCCACGAGTTCGGCATCACCATCGTGGCGGCGGTGCTGATCTCCATGTTCGTGAGCTTCACGCTCGACCCCATGCTCTCCAGCCTGTGGCACGACCCCAGCATCCACGCGCATGGCCAGAAGACCGAACCCCGCAACCTCTATGACAAGACCATCGGCCGCGTAACCGGCTGGTTCGACCAGGCCACCGAGAGCCTGGCCGAGAGCTACCAGTCCATCCTGCGCTGGTCACTGGCCCACAAACTGGCCACGCTGGGCATCGCCTTCGCGATCTTCGTGCTCAGCATTGTGATGGTGCCGCTGCTGGGCACCGAGTTCGTGCCCAAGGCCGACTTCTCGGAAACCACCGTCAGCTTCTACACGCCGGTGGGCTCCTCCATCGAAGCCACCGAAACCAAGGCGCGCCAGGTGCAGGACATCCTGCGCACCTTCCCCGAAGTGCGCTACTCGCTGGCCACGCTCAACACCGGCAACGCGCTGGGCAAGAACTACGCAAGCGTCTACGTGCGCCTGGTCGATCGCAAGGACCGGCAACGCAACGTCGACGAGATGTCCGCTGTCTTGCGCGAGCGCCTGCGCCAGGTGCCGGGTTTGACCGTGACGCACGTGGGCCTGCTCGACCCCGTGGGCGGGCAGAAGCAGATCGAGTTCTCGCTGCAGGGCAACGACCTGCAGGAACTCGAACGACTCAGCCTCATAGTCATGGAGAAGATCCGGGGAATTCCTGGCCTGGTCGACCTCGATTCCAGCGTCAAGCCGGGCAAACCGACCATCGCCGTGCAGGTCAAGCGCGAGGCGGCTGCCGACCTGGGCCTGAACGTGAACCAGATCGCCACCTCGCTGCGCACCCTGGTGGCCGGGCAGACCGTAGGCAACTGGCGCGCCAGTGACGACCAGACCTACGACGTCAATGTGCGCCTGGCGCCCGAGTCGCGCAACAGCATGGACGACCTGGAGCGCCTGCCCTTCGCGCTGGGGGCCAACACCGACGGCAGTTCGCGCGTGATCCGGCTGAACCAGGTCGCCGCGCTGGTCGAGGACACCGGCTCCACCCAGATCAACCGGCGCGACCTGATGCGCGAGGTGGCCATCAACGCCAACGTCTACAACCGCTCGGCCGGCGAGATCTCGGGCGACATCCGCAAGGCGCTGGACAGCATCGCCTTCCCGCCGGGTTACCGCTACCAGTTCGGCGGCTCGACCAAGAACATGCAGGAGTCCTTCGGTTACGCGATCTCGGCGCTGGCCATGGCCGTCATCTTCATCTACATGATCCTGGCCAGCCAGTTCAAGAGCTTCTTCCAGCCGCTGGCGCTCATGACCTCGCTGCCGCTCACGCTGATCGGCGTGGTGCTGGCGCTACTGATGTTCCGCTCCACCCTCTCGATGTTCTCCATCATCGGCGTGGTGATGCTCATGGGCCTGGTGACCAAGAACGCCATCCTGCTGGTGGACTTTGCCATCCGGGCCAGGGAGGAAGGCATGGAGCGCGCCGAGGCCCTGCTGATGGCGGCGCGGGTGCGCCTGCGCCCCATCCTGATGACCACCCTGGCCATGATCTTCGGCATGGTGCCGCTGGCCTTTGCCCTGACCGAAGGCTCCGAGCAGCGCGCCCCGATGGGCCAGGCGGTGATCGGCGGCGTCATCACCTCCTCCCTGCTGACGCTGGTGGTGGTGCCTGTGGTCTACTGCTATATGGACGACTTCAGCCAGTGGCTGCTAAGGCGCTGGCGCGGCGAAAAGACGCCCGCCAAGTAAAATTTTCCAGGATCCCCTACAATACCCCATGGAGTATAAGAAATGAACTTCGAACAAGCCCGTTTCAACATGATCGAGCAGCAGATCCGCCCCTGGAACGTGCTCGATGCCGCTGTGCTGGACATCCTCTCCGTCGTGCGCCGCGAAGACTTTGTGCCCGTTGCCCACAAGGCCCTGGCGTTCGCCGACATGGAGCTGCCCCTGCGCAACGGCGGCGAAGCTGGCCAGTGCATGCTGGCGCCCAAGGTCGAAGCCCGCATGCTGCAGGACCTGGCCGTGCAGAAACATGAAAAGGTGCTGGAGATCGGCACCGGCTCCGGCTACATGGCCGCCCTGCTGGCACAGCGCGCCCAGCGCGTGATTTCGCTGGAAATCGACCCCGAACTGGCCACCCTGGCGCGCGCCAATCTGCAGAAAGCCGGCATCTCCAACGTGGAAGTGCGCCAGGCCGACGGCGCCAAGGGCCTGCCGGTCGAGGCCCCCTTCGACGTCATCGTGCTCAGCGGCTCGGTCGCCGAGGTGCCGCACAAGCTGCTGGAGCTGCTCAAGACCGGCGGCCGCCTGATGGCGATCGTGGGTGACGCGCCGGTGATGCGTGCCACGCTGATCCAGCGCACCAGCGCCGTCGAGTACCTGACCAGCCAGGGCTGGGACACGCTGGCGCCGCGCCTGCTGAGCTTCCCCGAACATTCCCGCTTCAACTTCTGAGGCGCCCGCTGGCGACAAGCACCATGATCGAACACATCCACCCCGGCGATCTCCAGGACTGGGTCGCCAAGGCCCAGGCCCATGGGCGCCCGCTCATCCTGGATGTGCGTGAACCGTCCGAACTGCAACACGCCAGCATCAAGCCGGACGCGTCCTACGATCTGGTGGCCATCCCCATGGGGGTGATTCCGCCGCGGCTCCATGAACTCGACCCGTCGCGCCCGGTGGCCTGCCTGTGCCATCACGGCGGGCGCAGCATGCGCGTGGCCCAGTTCCTGGAACACCAGGGGTTCAAGCAGGTGGCCAACATCAGCGGCGGCATCAATGCCTGGTCGCTGCAGGTCGACCCGACCGTGCCGCGCTACTGAGCCCCACCGCCTTTCCCGCCTATCCCCCGGAGTACCCGTCACCATGAAAACCTACCGACTGCTGCCCCTGACCGTGGCCATCGGCGCCGCGCTGGCCTTGCCCGTGCGCGCCCAGAGCCTGCTGGAACTCTACGACGCGGCACGCGGCCATGACGCGGCCTACCAGGCGGCCAAATCGCAGTACGAAGCCAATCTGTCCAAGGCCGACCAGGCCAAGGCCGCCCTGCTGCCCACGGTCAACCTCACTGCGGGCGCGTCCACCACGCAGCTGCGCACCGAGGCCGCCGGCACAACGAGCGACCGCAGCTTCGAGAACCAGAACGTCGGCGTCAACGCCACCCAGCCGCTGTACCGCGCGGCCAACTTCGCCAGCTACCAGCAGGGCACGCTTCAGACCGATCTGGCCGAAGCCCAGCTGCTCACCGCCGAGCAGGACCTGATCGTGCGCGTCAGCCAGGCCTACTTCGACGTGCTGGCTGCGCAGGACAGTCTGGCCTTCGTGCAGGCGCAAAAGACCGCCGTGGCCGAGCAGCTGGCCTCAGCCCGCCGCAACTTCGAGGTGGGCACCGCCACCATCACAGACACACGCGAGGCACAGGCCCGCTTCGACCTGGTCACGGCCCAGGAGATCGCCGCCGACAACGACCTGCGCGTGAAGAAGCTGGCCCTGAACCAGCTGGTGGGCAAGGTCGACACGGTGCCCTACCCGCTGGCCCCGGCCACGACCCTGCCCACGCTGGCGCCCGACGACCTGAACACCTGGGTGCAGCAGAGCCAGGACCAGCATCCGGCGATCCGCCAGGCGCGTATCGGCCTGGAAGTGGCCACCCTGGAGACCGACAAGGCCAAGGCCGGCCACAAGCCCACGCTGGACCTCACGGCCAGCCATAGCGTGAACCGCAACGTCGGCGGCACGGCCCTGTCGTCGACCGATTCGCGAACCTACAACACGACGGTGGGCGTCCAGTTCGTCCTGCCGCTGTTTGCCGGTTTCGCCACGCAGAACCGCCTGAAGGAAACGCTGGCCCTGGAAGACAAGGCCCGTGCCGACCTGGATGCCGCCCAGCGCAACGTGGCGCAGGGCACGCGCGCTTCCTATTTCGGTGTGGTCTCGGGCCTGGGCCAGGTCAAGGCGCTGGAAGCGGCCGAGGCCTCCAGCCAGAGCGCACTGGACGCCAACAAGCTGGGATACCAGGTGGGCGTGCGCATCAACATCGATGTGCTGAACTCGCAGAGCCAGTTGTTCGACACCAAGGCCAAGCTGGCCAAGGCGCGCTACGACGTGCTGGTGGGTGGGCTCAAGCTGCGCCAGGCCAGCGGCACCCTCAAGAGCGAAGACCTGCAAGGGGTGAATGCCCTGCTGGCACCGGTGGCCCCCGCCACCACGGCACCGACACCGGCACCGGCTGCTCCCGCAAGCACTCAGCCCAGGTAAACCGCCAGCGCCTCTCGTGTGCGCAGGGCTGCGCCACGGTGCGCCTTGGCGAATCGGCTGGCCTCGCGCGCCATGGCCTGCTGGCGCAGGGGCTGCTGCACCAGCTGCTGCGCGGCCGCCACGGCGGCCGCCAGGTCGCTGCAGCGCTGGGCCGCACCGGCTTCCTGCGCCAGGCTGGCGGCCTCGTCGAAATTGAAGGTGTGCGGGCCCATGAAGACCGGGCAGGCACAGGCGGCGGCCTCGATCAGGTTCTGCCCGCCCAGCGGCGCGAAGCTGCCCCCCAGCAAGGCCGCATCGCTCAGGCCGTAGTACAGCGCCATCTCGCCCAGCGTGTCGCCCAGCCAGACATCGGTCGACATCTCGACCAGACCCGGTGCGCTGCCCCACTGGCTGCGCCGCGCGAGGCTGAAGCCGTGGCGGGTGATCAGCTCGGCCACCTCGTCGAAGCGCTGCGGATGCCGTGGCACGATCAGCCACTGGATCGCGCGCGCGGCCTCACCGGCCTGCCGCAGGCATTGCAGCAATTCAGCCTCCTCACCCTCACGCGAACTGGCGAACATGACGACCGGGCGGCCCAGCGCCGTGCGCCAGGCCTGGCCGCGGGCCATCTGCCCAGCATCCGGCGTGGCATCGAATTTCAGGTTGCCGAACACCCCCTGCACCGGCGCACCGATGGCGGCCAGGCGCGTCGCGTCGTCCTGCGTCTGCGCCCACACCGCGGCGAGGCTGCGGTAGACCGGCACGGACAGCCAGGCCAGTCGCTGAGCCTTGCGCAGCGATTTTTCACTCAGGCGCGCATTGGCCAGCACCAGCGGCACACCGGCGCGTTCGCAGCCAGCCGCCAGATTGGGCCAGACCTCGGTCTCCAGCAGGATGCCCAGGCGCGGATGGAAATGGTCGAGAAAAGACTGCACGGCCGTAGACGTGTCCCAGGGCAACCAGACCTGCACATCGCCTTCGCGCAGCAGGCCCACACCCTCGGCGCGGCCGGTAGCCGTGCCGTGCGTGAGCAGCAGGCGATAGGCCGGCCACTGCGCGCGCAGCGTGGCCAGCAGCACGGCCGCAGCACGTGTCTCGCCCAGCGAGACCGCATGCACCCAGAGCGTGCGGCCATCGTCCGGCAAGGCCGGCATGGCGTACTGCCCGAAGCGCTCCTCCACGGCGACCAGATAACCCGGCTCCTGGCGGCCGCGGCGCATCAGCTTGCGCCGCAGCAGGGGCTGCACCAGCCAGGCCAGCAGGGAATAGAGCCAGCGCGCCATCAGGCGGTCCCGCCCGATGGCTGCACCTGGGCCCAGGCCAGCCAGACCGCCTCCACCGTGGGCGTGGGCTGCGCATAAACGCAACGCTGGCGGGCGCGGTCGATGGGCCCGGTGCGCCAGGCGGTATCGAAGTTGTAGATCTGCACGTGGGACAGGTCCAGCGCCACGGCGATGTGGCTCAGCCCGCTGTCCACTCCGATCACGCCGGCGCAGCTGGCCAGGGCATCGGTCAAGGCGTCCAGCGCCAGGCGCGGCCAGACCACGGCATGGGACATCCCACGCGCCAGGGCCTCGCTGCGGCGCTGCTCTTCGTCAGTGCCGTGTAGCAGGGCCACGTCATAACCAGCGGCGTCCAGCCGCTGTGCCAGTTGCAGCCAGTGCGCGGCCGGCCACTGCTTGTCGGCGCGCGAGGTGCCGTGCACCAGGGCCACGCAGGGGCGTGCCGAAAGCATGCCGATGGCGATCTTTTCAGGCGCAATCTCACCCTGCCCCTGATGCGGCTGCAGGCCGAAGATTTCCTGCGTCGGCACGCTGTAGCCCAGCGCCCGGGCGCACAGTTCACGCGAGCGCTGCACCGCGTGAACATGCGGTTCGATGCGGATGGCCACGTCGGCCACCCAGCGCGTCGGCGCCTCGTAGCCCGAACCCTCGGTGCGGTTGGCCAGGGCGTAACGCCGTCCGGCGGGCGCCAGGCGTGCCAGCCAGGCCACCAGGGCCGATTTGGTCAAACCCTGCAGGTCGATCACGGCGTCGTAGGCTTCGCGCTGCAGCTCGCTCTTGAACGCGGCCCATTCGGCACGCGTGGTCGTCGCAAACGGTGCCTTGCGCCAGCGTCGCAGTTCACAGGGGATCACACGCCGCACACCGGCACAGCGCTGCACCAGCGGCGCGAAGCTTTTCTCCACCACCCAGTCGATCTGCGCCTGCGGCAGCGCACGGCGGATGTCCTGCACCGCCGGCATGGTGTGCACCACATCCCCCAGCGAAGAGAGCTTGACGATCAGGATGTTCAAGACCTGGGTCCTGCCCGGTTCAATGTGCCGCTTCGGCAAAAGACGCATCGGGCTTGACGGTGCGCAGCAGGGTCAACATCTCGCCCTCGATGCGCTGCAGCGCCGCGGCCGTATGGCCTTCGAAACGCAGCACCAGCACCGGCGTGGTGTTGGAGGCGCGGATCAGGCCGAAACCGTCGGGCCAGTCCACGCGCACGCCATCGATGGTGTTGACCTTTGCGGGGGGGGCGAACGAGGCCTTGGCCACCAGTTCGGCCACCAACCGGTGCGGCTCGCCCTCGACGCACTTGACGTTGAGCTCAGGCGTGGAATAGCTGGTGGGCAAGGCGTTGAGCACGGCGCTGGCGTCCTTCGAGCGGCTCAGGATCTCCAGCAGGCGGCAGGCGGCGTAGGTGCCGTCGTCGAAACCGAACCAGCGTTCCTTGAAGAAGATGTGGCCGCTCATCTCGCCACCCAGCGGGGAATCAATCTCCTTCATCCTGGCCTTGATCAGCGAGTGGCCGGTCTTGAACATCAGGGGCTGGCCACCTGCGGCTTCAATCGCCGGCGCCAGGCGCTGCGAGCACTTGACGTCGTAGACGATGGTGCCACCGGGCACGCGCGAGAGCACGTCCTGTGCGAACAGCATCATCTGGCGGTCCGGGTAGATGTTGCTGCCGTCCTTGGTCACGATGCCCAGGCGGTCGCCGTCGCCATCAAAAGCCAGGCCCAGCTCGGCATCGCCGCTCCTGAGCGCAGCAATCACGTCACGCAGGTTCTCGGGCTTGCTCGGGTCGGGATGGTGATTCGGGAAGGTGCCGTCGACCTCACTGTGCAGTTCGGTGACCACGCAGCCCAGCGCGCGCAGGATGGCCGGTGCCGACGCGCCGGCCACGCCGTTGCCGGAGTCCACCACAATCTTCATGGGGCGCGCCAGCTTCACGTCGCCGATGATGCGGTCGCGATAAGGTGCATAGACATTGAGATTGCGCACGGAGCCGCCGGCCTGCAACGTCCAGGACTCCTCTTCCATGCAACGACGCAGGCCCTGGATTTCCTCGCCATAAATGGCACGCCCAGCCAGCACCATCTTGAAGCCGTTGTAGTCGGCCGGGTTGTGGCTGCCGGTCACCTGGATGCCGCTGCTGCACACGGTGCTGGCGGCGAAATACAGCATGGGTGTGGTGACCATGCCGACGTCGATGACCTCGATGCCAGCGTCCATCAAGCCGCGGATCAGCGCGGCACTCAGAACCGGGCCACTGAGGCGGCCGTCGCGCCCCACGGCCACACGGGTTTCACCAGCCCGGCGCGCGGCGCTGCCGAAGGCACGGCCCAGGGCCAGGGCCAGGTTTTCATCGAGGGTGGACGGCACGATGCCGCGGATGTCATAGGCCTTGAAGATCGAGGCAGAAACTTGCATGGTGGGTCAGGAGGTACGCAACGGGCGCCCCCTCGAACAGGGGGGCGGGACACAGGTGGGCCATTGTAGGCGGCCAGGGGGACCGCCGCGATAATGGCAACTGATTGCCCACAGGGGCCTGTCCATGAACTCCGCCCGCAAGACCAAACTCAAGCTCAAGCAGCACAAGCCGCGCAACCCGCTGGTGGCGCCTACCCTGCAACGCAAGGCGGGTTCACACCGGAAATCGCACAAGAGCGAGCGCCAGGCTCAGCAACGCGCACTGAAACGTGAACTGAGCGCCTGAGCGCTGCTCACAGGACCGGCTGCTGCCACCACCAGGCCAGCCAGCCCAGGGCCCCGAAAAACACCCCCAGCTGGCCGACGGCCATCCAGAGGAAACGCCGAGCCAGCTTGTCGGGTTCGTGGTTGCTGATGAGGTAGAGGCTGGAGGGCGCGCCCTCGACCAAGTGCAGCTCGGGCTGGCGCCGCAATTCGCGGTGGCGTTTCTCGACCTCGCCGCGTGCCAGCCGTCGTGCCAGCCCCCACTCGCGCTCGTCCAGCTGGCCGTCGCGATCGAGATCGAAGCGACGCAGCAGGCCCGTCTGGTCCGTCTTCCACTCCGCCAGCAGCTCGCGCACGTCGGCACCGGCATCGAGGCCCTGGCTGGGATGGCGCGTCAGGAAATTGCCGAGCACGTAGATGCGGTCCCGCTGCTGTAGCGTCCACTCCACATAGCGGTAGTCACCCTCGTTCCAGCGCCGGCAATGCCGCGTCACGATCTCGGCGCCCTCGGGATCGACCAGGCACTGGCCGCTGCCGTCGTCGAGCACGAAGCTGGTGTGGCTCTCGGCCTGCTCGACCGTCTCCCATTTGTCCTCATTGGTCTTGTGCTCGACCTGGTAGCGGTACCAGAGGCAGGGCGCACCACTCAGCGGTGAATGCAGGGGGTTGAGGTCCAGCGGCCAGCCCTGGCCATGCAGTTCCACATAACCCTGGGCCGCGCTGGCGATGCGCGAGGTCGGCATGCCCGTGATGGCATGGCGCCGCCGCAGGGCGCCCACCCAGCCCAGCAGAGACAACAGCGCGATACCGGCCAGCGCGCCCAGCCAGACCTCGCGTCGACCGGTATGGAAACCCACGACGAGCAGCATGAACTGCCCGAAGGCCAGGCCGGCATGCAGCGAGCCGCCGAAGCGGCCAAAGGACATAGGCCAGCGCATGGCAGCCAACGGCGCTCGGCGTCTCAGCTGTTGAAGAGCTGGCGCACGTCGACGTCGGCCTTTTCGTGGTCGGCGAATTCGAGCAGCGGATGGTGCTTGAAGTTGAAGATGCGCGCGACCAGCGCGTCGGGGAAGGAATCGACCCGCACATTGTTCAGGTTGACCGACTCGTTGTAGAGCTCGCGGCGGTCGGAGATCAGGCTCTCCAGCGAGCTGATGCGCTGCTGCAGCTGCATGAAGTGCTCGTTGGCCTTGAGTTCGGGGTAGGCCTCGGCCACGGCGAAGATCTGGCCCAGGCCGGTGCGCAGCGCGCCTTCGGCCCGGCTGAGCGCCGGCACGTCGTGCGCCTCGCGCGCGCTCTGCACGCGGCTGCGCGCCTCGATCACAGCCTGCAGGGTGGCCTGCTCGAACTGCTTGTACTGCTTGCAGACCTCGACCAGCTTGGGCAGCTCGTCATGGCGCTGCTTGAGCGACACGTCGATATTGGCCCAGGCCTTGGCCACGTTGTGCTTGAGCTGCACCAGGCCGTTGTAGAGCATGACGACGTACACGCCGACGACCACCACCACGCCCCAGAAGATCGCGGAACCGATAGACATGAACTGCCCTCCACTTTTGTTGGCAGGCCATCATAAGAGCAGCCACCAGCAGCTGGACTGGCGCCCATGAAAAAAGGGACAGTGCCGCTTGGCCTGTCCCTTTTTGGCGACGCGGGGCTCTGCTCAGGCCGCGACGGCTTCCGCCACCGGGGTGCGGATCAGGTGGTCGAAGGCGCTCAGTGCGGCCTTGGCCCCATCCCCCGCGGCGATCACGATCTGCTTGTAGGGCACGGTCGTGCAGTCGCCGGCAGCGAACACACCCGCCACATTGGTGTGGCCCTTGGCGTCGACCACGATCTCGCCGTAGCGGCTGAGTTCCAGCGTGCCCTTGAGCCACTCGGTGTTGGGCACCAGGCCGATCTGCACGAACACGCCTTCGAGTTCCACGTGTTTCACTTCACCACTCACGCGGTCCTTGTAGCCCAGGCCGTTGACACGTGCGCCGTCACCGGTGATCTCGGTGGTCTGCGCATTGAGGTGGATGCTCACATTGGGCAGGCTCTTGAGCTTGCTCACCAGCACGGCATCGGCCTTGAGCGCGTCGGCAAACTCGATCAGCGTCACGTGCTGCACGATGCCGGCCAGGTCGATGGCCGCTTCCACGCCCGAATTGCCGCCGCCGATCACGGCCACGCGCTTGCCCTTGAAGAGCGGGCCATCGCAGTGCGGGCAATAGGCCACGCCGCGGTTCTTGTACTCCTGCTCACCCGGCACGTTGACGTTGCGCCAGCGCGCGCCGGTGGAGAGGATGACGCTCTTGGCCTTGAGCACGCCCCCATTGGCCATCTGCACTTCGACCAGGCCACCCGGCTCCTCGGCCGGGATCAGCTTGTCGGCGCGTTGCAGGTTCATGATGTCCACTTCGTAATGGCGCACCTGGGCTTCCAGCGCCGCGGCGAACTTGGGGCCGTCGGTCTCCAGCACCGAGATGTAGTTCTCGATGGCCATGGTGTCGTTGACCTGGCCGCCGAAACGCTCGGCCGCCACACCCACGCGGATGCCCTTGCGCGCGGCGTACACGGCAGCGGCCGCACCGGCCGGGCCACCGCCGACGATCAGCACGTCATAAGGGTCCTTGGCCGACAGCTTGGCGGCCTCGCGCGCTTCGGATTTCACGTCGAGCTTGGCGACGATCTCCTCCACCGTCATGCGGCCGGAGGCGAAGACCTGGCCGTTGAGGTAGGTCATGGGCACGGCCATGATCTGGCGCTCGTCCACTTCCGCCTGGAACAGGGCGCCATCGATCACCGTGGTCTGCACGCGCGGGTTCAGGATGGCCATCAGGCTGGCGGCCTGCACCACGTCCGGGCAGTTGTGGCAGCTCAGAGACATGTAGACCTCGAACTTGAAGTCGCCGTCCAGGGCCTTGATCTGTTCGATGACGTCAGCCTCGACCTTCGGTGGGTGGCCGCCAGTCCACAGCAGGGCCAGCACCAGGGAGGTGAACTCGTGGCCCAGGGGGATGCCGGCAAAACGCACGCCGGTGCTCTCGCCTTCGCGGGCGATCACGAAAGAAGGCTTGCGCGCATCGCTGCCGCTCTCGTCGAAGCTCACCTGGTCCGACAGGCTGGCGATGTCCTGCAGCAGGGCACGCAGTTCGGCCGAGCTGGCACCGTCGTCCAGCGAGGCGATCAGGCGGATCGGGCGCTGCAGCTTGCCCAGGTAGGCCTGCAGCTGTTGCTTCATGGTGTCGTCGAGCATGGGGTTCTCCAGGTGGGGGTGGGGCAGGCAATGCCGCTGTGGGATGGGCCGGGGTCCGTGCGGGACCGCGGCCCATCGGGCTGCGGTACTGTCAGCTGAACGATCAGATCTTGCCGACCAGGTCCAGGGACGGGGTCAGGGTCTTGGCGCCTTCGTTCCACTTGGCGGGGCAGACCTGGCCGGGGTTCTTGGCCACGTACTGGGCGGCCTTGAGCTTGCGCAGGGTTTCCTTGACGTCGCGGGCGATGGCGTTGTCATGCACTTCGGCGGTCTTGATCTGGCCTTCGGGATTGATGATGAAGGTGCCGCGCAGGGCCAGGCCTTCTTCTTCGATGTGCACGCCGAAAGCGCGGGTCAGCTGGTGCGTCGGGTCGCCGACCAGGGGGAACTTGGCCTTGCCCACGGCGGGAGAGGTCTCGTGCCACACCTTGTGGGCGAAGTGGGTGTCGGTGGTGACGATGTAGACCTCGGCGCCGGCCTTCTGGAACTCGGCGTAGTTGTCGGCAGCGTCTTCCACTTCGGTAGGGCAGTTGAAGGTGAAGGCAGCCGGCATGAAAATCAGCACGGACCACTCGCCCTTGAGCGTCTCATTGCTGACCTGCACGAAGCGGCCGTTGTGGAAGGCTTCGGCCTTGAAGGGCTGGACTTGGGTGTTGATCAGGGACATGAATTAACTCCTGTTGATTGATAAAGGGGATGTATGAAATCGACCGGTTTTTTGAACCGATGGCGAGATTGTAGTCTTTATCTATCGAAATTTATTATTGATTTAACAATACTAACGATAGGGAAACTTTATTGCGCCGCACCAAAAGGGGCGGTCCGGGTGGGGGCCCGGGAGGGAGGGGGGTTAAAAAGCGAGCCCAGGCTCAGGCGCCAGCACTCTTGAGTACCAGGCCCAGCAAGGCGCACACGCCGATGACGTGCATGACATTGCGCTGGTAGCGCAGCAGGGCGACGGCCGCCGCCAGGGCAATCGCCGCCGACACCAGGTCGAAACGACCGGCCAGGCCCTGCGGCCAGAGCACGTGGTAACCGAAGAAGAGCGCCAGGTTCAGCACCACGCCCACCACGGCCGCCGTGATGGCGGTCAGCGGCGCGGTGAACTTCAGGTCATCGTGGGTGGACTCCACCAGCGGCCCACCAGCCAGGATGAACAGGAAGGACGGCAGGAAGGTGAACCAGGTCACCAGCACGGCCGCCAGGGCGCCGGCCAGGAACAGGGCGTCCGGCCCCAGCAGGGCCTGGCCGTAGGCGCCAACGAAGCCCACAAAGGCCACCACCATGATCAACGGCCCGGGGGTGGTCTCCCCCAGCGCCAGACCGTCGATCATCTGCTCGGGGGTGAGCCAGCCGTAATGGCCCACTGCCCCCTGGTAGACATAGGGCAGGACCGCGTAGGCACCGCCGAAGGTCAGCAAGGCTGCCTTGGTGAAGAACCAGCCCATCTGCGTGTAACCATGGTCCCAGCCCCAGACGGCCGTGAGCAGCGCCATGGGCACGATCCACAGCAGACCGGCCACCCCCAGCACCCGCAACAGGTGGGGCCAGCGAAAACGCGCATGCGCCGGGGTGGGCGTGTCATCGTCGATGAGGGCCGGCCCATAGGACTTCTGTTGACCGCCGTGCCCGCCTCCCGTGCGAAAACGCGCTGGCGCCAGGCGCCCGCCGAGGTAGCCGATCAGGGCCGCCGCCGCGACGATGGCGGGAAACGGAACGTTCAGCGCAAAGATCGCCACGAAAGACGCCGCGGCGATGGCCCACAGCGCGCCGTTCTTCAGCGCACGCGAGCCGATGCGCCAGGCCGCCTGCAGCACGATGGCCGTGACCGCCGGCTTGATGCCGTAGAACAGGCCCGCGACCAGCGGCATCTGCCCGAACGCGATGTAGATCCAGGACAGCGCGGTCAGGATGAACAGCGAAGGCAGCACGAACAGCACGCCGGCCACGATGCCACCCCAGGTGCGGTGCATCAGCCAGCCCAGGTAGGTGGCCAGCTGCTGGGCTTCGGGGCCGGGCAGCACCATGCAGTAGTTCAAGGCATGCAGGAATCGCCGCTCGGAGATCCAGCGCCGCCGCTCCACCAGCTCCTCGTGCATGATGGCAATCTGCCCGGCCGGGCCGCCGAAGCTGATGAAACCCAGCTTGAACCAGAAACGCAGGGCCTGCCAGAAACTCACGGGCGACGGGGCGCTATCCTCGGTGACTGCTTTGCTCATCGCACGATCATAGCCACCACCTCACCAGCCCCATGTTCGTTCTCGCCAAATTGCTCGCCTTCCTCACCCAGCCCCTGGCCTGGGTCGTCGCCCTGCTTGCGCTGGGCCTGCTCCTGCAAGGCCGCTGGCGCCGCAGCGCCACCGCCATGCTGTGGAGTGCGCTGGCCGTGTTGCTGCTGCAGGGCTGGACACCGCTGCCCGATGCGCTGCTGCGCCGCCTGGAAGCGCAGTACCCGGCCCCGGTCGACATCGACCTGCAACGTTATGCCGGCGTCATCGTGCTGGGCGGCGCCACGGAGCCGTCCTATGTCTGGCAAGGCCACACGCAGCCCGCGCTCAATGACGCCGCCGAACGCCTGACCGCTGCGCTGCCCATGCTGCAGCGGGCGCCACAGCTCAAGCTGCTCTACACCGGTGGCGAGGGCGAATTGATCTTCAAGGGGTTGACCGAGGCCGAGCGCGCACGCCGCTTCTACGACAGCATGGGCGTGCCCGCAACGCGGCTGATCCTGGAGTCGGCCTCGCGCACCACTTATGAGAATGCCGTGCTCAGCGCCGCCGTCCCGGGCGTGGACAAGACGCGCCCCTGGCTGCTGCTGACCTCGGCCTGGCACATGCCGCGCTCCATGGCCACCTTCGAGAAGGCCGGCTGGAACGTCACGCCCTGGCCGGCGGACTACCGCGCCGGCCAGGCCACCCCCTGGGCCCAGTACGGGCTGGCCGATGGTGCCGCCCGCTGGCACACCGTCCTGCATGAAATCCTGGGCCTGTGGGTCTACCGGCTCACCGGGCGCGCCTGATACAAATCTGCTACATCTGCTCTCTACAATCGCGCCGGTGTCAACGACCTCGGAGCCTTGAGATGAACCACAACAACGCCGCCTGGTGGATCCGCTACCTGCTGGTGATCGTCGTCACCCTGGTCCTGGGTGCGGCCCTCGGTGAGCTGGCTTTCTTCCAGAAGACCAGCCTGCCCGCGCTCAAGCTCACCGCCGCCAATCTGGTGCGCTTCCTGGGCTATGGCAGCGCCCTGCTACTGCTCTGGCTGCTCAGCCGGCGCGCCGCGCATGAACTGGACAGGCAGGGAGGCTGGCAAGTGCAGGCCAGCCGCTTCGTGCTGCCGCTGGCCACCGTCGTCATCGTGCCCGCGGCCCATCCGGTGTTGCTGCTGCTGCTCGGTGGCCTGCTCGGCGCTGAGCTGCGCAAGATCTACGACTGGCTCTTCATCCTGGGCACACTGGCGGCGGCGATCTGGCTCGTGCTGTCCCTGTACCAGCACCTGGAGTTGCTCCTCGAAAGCCTGCGCAAGCCCTCCGACTGAGCGGAACGGAGTAACGGGCCAGCGCCGGCGTGTCGCCCGGGACACGCCCTATACTTTGACCATGCAGCCGTCTCCTGCCCCACGCCACCGGTTTGCCGGTCCCGCCTGCACCAAGACGGCCACCTGCACCAGGGCGACTTCCGCCCGGCGGGGTCGCTGAACGCCACCGAGGCCATGTCCTGCTCCCCCGAAGAACTCCTGAAACGCAGCACGGCCCTGGCGGCCGGCTGGCAGGCCTTCCTGGCCGCGCCCGGCACCGACCCGCTGCTTGAGTTTGCCGTCTCCCTCTCCAGCTTCACCGAGTTCCTGCACGGCAAGGGCCTGTCGGGGCTGAACCAGGTCTCGCGCAGCCTGGAGCAGCAGACGCTCGCCCTGCTCGACATCGGCCCCGATGCCACCATCGCGCCGGCGACCCTGGCCGACCTGGACCAGCGTGTGCAGGAACTCGGGGTACGGGTGAGCGACTTCATCGACAGTCAACGCCGTCCCGTCATGGAGCGCCGCGCCCAGACCGTCGACCCGTCCATGCGGGACGTCGCCCCGCTGCATCGCGTCTGGCTGGTCGGCAGCAGCGGCGCGGCCTGGCAGGAACTGGCGCTGCAACTGGGCTACTTCAACATCGACGCCGAGTTCCACCAGATCCGCAACCTGCCCGGACACGGCGAAGAGCCGGCCATCGTCCTGCTCAACGCCGGCGGCCTGAGCAGCCGGCAAACGGTCGAACAGGTCCAGCAACTGCGCGAGCGCTTTGCCGCCAGCACCCTGCTGGTGCATGAACTCGCGGGCGATTTCGACAGCCTGCGCGCGGCGCTATCGGCGGGCAGCGACTTCTGCTTCCCGGCGGGAACCGCCCAGCCATTGATCCTGGCCAAGCTCATTGAACTGTGCAGCGGCAAGCAGGAAGCCCCCTACCGGGCGCTGGTGGTGGAAGACTCCATCACCGCCAGCAAATCGATCCAGCGCACCCTGGCCATGTGCGACATCGAGACCCATGCCATCGCCAACCCGCATGAGGTGCTGGATTGCCTGGCGCAGTTCCAGCCCGACCTGATCCTGATGGACATGTTCATGCCAGGCTGCACCGGGGTCGAGGCGGCCCGGGTGATACGCCAGCACCCGGAGTTCCTCTCCATCCCCATCGTCTACCTGTCGGGCGACACGAATGTGCCGCTGCAGATCGAGGCGCTGCGCCTCGGGGGCGACCACTTCCTCACCAAGCCCTACAACCCGGTGGTGCTCAACGCCATTGTGCAGAGCAAGATCGAACGTTACCGAGAGCTGCGCCGGGCCATGGAGCGCGACAGCCTCACGGGCCTGTACAACCACCGCACGTCCAAGGACAAACTGGCCACGGCCATCCAGCAGGCGCGCAGCACCCAACAAGCCCTGGCGGTGGCGATGATCGACATCGATCATTTCAAGAAGATCAACGACGGCTACGGCCACCCCATGGGCGACCAGGTGATCCGCAGCCTGTCCTGGTTCCTCAGCCAGCGCCTGCGCAAGACCGACATCATCGGCCGCTACGGTGGCGAAGAGTTCCTGGTGGTGCTGCCGGCAGCGGACACACCGCGGGCCGTGGAAGTGCTGGACCGCATCCGCCACGACTTCGGCCAGATCAAGCATCCCTTCAATGAAACCTGGTGCACCGCCACGCTCTCTGCCGGCGTGACCCAGCTGCACGAAACGGACGACGCGCAGGCGCTGATCAAGCAGGCCGACGAGGCGCTCTATTCCGCCAAGCGCGCCGGACGCAACCGCATCGTCAGCTGGGAGTGAGCAGGGGACCTGCGTCACTCGCACCGTGCGCGGCGCGCGTTATTCGGAGGGGCCCACCGGCCGGGCCAGCACCTTGTCGATGCGCCGACCGTCCAGGTCGACCACCTCGAACTCCCAGCCGGCGCAGACGATGCGCTCGCCGGTGTGGGGCAGGTGGCCGCTGACGGACAGCAGCAGGCCGGCCACCGTGTTGTAGCGCCCGCGCTCCTCGTCGGGCAGGTCCCGGATCTCCAGGCGGCTCTTGAGTTCGTCCACCGGAATCATGCCGTCGAGCAGCCAGGTGCCGTCATCGCGCTCGGTGGCCCAGGCATCGACCTGCGCCACCGGCTGCAACTCGCCGGTGATGGCTTCCAGCAGATCGCCCGGCGTCAGCAGGCCCTGCACCACGCCGTACTCGTCGACCACGAAGACCATGCGCCCGGAACGTTGCCGGAACTGCTCCAGCAGCTCCATGCCCGAGAGCGTCTCGGGCACGAAGACGGCAGGCTGTGCATGCGCCTCGATCGTGCCCTCGGTCGCCGGCCCCAGCGCCAGCAGCTTGCCCACGCTGATCACGCCCACCACGTCTTCGAGCGACCAGCGGCACACCGGGTACCAGGAATGCGCGCCGCTCTGGCCGGCCTGGCCCACGTGCTGCAGGCTCTGCGCCACGCTGTGCGAGGCGTCCAGCCAGTCGATGTCGGCACGCGGCACCATCAGCGAGGTCAGCGGGCGGTCGTCCAGGCGGAAGACGTTGCGCACCATCTGGTGCTCCTGCTGCTCGATCACGCCCGCGTCCACGCCCTCCTCCAGGTTGTGGCGGATTTCCTCTTCCGTCATGCTGCGCGTGACGTTCGTGGGGATGCCCAGCAAGCGCAGCACGCCTTGCGTGGTGGCCGCCAGCAGCTTGACGAAGGGTTTGGCGCCGATGGCCAGCCAGTGCATGGGGCGCGACATCCAGCGCGCCACCGTCTCGGGATAGAGCTGGCCGATGCGCTTGGGCACCAGTTCACCGAAGATGATGGTGAGGAAGGTGATGATGGCCACCACCAGCGCCGTGGCCGTGATGCCCGCCGCGCGCTCGGTCGCGCCCATCTCCTCCAGCCAGACGGCCAGGTCGATGCTGAAGGCAGCCTCGCCGACGATGCCGTTGAGCACGCCGATGGAGGTGATGCCCACCTGCACCGTGGAGAGAAACTGGTTGGGGTTGTCCAGCAGTTCCAGCGCCTTCTGGGCACCGCCATCCCCGGCTTCGGCCATGGCCAGCAGGCGGGCCTTGCGGCTGGCGGCCAGCGCCAGTTCCGACATGGCGAACAGACCGTTGAGGACGATCAGCAGCGCAATCAGCAGGAATTCCATGGATCCCGTAACAAAGTGGAGATCCCCGGACTTTACCTTCCCCTGCTACGGCGCCCCCGGCACCGTGTCGGACCAGTCCTTGCCCGCACCCGGAGTCGCCGGCACCGTTGCCTCCCAGGCCGGCTTGGGCAGGGTGGCCGCGCACTGGCGCAGCGCCTCGGCCAGCTCGGCCCCGCTGGCGTAGCGCCCCTCGGGCGTCTTGGACAGGGCCTTGCCCAGAATGGCCACCAGGCAAGGCGGCAGATCGGCGCGCACGGTCAGGATGTCCGCCGGCGCCTCGTTGGCGATGCGGTACATCAGCTGGGCCATGGAGTCGCCATCGAAGGGCAGCCGTCCGCAGGCCAGCTGGTAGAGCATGACCCCCAGCGAAAAAAGATCGGAGGCGCCGCTCACCTTGTGCCCGGCCAGCTGCTCGGGCGACATATAGGACGGCGTGCCCATGACCATGCCGGTGCGGGTCTTGCTCGAATCGGTGATGCGCGCGATGCCGAAGTCGGCCACCTTGACCGTGTCGGTCTCGGGGTCGTACATGATGTTGCCGGGCTTGATGTCGCGGTGCACCACGTTCTGCCTGTGCGCATAGTCCAACGCCTCGGCCACGCGCGCCACGATGCCCATCACAACCGGCAGGGGCAGCAGGGCCCCGGGTTTGATGTAGCCCACCAGATCCTTGCCCTTGAGGTACTCCATGGCGATGTAGGCCAGGTCGTGCTCCTCACCGGCGTCGTACATGGTGACGATGTTCGGGTGGCTCAGGCGCCCGGCGGATTCCGCCTCGCTGAAGAAGCGCTGCTTGACCTCCTGCAGCACATCCGCATCGAACTCCTGCGCCAGGGCCAGGGTCTTGATGGCCACCAGGCGGCCGATCTTCGGGTCCTTGCCCAGATAGACCACGCCCATGGCACCCTTGCCCAGTTCCTTCTCGATTTCGTAACGGCCCAGCATGGGCTTGGCCACACCGGGGCGGTCCAGCACCAGGGTGCTGTCGTTGCCGCGCGTGGCGCCCCCCAGGATCACGGTCTCGGCCATGGCCTTGGACTGGGCCAGCCGCGCTTCCAGGTCGCGGAACTTCGGCTGGTACTCTGCCATGCGCCGGAACACGGCCTCGGCCTTGTTGAACTGGCGCTTGCGCTCGAAATCCAGCGCGAGGTTGTAGAGCAGATCCATCAGGCCGTCATCCATCGGCACCTTGCTGAACTTCTCGAAAGCCATGTCCAGCAGGCCCTGCCCCTGGAAAGCCAGGCCCAGCATGCGGTTGCTTTCGGCGGACTCGGCATCGGACTTCTGCTTGCCCTCCTCGGCCAGCAGGAAGTGCTTGGTGGTCAGCAGGAGGTGGCCCACCAGCAGCAGCACGGCCGGCAACATCAGCGGCAGCCAGGTGGCGTACATCGTCATCAAGCCGAAGTGCGCCAGCAGCAGGGCCACGAAGACTGCGCCCGTCACCAGCGCACCGGTGGCCGCGCTCAGGCGCGGCAGCAGCAGGATGAGGTAGAGCGCCACGGCCAGGAAGATGCCCAGCTGCGCCAGCGTGCCCCAGGTCGGGGTGAGGAAATAGTCACCGTTGAGGATGCTGGAGACCGTGTGCGCCAGCGTCACCACCGAAGGCATGCTGGCCGCGATGGGGGTGACCTGCAGCGTGCCCACGCCCGCCGCCGAGGCGCCGATGAGCACGATCTTGTCGCGGTACTTGCTGGCCGGGATCTTGCCGCTGAGCACATCGTAGAAGGAATCAACCTGGAAGGCCGGCCGGCCGCCAGCGTCCTTGTAGAAGAAGGTCTGCATGCGCAAGGTCGGATCGGTGCCGATGAAACGCTGGCCCAGTTGCACGCCACTGCCCAGCTGCACCCGGATGTCTTCTGCCTTGAGGTTCAGGCTGCGCGCCGCCAGGATCAGCGACAGCGCCGGGTAGTAGTCGCCGTAGTGGCCCATGACCAGCGGCTCGCTGCGCACGGCGCCATCGACGTCACGCGAGACATTCAGGTGCCCGATGGCCTGGGCCTGGCTGCCCAGCACGGGAATCGGCAGCAGCACGCCCACCGAGGGATCGGGCTGTGCACCAGAAGCCGCGGCCTGCACCTGGGTCAGCCGGTTGCGCAACACGAAGTCAGGCAGGGGCTTGTCGGGCTTGCCCTGCGGTTCGCCGGGTTCGAAGTACATGGCCAGCTCCACCCTGCCGCTGCGTCCCAGGCTCTCGCCGAGCTTGCGGTCGTTGTCGAGCTTGCGGCCGGCCTCCTCCAGCAGCGCCTCCAGGCGTGACACGTCGGCGCGGTGCGCCGGGTTGGCCGAACTGCGGATCGAGGACGCATCGAGCCAGCCGCTGACCTGGCCGACATAGGCCAGGCCGGCCTCGACCTGGGGCTCGGTGAACAGCACGGTATGGCCCACCACCTTGGCCTGCCCTTCGGCCAGCAGGTCGATCAGGCGCGCATGGATCTCGCGCGGCCAGGGCCAGCGCCCCAGGTTGGCGATGCTCTGGTCGTCGATGGCGATGATGGCGACCTTGTCGCTGGGCACGCGCGTACTGGCCAGCACACCCAGGTCATAGGCCTTGCGCTCCAGGCTCTGCATCAGGTCGGTGCCGGCACCCAGGAAAAGCACCACGGAGACCAGCAGGCCGACCAGCCAGTCCTTACGCCAAAACGACGCGTGTTTCATGTCGTCCTCTGTGTTGTCTTTTTACATGCAAGCGCACGGCAGGCCTGGGGCTCAGGCAGCAGCGCACACCCTTGAGTCGACCCAGTCTAATGCAGCCGCCGGGCCCAGAACAGGGGCAGCACACGGAATGCGAAAATTCCTGTAACTCCACAGAAACACCCCATGCCCCATTACCTGATCGGCGACGTGCAAGGCTGCGACGCTGCCCTGCAGCGCCTGCTGGAGGAGATCGACTTCTCGCCCAGCCGCGACACGCTCTGGTTGCTGGGCGACCTGGTCAACCGCGGGCCGGATTCGGCCGGCGTGCTGCGCCGCCTCATGGGCTATGGCCAGGCCGCGCGCTGCCTGCTGGGCAACCATGACCTGCACCTGCTGGCCATCGCCCACGGCGTGCGGCCGCCGCATCGCAGCGACACCATCGCCGACGTGCTGCAGGCCCCCGACCGCCCCGCCCTGCTGGACTGGCTGCGCCGCCAGCCCCTGGCCTTGCGGGAGACTTTCGACGGCGAGGAGATCCTGATGGTGCACGCCGGCGTGTTGCCCTCCTGGAGCGCTACCAAAACAATAGCGCTCGCAGGCGAGCTGGAAGCCGTGCTGCGCGGCCCCGATCTGCCGGCCTTCCTGCACCGCATGTACGGCAACGAACCGGCGCGCTGGGACGACAGCCTGCAGGGCGACGCACGGCTGCGCGTGATCGTCAACGCGCTCACAAGGCTGCGCTTCTGCTCAGACGAAGGGGAGATGGAATTTGCCACCACGGAAGGCGCGGCTGGTGCGCCACCGGGTTATCGGCCCTGGTTCGAGGTGCCGGGAAGACAGACGGCGGGCATCACCGTGGCCTTCGGCCACTGGTCCACGCTGGGCTGGTTGAATCGGCCCGACGTGCTGGCCCTGGACACGGGCTGTGTCTGGGGCGGTTGCCTCAGTACCGTGCGCCTGGGGGCTGCCCACACGCACGAACTGATCCAGGTGAAATGCGAGGCCGCGCAGAAGCCCGGCCCGCGCGCCGATTAACTCGACGTTTCTTCAGTCTTGTTGAACAGCGCCGCCACCTTGCGCTTGGACCGGATATTGGCCGACACCACACGGCCGGCCGGCTTGGCCACCGCTTCCCACGGCGCCGGTTCGGCCGCAGCCTCCGTGCTTTCGTAGGGCTGGTTGAAGAAGGGGTCCTGCGGCGGGGCCGACGGACGACGGTTCTCGCGCGGGGCCGTGCGGCGCTCACCGCGCGGCTCGACGCGTTCTTCGGTCTGTTCGTAGAGGCGACGGCCTTCGTTGAAACGGCCCTGACGGCGGATATCGGGCTTGTCCTCGTCGTACTCGACGGGCTCCAGCTCGATCTTGGTCTTGATCAGCTTCTCGATGTCGGCCACCAGGCGGGCGTCCTTGGGCGAGACGAAGCTCACCGCCAGGCCCGAGGCGCCGGCACGACCCGTGCGGCCGATGCGGTGCACGTAGTCTTCGGCATTGAAGGGCACGTCGAAGTTGAACACTGCCGGCACGTCCTTGATGTCCAGGCCGCGTGCGGCCACATCGGTACAGACCAGCAGGTCGACTTCGCCCTTCTTGAAGGCGTCCAGCGCCTTGAGGCGCTCGTCCTGGCTCTTGTCGCCGTGCAGCGCCGTGGTCTTGAGGCCTTCACGCTCCAGCGAACGCGCCAGGCGGGCGCAGCCCAGCTTGCTGTTCACGAAGACAAAAGCCTGCTTCATGCCGCGCTGGCGCAGGATCTGGTGCAGGGCATGGCGCTTGTCGTCGTCGCCCACGCTGTAGAAATGCTGTTCCACGGTGGAGGCCGTGGCGTTGGAGCGCGCGACCTCGATGGTCACCGGGTCCTGCAGGTAGCTGCTGGCCAGGCGCTTGATCTCGGACGAGAAGGTGGCCGAGAACAGCAGTGTGGTGCGCTGTTTGGGCAGGTAGGACAGGATGCGCTGCAGGTCCGGCAGGAAACCGATGTCCAGCATGCGGTCGGCCTCGTCCAGCACCACGTACTCGACCTGGTTGAGCACGGCGTTCTTGGCCTCGATATGGTCCAGCAGGCGGCCGGGCGTGGCCACCAGCACTTCCACACCCTTTTTGAGCTCCAGGGTCTGGGGTTTCATGTCCATGCCGCCGAACACCACGGTACTGCGCAGATTGGTGTACTTGGCGTACATCTTGACCTGCTGGGCCACCTGGTCGGCCAGTTCGCGCGTGGGCAGCAGCACCAGGGCGCGCACGGGGTGGCGGGCCGGCGAGGTCGAGCTGTTTTCGTGCTTGAGCAGGCGCTGCAGCAGGGGCAGGGAGAAGGCGGCGGTCTTGCCAGTACCGGTTTGGGCGGCGCCCATGACGTCGCGGCCTTCCAGCACCACGGGAATGGCCTGGGCCTGGATCGGGGTCATGAACTCGTAGCCCATGTCGGCCACGGCGCGCCGCAGGGGCTCGGCCAGGGTCAGATCGGCATATCGCTGGGGCAGGGCTTCGGGGGAATCAGGAGTCATCGGGTCTCGGGAAAGATTGCCGTCGACGCGACGGCCTGCGCTGGGGCCCGTTCCGAACCGGCCCTCGTGCCCAAAATTTGGGCAGACCCGTATTATCCCTGATATCCCGTCCTGGGGCCTGGGTACGCAGCTACAGTGCCTGCCTATGCCCGAGACCCTGCTCAGCCCGGCCCAGACCGCCGAACGCCTGCCCTACCCCGCCCTGGCGGCCGAAATCGCCGCCTTGCTGCAGGATCCGGCCGTGCAAGTCCCCGCACGGCTGGTCCAGCCCCTGCCCGGGGGCGGCAGCCTGTTCGTGATGCCGGCCCTGGACGGGCGCCTGGCCATCACCAAGCTCATCACCTACACCCCCGCCAATGCCGGCACCGGCCGCCCCGCCATCCAGGGCGACGTGGTGGTGTTCGACATGAGCACCGGCGAACGCCGCCTGGTGCTGGACGGCCCCACGGTCACGGCCCGCCGTACGGCCGCCGTCTCCCTGCTGGCGGCCCAGACCCTGGCGCCCCATCCGGACGGCCCCCTGCTGATCGTCGGCGCCGGCGTGCAAGGCCGAGCCCACCTGGAAGCCTTTGCGGCGGGCCTGGGCGTGCAAGAGGTGGTCATCGCCTCGCGCAGCACCGCGAGCGCCGAAGCCCTGGCCACCCATGCCCGTACGCTGGGTCTGCGAGCCGAAGTGATCGCCAACCCCAACACCGCGCTGGCCACCTGCCCGCTGGTCGTCACCTGCACCCCGGCCAGCAGCGTGGTGCTGCGGGCCGAGCCGCGGCCCGATGCCATCATCGCGGCGGTCGGCGCCTTCACGCCGCGCATGGTGGAGCTGGCGCCCGAACTCTGCCGCCACCTGGCGGAACTCGGAACGGTGGTGGTGGACACCCGCGATGCCGACCACGAGGCAGGCGACCTGCTGCAAGCCCGGCTGGACGTGAGCCGCTTTGCCAGCCTGCAGGATGTGCTGCGGAAAAAGGGAAACCGGCCGCCAGGGCCGGTTCTGTTCAAGAGCTGCGGCTGGGCCGGCTGGGATCTGGCGGCGGCGCGGCTGGCGCTGCCGGCATAAAAGCTTTACGTCTTCGGCAGGGTCACCCCGCGCTGCCCCTGGTACTTGCCGCCGCGGTCCTTGTAGCTGGTCTCGCACACATCGTCCTTGTCGCTCTCGAAGAACAGCACCTGGGCGCAGCCCTCGCCCGCGTAGATCTTGGCCGGCAGGGGGGTGGTGTTGGAGAACTCCAGCGTCACATACCCTTCCCACTCAGGCTCGAAGGGCGTGACGTTGACGATGATGCCGCAGCGCGCGTAGGTGCTCTTGCCCAGGCAGATGGTCAGCACATTGCGCGGGATGCGGAAGTACTCCATGGTGCGCGCCAGCGCGAAGCTGTTGGGCGGAATGACGCAGACGTCGCTCTCGATGTCCACGAAGCTCTTTTCGTCGAAGTTCTTCGGGTCCACCACCGTGCTGTAGATATTGGTGAAGACCTTGAACTCGGGCGCGCAGCGGATGTCGTAGCCGTAGCTGCTGGTGCCGTAGCTCACGATCTTGTTGCCGGCAGCGTCCTGCCGGATCTGGCCCGGCTCGAAGGGCTCGATCATGCCGTGCTGCTCGGCCATGCGGCGGATCCATTTGTCGCTCTTGATGCTCATGGTGGTTTTCCTGGGAATGCGGGAATTGTAGGGAGTCCGGGCTAGGTTTTGGCGAAGAGCTCGACCAGGGTCTCGCGCAGCCAGCGGTTGGCCGGGTCAGTCTCGAAACGGCGGCTCCAGTGCAGCGAGACCGTGAAGTCGCGCAGGGGAAAGGGCGGCTCGATCAGGGTGTAACCTCCGCCGGCCGCAAAACCCTGGGCAATGTTGCGCGGCATCACCACGGCCAGGTCGGTGGCGCCCACGATGGCCGGCAGCACCATGAAGTGCTCGGCCGTCAGGCGAATGCGGTCTTCCAGCTTGAGCAGCTGCAGGATGCGCAGCGTGTCGGAGTGGGTGCGCCCGGCCACGAACTCCAGTTCGTGCAGCGACTCCAGCAAGCCTTTTCCCTTGCGCCGGCGCGTCGCCGCAGCAAAGGGATGGCCCGCGCGCAGCATGACGATGTAGCGGTCCTGCAGCAGCTGCACGCGCTGCGTGTCCTTGACGGTGGGCAGGAAACCGAAGGCGAAGTCCACCTGCCCGCTGTCCAGCGCATCGGCGATGCCCGCCGCGGGCACGGGCAGGGTCTCGATGCGCACGCCGGGGGCGCGCTCACGCAACGCCACCATCAGGTCGGGCAGGAAACGGCCTTCGCCGATGTCGCTCATGTGGATGCGGAAGGTCTTGTTCGATTGCAGCGGGTCGAACTGCGCTGCCTCGCCCAGGGCCTGCTCCAGCGTGGCCAGGGCACTGCGCACGGCCGGCGCCAGGCGCTCGGCCCGCGGCGTGGGCAACACGCCACCCGCGGCACGCATGAAAAGCGGGTCGTTCAGCAGCAGGCGCAGGCGGGTCAGGCCCTGGCTCACGGCGGGCTGGGTCAGGTCCAGCATCTCGGCAGCCCGGCCCACCTTGCGCGCGCGGTAGACCGCGTCGAACACGCGCAGCAGGTTCAGGTCCAGATCCTTGATATGCATATATCTAATAAACGATAGTGGCGTTATTTTATTGATTAATGATCGACAGGCGAGGACACTCACCGGCTGCTCCCAAAACATCGAGGAAGACACGTGGAAGTTTCATTCAGCCAGGAAATCAAGTCGCTGGCGCTGGGCCAGGGCCAGACCTTTCATGGCGAAGGCATCCTGGCCATCACCAAGGGCCTTCTGCAGTCGGGCGTGGCCTATGTGGGCGGCTACCAGGGCGCGCCGGTCTCGCACCTGCTGGACGTGATGGTGCAGGCCAAGTCCTATATGGACGAACTCGGCGTGCACGTCGAAGCCTGCTCCAACGAGGCCTCGGCCGCCGCCATGCTGGGCGCCTCCATCCACTACCCGCTGCGCGGCGCCGTGACCTGGAAGTCCATCGTCGGCACCAATGTCGCGGCCGACGCCTTGTCCAATCTCTCGTCCCCGGGTGTCACGGGCGGCGTGCTCATCGTCGTGGGCGAAGACTACGGCGAGGGCGCCAGCGTGATCCAGGAACGCACCCACGCCTACGCGCTCAAGTCCGGCATGGTGCTACTTGACCCGCGGCCTGATCTGGGCCGTATGGTCGACATGGTGGAGCATGGTTTCGCCCTGTCCGAGGCGTCCAATATGCCGGCCATCCTCGAACTACGCATCCGCGCCTGCCACGTGCGCGGCAGCTTCCAGGCCAAGGACAACCGCATCTCCAAGGTGTCCACGCGCGACCTGATGGAGGAACCCGCCAGCTTCAACTACGAGCGCCTGGCCCATCCGCCCGTGACCTTCCGCCACGAGAAGCTCAAGAGCGAACAACGTGTGCCGGCCGCGCGGCAGTACATCCGCGAACACAAGCTCAACGAATTGTTCGCCGGCAAGCACAGCGACCTGGGCATCGTGGTGCAGGGTGGCCTGTACAACACGCTCATCCGCACCCTGCAGCAGTTCGGCCTGGCCGATGCCTTTGGCCAGACCGACATCCCGCTGCTGGTGCTCAACGTGACCTACCCGCTGGTGCCCGAGGAGCTCAGCGAGTTCTGCATCGGCAAACGCGCCGTGCTCATGGTGGAAGAAGGCCAGCCCGAATACATCGAGCAGGAACTCGCCACGATGCTGCGCCGCGCCGACATCCAGACCCCGCTGCATGGCAAGGACATGCTGGCCCTGGCCGGCGAGTACTCGGCCGAGGTCATGGCCGGCGGTCTGGAGAAATTCCTGCGTCGCTACCGCTCCGAACTGCTGCCCGGCACTGTGCCGCAGTGGCTGCAGGGCAACCGTGACCGCCGCGCGGCCATCGCCAACGAGATCACAAAAAACAGCGGCCAGCCCCTGCCGGCCCGTCCACCGGGCATGTGCATCGGCTGCCCAGAGCGCCCGGTGTTCTCGGCCCTCAAACTCGCGCAGGAACAGGTGGGCCAGGTGCACATCGCGGGTGACATCGGTTGCCACGCCCTGGCCACCTTCGAGCCCTTCTCCTTCGGCCATTCCATCCTGGGTTACGGCATGTCCCTGGCCAGCCGCGCGGGTGTCTCGCCGATGATGAACCGGCGTGTGCTCTCGGTCATGGGCGACGGCGGCTTCTGGCACAACGGCCTGCTGACGGGCGTGCAGAGCGCACTCTTCAACGGCGACGACGCCGTGCTGCTGATCTTCAAGAACGGCTACACCTCGGCCACCGGCACGCAGGACATCATTTCCACACCAGGCGAGGAGGCCAAGGATGCCGCCGTCGACAAACGCGCCAGCGTGGTCCACACCAACCAGACCATCGAGACCACCCTCAAGGGCCTGGGTGTGCAATGGCTGCGCACCGTCACCACCTACGAAGTCGAGAACGTGCGCCGCACGCTGATCGACGCCTTCACCTCCGACTTCAACGGCCTCAAGGTCATCATCGCCGAGGGCGAATGCCAGCTGGAGCGCCAGCGGCGCATCAAACCCTGGTTGGCTGGCCTGCTGAAGAAGGGCAAGCGCGTGGAGCGGGTGAAGTACGGGGTGGATGAGGATGTCTGCAATGGGGACCATGCCTGTATCCGGCTGTCGGGCTGCCCGACCTTGACGCTCAAGGACAATCCGGACCCGCTGAAGGTGGATCCTGTTGCCACCGTGATTGATGGGTGTGTGGGGTGTGGGCTGTGTGGGGCCAATGCGCATGCGGCCACGCTTTGCCCTTCGTTCTACCGGGCGGAAGTTGTGCAGAACCCTTCGTGGTACGAGCGGTTGTTGGCTTCAGTTCGCCGTAGTGTCGTTCGTGCCTTGCAGCCGGCTTGAGGTTTTTGTGGTCCTCAACATTTTTCTACCCCCCACTCTCCCCCCCGCCCCTCTCTGCCCCCCGCCGGGGGCAGAGAGGGGAGCCTTGATTTGGTTTCGTCGCGCCGGCTACGCTTCTACGGCGCGGGATGGCGCCACCGCTTCTTCTCGCTCTGACTCGCGAGCCTACGGTCGTAGAGAGATTTCACGTATCTGCACGCCACGGCTGGCGGCTGCGCCGGCCAGTGGCGAAACCTGTCTCGTGCACAGCCAGTCGCGCAGCGACAGCTGTCGCTGGCAAACCTCAACCTCACCATTGACTACGACCGCCAGTGTGAAATGCTGGCACCCACACCACGGTGGCGACGCTTCGCGCCGTAGAAGCCTGTCCAGAAACCAGAACCCAAATCCAGGCTCCCCTCTCTACCCCGGCGGGGGTAGAGAGGGGCGGGGGGGAGTGTGGGGGACAGACCAGCCGTCGCAGACAAACAAAGCCGGCCTCCACCGAAACCAGAAACAAGAACAAAAGACATGAATCAACAACCAATATCCCTCCTTCTCTGCGCCCTAGGCGGCGAAGGCGGCGGCGTGCTCACCGAATGGCTGGTCGAGACCGCCCGCCATGCCGGCTACCCCGTGCAAGCCACCTCCATCCCCGGCGTAGCGCAGCGCACTGGCGCCACCACCTACTACCTCGAAGTCTTCCCCGTCCCGGTGGCCCAACTCGGCGGCCAGCGTCCCGTGCTGGGCCTGTACCCCATGCCCGGGCGGCTCGATGGCCTGGTCTCCAGCGAGCTGCTGGAAACCGTGCGCCAGATCAGCCTGGGTCACGCCAGCAGCGACCGCACCCTGGTGCTGAGCTCCACGGCACGCGCGCTGACCACGATGGAGAAGATGCAGATGGGCGACGGCCGGCGCGACGCGCAGGGGCTGTTGAACCTCATCGCCGCCCACAGCCGCGCCCACCACGTGCTGGACATGGCCGAGCTCACGCGCCAGGCCGGCACCATCGTCAGCGCCGTGATGCTGGGCTGCATCGCCGCCAGCGGCCTGCTGCCCATGGGGCGCGCCGAGTACGAAGCCATCCTGAAGGACAGCGGCGGCAGCGCCCAGGCCAGCCTGCGCGGTTTTGCCCTGGGCTTCGACGCCGTGCACGCGCAGCGCACGCAGGCGCAATTCATCGAACAGGTGCTGGCACCCAAGCCGGCGGCTCCCGTCGCTCCGGTGGCCGACGTGCCGGCCCTGCCCGCTGCAGTGGCCGCGTCGTTCCCCGGTGTGCTGCACGAGATCATCGCCCTGGGCCACGCGCGCCTGGTCGAGTACCAGAACGCGGCCTACGCCCAGCGCTACATCGAACGCCTGCAACAGGTGCTGGCCGCCGAACGCACCAGTGACCCGCAGGGCACGCGCGGCTGCGCCGTGACGCGCGAGATGGCGCGCTGGCTGGCGCTGTGGATGGCCTTTGACGACATCATCCGCGTGGCCGATCTCAAGAGCCGCGCCAGCCGCTGGTCGCGTGTGCAGGGCGAGGTCAAGGCGGGAGAGGCCGACCTGCTCAAGCTCTACGACCACTTCAAACCCGGTGCGCCCGAGTTTGCCGCCCTGCTGCCGACGGGCCTGGCGCAACGCGTGCTGGCCTGGGACCGCCAGCGCGTGCTGGCCGGCAAGAACCCCTGGGCCCTGCCGCTGAAGATCGGCACGCATTCGGTCTTCGGCATGCTCGCCCTGCGTGGCCTGGCCATGCTGCGCGCGCTGCGCCCGCTGGGCAGCCGCTTTGTCGCAGAGCAGGCGCTGATCGATTTGTGGCTGGGTTCGGTGGTGAGTAACACGCAGCGCCACTGGGCCACGGGCCATGAGGTGGCCTTGTGCGGCCGCCTGATCAAGGGCTACGGCAGCACCAACGAGCGAGGCAAGGACAACCTGCTGCACGTGGTGCAGCACCTGGCCACGGTGGGCCACTTCGAACACGATGCAGCGCGCGCCGCTGCCATCGCCGCGGCACGCGAGGCCGCGCTTACCGACGACGCCGGGAAAACCCTCGACCAGACTCTGGTAAAACACGGCGCACCTGCTCGAGCCGTGAAGGCGCAACCGATACGCTGGATGCGCCGCCCCACCGTGAAAAAGATCAGCTGACACTACAAAGGAGACCCACCATGACACCCAGCATCCCAACCCAACTGCTGCGACGCACCCTGCTCGCCGCCCTGGTCGCTGCCGCCGGCGCGCTGCCCGTGGCCCAGGCACAGAGCTACCCCACCAAGCCGGTCAAGGTCATCGTCACCTTCCCGCCGGGCGGTGTGGCCGACGTGCTGGCGCGCCTGGTCGCCGCGCCGCTGCAGGACGCGCTGGGCCAGCCCGTGGTGGTGGAAAACCGCGCCGGTTCCGGCGGCAACATCGGCGGTGACGTGGTGGCCAAATCGCCCGCCGACGGCTACACCCTGCTGATGAGTTCGGGCGGCCTGGTGTCGGTGAACCCGCACATCTACGACAAGATGCCCTTCGACCCCGCCAAGAACCTGACCCCGGTGGCCTCGGTCGCACGCGTGGCGGTGTTCCTCGTCGTCAAGCCGGCGCTGCCGGTGGCCAACGCCCGGGAGTTCGTGTCCTACCTGAAGGCCAACCCGGGCAAGCTGTCCTACGGCACGCCGGGCAACGGCAGTTCGCCGCACCTGGCCACCGAGATGTTCAAGAGCATGACCAGCACCTTCGCCGTGCACGTGCCCTACCGTGGCGCGGCCCCGGCGCTCAACGACCTGCTGGCCGGCCAGATCGACTTTGCCTTCGATCCGGGCATCGCCCTGCCGCACGTGCGCGCCAACCGGCTCAAGCTGCTGGCCATCGGCAGCCCCAAGCGCTCGCCGCTGTTCCCCGACGTGCCCACCGTGGACGAAGCCACCGGACTCAAGGGCTTCGACGCCGACAGCTACTTCGGCTTCTACGCCCCGGCCGGCACGCCGGCGGCCGTGATCACGCGCCTGAACTCCGAGATCAACAAGATCCTGAACAACCAGGCCACCAAGGACCGCATTGCCGCCCTCGGCGGTGAGGCCGCAGCGATGAGCCCGCAGCAGTTTGCCGCCAAGGCCACGGACGACTCCAAGCGTTTCGGCGCCCTCATCCGCGCGCGCGGCATCAAGGGCGACTGATCCCCGATCGGCATCCGGCCCCTGCGCCCGCGCAGGGGCTTTTTTGTTCCCCGCCATGACAGCCACCACATCCCCCCAGTACCGCACCGTCGTCTACACGCAGCGCGTCGAGTTCGGCGACTGCGACCCCGCGCGCATCGTCTGGTTCCCCAACTTCTTCCGCTGGATCGACGCCGCGTCGCGACATTTCTTCCTGCAGTGCGGTGTGCCGCCCTGGCATGAGACCGAGAAAACCACCGGCCTGATCGGCACGCCGCTGGTGGACACCCACGCGCGCTTCGTCAAGACCGCCAGCTACGGCGACACGCTGCAGATCCATGCGCACGTGGCCGAGTGGCGCGAGAAGAGTTTCGTGCAGCGCTACCAGATCAAGCGCGAGAACGCCGATGGCTCCGTGGACCTGATCATGGAATGCGACGAGGTGCGCATCTTTGCCGCGCACCGCCAGGACGGCAAGGGCATACGCGCCATCCCGATCCCGGCCGATATCAAGGCCCTGTGCTCCTGAAAGACGAAAACCGCCCCGGGGGCGGTTTTTTTATGGGAGGGCGTGGGATCAGACGCCGGCCAGCACGCGCAAGCCGCCCGGGTCCAGCAAATTGAGCACGCGGCCGGTGCCGCTGATCAGGCTGCGCTCACGGAGATGGCGCAGCACACGCGACAGCGTCTCGGGCGCGATCCCCAGCTGGGCGGCAATCAGACGCTTGCGCTGTTCCAAAGGCACAGCCAGTGCCCCCTTCTCGCCGGGTTGGGCATGGCGCAGCAGCCACTCAGCACAACGCGCCTCGGCATCCTTGGCCAGCCGGCTTACAGCCAGTTCGGTCTGGCGCCGATGCGCCGTGGCCACGTCCTGCAAGACCGTGCGTGCCGCCACCGGCATGGCGCCCAGCGACTGGCGAAAACGTGCCAGCGGAATACGGCGCAACACCACCTCGGTTTCGGCCACCGCGTCCACGACGCTGGCCAAGCCCAGCACGGCGGCCGTGGCCTCCAGCCAGAACGGCCCCTGGATCTCGCCGAGCTGATGCGCCAGGACGTCACCTTCCATCACGCCCAGCGCCACGCGACCGGACTCCACATACAGCACCGCGGTGGGTGTGCTGCCACGCTTGAGCAGCACGGCGCCCGCCGCCGCCTTGCGGCGTTCGGCACTGGAGTCCATGAATTCGGGTGGCAACATGGGAGCCACTGTGCCGCCCCGCCGCCCTGCCGACCTTGAGCCAAGTCAAAGACCAGGCACGAAAGACGGCCGGCACAACCTACAAAACGAGCAGGGCCCGGAAATCGTTCACATTGGTATGGGTCGGGCCGGTCACCACCAGATCGCCCAGGGCCTGGAAATAGCCGTAGGCGTCATTGCGGTCCAGGTAACGCTCCACCTTCATGCCCAGCGCATGGGCCCGCGCCAGCGTACCGGGTTCAACCCAGGCGCCGGCGTTCTCTTCCATGCCGTCGATGCCGTCGGTATCGGCTGCCAGGGCCCAGACACCGGCCTGGCCCTGCAGCGCCAGTGCCAGCCCCAGGCAGAACTCGCCGGCGCGACCACCCTTGCCGCGCTGCTCGCCCGCAGGAACCGGGCGCACCGTGACCGTGGTCTCGCCGCCGCTGAGGATGACGCAGGGTTGGTCAAAAGGCTGGCCATGCTGCGCCACCGCGCGCGCCAGGGCCGCGTGCACCTTGCCGACCTCGCGCGACTCGCCTTCCATCTCGTCACTGAGGATGTAGGCCTGCAGGCCGGCGGCACGCGCCGCCGCGGCCGCAGCTTCCAGCGACTGCCGGGGCGTGGCGATCATGTTGACCTGATGCCCCTGGAAGATGGGGCTGCCCGGCTTGGGCGTCTCCAGGTCCCCCTGCTCCAGCGCGGCCTGCACCGGGGCCGGCACTTCGATCCGGTAACGCTTCAGGATGGACAGCGCATCGGCGCAGGTGGTGGCGTCGGGCACGGTGGGGCCACTGGCGATCACCGACGGGTCATCGCCCGGCACGTCGCTGATGGTCAGCGTCACCACCTGGGCCGGCGCGCAGGCCGCGGCCAGGCGGCCGCCCTTGATGCGTGAGAGGTGCTTGCGCACGCAGTTCATCTCGCCGATGTTGGCGCCGCTGGCCAGCAGGGCCTTGTTGATGCGCTGCTTGTCCTCCAGCGTCAGGCCCTCGGCCGGCAGCGTGAGCAGGGCCGAACCGCCGCCCGAGATCAGGCACAGCACCAGGTCATCCTTGGTCAGGCCCTGCACCAGCTGCAGGATGCGCTGCGAAGCGCTCATCCCGGCCGCATCGGGCACCGGGTGCGAAGCCTCGACCACCTCGATGCGCTGCGCCAGCCCGGCCGGGCGCGGCGGCGTGTGGTGGTAGCGCGTGACCACCAGGCCCGACAACGGGGCATCGGCCGGCCACAGGGCCTCGACGGCCTGGGCCATGGCGCCGCCGGCCTTGCCGGCGCCGATGACGACGGTGCGGCCCTTGGGCGGCGGGGGCAGATGCGCGGCCGTGGTGTGCAGCGGCAGGGCGCGCCGCACGGCGGCCTGGTAGAGGTGTGTGAGGAACTCGCGTGGTTGGACGCGGGGATCGGGGTGGCTCATTCAGTGGGTCTCCAACCGACATTGTGACGTCGTAACCCGTCGGTAACCGGCCCGGGCCGCATCACCAGCAAATCCCGTGCATGCGTACTAAACTGCGCTGATTCCTTTTACAAGACACTGCGAGACAAACATGAACCCACGCCGCCTTGCCCTCCGCACACTGGCCGTACTGGCCACCACGACCCTGGTGGGCAGCCTGGCCACCGCCCAGGTCTACCCCGCCAAACCCGTCACCCTGGTGGTGCCCAACCCGCCCGGTGGCTTCGTCGATGCCTCCGCCCGCCTGCTGAGCGAGCCGCTGTCGCGTGTACTGGGCCAGTCGGTGGTGGTGGACAACAAGGGCGGCGGCAGCGGCAACGTGGCCTACGGCCTGGTGGCGCGAGCCAACCCCGACGGCTACACCCTGCTCACCTCCTACTCGGCCTACCACGTGGGCAACCCCGCCCTCAGCCCCAAGCTGCCCTGGGCGCAGAAGGACCTGGCTCCGGTGGCCTTGGTCACGGTGGCCACCAACGTGATCGCCGTGCACCCCTCGGTACCGGCCAACACGCTCTCCGAATTCATCGCCTACCTCAAGTCCAACCCGGGCAAGCTGAGCTACGCCTCGCAGGGCAATGGCTCGCTCTCTCACATCGGCACCGAGATGTTCAAGGGCCAGACACGCACCAGCATGGTCCACATTCCCTACCGCGGCTCCGGCCCGGCGGTGCAGGACGTGCTGGCCGGCCAGGTGCAGGTCTTCATCACCACGCCGCCCTCGGTCATGGGCCATATCCAGGCCGGCAAGCTCAAGGGCCTGGCGGTGGCGGGCAAGGCGCGCCACCCCGGCATTCCCAACGTGCCCACCACCGACGAGGCCGGCCTCAAGGGTTTCGAGCTCGAAGCCTGGGTGGGCATCTTCGCGCCGGCCGGCACGCCCCCCGACGTGATCGCCAAGCTCAGCAGCAGCATCAAGCAGGCCATGGAGCAGGCCGAAACGAAGACGCGCGCCAACGCCGCCGGCATCGAGATCCGCTACCTGCCGCCCGAAGCCCTCGACGCGCTGGTCAAGCGCGAGACCGTGTTCTGGGCCAAGACCATCCGCGAAGGCGGCATCACGGCCGACTGAGGCATGCGGGCGCTGTTGCACCCCGGGCACACATCCGGCAGCCTTGGGCCGGAAAACCGCCGCCCGGGGCCCGGAATTTGTAACAGTTGCTGACATTTGTGGCACAGTAGGCGCATCACTGCCTGCAGGCTGGGCCCCGTTGGGATAACGGGTCCGGTCGACCCTTAGCCCATGAGCCAGAACCTTCGCATTCGCCCATTCCTGTCCATCGCCTGTGCCCTGCTGCTGACGGCCCTGGTGGCCGGCTGCGCCAACGCGCCCGCCCCCCGTGCCAGTGTCGCACCACCGGCCCCGGTGATCGCCCTGCCGCAAGCCCTGCCGCCCATGGGCCCGGTCTCCAGCGCCGACACCGTCATCGACTACCGCCTGGACGCGGCCTACCACCTCTACGACAAGAACAACAGCCGCATCTTCAAGGGTGTGATGCCGCACTTCCTCTACGCCATCGGCGTGCTGGAACTGCAGGTGGACAGCCGCGGCAACCTGCAGTCGCTGAACTGGATGCGCGCGCCCGAGCATGCCCCCGAGGTCATGGCCGAGATCGAGCGCACGGTGCGCCAGGCCGCCCCCTTCCCGGCACCGGTGCGCATGGGCAGCGCGACCTACATCGAAACCTGGCTGTGGGATGCCAGCGGCAACTTCCAGCTGCACACCCTGAGCGAAGGCCAGGGCCCCAGGAACCAGCCGCGCCGCGCCATGCCGCCGAACCCGAATACCGTGCGACTGGTGTCCGGCCCGTCGGCCGCAGGCAGCCAGTAAGCTCTTACGCCTTCGGTAAATCGTCCCACCAGCGCTCGCCCAGGCGAGACTGCAGGTAGGCGATGAAGGCCAGCACCTTGCCCGGCACCAGCTTAGGGCTGGGGAACACCGCGTGGATCTCCTGCTCCGGCAGCGTGTGCCCGCGCAGCACCTCCACCACATGACCTGATTTCAGCGAGTCGCTGGCCACGTAATGCGGCATGGCCGCGATGCCGAAGCCGTTGCGTGCCGCCGCCAGCACCGCCGACAGGTTGTTGGAACGCAGCCGCCCGGCCACCGGCACCGTGATGGTCTCGCCCTTGGGCGTGCTCATGCGCCAGACGTCATCCCCCAGCACGCTGCTGTAGATCAGGGCCGGATGCCGGCTCAGGTCGACGGCCTGTTTGGGCACCCCCTGCTTGCGCAGGTATTTGGGGGAGGCCACCATGAGCCAGGGATTCACGCCCAGGAAACGCGCGCCCAGCGTGGAATCGGCCAGCTTGCCCATGCGGATGGCCACATCGATGCCGTTGGCCACGAGGTCGATGTAACGGTCCTCGAAGCTCAGGTCGATCTGCACCTGCGGGTGCTTGGCCATGAAGTCCAACGCCAGTGGCGTGACCACGCGGCGCCCGAAAGCCACCGAGGTGCCGATGCGCAGCAGGCCCTGGGCCTGGGTCTGGCGCAGGCGCACGATGTTGTCGGCCTCGTCCGACTCGCGCACGATGACCTTGCACTTCTCGTAATACAAAGCGCCCGATTCGGTGACGCTCACGCCACGCGTGTTGCGGTTGAGCAGGCGCACCTTGAGGCGCTCCTCGATCGCCGCAACCAGCTTGGTCACGGTGGGCTGGGTGATGGCGAACTCCTTGGCCGCCTTCGAGAAGCTGCCGGTCTCCACCACCCGTACGTACACCTCCATCGCATGCAATCGATCCATGTCTGACGCCTTATTTATTCCGTTATGGAATAGATGTTATGGACTCCAGCCGTCTTCCGCAAGTGCCCGGGAATTTTTACAGTCCGGCATCGATTTTGATATTCAAGGAGAACTCCCCATGGCCAAAATGAAAGCGATCGAAGCCGCCGTCTGGGTGATGGAGAAGGAAGGCGTCACGCAAGCCTTCGGCGTCCCCGGCGCTGCCATCAACCCGCTGTACGCCGCCATGCGCAAGCAGGGCACCATCAGCCACATCCTGGCGCGCCACGTGGAAGGCGCTTCGCACATGGCCGAGGGCTACACCCGCGCCAATGCCGGCAACATCGGCGTGTGCATCGGCACCTCCGGCCCGGCCGGCACCGACATGATCACCGGCCTTTACTCGGCCCAGGCCGATTCGATCCCGATCCTGTGCATCACCGGCCAGGCCCCGCGCGCCCGCCTGTACAAGGAAGACTTCCAAGCCGTGGACATCGAGTCCATCTCCAAGCCCGTGACCAAGTGGTCGGTCACCGTACGTGAGCCGGCCCAGGTGCCGCGCGCCTTCCAGCAGGCCTTCCACCTGATGCGTTCGGGCCGCCCGGGCCCGGTGCTGATCGACCTCCCCTTCGACGTGCAGATGGCCGAGATCGAATTCGATCCCGAGACCTATTCCTCCCTGCCCGCCTACAAGCCAGCCGCCACGCGCGCCCAGGTCGAGAAGGCCCTGACCATGCTCAACGAGTCGGCCCGTCCGCTGCTCGTGGCCGGCGGCGGCATCATCAACGCCGATGCGTCGGAACTGCTGGTGGAGTTCGCCGAAGTCATGGGCGTGCCCGTCATCCCCACCCTGATGGGCTGGGGCACCATCCCCGACGACCACCCCCTGATGGCCGGCATGTGCGGCCTGCAGACCAGCCACCGCTATGGCAACGCCACGATGCTGGCCTCCGACTTCGTGCTGGGCATCGGCAACCGCTGGGCCAACCGCCATACCGGCTCGGTCGAGGTCTACACCAAGGGCCGCAAGTTCGTGCACGTGGACATCGAGCCCACCCAGATCGGCCGCGTCTTCTCGCCCGACTACGGCATCGTGTCGGATGCCAAGGCCGCACTGGAATTGTTCGTGCAGGTCGCCAAGGAGTGGAAGGCCGCCGGCAAGCTGGCCGACCGCAAGACCTGGGCCGCCGAGTGCCTGGAGCGCAAGGCCACCCTGCACCGCAAGACCGACTTCGACAACGTGCCCATGAAACCCCAGCGCGTCTACCAGGGCATGGTGGAAGCCTTCGGCAAGGACGTGTGCTACGTCAGCACCATCGGCCTGTCGCAGATCGCCGGCGCCCAGATGCTGCACGTCTACAAACCCCGCCACTGGATCAACTGCGGCCAGGCCGGCCCGCTGGGCTGGACCGTGCCCGCCGCCCTGGGCGTGCGTGCCGCCGACCCGAGCCGCAAGATCGTGGCCCTGTCGGGTGACTACGACTTCCAGTTCATGATCGAAGAGCTGGCCGTCGGCGCGCAGTTCAAGCTGCCCTACATCCACGTCGTGGTGAACAACTCCTACCTCGGCCTGATCCGCCAGGCCCAGCGCGGTTTCGAGATGGACTACTGCGTGCAGCTGGCCTTCGAGAACATCAACACCCAGGGCGACCCGGTGGCCCAGGGCTACGGCGTGGACCACATCAAGGTGGTCGAGGGCCTGGGCTGCAAGGCCGTCCGCGTGCACAGCCCCGCGGAGCTGGCCCCGGCCATCGCCCAGGCGGAAGAGCTGATGGCGCAGTTCAGCGTGCCGGTGGTGATCGAGGTCATCCTGGAGCGCGTGACCAACATCGCCATGGGCACCGAGATTGACAATATCATCGAGTTCGAGGAAACAGAAAACCGTCGCGTCGGCGCGCCGGCCTGAACCTGAGAGCCTGAGACCCCGGGGCCGGCAATGCCGGCCCTCTTTGATATGGACGGAGTAAAAAGATGCCCAAATTTGCAGCCAACCTGACCATGCTGTTCAACGAAGTGCCCTTCCTGGAGCGCTTCGCGGCAGCCAAGGCAGCCGGCTTCGAGGCGGTGGAATACCTCTTCCCCTACGCCTATGACAAGAACGAACTGGCCGGCCTGCTCAAGACCCACGGCCTCAAGCAGGTCCTGCACAACCTGCCGGCCGGCAACTGGGACGGCGGCGAGCGCGGCATTGCCTGCCACCCGGACCGCGTGGAAGAGTTCCGCGCCGGCGTGGACCAGGCCATTGCCTACGCCCAGGCCCTGGGTTGCCCGCAGGTCAATTGCCTGGCCGGCAAGCTCCCCGCCGGTGTGAGCCGCGAGCAGGCGCAAACCACCTTCGTGGCCAACCTCAAGTTCGCTGCCGACAAGCTCAAGGCCGCCGGCCTGCGCCTGCTGATCGAGCCGATCAACAGCTATGACATCCCCGGCTTCTTCCTGAACACCACGGCGCAGGCCGCGGCCATCCTGGACGCCGTGGGCAGCGACAACCTGTACATCCAGTACGACATCTACCACGCCCAGCGCATGGAAGGTGAACTGGCCGCCACCGCGCAGGCCTACCTGCCGCGCATCGGCCACATCCAGCTGGCCGACAACCCGGGCCGCAATGAGCCGGGCACCGGCGAAATCAACTATCCTTTCCTGTTCCGCCACCTCGACGCCATCGGCTACACCGGCTGGATCGGCTGCGAGTACAAGCCCCGCACCAAGACGGTCGAGGGCCTGGGCTGGATCAAGACTTTGACGAAATAAGAAACGAGAGACTCGACATGACCAAATCCGGACTGAAATTGGGCTTCATCGGCCTGGGCATCATGGGCACTCCCATGGTGATGAACCTCATCAAGGGCGGCCACGTGCTGTTCGTCAACACCCGCAGCAAGGTGCCGCAGGAACTGGTGGACGCTGGCGCCACCGTGTGCACCTCGCCCACCGGTGTGGCCGAGCGCGCCGACATCATCTTCACCATGGTGCCCGACACCCCCGACGTGGAGAAGGTGCTCTTCGGCGAGAACGGCATCGCCAAGGGCCTGTCCAAGGGCAAGATCGTGGTGGACATGAGCTCCATCGATCCGATCGCCACCAAGGAATTCGCCAAGAAGATCAATGCCCTGGGCTGCGACTACGTGGACGCGCCGGTCTCCGGCGGTGAAGTCGGCGCCAAGGCCGCTTCGCTGACCATCATGGTCGGTGCCGACGAGGCCGTGTTCGACAAGGTCAAGCCCCTGTTCGAGCTGATGGGCAAGAACATCACCCTGATCGGCGGCAACGGCGCCGGCCAAACCTGCAAGGTCGCCAACCAGATCATCGTGGCGCTCAACATCGCCGCCGTCAGCGAAGCCCTGGTGTTCGCCTCCAAGGCCGGCGCCGATCCGGCCAAGGTGCGCCAGGCCCTGATGGGTGGTTTCGCCGCCTCGCGCATTCTCGAAGTGCACGGCGAGCGCATGGTCAAGCGCACCTTCAACCCGGGCTTCCGCATCGCGCTGCACCAGAAGGACCTGAACCTGGCCCTGCAAGGCGCCAAATCGCTCAAGATGGCGCTGCCGCAAACGGCCAACGCCGCGCAGCTCATGTCAGCCTGCGCCGCCCTGGGGCACGACCAGGCCGACCACTCGGCCCTGGTGAAGGCCATCGAGGCCCTGGCCAACCACAAGGTCGCGCCCGACGCCTGATCTGCTGCAGGGCCCGCGCCCTGCATGACCCCACGAACACCAGCCCCGGTTCGCATCAGCGGGCCGGGGCTGGTTGCTTGAGGGCATCAGGGCTATCATCCCCGCATCCCCCACCGGAGACCGGTCCGCGCATGGCGCTGTACGACGACGATCTTTCCAACACCCGGGCGCTGGTCGTTGACGGCAACCCGACCTCGCGCGCCATCCTGGTCAACCAGCTGCGCGAGTTCGGTGTCGGCGCCGTGGAGCAGGCCACCCGTTCCATCGATGCGCGCAAGGTGCTGGAACTCAAGACTTTTGACATCGTGCTGTGCGAACAGTATTTCCAGCCCGGCACCCCCACCGGCCAGGACCTGCTGGACGACCTGCGGCGCAACCAGCTGCTGCCCTTTGCCACGGTGTTCATCATGGTCACCGGCGAGGCCACCTACGCCAAGGTGGCCGAGGCCGCCGAATCGGCCCTGGACGGCTACCTGATCAAGCCGCACACCGCCACGCGCCTGGCCGAGCGCCTGTACCAGGCGCGCCAGCGCAAGGCCGCGCTGGCCGACATCTTTGCGGCCATCGAGGCCGAAGAATTCGAAAAAGGCGCGCGGCTGTGCCTGCAGCGTTTCGAGGCCCGCGGTCCCTTCTGGCTCTACGCCGCGCGCATCGGTGCTGAGCTGCTGATGCGCATTGAGGACTATGCCCAGGCCCAGAAGCTGTATGAAGCGGTGATTGCCGCCAAGACCATGCCCTGGGCCAAACTGGGTGTCGCGCGTGCACTGCTGGACAACGGCGAGCCCACCCGCGCCATCAGCACGCTGGAAAACCTGATCAGCGACGACCCGCGCTACGCCGACGCCTACGACGTGCTGGGCCGCGCCCAGTTCGAGTTGGGCAACCACGAGCAGACCCTGGCCGCCTACCGCATGGCCTGCGCGGTCACGCCCTTCTCCATCTCGCGCCTGCAGAACCTGGGGCTGATGATGTACTACAGCGGCGACCGCGTGGAGGCCGAGAAGATCCTGGGCCAGTGCGCGCGCCTGGGCCTGGACTCCAAGATGTTCGACGCCCAGACCCTGGTGCTGCTGGCCTTCACCCGGCTGGAATGCAGCGACCGCAAGGGCCTGCAGCATTGCCGCGACGACTTCGTCAAGCTGATCGACCGCGACGAGAAGAACCCGCGCCTGCAGCGCCTGGCCGCCATCACTGATGCGCTCATCCTCATCATGGACCGCCAGTTCGCACGCGCCGTCGATGCCGTGCGCGACCTCTCCAGCAAGGTGAAGGACCCGGCCTTCGATTTCGAATCCGCCACCAACCTGGTGGCACTGATGGCCCAGCTGGCCAACAAGGCCATCCAGCTCGACGACGTGGAACCCGCCATCGACGCCCTGGGGCTGCGCTTCTCCACCGGCCGCTCCATGAGCGAGCTGCTGGCCGGCGCGGCCGGCGTGCACCCGGCCTATGCCGAGCGCCTGCGCACCGCCAGCGCCGAAGTGCTCAAGCTGGCCGAGACCGCCATGGCCCTGAGCCTGGGCGGCGACCCGGCTGGCGCCGTACGCAACCTGCTGATCCATGGCAACGAGACCCTCAACGCCAAGCTGATCGAGACGGCCCACCTGGTGCTGCAACGTTACGGCGCCAAGATCACCGAGGCAGCCGAACTGCAAGCCGCCGTCCAGCAGTGGCGCGCCAAAAACGGCAACCCCAACCTGCGCCCTGCCCTGGGCGAGCAGGGCCGTCCCGCCGGGGGCTTGAGCCTGCGTACCGGGCGCAAGGCCGACGGCTCGCCCGCGGCCGTGTTTGCGGCAGCCGCGACCAGTGCGGTGAGCGAGGGCGGAGGCGAGACCTCGGGCTGAGCAGCCCAGACGCTAGAATCGGTGCGTCGGAAGCGTGGCAGAGTGGTCGATTGCACCGGTCTTGAAAACCGGCAACGGGCAACCGTTCGTGAGTTCTTATCTTAACCGGAATTCTGTGCATCTAAATATCCTCTGATTCACTTCCCAGAGCTAATATTTACCTCTGTTGCAAGGTAATTCCAAGTAGTTTCATCCGTGTGCATCTAAATTTGCTACATTTGTAGTCAGAACTGCTGCAAATGCGTCGAACCCTTGAGCCTGAAGAATCTCACACGAGAACACACTACACGCAACGGTCAGCCAACCTGGCTGCTGCGGACACTGGACGGGAAAGAGGTCGAAGCCTTCTTGAACCGCCCCGGGTTTCGTGGAGGCCAGTTAGTTTAAGTTGAGACCACGTCGGCGGTCTCACTGGCGAGTTGCCGCCAGTAGTTTGCCTCAGCTTCTGCCGGAGGGATACCCCCAATCGGTTTGAGCAGTCGGGTGTG
>JACPOI010000031.1 GCA_016185015.1 Burkholderiales bacterium
CCGGGCTGACGTGTTCGATTACATCGAGCGGTTCTACAACCCGACGCGCCGTCATTCGACGCTCGGTTACGTCAGTCCGATAGACTTCGAGAAAGCTTCAGAAGCTTAGGTGGGTGTCCACGGAACCGGCAGCAGCCCAATCAGCGGCTATGAGACCTTCGGCGATGTCGCAGCGCGTTTGCCGAGGTTCATTGATGAGGTCTACAACGCCAAGCGCCTGCACTCGGCTACCGGTCACCCAACGAGTTCGAAGAGCAACTGGTCCGGCAATTGGCTTAGATCTGACTCCCGGTGGTCCAGCTGCAGGGGTTCACTCCAATCTCTGTCCTTAGTGGGTCAGATTTCGGCGGAATTCAACACTGCCGCCTACACACCGAAGAAAATCCATCCTGCAATTTCCTGTTTGGCTCTGCATCGTCGATCTATTGATGCGGATCGGCCAACGACCGAGTGCGATTCATCAGCCACTTCACCTCGTCCTCATTCAGGCCCCATCCTTGGCCCCGAACCCTGTGCTCGGTCTCCTTGTAAAAGGCATCAATGTCAGAGATGAGATCCGCCGCAAGCTTGCGTTGTGTCCGTGCTGCGAGCTGTTGAGCCAAGTCTTCGCAGTAACTCCATCGCTCGAATCGCTCCTCCTCAGTCAGACCAACTACGAAACGACCGTCGATCTTGCGGGCGATAAATTTGTCTTGTGTTCCAGGGATTGTCGAGGCAGTGAACCCTCGGGGGAAGTCTTCAGGAACTTCATTCATATTGTTTGTCTGGAGAAGTGGACCAGGTTGGTCTGGCTTATATAAATCGCAGCTTGACTGTCAAGGAAGCTGCTACACAGTCCGGAGTCGGTGCTAACGCGCTACTCTAGGCGCCCTATTCATGCAGTACGAGGCCATCAGTCAACTCATATTGGAAAACCTAATTCGCAGAACAAGCTCCTTTTGCTGCCCGTCATAAGTGCCATTCGGAAAGTCCCAGTATTTCGCTCCGCTTGTAGTTTCAAGAACTCCCCGCCCCAGCATGGGAAGTCCCGCATGTGAGGATTCAGCCAAACCCCATACCGCAGCGAGCGGCTCCATTTGCCACCGGTTCATCGACTCTGAAAGAGGCGGCAGAAGAACATGGACTTCCGCCAAGGTGTAAGTATCGACATCAAGCGACTCGGTAAATGAAACTAAGTCTTCAAGGTTCGCTACGAGTAGAGTGCGGCGCATGAGGGCCGAGTCTTCAATGAAATCAGATGGTATGGAGTCGGTATCCCCAGACCCGGTCTGAACGACAGAAACAATGAACCAAGGTTTCTCTATGCAGACTTCTGCAGAGCGCCATACGGATTCGCCAGCATCCGAGATGAGCGCTTCCAGCTTGGAACGATGGGCTTCATTAGTAATAAACATATTATTAAATGAACACTATAGGTTGTAGCTCTTTGGGGTTCATTATCGCGTAATCCGTGACTATGTCGCGGAAGTTTTTGAAGACAAATAATTTTGCTGAAGCCCTTAAGGCGCTTCGCCTTAGCTCAGGCCGCTCTCAAGAATCGTTTGGTCTTGTGTCCAGCAGAACCTACTTGAGTGTCCTGGAGCGGGGCTTGAAATCGCCAACTTTGGGGAAGGTTGACATCCTTGCTCAAGAACTGGGCATCCATCCTCTGACCCTTCTGACCCTCTCTTACATTGACTTGAATTCCAACGGCTTAGCCGACTTGGAGTCAGTTTTTCAGCGAGTCCACAGTGAACTCAAACGCTTAGACTCTGCTCAGAAAAGGGGCTGAAAAGTACGACCAACCACTTCGTACACGAGGATGCTATGGAAGACCGCCAAAAATTCAGTGGTTTTTGCCACCAGCGGCTGAGTCGACACGGTCTTTGGCCGTAGGGCATTGACCTTAGTTTCTAACTTACACAGGCTAATCAAGAATTTTGCGGTGTAAGACTCCCTGCCAAGCAATTCACATGGAGCACCTCCGACCCTTCTAGTTGCACATTTGTGCATCGAATTCAATGAAGGGAAATTGCCTGAGATTCTGGATTTCCATCTGGAATTTGGTTTAGATAACAGTTCGAATCTCACCGCTTCCGCCAGACCAGCGCCCACCCGCTCAGGCGGGCTGATTCAAGGGTGTACAGGCAGGTTGCGCCACCGCACGGCGCAAGAACTCCGTCACCTCCGACGCCGGCATGGGCCGGGCAAAGTGGTATCCCTGGGCTTCGTCACAGCCGTAGCGGCACAGGCTGGCTACCATCTCTTCGGTTTCCACGCCTTCGGCAATGGTCTTGAGGCTGAGGCTGTGTGCCATCTGGATGACGGCACGCACGATGGCCGCGTCGTCCTCGTCCTTGTCCAGGTCGCGCACGAAGCTCTGGTCGATCTTGAGCTTGTCGATGTCGAAACGCTTGAGGTAGGACAGGCTGGAATAGCCGGTGCCGAAGTCGTCGATGGACAGTTTCACGCCCATCTGCTTGAGCCGTTTGAGGCTGGCCAGCACCCCCTCGGCGTTCTGGATCAGGATGGACTCGGTCAGTTCCAGCTCCAGCAGCTGCGGGGACAGACCCGATTCTTCCAGCGCACGCAGCACCGACTGCTCGACGTCGCCGCGCTTGAACTGCACGGCCGAGAGGTTGACGGCCATGGTCAGCCCCGGCAGGCCCTCGCGCTGCCAGGTCACGGCCTGGCGACAGGCCTCGCGCAGCACCCAGACGCCGATGGGCACGATCAGGCCGCTCTCCTCGGCCACCGGAATGAAACGGGCGGGCGAGATCAGGCCGCGCTCGGGGTGGCGCCAGCGCAGCAGCGCCTCCACACCGATGACGGCGCCGCTGGAGAGATCGAACTGCGGCTGGTAATGCAGGGTAAGTTCGTCGCGCTCCAGCGCGCGGTGCAGGCCGTTGCGCAGACTGAGGTGTTCGAAGGCCTCCAGATTCATGGCCACGTCGAAGAAACGGTAGGTATTGCGGCCAGCCTGCTTGGCCTGGTACATGGCCACGTCGGCCTTCTTGCGCAGGGTCTCCAGATCGCCACCGTCGTCGGGATAGATCGCCACGCCCATGGAGGCCGAGGTGACGATTTCCTGCCCCCCCAGCATCACCGGCTCCTGCAGGCTCTCCATCAGGGCGGAAGCCAGCAGGGCCACGTCATCGGTATGCCGCAGGCCCGGCATCAGCACATAAAACTCGTCGCCCCCCTGGCGGCTCACCACGTCCACGTCACGCGCCTTCACCCGCAGGCGCCGGGCCACCTCGCGCAGCAGGGCGTCGCCGCTGGCATGCCCGAGGATGTCGTTGATGCCCTTGAAGTTGTCCAGGTCCAGCAGCAGCAGGGCGGCCCGAGCGTCGGGATGCTGGGACTGGGCGGTCAGCTGAGCAAACTGCTCCTGCAGCAGGCGATGGTTGGGCAGGCCGGTCAGCGTGTCGTGATAGGCCAGGAACTCGATGCGCTTCTCGGCTGCCAGCTGTTCGGTGATATCGCGGCCCACGCCCTGGTAACCGATAAATTCGCCGTCTTCGTCGAACAGGGGGCTGCCATTGGCGGCCAGGGTGCGGACCCTGCCGGGCGCCACCTCGACCTGGTAAACGAAATCCCGGAAAGGTTCGTGCCGCTCCAGCTGGGCACGGTGCGCCTGCCACTGCTCGGCGCTCACCCCGAGCACGGGCAACTCCCAGCGGGCCCGCCCCAGCATGGCCTGCATTTCGATACCGTTGAACGACTGGGACACCTTGATGAAGCGGAAGTTGCGATTCTGCTCCCAGTAGCCGTCGACAGACAGCTCCGTGAGCGCCCGGAACCGCCCTTCGCTCTTGCGCAGGGCTTCGTAAGGCTGGCGGATCGCCAGCACGAAGACGTTCTGGTAGAGGAAGGCATAGGACACGATCTTGAAGACGTGGCCGAAGATGTTCAGGAAATCCGACGGTGCCTTGTAGTTGGAGAACACGATCTCGCCCATGGCCATGACCAAGCAGGACGAGGCAAAGGCAAAGAAGCGCGGGCGGTTGTCTGCCCCTGCACGGTAGACAAAAAGGAGGGCCAGCACCCCGTACCCCACGAACAGGCCGTACTCGTAATTGCGCTTGAAGGTCGTGACGCCGCTGCCGGTCACGAAGGTGGTCGGCACCCAGTCCATCCCCCAGGTTCCCAGCCAGAACAGGGCGGCGCTGGCCAGGGCCGCGATGCCCAGCCAGACGTAGCGCGAGAGCTGCAGGCGCAGGCGCAGCGCCACCAGCAGCAAGGTCAGCAGCACCAGGGTGCGACCGGCCAGCCAGAAGAAGATGGCACGCGGCGTGGAGCTGTCGGTGATCAGCCTGGGCATGCCGTCATAGGTCAGGGCATGCACCAGGTCGACGAAAGCCACCACGGTGAAGCCGGCCAGCAGGACACCCGACTCCGGGCGGCTCTGGTGTTTGAGGTCGTGCCAGGAGACCACCACGATCAGGATCGCGACGATGACGGCGAACAGCTCCAGCACCAGGTGCAGCTGCAGCATGCTGGAAGCCCGGTCTTCAAACAGGGGGAAAGGCGGCAAGGCCATGGCCACCATGAACACCAGAACGGCCGGCAGGAAATACCGGGCGTCGCAGCGCCAGTAAGTCTTCAGGTTTGCGAGCACCGAATGTGTCTCCCCGTCATGGTTCGATTGCGGTCATCTTGCGGCGTTCCATCAGGACACGACAGGCAGGGCCTGTAGCTCGATGGATGGTAATCGATGGCACAGGGGGCTTGGCAAGCTCAACTCCAGAGATCAAGCGGTGGATCGTGAACTACAGCACGCAGGATGTCGCTGCGCGAGATGAAGCCGGTGACCTGCCCCTCCTCGGCCACCACCGGCAGGCCGGGCAGCCGGGTGTCGAGCAGCACGCGCGCGACACGGCGCAGGTCGATGTCTTCTGACACAGCCGGCACCGGGCTGAGCATGACCGCCGAGACCGGCTGCATCAGCAGGGCACGCCAGACCAGGCTGGGCGCATCGGGCTGGGGCAGGCGATCGAAGTTCAGCAGCTCGGCCCGTGTCAGCAGGCCGACGAGTTCACCCAAGGCATTGGTGACGGGCGCCTGACCCAGGCCGGCACGACCCAGCATCTGCCAGGCCTGCAAGACGGTGAGGTCCTGCCCCACGGTGGTGGCGCCCCGGCTCATGACGTCGGCCACCCGGGTCAGGGGATGCCGCGTCGGCTGGCCGCCGCCGGCCTGCGCATAGGCCGACAAGGCGGCACCTGCCAGGGTGTGGGGCGCTGCCGCGTCGCGGGCTGCCACGGGGTTGACCGGTGCCGTCTGATGCTGGGCCTCGAGGCGGCGCGCACGCGTAACCGAGTGCAGGGCCTCAACGCGCCAGAGGTCTTCCATCGCACCCTTGAACAGGCGCCCGCTTTCACCGTAGATCGAGAACATGCCGGTCCTTCATGCACTGTCGTGCACCGACTATAGCCGGCGTCAGGCGGGATCGGGGAGGAACAAACCCTGCAGATCGCTGAGGAAGTCGAAGCCGCGCACGGTGGGCTGGACACGCTGCAAGTCGCGCGTGATCCAGCCCTTGCGCTCGGCTTCTTCGAGCTGGCTTGCGATGGCCGTGATGGCCAGGCCGGTGCGTTCGCTGAACTCGCTCAGGGCAAAACCCTGGCGCAGGCGCAGGGCGTTGAGCATGAACTCGAAAGGCAGGTCGGCGCGCTTGACCTCCTCTTCCTGCGAGACGGCGTTGCCGGCCAGCGCGCGCTCCATGTACAGGCGCGGTTCGCGCGTGCGCACCTGTCGCACGATGCGGTGCGCAAAGCTGATCTTGCCGTGCGCACCAGCGCCGATGCCCAGGTAATCGCCGTATTGCCAGTAGTTGAGGTTGTGCCGGCAATGGTGGCCGGTGCGCGCATAGGCCGAAACCTCGTAGCGCTGCAGGCCGGCCAGGCCGGTGCGCTCGGTGATCAGGTCCAGCATGGCGTAGGCGGTGTCGTCCTCGGGGACCTGGGGCGGGTGTTTGGCGAAGTAGGTGTTGGGCTCGATGGTCAGGTGGTAGATCGAGAGGTGCGGCGGCGCAAAAGCCAGGGCCTGGTCGATTTCCTGGCGCAGGTCTTCCAGGCTCTGGCCGGGCAGCGCATACATGAGGTCGAGGTTCCAGGTGTCGAAGCTGTGCGCGGCCTCCTCCAGCGCGGCGATGGCCTGTGCGCTGTCATGCACCCGGCCGATGCGCTGCAGGTGCTCGTCCTTGAAGCTCTGCACGCCCACCGACAGGCGCGTCACGCCCGCATCGCGGAAAGCGCGGAAACGCTCCTTCTCGAAAGTGCCGGGGTTGGCCTCCATCGTGATCTCGCAGTCGGCCGAAAGCTTGAGTCGCGCGCGGATGTCGGACAACAGGCGGGCAATGGACTCGGGCGCGAACAGGCTGGGCGTGCCGCCACCGAGGAAGATGCTGTGCACGCTGCGGCCCCAGATCAGCGGCAGCGCGGTTTCCAGGTCGGCCACCATGGCGTCGAGGTAACGCTGCTCGGGCATGTCGGCCGCGCGCATCTCGTGCGAGTTGAAGTCGCAATACGGGCACTTCTTCAGGCACCAGGGCAGATGCACGTAGAGAGAGAGCGGCGGCAGGCTGGCCAGCTGCAGCGTGCCAGGGCGCAGGTAGTGCTGGATGTCGTGGGCCATGGTCTGTCTACAACCAGCGTTCGCGCATGAGTGCCACCATGGCCTTGGCAGCGCGGCCACGGTGGCTGTTGGCGTTCTTGACCTCGATCGGCAGCTCGGCAAAGGTCTTCCCGAACTCGGGGATGTACATCACCGGGTCGAAGCCGAAGCCGTTCGTGCCCAGGCGCTCACGCGCGATCTCGCCGCTCACACGGCCCACGGCCACCAGCGGCTCGGGATCGTCGGCCGAACGCAGGGCCACCAGGGTGCTGACCATGGCAGCGCGGCGGTTGCTGATATTTTTCATCTGCTCCAGCAAGGCGGTAACGTTGTTGTCGTCACCCTTGGCGTAACCGAACTGCGTGGCGTAGTAGGCCGTGTCCACACCCGGCAGGCCGCCAAAGGCGTCCACGCACAGGCCCGCGTCGTCCGCGATGGCAGGCAAGCCGCTGAGTTTCGCGGCATGGCGGGCCTTGGCCAGGGCGTTTTCCAGGAAGGTGCGAAACGGCTCCTCGGCCTCCGGGATGTTCAGCTCACCCTGGCGCACCAGCGCCAGGCCGAGCGGCGCCAGCATGTCCTGCAGCTCGCGCAGCTTGCCGGCGTTGTTGGAGGCGAGGACGATCTTTTTCATCAGGACTTCAGTGCCTCGTCTTGCAGGCGCACCAGCTCCTTGACGCCCAACTCGGCCAGCGCCAGCAGGCGGTCCATCTCCTGGCGGCTGAAGGCCGCGCCCTCGGCCGTGCCCTGCACCTCGATGTAGTGGCCGGCGCCCGTCATCACCACGTTCATGTCGGTATCGCAGGCCGAGTCTTCGGTGTATTCCAGGTCCAGCAAGGGTGTGCCCTGCACGATGCCCACCGAGATGGCCGCCACATGACCGGTGATGGGCGAAGCGGTGAGTTTGCCGGCGGCCAGCAATGTGTTGACCGCATCCTGCGCGGCGACAAAAGCGCCGGTGATGGCGGCGGTGCGCGTACCACCGTCGGCCTGCAACACGTCGCAGTCCAGGGTGATGGTGCGCTCGCCCAGCTTCTTCAGATCGAAAACGGCACGCAGGGAACGGCCGATCAGGCGCTGGATCTCCTGCGTGCGACCGGTCTGCTTGCCGCGCGCGGCCTCGCGGTCGCTGCGGGTGTGGGTGGCGCGCGGCAGCATGCCGTACTCAGCCGTCACCCAGCCCTCGCCGCTGCCCTTCTTGTGCGGCGGCACGCGCTCTTCCACCGAAGCAGTGCAGAGCACGCGTGTGTTGCCGAACTCGATCAGCACCGAGCCTTCGGCGTGGATGGTGTAGCTGCGCGTGATGCGCACCGGGCGCAACTGGCCGGCAGCGCGACCGCCGCTACGTGCAAATTCAGTCATGGCTTCACCTGAAGAAGAAAGGGCGGTGCCGCCGGGTGCGCGGCACTCAGTTGTTGCGGCGCGCGGCGGTGCGGCGGATGGCTTCGTTGATCTCGGCGATCGAGCGTTCGATGGCTTCGTCATCCAGGTCCTCAACGAGGCCCTCCACGCCGCCGGCCTGCACCGTGGAGGCAAAGACGCCGTCGTTGATGCTGTCGGTGGTGACGCTGCCACGGGTCTCCTCGAAGCCGGCGGGCGTCTCCCACTCCATGGCGATCACGGTCACGTTGTCGCTGCTGGCGCCGGCTTTCTCCAGCGCCTTGTCGACCAGGTCGGGCACGGCGCGCGCGACGGGCTTGAGTCCCAGGTCATAGGTGATCTCGACATCCGACAAGGCGCTCCACAGGCCGTCCGAGCACAGCAGGATGCGATCGCTCTGCTGCAGGTTGATCGGCCCCATGACATCGAACACCGGGTTGGCCGGCGAGCCCAGGCAAGTGAAGAGCACGTTGCGGTTGGTCTTGTCACCGTTCTTGGCGCCGGGCGGCACTTCGTCCTGGCGCTGCTCCATATAGGAATGGTCGCGCGTGCGCGCCAGCATCTCGCCGTCGCGCACCATGTACAGGCGTGAATCGCCGCAGTGCACCCAGCACACGCTGTCGCCCTGGATTAGGGCCGCCACGAAAGTAGTGCGCGGGGTGTCCAGCATGTTCTTGCTGGCGGCATAAGTGAGGATCTGGCGGTGCGCCAGCAGGATCGACGACGCCAGGAAGGCGCGCGGGTCCTTGATACCGGTCTTGGTTTCCTGCTGGAAGGCGGCCGAGACCACCTGCAGCGCGAGCTGGGCCGCCACCTCGCCTTCCGGGTGGCCGCCCATGCCGTCGGCCAGCAGGAACAGCGCTGCGTCGCGCGTGTAGCAGTAGCCCATGCGGTCTTCGTTGGTGCCGCGCCCGCCCCTGCGGCTGATCTGGAAAACGGAAAATTTCATTTCTGTCTGACGGCAGGCGCGCCGGTCACGCTTTTGACGCTCTTCTTGGTGTCGGCCACCATGGTGTCGAACTGCAGGCGCATCTTCTCGGCCATGCTGAGCTTGGTGTAACGACGCTCACCCTCGCGGCTGAGCTCTTTCTGCAAGGCGAACACCGATTGCGGGCGCGACAGGGGGTCCAACGCCATGGTCCATTCCACCACCTCGATCAGGTTGTCGGAATAGACGCCACGCAGGCGTGCCAGCGCCGTGGTCAGGCGGTCCTTCTCCAGGCGCTGGGGCGCCTCGTTGGGCGGGTAGCCCTGCATGCACGCGTAGATGCAGGCACCGATGGCGTAGATGTCGGTCCACGGCCCCATGGCGGCGTCGCGCCGGTACATCTCGGGCGCCGCAAAACCGGGTGTGTACATGGGGCGGATGAAATTGCCTTCCTTGCTCAGCACCTCGCGCGCGGCGCCGAAGTCGATCAGCACCGAGCGGTTGTCATCGGTGATGAAGATGTTGGCCGGCTTGATGTCCAGGTGCAGCATCTTGTGCTGGTGCACGATGCGCAGGCCGCGCAGGATCTCGTCGAACAGCGAGCGGATGGTGGACTCGCGAAAAACCTTCTGCTGCTTCTGGTCGCGCGCGGTGATGATGAAATCCTGCAGGGACGCGCCCTCCAGGTAGTTCATCACCATGTAGACGGTCTCGTTCTCGCGGAAGAAGTTCAGCACGCTGACCACCGAGGGGTGGGAGATCTGTGCCAGCGAGCGGCCTTCCTCGAAGAAGCTCTTGAGGCCCAGACGATAGAGCGAGAGTTTTTCGGTCGTGACCTGGGGCAGCAGTTCGCCGGGCCCACGGGCCACGAGGGAAGCCGGCAGGTATTCCTTGATCGCGACCTGCTGGCCCTCCGGGTCAATGGCCAGGTAAACGACGCCAAAGCCTCCGGCCGCCACCTTGCGGACGACGCGGTAACCGCCGATCAGGGTCTCCGGGGATAGGGGTGCTGGTTTGACCTTGGACATCATTCTCGTTGGGCTACTCCGATGACCGGGCCCAATCCGGTTATTCTCGGGGTCGTTATACAGATCAAGAAAACGCCATGCCAGTTTACAGCATGACCGGCTACGCCAGCGCCCAACAAGGCGCAGGTACCGGCACCGACAGCACCGCGGCGCCGGTGCGCCTCGGCCTGGAAATCCGCTCCGTCAACGGCCGCTTCCTGGACTTCAGCCTGCGCCTGTCCGAGGAGCTGCGCACGCACGAGCCCGCCCTGCGCGAGCTGGTGCAGGGCCGGCTCAAGCGCGGCAAGGTCGAACTGCGCGCCTTCGTCGAATCCACCGTGGCCGGCAACGTCGCCGAGCCCAGCCCGCGCCTGCTGCAGCGCCTCAACACCCTGCAGGACAGCGTGAAGTCCTGGCTGCCCGACGCCCGGGGCCTGAGCGTGGCCGACATCCTCAAGCTGGCCTCCGGTGAACAGGGCGCCGGCCAGGACTGGGGCCCGGCCCTGCAGGCCCTGGCGACCGAAGCACTGGACGCCCTGGTGCAATCCCGTGCGCGCGAAGGCGCGCGCCTGGCGACCATGCTGCTGGGCCACATTGCCCAGCTGCGCCAGCTGGCCACCCAGGCCGGCCCCATGCTGCCCCTGCTGGTGGAGCAGCAGCGGCAACGTTTTCTGGAACGCTGGCAGGAGGCGATGGCCCTGACCGATGGCGCCACGCCGCCACAGGCCGCCCAGGAGCGGGCGCTCACCGAAGCCACCGCCTACGCCATCCGCATCGACGTGGCCGAGGAACTGACGCGCCTGGCCTCGCACCTGGACGAAATCGAGCGCCTGATCAAAAAAGGCGGCGAAGTCGGCAAGCGCCTTGACTTCCTGATCCAGGAACTGCACCGTGAGGCCAACACCCTGGGCTCCAAATCGGCCGCGCTGGACCTGACCCGCATCTCGGTGGACATGAAGGTGCTGATCGAGCAGATGCGCGAGCAGGTCCAGAACCTCGAATGAAATGAGGCCCCCACGCTCCGCCGCTACGCGGGTCGCTGCCCCCCGAGGGGGCGCGTTTCGCCTTGGGGCGGTCCGGCGGCGAAACCCGCCGCATTAAGATTCGTCCATGGAACACCCCGGCAACCTCTACGTCATCGCCGCCCCCAGCGGGGCCGGCAAGTCCACCCTGGTCAAGGCCCTGCTGGCGCAGGACGACCGCCTGCAACTGTCGGTCTCGCACACCACGCGCTCGCCGCGCGGGCAGGAGCAGAACGGGCGCGAGTACTACTTCGTCTCCCCTGCCGCCTTCGACGCCATGGTCCAGGCCGACGCCTTTGTCGAATGGGCCCATGTGCACAGCCACCGCTACGGCACCTCGCGCCAGGCCATCGAGGACCAGATCCGGGCCGGCGCCGACATCGTGCTGGAAATCGACTACCAGGGCGCCATGCAGATCAAGAAGCTGTTCCCGGACGCCGTCACCATCTTCATCCTGCCGCCGAGTTGGGAAGAATTGCGCGCCCGGCTGGTCAAGCGCGGCGAGGACGCCGCCGAAGTGATCGCCCTGCGGCTGGAAAACGCCACCACCGAGGTGGCGCAGGCCCCGAATTTCGATTTCGTTATAATCAATGACTTGTTCGAGCGCGCGCTGGCCGACCTCCAATTGGTGGTCCATGCCCAGCGGCTCCGGTATCCGGCCCAGCGCCGGGCCCGGCCCGACACTTTCCAGGCACTGCGCCTGCCCTGATGCCGGATTCTCCCGGTCCACTGGAGTAAACACATGGCCCGTATCACCGTAGAAGACTGCCTGCAGCAGATCCCCAATCGCTTTCAGCTCGTGCTGGCCGCAACTTACCGCGCCCGCATGCTCAGCCAGGGCCACGCGCCCAAGATCGAGAGCAAGAACAAGCCGGGCGTGACCGCCCTGCGCGAGATCGCCGAAGGCAAGATCGGCCTGGAAATGCTCAAGAAGGTCCCGATCTGAGGCCTTTGCCGCCTCCCCCGAAAAAAGCACCGTCAGCGGTGCTTTTTTCTTGCCTGGCCCCTGAATAGTGCGCGTCGCTATATATTCGAGGGGTGAGCGCCATCCTCCAGGCCCCATCCGCCAGCCCCAATAACCCGAGTCCTCCCGGCCCGGGCGGACCGGCTGCGGCCAATGCGGCGGCGGCAAGCTTCGCCAGCCTCACGGCCCGCCTGGACTACCTCTCGCCCCCGGATCTGGAGCAGGTGCGCCAGGCCTACCGCTTTGCCGACGAGGCCCACCTGGGCCAGCTGCGCAACAGCGGCGAACCGTACATCACCCACCCGATCGCCGTAGCTGCCCAGTGCGCCGAGTGGAAACTCGACGCCCAGGCCCTGATGGCCGCCCTGCTGCATGACGCCCTGGAAGACTGCGGCGTCAGCAAGGCCGAACTGATCGAGCGCTTCGGTTCGCCGGTGGCCGAACTGGTGGACGGCCTGACCAAGCTGGACAAGCTGCAGTTCAACACGCGCGAGGAAAGCCAGGCCGAATCCTTCCGCAAGATGCTGCTGGCGATGGCGCGCGACGTGCGTGTCATCCTCATCAAGCTGGCCGACCGCAGCCACAACATGCGCACCCTGGCGGACGTGCCGCGCAGCAAATGGGCGCGCATCGCCTCGGAGACGCAGGAGATCTACGCCCCCATCGCCTACCGCCTGGGCCTGAACCAGACCTACCGTGAACTGCAGGACCTGTCCTTCCGCCACCTGCACCCCTGGCGCCACGCCGTGCTGGAGAAGGCGCTGGAGCGAGCCCGCAACCGCCGCCGCGACCTGATCCAGAAAGTGCGCAAGGAAGTCGAAACCGCCTTCGAAAGTGCCAACATGTCGGTGCGCATCGGCGGGCGCGAGAAAACGCTGTATTCCATCTACCGCAAGATGGACGAAAAGCATCTGAGCTTCGCGCAGATCACCGACATGTACGGTTTCCGCCTGCTCGTGCCCAACCAGTCCGACTGCTACACCGCCATGGGCACCCTGCACCAGCTCTACAAGCCGGTGCCCGGCAAGTTCAAGGACCACATCGCGATCCCCAAGCTCAACGGCTACCAGTCGCTGCACACCACCCTGGTCGGCCCTTCGGGGGTGACCATCGAGTTCCAGATCCGCACCGAGGCCATGCACGTGGTGGCCGAATCGGGCGTGGCCGCACACTGGCTCTACAAGGCCAACGAACCCGACAGCCCCATGACCGCGCGCCTGGGCGCGCAGTGGTTGCAGTCCCTGCTGGACATCCAGAACGAAACCCGCGACGCCGCCGAGTTCTGGGACCACGTCAAGGTGGACCTGTTCCCAGACGCCGTCTACGTCTTCACGCCCAAGAGCCGTATCCTGGCCCTGCCGCGCGGCGCCACCGTGGTCGACTTCGCCTACGCCATCCACAGCGACATCGGCGACCGCACCATGGCCGCACGGGTCAATGGCGAGCAGGTGCCGCTGCGCACCGAGCTCAAGAACGGTGACGTGGTCGAGGTGGTCACCGCGTCGGTGTCGGCACCCAACCCTGCCTGGCTGAGTTTCGTGCGCACCGGCCGCGCCCGCTCCAAGATCCGCCACCACCTCAAGACCCTGGCGCAGACCGAGTCCGAAGGGCTGGGCGAAAAGCTGTTGCTGCAGGCGCTGCGCGCCGAAGGCATCGAACGCTTCCCCACCGACGACAGCACGAGCGCCGGCATCTGGGACAAGCTGCTGCGCTTCACGGGCAACCGCAACCGCTCCGAACTGCTGGTCGACATCGGCCTGGGCAAGCGCATTGCCGGCATCGTCGCCAAGCGCATGGCCACCCTGCTGAGTGAAAGCGGCGAGAAGCCCAATGCCGTACTGATGACCCGCGAACGCTTCAATGCCGAATCATCGGGCCACAGCACGGTGATCGTGGATGGCAGCGAAAACGCATCGGTCCAGTACGCCAGCTGCTGCCGCCCCATCCCGGGCGATGTCATCGTCGGCTACCTTGGCCGTGGCGAGGGCCTGGTGGTGCACGCTGAAGACTGCGCCGTGGCGCGCAAGCTGCACAACAAGGACAGTGAACGTTTCATTGGCGTGGAGTGGTCGGATGAACCGACGCGCGCCTTCGAAACCGGCATCGTGGTCACGGTCAACAACGGCAAAGGCGTGCTGGCCCGTGTGGCTTCGGCGCTGGCGGCCTCGGAAGCGGACATCATCCACATCGACATGGGCCAGGAAGCGGCCCAGGAAACCACCGACCTGCGTTTTGTCATCGCGGTGCGCGACCGCCAGCACCTGGCCACCGCCCTGCGCAACCTGCAGCGCACCTCCTCGGTGCTGCAGGCCCGACGCTGCACAGCGGCAGGCGCCTGATCAGCCCGCCGCGACCGGCGCCGGGTACTGCACGGCCAGTACCTCGATCTCTTCCACCCCGACCGGCGTCACCAGCTTGAGGACATCGCCCACGCGCGACTTCAGCAGGGTGCGCGCCACCGGCGCCACCCAGCTGACCTGACCCTGCAGGCTGTCGGCCTCGTCGATGCCCAGGATGGTGATGGTGCGCTCCAGGCCGGCCCCATCGGCATAGGTGACGGTGGCGCCGAAAAAGACCTGGTCGCTGCCATGGTGCACGCTGGGATCGGTGACCTCGGCGATCTCCAGCCGCTTGGTCAGGAAACGGATGCGCCGGTCGATCTCGCGCAGGCGTTTCTTGCCGTAGAGGTAATCGCCATTCTCCGAACGGTCGCCGTTGCTGGCCGCCCAATGCACGATCTCCACCACCTTGGGCCGTTCGCTGTCGATCAACTCCATCCACTCGGCGCGCAGGCGTGCATAACCGGCGGGCGTGATGTAGTTCTTGCCGCCGGCCGGCAGGGCGGGCAGTTGCGCCTCGTCGTCCTCGTCGCTATCGGACTCTCGGGTAAAGGCTTTGCTCATGGCATCGTCCTGTGGGCCGGAAATTGTCGGGCTAAAGAAAAAAGCCTGCAACTTTGCAGTTGCAGGCTTTTCCGTTTTGGTGCGGCTGGCAGGAATTGAACCCACGACCCCTTGGTTCGTAGCTACCAGATCATATTTAAGTTGTTGATTTATATAGGCTCTGTGACCGCCCAATGTACCAAAACTACTCTGTTTAGACATGTATTTCAGAGCCCAGTCCCGCAAAAGTCCCGCAGAGAAATTGCGTGCGAAGTAGCATCGATCAGTTTCTGCGAACGGGGCGCAGACGTTTTCTGTAGCGTGAGCAGTCGCCCGGTGAGAGTTGTGAAGCGACAAAAATGCGCTCGCTCCTTCTGAGCTGTCGGGGAGATAAGTTTCAATAACTATATCTTATCGAAAGTAATTTACATCACGGAAGAGGGCGATGCAAACCAAAAGTACGAGAGTGTCCCAAGGCATCCAAGTCAATGGGGTTGGGCCGCTGCCGACGACGTGCTCGCCCGGAGCGAGCGGCCCACGGTCGAGCGCGTGTGCACGCACCTCGGCCGGGGCTCAGGCCAAGTACCACCAGATCGCTGATTTGGTGCGCCAGGTGTCCGACTGCAAAAGGGCTCGCGGGTCGGGACGGTGAAATGGGTTCCTTGTGCGTACTGCATGCTGAGGCAACGCAGGCGCTGCAGGTAGACGCCCAGCAATTCGCTCCATGCTTCAGCCAGGCGCTTTGCGGCATTGATGTCCTTCACTTGCGTGCTTTTGTCTCCGCCGCACAGCAGGACGATGATCGTGCTTCCTCTCTTCTGGAAGTAGATGCGGTATCCATGGCCATGGTGAACACGCAATTCGCTGATTCCCTGCCCTACGAGTTCCACATCGCCCGCAAGACCAAAGGCCCAAAGGCGAGACGGACCAAGTATTGACTACGCGTCAACCATACGCTGTACAGCGTATGGAATGTTCCTGCTGGATAGTTTATTTCCGTTTCGATCGAGAAAATGGATCTTGTTATTTCAGTCTCTGCGCGTGTTGATCTATTAGGCTGAATCGGCCCACGCTGAATGCCAACGGAAACAAGCACTTAAGCGGGTCGCTCAGGGTATTCCCGCGATGCGGGATCGTTGGCACACGACTTGCGATGAACATGCGCCCCCACCTGAAAAGTGCGCCGCGTTCTCTCTGCATTCCTTGCACGGGACGTGGCGATCATCAAAAAGCAACTGGAGACATTACTCTATGGAAACCTTCTACGAAGTCATGCGCCGCAAGGGCATCTCGCGCCGCAGCCTTCTGAAGTACTGCTCGCTCACCGCCACCTCGCTCGGGCTGGCGCCCTCGTTCGTGCCGCAGATCGCGCACGCCATGGAAAACAAGCCGCGCACCCCGGTGATCTGGCTGCACGGGCTGGAATGCACCTGCTGCACCGAAGCGTTCATCCGTTCGGCGCACCCGCTGGCAAAAGACGTGGTGCTGTCCATGATCTCGCTGGACTACGACGACACCCTGATGGCCGCCGCCGGCCACCAGGCCGAGGCCCTTCTCGAAGAACTCATCACCAAGTACAAGGGTCAGTACATCCTGGCGGTGGAAGGCAACCCGCCGCTGAATGAAGATGGAATGTTCTGCATCCAGTCGGGCAAGCCCTTCGTCGAGAAGCTGCAGAAGGTGGCCAAGGACGCCAAGGCCATCATCGCCTGGGGTTCGTGCGCCTCCTGGGGTTGCGTGCAGGCCGCCAAGCCTAACCCGACGCAGGCCACACCGATACACAAGGTCATCACGGACAAGCCCATCATCAAGGTGCCGGGTTGCCCGCCCATCCCCGAGGTGATGACGGGCGTGATCACCTACATGCTGACGTTTGACCGCATCCCCGAACTGGACCGCCAGGGTCGGCCGAAGATGTTCTACAGCCAGCGCATCCACGACAAGTGCTACCGCCGTCCTCACTTCGACGCCGGCCAGTTCGTCGAGGCCTGGGACGACGAGTCCGCGCGCCGTGGCTACTGCCTTTACAAGGTTGGCTGCAAGGGGCCAACGACCTACAACGCCTGCTCCACAGTGCAGTGGAACGAGGGCACCAGCTTCCCGATCAAGGCCGGTCACGGCTGCATCGGTTGCTCGGAAGACGGCTTCTGGGACAAGGGCTCGTTCTACGACCGCCTGACCGACATCCACGCCTTCGGCATCGAGGCCAACGCAGACCAGATCGGTGGCACCGCCGCCGGTGTGGTGGGGGCGGCGGTGGCGGCGCACGCCGCCATCTCGGTGGCCAAGCGTGCCCGCGACAACGCGCGCAAGCCCGACGCCTCCACACCCACCAACCACTGACACGACCGAGGAACAAGAACATGGGTGCTTACGAAACTCAAGGCTTTCGCATGGACAACACCGGCCGGCGCATCGTCGTCGACCCTGTCACGCGCATCGAGGGCCATATGCGCTGCGAGGTCAACCTCGACAGCAACAATGTGATCCGCAACGCGGTCTCCACCGGCACCATGTGGCGCGGTCTGGAGGTGATTCTGAAGGGTCGCGACCCGCGCGACGCCTGGGCCTTCGTGGAGCGCATATGCGGCGTCTGCACCGGCTGCCACGCGCTGGCCTCGGTGCGCGCGGTGGAGGATGCGCTGGGCATTCAGATTCCGCTCAACGCTTATCTCATCCGCGAGATCATGGCCAAGACGCTGCAGGTGCACGACCACGCGGTGCACTTTTACCACCTGCACGCGCTGGACTGGGTGGACGTGCTGTCGGCCCTGAACGCCGATCCGAAGAAAACCAGCGAGCTGCAGCAGATGGTGTCGCCCTCGCACCCGCTTTCCTCGCCCGGCTACTTCCGAGACGTGCAGAACCGCCTGAAGAAGTTTGTTGCCAGCGGTCAGCTCGGCCCCTTCGCCAACGGCTACTGGGGTTCCAAGGCCTATGCGCTGCCAGCCGAAGCCAACCTGATGGCGGTCACGCACTACCTCGAAGCGCTGGATCTGCAAAAAGAGTGGGTGAAGATCCACACCATTTTTGGGGGAAAGAATCCGCACCCGAACTACCTCGTGGGCGGGGTTCCCTGCGCGATCAACATCGACGGCGACGGCGCGGCCGGCGCACCCATCAACATGGAGCGTCTGAACTTCGTCGAGGCACGCATCAACGAGATCATCGAGTTCAACAAGAACGTCTATGTACCTGACGTGCTGGCCATTGGCACCATTTACAAACAGGCTGGCTGGCTCTACGGCGGCGGCCTCTCGGCCACCAATGTCGCCGATTACGGCACCTATGAGAAAGTGCCCAACGACCGCAGCACACAACAGTTGCCCGGCGGCGTGATCCTCAATGGCAACTGGGACAAGATCCATGAGATCGATCCGCGCGACCCCGAGCAGGTGCAGGAATTCGTGAACCACAGCTGGTACAAATACGCCGACGAAAGCAAGGGTCTGCACCCCTGGGATGGCGTGACAGAGGCCAACTACAAGCCCGAAGGTCCCAACTTCAAGGGCACGCGCACCAACATTGAGCAGCTCGACGAGTCCGCAAAATACTCCTGGATCAAGAGTCCGCGCTGGCGTGGCCACGCGGTCGAGGTCGGTCCGCTGTCGCGCTACATCCTGGGCTACGCCCATGCGGTGCAGGGCAACAAATACTGCCAGCGCGTCAAGCAACAGGTGGACGCGTCTGCCGTCGCGATCAACAGGGCCCTGCCCAAAGCACTGGGCCTGCCGGAAACCAACTACACGCTCAAGCAACTGCTGCCCACCACCATCGGTCGTACCCTGGCCCGCGCGCTGGAGAGCCAGTACAGCGGCGAGATGATGTTGGACGACTTCAAGCAACTGATTGGCAACATCAAGGCTGGCGACACCAGTACCGCCAACATCGAGAAGTGGGATCCGGCCACCTGGCCCAAAGAAGCCAAAGGCGTGGGCACAGTGGCCGCGCCGCGCGGCATGCTGGGCCACTGGATCAAGATCAAGGACGGCAAAATCGAGAACTACCAGTGCGTGGTGCCCACCACCTGGAACGGCTCGCCACGCGACACCAAGGGTCAGATCGGCGCTTTCGAAGCTTCGCTGATGAACACGCCCATGGTCAACCCGGAGCAGCCGTTGGAAATTCTGCGCACGCTGCACAGCTTCGACCCCTGCCTGGCCTGCTCCACGCACGTGATGAGCGAAGACGGTCAGGAAATGGCCCGCGTCACGGTGAGGTGAGATGACCCCCTGCGCCGCTTCGCGTCTTCCCCTCAGGGAGACTAAGCCCCGGGACCGGCAAAGCCGGATTCTCTGCGTGCGCTGGATCGGGGCACGCGGGCACGGCGCCCATCCCGGAAATGAAATGAACCCACACGAGGAGATAAACATGCAAGTGAAAAAAAACCTGCGCCAACTGGGCACAACCGCACTGCTGCTGGGCCTGACGGGCGCCGCGCAGGCCCACGATGGTCACGGCCCCCACGAGCTGTGGGACATGCTCACCCACGCCGTCGGCGTCGAGCAACTGCTCGCGCTGTTCGGAATCGGGCTGGGTGTGATGGCTGTGCGCCAGTGGCGCGCACGCCGGGGCCAGGCCGTGTCGAAGTGACCGTCGTTCCCCACTCGGAGCACATCATGTCCACTCTGTCTGCCCAAGAACTGGCCCAGCAGCGCCAGGCCGATGCCACCGGCATCGACAACAACGCCGTCTTGCTCGGCGATTCCATCAAGTCGGTCTACGTCTATGAAGCGCCGGTGCGCATCTGGCACTGGATCAACGCCGCAGCGATCACCGTGCTGGCCATTACCGGCTACTTCATCGGCGTGCCGCTGCCGACCATGCCGGGCGAGGCCAGCGACAACTACCTGATGGGCTACATCCGCTTCGCGCACTTCACCGCTGGGTACATCCTGGCCGTGGGCCTGCTCGGGCGCGCCTACTGGGCGATCGTCGGCAACCACCACGCTCGCGAACTGTTCTGGGTCCCGCTTTTCCAGAAAGCCTACTGGCGTGAGGTGATTCAAGTGCTGGCGTGGTACCTGTTTATCGCTCCCAAGCCCAACCAGTACGTGGGACACAACCCGCTGGCCAGGTTCGCCATGTTTACCCTGTATCTCGGCATTGGCCTGTTCATGATCGTCACCGGCTTTGCGTTGTACGGGGAAGGCACACAGCCGGGATCCTGGGCGCACACGCTGTTCACCACCTGGGTGATTCCGCTGTTCGGCCAGAGCCAGGATGTGCACACCTGGCACCGCTTGGGCATGTGGGGCATGGTCATCTTCATCATCTTCCACATCTACGCTGCGATCCGCGAGGACATCATGGGTCGCCAGAGTATCGTGAGCACGATGATCTCCGGCCACCGCACGTTCAAGGATTAACCCCCCGCGCCGCCTTCGGCGCCCTCCCCAAAGGGGCGTTATTGGCGGCCCGTCCTGAGCTTGTCGATGGACGGTTCCGCGGAACCCTGGGTTGAGGCATTTCGCTCCGAGTTTATTTTTATTGGTCGCGCAACGTTCATTCGATTTAGATGTCGCTCTCCGCTCATCCCCGCTGGCTCGCTGCTGCTTCGGTGCTTCCTCCGAAGGGGGTGCCGGTGCGCACGCCCATGCACCCGGGTCGGCTGCTGGCGCGCACCTGCCTGGCACCGCTCTCGCTCAACCAGAGCGAGGCGGCCCGGCTGCTTGGACTGTCGCGCCGCCGGCTGCACGAGTTGGTGCACGGTCAGCGCGCCATGTCGCCCGACACCGCCATCCGCTGTGCGCGGCAGTTCGGTATCGATACGGCCTTCTGGCTCGCACACCAGTCCGCCTGGGACAGCTTCCATGCCTGGAAGCGCCTGTATGCGGTGGCGCACAGATCCCCGAGCGGTGCCGCACCCTTTTCTTCTGATTCTCCCTGAGCGTTTATCGGGACCACCCCACATGAGCAGACATCCGTCCGAAACCACCTGTCACCCCAGGGGTGACAGCCCTGCCCAGCCGCCAGCGATCGTGGTGCTGGGCATTGGCAACCTGCTCTGGGCCGACGAGGGCTTTGGCGTGCGCTGCATTGAGACGCTGCAGCGCCGCTACGAGTTCGCCGGGCATGTGTCGCTCATCGACGGCGGCACGCAGGGGCTGTACCTGATCCAGCACGTGCAGGCGGCGGACTGTTTGTTGATCTTCGACGCCATCGACTACGGCCTGGAGCCCGGTACCCTGAAGCAGGTGCGCGACGACGCTGTGCCGCGCTTCATGGGCGCGAAAAAAATGAGCCTGCACCAGACCGGTTTTCAGGAAGTGCTTTCGCTGGCGCAGCTCACCGGCAAGTTCCCGTCCCAGATGTTGCTGATCGGCTGCCAGCCCCAGGAGTTGGAAGACTACGGCGGCAGCCTGCGCCCGGTGGTGAAGGCTGCGATGGAAGACGCGCTGGCCCTGGGTGTGGACCAGATCGCGCGCTGGGGTGGCGAGCCCGTGCCGCGCCGCACGCCGCTGGGCGAACGCGAAGCGGTCACCCTGGACGAGCTCGCGTTGGCCGCCTACGAGACGCAGCGTCCCGCGCCTGAGCAAGCCTGCCGTTCGGGTGACGAACGCTTTTTCCCCAAGGACCTCTGACATGTGCATCGGCATCCCCATGCAGGTCAGCGCCATCGAGCCCGGACACGCCTGGTGCGAAGGCCGTGGCGAGCGGCGCCGGGTGAACACCGCGCTGGTCGGTCCGTGTGAGCCCGGCGACTGGTTGCTGGTGTTCTTGGGTGACGCGCGCGAACACATCAGCACCGAGCGTGCCGCCGAAGTCAACGCGGCGCTGGACCTAGTGCAAGACGCCATGCAGGGCCGGAGAGCCCGTGGCGATGCCGGCTTTGAACTGCCTTCACAGATGACCACCGAACAACTCAGGCAGTTGTCCGGACAGACCTGACACCCACCCCCACACACAGGAGATGACATGAACACCGCCACCGACACCACCGGCCGGGCTTTTGCCCTGCCACTGCCAGACACCAACCCCGCGCCACCGCTGGTGATGCGCCTAGTGCGCGACTTCGATGCCGCCTGGGTGGACGAAACCAGCGTGGCCGCATGGAGCGCGGGCGGCGGCGACCGCTTGGTGCTGCTCGCGGGCGACCCGGTGCGGTTCCCCGAAGGCCAGGACGTGGCGGCCGTGCTGCCCGAACTGATGAAGGTTTTTCCAAACCGCTTTCAGGTGGCCGTGGTGCCGCGAGACAACGAGGACGCGTTGGCGCGCCGTTACGGCTCGCAGCGCTGGCCCACCCTGCTGTTCTTTCGCGACGGTCAGTACGTCACCGCCATCGCCGGCATGCAGGACTGGGACGTGTACCAAAGCGGTGTGGCCGCCGCGCTTGCCATGCCACCCTCACGCCCGCCCACCATCGGCATCCCCGTGGTGAGCCAGGGCAGCACCAGCAAAGACAGCGGCTGCCATTGAACCGACCGACACCGAGGACACCCCATGAAAGACTTCCCCATCCCCCTCGTGGCCATCGGCCCGGGCACCCAGCCCGAAGACGAAAAGCTGGACTATGTGCACATGCCCACAGACATGGGCACCTACCGCCCACCCGTGCTGCCCGAGCCCGAAGAGCTGGCCGGGCGCGAAGCCGCGCGCGCGGTGTTGGGTCAGGTGCTGGCGCTGCTGGACCGCACTGCGCAAGGTGGCCCGGGCGGCCAGGTGGCGCTGACCACGCTGCCTGCGCAGGACCTGCAGCTGATCAAGCAGATCATGGGTGAGGGCGAGGTCAGCGCCCTGGTGCGCGAAGAAGACGGCGCGCTGGAGGTGCGCATCCAGGAAGCGGTGCTGGCCGGCGTGTGGCGCCTCATCACGTTCCGCACCGTGGACGGCGAGCGCACCATGATTGACGACGTGATTGAGGTCAGCCCGGTGCCGGCGCTGCTGCGCGCCATGGCGGTGGACGACGTGTGGCCGCAGGACGCCATGCCGCATTGGGCTGGTCCGTTGCCACCCAACGTGCAGAACGCGCCCCTGCTGGTGGAAGAAATCCGCGACCAGGTGCTCGGCTGGAAACCCGGCCAGGTCTCGCACGTGGTCAACTTCACACTGCTGCCGGTCACGCCCGAAGACATCGGTTTCCTCGACCACCATCTCGGTACCGGCCGCGTGCTCATGCTCTCGCGCGGTTACGGCAACTGCCGCATCTCCAACACGCGCCTGCCCAACTGCTGGCGCGTGGTGTACTACAACTCGATGGACAAGGTGATCCTCAACACGGTCGAGGTGGTGGACATGCCCGAGGTAGCGATGGCCGCCCCCGAAGACCTGCGCGATTCGCACGAGCGGCTGCTCGATGTGATCACCTACCTGGAGTCGGTGTGACGTTTCCCGTCCACCCGGCGCACCATGAGCAATGACCATTTCGAAGGCTTTGAAGGCTCGTACCTGGGCAACCGCGATGTGCTGCGCCCCGGCTCGCGCCTCGAATGCAAAATCTGCTGGTGGGTCTACGACCCCGCCCTGGGCGATCCACAGTGGCAGATTCTGCCCGGCACACCGTTCGCGGATCTGCCTGCGCACTGGCGCTGCCCGAACTGCGACTGCGATGCCGAGCAGTTCCTGATGCTGGTGGATTGAGATGAACCCCCTGCGCCGCTGGGTTCAAAGACCCTCTCCCGCTGGAGGGAGATGGGGCTTGACTCCCTCGCCCCTCTGGGGAGAGGGTTGGGGTGAGGGGCCAGCCGCGCCAAACGCGTGTGTCGCAGGCAGTGCACCGCACGATAGAAAGAACCCATGAGCCCGCTCACCCTCATGGACACCCCCTCAGCGGCGCCCGCCCAACTGGCCGAACGCGTGCAGAGCCTTGTGAATTTCTACCGTCACGTTCAGACCGAGCGCATGCAGGGCATTCCTTTGCTGAACCCGGCGTTGCAGGTCGAGGCGGTGGGGTTCGAATGGGCGAATCCGGTCGAGTCAGGCGACCCACAGGTGGCCGAGGGTGTGCTGATCACCCCCTGGTTCATGAGCCTGCTGCGCCTGCCGTCGGTGAATGGGCCGCACGGCAACCGCGTGGGCCGCAAAGCCGTGCGCGACTTTGGCAGCGAACGATTTGAATTCATCGGTGGGCACGACCCTGCCATCGGCTACCACGAGACTTGCGCGCTGTTTTCCCCCATGAACGGCTTCACCAGCCAGGACCTGGCGCGCGAGACCGCACTGGCTTCGCTGGCCCTGGTCAGACCGGCACCCGTGCCTGAGCCGACCCGAGCGCCCGTGGCCGAGCCGCTGCCATCGCGGCGGGCCTTTTTCCTGGCCCGTCGGCCGGACACCGGGGCGACGTCGTGAACGCGCTCGGTCTGACCGGGTCAACCGGCCTGTCGCAGCTGGCCGGTGCCCTGCGCGTGGCACCCGGTGTGGCGACGCCCATGGCCCTGCAAAGCAGCCGCCAGGACTGGGCGCCGCGCCTGGCCCGGGCGCAGGCCGTGAACGCCGTGCCCGGCCTCATGGCCAGCCTGTTCAATCTCTGCGGCCACGCGCACCGCCTGTGCTCGCAGCTCGCCATCGAAGCGGCGGCGCCGGGTCTGCTCCCTGCGCCGCAACAGGTGGCTCAGCGCCTGCGCACCGAGACCGCGCAGGAACACATCCGCCGCATCGGGCTGGACTGGCCGCGCCTGCTGGCCAACGATGGCGATGAGTTGCTGGCAGCCCAGGCACAGGCCGCGCTCAGGGCCTGCCCACTGCTGGCCCCCGCTGCCAGCGCGCTGGCCGATCCCTGGCACGCCACGCTCGTCTGGTTGCAAGACCATCTGCTGCACCAGCCCGCCACCACCTGGCACGGCGCCTGGCAAACCAGCGGCGCCGACTGGTTGCTGGACTGGAGCCACCGCCACGACGGCTGGCTGGCCCCACTGCTCAGCGCCGCCCGCCAGATCGACGACGGCGTGCCGCTGGACCCAGCCAGCGCGCTGCGCGCCCATGCGGATGCCTCGGGCCAGCGCACCCTGGCCGCGGCGCTGGCCCTTGAGCCCGGCTTTGCCTTGCGCCCGCAGTGGCACGGCGCCTGCGCCCAAAGCGGCAGCTGGACCCGGTTGAACGATCCGACGCCATACCGACCCCTCACACCCTGGGCCTTGCTGGGCAGCCGCGTCGCCGAGCTGATCCGCCTGTGCCTGCCCGACGCAGCGGGCCAGAGCGGCGCGGGCTGGCTGTCCTTCGGCTCGCTGGCCACGGGGCCACGCCAGGGTCTGGCCTGGGTGGAAATGGCGCGTGGCCTGCTGGTGCACCAGGTCGAGGTCGACAGCACGGGGCGCGATGCGCGGGTGCTTGCCTGCCGCGTGCTCGCGCCGACCGAGTGGAATTTTCATCCGCAGGGTGTGGTGGCGCAGCGCATCGCCGCGCTGGACGCCGCCGAACCACCGGCCGCCGTGGAGCGCCGCGTGCGCCTGCTCATGGCGGCGTTCGACCCTTGCGTGCCGTTTGACGTGACGCACCCGGTGCGCGCCGGGCAGGAGCTGCCACATGCATGAGGCCAGCCTCGCCGGTGGCGTGTTGCAGCTGGTGGAAAGCACCGCCGCACGCGACGGTTTTTCCCGTCTGTTGTCGCTGCGGATCGAGGCCGGGCAGCTCGCGGGGGTGGATGTGCGCGCCCTGCGTTTTGCGCTGGATTGCTTGGCACCAGGAACCGTGCTCGAAGGCGCCCAGATCGACATCGAAGAACCACCCGGTCAGGCCTGGTGCCTGGGCTGTGCGCAGACGGTGGAGATCGCCCAGCGCGGCGACGCCTGTCCCCTTTGCGGTGGCTACCAGCTCCAGCCCACCGGCGGCATGGCCTTGCGTGTGCTGGACATGCAGGTAGAATGAAAACGGAACACACTGTGCCGCTTCACGACCGCCAGAAAACCCTTGGGGCAACGCAGACGGTCTGCGGCGCCTAGCATCACGATTGAACAGGAGACAGACTATGTGTGTTGTGTGTGGATGCAGTAACAACAGCCCGGCCCATGCCCGGCATGTTCAGACCCAGGCCGGCGACGCCAGCGTGGTGCAGGTGAACCCTGCCAACGGCGACCTGCACTTCGGTACCGGTGCGGCCCGCGTGTCGGTGCCCGGCATGAGCCAGGCGCGCGCCATCAAGCTGGAGACCGACATCCTGGGCGCCAACAACCGCGTGGCGGTGCAGAACCGGGCGCATTTCGAAGCGCACGGCGTGACCGCGCTCAACCTGGTGTCCAGCCCCGGTTCGGGCAAGACCACGCTGCTTTGCGCCACCATCGAAGCCTTGAAGGCCCGCTCGCCTGATCTGCACCTCGCCGTGATCGAAGGCGACCAGCAGACCAGTTTCGATGCCGACCGCATCCGCGCCACCGGCGCCCCCGCCATCCAGGTCAACACTGGTAAGGGTTGCCACCTCGACGCGCCCATGGTGTCGCAAGCTTTCGCGCAACTGCACAGCCACGATCACCATGGCCACGACCCTGCAAAAGAGCACTCGCACGATCACAACCACCACGACGAACACAGCCTGCTGTTCATCGAAAACGTGGGCAATCTGGTCTGCCCCGCCGTGTGGGACCTGGGGGAAGCCGCCAAGGTGGCCATTCTCTCGGTGACCGAGGGCGAGGACAAACCGCTCAAGTACCCCGACATGTTCGCCGCCTCTTCGCTCATGGTGCTCAACAAGATCGACCTGCTGGCGCACGTGAAGTTCGACGTCGCGCGCTGCATTGAGCTGGCGCGCCGCGTGAACCCGACGATCGAAGTCATCCAGCTCTCGGCCACTACCGGCGAAGGCATGGACGCCTGGCTGCACTGGCTGGACCACGCCATGGGCGCGCAGCATCACCACCACGACGAGCCAGCTTCCGAAGAAGCGGTTTTGCGCGAGCGCGTGCAGCGGCTCGAAGCAGAGCTGGCCCGCGCCAAAGCCGCGCTGCCCGCCGACGCCGCCGCCTGACGGACGGTTTGTCATGTCCACCACCGTGCTCGCTGTCGGCGCCTGGCTCAAGAATGCGGCCTGCCTGGTGCTGCGCGGGCAGGTGCACTGGTCGCCGGTGCATGGCGACCTGAGTGACCCGACCGCCTGCGCGGCGCTGGAGCAATCGGTGCAGGAGCTGCTGCAGCAGGCCGCTGCGGTCGGCGCGCCGGTGCAGGCCATCGCCCACGACCTGCATCCCGATTTTTTCAGCACCCAGCTGGCCATCGCCACCGCACACGCGCTCGGTGTGCCCGCCATGGGCGTGCAGCACCACCACGCGCACATCGCCGCCGTGGTGGCCGAGCACCGCATCGAAGGCCCGGTCATCGGCCTGGCGCTCGACGGCGTGGGCCTGGGCACAGACGGGCAGGCCTGGGGCGGAGAACTGTTGTGGGTGGACGGCGCACGGTGGCAACGCCTGGGCCACTTGATGCCGCTGGCTTTGCCGGGCAGCGACCGCGCCGCGCGCGAGCCCTGGCGCATGGCCGCGAGCGTGCTGCACGCGATGGGCGATGGCGATCAGATCACCCCACGCTTTGCACCGCAGGTCGGTGCGGCCGTGGCCGCCGGTGTGCAGCAGATGCTGGTGCGCGGCCTGAACTGCCCGGCCACCAGCAGCGCCGGGCGCTGGTTCGACGCGGCCGCCGCTGCGCTGGGTCTGAGCGTTCGCCAAACCGATGAAGCACAGGCCGCCATTGCGCTGGAAGCCGCCGCCGCGCGCTGGCTTGCGCAAACCCCACACACCACAGCCCTGCCCGGCGCGGTCATCGACGCGCTGAACCGCCTGGACCTGCGCGGCCTCATGCCCGCGCTGTTCGAAGCCACCGCCGATGGCGTGGACGCCACCGCTGCGGGCTTTCACCTCGCGCTGGCCGACGCCCTGGCCGACTGGGCCACGCGGGCCGCCAACGAACGCGGCTGTCGCAGTGTGTGCCTCGGTGGCGGCTGCTTTTTCAACCGCGTGCTGCGCGAGCGCCTCACGCAGCGCCTGCAGGCCACTGGGCTGCGCGTGCACCGCCCGCTGGACAAGGGCTGCGGCGACGCCGGTCTGGCGCTGGGCCAGGCCTGGGTCGCGGCGCAACAAATGGCGACGACGCCGCAGAACATCTCGACAAAGGAAGCCGAATCATGTGCCTAGCCATTCCCGCCCAACTGGTCGAGTTGCGCCCCAACGACCAGGCCGTGGTCAACCTCGGGGGCATCCGCAAAGAAATTTCCATTGCCCTGGTGGCCGATGTGCAAGTGGGCGACTACGTGATCGTGCACGTCGGCCACGCCATTGGGGTGATCGACCCGGAGGAGGCGCGAAGCACGCTGGCGCTGTTCGCCGAAATCGCGCAGTTCGCGTCTGATCCCACACCTGTGACACCCGCATGAAATACATCGACGAATTTCGCGACGGCGAGCTCGCCCGCCAGATTGGCGCGCGCATCGCCGCCGAAGCCCATCCCGAGCGCAGCTACAGCTTCATGGAGTTTTGTGGTGGTCACACCCACGCTATTCAGCGCTACGGTGTGCTTGAGTTGCTGCCGCCCAACGTGCGCATGATCCACGGCCCGGGCTGCCCGGTCTGCGTGCTGCCCATCGGCCGCATCGACCTGGCGATCCGCCTCGCACTGGAACGCGATGCCATCGTCTGCACCTACGGCGACACCATGCGCGTGCCGGCGTCGGACAGCCTGTCATTGATCAGGGCCAAGGCACGCGGCGGCGACATCCGCATGATCTATTCCGCCGCCGACGCCATGGCCATCGCGCGGGCCAACCCGCAGCGCGAGGTGGTGTTCTTCGCCATCGGTTTCGAAACCACCACGCCGCCCACGGCGCTCGCCATTCGCGACGCGGCGCGCGAGGGCCTGGCCAACCTCAGTGTGCTGTGCTGCCACGTGCTCACGCCCTCGGCCATCACCCACATCCTCGAATCGCCCGAAGTGCGCCAACTCGGTACCGTGCCCATCGACGGCTTCATCGGCCCGGCACACGTGAGCATCGTCATCGGCTCCGCGCCCTACGACCACTTTGCCGAGGAGTACCGCAAACCGGTGGTGATCGCCGGCTTTGAGCCGCTGGACGTGATGCAGGCTGTCCTGATGCTGGTGCGTCAGGTCAACGAAGGCCGCGCCCACGTGGAAAACGAATTCACCCGTGCCGTCACGCCCGAGGGCAACCAGAAGGCCCAAGCCCTGGTGTCCGAGGTGTTCGAGCTGCGGCCGAGCTTCGAGTGGCGCGGCCTGGGCGAGGTGCCCTACAGCGCGCTCAAGATCCGTGAAGCCTTTGCCGCCTTTGACGCCGAGCGCCGTTTCGACCTCAGCTACACGACCGTGGCCGACAACAAGGCCTGCGAGTGCGGCGCCATTCTGCGCGGCGTGAAGAAGCCGACCGACTGCAAGATCTTCGGCACCGTCTGCACGCCGGAAAACCCGGTCGGCTCCTGCATGGTGTCGAGCGAAGGCGCCTGCGCCGCGCACTACACCTACGGCCGTTTTCGCGACATCCCCATTGTCCCTGCCACCACCCCTGCCATCGCAGTGACCATCGCATGAGGGCCGACAGCGACCCATCCGCCGCTGGCGAGGCGCCCGCACCCAAGCCGGTGAAAAAGAACTACATCCGTCCGCTGGACATCAAACACGGCCGCATCGACATGGGCCACGGCGCGGGCGGCAAGGCCGCGGCGCAGCTGATCGAGGAGCTGTTCCTCGCCGCCTTCGACAATGAGTTCCTGCGCCAGGGCGACGACGCTGCGGTGCTGGCGCTGCCTGCGTTCGACCCGGCTCACGGTCGCCTTGTCATGGCGACCGACGGGCATGTGATCTCTCCGCTGTTTTTTCCCGGCGGCGACATCGGCTGCCTGTCGGTGCACGGCACGGTGAACGACGTGGCGATGATGGGCGCGCAGCCGCTGTACCTGAGCGCGAGCTTCATCATCGAAGAAGGCTTCCCGCTGATCGAGCTGCAGCGCATCGTCAAGTCCATGGCGGCTGCGGCGCGCCAGGCCGGTGTGCCGGTGGTGACCGGCGACACCAAGGTGGTGGAGCGGGGCAAGGGCGACGGCGTGTTCATCAGCACCACCGGCGTGGGCGTGCTGCCGCCGGGCGTGCAAATCAGCGGGCGCCATGCGCGCCCCGGCGACGTGCTGCTGCTCTCCGGCAGCATCGGCGACCACGGCGTGGCGGTGCTGTCGCAGCGCGAGTCGCTGGCCTTCGAGACCACGATCCAGAGCGACACCGCCGCGCTGCACACCCTGGTGGCGGCCTTGCTGGCGGCCGCGCCCGGCGCGGTGCGCGTGCTGCGCGACCCCACGCGCGGCGGCCTGGCCACCACGCTCAACGAGATCGCGCGCCAGTCGGGCGTGGGCATGCTGCTGCAGGAGGCCGCCATTCCGGTGCGCGCGCAGGTGGACGCCGCCTGCGAGCTGCTCGGGCTCGATCCCCTGTACGTGGCCAACGAGGGCAAGCTGGTCGCGGTGTGTGCACCGGAGGCGGCCGACGCGGTGCTGGCCGCGATGCGCGCGCACCCGCTGGGCACCGATGCCGCGCGCATCGGCGCGGTGACGGCCGACCCGCACCACTTTGTGCAGATGGCCACGCGCTTCGGCGGCCGCCGCGTGGTGGACTGGCTCAGCGGCGAGCAGCTCCCACGCATTTGCTGACGCGGCACCCCACACCGGAGGAACGCATGCCCGACCCCGTGTTCCAGAAAACCGAGCGCGGCCGCGCTGAGATCGCGCAGCGCTCGGCCGGCCTGCAGGCGGCGGCGCGCTCGGTGCTGATCATGGTGAACAGCCAGGACACGGTGGCGGCGCTGGCCGCGCGCGGCCTGCCCGATATGCGCGAACACCTGCGCCAGCTGCTCGCGCTCGGCCTGATCGAGGTGGTGGCGCCGACGCCTCCTCCCCCCCCACCGCCTCCCCCCGCGGTGGCACCGCCGCCGCCCGCGCCACCCGTGCCCGAACTCGACGCGCTGCGCCGCCAGGTGCTGGCCCGCCTGAAGCCTCACTTCGGCCCCGACACCGGCACCGTCGCCCAGGCCCTGCGCGCCGCGCGCACGGCGGCCGAGTTCAACCAGGCACTCGACGACATCGAATCCAAGCTCGCCATCTACATGGGCCGCAAGCAGGCCGCACGCGAACTGCAGGGGCTTCGGCCGCCACCGTGAACACCGTGTCCCAGGGCCTTCGCATCCTGCTGCTGTGCCACAGCTTCAACAGCCTGGCGCAGCGGCTGTTCGCCGAGCTGCGCGCGCGCGGCCACACGGTGAGCGTGGAGCTCGACATCAACGACCGCGTGACCGAGGAAGCGGTCGCGCTGTTCCGGCCCGACCTGCTGCTCGCGCCCTTCCTCAAGCGCCGCATCCCGGCCACGGTGTGGCAGCGCCTGCCCTGCCTGGTGGTGCACCCCGGCCCGCCGGGCGACCAGGGCCCCTCGGCGCTGGACTGGGCCGTGCTGCAAGGCGAAAGCACCTGGGGCGTGACCGTGCTGCAGGCCACCGGCGACTTCGATGCCGGCCCGGTGTGGGCGCATGCGGCCTTCCCCATGCGCCCGGCCAGCAAGGGCAGCCTGTACCGCGGCGAGGTCACGCAGGCCGCGCTGCAGGCCACGCTGCAAGCGGTGCAGCGCTTCGCGCAGGGTGATCGCGAAGCCGGCCCGCCGCCCCCCGCGCGCTGGCGGCCCGCCATGCGCCAGGACGAGCGCGCCATCGACTGGGCAAGCCACAGCACGGCCGAGGTGCTGGCGCGGCTGCGCTGCGCCGACGGCCAGCCCGGCGTGCTCGATGCGCTGTGGGGCCAGGCCTGCCACCTGATGGACGGCCACGCCGCCAGCGCCGCGCTGATGGCCGGGTTTGCCGGTGCCGAACCGGGCCGGGTGCTGGCGGTGCGCGATGGCGCGCTGCTGCGCCGCACGCGCGACGGCGGCGTGTGGATCGGCCACGTGCGGCGCACCGCGGCGCTCGAAGCCGACCCGAGCCGGGTCGGCTTCAAGCAGGTGGCGGCCCAGGCCTTCGCCGCCCAAGCCGCCGCGCTGCCCGACAACCCCGCGCCGCTGGATCGGCCCGAGGACGAGTGGGGCGAGCTGCGCTACACCGAACACGGCCCCGAGGGCGCGCGCGTGGGCTGCCTGGCGTTCGACTTCTACAACGGCGCCATGTCCACCGACCGCTGCGAGCGCCTGCGCGCCGCCCTGCTGGCGGTGCGCGAGCGGCCGACCCGGGTGCTGTTGCTGCTCGGTGGCGCGGACTTCTTCAGCAACGGCATCGACCTCAACAGCATCGAGGCCGCGGCCCACCGGCCGGGCGACAGCGCGGCCGACGCCTCGTGGCGCAACATCCAGGCCATGAACGACGCCGCCCTGGCCGTGCTGGAAACCACCGACCGGCTCACCGTGAGCGTGCTGCGCGGCAACGCTGGCGCCGGTGGCGCATTCCTCGCGCTCGCGGCCGACGCGATGTGGGCGCACGCGGGCGTGGTGCTCAACCCGCACTACAAGAACATGGGCAACCTGTACGGCTCCGAGTACTGGACCTACCTGCTGCCGCGCCGCCTGGGCGAGGCCGGCGCGAAGGCGCTGATGGCGCAGCGCCTGCCGCTGCTGGCCGGCGAGGCCGCGCGCATGGGCTTGATCGACCTTTGCGACGACCAGGCGCGCGCGGGCTTCGAAGCGCGCTGCTTACAACGCGCACTGGCGCTTGCAGCCTCCTACAATCTGCCTGAGAGGCTGGCGGCCAAGCAGGCCACGCGCGAGCGCGACGAAGCCCACCGCCCGCTGGCCCACCACCGAGAACAGGAACTGGCGCGCATGCACCGCAACTTCTACGGCTTCGATCCCAGCTACCACGTGGCGCGCCACCATTTCGTGCACAAGCAGCCGCACGCCTGGACGCCGCGACACCTGGCCACGCACCGTTGAAATCCCATTTGTCCCCCGACGCCCTGCCCACCGTGCTGGTGGTGGATGACGAGGTGCGGTCGCAGGACGCGATGCGCCGCACGCTCGACGAGGATTTCACCGTGTTCACCGCCAGCAGCGCCGACGAGGCGCGCGGCCTCCTGCAGCGCCAGCCGGTGAGCGTGATCCTGTGCGACCAGCGCATGCCCGGCATGACCGGCGTGAGCTTCCTCAAGGAAGTGCGCGAACAGTGGCCCGACGCGGTGCGCATCGTGATCTCGGGCTACACCGACAGCGAAGACATCATTGCCGGCATCAACGAGGCCGGCATCTACCAGTACATCCTCAAGCCCTGGGCGCCCGACCATCTGCTGGACTCGGTGCGCAACGCGGTGGAGGCGCAGGCCCTGCAGCGCCAGACCAGCCGGCTCGACCTGGAGCTGCGCACCAGCACCGGCGTGCTGCGCCAGCGCACCGCCCGCCAGATCGACCGCGCGCGCGCCAGCTTCGGCTTCGACCACATCGTGCGCGCGCCCGGCAGCCCGATCGACGCGGTCTGCGCCATGGCGCACCGGGTGGCGCGCTACGACCTCTCGGTGCTGGTGCTGGGCGAGTCCGGCACCGGCAAGGAACTGATGGCGCGCGCGATCCACTACGCCTCGCCGCGCCTGAGCGGCCCCTTCGTGGTGGAGAACTGCGCCGCCATTCCAGACACGCTGCTGGAGTCCGAGCTGTTCGGCCACAAGCGCGGCGCCTTCACCGGCGCCTACGAAGACCACCCCGGCCTGTTCCAGCGCGCGCACCGCGGCACGGTGTTCCTCGACGAGATCGGCGAGACCTCGCAGGCCTTTCAGGTCAAGCTGCTGCGTGTGCTGCAAGAGGGCGAGGTGCGGCCGGTGGGCGGCGTTCGGCCGGAGCCGGTGGACGTGCGCGTGATCGCCGCCACCCACCGCCAGCTCGAGCAGCGCGTGCGCGACGGCCTGTTCCGCGAAGACCTGTACTACCGCATCGCCGGCATCACCATCACCGTGCCGCCCCTGCGCGAGCGCGTGGCCGACATCGCGCCCATCGCGCGCCAGTTGGTGCAGGACGTGGCCAGCGAACTCGGCCACCCCGGTGCGACGCTGCCCGACGACACGCTCGCCTGCCTCGTGAGCTACCCCTGGCCGGGCAACATCCGCGAGCTGCGCAACGAAATCGCCCGCGCGCTGGCCTTGCAGGACGGTCCCGAGCTGCAGGCCGCGTCGTTTTCCAGCCGCGTGCTGCAAGGCCACGGCCAGGGCAGCGGCGATCTGCAGGCCGCCCTGCCCGCCCACGGTACACTTGCGCAGCGGCTGGATGTGATCGAGGCCATGGTGCTGCGCGAGACGCTGCAGCGCCAGCGCTGGAACAAGACGCGGGTGGCGCAGGAACTGGGCCTGTCTCGCGTCGGCCTGCGCGGCAAAATGCAACGTCTCGGCCTGGAGAAATGACATGCCCTTGAACGTGTTGTGGTTGCAGAGCGGCGGTTGCGGCGGCTGCAGCATGTCGCTGCTTTGCGCGGACACGCCCGATTTCCAAGGCCACCTGCGCGACGCCGGCATCCACCTGCTGTGGCACCCCTCGCTGTCGATGGAGAGCGGCGACGAGTTGCTGGACCTGCTCAATGCCGTGCTGGAGGGCCGCCTCCGGCTCGACGCCCTGTGCGTGGAAGGTTCGCTGCTGCGCGGGCCGAACGGCACCGGCCGTTTTCACATGCTGGCCGGCACCCAACTGCCCATGATCGAGTGGGTGCGCCGGCTCAGTGCGCGCGCACGGCACGTGGTGGCGGTGGGCAGCTGCGCGGCCTGGGGTGGCATCACCGCCGGGGGTGACAACCCCACCGATGCCTGCGGCCTGCAGTACCAGGACGACGAGCCCGGCGGCCTGCTGGGCGCGCCCTTCCGGTCCAGCAACGGCCTGCCGGTCATCAACGTCGCCGGCTGCCCGACGCACCCGAGCTGGGTGATCGACACGCTGATGGCACTGGCCGCGGACACCTTTGCCGCCAGCGATCTCGACCCGCTGAACCGGCCGCGTTTCTACGCCGACCAGCTGGTGCACCACGGCTGCACGCGCAACGAGTATTACGAGTTCAAGGCCAGCGCCGAGAAACCGTCGGACCTGGGCTGCATGATGGAGCACATGGGTTGCAAGGGCACCCAGGTGCATGCGGACTGCAACACCCGCCTTTGGAACGGCGAGGGCTCCTGCACGCGAGGTGGCTACGCCTGCATCGCCTGCACCGAGCCCGGCTTCCAGGAGCCCGGCCACCCGTTCCACCAGACGCCCAAGCTCGCGGGCATCCCCATCGGCCTGCCGACCGATATGCCCAAGGCCTGGTTCGTCGCGCTGGCCTCCCTGTCCAAGAGCGCGACGCCCAAACGGGTCAAACAGAACGCGGTGTCCGACCACCTGGTGGTCAAACCCGCCGTTCGCAAAACCCCCCTCAAATGAGCCGCCTACTTGTCGGTCCGTTCAACCGTGTCGAGGGCGACCTGGAGGTGCAGCTCGACGTGCAGGATGGCCGCGTGGCCTCGGCGCAGGTTAATGCCACCATGTACCGCGGTTTCGAGCAGATCCTGCAGGGCAAGGCGCCGCACGATGCGCTGGTCTACGTGCCGCGCATCTGCGGCATCTGCTCGGTGTCGCAGTCGGTGGCGTCGGCGCGCGCGCTAGCCCACCTCGGCGGCATTGAGATGCCGGCCAACGGCCAGCACGCGACCAACGTGATCCTGGCCACGGAAAACCTGGCCGACCACCTCACGCACTTCTACCTGTTCTTCATGCCGGACTTCACGCGCCCGGTGTACGCGGCCCATGCCTGGCACGCCGAGGCGGTGCGCCGCTTCGCGCCGAACCACGGCGAGCAGGTGCGCGCGGCCACGGCGGCGCGCCAGCGCTGGCTCACCCTCATGGGCACGCTGGGCGGCAAGTGGCCGCACACGCAGTCCATCGAGCCGGGCGGCTCCACGCGGCCGATCGACGCGGCCGAGCGCGTGCGCCTGCTCGCGCGCGTGCGCGAGTTCCGATCGTTCTTGGAGCGCCAGCTGTTCGGCGCACCGCTGGAGGCCATCATCGGCATCGAGAGCGAGGACGCGTTGTGGGACTGGCATGCGCGGGACCCGCTGGGGGGTGACCTGCGCATCTTCCTCACCCTGATGCGCGACCTGCATTTGCAGGCCCTGGGCCCCGGCCCGGGCCGTTACCTGAGCTACGGCGCCTATGCTCAGCCCGAAGGCGGCTTCGCCCTGCCCGGCGGGCTGTGGCGCGCCGATGCGGCGCGGCTGGACGCGGTGGACGCGGTCGCGATCACCGAAGACGCCACCCACGCATGGCTGGCTGACGCCGGTGGCCCCTTGCACCCGCTGGTGGGCCAGACCCGACCCGACCCCGACAAGGCGCGCGGCTACACCTGGAACAAGGCGCCGCGGCTGGCCGGCGAGGTGGTCGAGACCGGTGCCATCGCACGCCAGCTCGCGGCCGGCCACCCGCTGGTGCGCGATGCGGTGGCGCGGCACGGCGGCACGGTCTACACGCGCGTGCTGGCGCGCCTGCTCGAACTTGCGCGCGTGGTGCCGCTGATGGAAGACTGGCTGCGCGCGCTGCGGCCCACCGAGCCCTTCTGCGTGCCGTCCGACCTGCCCGCCGAAGGCAGCGGCATCGGCCTGTCGGAAGCGGCGCGCGGCAGCCTGGGGCACTGGGTCGTGGTGCAGCGCGGGCGCATCGCCAACTACCAGATCGTCGCGCCCACGAGCTGGAACTTCTCGCCGCGCGACGCCGCCGGCACGCCCGGCGCGCTGGAGCAGGCCCTGGTCGGCGCACCGGTGCGTGAGGGCGAGAAGACGCCGGTGGCCGTGCAGCACATCGTGCGCTCGTTCGACCCTTGCATGGTCTGCACGGTGCACTGATGGGCATGGCCCCCCCTCTGCGCCGCTTCGCGGCTTCCCCCCTCTCTGGCGCGCCTTCGGCGCTTGGAGGGGGGATGGCATCTTGGGCCGTCTTGCCCCCTCTCTCTCTGGGAGAGGGTTGGGGTGAGGGCCGCGCTGGAGTGTCCAGATGAACGAAAAGCACTCCCGTATCCCCCTGCCCGCCGCGCCCATGGAGGGTGTGGACGAGTCCACCTGGATGGACGTCATCCAGAAGATGGACGAGGTCTACACCCGGCTGATCGACGACGAGGTGGAGCTGGAGAAAAAGAACGCCGAGCTGGAGCAGTCGCAGCAGTTCATTTTCAGCGTGCTGACCTCGATGTCGGACGTGCTGGTTGTGTGCGACGCGAACGGCCTGATCGAGCAGGCCAACGCCGCGCTGTGCGAGCTGGCCGGACGGCCCGAGGACCAGTTGCGCGGCACGCAGCTGTACGCGCTGCTGGCCGACGCGTCCAGCGTGGCACTGGCGCGCGCGGCCATGGATAAGGCCGACGCGCCGCGCGCGGGCGAGGCGATCGAACTCAACCTGCTGGACCGGCAGGGCCAGGCGGTGTCGGTGGACGCCAACTGCACGCCGCGCATCGGCGGCAACGGGCGGCGCGTGGGCACGGTCTGGGTCGGGCGGCCCACGGCCGAGCTCAAGCGCGCGTACCACGAGATGCGCGCCGCCCACGAGGCCCTGAAGCGCACCCAGCAGCAGCTGCTGCATTCGGAAAAGATGGCCTCGCTGGGCCAGCTCGTGGCCGGCGTGGCGCACGAACTCAACAACCCGATCAGCTTCGTGCTGGGCAACGTGCATGCGCTGCGCAAGTACTGCGACCGGCTACAGACCTACATAACCGCCGTGCACGCGCACGCGCACGCGCACGAGCCCGAGCCGGTGCTGCAGGCGCTGCGCCAGATGCTGCGCATCGAACACCTCATGGGCGACCTGCCGTCGCTGATCGAGGGCACGCTCGAAGGCGCGCAGCGCACCGCCGACATCGTGCACGGGCTCAAGCGCTTCTCCGCCATGGACCCGGAGGAACGCAAGCCGGTCAACCTGATCGAGGTGATCGAGCGAGCGATCCACTGGGTGCAAAAAGGCCGCGCCACGCCGGTGGAGGTGCGCTGGCAGCCGGGCGGGCAGTGCATGGTGATGGGCAGCGCGGGCCAGTTGCAGCAGGTGATGATGAACCTGCTGCAGAACGGCTTCGACGCGGTGGGCCACAGCCCCTCGCCCCGCGTCTGGGTGTCGGTGGAGGTCGCCGACGGCCAGGTGCGCGTGGCGCTGCGCGACAACGGCCCGGGCATTGCACCCGAGCACCTGCTGCGCATCTTCGACCCCTTCTTCACCACCAAGCCGGTGGGCAAGGGCACGGGCCTGGGGCTGTCGATCAGCTACGGCATCGTCGAGCAGCATGGCGGGCGACTGAGCGCGCGCAACGCCGCCGGGGGCGGGGCCGAGTTCCTGCTGGAACTGCCTCAGGCGTAGCTGGCGGCCATGGTGTCCAGCGACACCGCCTTCATCCGGCCCGCCTGTCCCGCGCTGCCGAAGGCCTCGAAGCGCTGCTGGCAGATCGCGCGCGCGGCCTTCCTGGCCGCCATCAGCGCCTTGCGCGGGTCGAACTCGCTGCGCTCCCGGGCGAAGGTCTGGCGCATGGCGCCGGTCATGGCCAGGCGGATGTCGGTGTCGATGTTCACCTTGCGCACGCCGTTGCGGATGCCGCGGCGGATTTCCTCCACCGGCACGCCGTAGGTTTCCTTGATGTCGCCGCCGTGCTCGCGGATGATGGCCAGCCATTCCTGCGGCACGCTGGAGCTGCCGTGCATCACCAGGTGGGTGTTGGGCACCCTGGCGTGGATGGCCGCGATGCGGTCGATGGCCAGGATGTCGCCGGTGGGTTGCCGGGTGAACTTGTAGGCGCCGTGGCTGGTGCCGATGGCGATGGCCAGTGCGTCCACGCCGGTGCGCTGCACGAAGTCGGCCGCCTGCTCGGGGTCGGTCAGCATCATGTCGTGCGTCAGCGTGCCCGCGGCGCCCACGCCGTCCTCTTCGCCCGCCTCGCCGGTTTCCAGCGAGCCCAGGCAGCCCAGTTCGCCTTCCACCGACACGCCCACGGCGTGCGCCATGTCGCAGACGCGGCGCGTGACCTCCAGGTTGTAGTCGTAGCTCGCGGGGGTCTTGCCGTCCTCGCGCAGCGAGCCGTCCATCATCACGCTGGTGAAGCCCGAGTGGATCGACTGCATGCACACCGCAGGCGTGGTGCCATGGTCCTGGTGCAGCACCACGGGCAGGTCGGGGTGGGCTTCCACGGCGGCCAGCACCATGTGGCGCAGGTAGGCCTCGCCCGCGTACTTGCGAGCGCCGGCCGAGGCCTGCAGGATCACCGCAGCGGGCCGGCGCAGGCCACGGGCGCGGACTCGGCGATGCCGTAGGTGGTGCCCTCGGCGCGGTGCGAGGTGCCGAAGGCGTCGTGCACAAAGATGTCGCACAGGGCGCCGAGCTTCTTCGCGAGTTCGGGGCTGTTCTTCTTCTCGCCCACGTTCAGGCGGCAGTTTTCCAGCAGCACCACCTCGCCGGGAGCCACCGAAAAATCACCGTCAACCCAGTCGGCGACGAGGCGCACCGGGCGGTCCATCAACGCGGCCAGGCGCGCGGCCACCGGCTGCAGCGAGTCCTCGGGCTTGAACGCGCCTTCGGTGGGCCGGCCCAGGTGGCTGGTGACCATGACGGCCGCGCCCGCGTCCAGCGCCATCTGGATCGCCGGGATGCTGGCGCGGATGCGGGTGTCCTCGGTGATGCGCCCCGTGTCGTCCTGCGGCACGTTCAGGTCGGCGCGGATGAAGACGCGCGTGGCGAGCGAAAAACCGCTCGCGCACACATCGCTGAAGCGCAAGGCCGTCATGATCGGGCGCCCACGACGCGCACCATCTCAAGGCACTTGTCCTTCGGACTGGGCCTTCATCTCCGCCTTGATCTCGTCGTAGCTGGCTTCGGTTTCCAGCTCCACCGTCAGGTCCACCACCGAGACGTCGCTGGTGGGCACGCGGAAGCTCATGCCGGTGAGCTTCTTGTTCAGCTCGGGGATCACCACGCCCACGGCCTTGGCCGCGCCGGTGCTGCTGGGGATGATGTTCTCCAGGATGCCGCGCCCGCCGCGCCAGTCCTTGTTGCTCGGGCCGTCCACGGTCTTCTGGGTGGCGGTGGCCGCGTGCACGGTGGTCATCAGGCCGCGCTTGATGCCCCACTTGTCGTTGAGCACCTTGGCAATCGGCGCCAGGCAGTTGGTGGTGCACGAAGCGTTGGAGATGATGGCCTCGCCCTTGTAGGTCTTGTTGTTGACGCCGAAGACGAACATGGGGGTGTCGTCCTTGGAGGGAGCCGAGAGGATGACCTTCTTCGCGCCGGCGTCCAGGTGTTTCTGGGCCGTGACCTTGTCGAGGAACAGGCTGGTGGATTCAATGACGACGTCGGCGCCGACTTCATTCCACTTCAGACTCGAGGGATCGCGCTCTTGCGTGAGGCGGATCTTCTTGCCGTTGACGATCAGGGTGTTGCCCTCGACCGAGACCGTGCCCTTGAAGCGGCCGTGCACGCTGTCGTACTGCAGCATGTAGGCCAGGTAGTCGGGCTCGAGCAGGTCGTTGATGGCCACCACTTCGATATCCTGGAAGTTCTCAATGGCGCTGCGCGGCACGTTGCGCCAGATGCGGCCGAAGCCGTTGATGCCGATCTTGAGGGGTGTGGTCTGTGTCATGGGGCGTGGGGCGTGGGGCGTGGGGCGGAAAGGGAATCAGTGCAACAGGGCTGAGATGTCTTCACTGACGTGGTCGGGCGCACACGCGGCGATGGGGTCGCCCATGTTGTAGCCATAGGGCAGTGCCCATACGCAGACACCGGCGTTGCGCGCCGTGGCGACGTCGATGGACGAATCGCCGACGAACCCTCGCACACGTCCTCGTCCTTGCAAGCGACATCGGCGATCGTGCGCTTCTACCGGTCGGTGCGTTTCGGAGTGATCTTGGCAATCTGCTGAAAGCACAGGGACGCGAGGTGCTGGCGAGAGACGCTCCCGAAGTCCTGGGCTTTCTCAAGCGCATCAATGGCACTGATGCGGATGGTGATCTTTTCGTAAGCGCCGGGCTCCCCGCAACGTGCCTTGAGGGTGTCACCGTCGGAGGCAGCTACAACCAAACACAGCAGGGCACCCACTTGCAAAAAGACAGATGCTTGCGGCTCACTAAAACTTCCACGCCGGCCACAGTGCGTCTTCATGTCGTTGCTCCAGCGCCCACAAGCGCCACAACGAATTGCTGCAGGCACACGGCGTGCAAGTCATCGACAACATAAACATGGTGACCTGCGGTGGGCAGGCGACGATCCCGATCGTGGCAGCCGCCTCACGGGTCTCGAAAGTGCACTACGGCGAAATCGTCGCATCGATCGTGAGCAAGTCGGAGGGCCCCGGAACGCGGGCCAACATTGATGAGTTCACGGAGACCACGCGCGCGGTGATCGAGAAGCTCGGCAGGGCCGAACGCGGCAAATCCATCATCGTGCTCAACACGGCAGAGCCACCGTTGATCATGCGCGATACCGTGTTCGGTTTGTCCGAACTGGTCGACCAGGCGTTGGTGGAGAAATGCATTCTGGACATGGTGGCGGACGTGCGTGCCTACGTGCCGGGCTACCGCCTCATGCAAGAAGTCCCGTTCGAGGTGGTGCCGCCGCACGCACCGCTGAACGCGCCCGGCATCGGGCCTGGGGTCCGTCTTCCCTTGGGCATGCCTGAAGATCAAGGACGGCGGCTATGCCAATCGTCACTGTTAGTTCTAATTTCTGCTCGGCGAAGCGTTCATGGCCCGGCCGTCGTGAAGGAGCGCCCACCCTCTGGCGCGCCCGCTTGATCTCATCGCCGTGCAGGCGACGCATGCCGCAGGTTGTCCCGCACGGTGGTAAGTTTGGCCCCGAGCGCGAGCGCATAAGTGGCATGGGTGTGGCGCATACAGTGCGGGCTGACACGCCGCAGTTTCTCAGCCGTGGACGGATTGTCCGCCTGGACGACTTCCGCCACCTTCGTGAAGAAACGGCGCATAACACTCCACTGCCGTGAGGCAGTGATGCCAGCTGCATCCTCCTGATCGAGGCTGCCAATGCGCGGCGCTCGCGGGTCCCAGCGCGCCGGCGTGATCGGCAACTTGCGCTGCATCAGGTAGCGAGACAGCGCCGCACGGGCCAGCGACGGCAACGCCACTTTGCCGGGTTTGCTGCCCTTGCCCACCAGGTGCAGCCCGTCGTCCCCATGCGCATCGACCTCAATCTGCCCCAGCGTGGCCCCACCAATTCCCCGATGCGTAGGCCCGTCGCGTACGCGAAATCCAGCACGAAGCGAAGGCGCTGCGCCGCTGGCGCTTGCCATCCATGTCCCAATTCCAGGCCTTCGGCCACGGTCTGAATCGGAGTATGCCAACCGTGCGTAGCGCGCGGTCTGGTGTTCAAGCTATCGGCAATGTCATCGAGTTCGGCCTGGCTGAAGATGAAGACGCTGAGGCCGGTGCCCTTGGGTAAGTACTGACGGATGAGCCCGTTGGTGTTCTCGCAGGTGCCGCGTCCGCCTCAGCGTGACGGACCCGGCCGTGGACGGTGCTCGAACAGCCAGTCCTTGAACGCCAGCGCTGCGGGCGAGAGTCGCTTGCCGCGCGGGTACACCACGTGCCAGCGACGGATCAGCGGGAACCCCACCACGTCCAGCAACACCAACTCGCCCAGCGCCAGTTCCGACACCACGGTGGTGGCCGACAGCACCGCCAGCCCCAAGCCGCCGGCCACGGTCTGCTTGATGGCTTCGTTGCTGCCGACTTCGAGCCGCGTTTTCAGCCTGACGCCTTGGCCAGCGAAGAACTTCTCGGTAGTCAGCCGGGTGCCCGAACCGGGCTCGCGCAGGACGAAGGGCTCGTCCTTCAACCGCTTCGGCGACAGTCGCTGCCTGCCCACCAGCGGATGGCTTGGCGGCGCCACCAGCACCAGCGGGTTGTCGGCAAAGTCTTCGCAGACCACGTCCATATTCTCAGAAGGCTGACCCATGATGTACAGGTCATCCTGGTTGCTGGCGAGCCGCAGCAACAGGTTCTCGCGGTTGCACACCACCATCGCCACGTCGATGCCCGGGTGGGCCGCACAGAAGCCGCCCAGCAGCTTGGGCACGGTGTATTTCACCGTGGTCAGTATGGCCAGTTTCAAGCTGCCTTTTTCCACGCCCTGCAGGGCCGCAAGGTCCTGCGACAGGCGCTCCATACGCGACTCGATGTCGGCGCAGGCGTCGGCCAGGGTCTGACCCGTCGCGGTCAGAAAGATCTTCTTGCCCAGCTGTTCAAACAGGGGCTGCCCCACCGTCTCGGACAGTTGCTTGACTTGCAGGGACAGGGTCGGCGGCGAGAGGTGCAGCTCCTCCGCTGCGCGCGCAAAGCTGTTGTGGCGCGCCACGGCCAGAAAGATGCGCAGCTGGTGCAGGGTGGCGTGGCGCAGGTTCATGATTTATTCTAGTAAAAGATAACAATACAAACATTTTACTTTTTCTTATTCTGCACCACGCACACAATCCGCACCAGTTCAGCGCACATCCACCCCAAAACGGGACGCACTGGGCGCCCCATTTGCAACCCCCAAAGTTTTCAACGAGGAGCGAACATGGCTGTCAAGACTTACAACGCCGGCGTCAAGGAATACCGCCAAACCTACTGGATGCCCGAGTACACCCCCTTGGATACCGACATCCTGGCGGTGTTCAAGATCACGCCGCAGCCTGGCGTGGATCGCGAAGAGGTGGCGGCCGCCGTGGCGGCGGAATCGTCCACCGGCACCTGGACCACGGTGTGGACCGACCTGCTGACCGACATGGACTATTACAAGGGCCGCGCCTACCGCATCGAAGACGTTCCGGGCGACGACACCTGCTTCTACGCCTTCGTGGCCTATCCGATCGATCTGTTCGAAGAGGGTTCGGTGGTCAACGTGTTCACCTCGCTGGTGGGCAACGTGTTTGGTTTCAAGGCGCTGCGCGCCCTGCGCCTGGAAGATGTGCGCTTCCCCATCGCCTACATCAAGACCTGCGGCGGTCCTCCCATGGGCATCCAGGTCGAACGTGACATCATGAACAAGTACGGTCGCCCGCTGCTGGGTTGCACCATCAAGCCCAAGCTGGGTCTGTCGGCCAAGAACTACGGTCGTGCCGTGTACGAGTGTCTGCGCGGTGGTCTGGACTTCACCAAGGACGACGAGAACATCACCAGCCAGCCCTTCATGCGCTGGCGCCAGCGTTTCGACTTCGTGCAGGAAGCCACCCTGAAGGCCGAGCGCGAGACCGGTGAGCGCAAGGGACACTACCTAAACGTGACCGCCCCCACGCCCGAAGAGATGTACCGCCGCGCCGAGTACGCCAAAGAGATCGGCGCGCCGATCATCATGCACGACTACATCACCGGCGGCTTCTGTGCCAACACCGGCCTGGCCAACTGGTGCCGCGAGAACGGCATGCTGCTGCACATCCACCGTGCCATGCACGCCGTGATCGACCGCAATCCGCACCACGGCATCCACTTCCGCGTTCTCACCAAGATCCTGCGCCTGTCGGGCGGTGACCACCTGCACACCGGCACCGTGGTGGGCAAGCTCGAAGGCGACCGCAACTCGACACTGGGCTGGATCGACCTGCTGCGCGAATCCTTTGTTCCCGAAGACCGCTCGCGCGGCATCTTCTTCGACCAGGACTGGGGTTCTATGCCCGGTGCGCTCGCAGTGGCCTCAGGCGGCATCCACGTCTGGCACATGCCTGCGCTGGTCAGCATCTTCGGCGACGACTCGGTGCTGCAGTTCGGTGGTGGCACCCTGGGTCACCCCTGGGGCAACGCGGCCGGCGCCTGTGCCAACCGCGTGGCACTGGAGGCCTGCGTGCAGGCCCGCAACGAAGGCCGCCCGCTGGAAAAAGAGGGCAAGGACATCCTTACTGCTGCCGCAGCGCACTCGCCCGAACTCAAGATCGCCATGGAGACCTGGAAAGAGATCAAGTTCGAGTTTGATACCGTGGACAAGCTCGACATCGCCAACAAGTGATCAGTTCACAGCGCGTCCGACCCCACCCCTCATCCCCTCTGAAAGGAAACTGACATGGCTGTCCAGGCTTACAAATCGACCCAGAAGTACGAGACCTTCTCTTATCTGCCGCCCATGACGGCAGAGCAGGTTCGTCGGCAGATCGCCTACTCCATCGCACAGGGCTGGAACCCGGCGGTGGAGCACACCGAAAAGGGCACATCCGCCACAAGCAACTTCTGGTACATGTGGAAGCTGCCGCTGTTTGGCGAGCAGTCGGTGGATGCCGTGCTGGCCGAGGTGGAGGCCTGCCACCGCGAGTTCCCCAACCACCTGGTGCGTGTGATCGCCTATGACAACTACTCGCAGAGTCAGGGCATGTCTTTCGTCGTCTATCGCTGAGAGAACAGGTGCGGCCACTGGCCGCACCCAAGAACTGAACCGATCCCCATTGCAAGAGGTTTGACATGACATCCATTGGCTCAAGCGCAGTTCAAGTGACCCTTTCGGGTCGCGAATTGGCCCTGCAGCGGCGCCAGGCCATGGCTTTGCGCGGCAAGGCCGGTGTGGTCAGGTCCGCTGCAGCGCAGTCGGCGGTTGCCGCAGTGCCCAGGCCTGCGATGGCGATGGCCAGGTCGACGCCACGCACCGCCGTGGCTGCTGTCGAGCGTTCGGCAGCGGTCATGGCGCCGACGACGAGCGCGGCCCGCCAGCGCCGTCAGGCCTTGAGTCAGTCGGGAAAATCGGCGTTGGGTGTGCAGGCTGCGGCCACGCGACCGGCGCGGACACGGGCACCGGTGGCCTTGCCGCAGCAAGCGCTGGCTGCCGACTGCGGCTGTGGTTGCAAGGGTGCGGGCTGCGCGACCGCTTCAGGTCCGCTCGAGTCGTCTGTTGTGCAACCCGCTTTCAGTGGGGCACACGCTCCATATGCACCCGCCATGGACACGGGTTCGACCCGTGCGCTGGCCCGCGCCCGCCGTGTTGCCCTGGCCACCGATGGAAAGAAGGCCATGCTTCGCGTGGCCCAAGCCACCCGGCTGGCCGCCGTGCTGCCCCAGCAAGACTGGCAGCAGGCGATTGAAAAAGGTGCGTCGGGCCGCGAAGTGGCCAAGCAACGCCGCCTGGTGCGTGCGCTGGTTGGTCGCGAAGACACCGGCTCGGCAGCACCCCGGCCCAATGGCCGCATGCGCGCCAAAAATGAAACGACTGCTGCGCCGCCCAAGGTGGCCATCGGTCACACACTGTCCGGCCAGTCCGTCACTGGCACCCCGGTGGACAGCAGCCGCAAAGTGACCGGCAACGAAGCCGGTGCCTGCAAAAGCATCACCGGCACCGAATACCTGAGTCTGGAGCAGTTCAGCTCCGTGTGTGGCACCCGGCCCGCGCCAGGTCCGGCCAAGGTGGCGGTGAGCAGCACCTTGCGCGAACAGAAGGTGACGGGCACCGAGGTCGGTCGTTCGGCCCATGTGACGGGTGACGAGGCCGGATCGTGCCGCAGCGTCACCGGCACAGAGTACCTGTCGCGTGAGCAGCAGCAGACGGTTTGTGATGCCGTGCCCCTGCCCGGCCCGCGCAAGGTCAGTGTCATGTCGTCGCAAGGCGGACAAGCGGTGTCGGGTGTCGAGGTCGGGCGTTCCGTCAAGGTCACGGGCAACGAGCCCGGTGCCACGCGGCAGCTGACCGGCAGCCAGTACTTCAACGCCACCGACTTTGGCCAACCCGCCGGTCGCGAGGCTCCCCCGAAAGTGGCCACGGTGCAGACCCTGGCGGGCAGCACGGTCACCGGCACCAAAGTCGGCCTGAGCTCCAAAGTGACCGGTGACGACCGCGGCGGATGCCGTGCCGTCACGGGCACCGATTACATCAGCGCCCGCCAGCAGGGGGCGGTGTGTGCCACCACCGAGCTGGTGCAGCCCGTGCGCAAGGTGGGGCAGGACCAGACCTGGAACAACCAGACCATCACCGGCACCCGGCTCGGGCGCTCAAAGCAGGTCACCGGCGACGAGCACGGCGGCTGCGCACCGATCAGCGGCACGGCATACATTGGCACGCAGCAGTACCAGGGCTTTTGCGAACCCGCGCAACGGGACTCCCAGCAGGCACTCGGTCGCCGCGAAACGCTGATCTCTGCCGCCACCGTGACGGGCGACCGCCCGGGGGCCGGTGGCAGCGCGATGACGGGTGACCAGCGCGGCGCCTGTGGCCCCATCAGTGGCACCCCTTATTTTGGCGCCGACAACCTGCCCAAGCAGTGCAGCACCAGCGGTCGTTTTGTGGTCCCGGCTCGCCCGGAAAAAACCGCCACGCCAGCCGCCGCGGCCAAGGACTTCAGCATCCGCCCACCATCGCGCCAGGCGCAAGAACGGGCCTCGGGCGCCGTCACGGGTTCGGCGTTCAGTGGTCAGCGCATCACCGGCACGGTCAACAAAGGCGGTGGCCTCATTACCGGCACCCCCGAGTTTCGCCACCGCGAGAGCGAGCCCGTGGCAGCGCCGCAGCAGGAAGAGGTCAGCGCGGCTGCGGCCACCCGGCTCACCGGTGAAGGCAGCCAGTCGGGTGCCCGCATCAGTGGCTCGGCCTGGCAGACTTCCGGTCGTGTGACCGGGACCGAAGGCACTTCATCGCTGGCCCGCAACCCGTCGCAGCGCGGTGAGGCGCGTGGCCAGGGCATGTCGGCGCTGCAGTTCCGCAAGGTCGAACGTGTCGAGCAGCCGCAGAGCCGGGTCACCGGTTCGTCCGGCAACACCGCCAAGGGTGCTGCCGTGACCCTGTCGGGCGGCGCGCGCGGTTGAGTACCCAAGGCTCCAGGGACACCACGGTGAACACGCTCAAACGCCTTGCCGCCATGCGCTCAGTCGCAGGCCTGCGCCAGCCGCAGGACCTGGACAACCCGGCGTGTGTCGTGGGTGCCAACCAGCGCTGCGAACACGCGTTGGTGGACCAAGCGCTGAACGAGCGCCTGTATGCCTACGAGCAGCGGGTGCGCGGGCGCTTCGCTCCTATCGGTGGCTTGCTCAAGACCTTGTCCGCGTTGCAGCATGAGCTGGACTTCGCGGTGCGTGCCCAGCAGTTGGCGCAAGCCCAGCTGGGCTATGCGCTGCCGCAAGCGCTGCTGAACGACGCCTGGATCAGCGGTCTGGATCTGCGTGCCCTGCATGCGCACTGCATCTTTCGCAGTTTCAAGGCCTGCATTGAAGGTGCTGCGGTCGACCAGGCGCCCTGGCTGGAGCGCATGGCGATCAATGAAGCGTTCCTGCGCTCGTGTGGTTACCACACGGTGGATCTCAGTCCCTGTGCCGACGGTCGCCTGCAAGGTCTGCTGCCATTCGTGCTCCGCATTGCGCCGAACGACGCGGTCACCGTCAAGGCTTACGCCGGTGCGTTGTTCGATGTCGAGGCCGACGTGGTCGACTGGACGCGCCGCGAGCTGGAACGTCTAAGCGGTGGCATGGTGGGTGCCGAGAGCTGCAACTACTTGAAGATCGCGGTCTACCACTACAGCACCTCCAACCCCTGCCACCAGGGCTGCGCCGCCCACGGCAGCCAGGACCACCTGGCCACCATGGCGGCAACCGCCAAGCTCGATGAACTGCGCGCCGCCGTGGACAACAGCTTTGGCCGGGGCGCTGCGCCCGAGACGCTGCTGATCGGCATGGACACCGACACCGATGCGATTCGCGTGCACCTGCCCGATGAGCAGTCGGCCAACTGCCCGCTGCGCTATGCGGAGAGTGCGCAGCTCTTTCGCGACACGCTGGGCCTGAGCGCGCCCGCTGCGCGCGAGGCGATTGCCCGCGCCGTGGAGAGCGCCGCGCGCGATGGCGGCCTGCGTCCCGGCATGCGCCAGCTCGTCGAGCGCCTGCTGGAGGCCAACTTGTCGCAGATCGAATACGTGATCCAGCACCACGAAGGCCGCTACGCCGACATCGGGCACAACGAACGCTTCATTTGCGCGGGCGAGGCCATGAGCGAGCTGCAGTTGCGCAACAAGTTTTACTTCGCCCACCTCGACACCGTGGAAGAGGGAGCGCCCGACCTGGACGTGGGCATCAAGATATTCACCGGGCTCAACGTCAGCCGCGGCCTGCCGGTGCCGGTGCTGGTGCACTTCCACTATGCGTCCCGCGTGCCCGGTGCCCGCGAACGCGCGATCAGCCGCTGTCGGCGGGTCAGGTCGGCCATCGAGTCGCGCTACGCGTCCCTGCATGCACAGGGTCTGCTGCATTGCCAGATGGCGGTGAGCGACCAGGACGGCAGCGAGCGCTGCGCCTGGATCGACGCGTCCACCGTTACCAGCGGTCATTGAAGTCCACAGCCGACAAGAGGCATTTATGAAGATCATGAAAGTCGAGAAAACGCTGGTGTCGACAAACCGGATCAACGCGTTTGGACACCGGCCTTTGCTGGTGGTGCAGGACAAGGCGGGCGGCGCGCGCAGCGTGGCGGTGGACGCCGTGGGTTGCATCCCCGGAGACTGGGTGATTTGTGTCGGTTCGTCGGCAGCGCGGGATGCTGCGGGGAGCCGCGAGTTTCCGTCCGATCTCACCATCGTCGGGATCATCGATCACTGGCAAGGGGAGGCGGTCTGATGGACATCATGCGCGTCAAAGACGAGTTGGTGTGCACGCGCCGGGTGCCGGGCTTGCGCTCGGCTTCGCTTCGGGTGCTTCAGAGTCAGCAGGGTGATCTGTCGGTGGCCACCGATGCGGTGGGCGTGCCGGAGGGCAAATGGGTGTTCACCACCAGCGGCAGCGCGGCGCGGCTGGCGATGAGCGACCCGCAGGTCATCACCGACCTGACCATTTGCGGAATCATTGATCAGTGGGATCCGTGAGACCGCGATGGACGGGCGGTGGGGTAGACGAAGGCCTTGAGACTTCGAGGTGGTTTGGTTTTAGTTCTGGTTCTTTTTGTTCATGAAGGAGTATTGAAATGGCTGATAACAGAGGCATTGCCCTGGGCATGATTGAAACGCGTGGCTTGGTGCCCGCCATTGAAGCGGCGGACGCGATGACCAAGGCCGCCGAAGTGCGTCTGGTGGGTCGTCAGTTCGTCGGTGGCGGCTACGTCACAGTGCTGGTGCGTGGCGAGACCGGTGCCGTCAACGCCGCGGTGCGCGCCGGTGCCGATGCCTGCGAGCGCGTGGGCGACGGCCTGGTGGCCGCGCACATCATCGCCCGTGTACACAGCGAAGTGGAAGGCATGCTGCCCTCCACGCCTTCCGCCTGAACGTTCTGCACCCCCGCAGACTGGGCACCCCCCATCACCCCCAACGAGGAGATAGACATGGCTGACAACAGAGGCATTGCCCTGGGCATGATTGAAACGCGTGGCCTGGTGCCCGCCATTGAAGCGGCGGACGCGATGACCAAGGCCGCCGAAGTGCGTCTGGTGGGTCGTCAGTTCGTCGGTGGCGGCTACGTCACGGTGCTGGTGCGTGGCGAGACCGGTGCCGTCAACGCCTGCGCGCCGGTGCCGATGCCTGCGAGCGCGTGGGCGACGGCCTGGTGGCCGCGCACATCATCGCCCGTGTGCACAGCGAAGTGGAAGGCATGCTGCCGTCCGCACCGACCCCCTGATCTGGCTCCCAGATCCGATACCCACAACAATGCTCTGCGGAGCGATGGAGAACCCAAATGGCCAATGTACGAGCTGCGGTGAGCGGTGTTGCCCTGGGCATGATTGAAACGCGCGGCCTGGTGCCCGCCATTGAAGCGGCGGACGCGATGACCAAGGCCGCCGAAGTGCGTCTGGTGGGTCGTCAGTTCGTCGGTGGCGGCTACGTCACGGTGCTGGTGCGTGGCGAGACCGGTGCCGTCAACGCCGCGGTGCGCGCCGGTGCCGACGCCTGCGAGCGCGTGGGCGATGGCCTGGTGGCCGCGCACATCATCGCTCGCGTGCACACCGAAGTCGAAGGCATGCTGCCGACCGCCCCCGATGGCGAAGGTGGTGGCCTCGACGGTGAAATCACCATGGTGCGCAGCTAACGCCCTGTCGGTCGCCGCTGACACCCTTGGACCATGAACGCAGATCCCCGCACCCTGGGCTGGCTGAGTCGGGCACTGACGCATGAACTCGGTGCCGTTCAGCAGTACCTGGCGCAAAGCGCGTTGGCGCGACTCTGGGGCGAGGTGCAACTGGCCGGGCATTTGCAGCGCGAAGCGGCCGAGGAGCTGGGGCATGCCGAGCGGCTCATGGAGCGTTTGATTTTGCTGGGGGTGGCCCCCAGCGCCAGCGTTCTGGCACCTGTCCGGCTGGGGCGCACGGTTGAACAATTGTTGCGGGCCAACCGGCAAATGGAGTTCGACGCGGTGCACCTGTACCAAGAAGCCCTGTTGCACGCCACCCGTGTGCGCGATGGGGATGTGGCCGAGCTGATGAGGTCCATTCTTGAAGAAGAAATGGCGCATCTGGCCGACATGGATCACCTCATGACGGAGCAAATCAACCATGGCTGAGCAACCCGATGGCTGGGAGTCCCGCGGCAAGCAGCCGACGCTGTTCCGGCGCTTTGATTTCGAGCGCTATGGTCAGACGCGTGACTTCGTGGACGCGTTGTCGGCGCTGACCGAGGCCCAGGGCGTGCACCCGCAAAACATCAATTTTGGCAGCACCTATGTGAACGTGACGCTGGATCCGAACGCGGCCGGTCTGGCCGATGCCGATCTTGCGGTGCGTATCAACGCTTTGTACCACCCTGCGGGCGTCTGACCATGCCGACCCAGGTCACGGCGGTCATCAACCAGAAGGGCGGCGCGGGAAAGACCACGCTGGCCATGAACCTGGCCGCCGGCCTGGCCCGGCGCGGCAACACGGTGGTGATCGACCTCGATCCCCAGGGCTCTTCGGTGCAGTGGGCCAGCCAGGGCAGTGCGCCGTTTCCGGTGTCGGTCAAGCAGCTTCAAGGAAAGTGGGATGCGCGCAGCCTGCGCCAGACGTTTCGGGCCTTTGCCCACGTGGTGCTGGACTGTCCACCGTCGCTGGAGAGCCATGCTTCGGTGCAGGCCTTGCGTGCCTGCGATCTGGCGCTGATTCCAGTGTTGCCTTCGCCGGTGGACCTGTGGGCCAGTCTGCGCCTGCCGCTGGAGATCGAAGAGGCGCGCCGCCTGCGGCCTCAGATCCGGGCCTACCTCGTGCTCAACCAGATGGAGCCGCAGAGCGCGTTGTCCGGGGCCATGACCGAAGCCCTGGCCGACTTCGGACTGCCGGTTCTGCAGGCCACCGTACGGCGCCGTGCCGCCTTTCGCACCGCTGCGCTGGACGGCGTGTCGGTCTACCAGATGGGTGGGCGTGGCGCGCCCGCCGCCGCAGACATCGAAGCCATCATCCACGAGATTCTTGAACCATGACCAACCTAAAAGACAAGCTCTCGGCTAGCGTGCGCCAGGCCAAGACCCGCACGCAGCCGGTTGCACCTGTCACCGCCAAAACCGGTCGCTCCCCGGTACCTACCGCCACCAAGGCGACGGCGCCCAAGCCCGTTGCCGCAAAGCCAGTGGCCACCCAGGCGCCGACCCACAGCGGCATCGCTTTCCCGGATCGCGTGTGGCCCGATTGAACCCAGGTTGAACGATGTTTGAGGGGACCCTCCATGCCTAACGATTTCTACTCCAGAACCTATTCGCCGCGCCAGGAAGCGCTGGCGCGCGCCAGCCAGCAGGCGCCCCAGGCCTCGCTGCGCCAGGCCTCGGCCACCTCCACAGACGCTGATGTGCTAGCGCCGCACCGGGTGCGCAGCGAGCCCTACTACCGGGTGGTGGCCGACGAGGTCGAGCTGTACGAGGCGGCGTACTCGGTGCGCATGCCCATGATGCTCAAAGGCCCCACCGGCTGTGGCAAAACACGCTTTGTCGAGTACATGGCGTGGAAGCTGGACAAACCATTGATCACCGTGGCCTGCAACGAAGACATGACCGCCTCCGATCTGGTGGGTCGCTATCTGCTGGATGCCCAGGGCACGCGCTGGCAGGACGGTCCGCTGGCGGTAGCGGCACGCCATGGGGCCATCTGTTACCTGGACGAGGTGGTTGAGGCACGCCAGGACACCACCGTGGTGATCCACCCGCTGACCGATGCGCGCCGCGTGCTGCCGCTGGAAAAAAAGGGCGAACTGCTGCAGGCGCACCCCGACTTCCAGATCGTGATTTCCTACAACCCGGGCTACCAGTCGCTGATGAAGGACTTGAAGCAGTCCACCAAGCAGCGCTTTGGCGCGCTGGATTTCAGCTACCCCGAGCACGACACCGAGGCCGAGATCGTGGCGCACGAGTCGGGTGTGGGCCTGGATGTGGCCAAGAAGCTGGTGCACATCGGCGAGCGCGCGCGCAACCTCAAGGGCCACGGCCTGGACGAGGGCCTGTCCACCCGCATGCTGATCTACGCGGGTTCGCTGATTGCCCAAGGCGTGTCGGCGCTGGCCGCCTGCCGGGTGGCGCTGGTGCGCCCCATCACCGACGACCCCGACATGCGCGACGCGCTCGACGCGGCCGTCACCACCTACTTCTGAGTCGGCAGCCGCACCGCACCCGTCCCATGGCCATCCACCTCGACGACCACGCTGAGCTTCTGGCGGACTTGCCGCAAGACGCACAGGAGGTGCTGCGCGCGGCCTGGGGCGAAGCGGCGCGGGTGTTTTCGGCGCGCGGGCTGGACAACTATCTCAAGGGCGCGGTGGCCCTGCACCAGCTGGGGCGCGGCGAAGAACTGGTGGTGAGCTTCATCCAGACCATGCCCGAGGTGGCACGCGCCATCGGCGAGGATGTGCTGCCCGACGTAGTCAACTTCCTGCTCGGCATGGCGTCCAAGACCTCCGGTGCGGTGCTCGCGCTGATCGTGGGCACGGCGCCGCTGGCGGCCAGCCGCCTGGGTGACGAAGAGCTGTTTCGCCACTACCTGAACGTCTTGTCCATCGTGTTGGCACAGGCGCCACGCGGCCTGCGCCCGATGCTGGAGAACCTGGACCGCCTGCTGTCCCAGCTCACGCTGGGCGGGTTGCGGCGCTGGGTGATGTGGGGCGCGCAGGCCTACAAGGCCGACTTTGAGGGCCAAGTCAGGTACTTCTCGCTGCAAAGCGGCGATGCGTTGTCGGTGCTGCAGCAAGAGCGCAAGGGCACCTTGTTCGTGGACGTGCAGCGCCGCCTGAACATCTATCTGCGCGCCATGTGGGGTCGCGACGTCTTTCTGCGCCCGACCGCCGGCGACTACGAAAACCGCGACGGGCTCAAGCCGTACATCGAGCGCTTCTGTGTCCACATCGCCGATGCCTACGACGACTTCCGCCCCCAGGGCGATGACACGCCGGACGGCGGCGTGGTGGCGGGGGTCGAGGTCTACCGCGCCGTGGTCAACCACTGCGCGGCGCACCTGATGTTCACGCAGGCGCCGCTGTCGCTGCAGACGCTGAACAACACGCAAAAGGCGATCATCGAGGTGGTGGAAGATGCGCGCGTGGAGGCGCTGGCCTGCAGCCGGTTTCCCAACATGCGGGCAGCCTGGCTGGTGTTTCACGCGCCCTCCGATGCGGCCGAGCCCACCAGTCTGGGCGACCTGCTGAACCGCCTGGCGCGGGCTTTGCTGGAAGAACAGTCGAGCGACCCGCACCCCTGGGTGCAGGAAGGCGTGGCGCTGTTCCGGGCCGAGGCCGACCTGTCCAGCAACCAGCTGAGCTGGAACATCGGCGTGGCCCTGGCGCACAGCCTGGGCCCGCTGGACCTGCCCGAATACAACCCGCGCACCGACGGCCTGCGCGCGCTCTACCGCGACGACAACCGCACCGTCTGGGCGTCCGAGGCCTACGACGAGGCGGCGGCGCTGGAAGCCACCTGGGCCCCGAAGCAGGTGCGCAAGAAGGTCCGCCTGATGGAGATGGTCAACGAGACCAACAACGAATTTGCCGGCGATGACGCGCAGGAAATCTGGGTGCTGCCGAGCGAGTTCTACCTCGACCAGGAAGGCGTGAGCATCAATTCGCTGGAGGGCCGCCCGCCCGTGGCCGACCCGGTGCATTACCACGAGTGGGACCACCAGATCCAGCTAGAGCGCCCGAGCTGGGTGACGGTGCTGGAGCGCCAGCCGCCGCTGGGCGAGCTGGCGCTGATCGAGCAGATTGAGAGCGACCACAAGCCGGTGATGTCGCGCCTGAAGTTCCTGATCGGTTCCATGATCCCGCAGGGCATGCAGCGCATCCGGCGGGTCGAAGACGGTGACGAGCTGGACATCAATGCAGCCGTGCGCGCCATGATCGACATCCGCATGGGCCAGCAACCCGATACCCGCATCATGATGCGCAACCAGCGCAGCGAGCGCGACTTGGCGGTGATGGTGCTGCTGGACATGTCCGAGTCGTGCAACGACAAGGTGCGCGGGCAGGACTACAGCATCATGGACCTGTCGCGCGCCGCCACGGTGCTGTTGTCGGACGCTCTGGACCGCATTGGCGACCCCTTCGCGTTGCACGGGTTTTGCTCCGACGGCCGACACGATGTGCACTACCACCGCTTCAAGGACTTTGACCAACCGTACAACGCCCTCGTGAAGGCGCGGCTGGCGGGCATGAAGGGCGCCTACTCCACCCGCATGGGTGCGGCCTTGCGCCACGCAGGCGCGGCGCTCAAGCTACAGCCCAGGCGCAAGAAGGTGTTGTTCATCATCACCGACGGTGAACCGGCCGACAACGACGTGCGCGACCCCCAGTACCTGCGCCAGGACACCCAGCGCGCGGTGCAAGAGCTTGCGCGCGATGGCATCACCGTCTATGCCCTGAGCCTGGACCCGCACGCCGACCAGTACGTGGCGCGCATTTTTGGCGCCAAGAATTTCACCGTCATCGATCATGTGGAGCGCCTGCCCGAAAAGCTGCCGCTGCTCTACATGGGCCTGACCCGCTGAGGCCGAGGCGATCCATGGACATCAGCCTGCGCGCCTTCGTATTCATCGACTCGTTGCAGCCGCAACTGGCCTCGTACCTGGCCACCTCGTCCCAGGGCTTTCTGCCGATACCGGGCGACGCCTGCCTGTGGGTCGAAGTCGCGCCCGGCATGGCGGTGCACCGGCTGTCCGACATCGCGCTCAAGCGCACCAATGTGCGCATGGGCGAGCAGGTCGTGGAGCGCTCGTTCGGCTCGATGGAAATTCACTACCGCAACCAGAGCGAGGTGCAGGAGGCCGGGCGCATCATGCTGGAGCAGCTCGGTGCCCAGGAGGGGGACCGCATGGCCTGCCGCATCGCCTGGAGCGAGGTCATCTGCGCCGTCACCCCCGACCATGCCACGCTGATCAACCGGCAACTGCGCAAGGGCTCGATGTTGCTGCCGGGCAAGAGCATGTTCATCCTGGAAACCGAGCCGGCCGGTTACATCGTCTATGCTGCCAACGAGGCCGAAAAGGCCGCCAACGTGACCTTGGTGGATGTCAAGGCTTTCGGCAGTTTTGGCCGCCTCACCATGATGGGCACCGAGGCCGAGGCCGAGGCGGCCGCGCAGGCCGCGCACCGCGCCATTGACCAGCTCAACCGCCAGGCGCGGCAGGACTGAAATAGCCCATGGACATCAACTCCACTACCAAGAAGCTGCTGTTCAACACCGTTCGCGTGGACACGGTGCTGGAAGATGGCAGCGAGGGCTCGGGCACCGCGTTTGTCGTCAGCCATGCGCACGCGCGCGGCAGCCACACCTTCATCGTCACCAACCGGCATCTGGTCGAAGGGGTGCGGCGCGGGGGGCTGGTGTTCACCCAGAAGCGCCATGGTCAGCCGCTGTTGGGTCAGCGTTTCCAGCTCAACATCGATGATTTTCCGCAGGCCTGGTTCGGGCATCCCGACCCGGCGGTGGACTTGGCCATCGTGCCCATGCGCCCGCTGGAGCAGGCCGCCAACGCCCAGGATGTTGAGCTGTACTACCAGCCCATCGACACGCGTCTGGTGCCCGATGAGGCCGCCACCCGCGCGCTGGACGCACTGGAAGAAGTGCTGTTCGTGGGCTACCCCAGCGGCGTGTGGGACCAGGTCAACCTGATGCCCATCCTGCGGCGCGGCACCACGGCCACACCCATGGCGTTGAACTTCGAGGGGCGGGCCGAATTCCTGATCGATGCCGCCGTTTACCCCGGCTCCAGCGGCAGCCCGGTGTTCGTCTACCTGCCCGAGACGCTGCGTCCGCAGCAGAGCGTGGGCAAGAGATTCCTGTTCGCGGGCGTGGTGGCGGCGGTTTTCTTCCGCGAAGAGGCCAATCACCCGGTGGTGGCGCCCGTGCCGCCCAACAACCAGGGCATGGTCATGGGCTCGGAAATGATCGACCTGGGCCTGGTCATCAAGTCGCAGGCGGTGGTCGAAGTCATCAACGCGTACCTGGGCAAATGGCTCGAATAGGGCCCCTGCCCTGATCCGACCACAACCACAACCACAACAGTGCCGAGACAACATGCAAGACAAGATCATCTACAGCGGTTTCAACCAGGATTCGCACGGCATGACCACGCTCGGGCGTGTCGTGCTCGATGCATGGTTGTTCCAGCTGCTGCCGCGCAGTGAAGACTGCGCGGGTTGGGACCTGAGCCGCATGCAGCAACTCATGGACAAGGTGTCGAAGACCTGGGACGAACACGGCGCCTTACCCAGCCGGTTGCCGCCCGCGTTGCAGCAAAGCCATGCCGAACTGTATGCCTGGGCCGCGGCGCGTGGCCGAGGGCTGGGCTGGAATCCTGAGCTGGGTGACGACGAGTAGGGCGTAGTGCGCGCTGCGTCCTGGGCGCTGTATGGCCTGGCGCCGCGTCAGGCAGCGTTCGTTTTGTGTTTGTTCATCGTTTTGGGGTCAAACCATGTCTGACTTTGATACCGCCCAGTCGCGACCCATCGGGGAGGTGAGATGGGATTAGAGACCACGCCCGCCAGCGGCTTTGCCGGGCTCAGGCACTGGCGCCATGACGCGACAGCCGGCCTGCAGGTGGCGCTGCTGTGGATGCCGTTTTCCCTCGGGGTGGCGCTGGCATCGGGCGCCCCGGCCATCGCCGGCCTGATTTCGGCCATCGTCGCGGGCCTGCTGTATCCCCTGCTGGGCGGCTCGCACGTCACCGTCAGCGGGCCGGCGGCGGCGCTGGCTCCGGTGCTGCTGTGGGGCATGCTGCTGCTGGGGCACGGCGATCTGGCGCTGGGCTACCCGCTGGTGCTGGTGGCCATCGTGCTCACGGGCGTGCTGCAACTGTTGCTCAGCGCCCTGCGCGCCGGGCAGTACGCCGCCATGCTGCCGGCCACCGTGGTGGAGGCCATGCTCGCGGCGATTGGCATCATGATCATCGTGCGCCAGGTTCCAGCGCTGCTGGGTGCGCCGTCCATTCCCTCCAAATCGGTGCTGGACTCCATCGGCAATTTGCCGCAACAGCTGGTGCAAGCGCAGTGGTTGGTGGCGGGGGTGGGCATCGTCAGCCTGGGGCTGATGTTTGCACTGCGGCGCAAGCTCAACGGACTTTGGCGCTGGCTTCCGGCGGCGATCGTCGTGGCCGGTTTTGGCGTGCTGGCCAGCTCGCTGCTGGGCTTTGATGCGAAGCTGCGCATCGCCATGCCCGAGCACGTGCTGGATGGCATTCACTTTCCGGCGTTTGCCCATTTCCTGTCCAGCCCCGATCTGTGGCTGACGATGGCGCTGGTAGTGTTCACCTTCACCATGATCGACGGCGTGGAGTCGGTCGCCAGCGTGAAGGCGGTGGACAAGCTCGACCCCTGGCGGCGCAAGTCCGATGCCAACAAGACCCTGCGCGCCATGGGCGTGTGCAACCTCACCTCGGGCATGATCGGCGGGCTCACCGTGATCCCGAACGCGGTGCCCAGCCGCGCCAACATCGACGCCGGTGCGCGCACCCTGTGGTCCAACCTGTACAGCGGTCTGTTCCTGCTGCTGTTCGTGCTGGTGCTGCCCGATGTGCTCCGGCTCATCCCGCTGGCGGCCATTGCCGGCATCCTGATCTACATCGGCTGGCGCCTGTGCGAGCCCGCGCTGTTCACGCGCATGCTGGCCATCGGCCGCGACCGCTTTGTGGTGTTCGTCGGCACCGTGTTGGCCATTTTACTGACCGACCTGCTGCTGGGCATGTTCATCGGCGTGGCCATCGAACTGGTGCTGCTGGTTTATTTGTTGATGCCGTCGGTGCGGCTGGTGCTGACCGGGCGAATGGACTGGGGCACCTCCAGCCGCCTGCTGTGGACCAACTTCACCAGCATGTTCCGCAGCCCGGTCATCAAGCACCGCAGCGAGGAGCACGCGGGCCAGACCGTGCATGTGCTGACGCTGGGCTCGCTGGTCGGCTTCAACCTGCTGCCGCTGGAAAAAGCGCTGGCGCGCCTGCCGCAGAGCGACGGTGTGCGGCTGCGCTTCACCGAGTCGGCACGCATTATCGACCACACGGCGGCCGAGTTTCTGCAGCACTTCGAGGAAGAAGCGGCCGCCCACGGGCGGCCATTTTCGGTGGACGGTATCGAGCGCTTTCATGCCTTCTCGGCGCATCCGCTGGCCGCCCGCATGCAGGAGCCGCACATTGCGCAGCGAATCGCACAGCGCGACGAGCGTGCACAGCAGATGGCGGCGCTGGCCCAGCGGCTGGGGCTGGCCTTCGCGCCGCAGGTCGCGGCCATCATCAACCGCCACGATTTTGTCTACCTGCGGCGCGGCGATCAGCGCGAGATCAGCAACCTCATGCACGGCGCCTGGGCCGGTGGGCAGATTCGGCTGTTCGACTACAGCCACACTTCGGCCCCTGACTACCACGTGCCGCACCGGCACACGCTCATGATGTACGAGCTCCCGGCCGACTCGACGCAGCCCGACTTCGTCCTCACGCCCGGGCACTACCTGGAGCGCTATCTCGTCAACCTGAGCGAGCGTTCCGACGTCGCTGCGGCGCCCGGCTACCGGCTCTACATGCCGCCGGGACAGGGGCTCCCGGACATGCCACCGGCGGTGCTCGATGCGCTGGAGCGCTTTGGCCCGCTCTACATTGAAATCCGTGGGCGCGTCGTGCTCGCCTTCTGCCCGCAGCGGGAGTTGGAGGACGCACAGCACACCGAAATGCTCGTTACTCTGGCAACGGCGCTCGCAGACCACTCCGCAGTGACTTGACGGCACCTGATCCGGACCTGATTGGCCCGGTCAACGACACGTTCCGTCAGCCCTGCCGCCCTGCTTATTGGGCTTCGCGGAACAAGCTCGCCAAGTGGGCTTCCGCGTGCTCGAGCATGAAGTACCTGAACGCTTCGGCGGCGGGCGATAAATGCTTACCCGAGGCATACACGACATGCCAGCGGCGCATCAGTGGCATGCCTTCCACTGCGGGCGCGGCGATGAGGCCGTTCTTCCACTCGAGTTCGATCGTGTGCAGCGACAGCAGGCTGACCCCCATGCCGGCCATGACGGCCTGCTTGATCGCCTCATTGCTGGGCATCTCCATCACGAAGGTCGGCTGGATGCGATGCCGCTCCAGGTACTCGTGGAGCACGATTCGCGTACCCGAGTCGGCCTCGCGCACGACGAACGGCTCTTCCGCCAGCGCCGCCGCCGGCACGGCTTCGGCGCGTGCGAAGCGGTGGCTCGGCGAGGTGACAAGTACGTGCGGATGCATCGCGAACGGCTCGGCGCGGCAGGGCACGTCGTTCGGCGCCCGCCCCATCACGCACAGATCCACCTCGGCGGCCCGAAGCATGGCACCCAGTTCGTCGCGCACGCCCAAGCGCAGCCGAACGTCCACGGCCGGGTGTTCGGCGTGGAACTTCGCCAGCAACTGCGGAAGAAAGTACATCGCCGCGCTGACCATGCCGATCGTCAGGCGCCCCGACTCCAGGCGGCTCAGCCGCGCCATCGCATCCTGCGCATCTTTCAACGTCGCCAGCAGCTTGCGCGCGTAGACGAGGAAGTACTCGCCCGACGTGGTCAGCGACATGCGCCGCCCCGTGCGATCGAACAGCGTCTGGCCGACCTGGTTCTCCAGCTCCTTGATCTGAAGCGAGACCGCAGGGGGTGTCAGGTGCAGCGCCTCGGCAGCGCGCAGCACGCTGGACTGCCGGGCGACCTCGGCGAACACGGTCAGTTGGCGAAAGGTCACGTGCATGGGGCGTTCGCGCGGCAGGCGCCAGTCAGGATCCTGGCCATTTCCCCTTGACGTGATGAAAGATCACTTGCCGAAGCTCCTGCAAATAGACAACCGGCTTGCCGATCGGCCGACGCTCTTGTATCGCTTCGCATGTGGGACAGCCGTTTAAGCCCCTTCAAATTCAAGGACTTGCGACTTTCGGATCGGGATTTACCCGAGGGACATTCGCGCGTGGCACGAAACCTGTTGCAGATGCCACAGTGCCTGCGCAGCGCGCTGATCTTGCGGGTAACACGTTCGATCAATACCAAGATTCACCTCGATAGTTTAGCTTTTGCTAATCATTAGTCACAGAGATTCTAACTTTCATTTATCCAACCAGTCACCTAGCATTCATTCGTTGAAGCAAGTACCCAGATGGATCGGCTTAGATCCGACTTTATCCCCGCACACACCATGACCACCTACCACATTGCACCCTCGCTGCTGTCGGCCGACTTCGCCCGCCTTGGCGAGGAGGTGCGCGCGGTGGTCGAAGCCGGCGCCGACTGGATCCACTTCGACGTGATGGACAACCATTACGTCCCCAATCTCACCTTCGGCCCGATGGTGTGTCAGGCGCTGCGTCCGCACACAACCGCGCCGATCGACGTGCACCTGATGGTGCAGCCGGTGGACACGCTGGCGCAGGCCTTCTGCAAGGCCGGCGCCGACTTGGTGAGCTTCCATCCCGATGCCAGCGCGCATGTCGACCGCACGCTGCAGTTGATCAAGGCCGAGGGCAAGCGCTCGGGCCTGGTGTTCAACCCGGCCGCGCCGCTAGACATACTGGAGTGGACGCTGGACAAGATCGACCTCGTGCTCATCATGAGCGTCAATCCGGGCTTCGGCGGTCAGAGCTTCATTGACTCGGCACTGCGCAAGATCGAGCAGGCGCGCAAGCTGATCGACCGCAGCGGGCGCGATATCCGGCTCGAAGTCGACGGTGGCATCAAAGTCGACAACATCCGGCGCGCCGCCGATGCCGGGGCCGACACCTTCGTTGCCGGCAGCGCGATCTTCGGTGCCGGTGACTACCGCTCCGTCATCCAGGCCATGCGCGCCGAGTTGAGCGCGCCCGGGCCGCTCGTCGCCTGACGCACATCTCGTACGCCGCGCTTGCCAGACAGCGGTAGCAACCACACCCGAACCACGAACCACAGGGCCCTACCATGCCACTCTCGCAACGCTGGACGCTGACCCGCTACCTAATCGAGGAACGCCGCCGCTTCCCGCAGGCCAGCGGCGACCTCAACGCGCTGATCCTCGACGTCTCGATCGCCTGCAAGGCCATCGCGCGCATCGTCGCCTACGGCGCGCTCGACAGCGGCATGGCCGTTCCGGCCGAAGGCGGCGCGGTCAACGTACAGGGAGAGGTGCAGAAACCGCTGGACGTGCTGTCCAACGAGATTTTCCTGCACATGAACGAGTGGAACGGCGAGCTGGCGGGCATGGCTTCGGAAGAGATGGACTCGCCGAGCCAGATTCCGCAGGTCTTCCCGCGCGGCAAGTACCTGCTCGTGTTCGACCCGCTGGACGGCTCGTCCAATATCGACGTGAACGTTTCGGTCGGCAGCATCTTCTCGATCCTGCGTGCGCCGCAAGACGTGATCGACAGTGGCCGCGACGTGACCGAAGCCGACTTCCTGCAGCCCGGTGCCACGCAGGTGGCCGCCGGCTATGCGCTCTATGGCCCGACGACGATGCTCGTGCTGACTGTCGGCAACGGCGTGGCCGGCTTCACGTTGAACCCGGATCTCGGTGAGTTCGTGCTGACGCACAAGAACATCCAGGTGCCAGCCGACACCCAGGAGTTCGCGATCAACAGCTCCAACAGCCGATTCTGGGAGCAGCCGGTCACACGCTATGTGAATGAGTGCCTGGCCGGCAAGACCGGGCCGCGCGGCAAGGACTTCAACATGCGCTGGATCGCCAGCATGGTGGCCGAGGCGCACCGCATCCTGATGCGCGGCGGCGTCTTCTTGTACCCGCGCGACACCAAGGACCCGAACAAGCCGGGGCGGCTGCGCCTGCTGTACGAGGCCAACCCGATCGGCTTCGTGATGGAGCAGGCGGGCGGGCGCTGCACCACCGGACGCCAGCCGATGCTGGGCGTGCAGCCGACATCGTTGCACCAGCGCATCGGCCTGATCTTCGGTTCGAAGAACGAGGTCGAGCTCATCGAGCGCTACCACAGCGAACCCGGGCCAAGCGCAGCACCGCCACCCCTGTTTGCCGAGCGCGGCCTGTTCAGAGCCTGAACCAGAACCATCCGAGAACGCCATGAGCCACAAGTATCCGATCATCGCCATCACCGGCAGCAGCGGCGCCGGCACTTCGTCGGTCACGCGCACGTTCGAGAACATCTTCCGCCGCGAGAAGGTCACCGCCGCGGTCATCGAAGGCGACAGCTTCCACCGCTACGACCGCAAGGAGATGCGCGCGCGCCAGGCCGAAGCCGAAAAGGCCGGCGACAAGAACTTCAGCCACTTCGGGCCCGACAACAACCTGTTCGCCGAGATCGAGCAGCTCTTCGCCAGCTACAGCAAGTCGGGCACGGGCAAGCATCGCAAGTACCTGCATGACCCCGTGGAGGCCGCGCCCTACAAGCAGGAGCCCGGCACCTTCACACCCTGGGAAGACCTGCCCGCCGGCACCGACATGCTGTTCTACGAGGGCCTGCATGGCGCGGTCGTGACCCCCGAGGTCAACATCTCCAAGCACCCCGACCTGCTGATCGGGGTGGTGCCGGTGATCAACCTCGAGTGGATCCAGAAGCTGTACCGCGACAAAAACGTGCGCGGCTACTCGGCCGAGGCGGTCACCGACACGATCCTGCGCCGCATGCCCGACTATGTGCACTACATCGTGCCGCAGTTTTCTCACACGCACGTCAACTTCCAGCGCGTGCCGGTGGTGGACACCAGCAACCCCTTCATTGCACGCGACATCCCGAGCGCCGACGAGAGCATTTGCGTGATCCGCTTCGCCAATCCCAAGGGCATTGACTTCCCCTACCTGCTGAACATGATCGACAACTCGTGGATGAGCCGCGCCAACACGCTGGTCGTGCCGGGCGGAAAGATGGAGATCGCGATGCAGCTGATCTTCACGCCCTACATCTGGCGCATGATGGAACAGCGCCATCGCGCGCTGGGAGCCCTGTAATGGCCGGCACCTCCACCGACCGCGTACTGCGCCCCGACAGCGGCCGCTACGACGAACTCGCCAACGCGCTGCGCGCCCTGGCCATGGACGCTGTGCAGCAGGCCAACTCCGGCCACCCCGGCGCGCCAATGGGCATGGCAGAAATGGCCGTGGCGCTGTGGAATGGGCACCTGCGACACAACCCGGCGAACCCGAAGTGGCCGGATCGCGACCGCTTTGTGCTGTCCAACGGTCACGCTTCTATGCTGCTGTACGCACTGCTGCACCTGACGGGCTATGAGCTGCCGATCGAGGAACTGCAGCGCTTCCGCCAATTGCACAGCAAAACCCCAGGGCACCCCGAGGTCGGCCTCACGCCCGGCGTGGAAACCACGACCGGACCCTTGGGCCAGGGCCTGACGAACGCAGTGGGTTTCGCGCTGGCCGAGAAGCTGCTGGGCGACGAGTTCAACCGCCCGGGACATGTCGTCGTCGACCACAACACCTACGTCTTCCTTGGCGACGGCTGCCTGATGGAAGGCATCAGCCACGAAGCCTGCTCGCTGGCCGGCGTGTGGAAGCTGGGCAAGCTGATCGCGCTGTACGACGACAACGGCATCTCGATCGACGGTGCGGTGCACGCCTGGTTCGCCGACGACACCTCACAGCGCTTTCGCGCCTACGGCTGGAACGTGATCGGCCCGATCGACGGCCACGACACCGTGGCCGTCGGGCAAGCCATTGCCGAGGCACGCCGATCCGCCGACCGACCCACGCTGATCGTCTGCCGCACCACCATCGGCCGCGGCTCCCCGGGGCGCGCCGGCACCGCCAAGGCGCATGGCGAAGCCCTTGGGGCCGACGAGATCGCCGCCACGCGGGCCGCGATCGGGTGGCAGGCAGGACCGTTCGAGGTCCCCGACGCCGTGCGCGCGCGCTGGAGCGCACGCGATCTGGGCGCCAAACGCGAGGCCGAATGGCGCTTGGCCTTCGAGGCCTACCGGACCGAACACCCCGCGCTGGCCGCCGAGTACGAGCGCCGGATTGCCGGCGAACTGCCGGCATCGTTCCACGAGGCCGCGCTGGCGGCGATGGTCGAACTCGGACAAGCCACGGCGGCGGTTGCCTCACGCAAGGCCTCCCAGCAAACGCTGGCCATCCTGGCACCCAAGATCCCCGAGATGCTCGGCGGCAGCGCCGACCTTACCGGCTCGAACCTGACCGACTTCCCGGGCTGCGGTGCCGTGCGTGCCGGCCAGAGCGGCGGACGCCATATCAACTACGGTGTGCGCGAGTTCGGCATGGCGGCGATCATGAACGGGCTCGCCCTGCACGGCGGCTTCATTCCGTACGGCGGCACCTTCCTCACCTTCAGCGACTACAACCGCAACGCCATCCGCATGGCCGCGCTGATGAAGCTGCGCGTGGTCCACGTCTTCACGCACGACAGCATCGGCCTGGGCGAGGACGGGCCCACGCACCAGGCCGTCGAGCATGCCGCCAGCCTGCGCCTGATCCCCAATCTCGACGTCTGGCGGCCCGGAGACGCCGCCGAGACGGCGGTGGCCTGGGCGTTCGCGCTCGAACAACGCACTCGGCCGAGCGCCCTGCTGCTGTCGCGCCAGAACCTGCCGCCGCAAGCACGAACGCCGGAACAGGTGATGCAGATCCGTCGCGGCGGCTACGTGCTCTCCGACCGTCCGGAGCCGCAAGTGGTGCTGATCGGCACCGGCTCCGAAGTATCCCTCGCCATCGAGGCGCAGCGCCTGCTCGATGCGCTGGGCATCGCGGCACGGGTGGTCTCCCTGCCCAGCAGCACCGTCTTCGATCGGCAGGAGACCGGCTGGCGCGAGCAAGTGCTCGGCCGGGGCATCCCGCGCATTGGCGTCGAAGCAGGCGTCACCGCCTGGTGGGGGCAGTACCAGTGTGCAGAGGCACTGGGCGTCAACAGCTTCGGCGAGTCGGCGCCCGGGCCGAAGGTCTATGAGCACTTCGGCCTCAACGCCAAGGCCCTGGCCGAACTGGCGCGCCGGCAGGTGGCGCTCGAAGATCGCTTCGTCCGATCCCCCAACTGAAAACCACCGACATGCACTACGACATTGTTAGTTTCGATCTCGATGGCACTCTGGTGGACACGGCCTCGGAGATCGCCGAGGCGGCCAATCGCGCGCTCGAGTCGCACGGCATCGCGCGCCGCCCGGCGTCGGAGGTGACCGCGCTGATCGGCGCCGGCACGCGCGAGCTCATGATCAAGTTGCTGGGCCGGGTCATGATTGAGCAGCCCCATCTCGCCGAGCGCGTACGGCCGGACCAAGTGCTCGCCAGCATGGACGAACACTATGCGTTGACCACTGGTACCTCGAGCGTTCCCTACCCGGGCGCACGCGAAGCGCTGCGCTTACTCAAGGCCGCCGGCGTCAAGCTGGCCTGCGTCACCAACAAGGAACAACGCCACGCCGAGCGATTGCTGCGCGCGCATCGACTCTGGGACCAATTCGATCTGCTGATCGGCGGCGATTCACTGAGCGTGAAGAAGCCCGATCCCGGGGTGCTGCGCCATGTTGTCAAGCAGCTGGGCGGCCATGCCGATCGATGCGGCCATGTCGGCGACTCGCGCATCGACGTCGAGGCGGCACGCAACGCTGGGGTGACCGCGTGGGCCGTTCCGTACGGCTACAACGCGGGTCAGCCGATCGAAGACGCGCGCCCCGCGCGACTGTTCCGCAGTCTCGACGAACTTGCCCACTTTGTTATCGCCGGCCGCTCCTGCGCGCCCGACGGCTCACCCGCTGCAAAGCACCTCTCCAGTTCATCATGACAATTCGCATCGCAATCAACGGCTTCGGCCGCATCGGCCGCATGGTGTTTCGCGCCGCCGTGCAGGACTTCAAGAACGAAATCGAGGTGGTCGCGATCAACGACCTGCTCGAACCCGACTATCTCGCCTACATGCTGCAGTACGACAGCGTGCACGGCCGCTTCAAGGGTGACGTAGTCGTCGACGGCGGCACGCTGGTCGTCAACGGCCGCAAGATCCGGCTCACTGCTGTCAAGGACCCGGCCGCGCTGGCCTGGGGCGATGTCGGCGTCGACGTGGTGGTGGAAGCGACCGGCCTGTTCCTGACGCTGGATACCTGCCAGAAGCACCTCGACGCGGGCGCGAAGAAGGTGATCCAGAGCGCGCCCAGCAAGGACGACACGCCGATGTTCGTCTACGGCGTCAACCACACGCAGTACGCCGGCGAGACGATCGTCAGCAACGCCAGCTGCACGACGAACTGCCTGGCGCCCGTGGCCAAGGTGCTCAACGACAGCTTCGGCATCAAGCGCGGCCTGATGACCACGGTGCACGCCGCCACCGCGACGCAGAAGACCGTGGACGGCCCGAGCAACAAGGACTGGCGCGGTGGCCGCGGCATCCTCGAGAACATCATCCCCTCGTCCACCGGCGCGGCCAAGGCCGTGGGCCGGGTGATTCCCGCGTTGAACAAAAAACTCACCGGCATGGCGTTTCGCGTGCCGACCAGCGACGTGTCGGTGGTCGACCTGACGGCCGAACTCTCGAAAGAGACGAGCTACGAACAGATCTGCGCCGCGATGAAGGCCGCCAGCCAGGGGGCGATGAAAGGCGTGCTCGGGTACACGACGGACAAGGTCGTCTCGACCGACTTCCGCGGCGAGGCCTGCACCTCTGTGTTCGACGCCGAGGCCAGCATCATGCTCGACCCGACCTTCGTCAAGGTGGTGGCCTGGTACGACAACGAATGGGGCTACTCGAGCAAGGTGCTCGAGATGGTGCGCGTGATTGGAGCGTCGCGGTGAAGGTGCTGCGCTTCGCCGACCTGATCGCGCAGGGCGCCGTCGAGGGCCGGCGTGTCTTCATCCGCGCCGACCTCAACGTGCCGCAGGACGATGCGGGGCGCATCACCGAGGACACGCGCATCCGCGCTTCGGTGCCCTGTATTCGCATGGCGCTGGACGCCGGTGCGGCGGTGATGGTGACTTCGCACCTCGGCCGGCCGACCGAAGGCGAGTTCAAACCGGGGGATTCGCTCGAGCCGGTGGCTGCGCGTCTGGGCGAGTTGCTGGGTCGTGAGGTGCGCCTGGCAACTGACTGGCTCGACGGCGTCAAGGTCGCGCCGGGCGAAGTGGTGATGCTCGAGAACGTGCGCCTCAACAAAGGCGAGAAGAAGAACAGCGAGGCGCTCGCCCGCAAGATGGCTGCGCTGTGCGACATCTTCGTGCACGACGCCTTCGGCACCGCGCACCGCGCCGAGGCCAGCACCTACGGCATCGCGCAATTCGCCAAGGTCGCCTGCGCCGGCCCGCTGCTGGCCGCCGAGATCGACGCGATCACGAAGGCACTGGCGCAACCGAAGCGGCCGCTGGTGGCCATCGTCGCCGGCAGCAAGGTCAGCACCAAGCTGACCATCCTGCAGAGCCTCGCGGCCAAGGTCGATGGCCTGATCGTCGGCGGCGGCATCGCCAACACCTTCCTGCTCGCCGCGGGGCTGCCGATCGGCAAGAGCCTGGCCGAGCCCGGCCTCGTCGACGAAGCCAAGGCGGTGATCGAGGCGATGAAGGCGCGCGGCGCCGCAGTGCCGATCCCGGTCGACGTGGTGTGCGCCAAGATGTTCAAGGCCGATGCGACGGCGACGGTGAAGGCCGTGGCCGACGTGGCCGACGACGACCTGATTCTCGATATCGGTCCCAGGACTGCGGCACTGCTCGCCGCCCAACTCAAGGCCGCCGGCACCATCGTCTGGAATGGCCCGGTCGGCGTGTTCGAGTTCGACGCCTTTGCCAAGGGCACCGAGATGATCGCGCGGGCGATCGCCGACAGCAGCGCGTTCTCGATCGCCGGCGGCGGCGACACGCTGGCCGCGATCGCCAAGTACGGCATCGAGGGCGACGTGGGCTACATCTCGACCGGCGGCGGCGCCTTCCTCGAAGTGCTCGAGGGCAAGACGCTGCCGGCTTTCGAGATCCTCGCCAAGCGCGCACTGTGACGGAACGCCGCCCATGAGCAAACTCAAAGCACTCCTGTGGGACGTCGACGGCACGCTTGCCGAGACCGAGCGCGACGGGCATCGGGTCGCGTTCAACCTTGCCTTCGAGGCCTTTGGGCTGCCTTGGCGCTGGGACGATGCCCGCTATGGGCAACTCCTGCAGGTCACCGGCGGGCGCGAGCGCCTGATGCACGATATGAACAGCCGGCCCGACGCACCGCCGCTGGCCGGCGAGCGCGACGCGCTGGCGCGTGCGCTGCACGCCAAGAAGAACACGCTGTACGCCGAACTGGTCGCCGGCACGGGAATCCCGTTGCGCGGGGGTGTGCTCGAGTTGATGCACGAGTGCCTTGACCAGGGCGTTCGCATGGCCATCGCGACGACGACGAGCCGCTCCAACCTGGAAGCCCTGATGCGCAAGCACATGGGTGAGCGCTGGGCTGATTGGTTCGGCGCTGTCGTTTGCGGTGAGGACGTGCAGCGCAAGAAGCCCGATCCCGAGGTCTTCGTCAAGGCCATGCAGGCGCTGGGCGTCGGTCCGCTCGAAGCCGTCGCCCTCGAGGACTCGCCGGGTGGCGTGGCGGCGGCGCGTGCCGCCAATTGCCCAGTCATCGTCACCCGCAGCTTCTACTTCGCCCAGGCGGCGGTCGAGGGCGCCATCGCCGTCGGGCTGGGTCTGCACACGCGCGAAGGCTGGCGCCCTGCGCCGGGTGCTCGCTCTCCGCAGCCAAACGCTGGCCAGGATGACCGCATCCGTCTGGCCGACATCGCCGACTGGTTCACGCAACGCGACACGATCAGCGACTACCCCTAGCCAGCCCGCTTCCCGCATCCCACCGACTTCCTGCCCACTCAACGACTTCACCGGAGAACCCCATGGCCCTCGTTTCATTGCGCCAAGTGCTCGACCACGCCGCCGAATACGGCTACGGCGTGCCAGCCTTCAACGTCAACAACCTCGAACAGGTCCACGCCATCATGGAGGCGGCGCAGGAAACGCAGTCACCGGTGATCCTGCAAGCCTCGGCCGGTGCGCGCAAGTACGCCGGCGAGCCCTACCTGCGCCACCTGGTGCTGGCGGCCGTGGAGATGCACCCCGATATCCCGATCGTGCTGCACCAGGACCACGGCGCCTCGCCGGCGGTGTGCCAGCAGTCGATCCGCTCGGGATTCACCAGCGTGATGATGGACGGCTCCTTGCTCGAAGACGCGAAAACGCCCGCGAGCTACGACTACAACGTCGAGGTCACGCGCAAGGTCTGCGAGATGGCGCACTCGATCGGTGTCTCGGTCGAAGGCGAACTTGGCTGCCTGGGTTCGCTCGAAACCGGTGAGGCCGGCGAGGAGGACGGCGTCGGTGCCGCGGGCAAGCTCACGCACGACATGATGCTCACGAACCCCGAGGAGGCGAAGGACTTCGTCGCGCGCACCGGCGTCGATGCGCTGGCCATCGCCATCGGCACCAGTCACGGCGCCTACAAGTTCACCCGGCAGCCCACCGGCGACATCCTGGCCATCGAGCGCATCGCGCAGATCCACGCCGCGGTGCCGAACACGCACCTGGTGATGCACGGTTCGTCCAGCGTGCCGCAGGAGTGGCTGGCGATCATCCGCAAGTACGGTGGCGACATCAAGGAGACATACGGCGTGCCGGTCGAGGAGATCCAGCGCGGCATCAAGAGCGGCGTGCGCAAGATCAACATCGACACCGACATTCGGCTGGCGATGACCGCGGCGATGCGCCAGGTGTTCGCCGAGCACCCGAGCGAGTTCGACCCGCGCAAGGCTTTGCAGGCGGCGAAGAAGGCCGCGCGCGGCGTGGTCAAGGCGCGCTTCGAGGCCTTCGGCTGTGCCGGCCAAGGGGCCCGCATCAAGCCGCTGCCGCTCGAGGCAATGTCGGCCCGCTACGTGTGACGCGCGAGAGCACTACAGCATGCGCCGTCACCGCAACGCCAAGATCGTCGCCACCCTCGGCCCGGCCAGTTCCGACAAGGACACGATCCGGCGGCTGTTCGCCGCCGGCGTCGATGTCTTTCGCCTGAACTTCAGCCACGGCGACGCGGTGGCGCATCGTGAGCGCTTCACCATCCTGCGCGAGCTCGAGCGCGAAGCCGGCCGCCCGATCGGCATCCTGGCCGACCTGCAGGGTCCGAAGCTGCGCGTGGGCACGTTTGCCGAGGGCTCGGTGATGCTGGCCGAGTCGCAGCCGTTCCGGCTCGAACTCGACGATGCGCCGGGCGACACGCGCCGCGTCGGCCTGCCGCACCCTGAGATCTTCGCGGCACTGGCGCCGGGGGCCGAACTGCTGCTCGACGACGGCAAGCTGCGCTTGGTCGTCGAGCGCTGCGGCGCCAGTTTCGCCGACACCCGTGTCGTGATTGGCGGCAAGCTGTCCGACCGCAAGGGCGTCAACGTGCCCGGCGTGCTGCTGCCGATCAGCGCACTGACCGCCAAGGACCGGCGCGATCTGGCGCTGGCGCTCGAACTCGGCGCGGACTGGATCGCCCTGTCGTTCGTGCAGCGGCCCGAAGACGTGGCCGAGGCGCGAACCTTGATTGGCCAGCGCGCGGCCATCGTGGCCAAGCTCGAGAAGCCTTCGGCCATCGAGCAGCTGGACGCCATCGCCGAATGCGCCGACGCCGTGATGGTGGCGCGCGGCGATCTGGGCGTGGAACTGCCGGCCGAGCGCGTGCCCGGCATCCAGAAGCGCATCTTGCAAACCTGCCGCCGGCTCGGGCGCCCGGTGATCGTGGCCACGCAGATGCTCGAGTCGATGGTGACGAGCCCGGTGCCCACGCGTGCCGAGGCCTCGGACGTGGCCACTGCCATCTACGACGGCGCCGACGCCGTCATGCTGTCTGCCGAGTCCGCCGCGGGCCGCTACCCGGTCGAGGCGGTGGACATGATGAGCCGCCTGATCACCGAAGTGGAAGCCGACCCGCAGCACCAGCAGCTGATGAGTATGTCGCGCCCGAGCGCGCCCGCTACCGCAGGCACAGCCGACGCCGTGTGCTGCGCCGTGCGCCATGCCGTCGCGCTCGTGCACGCGAGCGCCATCGTCTGCTACACGAGCTCGGGCCACACCAGTTTGCGCGTCGCCCGCGAGCGCCCCGAAGCGCCGGTACTGAGCCTGACGCCGAACCTGGGCGTCGCGCGCCGCCTGGCCCTGGCCTGGGGCATCCACTCGGTACACATCGAGGACGCGGCAGATGTCGATCAGATGACTGCCAAAGCCTGCGCCGTCGCGCAGCAGGAGGGTTTTGCCGAGAGTGGCCAGACCATCGTCGCCATCGCGGGGGTGCCATTCGGCACGCCCGGCACGACGAACCTGATGCGCATCGCGACGGTGTGATTCCTGCCACGTCCTGACAGAACACAAAGCAGCACCCCCGATGGACCCCCTCCTCCTGGCCCGCGCCCAGTTCGCCGCCAACATCACCTTCCACATCCTGTTCCCGTCGATCACCATCGCGCTGGGCTGGTTGCTGATGTTCTTCCGCTGGCGCTGGCGCCGCACGCAAGAGGGCGCCTGGCTTGCGGCCTACCGCTTCTGGACCAAGGTGTTTGCGCTGACCTTCGCGCTGGGCGTGGTCAGCGGCGTGACGATGAGCTTCCAGTTCGGCACCAACTGGCCCGGTTTCATGGAGCGCGCCGGCAACGTCGCCGGCCCGCTGCTGGGCTACGAGGTGCTGACCGCCTTCTTCCTGGAAGCGGGCTTCCTCGGCATCATGCTCTTCGGTCACGGGCGCGTGAGCGAGCGCGTCCATGGCTTCGCGACCTTCTTCGTCGCCTTCGGCACCACCGTGAGCGCGTTCTGGATCCTGGTGCTCAACTCGTGGATGCAGACGCCCGCCGGGCACGAGATCGTGGAAGGCGTGTTCCACGTCAAGAATTGGGCCGAGGTCATCCTCAACCCCTCGTTCCCCTACCGCTTCGCCCACGTGCTGCTGGCTTCGGGGTTGACCTGTGCATTCGTGCTGGCGGGCGTGAGCGCCTGGCAGGTGCTGCGCGGTTCGGCTCCGCAGATGGCCCCGCGAGTGCTGCGCGTCGGCGTCACCTGCGCGGCATTGCTGATCCCGGTGCAGATCTTCGTCGGGGACCTGCATGGATTGAACACGCTCGAGCATCAGCCGCAGAAGGTCGCGGCGATGGAAGGCGTCTGGCAGACCCAGCGCGGCGCGCCGCTGCTGCTGTTTGCCTGGCCCGACGAGGCCACACGCAGCAATCGCTACGAGATCGGCATCCCAAAAGGCGCCAGCATCATCCTCACGCACGATTGGGACGGAGAGATCAAGGGCCTCGACGAGTTCCGCGATCGGCACCCGCCCGTGGCGCCGGTGTTCTGGGCGTTCCGCGTCATGGTCGGTGTCGGCACGCTGATGCTGCTGGTGAGCTGGGTGTCGTGGTGGATGGGGCGCCGCGCCGGCTGGCGTGCCGCCGCGTTGAAGCGACCGCTGCTGTGGGTTCTCGTGGGCATGACCTTCTCGGGCTGGGCGGCCACGGTCGCGGGCTGGTACGTCACCGAGATCGGCCGCCAGCCCTTCATCGTCTACGGCCTGCTGCGCGTGGCCGACGTGGCCTCGAACGTACCCGGTTCGATGATCGCGTTCACGCTGGCGATCTATGTCACGCTGTACCTGGCCTTGCTCGTCGCCTACGTTCTCGTTCTGAAGCACATGGCCGAAAAGCCCGAGGATCTGTCGCCGGCCATCGCCGCCCCGGGGGGAGCGCCGGTCGCTGCCGCCATGTTCCCGACGCGTGGTGGCGAGCCCCGATGAGCTTCGACCAGGCCCTGCCGTTGATCTTCCTGGCTCTGATGGGCCTGTCGATGCTTGTCTATGTTCTCAGCGACGGCTACGACCTGGGCGTGGGCATGCTGCTGCCACGCGCCACCGACGCCGAGAAGGACATCATGGTGGCCTCGATCGGGCCGTTCTGGGACGCGAACGAAACCTGGATCGTGCTGGGCGTGGGCATGCTGCTGATCGCCTTCCCGAAAGCCCATGGCCTGATCCTGACCGAGCTCTACCTGCCCGTGACCCTGATGCTGGTCGGCCTGGTGTTGCGCGGCGTGGCCTTCGACTTCCGCGTCAAGGCGCACGACAGCCACAAGGCGGCTTGGAACCGGCTCTTCTTCGGCGGCTCGCTGCTCGCGTCGATGATGCAAGGCTGGATGCTCGGGCGCTACATCAGCGGCTTCGGCGAGGGCTGGAACTACCCGCTGTTCGCGGCTGCCATCGCGCTGACGCTGCCGGCCGCCTACGTGCTGCTGGGCGCCGCCTGGCTCGTCATGAAGACTGAGGGCGACTTGCAGGCAAAGGCCGTCGGCTGGGCGCAGCAGGCCTGGTGGCCGGTGGTGCTGGGCATGGTGCTGATCTCGATGGCCACGCCCTGGATCAGCACCACGGTGCGCGAGCGCTGGTTCGCGCTGCCGCAGATCATCGCGCTGCTGGTGATTCCGGCCACCACCGCGGGCGCGCTGCTGGTGTTGCGCCGCGTGCTGCCGACGCGCTTGGTGCGCGGCGAGCTGTGCTGGCTGCCGTTCGTGCTGTTGATCGCCGTGTTCGTGCTCGGCTTCGTCGGCCTGGCCTACAGCATCTATCCCTACGTCGTGATCGACAAGCTGACGATGTGGCAGGCCGCCAGCAGCCCGGCCACGCTGAAGGTCACGCTCGTCGGCGTGTGCATCTCGGTGCCAGCGATCGTTGCCTACACCATCTACTCGTACCGCGTGTTTGGCGGCAAGGCGACGGAGCTGCGCTATGGGTAGCCGACGCCGCAACTTCCTGGTGGCCGGCAACTGGAAGATGAACGGCAGCTTGGCCGGCGTGCAGGCGCTGGCGGCTGCGAACGCCGACGGTGCCATGGCACGCCTGAACCTCGTGCAGCTGGTGTTGTTCCCGCCCTTCCTGTACCTGCCCGAGGCGCAACGATGCCTGGGCGACAGCGGCATGGCCTGGGGCGCCCAGAACGTCTCGGAGCATGAAAGCGGGGCCTACACCGGCGAAGTGTCGGCCCAGATGCTGCGGGAGTTCGGCTGCGCCTGCGTGCTGGTCGGCCACTCGGAGCGGCGCGCACTGTTCGGCGAAAGCGACGCCGTCGTCGCACACAAGTTCCTCGCGGCCAGCCGGGCCGGCATGACGCCCGTGCTGTGCGTCGGCGAGTCGCTGCAGGAGCGTGAGCAAGGCGCTACCGAGGCCGTGGTGGCGCGCCAGTTGCGCGCGGTGCTCGATCTCGCCGGGGCGAGCGCGTTCACCGATGCGGTCGTGGCCTACGAGCCCGTGTGGGCGATCGGCACCGGTGCCACGGCCACGCCCGAGCAGGCACAGGACGTTCACGCGTTCATCCGCCGCTGCCTGGCCGAGGCGGATGCGGAGATCGCCGCGGGCGTGCACATCCTCTACGGCGGCAGCATGAAGCGGGCCAATGCGCGCGAGCTGCTGGCGATGCCCGACGTCGATGGCGGCCTGCTGGGCGGGGCCTCGTTGAACGTCGACGAGTTCATGGCCGTAGCCATTACGGCACAGCGGCTGGCGCAGGGGGTCACTTGATGACGCAGGACGAGATCAAGGCCATGGTCGCCCGTGCGGCGCTGACGCACGTGCCGCCCGGCGGCATCATCGGCGTGGGCACCGGATCGACGGTGAACCACTTCATCGACGCGCTGGCCACTCTGCGCGAGGGCATCGCCGGCGCGGTGTCGAGCAGCAACGCGAGCACGGCGCGGCTGCGCGGCCACGGCATCCGCGTGCTCGAGGCCGGCGATGTCGAACAGCTGGCGTTGTACGTGGACGGAGCCGACGAGATCGACCCGCGCGGCCACATGATCAAGGGCGGCGGCGCGGCGCTGACGCGCGAGAAGATCGTGGCCGATCTGGCGCAATTTTTCCTGTGCATCGCCGACGCCTCCAAGCAAGTGGGCGTCCTGGGGCGCTTCCCGCTGCCCGTGGAAGTCATCGGCATCGCTGCGAATCGCATCACGCGCCGCTTCGAGGCCATCGGCGGGCGCGCGGCTCTGCGCCAGGGCGTGGTCACCGACAACGGGCATCCGATCCTGGACGTGCATGGCCTGGTCATCACCGATCCGGCCGCGCTGGAAGCCGAGATCAACCAGTGGCCGGGCGTGGTCACCGTCGGGCTCTTCGCGCGCCACCACGCCCACCTGTGCCTGCTCGGCAGGGTTGACGGCGTTCAGGTGCTTCACTTTTGACCGGCAACGCCGATGGCGATGATCCGCACGACCGCCATCGATCCTGGCGCCCGACACTCGGTGCTGCGGGTGGCCAAAAGGGGTTCTCCGGGGCACGCCTCTTGCGTCGCAGTCTCCCGGGTGCAAACAGCGTTTGCACCACTGCCACCCAACGGCCGATTGGGCTTGCCCGAATGAGGCGGCCTTGGGCCACGCCCGAAAACAAACCCTTTGGAGACTTACCTCATGACCCTTGCCAAAACCCTGGCACTCGCCGTCCTCGCCCTTGCTCCCGTGCTCGGCACCGCGACCGCTCACGCGCAGACCGGCCCCTGGCTGGTTCGCGTGCGCGCACTGCACATCGACCCGGCGAACAACTCCAGTCCGATTCCCTCGCTGGCCGTGCCAGCCGACGCCATCCTTGTCAAGGACAAGTGGGCCCCCGAGCTCGACATCTCGTACTTCTTCACCAAACAAATCGCTGCCGAACTGGTGCTGGCTTTCACCAAGCTCGACGCGCGGGTGACCTCGAGCGCGGTCGGTGCATTCGATGCCGGGTCGTTCAAGGCCCTTCCCCCGACGCTGACCGTGCAGTGGCACTTCCTCCCCGACGGGCAGTTCCGTCCCTACGTCGGCGCCGGCATCAACTACACGAACCTGTCCAGCGTCAAACTGGGCAACGGCGTGACCGGGCCGCTCACCCTCGACCGCAACAGCTTCGGACCGGCTCTCCAGGCAGGAATCGATATCGGCCTCGGCGGTCCCTGGTCTTTGAACATCGACGTGAAGAAGGCCTGGATCCGTACCGACCTGAAGTCGGGCGGCACCACGATTTCCAAGCTCAAGGTCAATCCTGTGCTGGTCGGAGTGGGTGTCGGATACCGCTTCTGATGCTCAAGCGCCGGCGCTTCGGTACCGGCGTGTCGACGCCTGCCGACGCCGCAGTGGCGCGGGCGCTGTTGCCGCTGTGCGCGCAAGACGGCTCGACCACGCGCCTGTGCGAGACGATTGCCGGCGGACCGATCCAGCTGCACGTCTTGGAGCAACGTGCGTGCAACGATCCGCCCGAGCCCGTGCGCTGCGCCCTGCCCGGCACGCGCCTGATCGAACGCTTCAGCTGCCTGGCCTCGCGTGGTGCAGTGATGCTGGACAGCCTGGCGTACGTCACGACGCAAACGCTGCCGCGCGACGTGGCCCAGGAGATCGAAGGCGGCGAGAGACCGATCGGGCATCTGCTCGAGCGACTCTGGATCAGGCGGGCACCTTGGGCCCGATTGGACGACGCGCTGTGCGCGCGGCCGTGGGCAGTGGTCGGATGGCCCGATGCCAGCGCGACCCGCACTTATACAGTCGAGACGCCCGATGGACCGTGGATGGTGATCACCGAGACGCTCCGCAACGGCATGCTGAAGCCCCACCCGATTGAAGCCGGGCCGAAACCATGACCGACCCTGACACGCCACCACCACCGGGCCACCCCGCCGCGCTGGCCCTGCCTGCCGACGCCGCCGAGCGGCGCGCCCTGCACGACGAGGTGCACGCACGGCCGACGGCGCGGATTCGCCTGCCGGCCCTGGTGCTGCAGGTCGCCGTGCTCAACGAAGGTGTGCCGATCGAGCGCGAGCTCGAGCACCTGCGGCAGCTGCCGGGCCAGCGCCTGCTGATGGGCGAGCAGTTGGCCGGCCACTTCCTGCGCCTGCGCCTGCCTTGCGGCACGCTGAAGTGGGAACGCCACACCGAAGTCACGCGTTACTCCCTCGTGCAACCCTTGCCCGCCGAGGCGACCCAGGGCGCGAGCGATCCCGAGTTGCTGGCCGCGCTGGTCATCGACCATGAGTGGCTGCGCGGCATCCCCGGGCACACGCTGGCGGCGATCGAACTGGTCATCCTCGCCGGCAGCGCCGAGGAGGTCGCGGCGCCGCTGGAGCGCGCACGGCACTGGTTCGGCGATCGCACGGTCGTCGTTTCACTCGTGGGGCGCAACGGCCACAGCTGCGTGGTGAGCGATTTCCGGCTGCGCGCGAGCGGCTACGAGCGCATGGTGGTGATCGCCCAGACCGGTACCGGCGAAACGCGCGTCGGGCGGCTGGCGGCACGGCTGCTCGAAATGGAGACCTACCGCCTGCTGGCCCTGCGCGGGCTGCCGGTGGCCAAGTCCTTGCAGACCCTGCTGCGCGAGGCGGAGCACGCCGTCTCCGAGCTGACATCGCTGACGGAGGCGCGGGACCTGCACGACGCCGTGCTTCTGGACACGCTGACTGCCGTGGCTGCCCGCGTCGAGCGGGCCACGGCGATGCACAGCTACCGGTTCTGCGCCACCGAGGCCTACTACGCGCTCGTGCGCTCGCGCATCGACGAGCTGCGCGAGCAGGCCATCCCCGGCACGCAGACGCTCGGCGAATTCCTGCTGCGCCGGCTCGCGCCCGCGATGGCCACCGTGGAATCGGCCGCCAGGCGACTGGCATCGCTGTCGCAGCGCATCGAGCGTGCGGGCGCGCTGCTGCGCACACGCGTGGACATCGCCCGCGAAGCGCAGAACCAGCAGCTGCTGGCCAAGCTGGCTCGGGGCCAGCAACTCCAGTTGAAGCTGCAGAGCACGGTCGAGGGCCTGTCGATCGCGGCGATCTCGTACTACGTGGTCAGCCTTCTGCTGTACCTTGGCAAAGCGGCCAAGGCGGCGGGTGTTCCCATCCACCCTGAACTCGCCGCCGGCGCCGCGATACCGCTGGTGCTGTGGGGCGTGTGGCGATTGACGCGCCGGATTCACAGCCGAGTCGAGGGGCATTGAGTCCGATGCGCCCGCTGCAAAGACCGTCGAGCCAGGGACTCGGTTTCGGCGCGGACCCTTTCACCCGCCCATAATTGGAATGCCATGTCGAACCCCACACTGCTCGCGCGCCACGCGATTCCCGGTCACGTGAGCCTGCGCATCGGGACCAACGGGCTGGCCTTTGCCGACATCGACAACGCGCACGGCAGCGCCAGCCTGTGCTTGCAAGGCGCCCACCTGATGAGCTGGCGACCGAAGGACCAGGCCGAACCCGTGGTCTGGTTGTCACCGCTGGCCACGTTCGCGCCGGGCAAGTCGATTCGCGGCGGTGCGCCCGTGTGCTGGCCGTGGTTCGGCCCTCATGTCACGGAAAGCGGCTGGCCCGGCCACGGCTTTGCACGCACGGTGCCCTGGGAACTCTGCGACACGGCGGCGCTGCCCGACGGCTCGACAAGCATCGGCCTGACCCTGACGCCGACCGAGGCCACGCGGGCGCAGTGGCCGCACGAAGCCCGGCTGGCGCTGAGGGTCAGCGTCGGCAGGCGCTTGCGCATCGAGCTGACCACGCACAACCCCGGCCCGCAGGACCTCGTCCTTGGCGAGGCCTTGCACACCTATCTGGGCATCAGCGACATCGGGGCCGTCGAGGTGCAGGGCCTGGACGCGTGCGAGTACGTGGACAAGGTGGCGGGCGCTGTGCGCAAGGTGCAGCGGGGCGCCGTCCGGTTCGCGGGCGAGGTGGACCGCGTCTACCTGAACACCGGCGCCGACTGCGTGATCGTCGACCCTGGGCTGCAGCGTCGCATAGAGATCGCGAAGACGGGCAGCCGTGCCACCGTGGTCTGGACGCCCTGGGCGGAAAAGGCCGACAAGATGGGCGACTTCGGACCCGGCCGCGCCGGACAGGGCGGTTGGCGCGAGATGGTCTGCGTGGAGTCGGCCAATGCTCTGGACAACGTGGTCACCGTGCCGGCCGGCGGCAGCCACACCCTGTCGGTGAGCTACGCCGCGCTGCCGCTCTGAAGGCTCGCACCGCTCCAACAGGAGAACCGTCGATGGCGATCGTCAGCTTGCCGACCCAGCCCTTTGCCGGCCAGCAGCCCGGCACCTCGGGCCTACGCAAGAAGGTGGCGGAGTTCCACCAGCCGCACTACCTGGAGAACTTCGTTTGGATTGGAGCACGATGGACCGCGTTGCTCTGAACCTGCTGCGCATGCGGATCGGGGAGATGCCGTCGTCTGGCATGTCGACGCAGATGGCACCGTTCCCGGCCAACCAGATTGAGTTCCAGGCCATTCTCGACCGCCTAGCGGACCTGCCTGCCGAGGATCTTGTGGGTCGTCTGGACATCGGCGGCTTCGCGCCGCATCCGGTTGAACTCGGTGGCATCGAACAGCGTTGCGCCGAGTGCATCTACTACCTGCCACACCGGAAGTGGTGCGACCTGCCCGAGTTGCCAGTCCCGGTCGAGCCGCAATGGTGGTGCCGGCTGTGGAAGCTCTAGTCCAAGCTAATCTTAGTGCCCTCTTGATTCGCCTCGGCCATGGCCTCCGGCTCAAGTTTCTCCGCATAACTGTTGAACCGTATGAACAAGTCCCAGCCTGCGAGCAGAACACCGCAAGAGGCGACGATGCACGACGCAAAGTACAACTGACGTGGGTCCTCGTGCGCGGCCTTGAAGGTTGCAACAAGTCCTTCAATGGCAAGCGCCACAACAACGACAACCAGAAATCTCGACAAGAACCGCTGCACCCGTGTAGGGCCGCTCACGTGAACGCGAGCGCTGCCAGTGATGGACGCCGAGAAGCGCCGCAGCCCCTGTCCGCTATGGCCGCTGCAGCCGTGGCTGGTTGCCGGCATCGGCCAGCGAGATCATTGACACCACAATGTCTTCGGCCAGCGGGGTGGGTCGAGCGGATGGAGTCCTCGGAACAACAGGTGTACTCCAGCCCATAACGCCACAGCATCGGTGTGCGCGGCTTGTTCTCATGCCCTGGCGGCGCGTCACCTCGTAGAACGACTTCATGTAGATGTCTCCGGGCCTTGACCTCGGATGCCCGGAATGGCGTGATGGGTCGTCACTTCTTGCTCACGCTTCGTGCCAGCTGCGTTCGAACCTCCGCGAAACACGGATGACTGGCTGGCAAATCCTTGATTTGTTTCCTTTTTTCAGGCGATTTAGGGTCTCGGTCAGCCGCGTCCACAATGTTTGACAGGCAAGTACATTGGCACGCAACCGCGCGGTGCGCCAACAAATAGCCAGCCGGCTAGATAGCAAACTTAGTTTTCATAAGGTGTTTACCTAATAGACGTTCTCGAGCCGTTGGTTAATCTTGCGATAGCAGCTAGTAGCGAACCCCGGCGTGGCCCAAGAGCCAGCAAGGAGACAAAATTTATGGAGACAAGCACGGCGCCCGCTTCGGGCCGACCGGATGGCCGAAGCCTCTTCACGGTGGCCGACGCCGAGGTGCAATCGGCGCTGGCTCTGGCGGAAGACGGCGAGGCCGCGCCCGAGGAACGGGCCGAGATGCTGATGGAGATCGCCCGCGGTCTGCAGATCAAGCCGCGCTCGCCGCGCCAGTTGCACGATGCGGTGGCGCTGTACGAGCGGGCACTGGCGCTGGTTCCACCCACGTTCGCGTTGCTGGCCGCGCGCATTCGAGCCCGCCAGGGCACGGCCTACCAGACCCTGCCCGATGGTGGTACCGCCGCACTCGAATCGGCGCGCGACTGTTTCGAGGCCGCTCGCGCCGACCTGGCCACCCATGGCCTGGCCGAAGAAGTGGCCGAACTCGACCTGAACCTGGGCCTCGTGACGCAGACGCTTTGCGCTGCTCACCGGGCGACGATCCAGGAGGCGATCGCGCATTACCACCGCGCCCTGCGCGTGTTCACCAAACAAGCTTGGCCGCGCGAGTTCTCGATCCTGCACAACAACCTGGCGATCGCCTACCTCTCGATTCCGGCCACCGACGAACGTGCGCGCATGCGCGAGGCGCTCGCCGTGCAGTCGTTCGAGGAGGTGCTCGGCATCGTGACGCTGGTGGACCATCCCAGCGAGTACGCGATGACGCAGAACAACCTCGGCAACGCGCTGCAGTACGCGCCGAGCAGTCATCCCGTGGCCAACCTGCTGCGTGCAGTGGAGGCGTACGACGAGGCGCTGAAGGTGCGCAACCCGCGCGACATGCCGGTGGAGTACGCCAACACCGCGGCCAACAAGGCCAATGCCCTGCTCAACCTGCCGGACGACCCCGAGCACCCCGAGCTGGGCAACCCGGGCAACACCGCGAAGGCGCGTGCGCTGTATCGGGAGGCGCAACGACTCTTTCAGTCCGCGGGCCTGGACGACGCTGCGGCCACGGTGGCCGACGCACTCGCCGGCATCGATGCCTCGCACGCCGACTTCGGCGCCTCACGCGTCCCCGGTGATGCCGGGCCGACCGAACATTGACCAGAACTCCTGGTTCAGGAGCATCCACCAAACCATTGACCAACATGGAGCAAACGATGACTGTGACCCTCGTATTGATGTGCCTGGCCGCCGTGCTGGCGGGCGCGGCGGGCGGTGCCGCAACCGGCGTGAAGCTCGGCGGCCAGGCGATGGGCAACGAGATCGCCGCCTTCATGGGCGCCTTCTTCGGCCTCGCCGCAGTGGTGCCCGCCGCGGTGGTGGCCGTGCTGATCCACGCTTTGCGCTGAACGCGCCAAGGAGCAAACGATGTTCGATATGGTGCTCAATTCGATCAAGCTGTTCGTCGCCGGCAAGCTGTTCCGCGACAACTGGGCGTTCTTCCGCCAGCTCGGCGCCGGCTTTGCCGTGACGCTCGCGCTGATGCTCGCGCTCGGCTGGCTGAACCCCTGGCTCGGCATGGTGGCCGGTGGTGCCTTCGGCGGCGCGCTGATGCCGTGGCTGTTCCGCAACCTCAAGTACAACTGAAGAACCCGAGGCCCAGCCCCGTGAACGCAGCGACCCACGACGACAGCGAGCGGCTGGCCCACATGGCCACCGAGGTGGCGGCGCTGCAGGCCATCGGCCAGGCCTGGCCGCTGGAGCAGCGCGCCGTGCTCGACAACCTGCGCGGCGCCATTGAGGCCCTGCACCGCGAGGCGCTGGTGCGCCTGCTCAAGGGGCTGCGCGACGAGCCGGCGGCCGCGGCCCGGCTGCGCGAGCTGGCGTCGGACCCGTTCATTTATGGCGTCCTGCGGCTGCATGGTCTGGTGCGCGAGCCGCTGGAGGCGCGGGTCCGCGCCGCGCTGGAGTCGGTCGCACCGATGCTGGCCGAGCATGCCGGCGGTGTCGAGCTGGTGGCGATCAAGCTGCCCGACACCGTCGAGGTGCGCTTGACCGGCAGCTGCCAAAGCTGTCCGGCATCGGGCCAGACGCTGTCCGAAGGCGTGGAGCGTGCGATCAAGGAGCATGCGCCGGAGATCGTCCGCGTCGTCCAGGTGCGGCGCTCGGCCGAAACGCGGGCGCCCGGCGAAGCGGTGCCGATTCATTTCGTCAGCCCCTTCGCCAAGGCCGAGGATCGTGGCTTCGTCGATCTTTGCGCCGTGGACGAACTGCCGCAAGGCCAGGTGGCGGCGCGTACGCTGCGCGACGAGGCCTTGCTGCTCTACCGCGACGGCTCGCAGGTGTTTTGCGTGGCGAACGCCTGCGCGCATCTCGGCATGCCACTGGACGATGGCGCTGTCGCCGAAGGCGTGATCGAGTGCCCGCATCACGGCTTCCGCTACCGCCTGGATACCGGCGAATGCCTCGACGTGCCCGAGGTGCAACTGGTGGTGCACGCCGTTCGTGTGCGCGGTGGGCGCGTCGCGGTGAAGCTGGGAGCGTCGGCATGAACGGCATCGCGGCTGCCGCGCCCGTCAAGGTATCGCTCGCACGGCCGCGCGAGCGCGCAGTTGCCCCGGCGGCGCTTGCCGCGGCCGGCGCGCGTGTCATTCTCGGCCTGCACGACCCGCTGTCCGGCGTCGCCCTGACGCCCGCCGCAAACACCCTGTTCGGACCTCGCGGCGCGGCGGTGACCGCCGACGGCGCCTTGTGGGTTGCCGACACCGGCCACCACCGGCTGCTGGGCTGGCCGGCGGTGCCTACCGGCGATGGCGAACCCGCTTCGTGGGTGATCGGACAACCCGGCTTCGACCGCGAGGGCCGCAATGCGCATGCCGAGGTCAACGGCGCCAGCTTGAACGTGCCCACCGGCGTGTGCGCTTGCGGCGAGGGCCTTGCAGTCGCCGACGCGTGGAACCACCGCGTGCTGATCTGGCACCGTGCGCCGCGGCACAGTCAACAGCCGGCCGACGTGGTGCTGGGCCAGGCCGATGCGCACGCCGGGTTGGCCAACCGCGGGCTCGACACGCCTGCGGCCGACACCCTGCACTGGCCGTATGGCGTGTTCTGGGACGGTGCGCGCCTGTGGGTGGCCGACACCGGCAACCGCCGCGTGCTGCGCTTCGACGGCCTGCCGGCGCGTGACGGGCAGCGCGCCAACCTCGTGCTCGGCCAGCCGGACTTCGTGCACCGCGACGAAAACGCCGGTGGCGTCACGCAGGCCACGATGCGCTGGCCCCATGCGCTCGCCGTCTGGCAGGGGCATCTATGCGTGGCCGATGCCGGCAACAACCGCCTGCTGCTGTGGCGCGGCGACCCGGCCAGCAACATGGCGCGCAGCGACCTCATCATCGGTCAAGGCGAGATTGACGCGCTGGATCACAACCGTGGTGAGTACTTTCCCAGCGCCCGCAGCCTGAACATGCCTTACGGCCTGGCGGTGCATGAAGACCGGCTCTTCGTTGCCGACACCGCCAACTCACGCGTGCTGCGCCTGGACGCACCTGCCGAGCGCGAGGCGCGCGCGGTGGCCGGGCAGGCGAGTTTCGTCGACAAGGGTGACAACCGCTGGCTGCCGGCGGTGCGCGACTCGCTGTGCTGGCCGTATGCCATCGCGATTCAAGGCAACACCGCGATCATCGTCGACTCGGGCAACAACCGCATCCTGTTGTGGGACGTCGCGTGATGAGCGCCGCGCCCGCCACCGCAGTGCTGACCGATCGACCCCATGCGGCGCCGATGTGCGGCGCACGCTTGCAGGTGCGCGGCATCGTTCAGGGTGTCGGCTTCCGGCCGCAGGTGCTGCACCTGGCGCGCGCGCTCGGCGTGGTGGGCAGCGTTCACAACGAAGGCACGATGGCCATCGTCGAAGCCTTTGGCCCCGGGCCGGCGCTCGCCGAGTTCGAGCAGCGGCTGCGCACGCTCGACCACGGCGGCGCCCGCATCGATGCGCTGCTCGCGCAGCCGCTCGCCGTGCCGGCGGCGCTGCCTTCGACCTTCTCGATCGCCGACAGCGCGCTGGCGCAGCCGGGCCTCGGCGTGGCGCCCGACTGGGCCATCTGCCCGGCGTGTTGTGCCGAGACACTGGATCCTTTCGCGCGCCGCTACCGCTATGCGTTCACCGCGTGCACCGCCTGCGGCCCGCGCCTGAGCGTGTTCGAACGCGCCCCCTACGACCGCGCGCGTACGACGATGGCGCCCTTCCCGTTGTGTGCGGCCTGCGCGCGCGAATACGGCGACACCGACGACCGGCGCTTCCACGCCCAGGCGATGGCCTGCCACGCCTGCGGCCCGCGCGCCACGCTGCGCCGTATCGACGGCAAGCCCTTCAGCCTGGAGGCCATGACCGCGCTCGACGACGCGGATGGCGCCACATCGTTGCTGGGGCGCGGCGAGTTGGTGCTGATCAAGGGCCTGGGCGGCTACCAGATCGCCTGTGACGCGACACACGCCGACGCGGTGGCGCGGTTGCGCGCACTCAAGCGCCGCGAAGGCAAGCCCTTCGCGTTGCTGGTGCGTGACGTCGAGATGGCGCGCCAGTGGTGCCTGTGCGACGACGTGGCCGAGGCCGCGCTCGCCAGCCCGGCCGCGCCGATCGTTTTGCTGCCGCGGCGCGCCGATGCACCGCTGGCCGACGGCGTCGCACCCGGCCTGCCGACGCTGGGCGTGATGCTGCCAAGCACTGCTCTGCACCTGCTGCTGATGCGGCGCCGCAAGGCGCCGATCGTGCTGACCAGCGGCAACCTGAGCGAAGAGCCGCAAGCGATACGGCTGGACGAAGCTTCGGCCCGCCTGGGCCCCTCCATCGCGTGGGTGCTCGACCACGACCGTGCGATCCAGCGGCGGGTGGACGATTCGGTCGGCCGCGTCGTCGGCGGCGCCTTCCGGGTCATGCGTCGCGCGCGTGGCTACGCCCCGGCGCCGCTGCCGCTGCCCGAGGGTTTCGACCACCGCACCAAGGTGCTGGCGCTCGGCGGCGACCTGAAGAACACCTTCGCGCTGGTGCGCGATGGGCAGGCGGTGCTGTCCCAGCACATCGGCGACCTGCACGATGCCGCCTGCCTGGCCGACCAGCGGCGTGCGCTGGCCGACTACCTCGCGTTCTACGCCTTCGAGCCCGACCTCGTCGCCTGCGATCTGCATCCGGGTTATGCCTCGACGCAGCTCGCGCACGAGCGCTGGGCCGACCGACAGGTCGGCGTCGGTCACCACCATGCGCACATCGCCGCCTGCCTGGGCGAGCACGGGTGGCCGCTGCACGGCGGCAAGGTGCTCGGCATAGCGCTCGACGGCATCGGCATGGGCGAGGACGGCAGCTTCTGGGGCGGCGAGTTCCTGCTCGCCGACTACCGGCAGGCGCAACGCGTGGGCACCTTCAAGCCGGTGGCCCTGCCGGGCGGCGACCTGGCGGCACGCGAGCCCTGGCGCAACACCTATGCGCAGTTGATGGCCGAGATGGGTTGGCCGCGCTTCACGAGCAACTATGACGAGCTGGAGCTGCACCGCTTCCTCAGCGCCAAGCCGCGCGAGATGCTTGATGCGATGCTTGCCAAACCGGCCCTGGCGCCGCGTGCCAGCAGCGTCGGGCGCTTGTTCGATGCGGTAGCGGCTGCCATCGGCATCTGCCGCGACAACGTGGCCTACGAAGGCGAGGCAGCGATGGGCCTGGAATCTCTGGTCACCGCGCAAGACCTCGACGAGAGCGCCGACCTCGACTACCCGTTCGCGATTCCTCGCTTGGACAAGGGCAAGGGCCTGCCCTACGTCGAGCCTCTGGGCATGTGGCAGGCCCTGCTCGGCGACCTGATTCTGGCCACACCCGCGGCCCGCATCGCTGCGCGCTTTCACCGCGGGCTGGCGGCGGTCATCGTGCGCATGGCGCAGCAAGAGGCCGAACGTCACGAGCTGACGACCGTTGCCCTGGGCGGCGGCGTGTTCCAGAACAAGGTGCTCACCGAACTCGTTCTGCGCGGGCTCGAGGCGGCGGGGCTGAAGGCCCTGCTGCCGCGCCAGGTGCCGGTGAACGACGGCGGGCTTGCCTGGGGCCAGGCGCTGATCGCACTGGCCCGCGCCAGCCAGGACGAACAACGACAGGAGAAGATCCCATGTGTCTAGGAATCCCGGGCCGCATCGAGGCCATCACCCGCCCCGAAGCCAAGCTCGCCCTGGTGGACGTACTCGGCGTCAAGCGCGAGATCAACATCGCCTGCATCGTGCGCGAAGGCGAGCCGCTCGAGGAATGCATCGGCGCCTGGGTGCTCGTTCACGTGGGCTTCGCGATGAACCGCGTCGACGAGCACGAGGCGATGTTGACGCTGCAATTGCTCAAGGAACTCGGCGACGCGCAGGTCGAACTCGAGAGCTACAAGACACGGGCCGTGGTGTGAACGCATCGAAGGACAAGGCGGCACTCGGCGCCCTGTACCCGCATCTCGCGCCTCGCGCGGCGACCACGGGCGAAGCTGCGCAGGATGCACGCGACGCACTGCGCCTCGAAGCGGCGCTGCGCGAAGCGATGGTGGCCAAGTGGCGCGACAGTGTGGCCGTGAAGACCCGCTTCTTCGAGGCCCACGGCAACGATGTGCTGCGTGCGGCCCAGTTGCTGGCCGAGGGCTTTCGTCACGGCGGGCGCCTGTACACCATGGGCAACGGCGGCTCGAGCTGCGACGCTGCGCATGTCGCCGTCGAGTTCCAGCATCCGGTGACCGCCGGGCGCCCTGCGCTCCCGGCGCACAACTTGGCTCAGGACATGGCCATGCTGACCGCCGTCGGCAACGACGTCGGCTTCGACGAGGTGTTCGCGCGCCAGATGCCGGGGCTGGTGAAGGCCGGCGACATGGTGCTGGGCGTGTCCACCAGCGGTAACTCGCGCAATGTGTTGCGCGGTCTCGAGGCCGCGCACGATCTGCAAGCCAGCACGCTGGCGCTGGCCGGTGGCGATGGCGGTGCGATGGCGCGCTCGGCGAGCGTCGATCTCACCCTGCTCGTGGACAGCGACAGCATCCACCGCATCCAGGAGACGCATGTGGCGATCTACCACGTGCTGTGGGACCTCGTGCACAGCCTGCTGGCCGACGACCGGCCGGCGCGCGCGTCGGCCCCGAAAGGAAGAACTCCATGAAGTACGTCGATGAATTCCGCGATCCGCTGGCCGCGCGCGCGTTGCTGCGCGAAATCGCCGGCGCCACCGAGCGCCTGGGCGCCAGCCTCGAACGCCCGCTGCAGATCATGGAGGTATGCGGCGGCCACACGCACTCGATCTTTCGCTATGCGCTGAAGGACCTGATCCCGCCCGCGCTCGAGTTCGTGCATGGCCCGGGCTGCCCGGTGTGCGTGCTGCCGATGGGCCGGGTCGACGACTGCGTGGCCATCGCGAATGAGCCCGGTGTCATCTTCACCACCTTCGGCGACGCGATGCGCGTGCCCGGCTCCAAGGGCTCGCTGCTGCAGGCGCGCGCCGACGGCGCCGACGTCCGCATGGTCTATTCGCCGCTGGACGCGCTCGAGATCGCGGCCGCGAACCCGGGCCGCGACGTGGTGTTCTTCGCACTCGGCTTCGAGACGACCATGCCCTCCACCGCGATGACGGTGCTCGAAGCGAAGCGGCGCGGCATCGGCAACTTCTCGCTGTTCTGCAACCACATCACGATCGTGCCGACGATCAAGGCCATACTCGACTCGCCGGGCATGACGATCGACGGCTTCCTCGGGCCTGGCCATGTTGCGATGGTCTCGGGCACCGCGCCTTTCGAGTTCATCGCCGCCGAGTACGGCCGGCCGCTCGTGATCTCGGGCTTCGAGCCGACCGACATCCTGCAAAGCCTGCTGATGGTGCTGCGCCAGCTCGAGCAGGGCCGCGCCGCGGTCGAGAACCAGTACGCGCGCCTCGTCGACCCGGGCGGCAACGCAGCAGGGCTGGAGGCGATCACCGAGGTCTTCGAGCTGCGCGAGTTCTTCGAGTGGCGCGGCCTGGGCTCGATCGACCACTCGGGTGTGCGGGTGCGCGAGGCCTACGCGGCCTTTGATGCCGAGCGCCGCTTTTCTGTGCCTGGCGCGCGCATTGCCGACCCCAAGAGCTGCCAGTGCGGCGAGGTGCTGAAAGGCGCGATCAAGCCGCCGCAGTGCAAGGTGTTCGGCACCGCCTGCACGCCGCAGACGCCGCTCGGCGCGTTGATGGTCAGCAGCGAAGGGGCGTGCGCGGCGTATTACCAGTTCGCGCGGCGCGAGCCGGTGATCCCGATCGCGGTGGCCGCATGACGCCAACCCCCACGCCCAAGGACGCCTGGAGCGGCAAGCGCGTGTCGATGGCGCACGGCGCCGGCGGGCGGGCGATGCGCGAGCTGGTCGCCGGTCTCATCGCACCCGCCTTCGACAACCGCTGGCTGGCGCCGCTGGAGGATCAGGCACGCTTTCCTTACGAAGAGATTCCCGCCGGCTCGTCGCTCGCGTTCACGACCGACAGTTACGTAGTTTCCCCGATCGAATTCCCCGGAGGCGACATCGGCACGCTCGCCGTCTGCGGCACGGTCAACGACCTGGCCGTCGGCGGCGCCATCCCGCGCTGGCTCAGCTGCGGCCTGATCCTGGAAGAAGGCCTGCCCTTCGACACCCTGCGCAAGGTGTTGCACAGCATGGCGCGCAGTGCGCGCGAGGCCGGCGTGGCTATCGTCACCGGCGACACCAAGGTCGTTGAACGCGGCGCCGCCGACGGGCTGTTCATCAACACCGCAGGCATCGGCACCATTGCCGCGGGGCGCCAGACTGGCGCACGCGAGGTGCGGCCGGGCGACCGGCTGATCGTCAACGGCACCCTTGGTGACCACGGCGTGGCCGTGCTGGCTGCACGCAACGACATGGCGCTGCAGATTCCCGTGCAAAGCGACTGTGCACCGCTGAACGGGCTGATCGAAACCATGTTCGCCGCCGCGCCGCGCCTTCACTGGCTGCGCGATTGCACGCGCGGCGGCCTGGCGACGGTGGCCAACGAGTTCGCTGCAGAAAGCCGCATGCCATTGCGCCTGGAGGAGTCCGCTTTGCCGGTCGCGGACGTGGTGCGCGGCGCCTGCGAGATGCTGGGGCTCGACCCGCTCTATCTGGCCAACGAGGGCAAGCTGGCGGCGCTGGTGGCGCCGCAGGACTGCGACGCGGTCCTTGCGGCGATGCGCTCGCATCCTCTGGGCCGCCGCGCCGCCGTGGTGGGCGAAGTGCTGGCGCACGGGCATCCCGGCCTGGTGACGTTGCGCTCGGCCTTCGGCGGCGAGCGCGTGGTGGATCTGTTGCACGGCGACCAGTTGCCGCGCATCTGCTGAGCTGCCAGGACCCTAGCCATGCACGAACTCGGCATCACACGAAACCTGGTGGCCATCGTTGCCGAGGCAGCGCAGGGGCGGCCGGTGCGCAAGGTGTGGCTCGAAATCGGCACGCAGACGGCCCTGCTGCCGGACTCGGTGCGTTTTTGCTTCGATGTCGTTCGGCAGGGAACGCTACTGGAGGCGGCCGAACTCGAGATCGTCGAGGTCGCGCCGGGCTGGCTCTGCGAAGACTGCGGCACGCCTGCGGGTGGTGAGGCCGAGGCCATGCCCGCGGCTTGCGCCCACTGCGGCGCGACCCGCTGGCGCCGCCGCACCGGACAGGAACTCAACGTCAAAGCAATGGAGGTGGAAACATGTGTGTAGTCTGTGGTTGCAACAGCAAGGCTGATGTTCGTGTCGAAGGGGACACCGACGAGCACGAGCATGTGCTTGCGGACGGGTCGCGCACGCGCCATCGACACGCGCCGGACGAGGGGCATGGCCAGGCTGGCGGTGCGCATGCTCACCCGGTCTTGAACGCCCACGATCACGATCACGATCACGATCACGATCACGATCACGATCACGATCATGGTCACAGTCACTCGCATGCGGCTCACCGCCAGGACGCTCCGGCCGAGCTGGTGGCACTGGAGACGGCGTTGCTGGACAAGAACCAGCGCATCGCCGAACGCAATCGCGGCTGGTTGTCCGGCCGCGGCGTGCTGGCGTTGAACCTGATGTCCAGCCCCGGTTCGGGCAAAACCACGCTGCTCGTGCGCACGCTGCGTGACCTGAGCGGCGAGTTTCCGATGTGCGTGGTCGAGGGCGACCAGGAGACCAGCGCCGACGCCGACCGCATTCGCGAGACCGGCGCGGCAGCGATCCAGATCAACACCGGCGCGGGCTGCCACCTGGAAGCCGACATGATCGAGCGCGCGGTGCAGCGCTTGGCGCCGGCTTCGGGCAGCGTGGTCTTCATCGAGAACGTCGGCAACCTGGTCTGCCCTTCTCTGTTCGACCTCGGCGAGCGGGCTCGCGTGGTGGTGTTGTCGGTGACCGAGGGCGACGACAAGCCGCTGAAGTACCCGCACATGTTCCGCAGCGCCGACCTGATGATCACGACGAAGATGGATCTGGCGCCGCACGTGGCCTTCGATGTCGGCCGCGCGGAGCGCCATGCGCGCAGCGTCAATCCGACCATCCGTTGCCTGCGCCTGTCGGCCACGCAGGGCGAAGGGCTCGACGAGTGGTACGGCTGGCTGCGCGCGATGCGCCGCATCGACCCGTTGGTGCGGCCGAGTTCTGCCTGAGTCCGCCATGGACGTCCTCATGATCTTCGGGCTGGGGCTGCTGCTGGGAATGCAGCACGCCACCGATGCCGACCATCTGGCCGCCGTTGCGACGCTGGCCACCCGCGAGCACTCATTGGCGCGCGCGCTGCGTCTGGGCGCCGCCTGGGGGTTGGGCCATTCGCTGGTGCTGCTCGTCGTCGCCGGTGCGGTGACTGGTTTGGGCTGGGTAATGCCGCCCCAATGGGCACTGCGCTTCGAGCAGGCGGTCGGTGTATTGCTGATCATGCTCGGTGCGCGGCTGGCATGGCGCTTGTGGAAGGATCGAGTGCACTTTCACGGCCATGGCCACCCTGGCCGGGCGCCGCACTTCCACGGGCACTCTCACGACCCGCGCGCCGCGTCCGAGCCTAGGCCGGCACACGCCACCGACCCGCACCGCCATGCACATCGCTTGCCCGCGGCGAGCATGCTGGTTGGCATGCTGCACGGCTTGGCAGGTTCGGCGGCGCTGGCGTTGCTGGCCTTGGGCGCTCTGCCAACTCCAGCGATGCAGCTGGGGTACATCGCGACCTTCGGCATCGGATCGATCGTCGGCATGGCGTTCCTCACCGGCGCGCTGAGCGTCACCTTGCGGCTCACCGCCAAGCGACTGACGGCCTTGCATCGCAGCTTCACCATCGTCATCGCCTGCAGCTCGATGGCGATTGGCGGGCACCTGGCGTGGTCGTCGACATGAACACGGCCCAGGTCCACCCCAGTGTGCCCAAGCTGAGCACGGCCAAGGCGGCATCGCAAGTCCAGGCGTGGCGGGTCACGCTGGTCGGTCCGCGCCTGATCGAAGACAAGGCTTTGCTCCGGCAGTTCGGCGCCGAGTACCGGGTGCGCGTCTTCAGCCGGCTGCGCGAAGCCGCTGCATCTTTGGACGATGAGCACGACCGCGCCGACGTGGTGGTGGCTGAACAGTCGCTCGTCGATGGCGCCGGCGTTGACCTGCTGCGAGATCTGCGTACCCGCGCGCCAGAGACGATACGCGTGTTGCTGCTGGACAATGCCGAAGCCGAGGTCGTGCAGCAGGCGGTGAACGATGCCGCTGTCTACCAGGTGGTGATCACGCCTTGGCAGAGCGAGTCGCTGCGCCTGTTGCTGCGGCGGGCGCTCGAGTCGCGCGAGCTGGCGCGCATCCATCGCTACCTGTCACGCGAGTTGAAGTTCGCCGACGCCGTGGTGACGCGCCAGAGCGAAGGCATGCGCGCCGTCCTGCAGGAGGTGTACTCCTTCGACCGCATGGTCTTCGTCAGCCACGCCATGGCGGAGGTTTGCAACCTTGCGCGCAAGGCGGCGCCGACCGACCTGCCTGTGCTGATCGAAGGCGAGACGGGTACCGGCAAGGAATTGATGGCGCGCGCGATCCACCTGTTCAGCCAGCGCCACGCCTTGCTGTTCATGGCCGTCAACTGCGCGGCTATCAACGACGATCTGCTGCAAAGCGAGCTCTTCGGTCACCGTCGCGGCGCGTTCACTGGCGCAACCACGGACCGCCTGGGCCTTTTGCAGGCTGCCGAAGGCGGCACAGTGTTTCTCGACGAGATCTCCGAGATCTCACCCAGCATGCAGGTGTCGCTGCTGCGCTTCCTGCAGGAAGGGGAAGTGCGGCCCATCGGTTCCGACCAGACGCGCCGCTGCGACGTGCGCATCGTCGCAGCGTGCAATCGGCCGCTGCGCCAGTTGGTCGATGAGGGCAAGTTCCGCCAGGACTTGTACTACCGCCTACGCGGCTTCGAGTTGCGCATACCGCCGCTGCGTGAAAGGCCCGACGACATCCCGCCGCTGGTCGCGCACATGATCGAGAAGTACGGGCGATTGACGTCCAGGCGAGTGGCCGGCCTGACGCCCGATGCGATGGCACGGCTGTGCGCCTTTCCGTTCCCCGGCAACGTGCGCGAACTGGAAACCGAGATCCGACGGCTTGTGGCTTTGGCCTCGGACGGCGAAATCATCACCGAACGACACCTGCCGCCGGAGATTGCCAAGATCGTTCCACTGCCGGTGGCCCGGTTGAGCAACGTGAACCTCCTGCTTCCCGGCCGGACGCTGAAGGAGAAAGTCGAAGCATTGGAAGAACGGTTGGTGCGCGACACGCTGGATCGTTCGAAGTGGAACCACACCCGTGCTGCGCAAGAGTTGGGGCTGTCCCGCGTCGGCCTGGCCAACAAGATCAAGCGCTACGGTATCCGCCGCGCCGGTGACGAGTGACCGGCGCGCAGTGAGTGCCTCGCCGGACTCGCCTGTCAGAGCCTGCCACCCCCGCGTCCCCGCCGATGAACGTCGCTGCCTTGATCTTCGACGTCGATGGCACGATGGCGGACACCGAAGAGGTGCATCGCGTGGCCTTCAACCTGGCATTCGAGCGCCTGGGCGTGGGCTGGTCCTGGAGCCGCGCCGACTATCTCCGGCTGTTGGCCGTGACGGGGGGCAAGGAACGCCTCGTGTTTCATATCCGCTCGCTGCCCCTCACGGCGCGCGAGAGGAATCGGCTGCTGGGCCTGGTACCGCGGATCCACACCGAGAAGACGAAGTTCTACATTTCCGCCGTGCGTGACGGGGCTGCGCCGCTGCGTGACGGCATCGCCCGACTCCTCTGCGAGGCACGAAGCGCTGGATGTCGTCTCGCCATCGCCAGCGCATCCACGACCTCGAGCGTGCACGCCCTTCTGCGCAAGGCGCTGGGTTCGCGCGGCCCTGAACTCTTCAGCGTGATTGTCTGCGGCGAGCATGTGCGCGCCAAGAAGCCCGAGCCCGACGTCTACGAGATCGCACTGGCTCGTCTTAACCTGCGCCACGACCAGGCCATCGCGTTCGAGGACTCGACCAACGGTCTGCTGGCGGCCGAGGCCGCGGGCCTTTGGACCGTGGTGACGCCGACGCTCTGGACGGCGGCCGGGCATTTCGACCTGGCGGGGCTGCAACTGCCGCGTCTGGGCGACCCTTGATATCCCTTGCCTTCAGAACCGGGCCGCGACATGCGCGATCACCCATGGCTAAGCTACGCCGAACTCTCCAGAAGAGCGTGCGTAGGACTCAGTTGGCGATGAGACCTCGCCAAGGGCTCGCTCGCAGTTCGAGCCGCTGACATAGAGCGGGCGTCGTTTCGATTCACCGCGTGCGCCCGAACCGGTACGCGCCACGCCCTGTATCGAACTCCAAGCTGAAGGTCATCGGCTCCTGCGCGTCATCGACCCCCTGCGAGCGCAGGAACTCCTGCGCTTCGATCACCCTGTCTCCGCGTGCGTTGCGTTGCTTCAGCTGCAACCCACCCGCTCCTGCCTTGAGCGGAATGAGCCACCAGCCGTCGTCGCGGGCGAGCAGCGCCACGGCGGGGAACCCGTCCAGCACGCGTTCGTAGGTCTGCGCCGGCACATGCAAGCGACCGGCGCGCACTTCCACCAGCGTCTCGAGGCTGTCCTCATCCATCGCCACGTACCAAGGGTTCGAGCATGCACACCACGCGCGCGGCGGCAGCACGGACTGGGTCGGTCAGTTCGAGGCCGAAACCGATATCGCCCGCTTCGATCAGGATGACCTCCGCGTGATCGGCAAAGGACTCGCCGAACATCCTGCTGCCGGCATACAGCGCATGATCCCAACGCAGACCATGCAGACTGAACCCGTGCTCTACGGGCGTCATTGCCTCCTTCGCGGGAAGGCGGAAGATCGCACCCGCCGAACTCCCGCTGCGGCACGCGTCGACGATGACCACGCGTTCGGCGCCGCGCACGCGAAACATCACATCCATGCCGCTGGTGCCGGCATCAATCAGATCGACGCCCTCTGCGGTGCATCGGCGCAGCTGACGCACGACTTCGATACCGACCCCATCGTCTCGACGCGCAGGGTTGCCGCATCCGATGACCGCCAAGCGAACGCGGCTGCCCATAGCAGAATCAGACACGCCACAGCACGCAGGCCCACTCGGGTTCGACTCCAAGCTTCAACTCCGGGAGGTCGCAATACCGTCGATGCGACTCATAGTACATACACGTGCGACAGGCTTGTTCGATCTCCGGCGCCTCATCGGCAACGTAGGGCTGCAGCGTGAAGCCCGCGACCCGGAGCTTGTCTTCCAGTCGATCCGGCGCAATCGCTTGCAGCGCGTCAACCGTCCTGCGCACGTCAGCGCTCTCATATGCCCGATCCTGCCACGCTGTGTGCAGGCCATCGGCCAGAGCGCTGCGGATCAGCTCGCGTTGCCGTGAGAGTTCTTCTTCCGACATGCTTACCTCCGCCCGAGCTCAGATACGCCACAGACGACACCACCAGTCGGGCTCGGCCGGCAGATCCAGCTCGGGCAGATCGCACCACTTGCGGTGCACAAGGTAGTACATGCATTCCTGGCAGCGCATGCGGTCTTCGCCGTAAGGCTTGTCGATCCAACCGGTGAGCACCATCTTTCCCACCACGTCATCGGCATCCAAGTCACGGCACTGATCTAGCAGCGCCGCGAACTCCGTGCTCGTGTACGGAAACGGTTCCGTCTGGGTCCGCAGGCCGTCGGCCATCAGCTTGGCCATGCGGGCGCGGATGCTGCCGTCGGGGTCTATCGGCATGGTGCTGTCCTCGTGAGTTCGTCGTTCTTGATTCGCCCTCGCATTATGCAACAGCGCGGCGCGAAGGGTCACTCGCGCCGCACCGCGCCGCGCCCCCACCGCACTCAGGCGGTTCGGAAGCGAGCCAGTTCCTTGCCTGTCTTGGCGTCGTGGGCATGCACTGTGCAGACGAGGCACGAGTCAAACGAGCGCGCGACATGCCCGACCTCGACCGGATCCGAAGGATCGGCAATCGGCGTGCCGATCAACGCCTGCTCGATCGGCCCGAGTTGGCTCTTGCCGTCGCGCGGGCCGACGTTCCAGGTCGTGGGGGCGATGATCTGGTAGTTCTTGATCTTGCCGTCCTTGACTTCGATCCAGTGGCACAGCGCACCACGGATCGCCTCGGTCGCACCCCAGCCGCGGCCGTCGCGCTCGCGCGGCTTGATGTACCAGGGGTCGTTGAGCTTGAACTCGCGCAGGCAGCGTTCGGCTTGCCGGTACAGCTTGATGGTCTCGTGCATGCGGCCGATCTGGCGCAGGTGCACGCTGGCGCCACCCATCTTCTTGTACATGTCGAGGATGAGCGGATCGTAGTGCTGCCAGCTCTCGCCATGCTTGCCGCCGGCAATCAACTGGCGCGCGAGCGGGCCGGCTTCGAGGCGGCCATCGTCCGTGTGCGTGACGGCAGTGGACCACGAGTACTTGCCGTTGTGATCGATGGCATTCTTCTGCACCGGCTTGGTCGTGCGATCAAAAGGGTGCACGTCGGCGGAGCCTTCGTCATACCAAGCGTGAAGAGTGTTCTCACGCAGGAACTTCTGGTCCATCACCTTGTGCGTGTCGGTCTTCCCGTCGTACACACCGCTTTTCATGATGACCGCAGCATTGCGTCCCTCGATCGTCGGCTTTTGGTACTTGTCCTCGTGCGGAAGATAACCCCAGCTGATGTACTTACCCAAGCCCGCGCCGTAGGTATCCAGACCGATGTCCTGTCCCATACGCCAATAGAAGCCGAGGTCCGAGTTCGCGTGCGCCGGTGACTCGTCCAGCCAGGCCATGAAGTCGTCGTAGCTCTTGATCTGTTCGTAGCGCTCGAGCGAGCATCCGAGCCAGAGGCTTTCGAGCCAGTTCTTCTTGAAGTACTCGAGCAGCGACCAGGCGCGCGTGATGTCGGTCAGTGTCGGCGCGCACATCACACCGCCCGGGACCATGTAGCTCGAATGCGGCCACTGGCCACCCAGGAGCGCGTAGATTTCGACCGGCTTGCCCGAGATCGTCACGCCTTGCTCGTACGAGGTGCCAGTGAATGGCGAGAAACGCTTCACCGCTTCCTCGTAGTACTTGCTCTTGCGGTAGTTTTTGTTGGTGAGATCGATCGCGTACAGGCCATAGAAGTAGCGCGGCTGGCTCTGCAGGCTTTCGACGATCTGGCCCAGGTTGCGTGCCAGGATCGCGTTGCGCGGCACCTCGGTCTGCCAGGCCGTGTCGAGCGCCCACGCGGCGCAAGTCAGGTGCGAAGCGCCGCAGATGCCGCAGGCGCGCGGCGTCACGACAAGGCCGGCTTGCGGATCCTTGTCCTTGAGGATGATCTCGAAGCCGCGGAACAGCTCCGCTTGCGTCCAGGCGCTGGTGACGACGCCATCTTTGATGTCAACACGAATGTCGAGATCGCCTTCCACTCGACCGACTGGCGAAATGTCTAGGGTTTGAACTTGAGACATGGTTTTAGCTTTCTGTGTAGGGATTCAAACCACGAAGATGTCTTCTTCGGCCCACTTGGGCGCGGCGTTTTTGGCCGCGGCAGTGAGCGCGAGGTAGCCCTTCTTGTCGACGCCGGTCGGCATGTCCTTGGGCACGCCCATGACGGTTTGCGTCTTGAAGACCGTGCCGGGCGCGAGGTCGAAGAACGGGAACTCGGGCTCGGTGCAGCCCATGCACGGCATACCCGCGCGCGTCTTGCTCGACTGACGGTTCCACAGGATGCGGTTGCACGGAGAGTGCGTCATCGGCCCGCGGCAGCCCAGGTCGTAGAACAGGCAGCCCTTGCGCTGGCCAAACTCGGTGGCGCTGACCTTGTAGGCGAAGTGCATGTTGCGCGTGCAGCCGGTCTGCGTGAACGACTGGAAGAAGGTCTTCGGGCGCTGGAACTCGTCGAGCGTGATGTCGGCGGTGCGGCCCGTGGCGACTGCGACGACGATCTGCGTGATCCAGTCCGGGTGCGCCGGACAGCCGGGGATGTTGATGACAGGCAAGCCGGCCTTGGACTTGTAGGCTGCACCAAGGGCGCCGCCGTTGGCGCGCTTCAGGAACTGAAGTCCCACCGACTCGGACGGGTTCGGGGCCGTGGCCGGAATGCCGCCCCAGGTGGCACAGTCGCCGACCGCGACGGTGAAAGCAGCGACCGCCGAAAGCTCCTTGACCCAGTCTTTCATCGGCCGGCCGCAGAAACGGTTCCACTCGCCGGTGCCGTTGGGCGCGTTGACCACGCTGCCTTCGAACACGAAGATGTCCAGCGGCTTGCGGCCACTGGTCAGGTCCAGCAGCAAGGCCTTCAGGTTGTCGCCCAGTTCCACGCCCAAGGATGGATGCCAGAGAATATTGATGCCGAAATCGGTGACCAGATCACAAGCACTGGGTTCTTCGGCGTTGAGGAAGGACATCGTGTTCCCGGAACACGCGCCTCCCTGAAGCCACAAAAGGTTTGCCATGGAGTCTCCTGGTTCGTAAATGACGTTGCCAAACGGTTGCATCGCGACCGTAAATACGCATGAGGCGTGCCTGACTGGGCCTCTTTGCCCAGAACATAGGGAATACCACGAAGGAGAGGCCGCCAATGGCGGGGTTCTCAGTCTGGCTGTGGCTCATTTCGGTCTGGATTGCGCGCGCAGACGCCGCATCGCTCGCCACCGCCCCACACACAGTGCAAAGTTTGTTGGCTGGTCGGCCGAAAGTGCAAAGCTAGTTCGCGTCCTCGATCGCATCACACCCGCTCGTCTGGTCCGTCGGCGTCCGAAGCCAGCAACACGAGTCCCAAGCATGTCGCCGCCAGCAGCATCCCTGGGAAGCAGGCGTGCCACCAGCCGCGCAGCCCATGTGCCTGACCCGACTGGATCAGAATGCCCCAACTCAGCCGATTGGGGTCGCCCGCGCCGAGGAAGCACAGCCCGGGCTCGATCAGAAGCGCGCTGGCGAAGATCAAGGGCAGCTGAGGCCAGGCCAGCGGCAGCACGTTGGGCACCAGAGGCCTCGCGGCAATAGAAGCCGTCCCGCTTCCCTGCAGCCGTGCGGCATCGACGAATAGGCACCGAGTGCCGAGGCCGAGAAAAGGCCACTTGCTTCCACCTCGGCGTTGGCAACACGTCCGAACACAGCGCAAGCAAGATCGCCCAGCTCCTCGATCTTCTTGATCTCGATGTCCGCGGCTGCTTCCTTGAGTGTGGCGGCGATGACCGGAAGGTACAGGTCGGCCTCCTGGGGCTGGTACTTCTGCAATGTGCGCAGCGCTCGAACCAATTCTTCCGGGCGACGGCCAAGCAGTCCGAATGCGTGGCTGGCCACCGGCTGGCTGGGAATGACTTTGACGCCCTCCTGGTGCAGTGTCTGGAGCACGTATTCCACGTAGTCCTCTCCCAGCGTCGGGTAGTCGACCGACGTGGCTCCTTCGAAGGCGTTTTTCCCCTGCACCGTCATCCCCACCACCTGGGCACGGTGTGAGCCGGTACCGATGAAGATGAAGTGGCCAGGAGTGTCCGGGGTCAAGTTGACCGCGTCGCGCGCGGCCTTGAAGGCTTGCATGAGGGCAATGCCGGCGTCTGAGGTGAGCATGTGCTGGACTTCGTCCACGATGAATACCAGATCCGTTTTTGCCTGGCCAATGACTTCCTGCGCGACCTGAGCGATGGTGACACTGTTGGCCGTACCGAGGTCCGCAATCTCAAAGCCGAAGGTGAAGCCCGCACCGCCCACGTCCAGGCTCTTGATCCTCTTCAGACGAGACAACACGGTGCCGCTCGCGGATTGCAACTCTTTCAACGCCGAGCGCAGTGCGGCGTGGATCAGGGTGCTGGGGTCTGCGCTGACGTCAGACCACAGGTCGACATAGACCACCAGTGCGCCAGCGTTCTCCAGTGCGGGGATCAGGTCCTGGCGCAAGAAGGTGGATTTGCCGGTGCGGCGCAGGCCAGAGAGGAACAAGCCTGAGCGAAGGCCCTGGTCGAGCACGCCGGGGCTCAGCAGTTGCTTGGCCATGTCGTGCGCGAGGTCGGGGCGGTGGTAGATGGGACTCATAGCCTAAGTTATTCAAACGGGATAACTAGCGATTCTGCCTAACTCGGCCCAACTTGCAAGGGCCGCACCGTGGAGAAGGCTCAAACCAGCTGGTGCCGTGGCCTGCGGTCACTGCCGCCGCGCGCGCTTCGGCCACCCCGGCGCGGGCTGAGCGTTTACAACTTTACTGGTCTTGAGGGTTACAAATTTAGTTGTCTGGGCGCGGGAATTTTCGGCATTTAAGAACCACGGGTGCCTAACCGTTATTAGATAAACGCAGCTGCTTAACTTGGAAAATGGTCGCGCTCAATCTTTTGCGGACACAACGCTCAGGATTGACGTGAAGTAATGGCATCCCCTGAGGCGTACCAATCGAGGAAGCGACGCTGAACACGCTCATGGGTGTTCGCATCGCTCACACGAGGTTCGTAAGGTGCGTAGATATGCACATACAGTGTGTGCTGGCGGGCGTACGACTCACCCCCACGAAGATGGTTGCGCCGGACATCGCGCCACTCCAGCGCCTGTGGACTTGCAATGAGAGTGCGCACCCACGCCGGATCGACAACCCGACCCACCCAAGAATAGAGGGTGGTCAGTTCGCCTGCGTCCATGCTGCGCAACTCGATGATGAGAAGCTCGGTGGCGAGCATGTGGACACCGACGTCGATACGGTGCACGAGACCGACCTCGGGCGTGCACTTGGCTATGCGTTTATGCGAGCATTCGGTGGTGAAATTTGGTTCATCGTAATGGAATGGTTTGGTCGCTACGGTTGTCATTTCGTGATCTCCTTTCATCCAAGCTCTCACGAAATCTTTCCCCGTCAAGTCCACAAAATCCTCTTTTTTCAGATCCTCTCGCTCAGATGTCGATGCCCAAAATCAGATGGGCATCGACACAAACTGCACTGCCTCAAGCCCCCTGCCGCCGAGGACCTCAGCCCAACGGAAGCAACAGGCTCACTGGCTGGTTCTCATCGCTCCAGCGCCGGTCGTAGGCGGTGGTTGTCGTGATGCAGGCGTGCCCCAGGAAATGCCGCACCTCGTTGAGGTCAGCACGCTCACGCAAAGCGAGCGTGGCGGCCGTGACCCGCAGCGCATGCGCAGAAAACCTCTCTCCCACCACTCCGATCTGCGCCAGGTAGGGCTGCACAATGCGCTGGGCCACAGCACCAGCAGTGAGTCCAGCAGATTTGAGTGCTGTGTCGGACTGCCTTTGACGCCGCGACTGCTGAGAAGCGTTGGTCTGCAAATTGTGGGGAGCCTCCAAGCCGCGCTCCAACGCCGCGGTGTGCGGCTCGATATTTGGGGCCGTGCTGGCGCGTCGCCCGGTACCCCCTCTGTCATTCAAAAACCCACCCTCCTCCTCCTCAATATGACGAACTTGAGGATTGACATCACACCCGGCAGCGGAGTGACGGCGGACTGCCTTCATACGAACGAACAGGCGCTCATCGCTTTGAAGCTGTGCGCCCCTCATCTCCAGGTAGTGCTGCACCCTCTCGCGCATGAGGGGTGCGGCGGCAATGAACCGCGTCTTGCCACCCTTGCCCATCACACGCAGGTGCGCCACACCCGCGCGCTGACAATCAAAATCCCGTACGCGAAGGGTGACTACCTCCGCGCGGCGTAGACCGCCCAAGAGCATGACGGCCAAGATCGCACGGTCTCGCACTCCCTTGAGCGTGTTCGCATCGGGCGCCTCCAGCAGGGCCTGGGCTTGCTCAAGCGACAGCGCCGGGGTCTTGCCCTCGTGGCTCTCCAGGCGCGGCCTGCGCGCACCGCGTGCCGGGTTCGTGGGGATGAGCTGCTCATCGAGCAGATGCTCCAGCAGCGAGGACAGGGCCGCGAGCTTGCGGCGTTGCGTGCTCGGGGACAGACTCTGGGCCTGCAGGTGGTGGCGCCAGGCCAGCACATGGGAGCGCGCGACCTGCAGCAACTCGGTCTGGGTTTGCAGCCCTGAGAACGCGGCGAAGTCCCGCACGTCGGCCGCGTAGGCGCGCCGGGTGCAGGCGCTGGCGAAGTTGGCGAGCCACTGGGTCTCGATGGGCATTAGACCCAGCTGTGCGAAGCGTCTTGCGCCGCTTTCTCGCTCAGGGTCTCGCTTGACGTTCAGCCCAGGGCCGCACTCGGGGTCGCAGTGGAGGCCGTGGATGTGAGGGGAAATGCGGTCGGGGGAGTGGTCGGAGATGTGTTCGATTGAGTGCATCGATGGTGAGTGTCTCCCCTTCCCTGCACGCTGCAGAAAATTCCGGGGGTCCCTGTATCGATAACATGTGTTTTCGATACGTCAAGGGCGGGAGCCAAGGCGGCTGAAGTTTTCAGCGGCACATCGGAGGTCATGTGTGCAGCGTAAGCCGTCTTCCTTTCGTAAGGAAAAGAGCAACTGCAAACCGCCCTTCATCTGCCGGAGAAGCATCTTGCTCGGGCTGCAGTCACAGCGACGTCTGAAGGGAAATCAAATCAAGCGCTGGACTCGCAGGATCGAGACATGTTCTAGATCAGAAGATTGCGCTCCCTCTGACTGAGCACGTCCTGAGGGCCAATCTCCGAATCCACACGCCGCCGCCCTGCGCCTACCTGAATCGAGTGGAGGTAATGTGGTTCGACTTAAAAGTGTCCGGCTGCAGACGGAGTGTTGCGAACGCTGCGGACCACGAGCGCGCGGGCGCAGGCACGCGCCGAGTGGGTGCGGCGCTCGGATTGCTTGTGTCCTCCATCACGATCCGGCAGCAGTCCAGCGCCCCCCTTCTCCGCATCTGTATCTCGCGCTGCGATGCTGCACCGCACCACGAATGTCCGGTCGAAGTGGTTCAAAGATCACAAATAACTAGGGAAGGTCTGAACAAGTCATAAAGCTGCCACGCGCAGCCCGATGCGCAAGGCAACCACGACGCGCAGGACCAGATCGCACCTGCCCGAAGGCCGTTTGCGGTGCGATCTGCTCCCCGGCTGCGGCCTCACGCCGCCTGCACACGGCCCACTCCCATCATCGCCATGAGCTTCTTGCGCGCCATCCACAGATTGGACAGCGCAAACAGCGTGATGACGTGTGCGGTGTTCTTGGCCAGGCCCTTGAACCTGACCTTCA
>JACPOI010000032.1 GCA_016185015.1 Burkholderiales bacterium
GGCCACCCACAGCTCGTAGCCCAGAAACTTGCGCCCCAAGGCGCTGGTCACCGCGCTCTTGGCTTCATTAATCTGAAGCTTGAGCCCGGTATACAGCTTGCAGAGCAGCGCCATCACCCGCTGGCCCGCCTTCCTGCTACACGCTGCTGGCCAGGAATTGCGCCTCGTCGTCCGTTGGGGCCGCGATCAACGGCACGCCAATCGCCACATAGGGTTTGTCCAACGCCGCCGATGGGCAAAAGTTGCGTCGATAGATCTGAATCGCCTGCAACAGCATCTGCGGCGCAAAGTGCGAGGCAAAGGCATACGGCAACCCGCGCTCGGCGGCCAACTGGGCGGAAAACAGGCTGGAACCCAACAACCAGATCGGCACATGGGTGCCGGCACCGGGGTTGGCCACCAGCCGTTGGCCTGGGCGGGCGTCGGCCAGCAGTTCCTGCAGTTCCGTCACCTCGCGCGGAAAGTCCTCTTCGGTCTCGGCACGGTTGCGCCGCAGCGCGCGCATCGTCAGCGGGTCGGTGCCGGGCGCGCGGCCCAGACCCAGATCGATGCGGCCCGGGTACAGCTCGGCCAGCGTGCCAAAGGCCTCGGCCACCACCAGCGGTGCATGGTTGGGCAGCATGATGCCGCCAGAGCCCACGCGGATGCGTTGGGTGCCACCAGCGACGTGGCCGACCAGCACCGCCGTTGCGGAGCTGGCAATGCTGGTCATGTTGTGGTGCTCTGCCAGCCAGTAGCGGGCAAACCCCAGGCGTTCGGCATGTTGCGCCGTGCGCAGGGACAGGGCCAAGGCCTGCGCCACGGTGCCGCCTTCGCGTACGCCCACCAGATCGAGCATGGAGAGTTTGGCGTGGGAATGGTGGGGCATGGCTGCATTGTGAGTCGATTGCCCTTTCGCGTTCAGGCGTAGGGGTTACATGGCGGACAATGCCCCCCATGAACATCATCCCCCGTGACATTCCGCCCCGTAGCGTCTGGGTGCTGGAGCAGGCCGGCATCCACCCGCTGCTGGCGCGCCTGTACGCGGCACGCGGTGTATCCGGCACCGAGGAGCTGGACGACGCGCTGGCCAAGCTGCTCCCGCCCTCCAGCATGAAGGGGCTGCCCGAGGCCGCCCGCCTGCTGGCCGACGCTATTCGCCACAACCGCTCGCTGTGCGTGGTGGCCGACTACGACTGCGACGGCGCCACCGCCTGCGCCGTGGCCCTGCGCGGGCTCAAACTGCTGGGCGCGCAGCGGGTGCACTACATCGTGCCGGACCGCGTCAATGATGGCTATGGCCTGACAGCGCCCATTGCCCAGCGCGTGAAGGACAGCGGGGCCGATGTGCTGATCACCGTGGACAACGGCATAGCCAGCTTCGACGGCGTGGCCTTTGCACGCCAATTGGGTTTGCAGGTGCTGGTGACCGACCACCACCTGCCAGCCACCGCTGCGGACGGCGGCATCCGCCTGCCCGAGGCCGATGTCATCGTCAACCCCAACCAGCCCGGCTGCGCGTTTGCGAGCAAGTCCATCGCCGGCGTCGGCGTCATGTTCTATGCGCTGCTGGCGCTGCGCTCGGAACTGCGTGCACGGGGCGTGTTTGACCAAGCCAGCCAACCCAAACTCGACGCCCTGTTGCCCCTGGTGGCGCTGGGCACGGTGGCCGACGTTGTCAGGCTCGACGCCAACAACCGCCGGCTTGTAGCCCAAGGGTTAAAACGGGTTAGAGCCCTCGCCATGCCTTGCGGTATCGCTAGTCTTTTTGTAGCATCCGGGCGCTCGGCGGTGGCAGCAACGACCTTTGATTTCGGCTTTGCACTGGGCCCGCGCATCAACGCGGCCGGCCGGCTGAGTGACATGACGCTGGGTATCGAGTGTCTGCTGACCGACGACCCGGCCCGCGCAGACGAGCTGGCCCGCACGCTGGACGGCATCAATCGCGAGCGCCGCGCCATCGAGGGCGACATGCGCGAGCAGGCACTGGAGGTGGCCGAGTCCCTGTTCGACGAGGGCGACGAACCGCCGCCGGCGATCTGCGTGTTCGACCCGGACTTCCACGAGGGCGTGGTGGGCATCGTGGCCTCGCGCATCAAGGACAAGCTGCACCGCCCCTGCTTTGTGTTTGCCGCCAGTGGCGCACCGGGCAAGGAGCATGAGCTCAAGGGCTCGGGCCGATCCATTCCCGGCTTTCACCTGCGCGACGCGCTGGACCTGGTGGCCAAGCGCCACCCGGGCGTGCTGCTGCGCTTTGGCGGCCATGCCATGGCGGCCGGCTGCACCATCCACGAGGACGGGCTGGACACCTTCGAGCAGGCGCTGATTCAAGTGGCCCAGGAGTGGCTGGATGCCGCCACTCTGACCCGCCGGCTGGAGACCGACGGCCCGCTGGAGCCCGAATACCTGCGCGTGGACCTGGTGGACACGCTGCACAAGGAGGTCTGGGGTCAGGGCTTTGCGGCGCCGACCTTCAGCGAAGAAGTAGAGGTGGTGTCGCAGCGCCTGGTGGGTGAGAAACACATGGCGCTCAAACTCAAGCACCGCGGTCAACCAGTGGATGGCATCTGGTTCGGCCACACGGAACCACTACCGGCCAAAGTAACGCTGGCGTTCAGGCTGGACGCGGACGAGTGGCAGGGCCAGCGCAGGGTCCGGTTCCTGGTAGAGGGCGCAGAACTCTAGGCAGGGTGGTGGAGCGTTTTGCGTAGGTAAAGGAGGAGCCCGAAGGGCGGGGGACACGGAGCAAAACGCTTCGCCGCCCTGCCGCCGCGCGCTCCACTGAACACCCTACCGCGTGATCACGACCTTCTGGTACAGGCCGCCAAAGTAGGTCTGCTTGTCCACATTGGAAACGCTGATGTCGGCGGGTAGCCAATCCGCGATCTGGCCATTCCACAGGTCCATGGCAAAGGGCTCCAGCGTCGTCAGCACCGGCACCATCAGGTAGCGGAACGGGCTCAGCGCCATGGGCTTGTGGTAGTCGACAAAGATCAGCTTGCCACCCGGCTTGGTGACACGCAGCGCTTCGGCAATGGTCTTACGGCGCACTTCGGCTGGCTGCTCGTGCAGCAGGAAGAACACCACCACCGCGTCATGGCTGCCGTCTTCAAAGTGCAGGTCTGACGAGTCCTGCAGCAGCGCATTTACATGCTGGGGATTGCTGAGCTTGGCCTGCAGATTCTTGATCTGGATGGGGGCCACGTCGATGACATCCACGCTGCCCGCCGGCCCCAGGCGGCGCACCAGATGCTCGGTGAAGTCGCCATAGACGCAGGCCACCTGCAGCACCCGGCCGTTGATGACATCGCCCAATTCCTGCAAGGCGGCAACGCGCAGGCTGGCGAAGTTGCCCCACAGGATCAGGTTAACGAGCCACTGGCGCTCGAAGATGTGCACCGCCCGCGGGTGCAGGTAGGCCCACCAGTAGGTGTTGTGCAGGTATTCTGGAATACTGGTCGGCGTACGGCCCGTGCCTGCTATTTGCAGGGCTTGCAGGGTTTCTGATTGTGCGATGGCTGCCGTTTGTTTAGGACTCACAGAGTGACTTTCATGAAAGCACCATGAACACCCCCGCATCCTCCCTGGACAAGGGGCAACAAAAAAGTTCTGGTGTCAAGTCCTTCGTGCAAATCACGCAGAGCTTGAAACCGTATATGGGACAGTAGGTTAGCTCGTTTTCAGGCCACTTTGCGGAAGTGCGGCCTTGTGGGCTAGGAGCCACATAGGAGCGTCGGGAGGGAAAGCCGGATCGCGCTGGAGCGTGCGGGATTGCCGAGGAACGGCAGGCCTGTCGCACCATCATAGCCCAAGAGGCTTTGCGTGCGGCATCCAGAGAATGAAGAACGCGCAGCCTGGGGCTGCGCGTTCGACGGATGCCATTGGTACGCGACGCCATCATGTCGGCTTCGTTGGCGCGCTCCGTGTCGCCGTGCCCTTCCTGAATCCCCGATCCCCCGCCATGAACGCCTCCAGCATGTGCGGGATAAGCGTCGTTGCATCGACGGTCTCGCCATATGCCTGCGCGTGCAGCGCGGCATAGCGGTCGAGGGTGGCCCTCAGGCTGGCCGGGCAAGCGAAGGTCAGCTTGACGCTCTCGGTCTTGGGCAGTGGCCCGAGCCGCAGTTTCTTGGTCGTGCTCATTGCATCGCTCCCCGCTGGAAGAACATTGGCTGGTACGGACGCAGCACCAGATCGCGGTTGGCGATGATCCGCACCGGCAGGCCGGGCCGCTCGGTCAGCGTCGGCTGGATGTTCATGTTGCGCCGGGTCATCTCCTGCCCGACCTGGTTGATGCTGTCCTGTGCGCTGTCGCGCCCGGCGATCACGATGCGGTTGCCGTCCTGCCGGTTCTCCGGCGCGGCCAACTCGGCGCCGATGCCCAGCAGCGTCGTCAGCGCCGCACCGGCGACGATGCGGCTCCAGTGGTAGTCCACACCGTCTTCCAGGCCCGAATAGCCGGCCGGATCGGTGCCGACGAGGTTGTCCAGCGTCAGCGAGGACGTGTCCGGCAGGATGATGCGGTTCCAAACCACCTGCACCCGGCTCTGTCCATAGCTGACCTGGCTGTTGTAGCGGCCCAGGATGCGCGAGCCCTGCGGAATCAGCAGGAACTTGCCCGTGGCCGTGTCGTAGACCGGCTCCGTCACCGTGGCGATCACGTCGCCCGGAAGATCGGACTTGATGCCTGTCACCAGCGCGCCAGCGATCACCGTCCCGGCCATCACCTGATACGGCGAGGACGGCATTTTCAGATTCCCGGAATTGCGGGTTTCCGTAGAGCCGCCTTTCAGGAACGCCTCTTTCTGGTCTTGTCGATTCTGCACAGCGGTCGGGTCGGCGGGCTGGGCCGCCGTCGAGGCCGGCCCGGCGGCGAGCGGGTCGAAGCCCGCCAAGGCCGATGCTTGGCCAGCCGCAGCGACTTGCGCAGCCGCTGGCGCGGCGGTCTTGCCAGGCGTGCCCGAGCGGAAGAACACCGAGGAAGCTGCTGCCGCTTCAGCTTCCTTGCGCCGTGCATCCTCCGGGTCGTGGCCCGGCGGCGCGTAGGTGGGCGTCACCGGCTGCTGCGCCTTCACGATGGCCGGGCCAAGGTCGCCCGGCAGCGGCGGCCCCAGCTCGGGCACCTTTCGCGGCAGCTTGGAGTAATCCGAAGGCAGGCCATCCAGCCCCTCGGACTTCGAGACGCGATCGACGTTGTAAAGCTCGGTCTGCTCGCCTGCGCCGCGCCGGTGCGGCTGCAATGACCAGATCGTGGCCCCGAGCACGGCGACCGACAGGCCACCGGTGAGCATGGCCAGCGTGCGCCGGTTCAGGCGTGTGACCGGGCGCGGCTGGGCGCGCAGCGCCACCGCCTCGGGCGCGACCTTGCCCGCCTGCGGCGCAAAGTCAGGGGAATCGTCCTGGCTCATGCTCAGTTCCTCCGCGTGCCATCGGTACGTTCGATCCGCACCACATCGCCCTTGTCCCCGCCCAGGCGTAGTTCGGCGGCGCCGAACAGGCGATCCACGATGTAGTACGGCGGCCGGAAGCGGTAATTGACGAGTTGCCCATCGCCCTGGGCGCCGATGACGAACAGCGGCGGCAGTTCGCCTTGGGCGATGCCCGGCGGAAACTGGATATAGACCTTCTCGCCGTCATCGAAGGCGCGCAGCGGCTTCCAAGGCGGATTGCTGCCGCTGACCGCATAGCGGAACCGGATCTTCTCCAACGACAGCCCGGCATCGACCGGCGCGGCGGCGCTGGCCGCCTGCGCCTGGCGCTGCAAGGCCAGCATCTTGTCCTTCGGGTACTCCCAGGACACCGACGCCATCCACGTCTTTTCGGTAGAGGTCAGCTCCAGCAGATAGGTGCGCCGGCTGGTCGTGATGACGAGATTGGTCTTCAGGCCCGAGCGGATCGGTTTGACCATCACATTGACGCGCAGCGCGTCAGCGCTGCCGCTCGATGTGTCCCCGACGATCCAGCGCACGGTATCGCCAGCGGCCACCGTCACCAGTTCCTCGCCGGGCTGGAGCGCGATCACCGTCACGCGGCCCACGGCCGCATAGACCTGATACAGCGCGCCATCGGTGAAGGGCCAGACCTGGATCGCGTTGACGTAGCCCTCGCGCGTGGGCGCAATGCGCGCCTCGGCGTTGGCGCGGGACACACGCACGGTTTCATCGGCGGGTTCCGGCGTGGGCTTGGCATCCGGCACAGGTTTCATCTGCGCCGGCATCGGCAGCACCTGCGGCACGGCCACCACTTCCACAGGCGCAGGCGGCTCCGGCAGCGGCTGCGCCTGCGCCGGCTCATCGAGCGAAATGGACGGCGGCGGCTTGCCCTGCGTGGCGCAGCCCGCGAGGGCAAGCAACATGATCGGCAAGGCGGATTTACGGAAAAGATCATTCATGGCTTTGCTCCTTCGTTTCCTTCCAGTTCGCGGCTCCACGACAGCCCGTTGACGTAGATACCCAGAGGGTTCTTGCGCACGCGCTGCTCGGTGCGCGGCGTCTGCTGCACGATGGAAACCACGGCGTTCCAGCGTTCGGTGCGATCCAGCGCGCCATTGACAAAGCGCGTCTCCGTCCAGCGCACGTTGAAAGACGTGTCGCTGGCGCGGGTCACGCTGGTGATCTGCACCGTCACCGACTCCTTGCCGATGCGCGCGAACGGATCGTTCACGCGGGCGTACTCGTTGAGCACCACGGCGCCCTTGTCAGTGGTGTAGTCGTAGGCATCCAGCCAGTTCTGCCGCACCACGATGGGGTCGATGGACAGCGAGCGCACCAGGCCGATGAAGCGGCCCAGGTGATAGGCCACCTGGGCATCGCTGGGCCGATACGGCGTAGCGGCTTCACCGACCGCGCGCACCTGGCCCGCGTTGTCCACCTCGATAACGTAGGGCGTGACGATGGACTGCGCCGAGCGCCAGACCAGCCCGCCCGCCATCAGCACGGCCAACGTGAGGCAGCCAAAGGCCATGAAGCGCCAGTTCTTGGCCTGCACGCGGGCCGAGCCGATACGGTCGTCCCAGACCTGCGCGGCGGATTGGTAGGGGGTGGCAGGCTGCGGCGTATCGGCGTAGCGCACCTGCGGTCTTTTGAATCGCATGAGGGTTCTCCTTGAAGATCAGGAATCGGAATCACGCAGGCTTGGCCCCTGGCTGGAGCTGCCGCCGTCGCCGCCGCGCAGCGTGTGGGCGGCGGTCGTGGCGGCATGGGTGAGCTGCTGCCTGCGGTGCAGGCGCTTGGCCCAAGCGGGTTGTGCGGTGGATGGGGCTGTGACGGGAGATTCGCTCGCAGCCCGTGCGGCACTGTCCCCCGACGCCGATCCGGCGTCATCAGGCCGGAAGGCGGCGGCGACGCGCTCCTTCATCGAGCGTGCGCCTTGGGCCACCTTCTGCCCGGCTGCCTGCGCGCCAGTCTTGGCGACATTGCCCACACCGGCGGCGGCGCCCTGGAGGCCGCCACCGGCCGAAGCGGAGCCCGCCTGATAGGCCGACTTGGCGCTGCTGGCGGTCGATGCCATCGAACGGGCGCCACTGACCCCTGCTTTGGCGGCTGCGGGCGCCATACGCGCTCCGGCCGCCACGGCGCCGCCGACACCCGTAGCAGCAGCGCCGACCGCAACGGCGGTTCCGGCTGCGCCGATGGCAGCACCGGCCATCGCGCCCGCGCCAAGCTGCGGGCCGCCGGACACCAGCCCGGTCGCAATGCCCGGCCCGAAGATGCCCAGGGCCAGCATGGACAGCGAGACCAGCATGATGACCAGCGCCCGGTCGATCGAAGGCTCCGAACCTGCCGGGATGTTGAACTCGGAGAACAGCCCCGAGCCGATACCGACGATGACGGCCAGTACCAGCACCTTGATGCCCGACGACACCACGTTGCCCAAGACCTTCTCGGCCAGGAATGCCGTCTTGTTCCAGAGGGCGAACGGCACCAGCACGAAGCCCGCCAGCGTGGTCAGCTTGAACTCGATCAGCGTCACGAAAAGCTGCACCGCCAGCACGAAGAAGCTGACGATGACCACCATCCATGCGAAGAACAGCACGACGATGGGCATGATGTGAATGAACACCTCGGGGAAGCCCGCCATCTCCTTGATCTGCTCAAGAATGGGCGCCCCGGCGTCGATGCCCACTTTGGCGAGCCGTCCCGGCTGCAAGAAGTTACCCATGCTCAGGGTCGAGCCGCTGGCCGTCAGGCCCAGCCCGGCGAACGAGCGGAACACGATGCTCGCCAAGGTGTTGAAGTTGCCGATGATGTAGGCGAAGGCACCGACGTACAGCACCTTGCGGATCAGCTTGGCGATCACGTCCTCGCCCTGGCCGCTGGCATGGCTCATGGCCCAGAACAGCCCGGCGAGCGTCATGTCGATGACGATCAGCGTGGCTGTGAGGAACGCCACCTCCCCGTGCAGCAGGCCGAAGCCCGAGTCGATGTAGCGCGAGAACACATCGAGGAAGCGATCAATGATCGAAATGTCATTCATGGCGAGTCCTCCTGCCCCGGCAAGGCCGCTGCCACCGCCTCGCCGTCTTCGGTGGGTTCATCGAAGCTGGCCGGAATCGGCGGCAATTCGGCCAGCGTCCGGTACTCATCAGGCCCGGCCTTGCCGGAGAAAAAGCGGCGCAGGTCGGCCTTGACCACCTGCGCGCATAACGCGCCGTCGAGCTGACCCGCGCGGCATTGCTCCTTGAGCAAGCGCAGCCGCGCCGGATGGGCCGAGAGTGCATCGACCGAAGGCACCTCCTGCTGGCCGCAACCGGCCAGCAAGAGCACGAGACCGCAGAAAGCAGGCGCGCGGGTCATGGCAACACCTGTCACCGGCCGTAGAAATCGACGGTCTGCGGCGTGTACGGCGTACCTTCACCCAGGAAACGCCGGTTCACCTCGCGGCCTCGCTCCACGGCGGCAGCCTGCCGCGCCAACTCCAGCGACGCGGCGCGATCCTGGGTGATGCTCAGGCGTTGCGTTTGGATGGACTGCTTGGCCTGCAAAGCCAGAAGCTGATTGGTGGCTTGCATGGCCTGCAAGGCGCCCACGGCCGATTGGCTCTTGCCCACGAGGTCGGCCAGCACGCCTTCGTCGTCGCTCAGGTTCTGCGACGCCTGGGCCTGCATCTGCATGGTGGTCTGCAAGCCGTTGAGCGTGTTCTTCCAGCGCTCCTGCGCGTCGCGGTACATCTGGTTGCCGCTGACGGTGGCGGCATATTGCTCGGGATACAGGCGCTGGAACTCCCGATCCAGATTCGTCACGTCGTAGGCCAGTCCTCTGGCCTGGGCGATCAGCCGCTGTGTGGTCGCCAGATTGGCGCGCAACTGGCCGACCACGCTGGACGGCAGGCTGGCGAGGTTGCGCGCCTGGTTCATCAGCATCTGCGCTTCGTTCTGGAGCTGCTGGATCTGGTTGTTGATCTGCTCCAGCGTGCGGATCGCGGTCAGCGTGTTCTGCACGAGGTTCGTGGGGTCGATCACGACCCATTGCGCATGGGCGGTGGCGGTGCAAAGCATGGCCGCGATGGCGGCGGCGATGAGACGTTTCTTCATGGCTGGTTCTCCAGGGGTTGGTCAGCGAGGGAACCCGGCGCGAGGCCGGGGAACGAGGGCAGCAGGTCGGCCGCCCAATCGAGGCCGCGATGGCGCAGCCAGGCGCCCGCGAAGCCGGGCACGCCGGCGTCGGCCAGCACCGCGTCCATGTCGCGCTGGTCTTGCGGCGTGGACGCGCCCGCGAAGGCCAGCGCCGCCGGCCCCAGGTCGAGGTCGAACAGGCGATTGCCGAGGCGCGATTGGTAGTAGTAGTCGCGCTTGGGCTGCGCGGTGGCGACGATCTCGATCTGCCGCCTGTTGAGGCCGAAGCCCTCGTAGATCGTGCGAATCTGCGGCTCGGTGGCCTGCGGGTTCGGCAGGAAGATGCGACTCGCGCAGCTCTCGATGATCGCGGGCGCGATGCTCGAATCCTTGATGTCGGCAAGGCTCTGCGTGGCGAAGATGACGCTGACGTTCTTTTTCCTGAGCGTCTTGAGCCACTGGCGGATACGCGCGGCAAACACCGGGTCATCGAGGAACAGCCACGCTTCATCGAGGATCAGCAGCGTGGGCGCCCCGTCGAAGCGTTCATCGAAGCGCGCAAAGAGGTAATGCAGCACCGCCATGACGGCGGCCTTGCTGTGCATCAGCTCCTCCATCTCGAAGCACTGCACGTCGGCCATGCCGAGCCGGTCATGGTCGGCGTCCAGCAGCTTGCCGTGGGCACCGCCCAGCACATAAGGCGACAACGCCTGCCGCAGCGTGTTCGATTGCAGCAGCACGGACAGCCCCGTCATCGTGCGCTGCTCCACCGGCGCACCGGCGAGGCTGCCGAGCGCCGACCAGATGGCGGCCTTCTCTTCGGGGCCGACGACCACGCCCTCATGCCGCAAGCGGCCTTCGATCCACTCTGCCACCCAGGTGCGGTAGCCCTCGCGGTCGATACGAGCCAAGGGCTGGAAAGCGATTTCGCCATCCATCCCGAGGTCGTAGTGCTCGCCGCCCAGGCCCAGGATGGTGGCGCGCATCGAGCGGCCCATGTCGAAGGCGAAGATGCGCGAGCCGCGATAGCGACGGAATTGCATCGCCAGGGTGGCGAGCAAGACCGACTTGCCCATGCCGGTCGGGCCTGCGACCAACGTGTGGCCCACGTCGCCGATGTGCGTCACCAGCCGGAACGGCGTGGCGCCATCGGTGCGCGTGACGATCAGCGGCGGGCCGTCAAGATGGGCATTGCGTTCGGGGCCGGCCCATACCGCCGACACCGGCATCATGTGCGCCAGGTTCAGCGTCGAGACGATGGGCTGGCGCACATTGGCGTAGGCATTGCCGGGGAGCGAGGACAGCCACGCATCCACGGCGTTCAAGGTTTCAGGGATCGTCACGAACCCGCGCCCTTGGATGGCCCGCTCCACCATCCGCAACTTCTCGTCGGCCACGGCCGGGTCGGCATCGAGCACTGTAACCGTGGCGGTGAGATAGCCGAAGGCGACTTGATCGCTGCCCAGCTCCTGCAAGGCGGCATCGGCGTCGGTGGCCTTGTTGCTCGCGTCGGTATCGACCAGCGGGCTTTCTTGCTGGAAGATCGTTTCGCGCAGCAGCGCGATGACGTTCTTCCTTTTCGCAAACCACTGGCGACGCAGGCGGACGAGTTCCTTTTCCGCTTCGGCTTTGTCGAGGCACAGGAACCGGGTTGACCAGCGATAGGCAAATCCAAGCCGGTTGAGGTCGTCCAGAATCCCCGGCCAGGTCGAGGGCGGAAATCCCCGCACCGACACCACGCGCAGGTGCCGGTCGCCCAGCATGGGCGCCAAGCCACCGACAAGTGCGGAGTCGGTCAGCAGCGCGTCGATGTGGAACGGCACTTCGGGCACGCCGACGCGGTAGCGCCGCGTCGAAATGGTGGCGTGCAGGTAGGTCAGCGTCTGGCTGTCATCCAGCCAGGCGATTTCCGGCATCACGCCGTCGAGCAGGTCAAAGATGCGATCCGTTTCTGCGGCGAAAGCTTGCAGCCGCTCGCGCCAGTCCACGCCGTCGGTAGGCCGGTTCTCGTACAGCATCCCCGCCGCGCGGGCGTGCGATTCCTCGGGCGGCAGGTACACCAGCGTCAGGTGATAGCCGCTCTCGAAGTGATTGCCCGAGTCCTCGAATGTGGCCCGGCGTTCCTCGTCCACCAGCCACGACAGCGGCTCGGGGAACGCCGAGTGCGGATAGTCGGCGGCGGCGCGGCGCTCGGCCTCGATGAACAGTGCCCAGCCCGAACCCAGGCGGCGCAGCGCGTTGTTCAAGCGCGCCGACGTGGCGATCAACTCGCCTTGCGTCGCGCTGTCGAGGTCAGGCCCGCGAAACCGGGCCGTGCGCTGGAAACTGCCGTCCTTGTTCAAGACGACGCCCGGTGCGATCAGCCCGGCCCAGGGCAACCAGTCAGCCAGCAAGGCCGGGCGCTGGCGATATTCGGCAAGGTTCAGCATGGCATTCCCCTCACACGTCCAGCAGCGGCCGGTGCTTGATATGGCGCGCGAACACGGCCATGAACTGCGGATCGACACGCGCACCCCAGACCGCCAGCGAATGGCCGACGATCCAGAGCACCACGCCTGGAATCCACATCTGTAAGCCCAGCCCGACAGCAGCGGCCAAGGTGCCGTTAGTGATGGCCACGGTGCGCGGCGCACCGCCCATCAGGATCGGCTCGGTCAACGACCGATGCAGCGGCACCTCGAAGCCGGGTATTCCATCGTGTGGGCCGTTCATACGACGGCCCCACCGGAGAAGCTGAAGAACGACAGGAAGAAGCTCGAAGCGGCGAACGCGATGGACAGGCCAAACACGATCTGGATCAGCTTGCGGAACCCGCCCGAGGTATCACCGAAGGCCAGCGCCAAGCCCGTAGCGATGATGATGATGACCGCGACGATGCGCGCCACCGGCCCCTGGATGGATTCGAGGATGGATTGCAGCGGCCCTTCCCAGGGCATCGAGGAACCGGCGGCCTGCGCAGTACCTGCGAGCAGCAGCATGAAGGCAGCGAGCATCAAGCCCTGCATGGCCGGGCGAGCCAGGCCATCCAGCCGTGCGGGCCGAGGAAGCGGATTTGCGGAAATACGGAAAGCATCAGCGTGCGTCATGGAAGTTCTCCAGAGTGGTCAGGGGACGGGGAGGAAAGGTCGGACTGCGACAGCAGCTCCGGGAATGGAGCCTCCAGCGCATCCGCCAGGTGGTAGCCCACGCCATCGAAGCCGATGACGCGGACGATGCTCTCGATGCGGCGCTTGCGCCCGCGCCCAGCGATGTGGATGACCACATTGACCGCTTCCGCGATCAGCGCACGGGGCGGGTTCACCGCCACTTCGAGGATCAGTTGCTCCAAACGCAGCAGCGCGCCCAGCGCGGAGCCGGCATGGATCGTGGCAATGCCGCCCGGATGGCCTGTACCCCACACCTTGATGAGATCCAGCGCTTCGGCGCCGCGTACCTCGCCGACGACGACGCGATCCGGGCGCAGGCGCATGGACGAGCGCACCAGCTCGGTCATCGACACCACGCCTGCGCGCGTGCGCAGCGGTACGTGGTCGCAGGCCGCGCATTGCAGCTCCACCGTGTCTTCAAGCACCAGCACGCGGTCGCCAGTGGCGGCGATCTCGGCGAGCAAGGCATTGGCGAGCGTGGTCTTGCCCGTGCTGGTGCCACCGGCAATCAGGATGTTCTGGCGCTCGCGCACGGCGCGCACCAGCAAGCCCGCCTGCGCGGCGGTCATCATTTCGTCCTCGATGTAGCGCGACAGCGGGATCACGCCAAAGGCGCGCTTGCGCAAAGCGAAGGCCGGCCCCGGCGCAGCGGGCGGCAGGATGCCCTCGAAGCGCTCGCCCGTCTCGGGCAGCTCCGCCGTCAGGAGCGGCTGGCCGCGATGCACCTCGGCGCCGACGTGGGCCGCGACCAGCCGGATGATTCGTTCGCCGTCGGCCTCGGACAGCTCCACACCCATCGGCGCGCGGCCCGACGAAAGCCGGTCGATCCACAAGGTGCGATCCGGGTTCAGCATGACTTCCACTACGTCGGGGTCTTCCAGCGCGGCGGCGATCAGTGGCCCCATCGCCGTGCGCAGCATCTGGATGCGGCGATCCAGTGAAACGGCGGTGAAGGAAGGAACGGCGCTCATGACGCGCGCTCCTGCGCGTCGTCCATGCGTGCCGGGTCTGGATGCAGTTCTTCCACCACGTCTCGCACCAGACTGCGACCGCGCAGCAAATGCCGCCCGAGTTGTTCGACGAACTGCTCGAAGCGCGCCTTGCCCTGGGCGCGCGCTGCGTCCTGATGCGCTTCGGGCACGGGCGTGCTCACCGTGAGGAAGTAGCGGATGAACAGTGCCAGCGTCTCGATCTGGATGTTCTGGTCGCGCTCCATGCGTTCGGCCTGCCGCGACAGGCGATCAAGCCGCTTGGCAATGGCCGCCTCGCGCTGGTCGGCGGCATCGGGCGACAGCCACGATGCGAGCGCCGCCGCGACGATGGACGACTTGGACACGCCCTTCTTGGCGGCCAGCTCATCGAGCCGCTTGGCGTGCTCCGGCTGGATGAACACGTTGAGGCGGTGTTGGGTCATAGGTCGATTCCGTCATCAGGGTCGAGGGATGCCAGCCGGGCCGTGCGTTGCAGGGCAGGGTCGAGCTGGCGAGGAAGGGGAAGCGGCAGGTCGTCGTCATCGAGCAACCCAAGGTCGGCCGCAGGCGCGGCCAGCTCGGGGTCGTAGGCGGCGATTTCGGAGAGTTCGGGCTGACGACGCGGGCCGCCGTCATCGGCGCTGCCAAGGTCGCCAACGGTCTCCGCGACGAGAGGTGCCGGCACCGCAGGAATTGCCAGCCCGCTCCAGTCATCGGCGCGGGCCGGCGGCGCGTCGGCGTACTGCCCGTCCGCCAGCGTGGGCGGCGGCAGCACGCGGCGCTTGAAATTGGCGTCCGCGTAGTAGCGCAGCTTCTTCGCCTTGATGGGCGCCACGCTGGACACCATTACCACGGCCTCATCAGGCGGAAGCTGCATGACTTCGCCCGGCGTCAGCAGCGGACGCGCGGTTTCCTGGCGCGACACCATGAGGTGGCCCAGCCACGGCGCGAGCCGGTGGCCCGCGTAGTTGCGCTGCGCGCGCAGCTCGGTGGCGGTGCCCAGCGTCTCGGAGATCCGTTTGGCGGTGCGCTCGTCGTTCGTGGCGAACGTCACGCGCACATGGCAGTTGTCGAGGATGGAGTGGTTTTGCCCATACGCCTTGTCGATCTGGTTGAGCGACTGCGCAATGAGGAAGCTGCGGATGCCGTAGCCCGCCATGAAGGCCAGCGCCGTCTCGAAGAAGTCCAGGCGCCCCAGCGCCGGGAACTCGTCGAGCATCAGCAGCAGCTTGTGGCGGCGCTCGATGCCATCGGAACCATCGAGCGATTCGGTGAGGCGTCGCCCGATCTGATTGAGGATCAGACGAATGAGCGGCTTCGTCCGCGATATGTCCGAAGGCGGCACCACCAGATACAGCGATACCGGATGCTCGGCCGCGATCAGGTCGGCGATGCGCCAATCGCACCGCGACGTGACTTGGGCCACCGTGGGATCGCGGTACAGGCCGAGGAACGACATGGCGGTGCTCAACACGCCGGAACGCTCGTCGTCCGATTTGTTGAGCACTTCGCGCGCAGCCGAGGCCACCACCGGATGAGGCCCATCGCCGAGGTGCGGCGTGGTCATCATCCGGTGCAGCGTCAACTCGAAGGGGCTGGCCGGGTCGGAGAGGAAGTTGGCGACGCCGCGCAGCGTCTTGTCTTCGCCCGCGTAGAGCACATGCAGGATGGCCCCGACCAGCAGCGCGTGCGAAGTCTTTTCCCAGTGATTGCGCTTCTCCAGCGCACCTTCGGGATCAACCAGAATGTCCGCGATGTTCTGCACGTCGCGCACCTCATGCGCGCCGTGTCGTACCTCCAGCAGCGGGTTGTAGGCCGCTGACTTCGCATCGGTGGGGTTGAACAGCAGGCAATGCGAGAAGCGCGAGCGCCAACCGGCGGTGATCTGCCAGTTCTCGCCCTTGATGTCGTGGATGACAGCGGATGCGGGCCAGGAAAGCAGCGTCGGCACCACCAAGCCCACGCCCTTGCCCGAGCGCGTGGGTGCGAAGGTCAGGACGTGCTCCGGGCCTTCGTGCCGCAGGTACTGTTGGCGATGCAGGCCGAGGAACACGCCCGCAGGGTGGTCAAGGCCCGCCTTGTGAATGTCCTCCACATTGGCCCAGCGGGCCGAGCCATAGGTCGTGACCAGGCGCGACTGGCGCGAGCGCCAGATCGACATGCCGATGGCGACCACAACCGCCAGTAGGCCACTGCCGCCCGCGATGGCGCCGCCGGTATCGAACACGCGCGGCGCGTAGGCATCGAAGAAGAACCACCACTCGAACAACCGCCACGGGTGATAGACCGGTGTGTCCAGGAAATCGAACCACGGCGAGCCCAGGCGTAGTTGGTAGCCCAGGGCCGCCGCTGTCCATTGCGTGGCGCTCCACACCCCAGCGATCACGATGCCGAACACCACGGCAATCTGACCGAACAGCACGTTCGTTCCCTGCATCATCCAGCCTCCGATCGCAGCACAGGCATGTGCCGCCCTCGTGAGGATCAGTGCCGCTGGGCGTGCCGGTCAAAGACCGTTATCGGCAGGTTGATGCCGCAAAAAACATGGTTTCCGGCAGGGAAGAACTGGGGCGAAAGACCGCCACAATGAGCGCGCTGCTGCGCAGCGCGCAAAAAGGCGCAGGCACGCGCAGGTGCGTTGCGGCAAGCCGACCATCAGAACTTCGGCGGTTCCTTCGGTGGCGTATAAGGCACCTTGCCGTCGCCCAGGAAACGTCGGTTCGTCGCCTCGGCCACTCGGTTGCACAGCACGTCGCCCATCGTCGGACGATCCGTCTTGCACTGCTGGCGCAGTTCTCGCAAACGCACGGGGTCAGCAGCCAGTTCCTCCACGCTGGGCACGGCAGCGGGCTTGGACGGCTCAGACTTGCCGCAGGCGACCAGCAGAACTGCTAGCGACGACATAGCGATGATCTTGGATAGGTTCATGGCTTGAATCCTCCGAAGTGAAACGGGGCCAATGGCTAAGCGTCTCCCGGTCCCAGGGCTTCGACCCGCTCGATAAAGCGGGCTAGCGCCTGCGACGGCTCGGCGTCGCGGCGCAGCAGATAGGTAGTGAGCATGGGCGACTTTCCCGCGAGCGGTCGGCCCACCACGCCCGGCTCGCGGCTGGAAGCGATGTGCGCGGCGCCTGCGAGCCCTAGCGCCAAGCCGGCCGACACGAAAGTCATCATCACGTCGAACGTGGCGACGTACTGTTCGATCAAGGGCTCCCGGTCCTGCTTGCGCAGGATGCGGTCGATCTGCTTGGCATGGCCTTCGCAAACTGCCGGGTCGCCCAGCACCAGGGGATGTTGCAGCACTTCATCCAGCGGTACCCGCTTGTGGGCCAGTAGTTCATGGCGCGCGGGCATGGCGACCATCAGCTCATCCTCCCAGGCGGGTTCGATGATGATGCCGTCGCCCACCTCGTCGGCCATCGAGAAGCCCACGTCGTATAGATCGTCACGCAGGCCGCTGAGCTGCTGGGCCAGCGGCACCTCGAACAGGCGGATCTCGATCTCCGGGTCTTCCTCGCGGCAGCGCGCCAGCAGCGCCGGCAAGCGCGAGGGGGTGATGCCGTCGGACAGCGCCACGCGCAACCGGCCGTGAAAGCCATTGGCCGCTGCCTTCACGCTCTCACGCGCCTGGTCCAGCGCCAACAGCACGCGAGGCGCGTTCTCCATCAGCAGCTTGCCCGCAAGCGTCAGGCGCGTGCTGCGGCTGGTACGCACGAACAGTTGTGCGCCCAACTCTTCTTCCAATTCCCTGATGGCGCGCGACAGTGGTGACTGTTCGATATGCAGCCGCTCCGCAGCGCGGGCGAAGTGCAGCTCCTCGGCAACGGCCAGAAAGTACCGAAGGTGACGAAATTCCATGAGTCGATGTCCCTGTAAAGCTCGAAGGAGTCTGTCGTGGTGCCGTAACGGCGTTCATCGTTGTTCCTTTCAAGCGGTTACGCCCTCATGTGCGGGCTCTGCCGTGACATCCTCTTCTTGCTCGTCCGGGCGATGGGCCAGCCGATACAGAATCGGTAGCACCAGCAGCGTCAGCACGGTGGAAGACAAGATGCCTCCGATCACTACGGTAGCCAGCGGGCGTTGCACTTCCGCGCCTGTTCCCGTGGCAATCGCCATCGGGATGAAACCCAGCGACGCCACTAGGGCCGTCATCAGCACCGGCCGCAAGCGTGTCAGCGCGCCCTCGCGGATGGCTTCATCCAGCGGCGTTCCGTCCTCGCGCAAGCTGCGGATGTAGGAAATCATCACTAGGCCATTGAGCACGGCCACACCGGACAGCGCGATGAAGCCCACGGCAGCGGAAATCGACAGAGGAATGTCGCGCAGCCACAGCGCCAAGATGCCGCCGGTCAGCGCGAACGGAATGCCAGTAAAGACCAGCAAGCCGTCCTTGACGTTGCCGAACATGGCGAACAACAGCAGGAAGACCAGCAGCAGCGACACCGGCACGACGATCTGCAAACGCTGCGTGGCTGATTGCAGATTCTCGAAAGTGCCGCCCCAACTCGTCCAGTAGCCCGTGGGAATCTTGACCTGTGCCAGCGCCGCCTCGGCGTCGGCCACGAACGAGCCCACGTCACGGCCGCGCACGTTGGCGCTGACCACGATGCGGCGCTTACCGTTTTCCCGGCTGACCTGGTTGGGGCCGGGTGCCAGCTCGAAGCTCGCCACCTCGGCCAATTGGATGAAGTTCGTCCGTCCTTCGGCACTGCCGGTGCCACCCGTTCCGCGCGGCAGCGGAATCGGCAGGCGCTTCATGCTTTCCACGTCGTTGCGCAAGGACTCTGGCAGGCGAACCAGGATGTCGAAGCGGCGGTCGCCCTCGAACAGTGTGCCAGCCTCACGCCCGCCGATGGCGGTGGCCACGGCATCTTGGATGTCGGCCACGTTCAGCCCATAGCGCGCGGCTTTCTGGCGGTCGATGTTCACGGTCAGCATCGGCAAGCCGGTGGTCTGCTCCACCTTGACCTCGGACGCGCCGGGAATCTTCTGCAACATGGATGAGACTTCCTCACCCGTCTTGTTCAAGACATCCATGTCGTCGCCAAAAATCTTCACTGCCACATCACTGCGCACCCCCGAGATGAGTTCGTTGAAGCGCAACTGGATCGGCTGCGAGAACTCATAGTTGTTCCCCGGCACCTTGCCCACGGCCTCCTGAATGGCTGCCAGCAATTCGTCGCGCGACTTGCGCGGCTCGGGCCACGCGGACACGGGCTTGAGCATGATGTAGCCGTCGGAAATGTTCGGCGGCATGGGGTCGGAGGCGATTTCCGCCGTGCCGGTGCGCGCAAAAACGCGGTCGATCTCAGGGAAATTGGCCTTCAGCGTCGCTTCCAGTTGCTGCTGCATCGCCACCGATTGCGACAGGCTGGTGCCCGGAATGCGCAGCGCCTGGATGGCGAAGTCGCCTTCGTTCAGGCTGGGCACGAACTCGCTGCCCATGCGGGTGGCGATCAGACCGCACAGCACCACCGCCACGGCGGCGGCCGCCAGCACCACGGCCTTGGCCGCCATCACCCGATCCAGCAGAGGGCCATACCAACGCTTGGCCTGCACGACCAGGAGGTTTTCCGTCTCGCTGACCCGGTGGCCGATGAACAGAGCGACCGCCGCCGGAATGAAAGTCACCGACAGGATCATCGCCCCCACGAGCGCTGCCACCACCGTGAACGCCATCGGGTGGAACATCTTCCCTTCCACACCCGTCAGGGCAAAGATGGGCAGGTAGACCACCATGATGATGAGCTGCCCGAACAGCAGCGCACGGCGTGATTCCTTGGATGCCAGGAACACCTCGTGAAAGCGCTCCGCCCTTGTCAAGGGCCTGCCCTGGTGCGCCTGCGCATGGGCCAGTCGGCGCACGCAGTTCTCGACGATCACCACCGCCCCGTCAATGATGATGCCGAAGTCCAGCGCCCCGAGGCTCATCAGGTTGGCGCTCACCTTGTAATGCACCATGCCAGTGAAGGTGAACAGCATCGACAAAGGAATCACCGTCGCCGTGATGATGGCCGCGCGGATGTTGCCCAGGAACAGAAACAGGATCACGATCACCAGGATCGCGCCTTCCAGCAGATTCTTCTTCACCGTGGCGATAGCCTTGTCCACCAGCACGGTGCGGTCGTAGACCGTCACCGCATGCACGCCCTCGGGCAAGCTGCGGTTGATCTCCACCATCTTCTTGTCCACGGCCTGCGAAACCGTACGGCTGTTCTGACCGATGAGCATGAACACAGTGCCCAGCACCACCTCGCGACCGTTATCCGTGGCCGCGCCGGTGCGCAGTTCACGCCCCAGCCCCACGTCCGCCACGTCACGCACCCGTATCGGCACGCCGCCCGCACTGCTGAGGATAACGTTGCCAATGTCTTCCAGGGTCTTGACTTGTCCGGGCGCACGGATCAGGTACTGTTCGCCGCGCTTCTCGATATAGCCCGCACCCACGTTGCCGTTATTGCGATCCAGTGCCGTCACGATGTCTTGCAGGGTAACGCCGAGCGAAGCCAGGCGAGCGGGTATAGGTGCGATCTGATACTCCTTGGCATAACCGCCAATCGAGTTGATTTCAGTCACACCGGGCACGTTGCGCAACTGCGGCTTGATGATCCAATCCTGAATCTCGCGCAGGTCTGTTGCCGTGTAGGGCATCCCGTCGGGTTTCTTCGCACCGTCCTTCGCCTCGACCGTCCACAGGTAAATCTCCCCCAGGCCGGTGGAGATCGGCCCCAGCGCAGGCGTGATGCCGACCGGCAATTTATCCCGTGCTTCCTGGATGCGCTCGTTGACCAACTGGCGCGCAAAGTAAATGTCGGTGCCGTCCTTGAAGATCACGGTCACTTGCGAGAGGCCGTAGCGCGAAAGAGAGCGGGTTTGCTCCAGGTTGGGCAGGCCCGCCATCACGGTTTCAATGGGATAAGTCACCCGTTGCTCGGTCTCCAACGGTGAATAGCCCGGCGCCTGGGTATTGATCTGCACTTGGACGTTGGTGATGTCGGGTACGGCGTCGATGGGCAACTTCTGGTAGCTGAACACGCCGACGGCAGCCATACCGATGACTGCCAGCAACACCAACCATCGGTGCTCGATGGCTGCGCGAATGAGTTTTTCAAACATGTGCGTTGCTCCGGCATCAATGGGTGTGTTCGGCAGAGGCTTTGCCAAGCTCTGACTTCACGACAAAACTGCCAGCCGACGCATACGGAGCCCCCGCCTTCAGCCCTTGAACCACCTCGACGCGCTTGCCATCACTACGGCCCAACTGCACGGGCTGGGCAATGAAGCCACCATTCACTTTCAAAAACACGACGGGCTTGTCGCCCACGGTCTGAATGGCATCACCGGCCACCGTCACGGGCACGTCGGCCTCAGATGAGGTCACTTCCACGTTGACAAACAGTCCGGGACGCCAAGCGCCTTGGGGGTTGGACAAGACCACGCGGGCCTTGGCCATGCGGGTTTGTTCGCCAATCAGCGCGCCAACAAAGGTGATGGTGCCTTGCGCGCTGGCATCGAATGCCGTTGCCTTGATGGTGACCTTTTCACCCACTCTGACCAGCGGCAAATCCTTGGCGGGCACGTTGATCTCTGCCCAGACCTGGCCCAGGTCGGACACCGTGAACACGGCGGCGTCTTCCTTGACGGCCTCGCCCAGGCTGAGGTGCTTTTCAATCACCACGCCATCGAAGGGCGCACGCAGCTCGAAGCGGTTCAGCCCGCCCGAGGAACCTGGGGCCAAGCCCACGGCCGACAGCTTCTGCTGCGCGTTGGCCACGGCGACCTGCGCCTCGTTCAGCGCCTGGCCGGCTTGCAGGTAGTCCTGCTCGGCGGAAATCTTCTGTTCCCACAGCCGCTTCTCGCGTTCAAAAGTTGTCTGGGCCAATGCCCGCCGCTTTTGCGCCGTCTGCAACTCGCTGCGCTGCTCGGATGCGGCAGGGCTGGCGATAACGGCGAGCACCTGTCCCTTCTTGACCGTTTGCCCCAAACTGGCCTGCACACTTTCGACAACACCCGCAATGCGCGGAACAACGTGCGAGGTGCGGTCTTCATTCAGCCTAATCTCACCCGGCAATTGCAGGGCAGACTTGATGCTTGCAGCCCCTGCGGTGTCAATGCCGATGGATGCAGCCTTGATTTGCGCATCGCTGAGTTCGACTTTTCCTTCCTCCTGGCTGAAGCTGAACGTGAAAGGCGCGTTGGCCGTCTGAGCCACGATGCTGATCTCGAACGCATGAGGTTCCGGGACAATCTCTCGACTCAACAGGCTGTCCTTGTCGGGCGTGAAGTTGAGCGCCTGCTTCTCCCCAGTCAGGCGTGTAACGGTAGCGCTGACCTTGGCGGCGCTGCTGGCTAGCGCCTTTTCCTTTTCGTAGAGCCAGATTCGCAGGCGTGGTTCGCCGCCGTCCTCAGCGAGTAAGGCTTCCAATCCGAAATCCCCTTCTTTGAACAGCTTGCCGCCATGCGGCCCCTTGCTTGACCCCTCGTGGTGCTCGCCGTCCGCATGGCCTTTGTCGTCCTCGTGGGAGTCTGCGCCCGTCTTGCCATGATGCTCACCATCACTGTGGGCCTTGGCTTCAACGTGGCTGCCGTGACCCTCGCCCTCGGCGCTCTTATCCGTCTTGCCGCCGAGAATGGCGCTGCCCAGTCCTATGCCCACTGCGGCGATCACGGCGATGGCAAACCACTGCTTCTTGCCGACGTTCAGTTTGTTCGTTTCGGGTTTCATGTTCATTCCTTGTTTGCAGGCAGGGTGGTCGTGGATTCGGATGCGCCGATCACGCGATCCATGTCCGCCGCCGCGCGGTGCGCATCGGCGAGCGCCTTGAGGTACTGGGACTTGGCGGCAAAGTAGGTGCGTTGCGCGTCCAGCACTTCCAGGTAGTTGAACTTGCCGTAACCAAAGCCCACGGTGGCCGCGTCATAGGCGCTCTTGGCCCCTGGCAGCACCTCTCGCTGCAATATGTCGATCTCGCCGCGAACCGACGCCAGCCGCTCGCGGGCTTGCAACAGCTCTGTGTTGAGGCGCAGATTCAACGCCTGGAGTTCATCCCTCGCCTTGTCTTCACGCTTCAACGCTTCCAACAGATTGCCCTGATTGCGGTCGAACAAAGGCAGCGGCACGGAAATGCCGAGCATTAACTGATTGCGCGCTAACTCGTTCGGACGCTTCACGCCCAGGCTGACCGTGACATCGGGCGTCTGCTTGCTGCGCTCCACGTCGGCCAGCGACCGACGGCGTTCGATCTCCAACTGCGCCCGGCGCAATGCCGATGAGGCCGACAAGCGCTGCTGGATGTCATCCAGCGAAGGGACGTTGGGAAGATCGTCCACGCTGCCCGCTACCTGGGTGAAACGCGGCGGGTTGGCCCCGAGCAAACTGGCCAGCCGCGCGCGGGCACTGCGTTGTTCGCTCTGCGCCTGTGCCAGTTCAACCCGCACGCCGGCCTCGGCCACCCGAGCCTTGGTTTCTTCGACCGGGGACACCTTGCCCGCCGTCACGCGCTTGGCAACGGCATCCGTCGCTTGCCTGGCCAGGTCAACGCTGTCCTGGGCCAAGGCCGTGCGATCCTGGGCGGCCAGCGCCTCAAAGAAGGCGGCAACCACAGCGGCGCGAATTTCAACGCGCCGCGTGTTCAGTTCTTCAACTGCGACGTCACGCCCTCGCTCTGCCGCGGCAATGCGGGCAGCGCGCTTGCCCCCCAGCTCGATGGGCAGATTGATCTGGACGCTTTGCGTGCGGGTTGGCGTGCGTTGGTCTTCGAGCGAGTACGCCAGCTCGGGATTAGGACGTACTCGTCCCTGAATTACCTGGCCCTCCACCGCCTCGATTTCCCGTTGGGCGACAGTTAGGTCAAGATTCGCCTCCAAAGCCAGCGCGACGGCCTTTTGCAGAGTCAGGGGCGTTGCTGCTTCAATCTGCTCTACGCCGTTGGCGCTCTGCCCAAGAGCTGGTGCCGTCGGCAATAACTGAGCGAAAGCCGTCCCCGTCATGAGCGCAAGGAGCAAGCCTGCCGCAACCGCCCTCGCGTTGTAATTGTGAATATCCTTCAGCATCCGATTCTCCAGTGATTTGAAATACACAAGGGAATCGGCGGGGGGGCGATCCAGATGATCGCCAGCAACGTCATCACATCAGCCGCGCGAAGCCGGCTGGATACCGTAGCGCGCCATGCGCGACGGCAGGGGTGAGGACGAAGGGAAAGGAACGCGCTCCCCGCCGATCAGGCGAGGACACGCCACTGAGGGCGCTCTAAACGTTCAGGTGGAGGCGCAGCAAGGTGCTCCGGGGGATACCCCGTATCCAGGGACGGGCTGACCGGCGACGCCAGCTTGACATCCCCTGACAAGACCGAGAAGCACCCGGCATGACAGGACGCGCAATCAGGATCGCCACCCAGGGTCTTGGCCGGATCAGGGCTGGCATCCTGGCCGTCGGCCGCCTTGTGCTGATGCGCATGGTGGCCGAAGTGCTTGGCCGCAGCTCCGGTTTCATGCTGGCAATAACTGGCCACTGCCGCCCAACTGAATTGAAGCGGCAAGAACACCAGCAAGACGATGGCCAGCCATTTGCGCATAGGGGTAACAGTGTAGCAGCTACATGCTTTACTTTGCCACTCCTCGCTGCTTGGGTTTTCTCAGAGCCCCGTGCGCGTAGCGTGCCTCCTCTCAGGTTCATCCTGCATCAAATCAGAGCCGCTTCGATATTCGGCGAGTTGTGGCCGCTTTGACGACTGAGGCGACACGAGGGGGCGCCACAGCGCAGGGTACGGGCAACTGGAAGCCTTCAATGCTGATGTTGCGCATGAACTGTTCACGCCGTTGGCGACGTTGATGGGGGGCACTGAAGTTGCTTTGCGCAAAGCACGCGATGCCGACACGTTGCGAGATGTGTTGGGCTCGCACCTCGAAGATCTCCAGCGCATGTCGATGATCGTGCAGGACATGCTCTTTCTGTCGCAAGCCGACCGTGGGGCTGAGGCCCGCCGCGAGCATGTCGCCAGTCTGGCCGGCGTTGCGCGCGCGGTGGTGGAATTGCACGAGGCGGCCATTGAAGAGGCCGGGCTGAAGGTTCGTATCGACGGCGATGCCACCGGCTTGGCCGATGTGCGCCTGTTGCAGCGCGCGCTATCCAACCTGATCGGCAACGCAACCCGACACGCGCATCCGCACAGCACCGTTGTCGTGCAAATCGACCGGCTGGACGGCGAGATCGCCCTGCGGGTGGTGAACGAGGGGCAGACGATTTCAGCCGAGCATTTGCCCAATCTGTTCAACCGCTTCTACCGGGCAGATGCGGCGCGGTCGGATGCCGCCCGCAATCATGGACTGGGCTTGGCCATCGTGGCTGCCATCGCCCGCATGCACGGAGGGCGGACGATGGTCGATTCGAGCAACGGCATCACGTCTATCGGGCTCATGGTGCCCACCCCGCGCGCGCAATAGTCAACGGATCGGGCACCACCAACAGACTGGCTCCACTAGCCAATTACTTCTTCCAGCAGGAGAAGCGCCAGAAAGCCGACAAAGAACATCGCCGTCACCCAGGGGCGATCTGGCGTTTCGTGTGCTTCGATCAGCAGTTCTTCGGTCACGAGGTAGAGCAACGCAATCAGACCAAACGCGAAGAAGCCAGTCAGAAGAGGGTTGGGCAACAGCGCCACCGGCGCTCCAAGCAAGGCCCCGATCGGCAGCAAGAGCACGAGCGCGGCCGTGATCCAGACGACCCTGGCACGGGAGCGAACGCTCTCGCCGAGTTCCGTGGCCACTGTCAATCCCAGGAACAGAACCTCGATGGTCAGGGCGATGGTCAGAAGCAAGCCGACCTTTGGGCCAGCCGCAAACCCGATACCAAGCACCAAGCCATCAATCAGGATGTCGATGCCGATCACGGTCAGGAGACCGGCCGGCCCCTTCGCCAACGCTTCCAGATGCTTCACCAGCAGCATGGTGGCGACGCCGATTCCGCCGCCGATCATCGTCGCCCAAGGCGAGGCCCGGTGCATGATGTCGGGCAAGATTTCGCCGGCCGCCGCCGCGAACACGACGCCAGCGGCGAAATGCTGAATCGCGCTGACCAGTGTTGGCCCCGGCCGCACGTTCACCGCGACCGCAGCTCCGATGATGGCGGCCGCTGCCGGGATCAAGGTGTAGATCCAGGCCGAGATCACCATGACTTAAGTTACCGCGTTGCCGCACTGAGCACAGAATTTCGCGCCGATCGGAATGACGCTACTGCACTTCGTGCACGACGCTGGCACCAGCGATGTCCCGCACTGGCCGCAAAAGCGAGCGCCGTTCGGATTGATCGCTTTGCATTGCGGGCAAGTGATGCCGCTGGCCGAAGGCGCCGGATTGCGCCCCCAGTCGTGACTGCTGGGGCCACCGTGGCCATGGCTACTGCCATGCCCGTGGGAGCCGCCATGCCCCCCGCCGTGGCCGCCGCCATGCCCACCAAAAATTCGATCCAGGATTCCCATTTTCAAGGAAACTCTGCAAAACTTCTGCGGCAGTGTGTTACGCGTAAGCACCTGAAGGCAAAATCTGTGCATGAAACAAGCTAGCCTTAGAACTTATCCGTAAATAATATTTACGTCCAATTTGATCTTTCGAAACGCCATGATTGAAGCCGCCAAATGGTTGAGCGCCAAGAAGCTACGATCAAGTTTCTCGTACCGCACGAGTAGCTTTCGAAATCGGTTAAA
>JACPOI010000002.1 GCA_016185015.1 Burkholderiales bacterium
AGGAAAACCTCCCGCCGGGTCTTCTTCCTCTTGCCTGCGTATTCGGCATCGGCGAAACTGATCTGGTCCATCGGTATTACTCCTTTGCCACGATCAACGATTCAGCGGCTTGATCGGTGGACTTGTTCAGACCTTCCCTAGAACTCAAGCGGCACTTATCTATGAAAAGTCCGATGCATTCGCAGGAGGAAGTCTAGGGAACATTGAGATCGGAGGCCTCGGGTCTACCGATGATGGAATCGTTCGGATGGGTATTGATGAATATATTCGGCGTTCGCTCAGAGCAGCCCCTGGAAAAGAACAGGAGGCCGAACAGTTGTTCGACCGCTTGGCATCCTGCGTAATGGAACTGCCCCCAAACGACGTCCCCTCGAAAGTTCGCAGCGCTCTTATCCATCCATCAGTTCGCCGCATTTTGGGAATTAGTGGAGGGACACCAGCCAACGCGATACCCCGCTGGTCGGCCTTTCCCGTGCTTCGACTAGCGAACGTGATGGAAACTGCGGAGTGTTGCCAATACCTGAACGCCCTTTCAACGCGACTTCTCTGGGGTAGCGAGCGACTCGCCAGTGCCGCATTCTCTGCCGCCGCATCGCAAAGTTGGACTGACGAAGCTGCAAGTTATGTATTGACAGGACGCTTCAACTCGGATGTCGGGGCCTTGATTGCTGAAGACTCCAATCTGCTGCTAAGGATCCTTGCATTTCGCGAATCACAGGCTGGAGAGTCATTCCGCATTGAGATTGCCGAGCGGATAGCGACAAATGACGGCGGGGAACTAATGACCGCAGTGAACTCGGGCCTGAGGCAATCGCTGCCGACTCCCGTTCTAGACAAGGCGAGAGATCAGCTGTCGGGACTCTTCATTCCTCGTAATCCATTGCCAAGAATGACTCCCGCTTTGTGGGGTGATCTTAGGAACGGTGACCAACGACTTAGCCAGTGGCGAAAGCGAAGCAAGCAATTGCTTGAAAAGACCTGCTCCCAACTAAGCATTGGACCTTACGACCAGTGCCCTTGTGGCTCAGGAGAGAAGCTGAGGTTCTGTTGCCAAGATGCTTTACGTCAGTAAGGCAACGTTCTGGTACACGAGGATCGCCTGGTAGGTCAATTTTCGCTTAAATCAGAAATGGCATCTTCCTCACGTAAGAGTGGTTTTCTCTTTCCCATTTCAGCTGATGGTCACCCAACCGCGCATGCTGTCTCAGTGCCGAACTGACACTAACTCTTAAACGGGCATCCCGCTTCCTCGAAACCACCTCCCGAGCCCCACACCTGGCACCAGCCGCTTCGATGCCTTTGGGCTTCACTCCTCCAAGTCCCCCCACCCACTGACCTTGCTGAACAGCACCTCACCGGTTGGGACGTGGATGACACGCACCACACCGCCCGGTGGGTCCGTGATGCTCTTGGCGGCCAGGGATACGGCCAGCTCACGGCTGGCCAGCAGGGAACCATCGCGCACATTCGTGCGGGGCAGCGATGCCACGATGGGGGAGGAGCTTTCGATCTTGTAGGACAAGGTGTTCATGGCAGCCTCTCATGGGTGGATACGCGCTCGGAAAAGATAGCTTCTCATGGGAGTTTTACAAGCGTATGTGAAGGCCCCCAAAACTTCTCATCAAGATGTAAGTCCTGAGACGAATTGCCTATCGTCTGTCATGGCGCGGTCACGTGGGTGTTACGCCTGGAAGCATCAAAAACCACCCCTGCTCATACCGGCAGCGGGTTTCCTGTCGCCGCCGCGGTCAACGCAACTGAACCAGGCCCTGCCGTCTCAAGGTCTATCCGGGGACCGCACTTGAGCCGCCCCACGCGCCTCGGCGTTGACCCGCTGCTGGCAATCGCCGCTCACTTCACGCCCCTGCAGGCTGTTGCAGCGCCAGAGAGCCTCGGCGTGTTGGGCCTGCGCCTCCTGCCGCAACCCGCTTTGCTGCATGGAGCCGCGCACGACCTGATAAAAAACCAGCAGCACGGCCACCAGCACCACGATAGCCACGAGCAGCGGCCACAGCCGGGGGCGGACCTTCGTGACGGCCAGGCGGTCTTCCTTGGCTTCCTCTTGAAGCTCCAGTCGCAACGCGGCAGCACCGGCGATTCTGACGCTCGACGCGGTGGCCTCGGAGAAATGGGGATCCATGGATGACTCTCGTATCAGCCCGTGAGCACGGACTGTTTGGACCCACTGTACAGCGGCTGGGCTTACCTGCCGGTGCACCAGACGAATGGCCAGGCATGAACAGGGGCCAAGGAGGCGCAACCCGCTCACCGCGCACGCGCGGGGCAGCTTGCTCTTTTCCCGCCTCAGCTATCCAACGCAGCGTAGCCGGGCAGCGACAGCTCGGCCTGGAGCCCGCCCAGGCCGGCCACCCCCAACCTCACCTCGCCCTGGTACAGGCCGGCCAGCTCGCGCGCGATGTCCAGGCCCAGGCCGGTGCCGGGGGTGCGCTCGTCGGCGCGCACGCCGCGCTCGAACACGCGGCTGCGCTCGGCCTCGCTCAGACCGGGCCCGTCGTCTTCGATGCGGATGCGCAACTGGCCATCGGCATGGCTCGCAGTAAGCTGGACGCGGCTATGTGCCCACTTGCAGGCGTTGTCGAGCAAATTGCCCACCATCTCCTGCAGGTCCTGCGACTCGCCGGCGAACTGCAGGTTCTCCGGCAGCGGCGCCACGGTGATGACGAGTTCGGGCCGGCCTTCGCGCTGGGCGTGGACCTTGCGCATGACACGCACCAGCCCGTCCACCACGGGCGCAACCTCGGTGCGCACCCCGGCGATGCCGGCACCCGCAGCCCGGGCGCGGCCCAGGTGCCAGTCGACCTGGTGGCGGATGCTGGCCACCTGCTCCTGCAACTGGCCAGTCCAGGCGCGCCGATCCGCGCTCGGGTCTTCGGCCAGGTGGCTCAAGACGGCCAGCGGGGTCTTGATGGCATGCGCCAGGTTGCCAGCCATCTGGCGCGCGCGCTTGACGACCTGTTCGTTCTGGTCGAGCACGTGGTTGAAGTCCTGCACCAGCGGGTCGACCTCGGCGGGGAAGGCACCGCGCAGGCGCTGCTCGCGGCCCTGGCGGATGGACAGCACGGCGTTCTGCAGTTTGCGCAGCGGCAAGAGGCCCAGGCTCACCTGCGCCCAGGCCGCGAGCAGCAAGGCGACGCCCAGCACCGAGAGCGAGAGCGCGAGTTGGCGCGAGAAGCTGGCCACGGCGCTCTCCAGTTCCGCCATGTCGGCGGCCACGGTGAGGCGCCAGCCCGGTGCGGCCTGGGCCGTACCCTGGTCCGCGCTCACGAACTGCACGCGGCGTTCCAGCGCCAGCAGGCCCTGCCCGTCGGGCCCCGGAATCTGGTGGTGATGCAGTTCGCCACGGCCCAGATCATCGGGGGGCAAGGCCAGCTCGCTGTCCCACAGCGAACGCGAGCGCAGCAGCGGGCGGGCGGGTGATGGTGCGGTGCCGGCCGGGGCCAGGGCCTCGATCTGCCAGTACAGGCCCGAATACGGCGTGTGCCAGCGCGGGTCGCTCAGGGGCGCCTTGAGTTGCGGGCGTTGCTGTGCATCGGGCTCCAGCGCAGCGGTGAGCTGGTCCAGCTGGCGCAGCAGCTGGGTGTCGAACTGCGCGGTGACATGCGTGCGGAACAGGCTGGAGATCAGCAGGCCGGCGCCCAGCAGCGCCAGAGCCACCGCCACCAGGGTCAGGCCCAGCAGGCGCCAGCGCAGGGAGCGCGCCCAGGCCTTCATGCGGCTGCGGCCGGGCTGGCCGGCACGTTGAGGCGGTAGCCCAGGCCGCGCACGGTTTCGATCATGGCAGTGGGCAGCTTCTTGCGCAGGCGTGCGACGAAGACCTCGATGGTGTTGGAGTCGCGCTCGAAATCCTGGGCGTAGAGATGCTCGGTGAGCACCGTGCGCGAGACCAGCTCGTTGGGGTGGTGCATGAGGTAGGACAGCAGCTTGAACTCCTGCGCGGTCAGGTTCACGGGCTGGCCGTCCAGCGTGACCTTGCCGCTGCGCGTGTCCAGCGCCAGCGGGCCGCAGGCCAGCAGCGCGGAGGACAGGCCGCTGGCGCGGCGGATCAGCGCGCGCACCCGGGCCAGCAGCTCTTCGGTGTGGAAGGGTTTGGTGAGGTAGTCGTCGGCGCCGGCGTCGATGCCGGCCACCTTCTCGTGCCACTGGTCGCGCGCGGTGAGGATGAGCACCGGCGCGCTCATGCCTTCGCTGCGCCAGCGCTTGAGCACGCTCAGGCCGTCCAGCACGGGCAGACCCAGGTCCAGCACCACGGCGTCGTAGGCCTGCACCCCGCCCTGGACCCAGGCGTCGCGGCCGTTGTCGGCCTGGTCGACGGCGTAACCGGCATCCAGCAGCACCTGGCGCAATTGCGCGGCCAGCGTGGCTTCGTCTTCGACCAGCAGCACGCGCATCAGCGTTGAACCTCGCGCTGCCGGATGATCGCGGCGGTCTTGGCGTCGACCTTGAGCTTGAGCAGGCCGCCACCGCCTTGCAGGATCTTGAGTTCGTAGATCCAGAGGCCCTTCTCGCGCTCCAGCTCCACTTCCAGCACGTTGCCGGGATGGTCCTTGGCCACGCGCTCCAGCACCACGTGCAAGGGCAGCACTTCGCCGGCCTGCAAGGCGGCGCGGGCGCGGTCGTGGTCGCCGTCGGCCAGGCTGGCCAGCGGCGTCAGGGCCGCGGCGGCAAACAAGGTGGCGATGGCGAGGGGGGTGCGCATGAGGGGTGACCTGATGGAGATCTTATTCCCCCATTGTGCGCAGCGAAGCTGAACGGCAGATGAACGACCGCTTCAGCCTGGGTACAGGCAGCGGGGCGCACCATCAACGCCATCCCGAAACCCCACCCCAACAACAGGAGTCGTTCATGAAGAAGATCAAGTGGATGTCGGCCGCCGCCGGGCTGGCCATGGTGCTGATGCTGCAGCCGGCCCAGGCGGCGGACACCAGCCTGGCCCAGGAGCTGGCGCGCTGGAACGCCCTGGCCGGCGCACCCGGCAACGCGGCCCAGGGCAAGGTCTTTTTCGGCAGCCAGCACGGCGGTGAATGGTCTTGCGCCTCCTGCCACGGCACGTCGCCCACCGGCCAGGGCAAACACGCGAGCACGGGCAAGACCATCGCCCCGCTGGCGCCGGCCTTCAACCCGCAGGCCTTCACCGAGACCGCCAAGGTGGACAAGTGGCTGCGCCGCAATTGCAAGGACGTGCTGAGCCGCGAATGCACGGCCGCCGAGAAGGCCGACGTGCTGGCCTACCTGGCCAGCCTGAAACCCTGAGCCCGCCGGAGCCACACCATGCCATCTCCATCCCTCATCCGAAACGCAGGCCTACGCACCCTGCCGGCCCTGGCCTTGCTGCTGGGTCTGACGACCGGCGCCTTGGCCGACAGCGGCAACCTGAACCCGCGCCAGATGCTGCCCGGCTACCAGCAGGAATGCGCGGCCTGTCACCTGGCCTACCCGCCGGGCCTGCTGCCAGCGCGTTCCTGGGATCGCATCATGAACGGCCTGGACAAACACTACGGCACCGACGCCTCGCTCGACGCGGCCACGGTGCAGCAGATCGGCCAGTGGCTGCAGGCCCACGCCGGTACCTACAAGCGCGTGAGCGCGCCGCCGCCGCAGGACCGCATCACCGAATCGGACTGGTTCCTGCGCAAGCACCGCAAGCTGGATGCGCCCGTGTGGCAGCACGCCAGCGTGAAGAGCGCCGCCAACTGCGCGGCCTGCCACACCCGCGCCGAGCAGGGCAGCTTTGACGAGCGCGAACTTCAATTCCCCCGCGGCCTGGACGCGCGCTACCGCCGCGCCTTCCAGGACTGATGAACCCGAACCGGAGTGACACCATGAACACCACCTCCCCCCACACCACCGTGGCCAGCGCCACGCCGCGCCAGGCCGCGGCGACCCGCCGCGTCATCGACGCGCCCACACGCATGTTCCACTGGCTGTTTGCCCTGTGCTTCGTGGGGGCCTACCTCACGGCCGACGGCGAGCGCCTGCGCCTGGTGCACGTCGTGCTGGGCTACAGCATGGCCGGCCTGCTGGTCTTTCGTGTGCTCTACGGCCTGCTCGGCCCGCGGCAGGCGCGCCTGTCCCTGCTCTGGGGCAAGGTGGCGGCCGCGCCGGCCTGGCTGCGCAGCCTGAAGGCAGCGTGGTGGGGCACGGGCCAGGCCCCTGCGCCGGTGAACTGGCGCCAGGGCCAGTACCTGGCCATGGCGATGACCGTGATCGCCCTGCTGGCCGTGGTGCTGCCGCTGACGCTGAGCGGCTACGCAGCTTTCCACGAATGGGGCGGCGAGTGGCTCGAAGAGATCCACGAAGCGATGGGTGAGTTCATGCTGTGGCTGGTGCTGGGCCACCTAGCCTTCCTGCTGACCCTGAGCGTCTTGCGCCGCAAAAACCAGGCCACACCCATGCTCACCGGCCGCATGGAAGGCAAGGGACCGGACCTGGCCAAACGCAACCACGCCTGGCTGGCCGCGCTGCTGCTGGCTGGCGTGCTCGCCTACTGGGCCTGGGAATGGCAGCAGGCGCCCCAGGCCGCGCCGACCCGGGTCAGCTGCAGCAGGGATCGCCACGCCAACGACTGCTGAGAACTGATCCCCTGGACGTGAAAAACCCGCCTCCTGCTTGCGCAGGGGCGGGTTTTTTTGGCGCGAAGCGCCGGGGAATCAGACCTTGTCGAAGCTGAACTGGCCCGGGGCCTTGATGGGGTCCACGTCCACGGCAATGACGTCCTTGGGCGCGAACCTGCCTTCCAGCAGCAGTTTCGAGAGCGGGTTCTCGATGCGCTGCTGGATGGCGCGCTTCAGGGGCCGGGCGCCGAACACGGGGTCGAAGCCGACCTTGGCCAGCTCAGCCAGGGCCTTGTCCGACACCTTGAGCGCCAGTTCCATCTTGCCCAGGCGGTCCTGCAGGGCCTGCAGCTGGATGCCGGCGATGCTGGTGATGTGCTCGGCGTCAAGGGCGTGGAAGACCACGGTCTCGTCGATGCGGTTGAGGAACTCGGGGCGGAAGTGGTTCTTCAGCTCGCCCCAGACCGCGTCCTTCACGTCCTCATACGGCTCACCCACCATCGCCTGGATGAGGTGCGAGCCGATGTTGCTGGTCATCACGATGACGGTGTTCTTGAAGTCCACGGTGCGGCCCTGGCCGTCGGTCAGGCGGCCGTCGTCCAGCACCTGCAGCAGCACATTGAACACGTCGGGGTGAGCCTTTTCCACCTCGTCGAGCAGCAGCACGCTATAGGGCTTGCGGCGCACGGCTTCGGTCAGGTAACCGCCCTCCTCGTAACCCACGTAGCCGGGCGGCGCGCCGATCAGGCGGGCCACGGAGTGCTTCTCCATGAACTCGCTCATGTCGATGCGCACCAGATGGTCCACGCTGTCGAAGAGGAAACCGGCCAGCGCCTTGCACAGCTCGGTCTTGCCCACGCCGGTGGGGCCGAGGAACAGGAACGATCCTGTCGGGCGGTTCGGGTCGGACAGGCCCGAGCGTGAACGGCGGATGGCGTTGGCCACCGCGCTGATCGCTTCGTCCTGGCCCACCACGCGCTCGTGCAGCTTGGTTTCCATCTGCAGCAGCTTGTCTTTTTCGCCCTGCATCATCTTCGCCACGGGAATGCCGGTGGCACGGCTCACCACCTCGGCGATTTCCTCGGCGCCCACTTGCGTGCGCAGCAGGCGCGGCGCACTGCCCTCACCCTGCCCCTGTTCGCGGGCCTGGGCTTCCTTGAGCAGTTTCTCCAGCTCGGGCAACTTGCCGTACTGCAGCTCGGAGACCTTGGCGAAATCGCCCTTGCGGGTCAGCTCGGCGATCTGCGCCTTGAGCTTCTCGATGTCTTCACGCACGTGCTGGCTGCCCTGGGCCTGGGCCTTCTCGGCTTTCCAGATCTCGTCGTAATCGGCAATCTCCTTCTGCAGCTTGCCGATCTCTTCCTGGATCAGCTCCAGGCGTTTTTGCGAAGCCTCGTCCTTTTCCTTCTTCATGGCCTCGCGCTCGATCTGCAGCTGGATCAGCCGGCGGTCGAGCTTGTCCATGACTTCGGGCTTGGAGTCGATCTCGATCTTGATCTTGGCAGCGGCCTCGTCGATCAGGTCGATGGCCTTGTCGGGCAGGAAACGGTCGGTGATGTAACGGTGGCTCAGCTCGGCCGCGGCCACGATGGCCGGGTCGGTGATGTCCACACCGTGGTGCACCTCGTATTTCTCCTGCAGGCCGCGCAGGATGGCGATGGTCTGCTCCACGGTGGGCTCGCCCACCAGCACCTTCTGGAAACGACGCTCCAGCGCGGCGTCCTTCTCGATGTACTTGCGGTATTCGTCCAGGGTGGTGGCGCCGATACAGTGCAGTTCGCCGCGCGCCAGCGCCGGCTTGAGCATGTTGCCGGCGTCGATCGCCCCTTCGGCCTTGCCGGCGCCCACCATGGTGTGCAACTCGTCGATGAAGAGGATGATGCGGCCTTCGTCCTGCGAGACTTCCTTGAGCACGGCCTTCAGGCGTTCTTCGAACTCGCCGCGGTACTTGGCGCCGGCCAGCAGGCCTGCCATGTCCAGCACCAGCACGCGCTTGTCGCGCAGGGTCTCGGGCACTTCGCCGTTGACGATGCGCTGGGCCAGGCCTTCGACGATGGCGGTCTTGCCCACGCCAGGCTCGCCGATCAGCACAGGGTTGTTCTTGCTGCGGCGCTGCAGCACCTGGATGGCACGGCGGATCTCGTCGTCGCGGCCGATCACCGGATCCAGCTTGCCGGCGCGGGCGCGCTCGGTCAGGTCCAGGGTGTATTTCTTCAGGGCTTCGCGCTGGCCCTCGGCCTCCGGGTTGTCCACGGACTGGCCGCCACGTACGGCGTCCACGGCGGCTTCCAGCGCCTTGCGGGTCAGGCCGTTGGCCTTGGCCAGGTGGCCGATGTCGCCCTTGTTGTCGGCGGCAGCCAGCAGGAAGAGCTCGCTGGCGACGTACTGGTCGCCGCGCTTGATGGACTCTTTCTCGGCGGCCTGCAGCAGGCTGACCAGGTCACGGCCGACCTGCACCTGCTCCTGGCCCTCCACTTGCGGCAGTTTCTTGACGGCGGCCTCGGCCCCGGCCAGCAGGCCGGCCACGTTGACGCCGGCGCGCTGCAGCAGGGCCTTGGGGCCGTCCTGCTGGCGCAGCATGGCCACCAGCAGGTGGGCCGGTTCGATGTAGGCGTGGTCATTGCCCAGGGCCAGCGTCTGCGCTTCGCCCAGGGCTTCCTGGAATTTGGTGGTGAGTTTGTCTATCCGCATGAAATCCTCCGGTTGCAGCCCAGCTTTGGGTGCATGGTAGAGATTTCAAGGGATAGCGGCGACTTCTTTTTTGACCGGGGTCAAATGGGTGTCATCCCGCCGTGGGTGGCAGCCTACTTCACAGCATCCTGCGAGAAGCCGGCGATGCGCTTGTAGTTCTCCGAGATCTCGCGCAGCTCTTCCTGGCTGATGAGGTCGTCGATGTGGCGGAAGGGCTTGCCGCCGCTGAGTTCGTCGACCTTGATGTTGATGAGATCAGGCGGCGCCGTCCGGTTGGTACGGACCACGCGCGCCGTAGCTTCCACGCGGGCCTGGTCGTAGATCTGCAGGGCGGCCTGCGGATCGGGGGTGACCGCCAGCAGTTCGGCCAGCGTGCGCGCGTCGATCAGGCCCTGCGCGGCGCCGTTGGAGCCGCGCGGGTACATGGGGTGTGCCGCGTCGCCCATGAAGGTCACCCGATCAAAGGTCCAGCGTGCCACCGGGTCCTTGTCGACCATGGGGTACTCGAGGATGTACTGGGCGTTGGCGATGAGGGCGGGCACGTCGAGCCAGTCGAACTTCCAGTCGGCGTAGATGCCCTCGAAGTCGGCCTTGTTGCCGGGGCGGTTCCAGTCGTTCATGGACTCGCCTTCATGCTGGATCTCGGCCATCCAGTTGATGAGTTGGTTGCCCTGCCCGTCCACGTTGTCGACGATGGGGTAGATCACCATCTTGCCGGTGTGGATGGAGCCCACGCGCATATAACTCTTGCCCGTCAGGATGGGCTTGTGCACGGTGACTCCGCGCCAGGTGTTGATGCCGGCGAAGGCCACCTTCTCGTCTGGGTAGAACTGGCGGCGGATGGTGGAGTTGACGCCGTCACAGGCGATGACGATGTCGGCCCGCACGCTGGGACGCCGGTTGCCTTTTGCATCGACGAAGTGCACGGTGGCACCCAGTGCGTCCTGCTCCACGCCGGTGCAGCGGTGGTCGGTGTGGATGTGCTGCGGGCCGATCTGCGCCAGCGCCTCCTCGTACAGGATGCGGTGCAGCTTGCCGCGGTGGATGCCGACCTCCGGGTGGGGATAACCGGCATGCCGCCCGCGCGGCTCCTTGTAGATGTACTGGCCGTAGCGGTTGAAGAACACGCTCTCCAGGTTCTCGATGCCCACGGCTTCGAGCTTGCCCTGCACACCCAGCGCGGCCAGCTCGCGCATGGCGTGCGGCAACAGGGTGATGCCCACGCCCAGCTCCTTGACCTCGGGCACGGCCTCGTACACGTCGCAGGCGATGCCGCGCTGGTGCAGGGACAGGGCCAGGCCCAGACCGGCAACGCCCCCGCCCACGACGGCGATGCGGGTGCCCTGATGCAACTCGCCCATGGACTTACTCCGCCTTGATGTCGTTGCGCCGGATCACCGCGCCCCAGCGCGGGTAGTCCTTGTTCACGATGGTCATGAGTTCATTCGGCGTGGACGAAGCTGCGTCCAGGCCAGCCTTGCCCAGCACCTCGCGCACCTCAGGCAGCTTGAGGATGGCGGCGATCTCGCCGTTCAGGCGCTGCTGCACGGCCGCAGGCGTTTTGCTCGGCACGAAGAAGGCGTACCAGAGGTCCACGTCCACGCCCTTGGCGCCCAGTTCCTCGAAGGTGGCCACGTTGGGCGACACCGGATGGCGCTTGGGGCTGCCCACGGCCAGGGCGTTGAGCCGCCCGCTGTTGACGAAGCCCTGCGCCACGTGCACCGGCAGGAAGCCGACGTTGAGCTCACCCGCGAGCAGGTCGGTGGTGTAGCCGGCTGTGCCGCGGTAGGGCACGTGCAGCATGAAGGTCTGCGTCTGCACCTTGAAGAGCTCCATGGCCATGTGGTGCGGCGTGCCGACACCGGGCGAGCCGTAGCTGATGCTGCCGGGACGCGCACGGGCTTTGTCCAGCAGGTCCTGCAGGGACTTGATGCCGGTCTTGGGGTTGGCCACCAGCATCAGCGTGCCCCATGCTGCCATGGAGACGGGGGCGAAGTCTTTGACCGGGTCGAAGGGCACGTTCTTGTAGAGCTGCGAGGCCATGAGCATGGTGTTGGCGCCCATGAGCACGGTGTAACCGTCAGGGCTGCTCTTGGCCACCTGGTCGGCGCCGATGTTGCCGCTGGCGCCCGGCGCATTGGCCACCACCACGGGCTGGCCCAGGCGCTCGGACAGGCGCGGCGCCACGGTGCGGGCGATGGTGTCCATGCCGGTGCCCGGCGTGAAGGGCACGATGATGCGCACGGTCTGCGCGGGCCAGGTCTGGGCGCCGGCAGCGCCGGCCAGCAGGAGCAACCCTGCGAACAGATGCTTGATCGTCTTCATCTCGGTCTCCTCGTCTCGTGGATTACTTCAGTTTGAACACGGTTTCGGCATTGGTCTGGAAGAACTGGCGCTTGTGCTCCAGCGGCATGTCCATGGCGTCGAGCAGGTTCACTTCATCGGGCGCGTACTGGTAGGGATAGTCCATGGCGTACATCACGCGGTCCGTGCCCATGAAATCCTGCGTGAACTTGATGGCCTGTTCCCAGGCCACGCCGCTGTTGGTGATGTAGAAATGCTCGCGCAGGTACTCGCTGGGGCGCTTGCGGATGGGCTGGATGCTGGGGTAGCGCTTGGACTTCACCGTGGCCTGGTGCATGTAGTCCAGGCGGTAGGCCCAGAAAGGCAACGCCTCGCCCATGTGGCCCAGGATCATGCGCAGCTTGGGAAACCGGTCGAACACGCCAGCGGTGATGATGCGCATGGCGTGCAGGCCGGTCTCCACGCCGAAGCCGTAGATGGCGCCATCCAGGCCGCATTCCTGGAAGGGCTGCAGCATGCCGGGCGGCAGCGCATTGGGGTGCAGGTAGATGGGCGCGTCGTTCGCTTCGGCGGCGGCGAAGATGTCCCAGAACTTGGGATCGGACAGGTACTCGCCCTGGGTGTGCGAGTTGATGATGACCGAGTGCATGCCCAGCTTGTGCACGCCACGCTCGATCTCCTTGGCGGCGGCGGCCGGGTCCTGCGGGGCAATGGCGATCATGCCAGCCAGGCGCGTGGGGTGGCGACGCACGGCTTCGGCCAGCTGGTCATTGGCGGTTTGCACGAAGGACACGGCGGTGGCCTTGTCCATGACCTGCGCGGCCGGCGAGGTCAAGGCGAGCACGGCCATGTCCACACCGGCTGCATCCATGTGCTGCAGGCGCAGCTGGTCCAGGTCCAGCAGGCCGCGCATGATGTGCTGTGCCCGTTCGCTGGGGCTGCTCATGTAAAAACCCATCAGGCCGCGAAAGCCGGGATCGGCGTCGCCGCGCGCCAGGATCTTCTTGTAGATGTCGATCATCTCCTGCGTGGCAAACGCCTCTTCGGTGGCGATGCGCAGGTAGGGTGCCTTTTGCGGAGGGGCCGGGTTGGCCAGATTGGGGAGCTTGATCTCCATGCGGTCGATCCTGGGTATTGATAAGAACTCTTACCATCCTAAGGTCAGGACCGACCCACCGACACTGAGGTTTCTACTGATGCTGTCCCGGGAAACCGGGAGACAGGCCCGGGGATCAGGCCGCGGAGTTGCCGGAGGCAATGCCCCACTTGGCCAGGGCCTGGTCGTCGCTGACGCGGGCATCGACCCAGCGTGCGCCCTCGGGCGTCTGTTCCTTCTTCCAGAACGGCGCCTGGGTCTTGAGGTAGTCCATCAGGAACTCGCAGGCCTGGAAGCTCTCGCCGCGATGCGCCGAGGTCACCACCACCAGCACGATCTGGTCCAGCGGCAGCAACGGGCCCACGCGGTGGATCACACGCGCCGCGTAGATGTCGAAACGCTGGAAGGCCGCATCGATCATGTCCTCGATGGACTTCTCGGTCATGCCGGGGTAGTGCTCCAGCTCCATGGTGCTCACCGACTGGCCGTCGTTGCGGTCGCGCACGGTACCGATGAAGCTGCACACGGCCCCGACCCGCTTGTCCTGCGCGCGCAGCGCCGCGATCTCGGCGCCGACGTCGAAGTCCTGGGTCTGGATGACGACGCGCGCGGCCATCTCAGCCTCCGGTCACCGGCGGGAAGAAGGCGACTTCGCAACCCTCGGTCAGCGCGGCGTCCTCGCCGCTCATGACCTGGTTGAGCGCCACACGCACGGCACGGCCACGTGCCAGGCTCTGGGCATGGGCGCCGCCGCGGCCGATCAGCTCATCGCGCAGCGCACCCAGCGTGGTCGCCGTGGTCTGCAGCGGCTCGCTGCCCGTGCCCACGCTCTCGCGGATGGAAGCGAAGTATTTGACGTTGACCTTCATCCCATCAACTCCGCAAAGGATATGAACTGCACGATATCGCCTTTCGCAATCGTCGTGTTGGCCGGGTTGTCGACCAGGCCGTCGCCCCAGGCGGCCGAGGTCAGCACCCCCGAGCTCTGGTTGGGGAACAGGTCCAGGCCACCGGCGGCATTACGGCGCACACGCAGGAACTCGCGGCGCTTGTCACCGCGCGTCAGCTCGAAGTGCGCCGGCAAGGCCATGCGCACCGGCGTCACATCGGCCACGCCCTGCAGGCTCAGCAGGAAGGGCCGCACCAGCAGCATGAAGGTCACGTAGCTGGAAACCGGGTTGCCGGGCAGGCCGGCAAAGTGGCAGGCGTCCTGCGGGCCGTTGCGGTACAGCTTGCCGTACGCAAACGGCTTGCCGGGTTTCATCGAAATCTGCCACAGGTCCAGCTCACCGAGCTGCTGCACCGCGGGCTTGATGTGGTCTTCCTCGCCCACGGACACCCCACCGCTGGTCAGCACCAGATCATGGTGCTCGGCTGCGCCCTGCAGGGCCTGGAGGGTGGCCGCGCGCTGGTCAGGAACGATGCCGTAGTCGGTGACCTCACAGCCCAGGCGCTGCAGCAACGCCCGCAGGAAGAAGCGGTTGGAGTTGTAGATGGCACCGGGCGCCATCTGCTCGGGCGGCACATCACCCGGCATGACCAGTTCGTCGCCGGTGGAAAACAGGGCCACGCGCGGGCGGCGCACCACGGTCAGCTGGCTCAGGCCGATACCAGCGGCCATGCCCAGCGCAGCGGGGCCCAGGCGCTGGCCTCGCGCCAGCACAACGGCGCCGCGCGTGACGTCCTCGCCGGCGCGGCGGATCCACTGCCCAGACTGCGGCACGGTGTTCACACGCACCCGGCCCTCCTCCACCACCTCGCAGTCCTCCTGCATGACGATGTCATCGGCCCCGGGCGGCACCGGCGCGCCGGTGAAGATGCGCGCGGCGGCCTGCGGCTCCAGGGCATGGCCATGGTGGCCGGCCGGGATGCGTTGCGTGACCTGCAACACGGTGCCCGCAGCGGGCACGTCGGCGCAGCGCAAGGCATAACCGTCCATGGCGCTGTTGTCCTGCGGCGGCACGTGCAGGGCGGAGACCAGGTCCTGGGCGAGCACCCGGCCGTCGGCATCAAAGGTACGGACCGTCTCCGTGCCCGCCAGCAGCCTGGCCTGCGCCAACAGCTCGGCCAGCGCCTGGTCCAGCGACTTCAGGGGAGCACGGGGTGCGTTCATGCCACGTACATCTCGGGGTTGTAGTCGAAACGCTCGCCGTGCGCCACCAGCCACTCAGCCACGGCGTCGGGGTCGTTGAGGTCCAGCACGTCCAGGCCCGTGGGCACCGGCAGCTGGTGGGCGTCGTCGGTGGCGACGGCGGCGATGAAGTCGTCGTCGGGGTAGCGCACGGGCTTGCCGACCTCGGCGCGCCAGACCTCGACCTTGAGCAGGTCGCTGTTCTTGAAACCTTCGACCAGCACCCAGTCCACGCCGTCATACAGCTCGGCGATCAGCTCGTGCACCTTGGGCTCATGCTCCTGCTCGAACTCGCGCATCAGGGCCAGGCGGCGGTTCGAGGCGATCACCACCTCGAAGGCGCCGGCCTCGCGGTGGCGCCAGCTGTCCTTGCCCGGGTGGTCGATGTCGAACTTGTGATGGGCATGCTTGACCACGGACACCCGCAGGCCGCGCAGCTTGAGCGCAGGGATGAGCTGCTCGACCAGTGTGGTCTTGCCCGAGCCGGAGTAACCGGCGAAACCCACCACTTTCATGAAACGATCACTCCAAAGCTATGTTTTTGATAGCACACAAATTGACCCCGGAGCGAGACGGCAACTCAGGCGCAGTGCTGCACGATGTAGTCCTTGACCACCTGCACGTCGGCAGCGATCACCGCCACCCGCTTGGGCAAGGCTTCGATGCCTTCGAACTTGGCCGGCCGCTCGGGCTCGCGTCCCAGCGCCTCGACGATGGTCGCCGCGAACTTGATCGGCAGCGCCGTCTCCAGCACGATCATGGGCACACCCGGCTGCAGGTGCTCGCGCGCCACCTTGACGCCGTCGGCGGTGTGCGTATCGATCATCACGCCGAAACGCTCCCAGGTGTCACGGATGGTAGCGAGACGGTTGGCGTGCGTGCTCTTGCCGCTGACAAAACCATACCGGCTGCGGGCCAAAGCGAAGGCCGGTTCGGCGCTGAGGTCGAAGCGGCCGCTCTTGCCGAGCTGTTCACCGAACAGGGCCTTGACCCTGGCGCCATCGCGGCCCAGCAGGTCGAACACGAAGCGCTCGAAGTTGCTGGCCTTGGAGATGTCCATGGACGGGCTGGAGGTCTCGTGCGTGTCGGCGCTGCCGCGCACGCGGTAGACGCCGGTGCGGAAGAACTCGTCGAGCACGTCGTTCTCGTTGGTGGCGACCACCAGGCGCTCGACGGGCAGACCCATCATGCGCGCCACGTGGCCGGCGCAGACGTTACCGAAGTTGCCCGAGGGCACGGTGAAGCTGACGCGCTCGGTGTTGCTCTTCGTCGCCTGGAAATAACCGGCGAAGTAATACACCACCTGCGCCACCAAGCGCGCCCAGTTGATGGAGTTGACGGTGCCGATCTTGTACTGGCGCTTGAAGTCGAGGTCGTTGGAGACGGCCTTGACGATGTCCTGGCAGTCGTCGAACACGCCCTTGACGGCGAGGTTGTGGATGTTGGCGTCCTGCAGGCTGAACATCTGCGCCTGCTGGAAGGGGCTCATGCGGCCGTGCGGGCTGGTCATGAAGACACGCACGCCCTGCTTGCCGCGCATGGCGTATTCGGCCGCGCTGCCGGTATCGCCGCTGGTGGCGCCCAGGATATTGAGCTGCTCGCCGCGGCGGGCCAGTTCGTACTCGAACAGATTACCCAGCAGCTGCATGGCCATGTCCTTGAAGGCCAGCGTGGGGCCGTTGGACAGGGCTTCGAGCTGGACGCCGTTCTCCAGCGGCTTGAGCGGCACGATCTCCTTGGTACCGAACACCGCCTCGGTGTAGGTCTTGCGGCAGATGGCGCGTAGATCGGTGGCCGGGATGTCGTCGATGTAGAGCGACAGGATCTCGAAGGCCAGGTCGGCATAAGGCAAGCCGCGCCATTGGGCGAGCGTGGCCTCGTCCACCTGCGGGTAGGACTCGGGCAGGTAGAGGCCGCCATCGGGCGCCAGGCCCTCGAGCAGGATTTCGCAGAAGCGCTTGCGGTCGGCGTGGCCGCGGGTGCTCAGGTATTTCATCCGGCCAGCTCTTCCTTGCGGATGCGCACGATGGGCGCCAGCACGGTCTTCAGCGCCTGCAGCTTGGTCAGGGCGTCGTTCATGGTGCCCTCGCGCGCATCGTGCGTGAGAATGATGAGATCGGTCTGGGTGGAGCCTTCGCCGCCCACTTCGTCGGCTTCACGCTGCAGCACGGCGTCGATGCTGATGCCGGCCTCGGCCAGGATGCCGGTGACCTTGGCCAGCACGCCGGCCTGGTCGGCCACGCGCAGGCGCAGGTAATAACTGGTCACCACCTCGCTCATGGGCAGCACCGGCACATTGCTCATGGCGTCGGGCTGGAAGGCCAGGTGCGGCACGCGGTTGAGCGGGTCGGCCGTGTGCAGGCGGGCGATGTCCACCAGATCGGCGATCACGGCGCTGGCCGTGGGCTCGGAGCCGGCGCCCTTGCCGTAGTAGAGCGTGGTGCCCACGGCATCGCCGTTGACCACCACGGCGTTCATGGCGCCTTCCACATTGGCCAGCAGGCGTTTGCTCGGCACCAGGCTGGGGTGCACGCGCAGCTCGATGCCCTTGGCCGTACGCTTGGTGATGCCCAGCAGCTTGATGCGGTAACCCAGCTGCTCCGCATAACGGATGTCCTGCGCGGCCAGCTTGGTGATGCCTTCCACATGGGCCTTGTCGAACTGCACCGGAACACCAAAGGCGATGGAGCACAGGATGGTGGCCTTGTGCGCGGCGTCCACACCCTCGATGTCGAAGGTGGGGTCGGCCTCGGCGTAACCCAGGCGCTGCGCCTCCTTGAGCACCACGTCGAAATCCAGCCCCTTGTCGCGCATCTCGGACAGGATGAAGTTGGTGGTGCCGTTGATGATGCCGGCGATCCACTGGATGCGGTTGGCGGTGAGGCCTTCGCGCAGGGCCTTGATGATGGGAATGCCACCGGCCACCGCGGCTTCGAACGCCACCATCACGCCCTTGGCCGAGGCCGCCGCGAAGATCTCGGTGCCGTGCACGGCCAGCAGGGCCTTGTTGGCCGTGACCACATGCTTGCCCGCCGCGATGGCTTCGAGCACCAGTTGCCTGGCAATACCGTAGCCGCCGATGAGCTCGACGACGATGTCGATCTCGGGATTGGCGATGACGGCACGCGCATCGTTGACCACCTTGACACCCGGCCCCACGAGAGACTGGGCACGGGCAACGTCGAGGTCGGCCACCATGGTGATCTCGATGCCGCGGCCGGCGCGGCGCTTGATCTCTTCCTGGTTGCGCTGGAGCACGTTGTACGTGCCCGAGCCGACGGTGCCGATGCCCAGCAGGCCTACTTGTATAGCTTTCATCTTTGACTCAGTCCATGGCGCCGTACCGCGCCTTCTTGCAGATTTCAGGCGTGCGCTTGGCGCTTGCGGTAGCTCTCGAGGAACTTGGCGACACGGCCGATGGCCTCGCGCAGATCGTCCTCGTGCGGCAGGAAAACGATGCGGAAATGCTGGTTGTCCGGGTAGTTGAAGCCCGAACCCTGAACCAGCAGCACGCGCGTTTCCTCCAGCAGCTCCAGGATGAACTGCTTGTCGTCCTCGATCGGATAGACCTTGGGGTCGAGCCGGGGGAACATGTACAAGGCGGCCTGCGGCTTGACACAGGAAACACCGGGGATGGCGGTGATCAGCTCGTACGCGATGTCGCGCTGGCGGCGCAGGCGGCCACCCTCGTTCACCAGGTCGTTGATGGTCTGGTAGCCGCCCAGCGCGGTCTGGATGGCAGACTGTCCCGGCACGTTGGCGCACAGGCGCATCGAGGACAGCATGTTCAGCCCCTCGATGTAGTCCTTGGCCGGCTTCTTGTCGCCCGAGACCACCATCCAGCCGGCACGGTAGCCGCAGGAGCGGTAGCTCTTGGAGAGCGAGTTGAAGGTCAGCGTGAGCACGTCGTCCGACAGGCTGCCCAGGGCGGTGTGCCTGACGCCGTCGTACAGCACCTTGTCGTAGACCTCGTCGGCCATGATGACCAGGTTGTGCTCGCGGGCGATCTCGACGATGCCTTTGAGCAGCTCGTCGGAGTACAAGGCACCGGTCGGGTTGTTCGGGTTGATGACCACGATGCCCTTGGTGCGTGGCGTGATCTTGGCGCGGATGTCCTTGAGGTCAGGCATCCAGCCGTTGGCCTCGTCGCACAGGTAATGCACGGGCGTGCCGCCCGAGAGGCTGACCGCCGCCGTCCACAGGGGATAGTCAGGCGCGGGCAGCAGCATCTCGTCGCCATCATTGAGCAGGCCATTGGTGGCCATGACAATGAGCTCGCTGGCGCCGTTGCCCAGGTAGATGTCATCGAGCGCAACGCCCTTGATGCCCTGCTCCTGGGTGTACTGCATCACCGCCTTGCGTGCGACGAAGATACCCTTGCTGTCAGAGTACGCTGCCGCATTGGGCAGGTTGCGGATCATGTCCTGGCGGATTTCTTCAGGCGAATCAAAACCGAACACGGCCAGGTTGCCGATGTTGAGCTTGATGATGCTGTGGCCCTCCTCCTCCATCTGCTTGGCGCGCTCCATGATGGGGCCGCGGATGTCGTAGCAGACGTTGGCCAGCTTTTCCGATTTGCGTATGGTCTTCAAAGTCCCTCCGGGATACACAGGATGGCCTGCAACAGCCAGCCTTTAGACGAGGCGAAACCTATAATTTGACCACAGTTCACACACGTTTTATGAAACTCCAGCCTGATAAACCCACGGTCCAGACCATCAACGGCTACGGTCCAGGCTGGATTGCCGTGGATGCTGAAAAATTCAGCACCAGCCTCGTGCTCGGTTCGCGCGGAGAACGTCAGGTCTGGGAATGCCGCCGCTACGAAGATCTGCAGGGCGCGCACTTCGCCACACTGGCCGAACTGCGCCCGGAACTGGTGCTCTTTGGCAGCGGCGCACGCCTGCGCTTCCCCCGCCCCGAATGGCTGCAGACCCTGGTGGCCCTGGGCATCGGGCTGGAGACCATGGACACGGCAGCGGCCTGCCGCACCTACAACATCCTCGCTGGCGAAGGCCGGCACGTGGTGGCCGCGCTGTTACTGGAAACTCCCTAGCCCTGGTCCGCGCCAGGCGGTGGATTTCAGGGTAAAATCTAAGGATTGAGTCGGACCTCGAGCCCCGCTGTCACGGCAAGCATCCCGACCCTTCTCCGACAGCTGCTGTCACACAAGATTTGAGTCATATGGCGATTGTTGTCAACAAACCGATTCCGGAATTCGAAGCCAACGCCACCAGTGGCGTCCGGGTTTCCAACACCTCCCATCTCGGTCAGACCCTGGTCCTGTATTTCTATCCCAAGGACAACACCCCGGGCTGCACGACCGAAGCCATGCAGTTCCGCGACAAATACAAGGATTTCGTCAAGGCCGGCGCCATGGTATTTGGCGTTTCGCGCGACAACATGAAGTCGCACGACGAGTTCAAGTCCAAGCTCGAACTGCCCTTCGAACTGATCGCCGACACCGAAGAAAAGATGTGCCACATGTTCGGCGTGGTCAAGAACAAGATCATGTACGGCAAGAAGGTCAAGGGCATCGAGCGCAGCACCTTCCTGATCGGCGCCGATGGCATCCTCAAGCAGGAATGGCGCGGCCTCAAGGTCCCCGGCCACGTGGACGAGGTCCTCAAGGCCGTCAAGGCCCTCAAGAAGGCTGCCGCCGCTGCGACCGCCTGAGCCTGACCGTTCCTGATGCTTTTGAGCAACAGGGGCATGTACTTTCAGACGGCTCATGCATAATGAATTCATGCCGTTGAGGTTTGCAACCGCTCACGCCAAACGAAGCCGCCCAGGTTTACCGGGCGGCTTTTTTGTTTTCCGCACGGCAACCGCCCCACTCTCCTCCAGCTCCACCACCCATGCCCCTGCCTCCCGCCCCCACCAAGCGCGCCGCTCTCCTCACTCCTGAAGCCTTCGAAGCCCCGGCCCGAGGCAAGCCACGCAGCGGCCGCAAGACCTCGGCCTCCTTCGACGCCCCTGAATCCCCGCACAAGGTTCAGGCGCGCGACCTGTTCGAACATGGCGCGAGCCTGGGAAGCGACGCCCAGGGCCCGGCCATCCAGGTGGAGACCCGGCGCGCCCCGCCCCGCCCCGCCCCCAGCACCCAGGAGAAGCAACAGGACCGGCCGCGCTCGAAAAAGGCCGCCCCAACCGGTCCGGCCAAGCTGTTCGTGCTCGACACCAATGTGCTGATGCACGACCCCATGTGCCTGTTCCGCTTCGAGGAACACGACATCTTCCTGCCCATGATCGTGCTGGAGGAACTCGACGGCCACAAGAAAGGCATGACCGAGGTGGCGCGCAACGCCCGCCAGACCAGCCGCACGCTGGACGCCCTGGCCGGCGCCCAGGGCGCCGACATCACCACCGGCCTCAAGCTCGACAGCACCGGCCACCGCGAGGCCGGCGGCAAGCTCTTCTTCCAGACGCAACCGCTCAACTACACCTTGCCCACCAGCCTGCCCCAGGGCAAGGCCGACAACCAGATCCTCGGCGTGGTGGAGGCGCTGCGCGTGCAGTACGCCCCGCGCGAGGTCGTGCTGGTGTCCAAGGACATCAATATGCGCGTCAAGGCACGCGCGCTGGGCCTGGCCACCGACGATTACCAGAACGACAAGACCCTGGAAGACGGCGACCTGCTCTACTCCGGCTCGCTGGCGCTGCCGCCCGATTTCTGGACCACCGAGGGCCAGAGCGTGGAGAGCTGGCAGCAGGGCCAGCACACCTTCTACCGCATCACCGGGCCGATCGTGCCCAATCTGCACATCAACCAGTTCGTCTACTTCGAGGCCCCGGGCGAGCCGAGCTTTTATGCCCGCGTGACCGAGATCCGCGGCAAAAGCGCCGTGCTCAAGACGCTCAAGGACTACACCCACCTCAAGCACGCCGTCTGGGGCGTGGCCACCCGCAACCGCGAACAGAACTTTGCCATGAACCTGCTCATGGACCCCGAGGTGGACTTCGTCACCCTGACCGGCACGGCCGGCACCGGCAAGACCCTGATGGCGCTGGCCGCCGGCCTGACCCAGGTGCTGGACGACCGGCGCTACACCGAGATCATCGTGACCCGCGCCACCGTGAGCGTGGGCGAGGACATCGGTTTCCTGCCCGGCACGGAAGAGGAAAAGATGGGCCCCTGGATGGGCGCGCTGGACGACAACCTCGAAGTGCTGTCCAAGACCGACACCGGCGCCGGCGAATGGGGGCGCGCGGCCACCAGCGAGCTGATCCGCAGCCGCATCAAGATCAAGAGCATGAACTTCATGCGCGGGCGCACCTTCCTGAACAAGTACGTCATCATCGACGAGGCGCAGAACCTGACCCCGAAGCAGATGAAGACGCTGATCACGCGCGCCGGCCCGGGCACCAAGATCATCTGCATGGGCAACCTGGCGCAGATTGACACGCCCTACCTTACCGAGGGCTCATCGGGCCTGACCTTCGCGGTCGACAAGTTCAAGGGCTGGCCGCACGGCGGGCACATCACGCTGGCACGCGGCGAACGTTCGCGCCTGGCGGATTTCGCGAGCGAGGTCCTGTAGACCTTGTGGGTCGGACCACACGCGAACTGCCCCGGAAGCGGGGCAGTCACACAAGAAAAAAGGGGCCGTCAGGCCCCTTTTCCGTGGTCGCGGCAGATCAGAAGTCGCCGCTGCCGTAGCCGCCGGCCAGACTCTCGAAGCGCGTGAGGTTCTTCAGGAAGGCCAGCTTGACCACACCGGTCGGGCCGTTACGCTGCTTGGCGATGATGATCTCGGCCACGCCGGGTTCCTTGCAGGCTTCCTTGGTGTAGTACTCGTCGCGGTAGATGAACATGATGATGTCCGCGTCCTGCTCGATGGCGCCGGATTCGCGCAGGTCACTCATCATGGGGCGCTTGTCGGGGCGGGTCTCCACACTGCGGTTGAGCTGCGAGAGCGCGATCAGGGGGCAGCCCAGCTCCTTGGCCAGCATCTTCATGCCGCGCGAGATTTCGCCAAGTTCGGTGGCGCGGTTCTCGTCGTTGCCCGACGAGCCGCTCATGAGCTGCAGGTAGTCGACCACGATGAGGCCGAGCTTGCCGCCGCACTGGCGCGCGAGGCGGCGCGCGTTGGCGCGCAGTTCGCTGGCGGTCAGGCCGGCGGTCTCGTCGATGTGCAGGGAGATGGTGCGCAGCTTCTCGATGGCCTCGGTCAGGCGCGGCCACTCTTCATCCGTCAGCTTGCCGGTGCGCAGGTGACCCTGGTCGATGCGGCCGATGGAACCCACGATACGCACCGCCAGCTGGGCGGCACCCATTTCCATGGAGAACACCGCCACCGGCAACTGCTCGTTGAGCGCCACGTGCTCGGCGATGTTGATGGCAAAGGCCGTCTTGCCCATGGAGGGGCGGGCTGCCAGCACGATCATGTCGCCCGGCTGCAGGCCGGAGGTCATGCGGTCCAGGTCGTAGAAGCCGGTGGGCACACCCGTGATGTCGTTGGGGTTGTCGGCCATCTCCTGCACGCGGTCCAGCAGGTCCACCACCAGGGTGTCCATGGACTGGAAGCCGCGCTTCATGCGCGAACCTTCCTCGCCGATGTTGAAGATCTTCTGCTCGGACTCGTCCAGGATGGCCGCCACCGGCCGGCCCTGGGGGTTGAAGGCGTTGGTGGCGATCTCGTCACTGGCCGCCACCAGCTTGCGCAGGATACCGCGCTCGCGCACGATCTCGGCGTAGCGGCGGATGTTGCCGGCGCTGGGCACGTACTGCGCGAGGGCGTTCAGGTAGGCCAGGCCACCGGTTTCCTCGGCCTTGCCCTGGCTTTGCAGCTGCTCGAAGACGGTGATCACGTCGGCCGGGCGGCTGCCGTTGATCAGCTGGCCGATGGCGCCGTAGATCAGCCGGTGCTCGTAACGGTAGAAGTCACCATCGCCCAGCAGGTCGTTGACGCGGTCCCAGGCGGCGTTGTCCAGCAACAGCCCCCCGAGGACGCTGGATTCGGCCTCGATGGAGTGCGGCGGGACACGCAGTTGCGCGATCTGGCGGTCGGGGCTGAAGCCTTCGTCTACGGCGGTCAATACGGCTGACATTCAGTGGTGTTCCTTGTGGTTTTCTATCCTACGACGCGGCGCGCCCAGCGTCGAGTGAAATGCTGTGGACAACCCATTGAATAACTGTGGGCAGTCTGTGGACTTGCAAGGATAAGTCGCTGCCCCAAAGAAAAAGCCGCCTGGGCCAGAGCCCGGCGGCTTTTCAGGAGATCAGCCGGGTCAGGCGGTTTCGCCGTACACGGAGATGGTGATCTCGACGACCACGTCGGTGTGCAGGGCCACGCTGACCGTGCTGTCGCCGACCATCTTGATCGGGCCGTTGGGCATGCGCACCTGGGCCTTGCTCACCTTGTAGCCGGTCTTGACCAGCTCTTCGGCGATGTCGTAGTTGGTGACGGAACCGAACAGGCGACCGTCCACGCCGGCCTTCTGGGTCAGCTTGAGGGTGGTGCCAGCCAGCTTCTCGCCCAGGGCCTGGGATTCGGCCAGCTTGGCGGCTGCTGCCTTTTCCAGTTCGGCGCGGCGGACTTCGAAGTCCTTCTTGGCCGCTTCGGTGGCGCGACGGGCGCGGCCGGAGGGGATCAGGAAGTTGCGGGCGTAGCCGTCTTTCACCTTGACGATTTCGCCGAGGTTACCCAGGTTCACGACCTTGTCGAGCAGAATGATTTGCATGGTCTGTTCTTCCTTAGATGCGGTGCTGGTCGCTGTACGGCAGCATCGCCAGGAAGCGAGCGCGCTTGATAGCGGTGTTGAGCTGGCGCTGGTAGATGGCGCGGGTGCCGGTCAGGCGGGCCGGGATGATCTTGCCGTTTTCGGCGACGAAATCACGCAGCGTGTCGATGTCCTTGTAGTCGATTTCCTCGACGCCGGCGACGGTGAAGCGGCAGAAACGCTTGCGCTTGAACAGCAGCGACTGGGTGTTGCGCTTGGGGCGCTTGTCTTTGTTGAATTTCTTGAACGTGGCCATGGGGCCTCCTGTTTAATCTTGACTGAAATCTTGGATGTGAAATACCAGGTTCTTGCCGTTGCGGGGAGTGGCGACAAAGCCTTGGAACCTCCAGCTGCTGCCGACTGCCTGCTTGACAAGCCGTTCAGCCAGCGCGCCAAAGGCAACTGCCTTGACGCTAGCCTTCACCTGCCGTTCCTGTCCTGCTTCCTGGCGCAGCGACTCGTGTTCGAGCCGCAGATCCAGGGCCGGCACTCCGGCCGGCGTGTATCGCATGGCGTTGAGCTCTGCGATCGAAGCATTCAGGTCCAGCTGGTTGGCGCCGGGGTTCACTCCTCTGCTTAACGATCAGGCCTGGAATTCAGCCTGCTGGGCCTTGCGGGCGTCTTCACGCTCGACGGTCTTCATCATGGAAGACGGGCCGGTTTCGGCCTTCTTCTTCAGAACCGTCAGGTGACGCAGCACGGCGTCGTTGAACTTGAAGGCATGCTCCAGTTCAGCCATCACAGCCTGGTCGGCTTCGATGTTCAGGCACAGGTAATGGGCCTTGGCCAGCTTGTTGATCATGTAGACCATCTGACGACGGCCCCAGTCTTCAACGCGGTGGATCTTGCCACCGCCGGTGGTGATCATGCCCTTGTAGCGCTCGAGCATGGCGGGGACCTGCTCGCTCTGATCCGGATGGATCATGAGGACGATTTCGTAATGACGCATTGATACTCCTTGTGGATTGAAGCCATCCCCGGCGTCTACTGGGGTACGGCAAGGTGGGAACCAAGCATTATAGCCCATCCGGTCTGGGTGCTGCTTCCGGAGGCTCTCGGCGCGATATCAGGCTGACCAGGACGGTCACGGCAAAGCCGGCCGCGACACCAAACACGCCCGCCGAGATCGGCTGAATGCCGAACCATAGCCCGGATTCGACCAAACCCAGCGCAGCCCGAACCGATGACGCATTGACCAGCATGTAATAGACCGTCACCCCGACCCCTGTCAGCATGCCGGCAACCGCCGCCTGACGGCTGGTGCGGCGCCAGAAGATGCCCAGCACCATGGCCGGGACGAAGGCACTGCCAGCCAGCGAGAAGGAGGCGGAGACCATGTTGAGAATGTCGGCCGGCTTGAGGGCCGCCACATAGGCCGCCGCCAGCGCCGCCACCATCAACGTGAACTTGGAGAGGATCACGCGACGCATCTCGTTGACCCGGTCGCCCTCGTCCCCCCGTCGGTAAATGTCATGGGAAATGGCATTGCCGATGGTCAGCAGCAAACCGTCTGCTGTCGACAAGGCCGCCGCCAGCCCCCCGGCGGCAACCAGCCCGGAGATCACATACGGCAAGCCCCCCAGCTCCGGCATGGCCAGCATCACGATATCTGCCCCCAGCTTGAGTTCGGAAAACTGCAGCAGGTTGTCGCGATTGACATCGCTGATCGAGAGCAGGGAGCTGTCCACCCGGGCCCACTGCAGCATCCAGGCCGGCAGGTCGTCAAACCTCTGTCCGACCAGATGGCTCATCACTTCGAACTTGACCAGCACCGCCAGCGCCGGCGCAGACACATACAGCAGGCAGATGAAAAAGAGCGACCAGCCGACCGAGCTGCGCGCCTCGGCCACCGATGGCGTCGTGAAATAGCGCGTGAGCAGGTGCGGCATGCCGGCGGTGCCGATCATGAGACAGAACATGAGGGCCAGGAAATTCAGACGCGACGTCTCGAAAGCCTGGCGCTCCTGCGGCGTCCCCAGGGGATCGCCGGCAAACGGCTGCACATGCGTCGGCATGCCGCCCAGGGGCTTGGCCCTGCTGAGGTTTTCCTGCATGGCCCGGGTCCACACCTCGCGAGCTGCCTGTGCATCCTTGGGCAGCATGGCAATTTCGCGCCGTACGCTGGTGATCGACTCGGCATCCGTACGCGACTCCATCAGCAGGCGTAATCGCTCCTTGAGCCATGCACGCTCTTCCTGCAAGGACACCTCGACATTGAGCAGCTTGCGCTCATAGTCCCGCGCCCGGCGTGCGTACTCCTGGATGACCTCCTGCTCTGCCGGGGATGCCGCAAGCTGCTTCTCCATCTCGGAGATCTTGGCCAATTGCTGCCCATACACCAGCGGTGCCAGGGGATTTCCCAGCTGCTTGTAGGCCAGCCAGGACACCGGGATCATGAACGCCAGGATCAGGATCACGTACTGCGCCACCTGCGTCCACGTCACCGCCCGCATGCCCCCAAGAAAAGAGCAGACCAGCACGCCCCCCAACCCCAACAGGATACCGATCTCGAAGTGCACCCCGGTCAGCCGCGAGCTGATCAAGCCGACACCATAGATCTGCGCCACCACATAGGTGAAGGAACACAGCACGGCGGCCAGCGCGGCAATCCGCCGCGGCCAGACCCCCGCAAAACGCTGATCAAAGAAGTCGGGGACGGTGTAGAGCCCCCGCTCCCGAAGATGGGGTGCCACCAGCAGGGCGACCAGGCAGAAACCACCAGTCCAGCCCAGCACGTAGGCCAGTCCGCCGGTCTGCGACTCGCTGCCGGAAAAACCCTGCAGGTACAGGCCGCCAGCAAGACTGATGAAGGAGGCGGCGCTCATCCAGTCGGCTGCGGTCGCCATGCCGTTGTAGACGGCCGGCACCCTGCGCCCGGCGACGTAATACTCGGAGGCGACGGTGGTCCGGTTGTAGACCCCGATCACGGCATACAGGCCGACCGTCACGAACAGGAAGATGGCCCCGATCCAGTTTCTTGACAGCCCCCAGTACTCGGCCAGCGACAGCAAGCCCAGAAAGACCAGCAGGCCCAGCACGTAATACGCGAACAGACGGTGCAGGCGCCGCTTGTGACCCGAATAGGCCAGCGCATCCTGGCCGGGGAGTTGCCGGCCATCGCGCCGGTTGGTCACCCAGGCAAACAGGGCCGTGATCACGGTGAAAACGATCAAGGCCCCTTGAGAGGCAAACCAGAAGCTGAAGGGCCAGCCGGCCACGACCTGCTGCAGATCATGCGCAAAGAACATGACACCGAAGGATGCTATGAACCAGACCAGAAGCAGAATGCTGCGCAGGGTCAGCCACCGCCGCAGCACACCGGTCAGGCCATGACCCCGCACAGGGCTCACCATGGTGCTGTCATCAGGTTAATGATGCCGGTCACCATGGCGGATTTCACTTCTCTGCCAGCTTGCGCCAGGTCTCGACCACGGAGTCGGGGTTCAGCGAGAGCGAAGTGATGCCCTGATCGACCAGCCACCTGGCGAAGTCCGGGTGGTCGCTGGGACCCTGGCCGCAGATGCCCACGTACTTGTTCTGCTTGCGGCAGGCCGTGATGGCGCGCGCCACCATGGCTTCCACGGCCGGGTCGCGCTCGTCGAAATCGGCCGCCAGCAGCTCCATGCCGGAATCGCGGTCCAGGCCCAGGGTGAGTTGGGTCAGGTCGTTGGAGCCGATCGAGAAGCCGTCGAAGTACTCGAGGAACTCGTCGGCCAGGATGGCGTTGCTAGGCACCTCGCACATCATGATGATCTTCAGGCCGTTCTCGCCGCGCTTGAGACCGTGTTTGGCCAACAGGTCGATCACCTTCTTCGCCTGCCCCAGGGTGCGCACGAAGGGCACCATGAGCTCGACGTTGGTCAGACCCATCTCCTCGCGCACGCGCTTCATGGCCTCGCACTCCATGGCGAAGGCCCCGGCGAAATCGGCGGAGAGATAACGCGCGGCGCCGCGGAAACCCAGCATGGGGTTCTCTTCCTCGGGCTCGTAACGGCTGCCGCCGATGAGCTTGCGGTACTCGTTGCTCTTGAAGTCCGACAGGCGCACGATCACCGGCTTGGGCCAGAAGGCCGCGGCGATGGTGGCCACGCCCTCGGCCACCTTGTCGACGTAGAAGGCGCGCGGCGAGGCGTGGCCGCGGGCCACGGACTCGACCGCCTTCTTCAGGTCGGCGTCGATGTTCGGGTAGTCCAGGATGGCCTTGGGGTGCACGCCGATGTTGTTGTTGATGATGAACTCCAGGCGCGCCAGGCCCACGCCGTGGTTGGGCAGCTGGGCGAAGTCGAAGGCCAGCTGCGGGTTGCCGATGTTCATGGTGATCTTGACGTCGATCTCGGGCATGGTGCCGCGCTGGACTTCGGTCACTTCCATCTCGAGCAGGCCGTCGTAGATGTGGCCGGTGTCGCCCTCGGAGCAGCTCACGGTCACCAGGGTGCCGTCCTTGAGCTTCTCAGTGGCGTCACCGCAGCCGACCACGGCCGGGATGCCCAGTTCGCGCGCGATGATGGCCGCGTGGCAGGTACGCCCGCCGCGGTTGGTGACGATGGCGCTGGCGCGCTTCATCACCGGCTCCCAGTTGGGGTCGGTCATGTCGGTGACCAGCACGTCGCCGGGCTGGACCTTGTCCATCTCGCTGATGTTGTGCACCAGGCGCACCGGGCCGGTACCGATCTTCTGGCCGATGGCACGGCCTTCGGCCAGCACGGCGCTCTGGCCCTTGAGCTTGTAGCGCATCTCGGCGGTGCCGGCGGCCTGGCTCTTCACCGTCTCGGGACGGGCCTGCAGGATGTAGAGCTGGCCGTCGGTGCCGTCCTTGCCCCACTCGATGTCCATGGGGCGGCCGTAGTGCTGCTCGATCACCAGCGCGTACTTGGCCAGCTGCTCGACGTCGGCGTCGGTCAGGGAGTAGCGGTTACGCTGCTCGGTGGGCACGTCGATGGTCTTGACCAGCTTGCCGCCGGCCTTCTTCTCCTCGGGGGTGGAAAAGACCATCTGGATCAGCTTGGAGCCCAGGTTGCGGCGCACCACAGCGCGCTTGCCGGCCTTCAGCATGGGCTTGTGCACGTAGAACTCGTCCGGGTTCACAGCGCCCTGCACCACCGTCTCGCCCAGACCGTAGCTGGAGGTGATGAAGACCACGTCCTCGAAACCGGACTCGGTGTCGATGGTGAACATCACGCCGGCGGCGCCCAGGTCGGAGCGCACCATGCGCTGCACGCCGGCCGACAGGGCCACGTCGGCATGGGCGAAGCCCTTGTGCACACGGTAGCTGATGGCACGGTCGTTGTAGAGGGAGGCAAACACCTCCTTCATCTTGTGCAGCACTTCCTCGATGCCGTGCACGTTCAGGAAGGTCTCCTGCTGCCCGGCAAAGGAGGCGTCCGGCAGGTCTTCGGCGGTGGCGGACGAGCGCACAGCGAAAGTGGCCTGGGCATTGCCGGCAGACAGCTTGGCGTAGTCCTCGCGGATGGCCTTTTCCAGGTCGGCCGGGAAAGGCTGGGCTTCGACCATGGCGCGGATCTCGGCGCCCACGGTGGCCAGGGCACGCACGTCCTCGGTATCGAGCGCGTCGAGCTTGGCGTTGATGCGGTCGGCCAGGCCGCCGTGTTTCAGGAACTCGCGGAAGGCATGGGCCGTGGTGGCGAAGCCCGTGGGCACGCGCACGCCTTGGGGCAGTTGCGAGATCATTTCGCCGAGGCTGGCGTTCTTGCCGCCAACCGCCTCGACGTCGGTCATCCTCAGGTTTTCAAACGGTACGACCAGGGCGGTCGGGCTGAAAAGTGCAGACATGGGAAAGCTCCAGAGTTTAAAAACCGGGGTACACAAGCCGGCACGATGCCGCTTGCGCCCATGCCAACGGCCAGCCTTTGCTCTTTTTCTGGTGGGGCGTTGCGTTGCATGGAAGAATCTATGGGTGAATCCGCGATTTTATTCCCACCCGGGGTAAACCATGCTGTTTTTGCATGTAACTCGATAACAATTTCCACACACCAGCGTCCACCGCCATGCCCAACCGCACCGTCTTTTTCATTTCCGATGGCACCGGCATCACGGCCGAAACCTTCGGCAATGCCATCCTGGCCCAGTTCGAGGTCGACCTGCACCACGTACGCCTGCCCTTCATCGACACCGTGGACAAGGCGCACCAGGCGGTGCGCCAGATCAACCACACGGGCGAGGTGGAGGGTAAAAAGCCCATCGTCTTCACCACCCTGGCCAACGAAGAGGTGCACCAGATCATCAACGAGGGCTGCAAGGGCATGTTGCTGGACATGTTCGGTACCTTCGTGAATCCGCTGGAGGAAGAGCTGGGCATCAAGTCGCACCACCGCATCGGCCGCTTCAGCGACGTCAGCAAGAGCCAGGCGTACCACGACCGCATCGAGGCCATCAATTTCTCGCTGGCGCACGACGACGGCCAGTCCAACCGCGACCTGGCCAGCTCGGATGTGATCCTCGTCGGCGTGAGCCGCAGCGGCAAGACGCCGACCTCGCTGTACCTGGCCATGCAGTACGGGCTGAAGGCCTCCAACTACCCGCTGATCCCGGAAGACTTCGAGCGCCAGCACCTGCCCCCGGCCCTGGTGCCCCACAAGGCCAAGATCTTCGGCCTGACCATCAACCCCGATCGGCTCAGCGAGATCCGCAATGAGCGGCGCCCCAACTCCAAATACGCCTCGCTGGAGAACTGCCGCATGGAGGTGGCCGCCGCGGAGTCCATGATGCGGCGCGCCGGCATCCGCTGGCTCTCGACCACCACCAAGTCGATCGAAGAGATCGCCACCACCATCCTGCAAGAGATCCGGCCTGAACGGCTGAGCTACTAAAAAAGCCCCCTTCCTCCCCGAAAACCGGCCGGCATCACTGCTTGGCCGGTTTTTTTACGTAAACATCAAAAAACGTAATGCGAATGATTTGTATTTGTGTATACTTTCGTAAATCTTTGTAGCAAGCCACGCCGACGGGCCCCAGGGCCTCGGGCGGTTGTAGCCAGCCATCGTTCTTCAAACCTTCAGGTGACACCATGGCCATGAACAAGAGCAGGCTCGCGCTACTGATCGCGCTAGGCCTTCAGCAATCCCTCCATACCGCGCACGCGCAAAACGCAACACCTGCAGACTCAGGCAGCCTGGGCGAAATCAGGATCAGCGACAGCCGCGAATCGGGGCCCACGTACAACCCCCTGACCGCCGTCAGCGCCACCAAGATCGAGGCCCCTCTGCGCAACATCCCGCAGACGGTGAACGTAGTGCCCCAGGCTATCCTGCGCGACCAGGCCGCCCGCTCCATGCAGGACGTGCTCAAGACCGTTCCGGGCGTCGGCCTGTCCACGGGCGACGGCCAGCGCGACCAGGTCACGATCCGCGGCTTCACCGCCATTGCCGACCAGTTCGTTGACGGCCTGCGCGACGACGCACTGTATTTCCGCGACCTCTCCAACATCGAGCAGGTCGAAGTCCTCAAGGGTCCGGCCTCGGTGCTCTATGGCCGGGGCTCCTCGGGCGGATTGATCAATCGCATCACCAAGAAGCCTGGCATCGACAAGAGCGAGGTCGGCCTTCAAGTCGGCAGCTGGAACCAGGTGCGCGGCGAATTCGACCTGGCCCGCAAGGACGACGAGGGCGGCGTGGCGTTTCGTATCACGGGCGCGGCCGAGAGCGCGGACAGCTACCGCAGCCAGCAGTTCCTCAAGCGCCAGGCCGTGGCGCCGTCGCTCCTGCTCAAGCTCAGCCCCGACACGCGCCTGCTGATCCAGGCCGAGTCGCTGTCGGACCGTCGCGTGACCGACTTCGGCATCCCCGCCTACAAGGGCACGCCGGTCAACGTGCCGGCCGGCACCTACTACGGTGCGGCGAACGCGCGCGACGTCGACTATTCGCAGTCCACCGTCACCTCCACGGGCTTCACGCTCGACCACCGCATCGACGGTGCCTGGTCCGCGCGCAACGCCTTCCGGCAATACACCTACACGCTCGACCGCAACAACACCCTGGTGGGCTCGGTCAACGAGGCGGCGCAGACGGTCTCGCTGAACCGCAGCAACGTGCGGCGCAATGAAAACGGCTTCTTCAACCAGACCGAACTGACCCAGAAGACCACGCTGGCGGGTATGCCGCACCAGCTGCTCTACGGCGTGGAAGTCGGCCAGCAGAACAAGGACCAGGTGTTCCGCACCCAGAACAACGTCGCCACCGTCTCGCTATACGACCCCGTGCTGCCCGTCCTGCCGCTCAACGTCACGGCCGCCCCCTCGACTGACAATCTCGGCATCCTCAAGGTGGCCAGCGCCTACACGCAGGACATGATCACCCTGTCTGAGCGCTGGAAGGCGCTGGCCGGCATACGCTACGACGTCTTCGAGCAGTCGACCGAAGAACGGCGCGCGGGCCAGCCCAGCTTGAGTCGCACCGACCGAGCCTGGAGCCCGCGCGCCGGCCTGGTCTACCAGCCCACGCTGGACACCTCCTACTACGTCTCGGTCAGCCGCTCCTTCCAGCCTTCGGCCGAAACCTTCCCGCTGGCCGCCAATAACGCGGCCATGGAACCGGAGCAGACCACCATTCGTGAAGTCGGCTCCAAGATCGGTTTCCTCGAAGGCGCAGCCAACGCCGGCATCGCTGTCTTCCAGATCGAGCGGACCAATATCAAGTACACCGACCCGGCCACCAACCAGCTCGTGCCTATCGGCGTGCAGGCCACCAACGGCCTGGAACTGACTTTCAGCGGCGATCTGCCGCAGGGCTGGAGGGTCTGGTCCGGCTACGCCTACATGGACTCGCGCATCACCTCCTCGGTCGCGGTCGACTCGGGCCAGCCCGTGGAAGGCAAGCGCGCCACGCTCACGCCCATGCACAGTGCCAATCTGTGGTTGACCAAGGCCCTGGGCGGTGGCTTCGGTGCCGGCGGCGGCGTCAACGCGGTCGGCGACCGCTACGCCAACGCGGGGAACACGGTCACCCTGCCCGGCTACGCCACGGTCGACCTCATGACCTATTACCGGGTCAAGAAAATCGACGTGCAACTGAACCTGACCAATCTGTTCGACCGCGCCTACATCATCGCCGGCCATGGCAGCAACGGCAACCTGAACCTGCCCGGTGCACCGCGCGCATGGCAGCTGACCACCCGCTATTCCTTCTGAGGTGGCCCAAATGTCTTTGACCATGCTGTCGCGCCTCGTCGCATCCGGCCTGCTGCTCACTGCCGGCCTCGCGCAAGCCCATTACCTCTGGATCGAGCCTGCCGAAGACGGGGCACGGCTCTTCTACGGCGAGGCCGAGGCCGCGCTGAAGGAAAGCAGCCCCGGCCGGCTCGACAGCATCCAGGGCGTGCGGGCTGAGGCGGTATCCGGCAGCGACGCAGCCACCCGCGCCGTTGCACTGCGCCGCACGCCCGGGCACCTCGCGCTAGCGGCGCCGGCCCAGGCCGCGAGCCTGCTGGTCCAGGAAGAATCTCTGCCCGTGCGCGACCTCGTCGCCAGCGGCCTGGGACGCGCCAAGATCAATTACTACGCACGCCATGGCGCACCGGCCACTGGCGCAGCCCCGCTGACTCTGGACGTACAGGGCCAGACACCCGACGCCTTGATCGTGCTCTACCGCGGCCAGCCCCTGGCGCACGCCAAGCTCGAAGTGATCGCCCCGAACACCTGGGTGCAGGAGCACCAGACCGACGCCCGGGGCCGCGTGCGCATCAACACGCCCTGGCGCGGCCTGTACGTGCTGCATGTGTTGCACGTGGACAAGACCCCCGGGGAATTCGCGGGCCAGCGCTACGACAACCTGCGCCAGCACTACACCTACAGCTTCGTCCGGACGGACGGCCCCGATGCGGGACCGGCCATCCCCCCCCAGCAAAAAATGGACTGAGCCATGTACTCCGACACATCGACGCGTGCCGAGGCCGATATGTCGGCGACGGCGGCGCCGCACCGGCGCAGCCGTCGCGCAATCGCTCTGACCTGGTTGCGCAAAACCCACCTCTACCTCGGACTGTGGGGCGCGCTGCTGGGCCTGCTCTTCGGCGCCACCGGCTTCCTCTTGAACCACCGCGCCATCCTGGCGATCCCGGTGCAAAAAACTGTGCAGACAAGCGTACAGCTCACGCTGCCCGCACAGCGTCCCGGCTCCGCGCAGGAACTGGCGGGCTGGCTGCAACAGGAACTTCGTTTTCAGCCCACGCAGATCACTCAGGTCAAATCCCAACCGACCCGTACGGTGGTCTGGGGCGACCGCGAACTCTCCCAGCCCGAACGCTGGAACGTGAGCCTGCACAGCCCACAGCGCGGCGTCAACGCCGAATACTTCGTCGGTAACAGCTTTGTGCGCCTGGACCAGATCGACGCCACCGTCCTCGGCACGCTGACCCGGCTGCACATGTCGGTGGGCGTCAGCGCCTTCTGGGTGCTGCTGAGCGACACCATCGCGGGCGCCTTGATCCTGCTCTCGGTCACCGGCCTGCTGCTCTGGACACAGTTGCACACGGTGCGCACGCTGGCCGTCTGCACCAGCCTGGGCGCACTGATGATCGGCCTGGTGACCGCCCTGTCCTCGTTGATATGAGCCTTGTATTCGGGCCCAGATGCCGATGCGACTGCCTGGGCCTACTTCAGTGGTGGCGCGCTCACACTGCACGCCACCTGGGACCAGCTGAAGCTGCTGCCGCGCATGTTGCGCGACGAACTCGAAGTGGCCATGGCCCTGTGTGGCTGCAGGACGCTGGAGCAGATCCCGCCCGACCTGCTCTGGACGTCATCGTAAAAAGTGTTGTTGCTCCATTAGATACGAATAATTCTCATTTATAATCTTCGACATCATGTCCACCCTCATCCTCTTCGGCAGCCTCGCACTGGTCATGCTGGCCAGCGGCTGGATCTTCCGGAAGTAGGCCGGGACGAAGCCCGACAATATGAACCTTGTCCACCCCACGCATTTCCAGCCGACCATGAACCGACGCCTGCTCATCGCCGCCAGCGTGGTGCTGCTGCACGTGGGCGTGCTGTGGGCGCTGCAAAGCGGCCTGATGCGTCGCGCCGTCGAGGTCATCATCCCCGGCGAAATCCTCAGCGAATTCATCAGCCCCCCCGCACCCGAGGCCCAAAAGCCGCAGACACCGGCGCCGCCGCGCAAGCCCGAACCGGCCCAGCCCAAGGCACAGGTGCAGCCGCCGACCCCGCAGCCCGTGACGGCCATGGCGCCCTCGCCGGCCGTGGCGCAGGCCGCCCCCGCGGCAGCCGCACCAGCGGCCATCGAGGCCAGCACCGTGGCGGCGGCGCCGGCGGCCCCGCCGGCGCCGGCACGCATCGAGCTGCCGTCCAGCGATGCGGCCTATCTGAACAACCCCAAGCCGTCCTACCCGCCGCTGAGCCGCCGCCTGGGCGAACAGGGCAAGGTGGTGGTGCGTGTGCTGATCGGTGTGGACGGCACAGCGCAGCAGGCCGAGATCCGCAGCTCCAGCGGCTACGACCGGCTGGACCAGGCCGCGCTGGCCACGGTGCGCAGCTGGCGCTACACGCCGGGCCGGCGCAATGGCGTGGCCGAGGCCATGTGGTTCAACGTGCCCATCAATTTCGTCCTCGAATAATTCTTGTTTTCCGGAGTCTCTTATGGAATCGCAATTCGGTCTGTTCAACGTCTGGGCCCAGGGTGACTGGGTCACGCGCGGCGTCGCCCTGCTGCTGCTGGGCATGTCGCTGGCCTCGTGGATGGTGATCCTGTTCAAGGCCATGGACCTCATCCGCTACAAGAAGCTGGCGCACCAGGCCGAGGGCTTCTGGCACAGCGCCGACTTTGCCGAAGGCCTGAACCGCCTGGGCCCGCAGGAGGACAACCCCTTCCGCAATCTCGCCGAGGAAGGCCGCGAAGCGGCGGCGCACCATCGCAACACCCGGGCACAACTGCACGACAGCCTGGACATCAGCGACTGGGTCACGCGCTGCCTGCGCAACAGCATCGACAACGCCACCGCACGCCTGCAGGCCGGTCTGGCCGTGCTGGCCTCGGTCGGCTCCACCGCGCCCTTCGTCGGCCTCTTCGGCACGGTCTGGGGCATCTACCACGCGCTGCTGAGCATCGGCGTGGCCGGGCAGGCCACCATCGACAAGGTGGCCGGCCCGATCGGCGAGGCGCTGATCATGACGGCGCTGGGCCTGGCCGTGGCCATCCCCGCGGTGCTGGGCTACAACGCACTGGTGCGCGGCAACAAGTCCGTCCAGGGCAAGCTCAACAGCTTCGCCCATGACCTGCATGCCTACTTCGTCACCGGTGCCCGCGTGGGCGGCGGCGAAGCCAAGGTCGTGCCCATGAAGAAAGCCTGATGCCATGGCCTTCGGAACCCAGGACGACACCGACGAGGTGATGAACGAAATCAACATGACGCCGCTGGTCGACGTCATGCTGGTGCTGCTCATCATCTTCATCATCACCGTACCGGTGATGAAACACGCCGTCAACGTGGACCTGCCGCAGGCCACGAGCCAGCGCGAGGAAGTGAAGCCGGAAACGCTGCGCTTGTCGGTCGATGCCGCCGGCGCCTACTACCTGAACGGCAACGCCGTCAGCGAGCAAGCCCTGCCGGCGCTGCTGCAGGCCGAGGGCGCGCGCACCCCGCAGCCCGAACTGCACATCAACGGCGACAAGGCCGTGCGCTACGAGCGCGTGGCGCAGGCCATGGCCATGGCGCACCAGGCCGGGCTGCGCAAGATCGGCTTCGTCTCCGAGCCCAAGCGCTGAATCCGGGCACCGGCATGACGGCAGCGATGAACACCGCCCCTCCCTCGCTCGCGCCTGCTGGCCAGGGCATGGACAGAGCAACTACCGCGCGCCGGCCACCCGACGCGCCGCTGGACAGCGCCACCCTGCTGCAGGGTGGCAAGGCAGTCACGATCCACCACAACGGCGAGCTCTACCGCCTGCAGGCCACACGCCAGGGCAAGCTGATCCTCACCAAATGAAAAGGGGCCCGACCGGGCCCCTTGTTCCTGCTGGCAGCTACTTACAGGCCGATGGCGGCGATGCCGGCGCGCGCAATCTGCGCGTCTTCCACCGACTTCACGCCGCTCACGCCCACGGCGCCCAGGCACTGGCCATCCTTCATGATCGGCACGCCGCCTTCGAGCAGGCCGTCCAGGCCCGGGGCGCTGAGGAAGGAAACGCGACCGCCGTTGATCATCTCTTCGTAGATGCGGCTCTCGCGACGGCCCAGGGCCGAGGTGCGCGCCTTGGCCGGTGCGATCTGCGCGGAAATCGGAGCGGCGCCATCGAGGCGCTGCAGCCACAGCAGGTGGCCGCCGTCGTCGACGATGGAGATGCTGACGGCCCAGTTGTTCTTCAGGGCTTCGGCCTCGGCGGCGGCGGCGATTTTCTTGAGGTCTGCGAGCTGGAGGAAGGATTTGGTTTGCATGGTGGGAAATGGCAAGAGAATGACAGCTGCAAGCATAGCCCCAGAACCCGGCGTTTCGGCGGCCCCGCGTCGTAAAACTGCCATGACAAATACACAGGGTGTGTGTGGATTGCAGCGGGCGACTTGAATCCGCCTAGAATGGCCGCAACTGGGTAACCTCTGTTCCCGGGCTTACAAGGAGATGAAAGACATGAGCGAGCAAGTTCAAACTCTCGACACCACCAGCTACGGCCAGGTGCTCTCGCCGAGCGAACGCAACAAGGTGCTGCGCAATACCTACTGGCTGCTGGCCCTGAGCCTGCTGCCCACCGTGGCCGGCGCCTGGATCGGCGTGGCCACCGGCATCACCGCCGCCCTGACCGGCTTCCTGGGCCTGATCATCTTCCTTGGCGGCGCCTTCGGTTTCATCTACGCCATCGAGAAGACCAAGAACTCGGCCGCCGGTGTGCCGGTGCTGCTGGGTTTCACCTTCTTCATGGGCCTGATGCTCTCGCGCCTGATCGCCATGGTGCTGGGTTTCAAGAACGGCAGCGATCTGGTGATGACCGCCTTCGCGGGCACCGCCGGCGTGTTCTTTGTCATGGCCAGCCTGGCCACGGTCATCAAGCGTGACCTCTCGGGCATGGGCAAGTGGCTCTTCGTCGGCGCCATCGTGCTGATGGTGGGCGGCATCATCAACGTCTTTGTCGGTTCGAGCACCGGCATGATCGTGATCTCCATGCTGGCCATCGGCATCTTCAGCGCCTACATGCTCTACGACATCAAGCAGATCATCGACGGCGGCGAGACCAACTACATCAGCGCCACCCTGGCCCTGTACCTGGACATCGTCAATGTGTTCCAGAGCCTGCTGGCCTTGCTGGGCATCTTCGGCGGCGAGCGCGAATAAGCGCTCTCACCCCGATGAAAAAGGCCCTGCGGGGCCTTTTTTCCATCCTGGCGGCCATGCGACACTCAATCTATCCTGGCAACTGCCGATAAAGTCAGTAACGCTTCCCTGCAAACCCATGACGCTGCGCCTTCTGCTTATCCCCGCCCTCGCCCTGCTGCTGGCCGCCTGCGACATCCCCGGGCTGGGCCCGGACCCGCGCATCGCGCAGCGTGAGGCCGAGGGCAAGGCCATCGGCGGCGCCTGTCGTTATGCCGTGCGCGGCATCGAGGAGTGCTACCAGATGAATCCCAAGGCCCTGAAGACGGCTGTCTTCGAGGGCTGGCGCGAGATGGACCAGTACATGCGGGACAACAAGATCGAAGGCCAGCCCACGCCTGAGGCCAGGGAGGCGGCCGAAGACAAGAAGCCGGCCACCGCCGAGAAAAAGCCGGCCCCGGCCATCAAGCCGGCCGCAGCCGACAAAAAATCCTCCTGAACCGCAAGGCCGCTCAGGCCCGCTCGAACACCGCCATGCTCTCGACGTGCGCGGTGTGCGGGAACATGTTCACCACCCCCGCCGCCGTACAGCGGTAACCCGCCTGGTGCACCAGCAGGCCCGCGTCGCGCGCCAGCGTGGCCGGGTTGCAGCTCACGTAGACGATGCGCCGCGGCGGCGTCCAGCCCTGGGCCCCCGGCGTGGCCGGGTGGTTCGCAGGGTCCACCTGCTGCTGGTGCAAGTCGGCCAGGGTCTTGGCCAGGGCGAAGGCGCCCTCGCGCGGCGGATCGACCAACCACTTGTCGGCATGGCCATCCTGGATCAGCAGTTCAGGGGTCATCTCGAACAGATTACGTGCCACGAAAGCCGTCGGCGCCAGGGCCTGGGCGGCCGGGCGAGTGGCTTGGTTCCCTTTGTAGTTCTCGCGTGAGCGCGCCACCAGCGTCTCGCTGCCCTCGATGCCCAGCACCTCGCGTGCCTGGGTGGCGATGGGCAGGGTGAAGTTGCCCAGGCCGCAGAACCAGTCGATCACGCGCTCGTCCTTGCGGGCATCCAGCAGGCGCAGGGCATGCGAGACCAGCACGCGGTTGATGTGCGGGTTGACCTGGGTGAAATCGGTGGGCTTGAAAGGCATGGTGATGCCGAACTCGGGCAGCGCGTAATTCAGCGGCAGCGCATCCGGCGTATCGTCCAGCAGGTGCACGGTGTCCGGCCCCTTGGGCTGCAGCCACCACTGTACGCCGGGATGCGCGTGCGCAAAGGTGCGCAGCTTGGCCAGGTCTCCCGTGCTCAGCGGCTCCAGATGGCGCAGCACCAGCGCCGTCACCGCATCGCCGCAGGCCAGCTCGATCTGCGGACAGGTCTCGATGGCGTCGAGCGAACCGATCAGCGCGCGCAGCGGCATCAGCATGGCGCTCACATGCGGGGGCAGCACGGGGCAGACCTCCATGTCGGCCACGTAGCGGCTCTTGCGCTCGTGGAAACCCACCAGCACCGTGCCCTTCTTGCGCACATTTCGCACCGACAGGCGGGCGCGGTAGCGGTAGCCCCAGGCCGGACCTTCGATGGGGCGCAGCATGGTCTCGGGGCGCACCTTGCCCAGGTGCCAGAGGTTGTCCTCCAGCACGCGCTGCTTGACCGCCACCTGGGCGGCCGCATGCAGATGCTGCATCTTGCAGCCGCCGCAGGCGCCGGCATGCAGACCGAAATGCGGGCAACCGGGCCGTACGCGCTGCGAGGACTCGCGATGGATGGCCGTGACCGTGGCCTGTTCCCAGTTGTTCTTGCTGCGGTTGACGCTGGCGCTGACCACTTCGAAAGGCAATGCGCCTTCAACAAACACCACCTTGCCGTCGGGCCGGTGGGCAATGCCCTGGGCTTCGATGTCGAGGGACTCGATCAACAAGCCATTCGGCGGGATATTCACGTTATTGCTGGATTCTTCACTCATGCCGCTATTGTCCCCGAGGTTAAACTGCCCGGCGGCAGGCGGTTGCTGCTTCATCGATCGCAGGACACGGCCGCGGAGCAGTCTTGAAAACCCTACAGAAACTCTACTTTGCACTCAAGCTGCTGGGCGTCGCCGCGGTCTATACCGCGCTGGCCCAGCTAGCTCTGGCATTCTTTTCACTGGCCGGGATCATCGGCACCTTCTGGCCCGCCAGTGGCTGGTCCTTGGCCGTCCTGCTTCTCGGCGGCCCCCGTTTGGCCTGGGGCGTCTTCGCGGGCGCCCTAGTCTCCGAGCTGATGTTGGGCCTTGCCCTGCCCGCTGCCGTCTTGATCGCAGGCGGCGCCACGCTGGGTGCGCTACTGGGCCATTGGTTGCTGCGGCGTGATGCAAGATTCAACCCTGATCTCGACAACCTCGGCGATTACGTCCGCCTGGTGATTTGGGCCGCCATTCCGGCCAGCGCTCTCAGTGCCCTGATCGGCGTCGGCAGCATAACAGCCGCTGGCAGCCTGTCCTCCAGCGAGCTGGGCCGAAACATGGTGCAGTGGATGATCGGGGATGCGCTCGGCATCCTGCTCGTCACTTCTCTGCTCCTAATATGGCGACAGGCCCCGGACCAGTTAAGGGACCGGCGACGCTGGGCCGAAGCTGCCCTGCTTATGGGCCTGACCTTGCTGGCGGGCGAGATTGTTCTCCAGGGTTGGCTGTCCCAGGAACTCAGCACTTTTGTCCCCAAGGGCTATTGGCTGCTGCCAATGGCCTTCTGGGCTGCAGCCCGGCTGGGACCGCATGGCGCCATCTTCATTCTGTGCACGATCAGCGTGCAAGCTATGCAAGGCATCCATGCCAACACGGGGTTCATGGCGAATCCGGACGTCGAAACCCGGCTGGTCGATGGCTGGTTCTTCGTTACCCTCAGCTGGCTGATGATCATGTTTCTGGCCGTACACATCAAAGGCTACAGGCGTGCCGAGTCCGACCTGCGCATCGCCGCCACCGCCTTCGAATGCCAGGAAGGCATGATCATCACGGATGCACAGATGCGCATTCTGCGCACCAACCACAGCTTCACCCGGATCATGGGCTACAGCAATGAAGAGGTAATCGGCCAGACCACCACCTTCATGCGATCCAACCGCCACCCAGCCAGCTTCTACGAGAACGCCTGGCGTACCGCCCAGGAGCATGGGGTCTGGAGCCACGAGGTCTGGCACCAGCGCAAGAACGGCGAGGTCTTCCCTCAGTGGCTGACCTGTACGGCCGTCAAAGACGAACATGGCGTCATCACCAACTACGTCGTCACCCACACGGACATCACCTCTCAGAAGCAGCAGGAAGCCAAGCGCCTGGCCGACGAAACTGCCCACCGCGACGCGCTGGTACGGGAAGTCCACCACCGCATCAAGAACAACCTGCAGGGCATCTCAGGCCTGCTGCGCCTGTTTGCGCAGGACAACCCGCAGACGACCGAAGCCATCAACCAGGTCATGAGCCAGATCCGCAGCATTGCCGTGCTGCATGGCCTGCAGGGCCGCACCTCCATGGACACCGTGCGCCTGTGCGAGCTGACCAGCGCCATCGCCGCCGATGTCCAGTCGGTCTGGCAGACACCCGTCGCCGTCGACATCCCGGCCCTCTGGACACCCGGCATCATTGCCGAAAAAGAGGCTGTCCCGATCGCCCTGGTGCTCAACGAACTGCTGGTCAACGCCGTCAAGCATGGCGGCAAGGCCCACGGGCATGTCAGTGTGACGCTGCGCAAGGGCGAAGACCCCGAGACTATCCAGGTGGCCATACGCAACGCGGGCCATTTACGCGCCAACACGGATCGCCCAGCCGCGCACCATGCCGGGTTGCAACTGATCGCCTCACTGATGCCGCGCGAAGGCGCCAGGCTGACCCGGGAACAGCGTGAGAACGAGGTTCTCACCCAACTGGAAATCTCCCCTCCGGTACTTCACATGGAAGAGAACCCTGCATGACGGCACCCGACCAGCCCGCGCCCCGTCACCTCCTGCTGGTGGACGACGACCGGCTCGTTCTTTCGACCCTGAGCATGGGCCTGCAGCAAGCGGGCTACCGCGTCAGCACGGCCGAATCCGCCGAGGAGGCCGAGGTGCTGCTGGCCGGCGGCCTGCGCCCCGATCTGGCCATCGTGGACATTCGCATGAGCGGGCAGGACGGCTTGTACCTGGCGCGGCGCCTGCGTGAACTGGACCACATCCCCTTTGTCATGCTCAGCGCCTACAGCGAAGAGCACATGATCGGCCAGGCCAGCCAGCTCGGCGCCCTGGGCTACCTGGTCAAACCGCTGGACACCTCACAGCTCCTGCCCGCCATCGAGGCGGCCCTCGCACGCGCCAACGAACTGCAGGGCCTGCGGGAAACGCGAACCCAGCTGCAGGCGGCACTGGACGCCGAGCGGGACATCAGCGTCGCCGTCGGCATCACCATGGCGCAGCGCCATCTCGCACGCCAGGACGCGTTCGAGCTGCTGCGCAAGCTGGCGCGCACCCAGCGCCGCAAGCTGGCCGAACTGGCGGCCGAGATCATCCGTGGTGAATAAGCACGGAATCGGGATCGCTGCATCATTTCTGATTGATACCGATCGAGGTATCGTGCTATAAAAACCGGGTGGACGGGCTGTATCAACAGCCGTCTGCTCATGAGGCCCTGAACCTGCCTTGTTGAACCGTCATCCCGCGCCTGGCGCGGGATGGTTTTCGACTCCCAGGTATCAGCTCGAGGGGCCTCATGCGCACAAATCTTCCGGTCACCCAAAGGGAATACGAATTCCCCGGCAGCGAAACGCTGTTGTCGGCCACCGACGCGTCCAGCCACATCCAGTACGCCAACGCAGCCTTCATCCGCACCAGCGGCTTCCGCGTCGACGAACTGATCGGCCAACCCCACAACCTGGTCCGCCACCCCGACATGCCGGTGGAGGCGTTTGCCGACATGTGGCGCAGCCTCAAGGAGGGCCAATCCTGGACAGCGCTGGTCAAGAACCGCCGCAAGGACGGTGACCACTACTGGGTGCGCGCCAACGCCGCGCCCATGCGCCGCAACGGCGAGGTCGTGGGTTACCTTTCAGTGCGTACCAAACCCGGGCGTGAGGAGGTACAGGCGGCGGAAGAGTTGTACCGGCGCTTTCGCGAAGGCAAGGCCGGGGGCCTGGCCTTCCATCGCGGCCTGGTGGTGCGCACCGGCTGGCTGCGCTGGACCAGCGCTCTGCAACTGCTGCCCACGGCCTGGCGCGTGCGCCTGCCGCTGCTGGCGCTAGCCGCGCTCCTGGTTCCCCTGCTGGTGGCAGCGGGTCAGACCGGCCTGGGTGCCGGGCTGGCGCTGGGCCTGCTGGTGGCAGATCTCTTCATCGAAGCGCAGGTCACCCGACCGCTGGCGCGGGTGCGCGGCACGGCCCAGCAGGTCGCCAGCGGCGAGGCAGCCAACGACCTGAGCCTGGACCGCTGCGACGACATCGGCCTGCTGGCGCGCGCCATCAGCCAGGCCGGGCTGAACCTGCAATCGCTGGTCTCGGACGTGAACGAGCAGGTCTCCGGGCTGCATGTGGCCAGTCAGGAAATCGCCACCGCCAACAACGATCTCTCCAGCCGCACCGAGCAGACCGCCTCCAACCTGGAGCAGACCGCCGCCGCCATGGAGCAGCAGACCGCCACTGTGCGGCAGAACTCCGACACCGCCCAGCAGGCCAGCCAGCTCGCCGGCACCACCAGCGAGGCGGCCAGCCGCGGCGGCCAGGCTGTCGCCAACGTGGTCTCCACCATGGAACTGATTTCCGACGCCAGCCGCCGCATCGCGGACATCATCGGCGTGATCGACGGCATCGCCTTCCAGACCAACATCCTCGCCCTCAACGCCGCCGTGGAAGCCGCACGCGCCGGCGAACAGGGCCGGGGCTTTGCCGTCGTGGCAGCCGAGGTCCGCTCACTCGCAGGTCGCAGCGCCGAAGCGGCCAAGGAGATCAAGGCCCTGATCGCCGATTCGGTCAGCAAGGTCGATACCGGCTCGCAGCAGGTGGCCCAGGCAGGACAGACCATCAACGAAGTGGTAGGCCAGGTGCGGCGCGTCAATGACCTGATCGCCGAGATCACCGCCGCCTCCAAAGAGCAGGCCATCGGCATCTCGCAGGTGGGACAGGCCGTGTCCCAGCTCGACGAGATGACGCAGCAGAACGCCGCGATGGTGGAACAAAGCAGTGCCGCGGCCGGCAGCATGCGCGAGCAGGCCCAGCGCCTGATGGAAGCCATCCGCGTCTTCTCCGTCTGAGCTCGCCGCCATGAACACGCCGCCAACACCCTCGATACCGCCCCAGAAGCTGGACGAAATGATCCAGGCCATGCAACTGGCCCGTGACGAGCTGCTCAAGGTCTCCTTGCTGCTGCGCGACCACCTCTACGAGACCGACGTCGCAAGTCGCGAGCGGGCACGCCTGGCCGCCGAGGCACTGATCCAGCAATGCAAACCCGACTGAGCCGCCGCCACCGAATGCCGCGATGACCGCCTCCCAAGCCCTGCAACCCCACCGTCACCCCTACCAGTTCAGCATTGGCGTGGGCCTGCTGGTGCTTTCCATACCGCTGATGCTGGCCTTGTCGCAGCACGATCTTTCGCAGGCGCCGTCCGGGATGGTGCTGCCTTACTGGCGGGTAGGGGCCGATCTGGTCAAGGTGGTGGTCGCCATGCTGATCTTCATCACCGGTTACCGCGCCATCCTCTCACCCCGCAAGGGAGCGGTGGTCTGGCTGGGCATTGCCTTCCTGGGTGTCGGGGTTCTGGGTTTCCTGCATCTGCTCAGCCACGGGGAACTGCACGGCGACATGACACCCCCAGGCGAGCAACTCTCCCTCGGGTTCAATCTGGGCGCCCGCCTGCTGGCCGCCGTTGCCCTGCTGATGTACGCGGCCATGCCCGCCGTACCGGACGTGCCCAGGTTCCGCAAGCGACTGGCCATCGCCATCATGCTGGCATGGGTCCTCATCCCCAGCTACCTGGTATTGACGTACCCCGGACTGCTGCCCACCCTGCTCGGCGAGCAAGGCAACCCGACGGCCATTTTCTGGGTTCTGCAGGGCGCCATCCCCGTCTTGAATCTGGTCACCCTGACCATCTTCTGGCAACGCCGCCAGGCGCTGGAACAGGAATGCCTGATGGCACTGATCTTTGCGGCGGCCTTGTCCGCCGTCGGGGGGGCCTTCTTTGGCAGCTCGTTCGGCGTGCAGGAAAGCCTTCCTCACGCGGTGGCACATGTCTACCAGGTGGCGTCCTACCTCTTCCTGTTCCACGCCACCTTCAACGAAGCGCTGCGGCGCCCGCTGGAGCATCTGGAGATGCTGTACCAGCGCGAGAATGCCACGCTCACGGCCGCGCCTGACGGCGTACTCTGGGTAGACCGGCAAGGGCAGATCGTGCTGGCCAACCCGGCCATGCAGATCCTCAGCGGCTACTCGCCCAGGGAATTGCTGGGACAGAACGTGGCCATCTTCCTGCCGCCGCACCTGCGCGAGCGTCACGCGCAGTCCATGCTCGACTACTTCCACTCGCCGCAGAGCCGCCCCATGGGCATGATGGACCTGAAGCTGCACCGCAAGGACGGCAACCAGCAGCCCGTGGACATTTCGCTGGGCTACTGGGAAGTCGATGGTGCCCCGCACGCGATCGCCTATCTGCGCAACCTGACGGAACGCAAGAAGCTGGAAGAATCGTTGCGTCACCAGGCGACGCACGACGAACTGACCGGTCTGCCCAACCGCTGGCTGTTTCAGCTGCAGTTGCGGCAGGCCCTGTTGCTGGCGGAGAGATCGGAAAAACGGGTGACCGTGCTGTTTGTCGACCTGGACCATTTCAAGGCCGTCAACGACACCTTCGGCCATGCCTCGGGCGACGCCCTCCTGGTGCAGGCCAGCCGACGCATCCAGAGCGTGCTGCGCGCCAGCGACACGTTGGCACGCATGGGCGGTGACGAATTTGCCATCCTGCTGCCCGAGATCCATCTGGCCGACGAAGCGGTAAGCGTGGCGGTCAAGGTCCTGTCGTGCCTGCAGGAAGCCTTCGTGCTGCCGGACCAGCAGGTCTACAGCGGCGCCAGCATCGGCCTGGCCTACTACCCCGACGATGCGCGCGACAGCGACACACTGCTGCGCTATGCCGACATGGCCATGTACCAGGCCAAGCAGGCCGGGCGCGGGGCCTACGCCTGCTACTCGCAGGACATGGACCGCCGCACCCACGAGGACATGCTGCTGAACGCACGGCTCAAGACCGCCATCAGCGAGCAGTTGCTGCACCTGCATTTCCAGCCCCAGGTCGATCTGCGCGATGGCCGCCTGGAGGGTGCCGAGGCCCTGCTGCGCTGGCAGGACCCGGTGCTGGGCCAGGTCCGGCCAGACCGCTTCATCCCCCTGGCGGAGGCCAATGGGCTGATCCTGCCGCTGTCGGACTGGGTGCTGGAGACCGCGTGCCAGCAGATCGCTGCATGGCAGCGTGCCGGCACGCCGCTGCGCCTGTCCGTCAACGTCTCGGCCCACCAGCTGCACCAGGGCCAGCTCGCCGACAAGGTGCGCGCCACCCTGGCGAGTACCGGCGCCCACGCCCGCTGGCTCGAGCTGGAGATCACCGAGAGCGTGGCCATGACCCAGCCGCGTCAGGCGCTGGAGCAGCTCAATGCATTGGTCGATCTGGGCTGCACGATCTCGCTGGACGATTTCGGCACCGGCTACTCGTCGCTGGCCTATTTGAAGACCTTGCCCGTAAGCAAGATCAAGATCGATCAGAGTTTTGTGCGCGACATCACCGACGACCCGAACGACGACGTCATCGTGCAGACCATCATCGGCATGGCACGCAACCTGGGCCTGGACGTGATTGCAGAAGGCGTGGAAACCGAGGCGCAGCGCGATCGCCTGTCCCTCTACGGCTGCAACACCTGCCAGGGTTACCTCTTTCATCGCCCCATGCCTTTGCAGGCATTCGATGCTCTGTTGCAAGGGCATTTCCAGGCGCCGGAAACAGCAGATCAACAGGAGGCAAAGACATGAATCAGTTCAAAATATCCACACGGCTGATCATCCTGATCGGCCTGATGTCGGTCGTACTGATCGGCATCGGACTGCTGGGCCTGTTCGGCATCAGCCAGTCCAATGCGGGACTCAAGTCGGTGTATGAGGATCGCACCATCCCCTTGGGACAGATCGCAGACATCGAGCGCCTGCTGCTGCGCAACCGGCTGGCCATTGCGGTGTCCATCGTGACCCCGACACCCGAAACCATCCAGGCCAACACGGCCGAGATCGAAGCCAACATCGCTGCCATCACCAAGCTCTGGGATGACTACATGGGAACGCCCCTGGTGACCGAAGAGGAAAAGATCGCCAGACAGTTCGCCAATGATCGCAGCCGATTCGTGCAGGAAGGCCTGCGGCCGGCCGTGACCGCGCTGCGTGTCAACGACATCGAAGGCGTCAAGCAGATCGTGACCGACAGGATTCGCCCGCTGTACGAACCCGTCGGGACCGGCATCCTGGCCCTGAAGAAACTGCAGCTGGAAACCGCCCATGCGGAATACACCACCGCCGATGCGCGCTACCAGATGATCCGCCTGGTGTCGATCGGCGCCATCATGGCCGGCCTCCTGTTTTCCGTGCTGTTCGGCATGGCCCTCGTGCGCGGCATCACGCGCTCGCTGGACGACGCCATCACGGCGGCCGATGCCGTGGCGCAGGGCGACCTGAGCCACCGCTTCCAGGTGCAGGGTCGGGACGAGGTGGCGAAACTGCTGCAGGCCCTCTCGGCCATGCAGGACAGCCTGGTCAAGGTGGTGAGCACCGTGCGCCAGGGCTCGGAGTCCGTGGCCACCGCCAGCGCCCAGATCGCCCAGGGCAACCAGGACCTGTCGGCTCGCACCGAAAGCCAGGCCAGCGCGCTGGAGGAGACCGCCGCCTCGATGGAGGAGCTGGGCTCCACCGTCAAGCAGAACGCCGACAACGCCCGCCAGGCCAACCAGCTGGCGCAAAGCGCGAGCATCGTGGCCGTCAAGGGCGGCGAGGTGGTGGCCCAGGTGGTGGACACCATGAAGGGCATCAATGATTCGAGCAAGAAGATTGCCGACATCATCAGCGTGATCGACGGCATCGCCTTCCAGACCAACATCCTGGCGCTCAATGCCGCCGTGGAAGCCGCCCGCGCGGGCGAACAAGGCCGTGGGTTTGCCGTGGTGGCCAGCGAAGTGCGTTCGCTCGCGGGTCGCAGCGCGGAAGCGGCCAAGGAGATCAAGACACTCATCACCGACAGCGTCGGCCGGGTGGAACAGGGCACGGCCCTGGTGGACCAGGCCGGCGCCACCATGGCGGAAGTCGTCGGCAGCATCCGCCGGGTGACCGACATCATGGGCGAGATCAGCGCGGCCAGTGTGGAGCAGAGCGCCGGCGTATCGCAGGTCGGCGAAGCGGTGATGCAGATGGACCAGACCACACAGCAGAACGCGGCATTGGTGGAGGAGATGGCGGCGGCGGCCGGCAGCCTGAATGGTCAGGCCCAGGAACTCGTGCAGGTGGTGGCCGTGTTCAAGCTGGATCAGCAGGCCACTCGGCCACGTGCAGTGCTCGCTGCGGCCACCCCGCCGGCAGCCGCTGCCCTGCGCGCGAACAGCTCACCGTCACCCAGCCACAAAGGCCCAGGGAAACACACGACAACCTCTCTGAAAAAGAGCGAGGTCGCACGTCTCGATGCGCCCAAGCCGGCGGCACCCGTCAAGCCGGCGACAACGCCGGCAGACAGCGGCGATTGGGAGTCATTCTGAGCACCTGCTGCCGGCAAGGCCGCGCTCGCAGCCTGGCCTCAGCCCCAGGCCTTGAGGTACTCATCCCAATGAGTCTCAACAGGTGACAGATTCCCCAAGGTCTCCTTGACCAGCGCGATCTCGCGGTCGTGCTCGGCCTCCAGCAAACCGCCGCGCATCTTCTGAAAGCCGCAGTACAGCAGGTAGGTGTTCATCACGTCGGTCTCGCAGTAGCGGCGGATGTCGTCCAGCTTGCCATCCAGTTAGGCCGGGGAAGCCGCAGAGCTTGGCCATGGCGTCCGCAGCGCACGCAGGCTGGCGATGTCGGGAATGAATTCGATGATGAAGAGCAGAACAGGGGATCTCATGCCTCGGCTTTGGCAGTCAGGGCATGAACTCTCCTAGGGACGTATCAGCCCGCCCTCCCCCAGCGAGGGAGGGTTCAGATCAGAGAAGGGCTTCACGCGTGATGCCGCGGCGGGCCAGGTGGCGCTTGAGCTTGAACAGCGCCTCGTTCTGCACCTGGCGCACGCGCTCGCGCGTCAGGCCCAGGCGCTGGCTCAGCACGTCCAGGGTCTCGGGCTCGTGGTCGTGCAGACCGTAGCGACCTTCCAGCACCTCGCGCTCGCGCTCCGACAGGCTCATCAGCCAGTCCTCCAGCAGACGCTCGACCTCGTGCGCCTGCGTGATGCCGCTGGGGTCGATGGCCAGCTCGTCCACCACGGTGTCGCCCAGGGTCTGTTCGCCATCCACGCGGTCCAGCGCCGCGTCGAGCGAGCGCGGCGTCTCGGCCAGGGCCAGCAACTCGGCCACCTCATGGACGTCGCGCCGCAGGAAATCCGCCACGTCCTCGACCCGCACCCCCTCCGGGCGGCGCGCCACGAAAGCAGCGTCGTTCTCGAGCTCGCGGCGCGCGCGCAGCACCTGCTGCAGTTCGCGCACCACGTTGACGGGCAGACGGATCATCCGCCCCTGCTGCATCAACGCGCGCTCCACCGACTGCCGTATCCACCAGGTGGCATAGGTGGAGAAGCGGAAACCGCGCTCGGGTTCGAACTTCTCGATCGCGTGCATCAGGCCGAGGTTGCCCTCCTCGATCAGGTCCGACAACGGCACGCCGCGCCCCAGATAGAGCTTGGCGATGCTGACCACCAGGCGCAGGTTGTGCTCGATCATGCTCTGGCGCGCAGCAAAGTCGCCGGCCCGCGCACGCACGGCGGTCTCGTACTCCTGCTCGGGGGTGAAAAGCTCGGTGCGGCGCACATGGCGCAGATAGGCGGTGAGTGCGTCGCCCGAATCGGCGGCCAGCTCGCCCACGGCCGGCGTGGGCGCGTCGGTGTCGGCCGCAGTGGCCGACGCGCGGCCCTCAAGCGAGGTTGCGTTGCGCGCGTCGTCTTTGCCGTGGAGGGAGCGTCGGGGCATGACTGTTCCTCACGGCTTGCGATAGGCCCCTAGCGGGGCGGGAGGTACTTGAGCGGGTCAACCGGCTTGCCCTGGCGCCGCACCTCGAAGTGCAACTTCACGCGGTCGGCATCGCTGTTGCCCATCTCGGCGATCTTCTGGCCCTTGCGCACGGCCTGGTCTTCCTTGACCAGCAGCGTCTTGTTGTGGGCGTAGGCCGTCAGGTAGGTGTTGTTGTGCTTGAGGATGATGAGGTTGCCGTAGCCGCGCAGGCCGGCACCGACATAGACCACACGCCCTTCGGCCGCGGCCAGCACCGGCTCGCCCGCCGCGCCGCCCAGGTCGAGGCCCTTGTTCTTCAGCTCGTCGAAGCCCGCCAGCACCGGACCGGGCACGGGCCAGATCCAGCTCAGACCGGATTCGGTGGCCGCTGCAGGCTCTGCTGCTGCGGCGGCGACCCCCGGCTTGGCCGCGGCGCTCGATGCCTGGCCAGGCTGGACCTGGCTCGACGCGATGCTGGAAGAACTGATGGGTCGGGTCACGACACCATTGCTCTCGGCGGCAGGCACGGTCGTGGTCGGCGGGGTCACGCGCAGGACCTGCCCCACCTCGATCTGGTTGGGCTGGGCCAGGTTGTTCCAGGCCGCAATGTCTTTCCAGTTCTGCCCGGTCTCCAGCCCGATGCGGATCAGCGTCTCGCCGGGCTTGACGGTGTAGTAGCCCACCTTGCCGGCGTTCTCGAAGCCCGGCGGCTGCTTGACGGCCACGGTGTTGGGATCCATTGCCGGCCTGGACACAGCGGTGCGCCGCTCCTCGACCGGGGCGCGGCTGGTCGGGCTCGTGCCGCACGCCACCAGGAGCAGCGTACCAGCCACCAGCAAACCCAACGACCCTGCTCGTCGCGTATAGACCGTCATAGATGATTCCTTCATGCGATGCCCGATTTTAGGGGGACAAAGTGCACCGCCTCAAGCAGGGTGTGCTGCACCCCCGCCGCGGTCTTGTCCAGCACCAGCAAGGCCTGGGCGCCACCCGCAGCACTGGCCACCGGCGCCACCAGGCGCCCGCCCACGGCGAGCTGTTCGATCCAGGCCTGCGGCACCGCTTCGCCGCCGGCCGCCGCAATGATGCCGGCATAGGGTGCCCCCTGGGCGAAGCCGGCCATGCCGTCGCCGAAGAGCAGGTGCACATTGGGCAGGCGCAGCGGGCGCAGGTTCTCGCGCGCCTTGTCGTGCAGGCCGCGCAGGCGCTCGATGCTGTAGACCTCTTTCACCAGCAGGCTCAGCACGGCGGCCTGGTAGCCGCAACCGGTGCCGATCTCCAGCACCCGACCCATGGGTTCCGTGCGCCCGGCCAGCAACAACTCGATCATGCGCGCCACGACATTGGGCTTGGAGATGGTCTGGCCCAGGCCGATGGGCAGGCTGGTGTCCTCGTAAGCCTGGGTGGCCAGCGCCGTGTCGACGAAACGGTGCCGCTCCACACGGCCCATGGCTTCGAGCACCCGCGCCTCCTTGATGCCCTGCGCGGCCAGCTTTTTCACCATGGCCAGACGCACCGCCTGGGAGTCCAGGCCCAGGCCCTGCGGCGTGGGCGCGGCCCATCCAGGGCGCTGCAGACCGACGACGGGCGCCAGGGTCGCCGGCGCGCTACGCTGCGCCGCTGGCGAGGCGGGGCGCGCGGCGGCGGCGGCCGGTCGATCCAGCCGCACCGGAAAGCCGGGGCGCGGACGCGAATTCATGACGGCCCTTTGCCCGTGCGCTGGGCCATGGACTGCGCCCAGTAACCCAGGCGCTCGTGGTCGGACAAGTCCACCTTGAGCGGCGTCACCGAGACGTGACCCTGGGCAGTGGCGTGAAAGTCGGTGCCCTCGCTCTCGTCCATGGCAGGACCAGCCGCACCGATCCAGTACATGGTCTCGCCGCGCGGACTGGTCTGGGTGATGACCGGTTCGGCCGCATGGCGCCGCCCCAGGCGGCAGACCTTGACGGACTTGAGTTGCGCCTGCGGCAGGCAGGGGATGTTGACGTTGAGCAGCCAGGGCTGCGCGTCCCCGGTGCGGTGACTGATCATCTGCTCGACCAGTTCCCGCGCCCGGGCGGCCGCGGCGTCCAGGTGCTTCCAGCCTTTCTCGGTCTGCGAGAAGGCGATGGCCGGGATGCCGAAGAGATACCCCTCCATGGCCGCCCCGACCGTGCCGGAATAGATGGTGTCGTCGCCCATGTTGGCGCCGTTGTTGATGCCCGAGACCACCAGGTCGGGCCGGTAGCCCAGCAGGCCGGTCAGGGCGATGTGCACGCAGTCGGCCGGTGTGCCATTGACGTAGCGAAAGCCGTTGGCCGCGCGGTGCACGTAGAGCGGGGAATGCAGGGTCAGCGCGTTGGACTTGGCGCTGTTGTTGTGCTCGGGTGCCACCACTTCGACCTCGGCCACGTCCTTGAGCGCCTCGTACAAGGCCACGATGCCGGGCGCCTGGTAGCCATCGTCGTTGGAGATCAGGATTTTCATGGTTGGCATGTCTGCGTCTATTGTAGGTGGCCGGCCTCTGCCCCTTGACTCGCGTCACGCGTGGGACAAGAGGGGAAACAGCCTTGCACGTATCATGCCCGACGCACTTCAGCACAAAAACAGGAGACACGGAATGCACGCATGCTGATCGTGCAGAACAAGTACCAGATCAAGCCGCCCCTGCCTTTCGTGCCGGGCGCCGAATACGCCGGCGTGGTCGAAGCCCTGGGCGAGTGTGTGACGAACCTGAAGGTCGGCCAGCACGTGGCCTGCCTCTCGGGCACCGGCGGCTTCGGCACCCACACCCTGGCGACAGCCGCCCTGTGCCTGCCGCTGCCCGCGGGTTTTCCCTTCACCGATGCGGCGGCCTTCATCATGACCTACGCCACCTCGCACCACGCGCTGGTCGATCGCGCCCAACTCCAGGCCGGTGAGACGGTGCTGGTGCTGGGCGCGGCCGGTGGTGTGGGCACCGCCGCCATCCAGATCGCCAAGGCCATGGGTGCGCGTGTGATCGCCGCGGCCTCCAGCGACGACAAGTGCGCGCTGTGCAAGACCATCGGCGCCGACGAGACCATCAACTACAGCACCCAGGACCTGCGCGAACAGCTCAAGGCCCTGACCGGCGGCAAGGGCCCCAACGTGGTCTACGACCCCGTGGGCGGCGACCTGGCCGAGCCGGCCCTGCGCTCCATCGCCTGGCGCGGCCGTTACCTGGTGGTGGGTTTTGCCGCTGGCCCCATTCCCGCCCTGCCCCTGAACCTGCCGCTGCTCAAGGGCGCCTCCATCGTGGGTGTGTTCTGGGGCGAGTTCGCGCGCCGTGAACCGCAGGCCAACGCCGCCATGATGATGGCCCTGGCCCAGTGGTACGGCCAGGGTAAGGTCAAACCCGTGATCGACAGCACCCTGCCCATGAGCGAACTCAAGGCCGCCTACGCGCGCATGGGCGGGCGCGACGTGAAGGGCAAGCTTGTGCTCGTGAATTGATGGGCGCGGGCCGCTGCGGCCCACCTCTTCGCTGCAACATGTCTTTCGACCCGTTGCAAAAAAATCTTCATGTCCGCTGTCTAGAATTCCGGGCTCCATTCGTCGTGCTGGATGACACACCAGCACGGAAAGCCCATGCACCCGACACCCTCGACCTCCCCTGACGCCGTACCGCCCCTGGCCGGCCGGCGCGAATGGATCGGCCTGGCGCTGATCGCCCTGCCCTGCGCCGTCTACGCCATGGACCTCACGGTGCTCAACCTGGCCCTGCCGGCCATCAGCGCCGACCTGCAGCCCACGCCTTCTCAACTGCTGTGGATCGTGGACATCTACGGCTTCCTCGTGGCGGGTTTCCTGATCACCATGGGCACGTTGGGCGACCGTATCGGCCGCCGGCGCCTGCTGCTGATCGGCGCCGCGGCCTTTGCGGCAGCCAGTACCCTGGCTGCTTTCGCGCACAGCGCCGAGGCGCTGATCGCCCTGCGCGCCCTGCTGGGCGTGGCCGGGGCCACGCTGGCGCCCTCCACGCTCTCGCTGATCCGCAACATGTTCCACGACGAGCGGCAACGCCAGTTCGCCATCGGTATCTGGATCACCGCCTTCTCGGTGGGCAGTGCGATCGGGCCGCTGGCCGGCGGCCTGCTGCTGCAGTGGTTCCCCTGGGGTTCGGTCTTCCTGGCCGCGGTCCCGGTCATGCTGCTGCTCCTGCTGCTGGGTCCGTCCTTGCTGCCCGAGTACCGTGACCCGCAGGCCGGTCGCCTGGACCTGGCCAGCGTGGCCCTGTCGCTGGCCACAGTGCTGCCCCTGATCTGGGGCCTGAAGCAGTTGGCCGAATCCGGTCCGCATGTGGCCGCCTTCGCGGCGCTGATGGGCGGCCTGAGCCTGGGGGCCGTGTTCGTGCGGCGCCAGTCCCGGCTGGCCTACCCGCTGCTGGACCTGGGCCTGTTCCGCCGCCCGGCCTTCGCGGCGGCACTGACCACCTACGCGCTGTCCTGCCTGGCCATGTTCGGCGTCTACATCTTCATCACGCAGTACCTGCAGGGTGTGCTGGGCCTGAGCCCGCTGGCCGCCGGCCTGGCCACCGTGCCCTGGGCGTTGAGTTTCGTCGTGGGGTCGCTGCTGGCGCCCCGGCTGGCGCGGCGCTGGCCACCACACCAGCTGCTGGCAGCGGCGCTGCTGATGGCTGCCTCTGGTTTTGCCCTGCTGCTGCTCACCCATGACCTGACCACCTTGCCGGTGCTGATCGTGGCCACGGTGGTCATGAGCCTGGGCATGGCGCCGGTCTTCACCATCGGCACGGAAATCGTCGTCACCTCGGCGCCGCCCGAGCGCGCCGGGGCCGCCTCTGCCATGGCCGAAACCGCCTCCGAGTTCAGCGGTGCCTGCGGCATCGCCATCTTCGGCAGCCTGGGTACCTGGCTCTATCGCGAACGACTGCTGGCGTCACTGCCAGCCGATGTGCCGGCCGACAGCGCGACGGCCGCCGGCGCCACCCTGGGCGGCGCACTGGCTGCTGCCGCAGCCCTGCCGGAGGCGACAGGGACCCTGCTGCGCGAGGCGGCACGCCTGGCCTTCACCGACGCCCTGCATGCCACGGCGGCGGTCGGCACGCTCCTGCTGCTGCTGGCGGCCGTGCTGGTGCGGCGCATGCTGACGCCGCGAACGCAGCCCTGAAACGAATCAAGGCCCCGGAGGGCCTTGATGCTGTGTGATGGGATGGGGTGGCTGATGGGACTCGAACCCACGACGACAGGAATCACAATCCTGGACTCTACCAACTGAGCTACAGCCACCGCAAGGCTGAAATTATAACCTCAGTCGCTCACGAGGCGTTGCGCGCCGCAGGCAGGGCATTCGCGGGGCGCGGCACCTTGATCTGCACCTTGAGGCGTTCCTGCAGCAATTGGTAGTAGGCCTGGCCTTCGGCCTGCATCCACCACTGGGCGTACTGGGCGCGGTCCTGGCGCTGGGCATCGGCCGCGGCGACGGGACGCTCCACGCGCTTGATGATGCGGGCCACGACGTAACCCTGGGCACCGAGGTCGACCCCCACCCACTGCGGCAGCTGGGCCGCATCGGCGCGCAGCACGGCATCGACCACGGCCGCCGGCAGGTTCTGCGTCTGGTCGCGCGACACCACCTGGGTGGCGGCCGTCGCGGCGCCCGCCGGGTTGGCCTTCCAGGCCGCCAGTTTCTGCTGGCCTTCCTGGCGCGCCAGTTCGGCCGCACGTGCCTGCACCACACGCTCGCGCACGATGGGGCGCACCTCGGCCAGCGGCAGCGTGCGCGCCGGGGTGTGGCGGGTAATTCGCGCGGCCGCCAGCTGGCTGGGGGCGATCTCCACCGCTTCGGTGTTGCGTTTGTTGTTCACGCTGTCGGGGCTGAAGACCGCCTCCAGGAACTTGGCGCTGGCCAGCACACCCTTGGCACCGGGCACCGGCTCGCGCAGCAGGCCGTTGGCCGTCTGGATTTCGAGCTTGAGCTTGTCGGCCACGGGCTTGAGGCTGTCGGACTGTTCGTAGACGCCGTTGGTGAAGGCTTCGGCAGCCTCGGCGTAGCGGGCACGTGCCTGCTGGTTCTTCAGGTCCTCTTCCAGGCTGGCACGCAGTTCGGCAAAGCTTTTCTGCTTGGGCGCCTTGATGTCGGTCACACGGATGACGTGGAAGCCGAAGTCGGACTCGACCACTTCGCTGATCTCGCCCTTCTTCAGGGCAAAGGCGGCCTCCTCGAAAGGCTTGACCATGGCGCCGCGCGGGAAGAAGTCGAGGTCGCCGCCATTGGGGGCCGAACCCGGATCCTGCGAGTGCTTGCGCGCCAGCTGGGCAAAGGTGTCGGGCGCCTTGCGCGCCTGGGCCAGCAACTCCTGCGCGCGCTCGCGCGCCTTCTGGCGCTCGGCTGCGGAAGCATCCTTGGCCGCGGAGATCAGGATGTGGCTGGCGCGACGCTCCTCGGGGCCGCTCAGGCGCGCGGCGTTCTGTTCGTAATAGCTGCGCACGTCCTGCTCATTGAGCTTGATCGTCTTGCGCACGGCATCGATGTCCAGCACGATGTACTCGATGCTGGCCTGCTCGGGCGCCTGGAACAGGGCCTGGTTGGCCTGGTAGAAGGCTTCAAGTTCGCTGTCTTCGGGTTTGACGCGTGCGGCGAAATCGGCCACGGCAAAACGTGCCACTTGCACTTCACGCCGCTCGAAGTAGGCGCTGAGCGCCAGATCGGCCGGCACGGCCTGGATGAAGGCGGTCTGGGCCACGCCGGCCTGCACCTGGCGTGCCGCCAGGTCGCTGCGCATGCGGGCCTCGAACATCTCGGGGCTCATGCCCTGGCGGCCCAGCAGCTGGCGATAACGCTCCATGTCGAGCGTGCCATCGGGGCGGCGCAACTCGGCAATGGCGGGGATGGATTGCAGTTCGCGCGCCAGGCGTGCGTCGCTGGTGCCCAGGTGGGCCGCCTGTGCGGCCTGCACCAGCACTCGCTCGCGCACCAGACGCTCCAGCGTGCCGTAGCGCGCCTGCTCGGAGTCGAGCAGCTTGGCGTCGATGGTGGGCATCAGCTGGCGCACGCGCTCGATCTCTTCGCGGTGCGCCGCCTCCCATTCGCCACGTGTGATCTCGACGCGGCCGATGCGGGCCACCGTCTGGTCCTGTTCGCGGAAACGGGTGTAGCCATCGATGCCGACCAGCACGAAAGACGGGATGATCACCAGAAACAGGACGATCATCATGATCTTGGTGTGCTTGCGTACGTAGTCAAACATGGGAACGCTCTCCATCGAAAAAACAAAAAGGCGAACACATCGTTCGCCTTTGCCTGGGTTGGTGGGTGCTGACGGGGTCGAACCGCCGACCTACTCCGTGTAAAGGAGCCGCTCTGCCAACTGAGCTAAGCACCCCACCGAAACAGGTCGGATCAGTTCAGTGCATCCTTCAGGGCCTTGCCCGGACGGAACTTCGGCACCTTGGCTGCCTTGATTTTAATCGCTGCGCCGGTGCGGGGATTGCGGCCGGTGCGGGCGGCACGCTTGCCGACGGCGAACGTGCCAAAACCCACCAGGGAAACGGAGCCGCCCTTTTTCAGCGTGGTCTTGACGGCACCAATGGTGGACTCCAGAGCGCGGGTCGCGGCTGCCTTGGAAATGTCGGCATGCTTGGCGATGTGCTCGATCAGTTCAGTCTTGTTCACAAATATCCCCTTGTATGGAAACTGCGTTGGTCAGTGTGTCTTGTCAGAAATTTTGGCTTGCCGGTCCGGTCGGGCGAACCGGTGTCGGGTGGCTGGGCCTGCAGCTTGCACTGCTGCATGCGATTAGAGCGAGGGATGTTATCCGTGTCAACATGGCATGCGGCATTACAACAGCGCGGGGGCGAATTCTAGACGGATTTTTCACGCTCCTCCCCGCGGATCTTCACAAATAAATTTTTCTCGTGCGGTGGGTCAACACTTTTCGCCGCGGAGAGAGGCCCGTAGTTGCCGCTCACCCGCATGAGCAAAAGGCGCACCACATCAGCGCGCTGGCCGCACTACCAGGCTCACGCCCACGGCCGTCAGCATCGTCCCCGTGATGGTCAGCAGCGTGATCGGCTCATTGAACAGCAACCAGGCCATCAGGGCCGTGGTCGGGGGCACCAGGTAGAGCAGGCTGGTCACGCTGGTGGCGGCACCGCGCTGTATCAACAAGTAGAGCAGTGAACTGCCACCCAGCGTCAGCCCCAGCACCGACCAGGCCATGGCGGCGACCAGCTCCCAGTTCACGTTGCCGGTTATCACCGTCCAGCGCAGGGGCTCGGTCTCGAGCACCAGTGCCAGCGGCAGTGTGACCAGGAGAGCCGCGATGAGCTGCACCGCATTGGCGCTGCGCACATCGCAAGGCGCAACAAAGTGTTTCTGATAGAGCGTGCCGGTGGTGATGCTCAGCAGCGCCAGCACCGCCAACGCAAGATTGAGCACGTCGGCTTCGCCGCCCTGCCCGAACTTGCGTGCCACCACCAGCGCCAGTCCGGCAAAGCCCAGTGCGAGACCGGCCCACTGGTGCCGCGTCACGGCCGAGCCGCGCGCCGACAGCCAGATGGCGGTCAGCACGGGTTGCAGGCCGACGACCAGGGCCACCAGCCCGGAGCCCATGCCGGCCTTCACCGCCGCCCACACCCCCCCCAGATAACCGGCATGCATGAGCACCCCGGTCACTGAGAGATGCAGCCATTGCGTGCGCGTGGCCGGCCAGGCCACACGGGCCAGCAGGACCCAGGGCAGGAAACAGAGGATGGACAGCACGTAGCGCCAGGCCAGAAAACCCAGTGGCGGCGCATGGGGCATACCGTAGCGCGCCACGATGAAGCCGGTGCTCCAGATCAGCACGAAGACCAGCGGCATGGCCCGCAGCAGGGCCTCACTGTCGCTGCGGTGACTCATCACGTCCAGGCTTCATTTCACGCGGGCACGGATTTCCGGCAGGGCTTTCTGCAGGTAATAGACCATGGACCAGACTGTCAGCACGGCAGCGACCCAGATCAGGCCGGTGCCCCACAGATGGGTATCGATCAGGCCGAACAGCGAGCCGTCGAACAGCAGGAAGGGAATGGCCACCATCTGCACCGTGGTCTTGACCTTGCCCAGCATGTGCACGGCCACGCTGCGTGAGGCGCCGATCTGGGCCATCCATTCGCGCAGGGCCGAGATTGCGATCTCGCGGCCAATGATGATGAGCCCCACGAAGACATCGGCGCGTTGCAGATGCACCAGCACCAGCAGGCTGGCACAGACCAGGAACTTGTCGGCCACCGGATCGAGGAAGGCGCCGAAGGAGGAAATCTGGTTGAGCTTGCGCGCCAGGTAGCCGTCGAGCCAGTCGGTCAGGGCGAACACCACGAACATCACCGTGGCGATCAGGTTGCGTGTGGCGGGCTCCAGGGGCAGGTAGAACACCCCCACGATCAGGGGGATCGCGACGATGCGCGTCCAGGTCATGAGGGTGGGGATGGTGAAAAACATGGACCTGATTGTGGCATGGCCCGCAGACCCGCCCGCGATCGCCCGGCGCTTCAGTGCAGGGCGCGGTAAATGGCCTCGGCCAGTTCGTGCGAAATGCCGTCCACCGAGGCCAGGTCCTCGACACTGGCAGACGCCACGCCGCGCGCACCGCCAAAGCGCTGCAACAACCTGGCGCGTCGCTTGGGACCGACACCGGGGATCTCCTCGATCTTGCTGCCGCCGGTGCGCACCTTGGCGCGCGCGGCGCGCATGCCGGTGATGGCAAAGCGGTGCGCCTCGTCGCGGATCTGTGCCACCAGCATCAGGGCCGCCGAGTCCTTGCCCAGGTAGACCTTCTCGCGCCCGTCGGCAAACACCAGCTCCTCCAGGCCGACCTTGCGGCCTTCGCCCTTTTCCACGCCGACGATGAGCCCCAGGTCCAGGCCCAGCTGCTCGAAGACCTCGCGCGCCATCGCCACCTGGCCTTTGCCGCCGTCGACCAGGACCAGATCGGGCAGGCGATCGGTGCCCTCGGTGGCCATGCCGCCCTCGCCTTCGCCCCCCTCACGCAGCGCCTGGGCCAGGCGCGCGTAGCGGCGCGTCAGCACCTGGCGCATGGCGGCGTAGTCGTCGCCCGGCGTGATGCCGTCGATCTTGTAGCGCCGGTATTCGCTGTTCTGCATCTTGTGGTGGTGGAACACCACGCAGGAAGCCTGGGTGGACTCACCCGCCGTGTGCGAGATGTCGAAGCACTCGATGCGCAACTCGTCCAGCCGGTCCTGCGGCAGGGCCAGGGCCTCGGCCAGCGCACGTGTACGGGCCTGCTGCGAGCCCTCCTCGGCCAGCAGACGGGCCAGCTGCAGGGCCGCATTGGTCTGCGCCATCTCCAGCCAGCTGCGGCGCAATTCACGTGGCTGATGCACGGCGCGGATCCGGATGCCGGTCTGCTCCGACAGGGCCTCGATCAGGCCCTTGCTCACCGGCTCGCTGGTGATCAACGTGGGCACGGCCGGCACCTCCACATAGTGCTGGGCGATGAAAGCTTCCAGCACCTGCACCTCGACCGGTACGGCGCCGCTGTCGTCCTCGCTGGCCAGCAGGGCGGCATCCTCCACGTGGACTGGGAAATAGGCGCGGTCGCCCAGGTGGCGGCCGCCGCGCACCATGGCCAGGTTCACGCAGGCGCGACCGCCCTGCACCTTGACGGCCAGGATATCCACATCGCGGTCGTCCACGTTGTCCATGGACTGCTGGTGCAGCACATTGGAGAGCGCCGCGACCTGGTCGCGCAGCTCGGCGGCCTGCTCGAACTCCAGCCGCTCGGAATGCGCCATCATGCGGGTTTCGAGCTGCTGCAGCACCTGCTGCGTCTCGCCATGGAGAAAGCCCTCGGCATGCGCCACATCCTGCGCATAGGCCTCGGGACTCACCAGGCCCACGCAGGGACCGGAGCAGCGCTTGATCTGGTACAGCAAACAGGGTCGCGTGCGATTGGCAAACACCGTGTCTTCGCAGGTGCGCAGGCGGAACACCTTCTGCAGCAGCAGGATGCCCTCCTTCACGGCCCAGGCGCTGGGGTAAGGCCCGAAGTAGTGGTGCTTTTTCTCCACTGCGCCGCGGTAGTACGCCACGCGCGGCCAGGCCAGGGCGGCCTGGCCGTCGGCCGGCTGGGCCACCGTGATCTTCAGGTAGGGGTAGCTCTTGTCGTCCCGGAACAGGATGTTGTAGCGCGGGTGCTGGGTCTTGATGAGGTTGTTTTCCAGCAGCAGGGCCTCGGCCTCGGAGCGCACCACCGTGGTCTCCAGGCGCGCGATCTTGCCCACCATGTGGCCGATGCGCGTGCCATCGTGGCTCTTCTGGAAGTAGCTGGATACGCGCTTCTTGAGGTTGCGCGCCTTGCCCACGTAGAGCAGGCCGCCCTCGGCGTCGAAATAGCGGTAGACCCCGGGCAGCCCCGGCAGGGCCGCCACCTCACTGAGCAATTGATCTGAATGCACTTCGGACATGGCTAGACCTGGGCCCGTTCAGGGTGTGATCGCCTGCGCATAGTCGTGCAGTGCGTCCAGTATCCCTTCGGTTCGCGCATCCGCCGTCTCCGACAAGGTGTCCAGCTCAGCCAGGAAGGCGTCCACATTGCGGGCGCCGCACTCCCCCTCCAGCAGCCGCGCCACCCGGTGCGCTTCCCAGCGCTGATGCTCTTCTGGCGTGAGCGTCTCGGCAAAGTTACGGGCGCGGTAGCGAAACAGCAGTTCGGTCAGTCGGTCGTCGTCAAAACCGGTGCGGTGATGGGCCAGTTCGGCAGGCGACAGCCCGCGCAACTGATTCAGGCGCCGCCGATCGGCGTTGCCGACAAAACCGCCGTACAGGTCTTCGTCCACGTCGGGCGTGGCTTCCTGGGGACGGCTGAACACCTCGGGCCAGATGGCGCTCATGTCGGGTAGGCCGCGCGCTTTTTCGGCATTCACCAGCGCCGCCGCCATGTCCACCCCCCATTTGGCCGCCATGGTCGGGCTCAGGGTCTGCAGCTTGCGCACCACCATCGGCGACTTGTTGAGATGCACCGACTTGAGCGGCAGGCGCTGCATGCCTTCGGGCGGTTCGGTCGATTTGCTGAACAGACGCAGGCGCAAGGTGGCCGCGCTTTGGGACGCCAACTCGCCCGGGTCATGCGCCAGATCCCACGCCAGGATCTCGTTCTTGTTGCTCGGATGGGTCGCCAGCGGCCACATGATGGCGAGGCAGCCACGCTCGGGAGGGAACATGCCCGACACATGCAAAAAGGGCTGTGCCGACTGCGGGCTGGTGGGCAAGCCCAGCTCGGCCGCCACCCGGTCTTTTTTGTGCAGGCCCAGGCAGAACTCGAAAAGCTTGGGTTGGGCGCTGCGTATCAGTCGCGCCAGGGCGATGGTGGCGCGCACGTCGGACAAGGCATCGTGCGCAGCCTCATGCAGCAGACCATTGGCACGCGCCAGGTCCTCGAGCTTGAAGCTGGGCCGGCCATCCTCCTTGAGTGGCCACTGGATGCCCTCGGGCCGCAGCGCGTAGGCCATGCGCACGACATCGAGCAGATCCCAGCGGCCGCAGTCGTTTTGCCATTCGCGCGCATAGGGGTCGATCAGATTGCGCCAGAACATGAAACGCGTCACTTCATCGTCAAAACGGATGGTGTTGTAGCCCACGCCGATAGTGCCGGGCTGGGCCAGCAGTTGTTCAATCTTCGCGGCAAAGGCGTGCTCGGGCAGGCCACGCGCCAGGCACTGCTGCGGGGTGATCCCCGTGATCAGGCAGGAGGCAGGATCGGGCAGATAGTCGTTGGCGGGCTGGCAGTAGATCATCACCGGCTCGCCCACTTCGTTCAGTTCGGCATCGGTGCGGATGCCGGCAAACTGCGCCGGCCGGTCGCGCCGCGGATTGAGGCCGAAGGTTTCGTAGTCGTGCCAGAGAAAGGTATGAGAAGGGGTCGCGGGCATGGCGTGATTGTGCCCGGCGCATGGGGGGATGGCCGATGTGGGCACAATTCGCCGCATGACCGATGACACCCGCCCCGCCCCCGCCCGACACTGGGACATCTTCTGCAAGGTCATCGACAACTATGGCGATATCGGCGTCTGCTGGCGCCTGGCGCGCCAGCTGGCCGGTCGCGGCCAAGCCGTACGCCTGTGGGTGGACGACGCCAGCGCACTGCGCTGGATGGCGCCCGGGGGCTGTCCCGGCGTGGAGGTGCGGGCCTGGACCGCGCCGCTGGATCTGGCGGGGCTGGCGCCGGGCGAGGTGCTGGTCGAAGCCTTTGGCTGCGAGATCCCGGACGAGTTCGTGGCGCGCTACGTGGCCTGGCGCGCGGCCGACGGCCGACCAGCGGCCTGGTTCGACCTCGAATACCTCTCCGCTGAAAGTTATGTGGAACGCAGCCACGGCCTGCCCTCCCCCGTGATGAGCGGTGCCGGGCGAGGACTTACGAAGCGCTTTTTCTACCCCGGCTTCACGCCGCGCACTGGCGGCCTGCTGCGCGAGCCCGATCTGCTGCAACGCCAGGCCGGCTTCGACCGCAGCGCCTGGCTGGCACAGCATGGCATCCCACCGCTGCCGGACGCGCAACGGGCCTCCCTGTTCTGCTACGAACCGGCCGCCCTGCCCGGCCTGCTGGCCTTGCTGGCGCGCCAACCGGTGCCCGTGCAATTGCTGGTCACCGCCGGCCGTGCCACGGCCGCGGTGCAGGCCTGTGCCCTGCCGCCCGGTCTCGCGGTGCACTACCTGCCGCACCTGACGCAGGACGACTACGACCACCTGCTGTGGAGCTGCGACCTGAATTTCGTGCGCGGGGAAGATTCGCTGGTACGCGCCCTGTGGGCCGGCCGGCCCTTCGTCTGGCAGATCTACCCGCAGCACGACGACGCCCACCACGTCAAGCTGGAAGCCTTTTTGGCGCAGACCGGGGCCCCAGCCTCCTTGCGAGCCTGGCACCGGACCTGGAACGGCCTGGACCACCATGCGTTGCCCGCCCTGGACCTGCCAGGCTGGGCCGAGGCCCTGACTGAGATCCGCGCCGGCCTGCTGGAACAGACCGACCTGCTCAGCCGCCTGCTTGAATTTGTCGGCAGCGAGCCCAACTGACGCCCATGGGCCTGAAAAAACGTTAAAATTCAAGGCTTTGCGGAATCCGTCCGGCCTCAGCCTGTGGGATTCCCCTTACCTGCCGCACGAACACCGGTTTACTCGGGGCATTGAGCGGCCAACTCATTGGAAAACTTATGAAAATCGCTCAGGAAATCCGCGCCGGCAACGTGATCATGCACGGCAAGGACCCGATGGTCGTGCTCAAGACCGAATACAGCCGCGGCGGCCGCAATTCCGCCACCGTGCGCATGAAACTCAAGAGCCTGATCGCCAACTTCGGCACCGAAGTCGTGTTCAAGGCCGACGACAAGATGGACCAGGTCATCCTGGACAAGAAGGACTGCACCTACTCCTACTTCGCCGACCCGATGTACGTCTGCATGGACGCCGACTACAACCAGTACGAAGTCGAAGCCGAGAACATGGGCGACGCCCTGAACTACCTCGAAGACGGCATGGCGGTCGAAGTGGTGTTCTATGACGGCAAGGCCATCTCGGTGGAACTGCCCACCAGCGTCGAGCGCGAGATCACCTGGACCGAACCCGCCGTCAAGGGCGACACTTCGGGCAAGGTGCTCAAGCCGGCCAAGATTGCCACCGGTTTCGAAGTGCCCGTGCCGCTGTTCGTGAGCCAGGGTGACAAGGTCGAGATCGACACCCGCACCGGCGAATACCGCAAGCGCGTCTGAGTCTTTTTTTGGCTCTGACCTCACAAGGCTCCCTCGGGAGCCTTGTGTTTTTCCGGCGCCGAATTCGGTGTAGGCTATCCGCATGAACGAAGCTGAGAACACGACCGGCGCCATCGGACCGGGGACCGGCGGCGAGCCGTCTCGCCTGGCCTTGCGCCGCGTGCTGATCGACACCTACCACGAGAACGTGGCCTACATGCACCGCGACTGCGAGGTCTACCGGGCCGAGGGCTTCAAGGCCCTGTCCAAGGTCGAGGTACGCACCAACGGCCACAGCATCCTGGCCACGCTCAACGTGGTCGACGACGCTTCCATCGTGTCCTGCGGCGAGCTCGGCCTGTCCAAGGCCGCGTTCGAACAACTCGCCGTGGAAAACGGTCACACCGTCACCGTCGCCCAGGCCGAACCGCCCGAATCCATGGGCGCCCTGCACCGCAAGCTGGCCGGCGAGCGCCTCACACAGGACGACTTCCGCGCCATCGTGCGCGACATCACCGAACACCACTATTCCAAGATCGAACTCACGGCCTTCGTGGTGGCGGCCAACCGCGACGAACTTGACCGCGAGGAGGTGCTGTTCCTGACCGAAGCCATGGTCGAGGCCGGCCGCCGGCTCGACTGGCAGGAGCCGCTGGTCGTGGACAAGCATTGCATCGGCGGCATCCCCGGCAACCGTACCTCCATGCTGGTGGTGCCCATCGTGGCCGCCCACGGCATGCTCTGCCCCAAGACCTCCTCACGCGCCATCACCTCGCCAGCCGGTACCGCCGACACCATGGAGGTGCTGGCCGAGGTGGAGCTGCCGATCGAAAAGCTGCAGGGCATCGTGCGCCAGCACCGCGGCTGCCTGGCCTGGGGCGGCACGGCCAGGCTCTCGCCCGCCGACGACGTGCTGATCTCGGTCGAGCGGCCGCTGGCCCTCGACTCGCCGGGACAGATGGTGGCCTCCATCCTGTCCAAGAAGATCGCCGCCGGCTCCAGCCACCTGGTGCTCGACATCCCCATCGGCCCCACGGCCAAGGTGCGCTCCATGCCCGAGGCGCAGCGCCTGCGCCGCCTCTTCGAGTACGTGGCGCGGCGCATGAAACTCTCGCTCGACGTGGTCATCACAGACGGGCGCCAGCCCATCGGCTTCGGCATCGGCCCGGTGCTGGAGGCCCGCGACGTCATGCGCGTGCTGGAAAACGACCCGCGCGCGCCCATGGACCTGCGCCAGAAGGCGCTGCGCCTGGCCGGGCGCATGCTGGAGGCCGACCCCGATGTGCGCGGCGGCGACGGCTTCGCCATCGCGCGCGACATCCTGGACTCAGGTCGTGCCCTGAAGAAGATGAACGACATCATCACCGCGCAAGGCAGCCGACACTTCGACGCCAACCATCCCCAGCTGGGCCGGCTCAGCTTCGACATCCGGGCGCACGGCGCCGGCGTGGTCAGCGGCATCGACAACCTGCAGCTAGCCCGCATCGCGCGTTTTGCCGGCGCCCCGAAGGTGAAAGAAGCCGGCGTGGACCTGCTGCGCAAGCTGGGTGATGAGGTGCAGGACGGCGACGTGCTCTACCGCGTGCACGCCAGCTATCCGGCCGACCTGGAGTTCGCGCGCCAGGCCTGCGCGCGCGCCAGCGGCTACCACATCGGTCGGGCCGAAGACGTGCCGCACGTGTTCGTGGAGTTCTGAACATGCGCGCATCCCTCCTGCTGCATTTCGAGGACGAGGCCGACAGCGCCGCACGCATCGCCGCCGCAGCCGGCATCCCGCACGCCTGCATCGCGCGCCACCGTTTTCCTGATGGCGAGTTCAAGCTGCGCCTGCCGGCCACGCTGCCGGCGCACGTGGTGCTCCTGCGCTCGCTGGCCCAGCCCAATGAAAAACTGGTCGAGTTGCTGCTCGCCGCGCAGACGGCCCGCACACTGGGCGCCACGCAGCTGACCCTGGTCGCCCCCTCCCTGGCCTATATGCGCCAGGACATCGCCTTCACGCCTGGCGAGGCCGTGAGCCAGCGCATCGTGGGCCGCTTCCTGGCCGACCTGTTCGATGCCGTCATCACGGTGGACCCGCACCTGCACCGCGTGGCCACGCTCGAGGAAGCCGTACCGGTACCGCGCACCGTGGTGCTCAGCGGCGCCCCGCTGCTGGCCGACCTGATCGCGCAGCAACGCCCGGGCGCGCTGCTGATCGGCCCCGACGAAGAAGCGGCCCAATGGGTCGCCCAAGCCGCAGCGCGCCATGGTTTCGAGCACGCGGTCTGCCACAAGGTGCGCCATGGTGACCGCCATGTCGAGATCGCCCTGCCGGCGCTGGACGTGCGCGGTCGTGCCATCGTGTTGCTCGACGACGTCGCCAGCAGCGGCCACACCCTGGCCCAGGCCGCGCGCGGCCTGCTGGCCGCGGGTGCGGCATCGGTCGACGTGGCCGTCACGCATGCCCTTTTTGCCGGCGATGCCGGAACCCTGCTCTGGAACGCCGGCATCCGCCAGGTCTGGAGCACCGACTGCATCGCCCACCCCAGCAATGCCGTGAGCATGGCCAGCGCCATGGCGGCCACCATCACCAGCGAGTAAGACTTCCATGAAGACCACACCCGATCTCAGCACCCGCACCCTGGCCGATGCTTGGGCCGACCTGAAGGCCCACGCCGACGCCGGCATCCCTCTGCAGGCCGATGCCTACCGTCTGGCCTTTGCCGACCCAGAATTCCTGCTGCGCCGCGAGACCCGCGGCATCCGCTTTCAGCTGGAGATGCTCAAGCCCGACCTGGAACAGCAGGAACAGGGCGTGACCAACACCATCGTGGTCTTCGGCAGCGCGCGCTTTCCCTCGCCCGAAACGGCGCAGGCCCGGCTGGAGGCCGCACGCGCCAGCGGGGACGCCACGGCCCTGCAAGGTGCCGAACGCGACATGCGCAATGCCCAGCGCTACGACCAGGCCCGCCAGTTCGGCCGCCTGGTCGCCGAACACAGCCGACACCTGTCGCACAGCGAGCGCCTCTACATCTGCACCGGCGGCGGCCCGGGCATCATGGAGGCGGCCAACCGTGGCGCGCATGAAGCCGGCGCCCTCAACGTGGGCCTGAACATCGCCCTGCCGCACGAACAATCCGGCAACCCTTATATCTCGCCCAGCCTGTGCTTCAAATTCCACTACTTCGCGCTGCGCAAAATGCACTTCATGATGCGCGCCAAGGCGCTGGTGGCCTTTCCCGGCGGCTTCGGCACTCTCGATGAACTGTTCGAGATCCTCACGCTGGTGCAGACCGGCAAGTCCGAACCGGTGCCCGTGGTGCTCCATGGCAGCAGCTTCTGGAAACGGCTCATCAACTTCGACCTGCTGATCGAGGAAGGCGTGATCTCGCCCGCGGACACCAAGCTGTTCAGCTTCGTCGATACCCCTGAAGCCGCCTGGGAGGCGATCCAGTCCTTCTATCGGCTGGAGGCCTGAAACCCTGAGGCGTCGCCGGCCACCCCTGGTGGCCAGGCTCACATGGCGTGCGGCTGCGCGGGCGCCCTCAGCTTCCAGGCCGTGTGGCTGCCCAGGCCCACCACAGCCCCCACCACCCAGAACACCAGCGACACCCCGACCACGGCCCCGATGCTGCCGAAGAGCAGCGGCATGACCACGCTGGAGCCGTTGAGCGACATGAGGCGCAGGCCCAGCGCCTCGCCATGGCGGTCGGCCGGCGTGATCTGGTGCAGGGTGCTCATGATCATGGGCTGCACCGACCCCAACACCAGGCCCAGCAGCACCGAGCACACGCCCATGCCCAGCGCGCTGGGCATGAAGGGGTAGACGCCAAACAGCACGGCCGTCGCCAGCATGGCGCCGCTGATCACCAGCCACTCGCGCAAGTGCTCGGCCAGCCAGGGCATGGCCAGGCGCACCAGGGTGGCGGCCAGCGCAAACGACCCCAGCAGCATGCCGATGGTCGAGGCGCTGTAGCCGCGCTCGTGGCCCAGCACCGGCAGCACAAAGGTGTGCACGTCCCAGCACGACGAGAGAAACCAGTTCACCAGCAGCAGGCGGCGCATCATGGGGTCGCGCAGCAGGTCCCAGGCGCGGCGTCTGCCCTGCTCGGCCGGGCTGGCAGCCGAGGGCAGGTCCGGCGCGCTTCGCACCCACCACCAGGTCAACAGGGGCAGCACGGCCATCAGCAGGAAGGCGATGCGGTAGCCGTTCAGGTCACCCGCCTCACCGCCCAGCCAGACGCCGGCATGGTCGATCAGCAGGCCGGCGGCCAGCGGGCCGAGGAAGTTGGAGGTGGCCGGCCCGATGGACAGCCAGCTGAACACCTGCTTGAGCTCGGTGGCATCGCGCGCCGCGCGGCCCACGTGGCGCTGCAGCGCAATCGATGCCGCACCTGTGGCGCCGCCGCTGAGCAACGCAGCCAGGCAGAGCATGGGGAACACGGGAAACAGGGCCGCGAGGGCTGTGCCCACCGTCGCCGCGATCACGCTGAAGGCGATGGGCCGGCGCAGGCCATGGCGGTCGGCATAACGACCCGCCGGCAGGGCCAGGAAGACCTGGGTCAGCGCAAACAGGGCCATCAGCACGCCCACCGCCATCGCGCTGTAGCCCTGCTTGAGCGCCAGCAGCGGTGCCGCCATGCGCAGGCCCGCCATGCAGGCGTGCAGGCAGATGTGTCCGCCGATCAGACGCGCCAGCTGGAAACGGGGCGTCGTCGTTGTGCTGCTCACCCCTCGTCAGCCTCTTTGTCCACCGGTAGCAGGGCCTGCGCCTGCGTCTCGGGCAGGGCCTCGACCTGGCGCAGCGCACGCTTCATGACATTGCTGCGGGTTTCGGCCTGCTGCAGCGTATTGAGCACGGTCTCGGTCTGCGACTTGACCTTGGCCAGCACGTCGCCGAACTTGCCGAACTCGGTCTTGACGGCGCCCAGCACCTGCCAGACCTCGCTGGAACGTTTTTCCAGCGCCAGCGTGCGAAAACCCATCTGCAGGGAACTGAGCATGGCCAGCAGCGTGGTGGGGCCGGCCAGGGTGATGCGGTGCTCGCGCTGCAAGGCCTCCATCAGGCCGGGGCGGCGCAGCACCTCGGCGTACAGGCCTTCGGTGGGCAGGAAGAGGATGGCGAAATCCGTGGTGTAGGGCGGCTCGATGTACTTCTCGGCAATCGACTTCGCTTCGAGCCGGATGCGCGCCTCCAGCGCCTTGGCGGCGGCCTCGGCCGCCACGGCATCGGCACGCTGCTGCGCGTCGAGCAGGCGCTCGTAGTCCTCGTTCGGGAACTTGGCGTCGATGGGCAGCCACAGCGGCGAGCCATCGTCCGACTTGCCCGGCAGCTTGATGGCGAAGTCCACCACGTTCTTGCTGCCCGGACGCGTGGCGATCTGCGCGGCGTACTGGTCAGGCACGAAGACCTGCTCCAGCAGGCCGGCCAGCTGCGCCTCGCCGAACATGCCGCGCGTCTTCACGTTGGTCAGCAGGTGTTTGAGGTCACCCACACCGGCCGCCAGGGTCTGCATCTCGCCCAGGCCCTTGTGCACCTGCTCCAGGCGCTCGGCCACCTGCTTAAAGCTCTCGCCCAGGCGCGCGTGCAAGGTGGTCTGCAGCTTCTCGTCCACCGTGGCGCGCATCTCGTCGAGCTTGGCGATATTGGTCTGCTGCAGCTGGGCCAGTTGGGCTTCCAGGGTGGCGCGCACCTCGGACATGCGCCGCGCGTTGGATTCGCTGAGGGCTTCGAGACGTTGCGCCAGGGTGTCCGACAGGGTCTTCTGCAACAGCGCCAGCTGCTGGCCGAAGGCGTCGATCTGCGTGTTCTGCGTGCGCGTGGCCTCGGCGCCCTGCTGTACCAACGTCTGCTGGAAGGTCGCCAGGTTCTGCGTCAGCTCCTGGCGCGAAGCGCGCGCCGATTCGCTGATCTCCTGGCGCAGCCCGCGCGACAGCTGTTCGGCGGCCTGCGCCGACTTCGCGTCCTCGCGGCGCAACACGAGTGCCAGCAGCAGCACCAGATTCAAGACGCCCAGCACCAGCAGGGCCCAGAACACGACTGAGTTCAAACCGTTTTCCTCCAGACCCCTATTGTGATTCATGGCACGCAGCGGGATCACCCGGCAGACCTGAGGGACTATCCCTCAATACATTTGTACAAATATAATAAATCGCATGAAGCCAGTACGCTCCCGGCGCCCGGGCCAGGTGGCCACGGCAGCGGCCCACACAGACAGCGACCCTGCGATCCAGGCCCTGCGCAGGTTCCGCCAGATCTTCGCCACGGTGCGCACACATTTCCGCCAGGTCGAACAGATCACCGGCACCGGTGCGGCACAGCTGCGCGCCCTGAGCCTGCTGCGCGAGCAGCCGGGTTTGCGCATCAGCGCGCTGGCGCAAGCCATGGACATCCACCAGTCCACCGCCAGCAACCTCGTCAAGACCCTGGTCGAACGCAAGCTGGTCATCGGTGCCCGCAATGGCAGCGATGCCCGCGTGCTGCACCTCAACCTGCTGCCCGCCGGAGAAAAAGTGCTGCAACGCCTGCAGGGGCATTACATCGGCGTGCTGCCCCAGGCCCTGCAGACCCTGCCCCCGACCGTGCTCCGGCGCCTGAACGCGGACCTGGACCTGCTGCTCGACGCCATGCAGGCCGATGACAGCGCAGCCAGGTCCCCGCTGGCCTCGCTCTGACGCCCGGCATTGCTGCCGGGCTCGTAAAAAAGGAGAGTCGATGATCGACCTGATGCTCAACTGGTCCGAGTGGATCAAGCCTTCGGCCGGCCTGCCCACCGTGCAGTGGGCGCTGCTGCTGGCCCTGGCCGCCGCCGCCGGACACCTGCTGCAGCGCTACCTGGGCCTGCCCAAGGTGCTGGGGTATTCGGCCGTGGGCGCCCTGGCCGGCTTCTCCGGCTACACCACGGCCAGCTGGCCGCTGGACGGCATCGCGCAGTTCATGGTGGAACTCGGCCTGTCCATCGTGCTGTTCGAGGCCGGTGGGCGCCTGTCGCTGCGCTGGTTGCGCCACAACCCCATGCTGCTGGCCCAGAGCCTGGGCGAAGCCCTGGCCACCTACCTCGCGACCTGGTGGGTGCTGCAGCTGTTCGGCGTCGACGAAGCCCTGCATGTCCCGCTGGCGTTGCTGATGGTTGCCACCGCGCCGACCGTGCTGATGCGGGTGGCCAGTGATTTGCGCGCCAGCGGCCCCGTGACCGACCGCGTCATCACCCTGGCAGCGCTCAACACCTTTTACGTGCTGGCCCTGGGCGGTGTCATGGCGCGCCTGCTAGGCCGTTCGGAAGCGACCCTGGCCGATGCCATCTACCCGGTCATCCTGCTGGTCGTGGCCTCGGTGCTGGTGGGTGCCTTGCTGGCCTACGCCCTGCGCAAGGCGCTGCAGCTCATGAGTCCGACCAGCGAGAACACCGCCGTGTTGCAGCTCTCGTTGATCGCCGCCGGCACGGCCCTGGCCGCGCACGTCGGCGGCTCCGCACCGCTGGCCGCCCTGCTGGCCGGCATCCTGCTCAAGACCCTGCACCCGCGCCCCTGGTCCTGGCCGCGCCAGTTCGGCACGGCTTCGGCCATCCTGACCATCCTGATGTTCGTGCTGGTCTCCATGGCCGCTGCCCAGGCGCCCTGGAACTGGGAAGCCTGGAGCCTGATCGCCGCCCTGGTGCTGGCACGCGCGCTGGCCAAGCTGGCAGCCATCGCCCTGGCGGGTTTTGGCAGCGGTGCCAGTCCGAGGCAGGCCCTGTGGACGGCCAGCGCCCTGTGGCCCATGTCGGCCGTCGCCTTGCTGCTGGTGTCCCAGTTTTCCGAATTTGCACCCGCTATCGGGCAGCCAGTGGCCGCCATTGCCATGCCGCTGATCCTGTTCATGGAAGTGCTGGGTGCGCTCATGGCCATGCTGGCCCTGCAACGTGCCGGCGAAGCCGGACGCCCGCCGGCCATCCGGCGCGTCAAGCCCGAGGGAGAGAACCACGATGCCGCTTGAAGCCTTCCACCATTCCGAGGCCCTGACCCTGGGCGTGGAGCTGGAGCTGCAGCTCGTCAACACGCACGACTACGACCTCGCGCCCTATGCCGACGACATGCTGCGCCTGATGGCCAAGCGCAAGCTACCGGGCAGCGTGGTGCCGGAGATGACCTCAAGCATGATCGAGATCTCCACCGGCATCTGCCACTCGCCCTCGCACGTGCAGGAGGAACTGGGCCAGATCCGCGACGCGCTGGTGCAATGCGCCGACAAGCTCAACATCGCCGTGGTCGGCGGCGGCACCCACCCTTTCCAGCAGTGGCACGAGCGGCGCATCTACGACAAGCCGCGCTTCCGCCAGCTGTCCGAGCTCTACGGTTACCTGTCCAAGCAGTTCACCATCTTCGGCCAGCACGTGCACGTGGGCTGCCCGGACGCCGACAGCGCCCTGCTCATGCTGCACCGCATGTCGCGTTACATCCCGCACTTCATTGCCCTGTCGGCCTCCTCGCCCTACGTGCAGGGGCACGACACGGCTTTTGATTCGGCACGCCTGAACTCGGTGTTCGCCTTCCCGCTGTCGGGGCGTGCGCCCTTCGTGCTGAACTGGGACGACTTCAACGCCTACTTCAACAAGATGACGCGCACCGGCGTGGTCCGCAGCATGAAGGACTTCTACTGGGACATCCGCCCCAAGCCGGAGTACGGCACCATCGAGATCCGCGTCTTCGACACACCGCTCTCCATCGAGCGCGCCGCCGCGCTGGCCGGCTACGTGCAGGCTCTGGCCGCCTGGTTCCTGGAGGAAGCGCCGTTCGAGCCGGTGGAAGACGATTACCTGGTCTATACCTACAACCGCTTCCAGGCCTGTCGTTTCGGTTTGGACGCGGTCTACGTGGACCCGGCCAGCGGAACCCACCTGCCGCTCAAGGAACACATCCTGGCCACGCTGGACCGGGTACAGCCCTACGCCATCACACCGGGCTCGGGGGCTGCTCTGGAACTGCTACGCCACAGCACCGAGCGCGGACTCAACGATGCCCGCTGGCTGCGCGATGCGCAGGCCAACGAGCAGTTGCTGGGCGAAGTCACGCGCCAGGCCGGCCTGCAGTTCCGCAAGGCTGGCACACGCGTGGCCTGAATCAGCCCTTGAGCACCTGGGGGTTCAGGGGTGTCAGGCCCTTGCCCTTGCTGAAAAACTCGATCAGGTTGTCGGCTGCCAGCTTGGCCATGGCCTTGCGCGTGGGCACGCTGGAGCTGGCGATGTGCGGGGTCAGCACCACGTTGGGAACGGTCAGCAGGTCCGGATGCACTTTGGGTTCGCCCTCGAACACGTCCAGGCCGGCCGCGGCGATGCGCTTGTCACGCAGCGCCTGCGCCAGCGCTGCGTCGTCGACGATGCCGCCGCGCGCGATGTTGACCAGCGTCGCCGTGGGTTTCATCTGCGCCAGCTCGGCCGCGCCGATGGCGTGGTGCGAGGCGGCCGAGTATGGCAGCACCAGCACCAGGTGGTCGGCTGTCTTCAGCAGCTCTTCCTTGCTGACGTAACGGGCCTTGCACTCGGCCTCCGTCGCCGCATCCAGGCGCGAACGGTTGTGGTAGATCACGTTCATGCCGAAGCCCAGCGCACCGCGTTTGGCGATGCCCTGGCCGATGCGACCCATGCCGAGGATGCCCAGCGTGGCGCCATGGATGTCGGAGCCGGCGAACATGTCGTAGCTCCACTTGGTCCAAAGACCGGCGCGCAGGTAATGCTCGCTCTCGGTGATGCGGCGGGCCGTGGCCATCACCAACGCAAAGCCGAAGTCGGCCGTGGTCTCGGTCAGCACGTCGGGCGTGTTGGTGCCCAGCACACCATGTGCGGTCATGGCATCGATGTCGAAATTGTTGTAGCCCACGGCCATGTTGGCGCAGATCCTGAGCTTCGGACAAGCCGTCAGCACCTCGGCATCGATGCGCACGCTGCCGGTGGTGAAGGCGCCGTCCTTGTCGCGCAGATGCTCGATCAACTGCGCACCGGTCCAGGCCTCATCGGACGGGTTGGTCTCGACGTCGAAATGCTGCGAGAGATAGGCGATGGTTTCGGGAAAAACGGCACGGGCGACAAGGATCTTCGGTTTCATGGTGCGGGTCTCGGGGGATGAGCGTTGTGGATGGGGGAAGCGATGTCAGTGCAGCAGATGGTATTCGGCAATGTAGAACAGCGCACCGGCGAAATAGCCGATCAGGGCCAGGCCGCTGATCTTGCGCACGTACCAGAAGAAGTCGATCTTCTCCAGGCCCATGGCGGCCACGCCGGCGGCCGAGCCGATGATCAGGATGGAGCCACCGGTGCCGGCGCAATAGGCCAGGAACTCCCAGAGGAAGCTGTCCGCCGGGTACTGCTGCAGGCTGTACATGCCCATGGAGGCGGCCACCAGGGGCACGTTGTCCACCACGGCGCTGACCAGGCCGATCAGCATGACGATGATGTCCTGGCGGCCCACGCGTTGGTCCAGCCATTGGGCGATCGAGGACAGGATATGGGTGTGCTCCAGCACCGCCACCGCCAGCAGGATGCCGATGAAGAAGACGATGGAGCTCATGTCGATGCGGGTCAGCGCACGCGCCAGCGTCAGGCGCTGCTTGGCCAGGTCGTCTTCCTTGTTCCGGTGCACGAGGTCACCAACCAGCCAGAGAATCCCCAGGCCGAACAGGATGCCCATGAAGGGCGGCAGGTGCGTCACGGTCTTGAACACCGGCACCGCGACCAGGATGCCCAGGCCCATGAAAAACATCAGGTTGCGCTCGAAGGCGGTGGTCTCGGGCCCCTCGGCCAAGTCGGCACGTTTCGGTGCGATCACCGGGCGCGAGCCCAGCATGAAGCTGGTCACGGCCAGCGGCACCAGCAGGTTGATCAGCGAGGGGATGAACAGGCCCTTCATGATTTCCATCGCCGTGATCTGCCCGCCGATCCACAGCATGGTGGTGGTCACGTCGCCGATCGGCGTCCAGGCCCCGCCAGCGTTGGCCGCGATGACGATGATGCCGGCAAAGAACAGGCGATCCTCCCGCTGGTCCAACAACTTCTTCATCAGCGAAACCATGACGATGGTGGTGGTCAGGTTGTCCAGGATGGCGCTCAGGAAAAAGCTGACAAAACCGACCATCCACATCAGCGTGGAAAGCTTCTGGGTCTTGATGCGTCGGGTGATGACCTCGAAGCCGTTGTGCGCGTCAACCACCTCGACGATGGTCATGGCCCCCATCAAGAAAAAGACGATCTGCGCGGTGCCCATAAGCGACTCGCTCAATTCCCCGCCGACCTTGGTAGCGTCCCCGGTGGCCATGGCATAGATCGTCCACAACAGGCCGGCGCCCAGCAAGGCCGAGGCGGATTTGTTGATCTTGAGCGGATGCTCCAGGGCAATGGCCGCGTAGGCCAACACGAAAACGATGACCAGCAGGGTCAGCATGTGATGTCTCCTCTATTTCGCATCAGTTATTTTTGGGGCAATCCGCCCGGCCGGACACTCAGTCCAGCCAGCGCGTGAATGAACTTGCTGGTTCACGCGGTGTGTGGAAATCGTTGACGATAGCAGAGCTGTCTGCATGACCCAGTGCCATGCCGCAGACCAGCATTTCGTCGGGACCCGCCCCGATGTGCGGCAGGATGATCTTCGCAAATCCGTTCCAAGCGGCCTGCGGGCAGGTGTGCAGACCGCGCGCACGCGCCGCCAGCATGATGTTTTCCAGGAACATGCCGTAGTCCACCAGGGAACCGCGGCCCATGACACGGTCGAGCGTGAACATCAGGCCCACCGGCGCATCGAAGAAACGGAAATTGCGCTGGTGCTGGGCGTGCATCCTGTCCTTGTCGCCCTTGGTGATACCCAGCAAGCCGTACAGGCCCCAGCCGTTCTCGCGCCGGCGGTCGATGTAGGGGCTGACCCATTTCTCCGGGTAATAGTCGTATTCCTCGCGGTACTCGACGGCCAGCGAGGGATCGGCACGCAGGGCCTCGTGCGCGGCACACACCTTCTCCACCAGACTGTCGCGGCTGGCCCCCCGCAGCACGTAGACTTTCCAGGGCTGGGTGTTCGTCCCCGACGGTGCACGGCTGGCGAGTTGCAGGATGTCCTGGATGGTTTCAGGCGCCACAGCTTGCGGCGTGAAGGCGCGCACGGACATGCGCGTCTGGATGGCTTCATCAACGGTCATGGGTTCAGGTCAGGGTTTCAAGAACAGCCCGCAAGGGGTCGGGTAAGGCAACGGGACGACGCGTCTGCCGGTCCACATACACGTGGACGAAATGGCCTTGCGCCGCCGCCAGCTCTTCACCCTGCGCATACAGGCCGACCTCATAGCGCACGCTGGACTTGCCCAGTCGCGCGACACGGATGCCGGCCTCGATGGTTTGCGGAAAAGACAGCGAGGCGAAATAGTTGCACTGGGTCTCGATCACCAGGCCGATGGTGTCGCCACCATGGATGTCGAGCACGCCGCGCTCGATCAGCCAGGCGTTGACGGCCGTATCGAACCAGCTGTAGTAGACGACGTTGTTGACGTGCCCGTAGACGTCGTTGTCCATCCAGCGTGTGGTGATGGTCCGGAAGGCCTTGTAGGCGCTGCGTGTCTCCGGGAGCGGTTTTTTTGTTTCGGTATTCATGCGCAGTCCCGATTCTGCCAGCCCACTTGCGCGGGTCTCAGCCCAAGTCAGCGCCGCCCGTACGCGAAAGCGACACGATCGGGAAGGGGCGGCTCCTGCACGGTCTTCTGCCCGATCGGTTCGCCTTAGCCCCCCCGCCATGCCGCCAACACCGTTTTTCTAGGGCGTCACCCCTAAATTGCTGCAAAGCAGCAAAAACCCCTTGCATTCGAAACGGAGCGTCCTAAAATTGGTTTCATGTTGCAATGCAGCAAAACAAGTTTCCAACCCCGTACTTCAAGGAGTTCCCTATGCTGACCGTCGAACAAGTCCTGGCCGCCAACAAGGCCAATGTCGAAACCCTCTTTGGTCTGACCGGCAAAGCCTTCGAAGGCGTGGAAAAGCTGGTTGAACTGAATCTGGCCGCGTCCCGTGCCCTGCTGGCCGAATCCGCCAGCCAGACCCAGACCGTGCTGAACGCCAAGGACCCGCAAGAACTGCTGGCCCTGCAATCCGGCCTGCTGCAGCCGCTGAGCGAAAAAGCCGCCAGCTACAGCCGCGAGATCTATGACATCGCTGCCGTGACCAGCGCCGAATTCGGCAAGACCTTCGAAGCCCAGATCGCCGAAGCCCAGAAGAAATTCCTGGATGTGGTCGACAGCACGTCGCAGAACGCTCCGGCCGGCTCCGAAACCGCTGTGGCCCTGATGAAGAGCGCCGTCGCGGCTGCCAACAATGTGCTGGAAACGGCCCAGAAATCGGCCAAGCAGGCGGCTGCCCTGGCCGAGTCGAACTTCAAGGCGGCCACGGCCACCGTCGAGGCCGGCAAGGCAACGGCCAAGAAGCGTTAATTTTCAACGCAAAACCGACCTTGGTTCTGGAAGCTTTCTTGATCAGCCTTTACAACAAGGGAAAACCCTGACATAATTGGCTCATCGAAAAACAAAGAGTTTTTGTTTTTCAACCGGTTGTCTCCTCGGGTCCTTTCGTAACCATCAGGTTCAGGGATCCCTTCAAAGCCCCGTCTCTGACGGGGCTTTTTTTTATCTCATTTCGCCGGACTCACCGGACGCATCCCCGCCTCGATCGCCAGGCGCAGCTGCGGCAAGGCCTGCAGCATGGCTGCGCGCCCGGCCTGGATGGCACGGTGGCGGGCGGCAAAGTCTGCCCCCGAAACACCATTGAGGGCTGGTCGCACCACCACCAGATCAGCGCCACGCAGTTCCAGCGTGTTGATGCTCCTGCTCATGATGCTGAAGGTCTGCAGCAGGATCTGGAACACGTCACCGGGCGCATTGGCCTCGGGCTGCTGCGAGATGTCCACGGCAATGACCAGTTCGGCCCCCATCTGGCGAGCCTGACGCACCGGCACCGGCGCCACCAGGCCACCGTCCACGTAGTCTCGCCCGCTGATCCGTACCGGTTGGAACAGTGCCGGCACGGCGCTGGACGCCCGCACGGCCGTCGCAACGTCCCCACGCTCGAACAGCACACCTTGGCCGCTTTGCAGATCGGTGGCCAGGATGCCCAGCGGCATGGAAAGATCCTCGATGCGGCGGCCCCCCACCTGTTGCTGGACATACCGCGCCAGGGCATCGCCACGCAACATACCGCGGCTGAACAGCGGCAGGGTCCAGTCGGTAAAAGTGGCCTCGTCCATGGTTTCGGCCATGCGCTGCAACTGGCTGCCGTTACGCCCGCTGGCGTGGAGCGCCGCCACCAGACTGCCGGCCGAGGTGCCCGCGACCAGATCCGGCTTGATGCCGGCCTCTTCCAGTACCTGGATCACCCCGATATGGGCAAAACCCCGCGCTGCCCCGCCGCCCAGGGCCAGTCCGATGCGTGGCGCACGCTTGGTCTCGAGCGGCGCGGGCGGCTCCGGTGTGGGCGCCGGGCTGGCACATCCGGTCAACACGACAAGCAGTGCAGCCAGCACCAGGCCCCAACCCCGATATCCCATGGTTTTTCTATGTTTATTGAGAATGATTTGCATTTTGTATATCATCTGGGTTCCGATTCAAGCACGCTCACCATGCTCAAACGAATTCTCTCCCTCTCCCTCTTTACCTTGCTCGCAAGCAGCCCGGCACTGGCCCAGGAACAGGTGGTCAACATCTATTCCGCCCGTCATTACCCCAGCGACGAAGCACTCTACAGCCAGTTCACCCGCACCACCGGCATCCGCATCAACCGCGTTGACGCCGATGATGCCGGCATTCTGGCCCGTCTGCGCGCCGAAGGTTCAGCATCACCGGCCGATGTGATCCTGCTGGTTGACGCAGCCCGCCTGTGGCGCGGCGAGGCCGACGGATTGTTCCAGCCCGTCAAATCAACCATCCTGGACGCGGCCATTCCGGCGCAACTGCGCGGCGCAGCCGGCAGCGACGGCGGCTCGGCCTGGTACGGTTTCTCGACCCGGGCGCGCGTCATCGTCTACGACAAGATCAAGGTCAAGCGCGAGGACGTCGATACCTACGAAGAACTCGGGGACGCCAAGAACAAAGGCCGCCTGTGCATCCGCTCCGGCTCGCACCCCTACAACCTCTCGCTGTTCGGCGCCGTCCTCGAACACCTGGGCGACCAGAAGACCGAAGCCTGGCTCAAGGGCATGGTGGACAACATGGCGCGCGCCCCCAAGGGCGGCGACACCGACCAGATCCGCGCCGTGGCCTCCGGCGAATGCGCCGTGGCCGTGACCAACACCTATTACCTGGCGCGACTGATGCGCTCGAGCAAGCCCGAAGACCAGGCCGTGGTCGAACGCGTCGGCGTGGTCTTCCCCAACCAGTCCAGCTGGGGCACGCACGTCAACATCGCCGGCGGTGCCGTGGCAAAGCATGCCAAGAACCCGGCCAACGCCGTGAAATTCCTGGAGTACCTGGCCAGCCCGCAGGCGCAGGAGCATTTCGCCAACGGCAACAACGAATGGCCGACCGCCAAGGGTGTGAAGCTGGACAACCCAGCGTTGCAGGCCATGGGAGGCAACAGCTTCAAGAGCGAGACCATCCCGATCAGCGTGGTCGGCAGGAACTCGGTCAAGGTGCAGCAGATGCTGGATCGCGCGGGCTTCCGCTGATCGCCCCACACGCATGAAAAAGCCGGCCTCAGGCCGGCTTTTTCTTTGGGCGACTGACGGTCTCAGTCGGCCGTGGCCTCTTCAGGCTTGGCCTTGCCTTCCTTCTTGGGCAGGGGCTGGATGTCGAGCAGGACTTCGGTCTTGCTCTCGTCCTTGTCCTTGTCGTCCAGGTCCACCGTGAGACGGCCACCGTCGGTCAGGCGGCCAAAGAGCAACTCGTCGGCCAGCGCCCGACGGATCGTGTCCTGGATCAGGCGCTGCATGGGGCGTGCGCCCATGAGCGGATCGAAGCCCTTCTTGGCCAGGTGCTTGCGCAGCTTGTCGGTGAAGGTGACGTCCACCTTCTTCTCGGCCAGCTGGGTTTCGAGCTGCAGCAGGAACTTGTCCACCACACGCAGGATGATGTTCTCGTCCAGCGCCTTGAAGCTGACCATGGCATCCAGGCGGTTGCGGAACTCCGGTGTGAACAGGCGCTTGATGTCGCCCATCTCGTCGCCGGACTGGCGCGGGTTGGTGAAGCCGATGGTCGACTTGTTCATGGTCTCGGCGCCTGCGTTCGTCGTCATGATGATGATGACGTTGCGGAAGTCGGCCTTGCGCCCGTTGTTGTCGGTCAGCGTGCCGTGGTCCATGACCTGCAGCAGCACGTTGAAGATGTCCGGGTGCGCCTTCTCGATTTCGTCGAGCAGCAGCACGGCGTGCGGCTTCTTGGTGACCGCCTCGGTCAGCAGGCCACCCTGGTCGAAACCGACGTAACCCGGAGGCGCGCCGATGAGACGGCTCACGGCGTGGCGCTCCATGTACTCCGACATGTCAAAGCGGATCAGCTCGATGCCCATGATGTAGGCCAGCTGCTTGGCCGCTTCGGTCTTGCCCACACCGGTCGGGCCGCTGAAGAGGAAGGAGCCGATCGGCTTGTCGGCGCGGCCCAGGCCGGAGCGCGCCATCTTGACAGCGGCCGCCAGCACTTCCAGGGCCTTGTCCTGCCCGAACACCACGCTCTTGAGGTCGCGTTCGATGGTCTGCAGCTTGCTGCGGTCGTCGTTGGACACGTTGGCCGGAGGGATGCGGGCGATCTTGGCGACGATTTCCTCGACCTCGGTCTTGCCGATGGTCTTCTTGCGCTTGGACGGCGCCAGGATGCGCTGGGCAGCACCCGCCTCGTCGATGACGTCGATGGCCTTGTCAGGCAGATGGCGGTCGTTGATGTACTTGGCCGACAGCTCGGCCGCCGCCTGCAGCGCCGCATTGGCGTACTTGACGTTGTGATGTTCCTCGAAGCGCGACTTCAGGCCCTTGAGGATGTCGATGGTCTCGCTCACGGTGGGCTCCACCACGTCGACCTTCTGGAAACGACGCGATAGCGCCGCGTCCTTCTCGAAGATGCCGCGGTACTCGGTGAAAGTGGTCGCACCGATGCACTTGAGCTGGCCGCTGGAGAGCGCCGGCTTGAGCAGGTTGGACGCATCCAGCGTGCCCCCCGAAGCGGCACCCGCCCCGATCAGGGTGTGGATCTCGTCGATGAACAGGATGGCGTTGGGCTTGTCCTTGAGGGACTTGAGCACCCCTTTGAGGCGTTGCTCAAAGTCACCACGGTACTTGGTGCCCGCCAGCAAGGCGCCCATGTCCAGCGAGTAGACATTGCCCTCGGCCAGGATTTCAGGCACGTCCTTCTGGACGATGCGCCAGGCCAGGCCTTCGGCAATCGCCGTCTTGCCGACACCGGCTTCACCCACCAGCAGCGGGTTGTTCTTGCGCCGGCGGCACAGGATCTGGATCACACGCTCGACCTCATACTCGCGACCGATCAGCGGATCGATCTTGCCGTCCTTGGCTGCCTGGTTGAGGTTCTGGGTGTACTGCTCCAGCGGCGAGGCCTTGCTGTCGCCCTTCTCGGCGGCAGCGCCCTCCTCCGCCTCACCCGAGCTCTCGCTGGACTTGCCGGCTTCGGGGGGATCGCTCTTCTTGATGCCGTGGGCGATGAAGTTGACCACGTCCAGGCGCGTCACACCCTGCTGGTGCAGGTAGTAGACGGCATGCGAATCCTTCTCGCCGAAGATGGCCACCAGCACGTTGGCGCCGGTCACCTCCTTCTTGCCGCTGCCCGTGGACTGCACGTGCATGATGGCGCGCTGGATCACGCGCTGGAACCCCAGCGTGGGCTGGGTGTCGACGTCGTCGGTACCAGCCACCTGGGGGGTGTTGTCCTTGATGAAGTTCGACAGCGACTTGCGCAGGTCGTCGATATTGGCTGCGCAGGCGCGCAGCACCTCGGCCGCGCTGGGGTTATCGAGCAAGGCCAGCAGCAGATGCTCCACGGTGATGAACTCGTGGCGTTGCTGACGCGCCTCGACAAACGCCATGTGCAGGCTGACTTCCAATTCCTGGGCAATCATGTGACTTCCTTTTGCCTTGCTTACAAATCTACTTTAATCCGATTCGCCTGACTGTCCAACAGTTCCAGCCTAAAAGAAAAGTTACTTTTCCCCATCTACTCGACTTCTTCACTCTACCGGCTCGCACAGACACTGAAGCGGATGCCCCGCCTTGTGCGCCGCATCCAGCACTTGGTCGACTTTGGTCGCCGCCACGTCCTTGGTATAGACACCGCAGACCGCTTTGCCGTCCAGATGGATCTTGAGCATGATCTGTGTTGCTGTTTCCAGATCTTTGCTGAAAAACTCCTGGATCACGACCACCACGAACTCCATCGGGGTGTAATCGTCATTGAGCATGACCACCTGGTACATCTGCGGTGGCTTGACTTTTTGTGTCCGTCGCTCAAGCACCACCGATCCACCTTCGTCCCGGCGGGGCTGCTGGACGGGCGGGGCTGGCGGCTTGGCAGGAAATTTCGTGGCCATGGATCGATTCTATCGAGCGCGCATCAGGCGCGCCCCGCATGGGGTTGAATTGGAGACGGACTGACCAACCTTCAAGTGCAGAAACAGGTCCGTCGTGAAAAAAACCGCCGCCGGCAGCAGGCCAGAGGCGGTTGGGGGTCTGCGGGAGCGGTCTGTTCGCGTGCTCGCGATCACATATGGTCGATCATCACCTGGCCAAAGCCCGAGCAGCTGACCTGGGTGGCGCCGTCCATCAGGCGGGCAAAATCGTAGGTGACCTTCTTGCTCAGGATGGACTGTTCGAGCGAACGGATGATCAGGTCGGCCGCTTCTTTCCAGCCCATGTGGCGCAGCATCATCTCGGCCGAGAGGATCTCGGAGCCCGGGTTCACATAGTCCTTGCCGGCATACTTCGGCGCGGTGCCATGGGTGGCTTCGAACATGGCCACCGTATCGGACAGGTTGGCGCCAGGCGCAATGCCGATGCCGCCCACCTGGGCGGCCAGCGCGTCGGAAATATAGTCGCCATTGAGGTTCAGCGTGGCCACCACGCTGTACTCGGCCGGACGCAGCAGGATCTGTTGCAGGAAGGCGTCAGCGATCACGTCCTTGATGATGATGTCCTTGCCGGACTTCGGGTTCCTGACCCTGCACCAGGGACCGCCATCGATCAGTTCGGCACCGAACTCCTTCTGGGCCAGCCCGTAGGCCCAGTCGCGGAAGCCGCCTTCGGTGAACTTCATGATGTTGCCCTTGTGCACGATGGTCACATTGGGCTTGTGGTTGTCGATGGCGTACTGGATGGCTTTGCGCATCAGGCGCTCGGTGCCCTCGATGGACACCGGCTTGACACCGATCGCGGAAGTATCGGGGAAGCGGATCTTCTTGACGCCCATCTCGTCGACCAGGAACTTGATGAGCTTCCTGGCCTGGGCGGACTCGGCCTCGTACTCGATGCCGGCGTAGATGTCTTCCGAGTTCTCGCGGAAGATCACCATATTCGTCTTCTCGGGCTCCCTGAGCGGCGAAGGCACGCCCTTGAAGTACTGCACCGGGCGCAGGCAAACGTAGAGATCGAGTTCCTGGCGCAGGGCCACATTGAGCGAGCGGATGCCTCCGCCCACGGGCGTGGTCAGCGGGCCCTTGATGGACACCACGTACTCGCGCGCCACGTCCAGGGTTTCCTGCGGCAACCAGACATCGGGGCCGTAGATCCGGGTCGCCTTCTCGCCGGCATACACCTCCATCCAGTGGATCTTGCGCCGGCCGGCGTAGGCCTTCTCCACAGCCGCATCGACCACCTTGAGCATCACCGGCGTGATGTCCAGCCCCGTGCCGTCCCCCTCGATATACGGGATGATGGGCTCATCGGGCACATGGAGCGACAGGTCGGCGTTGACGGTGATTTTCTGGCCTTGGCTGGGCACCTGGATGTGCTGGTACATGGAAGCGGGACTCCGTGAGGGGTGCATAGACAGACGGTGCCGACCCGGGATTTCCGCAGGCGCACGTCGGGTTGAACTTGTGAATAAATTCTAGTCTCTATTTCCGTGACGCTGACCTGCGCCTCCGCTCGGAGAATGACAGACAATGTCCTGGACCTCAGCTTTCACGCCCCTCCATGAACCGTTTCGTCCTCCGCCTGACCTTCCTGTTCTTCGCCCTGCCGGGACTGGGCTGGTCGCAAGAGTCTCCCCAGCTCCAGCTGCCGCGCGTCACGCTTTCGGCAGGCATGCACCTGATCCACGCGCAGGTGGCCGCCACGAATGAGCAGCGCGCCACCGGCCTCATGTTCCGCAAGGAGATGCCCGCCAGCGAGGGCATGCTCTTCGTCTTCGAACAACCGTCCTCCCAGTGCTTCTGGATGAAGAACACCCTGCTGCCGCTGACCGCAGCCTTCGTGGCCGACGACGGCACCATCGTCAACCTGGCCGACATGAAGCCGCAGACCACGAACGCACACTGCTCCGCCAAACCGGTGCGTTATGTTCTGGAGATGAACCAGGGCTGGTTCGCCAAACGCGGAATCAAGGCAGGGAGCAAGCTGGGCGGCCAGCCCTTCGAACGCCGCCCCTGACCAACAAGCACCGCCCAAAAAAAAAGCGATCACGATGGCATGACCATCCTGATCGCTTCTTCGCAGCCGGCCCTCCGGCTTGCCTGTGGGCTGGCTAGGCTTAAGCCTTGACCGACGCCAGCGCGGCGTTCAGCGTCTTGCTCGGACGCATCACGGTGTCGAGCTTGGCGAAGTCGGGCTTGTAGTAACCGCCAATGTCCGCCGGCTTGCCCTGCACGGCAGCCAGCTCAGCCACGATGGTTTGCTCGTTGTCGGTCAGCTGCTTGGCCAGGGGGGCGAACTTGGCCGCGAGGGCCGCGTCCTCCTTCTGGGCGGCCAGTTCCTGGGCCCAGTACAGGGCGAGGTAGAACTGGCTGCCGCGGTTGTCGAGCTGGCCGGTCTTGGGCGAGGGATTCTTGTTGTGATCGAGCAGCTTGCCCGTGGCGGCATCCAGGGTCTTGGCCAGGATCTTGGCCTGGGTATTGCCGGTCTTGATGCCCAGCTCTTCCAGCGACACGGCCAGCGCCAGGAACTCGCCCAGAGAATCCCAGCGCAGGTGGTTTTCTTCGACCAGCTGCTGCACGTGCTTGGGCGCAGAACCACCGGCGCCAGTTTCGTACATGCCGCCACCGGCCATCAGCGGGACGATGGACAGCATCTTGGCGCTGGTGCCCAGTTCCATGATGGGGAAGAGGTCGGTCAGGTAGTCGCGCAGGATGTTGCCGGTCACCGAGATGGTGTCCAGGCCGCGCACGACACGCTCCAGCGTGTAGCGCATGGCGCGCACCTGCGACATGATCTGGATGTCCAGGCCGTTGGTGTCGTAGTCCTTGAGGTAGGTCTTGACCTTCTTGATCAGTTCGGCCTCGTGGGGACGGTAGGGGTCGAGCCAGAAGACGGCCGGCATGCCCGAGTTGCGGGCGCGGGTCACGGCCAGCTTGACCCAGTCGCGGATCGCAGCGTCCTTGACCTGGCACATGCGCCAGATATCGCCCTGCTCCACGTTCTGAGACAGCAGCACTTCGCCGGTGGCCAGGTCCGTGATGTTGGCAACGCCGTCTTCGGACACCTCGAAGGTCTTGTCGTGCGAACCGTATTCCTCGGCCTGCTGCGCCATCAGGCCCACGTTGGGCACGGTGCCCATGGTGCGCGGGTCGAAGTTGCCGTGCCATTTGCAGAAGTTGATCATCTCCTGGTAGATGCGGGCGAAGGTGCTCTCCGGCATCACGGCCTTGGCATCCTTGAGGCGGCCGTCGGCGCCCCACATCTTGCCGCCCTGGCGGATCATGGCCGGCATCGAGGCGTCCACGATGATGTCGTTGGGCGAATGGAAATTGGTGATGCCCTTGGCAGAGTCCACCATGGCCAGTTCGGGGCGATGCTCATGGCAGGCGTGCAGGTCGCGCTTGATCTCGTCCTGCTTGGACTGCGGCAGCGTGGCGATCTTGTTGTAGAGATCGACCATGCCGTTGTTGACGTTCACGCCCAGCTCGTCGAACAGCTTGCCGTGCTTGGCAAACGCGTCCTTGTAGAAGATCTTGACGCAGTGACCGAACACGATGGGGTGCGAGACCTTCATCATGGTCGCCTTGACGTGCAGCGAGAACATCACGCCGGTCTTGTGCGCGTCCTCGATTTCCTTTTCGTAGAACTCGAGCAGCGCCTTCTTGCTCATGAACATGCTGTCGATGATCTCGCCTGCCAGCAGGGCCAGCTTGGGCTTGAGCACGATGGTCTTGCCGCTCTTGGTGATCAGCTCCATCTTCACGTCGCGCGCCTTGTCCAGCGTCAGCGACTTCTCGCCGTGATAGAAGTCGCCATGGTGCATGTGCGACACGTGGGTGCGCGAAGCCTGGCTCCACTCGGCCATCGAATGCGGGTTCTTGCGCGCGTAGTTCTTCACGGCCGCCGGCGCGCGGCGGTCCGAGTTGCCCTCGCGCAGCACCGGGTTGACGGCGCTGCCCGTGCACTTGGCATAACGTGCGCGCAGGGCCTTTTCTTCCTCGGTCTTCGGATTTTCAGGATAGTCGGGAATCTTGTAGCCCTTGGACTGCAGTTCCTTGATGCAGGCCACCAGCTGCGCCACCGAGGCGCTGATGTTGGGCAGCTTGATGATGTTGGTGTCCGGCAGCAGGGTCAGACGGCCCAGTTCGGCCAGGTTGTCGGGCACGCGCTGTTCTTCGGTCAGGTATTCCGGGAAGGCGCCCAGCACACGTGCCGCCACCGAGATGTCGCTGGTGACCACGTTGACGCCGGCCGGCGCAGCGAACGTGCGGATGATGGGCAGGAAGGAGCTGGTCGCCAACAGCGGGGCTTCGTCGGTCAGCGTGTAGATGATGGTGGGTTGCTGGTTGCTCATTGCGTATCTCCAGATAACGGTACCGGCAAGACGTCGACCGGATGTGCCGACAAACAAGCTTCGGATGGTGGGAGATTTTGCTTTCTGTGTGCTGACCTGCACCTCATTTTTTGAATCAAAATCTCACAATGCGAAATTTCCATCAAGAAAACTGAAAATTATTTGTCATTGGTCTTATAGAAGAGGTCTTATAGAAGACTCCAGCCCTCCAGATCACCCGTCGCACCGTGGCCCAGCATGCCAGTTCCGCGCCCCCAAGGCAAACAAAAAGGGCCCGGAGGTTTCCCTCCGGGCCCTGCATGAATGCCGCAATGATCAGCCGAAATTCTTTTCAGCGAAGGACCAGTTGACCAGCTTGTCCAAGAAGGTCTCGACGAACTTCTGGCGCAGGTTGCGGTAGTCGATGTAGTACGCATGCTCCCACACGTCCACCGTCAGCAGGGCCTTGTCGGCGGTGGTCAGGGGGGTGCCGGCAGCGCCCATGTTGACGATGTCGACCGAGCCGTCGGCCTTCTTCACCAGCCAGGTCCAGCCGGAGCCGAAGTTGCCCACGGCCGACTTGACGAAGGCTTCGCGGAAAGCAGCGTAGCTGCCCCACTTGGCATTGATGGCCGTGGCCAGGGCGCCGGTGGGCTCGCCGCCGCCATTGGGCTTCATGCAGTTCCAGAAAAAGGTGTGGTTCCAGATCTGGGCGGAGTTGTTGTAGATGCCGCCGCTGGACTTCTTGACGATGGACTCCAGGTCCAGGCTCTCGAATTCGGTACCCTTTTGCAGGTTGTTCAGGTTGACCACGTAGGCGTTGTGGTGCTTGCCGTGATGGAACTCCAGGGTTTCCTTGGAGTAGTGCGGTGCCAGGGCGTCGATGGCATAAGGCAGGGGGGGCAGGGTGTGTTCCATGAGTTCCTCGGTGGTTTGTTGTTGAAAGGCCAGAGGCGTCGATTGTAAGAACTCCCTCTGCGGCCCGGGCAAGACGGCGTGATCAACCTTGCCGGCGGCAAGGTGGACGGCCCGACTGTCGCGCCTCACGCGATCGGTCGTTCAGCCATAATTATCCTTGACCTGAGTCAACATAAAGGAGACAACCATGGGTGCAATCTTTCAATCCCTGGGCCGATCGGTACTGGCGGGTGTGGTCCTGCTGATCGTACTGGTGCTGGTCGCCGGCGGCAATGTGAGCCCCAGCCATGCCTGGGCCACCTTCGTGATGCGCTGGCTGCACGTGCTGTGCGGTGTCATGTGGGTCGGCCTGCTGTGGTACTTCAACTTCGTGCAGATTCCGTCGATGTCCAGGATTCCGGACGAGCAGAAGCCGGCAGTGAGCAAGGTGATTGCGCCGACCGCCCTGTTCTGGTTCCGCTGGTCCGCCCTGGCCACGGTGGTCACCGGCCTGTTGCTGGCGACGATGAGCGGCTATATCGGCAGCGCGCTGATGCTGCAGAAGCCCTTCACGGCCATCGGCATCGGCATGTGGATTGCCCTGGTGATGGCCTTCAATGTCTGGTTCATCATCTGGCCGAACCAGAAAAAGGCCCTGGGCATCGTGACGGTGGAAGCCGCCGAAAAGGCCAAGGCCGCACGCCTGGCCATGCTGACCTCTCGCTTCAACACCATGCTCTCCATCCCCATGCTGTTCTGCATGGTGGCCCAGCAAAATGGCGGCCTGTAGCCCATAGATCGTCCAGACAAAAAGGGCCGCAGTTTGCGGCCCTTTTTCATTGGGACATCGGCCTATTCCTTCTCCCGCACGGCCGTGACGCTCACATCCGCCTCGCCCTGGGCGAAATGCAGATGCAGGACCTGTCCCGGCGCCAGGCTGCGCGCGCGGGTCACCGCCTCATGGCGCTCATTGCTGACCCAGGCATATCCGCGCTGCAGCACCAGCGTGGGGTCCAGCAGTTGCAGGCGCAGGCCGGCGCGCTCCAGGCGCTGCTGCTGCGTCTGCAATCCACGCTGCGTGGATTGCGGCCAAGCCTTGCCCAACTGCTGCAGGTCGCGCTGGCGCTGGGTCAACCCATGGGTCGCGGCATAACGCAGGCGCTGCGCCTGCGCCGAGAGTGCCAGGCGCTGGCGAGCCACCAAGCCCGAAGGACGGCCCAGCCGGCTGGCCGCCAGGTCCAGGCGCTGGCTCTGGCGGTCCAGTTGCTGCTCCACGGCATCGGACAGGCGTGCCTGCATCAGATCCAGGGCCCCCAGCCATACGCTGCGCGCCTCGGCCACCAGCTCGGCCGCCGCCGTAGGCGTGGGCGCGCGCAGGTCGGCCACAAAGTCGGCAATCGTGAAATCGGTTTCGTGCCCCACGCCGCTGACCACGGGCACCGGGCTTTGCGCCAGGGTGCGGGCCAGACGCTCGTCGTTGAAAGCCCAGAGGTCCTCCATGGAGCCGCCCCCTCGTACCAACAGGATGACGTCCAGCGCCGGGCTACCCTGCTCCGCCAGGCCATAAAGCCGCTGCAAGGCGGCCACCAGTTCTGCTGGCGCCGCCGCACCCTGGACCGCCGCCGGCGCCACAAAAACCGGAATATGCGGCACCCGCCGCTGCAGGGCCGTGACCACGTCGTGCAGGGCCGCCGCCCCCAGCGAGGTCACCAGGCCGATGCCGCGTGGCTGGAGGGGCAAGTCGCGCTTGCGCGCCGCGTCGAACAGACCCTCGGCTTCCAGCTTGGCCTTGAGCTTGAGGAACTGCTCGAACAGCGCCCCCTGGCCGGCGCGTGACATCGACTCCACGATGAGTTGCAGATCGCCGCGCGGCTCATAGACACCCAGGCGTCCGCGCACCTCCACCAGTTCGCCGTCGTGTGGTGCAAAGTCCAGCAACCCGGCCGCGCGGCGAAACATGGCGCAGCGGATCTGCCCGCTTTCATCCTTCAGCGCGAAGTAACAATGCCCGCTGGACGCGCGGCTGAAGCCCGAAATCTCGCCGCGCACCGCGACAGGATTGAAGCGGGCGTCCAGCGCATCAGCAACGGCGCGGCACAGCGCGCCAACCGGCCAGATACGCGGCGTGCCGACTGGGTTGTCGAACTCAGACATGAGCAGGCATGCGGTTCGCGACCGCGTGGCAGCAGCAGACTACTCCACAGCAGGTGGGCGGTTGACAGGGCATGGCACGGGTCGCCCCCAAGCCTGATTTTTCGGTGCAAGCCATTGATTCCATTGGATTTTTATCTGCCTTTTTTGTCATCGTTCTGTCGCAAACGCGCATGAACAGGTGCATCGGAGCACCTACCCAACAGTTCTGCACAAAGTTATCCACATGAACTGTGGGCTACCTGGCGGCCTTGGCCGCATGCCGGCCGGAACGGACATGCGCGACGCGCCAACAGCGGTTCGCCCATCGGCCTCGGTCATAATCGCAACGCACATTCGCGTGGAGGATCCCTTTGTTTTCCATCATACAAGCCGCTGGTTGGCCGATCTGGCCCCTGATCATCTGTTCCATCCTGGGACTGGCCCTGATCATCGAACGCTTTCTCAGCCTCAAGACCGCCAAGGTCGCCCCCCCGCAACTGCTGGACGAAGTGCTGAAAGCCTCCAGCTCGGCATTGCCCGCACCCGAAGTCATCGCCCAGCTCGAGAAGAACTCGGCCCTGGGCGAGGTGCTGGCCAGCGGCCTGCTGGCCCTGCAGACCAAACCGACCAGCAGCGACGAAGAGCTGCGCAACGCCCTGGAAAGCAGCGGCCGCGTCGTAGCCCACCGCCTGGAGCGCTATCTCAGCGCCCTGGCCACCATCGCCTCGGTGGCGCCCCTCATGGGCCTGTTCGGCACCGTCGTCGGCATGATCGAGATCTTCGGCTCCCAATCGCCAGCGGGCGGTGCCACCGGTGGCAACCCGGCGCAGCTGGCCCAAGGCATCTCGATCGCGCTGTACAACACCGCCTTCGGCCTGATCATCGCCATTCCCGCCCTGATCTTCTGGCGCTACTTCCGGGCCCGCGTCGATGAATACCTGCTGACGCTGGAACAGGCTGGCGAACGCCTGCTGCAACACCTGGCCACGCTGCGCACCCCGTCATGAGACTGCACTTCCGCCGCCCCAGCCGCGAGGAACCGGAGATCAACCTGATCCCCTTCATCGATGTGCTGCTGGTGATCCTGATCTTCCTGATGCTGTCGACCACCTACAGCAAGTTCACCGAGATGCAGTTGCGCCTGCCGGTGGCCGATACCGACGCCCAGCGCGACTACCCCAAGGAAGTCATCGTCGCCGTCAGCAGCGAAGGCAATTTTTCCGTCAACCGCGCAGCGGTCGAAGGCCGCAGCGTCGAAGCCGTGGTCGCGGTCCTGCTGCAGGCGGCCAAGGCCGGCAAGGACACCGTGGTCATCATCAGCGCCGACGCCAGCGCGCGCCACCAGTCCGTCGTGACCGTGATGGAAGCGGCACGCCGTGCCGGCCTGACGCAGATCACCTTTGCCACCCAGTCCTCGGCGCAGGCAGGCGGTCGCTGAAGGCCATGGCCAGCCCTGACCAGCCGTCCTGGCAACGTACCCTCATCGACAGCTGGCAGCGGCGCGGCCCCCTGACCTGGGCCCTGTGGCCGCTCTCCCTGCTCATGGGCCTGCTGGTGCGCCTGCGCCAGGGCCTTTACCTCAGCGGCTTGCTGCGCCGGCACGTGCTGCCCGTGCCGGTCATCGTGGTCGGCAATGTGGTGGCCGGGGGCGCGGGCAAGACACCGGTGGTCCTGGCCCTCGTCAAGCACCTGCAGGCACGCGGCCTGCACCCCGGCGTGGTCTCGCGCGGCTACGGCCGCCGCACGCAGGACTGCCGGGAGGTCCGCGACGACAGCCCTGTGCACGATGTGGGTGACGAACCGGCCCTGATCCGGCGCAACACCGGTGTGCCGGTCTTCGTGGCCACGCGCCGCATCGAGGCCGCGCGCGCCCTGTTGCAGGCCTATCCGCAAACCGACGTGCTGGTAAGCGACGATGGCCTGCAGCACTACGCCCTGGCGCGCGACATCGAGATCTGCGTCTTCGACGACCGGGGCGTGGGCAACGGGTTCCTGCTGCCGGCCGGCCCCCTGCGCGAACCCTGGCCGCGTTATGTGGACCTGGTGCTGCACACCGGCAACCGCCCCGCCTTCACCGGCTACACGGCACGCCGTGCGCTGGCCGCCGAGGCGGTGCGCATCGACGGCAGCCGGGTGGACCTGGTGGCCCTGGCGCAGGACGGCCGCCCCCTGCTGGCCGTCGCCGGCACGGCACGGCCCCAGGCCTTCTTCGACATGCTGCAGGCGCTGGGCCTGCCGCTAACCCTCACCGTGGCGCGCCCCGACCACGACGACTATGCCCACTGGCAGCGCCCGCTGGAACGCGACTACACCCTGCTGTGCACCGAGAAGGATGCGCTCAAGCTCTGGGCCCACCATCCCGACGCGTTGGCCGTGCCCCTGAACTTCGCGCCCGAGCCGGCTTTTTACGTGGCACTCGACCGTCTGCTCGAAGCGACGCGGCTATCATCGCCCCATGGACACCCGACTCCTTGAACTGCTGGTCTGCCCCGTGACCAAGGGCCCGCTCGAATACGACCGGGAAAAACAGGAACTGACCTCGCGCAGCGCCCGCCTGGCCTACCCCATCCGCGACGGCATCCCGGTGCTGCTGGAAAACGAGGCGCGCACGCTGAGCGACGAAGAACTGGGGCTCTGATTCCATGAGCCTCACCGTCCTGATTCCGGCGCGGCTGGCCTCGACCCGCCTGCCCAACAAACCCCTGGCCGACATCGCCGGCCTGCCCATGATCGTGCGCGTGGCCCAGCGCGTCAGCAGCGGCTTGGACCGTGCCACGCGCGTGGTGGTGGCCGGCGACAGCCCCGAGATCCTGCAGGCCTGCGCGCAGCATGGCGTCGAAGCCGTGCTGACGCGCGTCGACCACCCCAGCGGCAGCGACCGTCTGGCCGAGGCCTGTGACCTGCTGCGCCTGCCCGATGACGCGCTGGTGGTCAACGTGCAGGGCGACGAACCGCTGATCGACCCCGCACTGGTCTCGGCGGTGGCCGAACTGCTGCGCCAGCGCCCCGAGGCCAGCATGAGCACGGCGGCCCATCCCATCCACGAGGTGGCCGACTTCGTGAACCCCAACGTGGTCAAGGTGGTGCTGGATGCGCGCGACCTGGCCCTGTACTTCAGCCGCGCGCCCATCGCCTGGTGGCGTGACGGCTTTGCCCAGGGGGTCAAGACGCTGCCGGAGCCGGCCCCGTTGCGCCACATCGGCATCTATGGCTACCGCGCCGGCTTCCTGCGCCTGTTCCCGAAGCTGGCGCAGGCCCCGATCGAGGTGACCGAGGCCCTGGAGCAGCTGCGCGCCATGTGGCACGGCCACCGCATCGCCGTGCACGTGACGCCGCAGGCCCCGGGCGCCGGTGTGGACACGCCCGAAGACCTGGCGCGCGTGCGCCGGCTGTTTGCCGCCTGAAAGGCCCCGAGGGTCGCTGCTCGGGGATGAAAACAGCCCCAGGATCTGTAAGTTTCATACCGGTTACGGCATGCTATCCTCGCCTCAGTCATGCAGTTGACACGCACCGCCATGGTGCTGTCACTGGCTAAGAACACCAAAACATCCGAGGGTATCCATGAGACTGATCCTGTTGGGCGCACCCGGCGCCGGCAAGGGCACGCAAGCCGCGTACATCTGCCAGAAATACGGCATCCCGCAAATCTCCACCGGTGACATGCTGCGCGCCGCCGTGAAAGCTGGCACGCCGCTGGGCCTGCAGGCCAAGGCCGTGATGGAATCGGGCGCCCTGGTCAGTGACGACCTGATCATCAACCTGGTCAAGGAACGCATCGCCCAGCCGGACTGCGCCAAGGGTTTCCTGTTCGACGGCTTTCCGCGCACCATCCCGCAAGCCGATGCCATGAAGGCCGCGGGTGTGAAACTGGACTACGTGCTGGAAATCGATGTGCCCTTCGAAGCCATCATCGAGCGCATGAGCGGCCGCCGCTCGCACCCAGCCTCGGGCCGCACCTACCACGTCAAGTTCAACCCGCCCAAGGTGGCCGGCAAGGACGATGTGACCGGTGAGCCGCTTGTGCAGCGCGAGGACGACAAGGAAGAGACCGTCAAGAAGCGCCTGGACGTCTACAGCGCCCAGACCCGCCCGCTGGTGGAGTACTACAGCAGCTGGGCCAAGCAGGAGCCGGCCGCCGCGCCCAAATACCGCGCCATCAGCGGCATGGGCAGCGTAGAAGACATCACAGCGCGCGCTCTGCAGGCGCTGGCGGGCTGAGACGCTCGCGCGCCAAGACAACGCCCTGCCCTGCAGGGCGTTTTCATTTCTGCCTCAGGCTGGGCTGGAACGCAATCCGTAGGTTTTCGCACCGACGAACAAGTACTCGGCACGCAGGATGGCCTCGCCTTTTTCCTCGTGAAAGGTGAAACCCAGCACGCCCATGACGTCGCCCACCTTGAGCGGTGTCACGTTCCAGGCCTGCATGCGGGTGAGCGGCGCCAGCTCGATCTCCCAGCGCGGGTCCTTGCGACGCGGCAGCTGGGCCCGCGCCAGCAGGGCTTGGCCGTCGACCGGTGCGGTCTGCGCCGGCAAGGCGCGCCGCGCCAGGTCGGACGGCAGCGTCAAAGGGGACTGCAGCTCCAGCACCAGTTCGGCGTGCGGGTTCTGCCAGCGCACGCTCTGCACGCGCCCCTGCAGGTACAGCGGCCGTTGCTGGTCGAAGCTGCTCCAGCCATGGTGCGCCCGCGCCAGTGGCAGCAGGCCGGGCAGCAGGGCAAGACTGATCGCGGTGCGTCGTTTCATGCGTAACTCCGGTGGTCTCAGAGATAGGCAATCCAGCGGCCACAAACCAGCACGGCCAGCCAGATCAGGGTGGACAGCAGCATCTGCGCACGCGCCAGGCCATCGAGCTTGTGCAGGGAGCCCCGTCCATGGAACCAGCCTGCATTACACGCCGCTGCCAATAACAGCAGCATCTTGAGGGAGAAAGCGCGGTTGGCCAGCAACTCGGCCGGCTGGCTGGCGAACATCAGCAGGCCCGAGACCGCAGCCAGGCTGAAACCCGCCAGGGCCAGGCCCAGGCTCAGGCGGGCCAGTTCGCGCACCGGCAGCGCAGCGCCCAGGCCGAAGACCCGCAGCTCCAGCAGCACGAGATTGCCGATCAGCAAGGCGATCCCGCTCAGGTGCACAACCTCAAGCGCGGGGTAGGCCCAGGCACTGGAGAGCAAGGCGCTGAACATGACGCGGGGCCGCCCCTCAGCGCAGGAGTTCGAGCATCAGCGCCAGTCGCGCCTTGACGGGGCTCAGGCCAGCCGCCACCGGGAATTCTTCGCCCGGCCGGGGCCACAGAAAGCCATCGGCACAGCGGGTGCTGCGCAGCACCCGCACGCCGGCCGCCTGCGCACGCCGCAAGGCGGCCTCCAGCTCATGATGCACGGTGCCGCCCCCGGTGCCAGCCAGCACCAGGCCCCGCACCGGCGGGGCCCCATGGCGCGCGGCGACGGCCGGGTCCACCAGCGCGTCCACCGTAGCGCCGCAGGCCGCGGCGTGGCTGAGCACGATCTCGACCCGCGGCAGTGCCGGCGCCATGAGCAGGACGTCCAGCAGCATCTTCTGCGGAACAAGCGGCTCGGGCCAGTCACGCAGGTGCTCGACGCGTCCCTGCTGGACCCGCCCAAGATCACCGGCCTCCCCTGCGCTGAAAGCGTCGAGCCGCGAGCTGTGGACCTTCTGAACATCCTGCGCGCCCAGGATGCGGCCGGCACACACGGCCAGCACGCCTTGCGCGCCCGCGGTGGCCGCCACCGCCAAGGCATCACGCAGGTTCTGCGGACCGTCGGCGTCCGTTGCGTTGGCCGGTCGCATGGCGCAGGTCAGCACCACGGGCTTGCGGGGTGCCAGCACGGTCTGCAGCAGAAAGGCCGTCTCCTCCAGCGTATCGGTCCCATGCGTGATGACCAGGCCTTGCACATCGGCCTGCGCCAACCAGTGCACACAACGCTGCAGCAGCTTCTGCCACACCGCCAGATCCATGTCCTTGCTGTCGATCTGGGCCACCTGTTCGCTCAGCAGCGCAAAGCCCGAAGGCGCCGCCAGGCCGGTCATCAGCTCGGCCACCGGCTTCTGCGCGGCCAGGTAGTCGCGGCTGTCGGCGGCGCTGGTCGCCAGGCCGGCAATGGTGCCGCCGGTGCCCAAAACCACGATTTTTTCTTGCCCCACTTGCATTTCCCGGAAAACTGGTTAAAAATACAGTTACTGGATATCGAGACAGTACCTTGTCTCCTTCCCGCCTACAGGAGTCACGACGATGGACCTGCCGCAGTACCCGATCAAGCTGACCGCCCGCCAGCAGCAGATTCTGGACCTGATCCAGAGCGCCATCGCGCGCACCGGCGCCCCGCCCACGCGCGCCGAGATCGCCGCCGAACTGGGCTTCAAGTCCGCCAATGCGGCCGAGGAGCACCTGCAGGCGCTGGCGCGCAAGGGCGTGATCGAACTGGTCAGCGGCACGTCGCGCGGCATCCGCCTGCAAGGCGAGGCGCTGCGCTCCATCAATGAATCGCGCATCAAGCAATTCTCCCTGCCCATGCCGGACCTGTCCCATCTCGCCCTGCCCCTGATCGGACGCGTCGCTGCCGGTTCGCCCATTCTCGCGCAGGAGCACGTGGACCAGACCTATTACGTCGAGAGCTCGCTGTTCCAGCGCAAGCCCGACTACCTGCTCAAGGTGCGCGGCATGTCCATGCGCGACGCCGGCATCATGGACGGCGACCTGCTGGCCGTGCAGTCCACCAAGGACGCCAAGAACGGCCAGATAGTGGTGGCGCGCCTGGGTGACGAAGTCACGGTCAAGCGCTTCCGTCGCAACAAGCACCTGATCGAACTGCTGCCGGAAAACCCCGACTACCAGACCATCGTGGTCGAGCCGGGCGACCCCTTCGAGATCGAGGGGCTGGCCGTCGGCCTCATCCGCAACACCATGCTCATGTGAACGCGCTGCGTCCCGCCCCGAAAGGTCAACGATGAACACCGCCTACGCCCTCTGGACTCCCCTGCAAGGCCTGCTGCGCTGGCTGGCCCCCGCGGTGCCGCAGCGTCCCGCCATGCTGGAGCCGGCCCTGCCGTCCGTCCGCAGCCCGGCCCTGGCCGCCGCGCGCAGCCGCCCGATGCAGCGCCCACTGCGCGTGGTGCGTGTGATGGAAGCCGGCCAGCCCCGCTCGCAGGTGGGCCGCATGGTGATCTCCGGCCGCATGGCCGACGTCTGCGCCGAACTCGACCGCCTGGCCGCCTGCGAAGCCGCGCGCCACTGAACGGTTTCTGCCGCAGCCACCGCCTCCATCCGGGTTAGCCCGTAGGAGAGGCCGAGGCACAATAGCGGCATGAATATCGTGATTCTGGACGACTACCAGGACGTCGTACGCAAGCTGGACTGCGCTACAAAACTGGCCGACTACCCCCCCAAGGTCTACACCAACACCGTCAAGGGACTGGGGCAGCTCTCGGTACGATTGCGTGATGCCGACGTGCTGGTGTTGATCCGCGAACGCACGCCCATCACCCGCCAGCTGGTAGAAAAACTGCCACGACTCAAGCTCATCTCCCAGACCGGCCGCATGGGCAGCCACATTGATATCGAAGCCTGTACCGAACGCGGCATTGCCGTGGCCGAAGGCACGGGTTCGCCGGTGGCGCCTGCCGAACTGACCTGGGCACTGATCATGGCCGCCATGCGCCGCCTGCCGCAGTACATCGGCAACCTCAAGCACGGCGTCTGGCAGCAATCCGGGCTGAAGTCGGCCGCCATGCCGCCCAACTTCGGTCTGGGCACGGTGCTGCGCGGCAAGACCTTGGGGCTGTGGGGCTACGGCAAGATCGGGCAGATGGTGGCCGGCTATGGCCGTGCCTTCGGCATGCGCGTGCTGGTCTGGGGCCGTGACCCCTCGCGCGAGAAGGCCGTGCAGGATGGCTACGAGGCCGCAGGCAGCCGCGAGGAATTCTTCCGGCAAAGCGACGTGCTCAGCCTGCACCTGCGCCTGAACGAGGCCACGCGCGGTATCGTCACGCCCGCCGATCTGGCGCTGATGAAACCCACCTCACTGCTGGTCAACACCTCGCGCGCCGAACTGCTGGAGCCCGAGGCGCTGATCAGCGCGCTCAACCACGGCCGCCCCGGCATGGCGGCGATCGACGTGTTCGAATCCGAACCCATCCTGCAGGGCCACGCCCTGCTGCGTCTGGAAAACTGCATCTGCACGCCGCACATCGGCTACGTCGAGCAGGAGAGCTACGAGATGTATTTCGGCTCGGCCTTCGACAACGTCGTGAACTTCATCCAGGGCAAGCCCAGCAACATCGCCAACCCGGATGCGCTGAAGGTACGGCGCTGACTGCGAGACCTTGAACAGGCTCTCAGGCCGGCTTGGCGCCCAGTTTGGCCAGCATCTGCTCGGTGCTGATCTTGCGGTCCGCGTTGACCGTCTGCACATGGGGCCGTGCCCCCATGGCCTTGAGGTAATCGCGCACGGGCAGACCCGCCAGCACATCGTCGCCATAGATGATCTTGCTGGCGCTGCTCACCAGAGGGAGGTGGGCCACCGCCGCACAGTCGGCCAGCGTGAACTCCGCGCCCGCCACGTAGGGCGAGAACTTCACCAGCTTTGAGAAGCCCTGAACGCCCTTGAGCAGCAGCTTGCGGGTGCGCTCCTTGAGGCCATCGCTGACCTTGCCCCCAAAAAAGGCTTCGGCGTAGAGATCGCGCGCCACCAGCTCCAGATGCAGCTCCATGTAAATGATCAGCTCCCGCACCTTGGCCGCGGCATAAGGATCCGCTGGCAGCAAGGGACGCTGGGGATACACCGTCTCGATGTATTCGGCGCAGGCGCCTGATTCGGAAATCGGACCGGACGGCGTATCAAGAAAGGGCACCTTGCCCATGGGGGAGCGATCCATCAGCAAAGGATGGGAATTGCCCGTCCAGACCCGCTCCTCCGTGTAGGGCACTTCCTTTTCCAGCAGCTGCAGCTTCACCTTGTTGAAATAATTGCTGGCGGCAAAGCCGCAAAGCTTCAGTGTCATCGTGTCACCTCGGGTATTGATGGGGGAATCCAGTCCCTGGAGTTTCTCAGAGGACAAGGACAAAAGCAGTCCGGCAGGCGACTCCGAAGGGACAAACGGCCGGGCGATAATTCCGGCCATGAAACCCGTCTACGCACACATCGCCGTCGTCGGCACCGGCGCCATGGGCCGCGGCATTGCCCAGATCGCCGCCCAGGCCGGCAGCACCGTCACCCTTTACGACAGCCAGCCGGCTGCCATCGCCGCAGCGCAACAGGCGCTGGGCGAGCAGTGGGACAAGCTGGTGGAAAAGGCCGCCTGGAAGCAGCGGCTGCCACCGCCTGCAAGACCCGGCTGCAAGCCGCCAGCAGCCTCAAAGACCTGGCCAGTTGTGACCTGGTGGTGGAAGCCATCGTGGAACGCCTGGACGTGAAGGCCGCACTCTTTGCCGAACTCGAAGGCATCGTCGGCGCCAAGGCCGTTCTGGCCAGCAACACCTCTTCGCTCTCGATCACGGCCATTGCCGCCAAGCTGAAGTCGCCGCAGCGCGTGGCCGGTTACCACTTCTTCAACCCGGTGCCGGTGATGAAGGTGGTCGAAGTGATCGCCGGTCTCAAGACCGATCCGGCGGTCTGCACCGCCCTCTCGGAATACGCGCTCCAGATGGGCCACACCCCTGTGACGGCGCAGGACACACCGGGTTTCATCGTCAACCATGCCGGCCGCGGTTATGGCACCGAGGCGCTGCGCATCGTCAGCGAGGGCGTGGCCGACTACGCCACCATCGACCGCATCCTGCGTGACCAGGCCGGCTTCAAGCTCGGCCCCTTCGAACTCATGGACCTGACCGCACTGGATGTCTCGCACCCGGTGATGGAGTCCATCTACCACCAGTACTACGAAGAGCCGCGCTACCGCCCCAGCGTCATCACGGCGCAGCGCCTGGCCGGTGGTGTGCTGGGCCGCAAGACCGGCGAGGGCTTCTACCGCTACGAGAAGAACCTGGCCCAGGTCGCTCCCGAGCCGCCGGCGCCGCAGGTGGCCGAACTGCCGCCGGTCTGGGTCTCGCCGCGGGCCGCGCGCCGGGCCGAACTGCTGCAGCTGCTGAAAGACCTGGGCGCAAAGATCGAAACCGGACAGTCGCCCTCGGGCACGGCACTCACCATCGTGGCCCCGCTGGGTTTCGACGTCACCACGGTCGCCGTGGTGGAGCGCCTGGACCCGGCACGCACCGTGGGCATCGACCTGCTGATCGAGGACGCCGCAACGAAACGCCGTGTGCTGGCCACCAACCCGGCCACGCGTGCCGACATGCGCGACGCCGCCCACGCCCTCTTCGCGCGCGACGGCAAGGCCGTGAGCGTGATCCGCGACAGCGGTGGTTTCGTGACACAGCGCGTGGTGGCCCATATCGTCAATATCGCCGCCGACATCTGCCAGCAGCGCATCTGCTCCCCCGCCGACCTGGAGACCGCCGTCACCCTGGGCCTGGGTTACCCCATGGGGCCGCTGGCCATGGGCAACCGCTACGGCCCCACCAATGTGCTGGAAGTGCTGTTCAATCTGCAGACCGTCTACGGCGACCCGCGCTACCGTCCCAGCCCCTGGCTGCGCCGGCGCGGGGCCATCGGCCTGTCGCTGCTGCACGAGGAAGACTGAAACTTCGTGCGACACTTCGCCCCATGAGCGCACAACTGCTGAGCACCAGCCAGGGCCGCACCATGGTGCTGACCCTTTCCAACCCGGGCCACCGCAACGCCCTGGGCCCCGAGATGTATGCCGCCGGTGTCGAGGCCCTGAGCGTGGCCGAAACCAACCCCGAGGTGCGCAGCGTGCTCATCACCGGGGAGGGTTCGCTCTTCTGCGCCGGTGGCGACCTGCACCGCCTGCAGGCCAACCGCCAGCTCGAGCCGGCCGTGCAGGCCGAAAGCATCGAAGGCCTGCACAACTGGATCGAGGCCATCCGCACCTTCCCCAAGCCGGTGATCGCCGCCGTGGAAGGCGCAGCAGCCGGCGCCGGTTTCTCCCTGGCCCTGGCCTGCGACTTCATCGTCGCGGCCAGCAATGCCGTATTCGTGATGGCCTACAGCAATGTGGCCCTCTCCCCCGATGGCGGCGCCAGCTGGAGCCTGGCCCAGGCCCTGCCGCGCCAGCTCGCCAGCGAGTTGCTGATGGGCGGCGAGCGCACCACGGCCCAGCGCCTGCACACCCTGGGCGTGGTGAACCGGGTCTGTGAACCGGGCCAGACCATGAGCGAGGCCCTGACCTTGGCCGAGAACCTGAATGCCCGCGCGCCCAATGTGCTGGCCAGCATCAAGGAACTGCTCAACGAAGCCCCCCAGGCCAGCCTGAACCAGCAGCTGGCACAGGAACGCAGCCACTTCGTGCGCAACCTGCACCACCCGAACGCCGGCAGCGGCATCGCCGCTTTTCTGTCCAAACAGAAGCCCAGCTACGAATGAGGGGCCCCGCCTGTGCCGCAGACGCACAGGTGACAACCCCAAGACGCGCCACCGGTCCCGCGCGCGACAATGGCGTCACATGCAGTCACTCATAAGACAGTCCATGGACGATCCCATTCTTACCATCGAGGAACGCACGGCGATCAACGCCGGGCGCTGGTTTTCGACCCTGTCACCTTCATTGAGACACGACATCCTGCGATGCGCCTACGTCAAACGCTACAAGGACGGCGAGTTGCTCGCCGCCCGCGGCGAACCGCCCGAGGAATGGATTGCCTGTGCGCGGGGCGCCGTGCGCGTGAGCTCGACCTCGATCTCGGGCAAGCAGGTCACGCTGACCTATGTGGAGCCGGGCGTCTGGTTTGGCGATGTGGCCATCTTCGACGGCGACCGGCGCACGCACGACGCCTACGCCCACGGCGACACCACCACCCTGTGCGTGGCCAAGGCCGATTTCAAGAAGATTCTCGCGAGCCACGTCGAGCTCTACGAAGCGCTGCTGCGCCTGCATTCGCGGCGCATCCGCCAGCTCTACGGCCTGGTGGAAGACCTCAACACCCTGCCTTTGCGCGCGCGCCTGGCCAAGCAGCTGCTGCACCTGCTGCGCAGCTACGGCGTCTCCTCGCTGAGCGACAGCCGCGAGATGCGCATCGGCCTGCAGCTCGCGCAGGAAGAGCTGGCCCAGCTGCTGGGCGCTTCGCGCCAGCGCGTGAACCAGGAACTCAAGGCCATGGAGCGCGAAGAAGTCATCCGCATCGAACCGGGTGGCCTGGTCGTGCGCAACCGCGATGCGCTGATGCACATCGTCGAATCCGATCATTGAACACGGCCCGCCGTCCCCTCCCATGAGCGAACTCGAACAGCAATACGTCGGCACCCGCCCCGTCTCCGCCGCCCACGCCTTCGACGTGGTCGCCCTCGAAGCCTGGCTGCAGAAGAACCTGCCGGGCTTTGCCGGTCCGCTGACGGTGGAAGCCTTCAAGGGCGGCCAGTCCAACCCGACCTACAAGCTCGTCACACCGGCCTGCAGCTACGTGATGCGCGCCAAGCCCGGGCCCGTGGCCAAGCTGCTGCCCTCGGCCCATGCCATCGAACGCGAATACACCGTGATGCACGGCCTGCACGGCACCGAGGTACCAGTGCCGCGCATGTACTGCCTGTGCGAGGACGAGTCCGTGATCGGCCGCGCCTTCTACATCATGGAGTTCATGCCGGGGCGCATTCTGTGGGACCAGTCCCTGCCCGACTTCGACCCGGCCGGCCGACGCGCCATGTACCTGGAGATGAACCGTGTCATCGCCGCCCTGCACAAGGTCAATGTCGCCGAGCGTGGCCTGGCCGGCTACGGCAAGCCGGGCAACTACGTCGAGCGCCAGATCGGTCGCTGGAGCAAGCAGTACCGCGCCTCGGCCGACGGTGCGGGCACCTTGTCCCAGCCCATCCCCGAGATGGAAAAGCTGATCGACTGGCTGCCCGCCAACCTGCCCGCCAGTGCGCGCGACGAGAGCCTGGTGAGCATCGTGCACGGGGACTACCGGCTCGACAACCTGATGTTCCATGCCGATGAGCCGCGCGTGATCGCCGTGCTGGACTGGGAACTCTCCACCCTGGGTCACCCGCTGGCCGACTTCGCCTACCACTGCATGGCCTGGCACATCCCGCCCGGTGCCTTCCGCGGCATCGGCGGGCTGGACCTGGCGGCGCTGGGCATCCCGCTCGAGGACGAATACATCCAGCTCTACTGCGAACGCACCGGCCTGGCCCAGCCCCAGGCGCTGAAAGCCGACTGGAACTTCTACATGGCCTACAACATGTTCCGCATCGCCGCCATCCTGCAAGGCATTGCCAAGCGGGTCGAGAACGGCACCGCGTCCAGCGCGCAAGCCCAGAAATCCGCCGCCGGCGCGCGCCCCATGGCAGCCATGGCCTGGCAGTTTGCCCAGCAGGCCTGAACCTCACACCACGCATCACCCCAAGGAGCTAAGCATGGACTTCGACTACTCGCCTAAAACCAAAGACTTCCAGGCACGCCTGCTGAAGTTCATGGACGAGCACATCTACCCCAATGAGCACGCCTTCCACGCCGAAATCGAAGCCAACACCGCCGCCGGCAAGCGCTGGACGCCGCTGCAGCTGATCGAGAAGCTGAAGCTGAAGGCGCAACAGGACGGTCTGTGGAACCTCTTCCTGCCCAAGGACAGCGCCGAGATCGCCGGCGTGCAGGCGGCCGGCCTGACCAACCAGGAATACGCACCCCTGGCCGAGATCATGGGCCGCGTGCACTGGGCCTCGGAGGTCTTCAACTGCTCGGCGCCCGACACCGGCAATATGGAGACCATCGCGCGCTACGGCAATGACCAGCACCGCAAGGAATGGCTGCAGCCCCTGCTGGCCGGCAAGATGCGCTCGGCGTTCGCCATGACCGAGCCCGAGGTCGCCTCCAGCGACGCCACCAACATCGCCACCCGCATCGAACGCCAGGGCGACGACAACGTGATCAACGGCCTCAAGTGGTGGACTTCGGGCGCCGGCGACCCGCGCTGCGCCATCTACATCCTCATGGGCAAGACCGACCCGGAGGCGCCGCGCCATTCGCAGCAGAGCATGATCCTGGTGCCGGCCAACACGCCCGGCGTCAAGATCCTGCGCCCCCTGAGCGTCATGGGCTACGACGACGCGCCGCACGGCCACATGGAAGTCGAGTTCAAGAACGTGCGTGTACCCGCTTCCAACATCCTGCTGGGCGAAGGCCGCGGCTTCGAGATTGCCCAGGGGCGCCTTGGCCCCGGGCGCATCCACCACTGCATGCGCCTGATCGGCCAGGCCGAGCGCGCGCTGGAGTACATGTGCAAGCGCGCCTCCTCGCGCGTGGCCTTCGGCAAGCCGGTGGCCGCGCAGACCGTGACGCAGGAGCGCATCGCCGAGGCGCGCTGCAAGATCGACATGGCGCGCCTGCTCACGCTCAAGGCCGCCTGGATGATGGACGTGGCCGGCAACAAGTTCGCCAAGAACGAGATCGCCATGATCAAGGTGGTCGCCCCCAGCATGGCCTGCCAGGTGATCGACTGGGCCATGCAGGTGCACGGCGGCGGCGGCATGTGCCAGGACTTCCCGCTGGCCTACAGCTATGCGCACGCCCGCACCCTGCGCTTCGCCGACGGCCCGGACGAAGTGCACCGCAACGCCATCGCCAAGCTGGAGCTGGGCAAGTACGCGGCCAACCCGAAACCGGTGGAAATGCCCGTCACACGCGGTTGCTGAAAACCGCGCAAAATAAAAGGGACCAGGATTTCCTGGCCCCTTTTTTCATGACCACGGAGTCCCCATGATCGACGTCTACTCCTGGGCTACGCCCAATGGCCACAAGGTCCACATCATGCTGGAGGAGTGCGGCCTGCCCTACCGCGTGCACCCCATCAACATCGGTGCCGGTGACCAGTTCAAACCCGAGTTCCTGAAGATCAGCCCGAACAACAAGATCCCGGCCATCGTCGACGACAAGGGGCCGGATGGCCAGCCGATCTCGCTGTTCGAGTCGGGCGCCATCCTGCTCTACCTGGCGAGCAAGACCGGCAAGTTCCTGCCCCGCAGCGATCGCCAGAAGTTCGAGGTGCTGCAGTGGCTGATGTTCCAGATGGGCGGCGTCGGCCCCATGCTGGGCCAGACCCACCACTTCCGCATCTATGCGCCGGAGAAGATCGAGTACGCCGTCAACCGCTACACCAACGAGGCCAAGCGCCTGTATGGCGTGATGGACCGGCAGCTGGCCACGCACCGCTACATTGCCGGCGACGAATACACGATCGCCGACATCGCCATCTTCCCCTGGCTGCGCAGCTGGCAGAACCAGGGAGTCGACTGGGCCGACTACCCAAACCTGAAGAAGTGGTTCGACACCATTGCGGCACGGCCGGCGGTCATGCGCGGCGTGCAGGTCCTGGCCGACCAGCGCAAACCGCTGGTGGATGCCCAGGCACGCGAAATGATGTTCGGCGCCACCCAGTACCAGAAGCGCTGAGCCTCCGGCCCGGGACCTACCAGGGCTGCTCCGACAAACCGGACCAGAGTTCGTCCAGGTCGGGGAACTTCCATTTCGCCGGGTCTTCGCGCCCGGCGATCTTGTCATGGCAGGTCGGTGCCGACAGGTCGATCACTTCCGGCGTGATGCGCAACTCGGATTTGGTGGAGTAGAACACCTTGACCAGCGGCGTGGTCAGCGACTTGGCCGACTGCTCCACCACCACACCCAGACGCCCGGAGGCCAGGCGCACCAGCGAGCCGATCGGATAGATGCCCAGGCTCTTGACGAAGGCCTGAAACACCTTCTGGTCGAAATGGCCGTTGGTCCACTCGGCCATCTTGCGCAGCGATTCGGCCGGGTCCCAGCCGCTCTTGTAGGGCCGGTTCGAGGTGATGGCGTCGTACACGTCGCAGACGGCCCCCATCTTGGCGTACAGGCTGATCTGTTCGTTCTTCAGCCCCTTGGGGTACCCCGAGCCATCGGTCTTCTCGTGATGGTGCAGGCAGACGTCCAGCGCGATCGGGTCGACGTTGCCCACGGCCATGAGCATCTTGTGCCCTTCGACCGGATGGCCCTTCATGATGGCGAACTCCTCTTCGGTGAGTTTGCCGGGCTTGTTCAGCACCTTCATCGGCATGGCGGCCTTGCCCAGGTCGTGCAGCAGACCGGCGAGGCCCGCCGAACGCGTCTGTGCCTCGTCCAGGCCCAACTGGCGTGCCAGTGCGATCATCATGGCGCACACCGCCACCGAATGCATATAGGTGTAGTCGTCGGCCGTCTTCAGTCGCGCCAGGCTGATCAGCGCATTGACATTGCGCGCAACCGAGTCAGAGATCTCATCGACCAGACGCTGGGCACCGGCGGCGTCCACCGTCTTGCCCATGCGCGCTTCCTGGAACATGGAGACCACGGCCTTCTTGGACTGGCGGCAGATCTCGGCCGCCCGCGCGAACTCGACCGCCACCGAGACCGGCCCGGTCTGGCGCTGGGCCTGGGCCACGGCCTGCAGTTCCTGCTCGACTTGTGCTTCGGACTGCGCCTCGGACACGGCGCTCTGCCCTGGCGGCACGTCCAGGCCCTTGTCACTGTCGATCCAGACCTCCTGGATGCTGCTGGAGAGAATGCGCTCCAGATCCTTGGGGTCCTTGAGCACAAAGCCGCTGCGCCAGAACGGATGTTCCATCCAGGAGCCGCAGAACTCCTGGATGTGCATCCCGAGGATGAGTTGGTCGACGCGGATACGCTTGAGCATGGTCAGTAGAGAACCCCGCACAAGATACGGAATCCCGCATTCATTCTAACGAGCACGCCTGCGTCCGCATGCCGCGGGCATGCGCTCACCGCAAAGGCACGCCGGCCTGGCGCAGATACGTCAGCACCTCCGGGCTCACCGGACCCAAGGCGCGCGCCTGCTCGGCCTGCTGCGCTGCGGCCTCCATTTGCCCCAGGGCCGCCAGCGACACCGCGGCCCCCAGCATCCAGCGCGGCTCGCCGGGGCGAAGGCGCAGTGCCGCCAGATAGGCCTGCACGGATTCCTGATGACGCGCCAGCCGTTGGGCTGCGTTGCCGCGCACCGCCCACAGGTCGGCCTGTCCCGACAGCACCGGCTCCAGCCGGCTCAACAGGACCAGCACGGCGGCAGGACGACCCAGGGCCAGCTCCATGCGCACCTGTTCGCGTACCAGCTGGGCCAGCAAGGCGGCGTCCGCCGGCTGGGCATGCTCGACCGCCACCACCGCTTCGCGCAGCACCTCCAGTGCCGCCTCACGCGAGCCCGCGTTCCAAAGCGCCTGGGCCTGGGCCAGCGTTTCCTGGGCTGCTGCCTGGCGACGCTGCGGCACGGTGTTCGCTACGGGCACGCTGGCCGCAGCCGGCGGCACAGCGGCCGCTGCGGCAGGCTGACCTGGCACCGAAGCCAAAGTGTCCACGCGGGCGGGCGCCACACGCTTCCTCTCGCTCTTGTCCTTCTTCTCGGCAGCCGGCACCTCGCTGCTGGCCGCCTCGGCCCGCCGGGTCTTCTTGCGCAAGACCGTGGGTTCGGCTTCGACTGCCGGGCGAACCTCGGCGACGACCTCCGGTGTTTCTGTAGGGGAACTGGCGGCCGACTCGGGCGCCGATGCCGACGGCGCGGGCGCCATGGCGGGTGCTTCGATGACCATGACCAACGGGGCCGCGGGTGGCGACGACGTCGTCCCCAGCCCCAGATACCAGGCCGCAGCGATGCTGGCCGCCAGCAGCAGCAAGAGCGGCAGCGTCCAGCGCCCCAGACGCGCCGCTGGACGCTGCGCAGACGATGGCACGCTGATCGTGCCCAGTGTCCCGGCCAGACCGGCCTGGCGCGGATGCCCCGGTGCTGCACCCTCGGCCCGACGGGCATCGAGATCACGCAGCATCTTGTTGATGACGCTCACGACATTTCCCCTGCTTGCGATTTGCGCTGGACCGGGCGCAGCCCCGGCAGCCTGTGCCACCAGCGCGGCCGCGGCATCTGCACACCCGGCGTGTCGGCAGCGGCCAGTTCGACATGCCGGACCAACACACGGTGGGTGTTTTCGCCAAAGGCGAGCAGCAGGCACTTGTGGGCCAGCACATTGACCAGCCGCGGCACGCCACGGCTGTACAGCGCCAGCGCGGCAGCGGCGGCCGGCTCGAAGACCCGGATGTCGGTCAGCCCGTCCTCGGCTGCCACCGCCAACCGGTGTGCCAGATAAGGCCCCACGCGTTCGGGCCGCATGCCGCCAAGGTACTCGCTGAAGGTGATGCGTTGCAGCAGCTGGCGGATCTGCGGACGCGCCAGAATCTCGTCGAGTTCGGGCTGGCCGAACAGCACGATCTGCAGCAGCTTGCGCTTCTCGGTCTCGAGGTTCGACAGCAGGCGCAGACTCTCCAGGGTGGCCATGCGCGTCGCCTGCGCTTCGTCGATACAGACCAGCACCGGCCGTCCGGCCTCGGCATGCCGGAGCAGGCCCTCCTGCAGACTGGAGAGCACCTGGTGGCGGCTGAGCGGCGCAACGAGTTCGATGTCCAGTTCCCGCGCCAGGGCCATCAGCAGATCGTCAGGGCCCATGTCCGGGTTGGGGATATAGGCCGTCACGAACTCGTCCTGCAGGTTGCCCAGCAGCTGACGGCACAACAGGGTCTTGCCGCAACCGACCTCGCCCACGATCTTGAGGAAACCCTCGCCGCTGCGCAGCGCGATCAGCAGCGTGTTGAGCGCAGCCTGCGCCCCTTCGTGTGGATAGAAAAAAGCCGGATCGGGCGTGATGGAGAACGGCAGCTCACGCAGTGAAAAATGCCGCAGGTACATCACTTACCTTGCCGCGGGTTTCGCGGGCGTCTCCTGAACCGAGCCGTCGAGCTTGATCACGCGGCGGCGGCTGGCGTCGATGTCTTCCAGCGCGGCGCGCGAACGCTCGGTCTGGGCATCCCAGTCCTGGGCGGTGCGGATGATGGTGGGCTTGATCAGGACCACCAGCTCTTTCTTGCGCGCGCTGCTGGCCCGGTTGCCGAGCAGGAAACCGAAGGGGTTGGACTCGGCGGTCGAGCCCGGCACACCCGAGGCGCTGCGGCTCGACGACAGTTGCATCAGGCCGCCGATGGCAGCGATATTGCCATCCTGCAGGCGGACCATGGTGTCGGTCTCGTTGACGCTGCTGGAAGCCAGCGGCAGCCGGTACAGGCCCACGCTGCCCAGATCCACGTCCTTGGTCTTCTCGGTCACGGTCGTCACCGAGGGATGGATGTGCAGCATGATGCTGCTGCCGTCGTCGATCTGCGGTGTCACGTCCAGCGCGATGCCGGAGAAGAACGGCGTCAGCGTCAGGGTCGGCAGCGTAGTGCTGCCGGCCACGCCGGCCACACCACTGCTGGTGGTGGTGCCACCGGTGACGTTGGTCACGAAATAATCGTCCGCGCCCACCTTGAGCACGGCCTTCTGGTTGTTCAGCGTGGCCAGGCGCGGGCTCGAAAGCGTCTGCACATCACCCTGCGACTCCAGGAAACCCAGGACGGCGGCGAACTGGCTGGTGGCCAGCGCCAGACCGAACAGGCCGCCTCCCGCCGCCACCGAGGGGATCGGTACCGGCGTCACGCCCGGGGCCGTCGCGCCGGACGACAAGAGCGCATTGCTCGTCGCCACGCCGCTGCCCAGCACGCCGATCACGCCCGTGCCATTGCTGTCCGAACCGAAAGCACCCCAGTTGATGCCGCTTTGCTGGCCTTCGCGCAACTCGACCTCGACGATCTTGGCCTCCAGCATGACCTGGCGTTCCACCGCCACCTGGGTGGCTTTCAGGAAGCGCTCCACCTGACGCAGCTCGTCCGGCATGGCACGCACGGCCATGATGCCGGCCTGCGGGCTGATCACCACGTTGCGCCCCTCGCCCTTGCCCACCAGCCCGCGCACGGCGTCGGACAGCTCGGTCCAGAAGTCGGAACTCGAGTTGGTTGAAATGCGGCTGCTGTCACCCTGGCGCTGGGTGGTCTGGGCACCGGTGCCCTGGACCCCGGCCGTGGTTGCCGTGGTACCGACGGTACCCGGGTTGGACGGTGCGGCACCGGAGGACACCCGCACCTCACTGCGTCCGACGCGTTGCGCGTGCGGATAATTCAGCGTGAAGATACGCGTCTGCAGCGTGGGGGCATAGATGGTGATCCGACGCCCCTCCATGCGGAAGTCGTAGCCATAGACATCACGGATCGACTCCAGCGCTTCCTTCACGGTCACGCCGCGCAGGGTGACGGAGATGCTGCCCGTCACATCGGGGTGCATCAGCATGCTGTAGCGCGTCTCGGCCACCAGGGCCAGAAAGACTTCGCGCGCGTTGGCGTTGTTGACCAGCAGGTCCAGCCGTGGCTCGGGCGGCACCGCAAGCGCGGGGGGCGCCGGCTCGGCCAGCGCATCGCTGACGCGGGCGGGAACCGCCCCACTGGCCGCGACGGCCGGCGTCGGTGCCAGTTCGGCACGGATCGCGTCGGCCACGTCGGGCGTGCGGCGCGGCCGCTCGGCGCAACCGGCCAGCAGTCCCAGGCACAGGATGAGGCCGGGGATCAGCCCGGGCATCGCGTGCCATTGGTGGATTCGGATGGTCGTCGTTGCGATCATGATGTTGCCATTTTCATGCATAAAGGTGAGCTCATGGCTGTACAGGCGGTACGTTGCGGCGCACCACGCCGGTATACAGCGGGACCTTGCGCAGTTCCCGCCCTTCGCGCAGCCAGACTTCGGTTTCGGTGATGCGTTCGATGCGGGCCTTGCCCAGCATCTGTCCTTCAGCGTACAGACGCGTGCCGACCGCGATATGGACGCGCCCGTCCACCACGACCACGGGCCAGGCCCCCTGGCTGGCGCGCGGCTTCGCCGGTCCACCGCCTTCACCACCGCCCAGCGGGGGAACCGTCGGATCACGCTGCGCCTGGGCGCTCAGCGGCATAACGCCGGCCAGCAGCAGGCCCAGCCAGCCGGCAGCCTTCCATGCACGCCAGGTCCTCATGTGCCACCTCCGACCAGCCAGACCTGCAGCGTCAACTCGGTCGGCTGCTGTTCGCTGTTCACTTTCATCGCCCCCCAGCGCAAGGCCGGCAAGGCCCGCTCCAGTGTCTGGACATAGCGGGTCAATTCGGCATACGGGCCCGCCACGGTCAGCTCCAGCGCCTGGCGCTTCATCTTGACACCGGTCGTGGCCGCCACCTCTGCGCTGCGGGCATCGGGCGGCAGCGTGGCGGTGCGCACCAGCACCAGCCCTTCGTGACGGCGCAGGAAAAGCACTAGCACCTTGGACAGGGGCGTATCGTCCGCCTCGGCCCGCGGCGCGTCCGCGATCTCCTGGTTCACCTGCGCCAGCAGATCGCGCACCTGCGCCAGTTCCTCGCGCATCAGGCGGGCGGGGCCGGTTTCGCCGCTGGTGTTCTTCAATTCTTCGCGCAGGCTCTGCAGCTCGGCATCCTGTGCTGCAAACCTTTGGGTGATCTGCTGATGGGCGATCTGGACCGGCGCGAGCCAGAGCACATTCGCCAGCAACATGCACAGCACCAGCATCGTCACGAACAGGAAGACCCGCTCCCGCAGGCTCAGCGCATCGACACGCGCCACGATCACGGCCCACCAGCGCTTCATGGCTTGGCTCCCGTGGTCGCCGGCGCCGCGGTGGTCACCAGCGTGTACGCCCACAGCGGCACACCGGCCGCACGCGCCAGCACTGGCGCGGGCGCCGCGCCGGGACCTCTGCCTTCGGTGGCCACGCGCTCGACCTTCACCACGCTCAGCTGCTGGCCCTGCAACAGAGGGCTCTGCGCCAGCCGCTCCATCCAGCCGTTCAGGGCCGCGGGCTCCAGCGTGTAGCCGCCGAGCTCCAGACTCTGCTCATCCGCCTTGATGGTGGTGACCCAGGCCTGGGGTGGAATGCTGCGTGCCACCAGTTGCAGCCGGGCCGCATGGCCCTGCCCGTCGCGCAGCAGCCCACGCTTGAGCTCAGCCAGCAGCGCCTGGCGCCGCTCCAGTTCGCCCTGACGGGCCTGCAGCTCCTGCACCAGCGCCGCATCGGCCGGTGCTGAATTTTCCCTGTTGAGGCGGATCGCCGCCTGCAGCCGGGCGATCTCGCGCTGATTGGCACTGACCGACTGCTGGTAGCCCTCGCTGAGCGACTTCAGCGTCCAGGTCCAGTAGCCCGAAAGAATGCCACCGAGCAGCACGAACACGCCCAACGCGCTGGCCATGGTCTGCGCCGAGAAGTAACGCTTCTGCGTCAGGAAGATCGGCGTACAGAGATTGATTTGCTGGGGCATGGCGGTTCTTCTTGTCGCTCAGAGCTTGCGGTTCTCGCTACGCATCAGCACGCCCAGCAACGGCCAGCACAGCTGACGGTCGGCATCGCTGCCACCCTCGAAGCCAGGGAACAGGGCCGACACATCCAGCGGCAGCACGGCCTGCCCCAACTGCTGCCCCAGCCAGCGGGCCATCTCTTCCGTGCGTCCCCCTGCCTGCACGGTGATGCGGTCTAGCACCAGCATGGGCCAGGTACGGTCCCACAGATCCAGCGAACGCTGGATCTCCACCACCAGACGCTGCACGCGGTCGTCCTCATGACCGGGCTCAGCCAGCGTGAGTTCGGCCCCGGGGGTGGCATCCCCCGCCGCACCCCAGGCGGCCCGCATGAAACCTTCGTCGAGGTCGATGCGGCGGGTATAGAAAAGTTCGTCATGGGCACAGATCGTCAGAAGGGCCTGGCGGTCATCGGCCATGACGATGGCGGCATGCGCCCGATCGGTGACACCCAGCCGCCGGGCCAGCGCCGACTGCAGGTTGCGCTGCGCCAGGTCCTGGATGTCGATCACGCCGACCTCGCAGCGCAGCTCCAGGGCCGTCTGCATCACGGAGCGGATCTCGGCATTGGCCGCGGCCACCACGAAAAGGCTGGCTGTGGCGCGAACCCGGTCGTCGCCAACCTTGAGCACATCGAGCGTCAGGTCGTCCACATGGCCATTCACCATGTCCCGGATCTGCCAGCGTGCGGCCGTGCGCAACTCTTCGGGCGGCACCGCGGGTGCATCGATCTGCAACAACTGGTATTGGGACGGCCGCAGCATCGCCAGCGCGCCCCGCCCCTTCAGCCCCAAGGCAGCCAGACGCTTGGCAAAGTCCTCGGCGCTGTCATCGCCCCGACGCTCCACGCCGAAACGCTCCACGCGAAACACATCCGGACTTTCCTGGCGCGCCTGCACATAGGCCAGTGCACGACCATCCCAAGCAATCACCAGACCGTCACGCTGGCGCAAACGACGACCGATCCAGGGCAGCTTCAAAGACACCTCCACCAAGGCGAGGGAATCGCAACTGCGGGCGTGGGCACATGAGCGTCCAGAATCATCAAAGCAAGCTGCCGGGTGAATGAAAACACAGCCATTTTGCTGCATATTTCATAGCTAAAACGGACTGGCTTCTCAATGGCATGACAAATTGCCAACAATTTGACGGATTCGTCGGGCAAGTGCTGGCTCGCGTGAACGACCTCAGTAGTTTTCGCGGCTGTAGATCAGACGGCTTCTGTAGATGCCGAAGGTGGCACGTCCGGTCGGATTGAGGCCGGTCGGGTTCAGCCCGGGATTCACCGGACTGATCCCCCACGGGAACTGCAACCAGGGCCGGGCCGCCAGCGGAATGGAGATGTCCACGTAACCACTGTTTCCTGACCCCGGCCTGGAGAACCTCAGCCCCGCGTCGCCCGCGGCCAGCTTGCCTGTCGCGTTCACCGTGGCCGTGGTTTCCGTGGCACTGAGGTGATTGCCCGGGGCCCCCGCCGCCACTTCCGAATAGAACGTCAAACCGGAGCCTGATGTGGGCGCCGTGATGGCCGTGCAGCTGTCGTCGGTATTCATGACCCAGGCACTGCCATTCCAATACTGGGCGCGCAGCGTCACCGGCAGCGCCAGCAGCTCCGAGCCATAGGCGTTGAGCAGTTGCAGGCGGCCATAGCGCAGCAGGGTGCTGCCCAGCACCATGGCCGGGCTGGCAGCCGGTACCTCGCCATCGGTGGGCGCAGCCGTGAGTGCGGCCGATGTCGGCGCAGTCAGGTCTGTGGGCCGGCTGATCTGGTGCTTGGCCGTCACCGTGGCCTCGCCGTTGGTCCAGGTGCCGCTGGGCGCACTCGCGCTGCTGCTCAAGCTGGAACCCGCTGGAAGCGCAGTCGCCGAGAAACCATAACTGCCATAAAGGGCCAGATCAAGCTTGGCAAATGCGTCCCGGTAGTTGCTGGTGGTCCCGCCCGTCAGGTTCTGGGCGGTCAGGGCAAAGGTGGTCGTGAAGCCGTCTTCACTGAAATAGGTGAAGGCGGACGCCGGCGCCCCCGGCACACAGGCCGGCGTCAGGGATGCAGCGCTGATGGCAAATTTTGCAGGATAGAAACGGCCCACATTGCCGGTGGTCGTGCCGGCCACGTCGCCAGCTCCGAGGTAATCGCCATCCCCTACCCCGGGTGTCAGGGTCATGATGCCGACCTCCCCCCAGGACAGGTTGGTGGCGGTGGCCACGCCGTTGCTGAAACTGCCGCCCGCGATCAGCCCGTTGGTCAGCGTCGCATTGCTGCCGCCAGCCGGCAGCACCAGAGCGGTTGCCAAGTTGACACCTTCGGGCTGCGTTTCGCGGCCATAGTTCGGGGTGGCCACGCCGCCGGAGGTGGTGGCCGTCACGGTCGCGGTGAAGCTCTCACCGGCCATCACGAAGCGGGCACCGGCCGCACCGCCGGCGCCCGGGTTGGCCACCTGCGGGCTGGCTGTCTGCTTGATATCGGAAACCACGAAACCGCCAGGTTTGACGACAAAGGAGTTGGTAGCCCCGCTCAACAGAGCCCCGCCGACGGTCTTGTTCGCCAGCAGGGTCACCTGCCCCACATCACCGTACGTCCAGGTCAGGGGCGCGTTGCCGTTGGCATCGAACGTCAGGTTGACACCTGTGGAACTACCGGACACGCCGTTGTCGTTGCGGGCAATGACCGTGGGTGTTCCGCCATTGACGCTCATCAGGTTGGAGCCGTTGCAGGTGGTCGGGTTGTTGCACTGGTAACCCAGGTTCACGGACTGCGTCCCCGTGAGTGCGGCCTCGCAGGCCCTGGTGGTCGTGCCGGTGCGCACGGCGCGCAGGTAGTAGGTGCCGGATGCCGTGCCGGCCACCTGTGCCGGGATCGTCGCCTCGATACCGTCGGCTGCGGCAGCAAAGAGAAAACCGGCGTTGTTGAAATTCATGCCGCAGCTGGTCGAATTGGTCACCGTGTTCAGGCAGGTCAGGCCATTGGGCGTCGCGGGTGTGTAGGTCGCCGACAAGGTAGCCGGGCTGGTGGTGGAGTTGACCGTGGCGCTGGTGAACCCGGCGATGCCGATGGCAAAGCTCGCGCCGCCCGGGCTCAGGGTTCCGCTGACACCGCCACCTGTGTAGAGCAGGCTGCAGGAGGCGTTGGCGCAGGCCTTCACTGTCACGGTCGACGGGGTACAGGTCAACCCGTCGCCCGGGTATTCGATCTGCAGGTGATCGGGCGCACCCACCGGACAAGTGCGCACCGTGGTCAGCAGGGACTGGATCATGGCCTGGGTCAGTGCCCCCTGGTAGATGCGAGGCTCGTCGATATGGCCCAGGAAATGGAAGCCGGCCTGCTGTCCTTCGGAAGACGCCGAAGTCTCGCCGCCGATGGCGGTCGCGCCCGTGCACGTACCCGACTCACACCAGGTCCCGGTGTAGGTGCCGGTCGTCAGGGCCCGCTGGCTTCCCGCCGTGTCATAGACATAGATCCGGGCCTGCTTGCTCACCGCATTGACGGTGGCAGCGACGTAATACCAGGTATTGGCGGCAATGACGTTGTTGGGCGTCTGCAGAATCACACCACCGGAACCTGCGCCGGCGCCCGATGTGCTGGTGAAGTTGACGTTGCGGTTGAACAGACGGACGCCACCAGTGGTGCTGTCTGCCAGGCTGAGCCCCCAGCCATCGTTGTTGTCGTCGTTCGCGAAAATCCGCTGCTGCTGGAGGTTGGGACTCGGGGAACGGATCCAGGCCGCCACCGAATAGCTGCCGTCCATCTGGGGCAGGCTGGCCGGTAGTTGCACGTAGCTCCGGGTCACGCCGACGTGGTCGAAATAGCCGTAGCGGCAGGTGCTCTGGCTGCCGCTGGTGTAGGCCGGCGAGCCGACGGTCGTCGTCGCCCCGGCAAAGCCGGTCGCGTTGTAGCCGTTGCCGGAACTGTCCAGCACCTCACCCGCCGCGCCACCCCAGGCGAACTCGTCAAAGCGATACTCAGCCAGCGTGGTGGCAGCAGGGGACAGCGCCAACAGAACGCCGATGTTGACCGAGGTCGCGGCCGCGTTGGCCACCCGGGTCCCAGTGGGACCCACCGCCGGCTGAATGGCGTAAGCGCCCTCGATGGTCACACCATTGGGCCCCGCACCCGTGGCGGCATCGAAGGCCTCGGTCATGCCCGCCGGCGGGGTGGCCGAGTTGCTGCCTTGCACAAAGCCATAAAGCGACACCAGCATGGCATTGTTGTCCACCGTCGTGATGCTGGGCGCGGTCAGGCTGGTGGAGGCATTGTTTCCCTGGGACCCGCTGACATTGATGGGCGTGACGGTATCAACACCTCGAAACGCCAGGATGGCACCCGCCGAGCGTCGGCTGCTGGTGAACGAGAAGGTGAAACTGCCGTTCGAAATATCGGCCGCTGTGGCAAAACGGTAGTAGACCGACGTACCGACGGTGGACCCACTCGTGTGGTTCCGGCTCAGCACATTGGTCCAGCCGGTCGCCGTACTGACGATGGGGGAGCCCGGGTTGTTTTGCGCCAGAAATGCCACCATCAGGTCCCCGGCCACCAGCCCGGTCGGGTTGTTGATCTGGACCGAACTCACGCTGGAATTCGACAGCGAACCGACCGAGGAAGACACGTAAGTGACGGCGGCCCAAGCTCCGGTGACCGGCAGAAGGCATAGGCAGGCCGCCAGCAAGCACTTGGACAAGGTTCTGAGTGTGCTTTGAATCATGGAATTTCCACGGACGCAGAGACACTGCGCTCGACATAAGCAAGCGAACCCACAGCCCCGCCCTGCGAAGCCGTGGCGCCCAGCCTGAAAATGGTGACCGTGCCCCCGCTCTCGTTGTAGGTCTGGCGCGTGCAGTTGATGACGATGGTGAAGCCCTCGATGACGAAGGGCGCTGGTGGTGCGGGACAGGCCGCTGAATTGGCGACCACCCGGCTCACGCCCCACTCCAGCCCGCCACGGGCCGCCCAGTAGGCACGCGAACCCTGAACGTCCTGGGCCGAGGTCAGTTGCTGCGTGTTGGAAAACGTCAGCATGAAGGCGCCCAGCGCGGCCAGCACGACCAGCAGGAAGACCGCAGTGATGGCGGCGAAGCCGCGCTGGATGGCGTACAGGCTCTTCATGGTGTGTTGTTCAAATGGACTTCGTGGTACAGGCTAACGGTCTCCGCGTTATCCGTGAACTCCATCGCCAACTGGACCAACGCATTGCGCTGCAGGTCCGACCCGTTGTAGACGAAATTGCAGGCACTGACATTGCGCGCCAGGATGGGGCCACCCGCCGGGCAGGCAGCGGCGGCAAAAGCCCGGCTCGTGCGCCGCAGGTTGCCTGCCGAGCAGACATAGGCCACCACCGGCTCGTTGCCGGGAATCACGTGGAAGCGCTGCCCCCCCGAGGCCAGCGGGAAGCGCTTGCTGCTGATGGTCAGGTTCGACTCTGCGGCGGTCGTGACGGCAGTGACCGTCGCGGTGTTGTCGCCGGCATAGGCGTCGGCCCCAGGGATTCCCAGGTTGTAGACCGCGATCAGGTCATTCGCCTGGATACGTTGGTCGGCGGGCAGATCCGCGTTGTTGCCCAGCATGTTGAACCGCGTATCGGCCGAGCCGAAGTCCAGCACGCTGTTGGTCTGCGCGCCCGGGCCAGCCGTCGTGTCCACGTCGGCCCGGTAGCGCCCGCCCGTGCGGGTGGGGATGAACTCGATGCAGTTGGCGTTCGGGTTGCGAATGCTGTTGGGCAGGGCCCTGCGGATGTCGCGCGCCATGCGGCGCGTGGCCGTGTCGGCCTGGTCGCTCAGCGCGGCGCGTCGTGCGGTGTCGAAGTAGGCGTCGATAGGGCTGCGCATGAACACGGCCACCATCGTGCCGATGATGCCCAGGATCACGATCACCATGACCAGCTCGATCAGGGTGAAACCGCTCTGTGGACGTTGCAGGGTACGCATGGTCAGTAATCCGTCCGAAAACCAACCATGGTGATGCTGTCGATCCCGCGGCCGACCGTCACGCTCACCCGCCGGGCCGCGACCCCTTCCAGTACGGCAGGTGCCACGACCACCTGCACCTGATAGCCATTGAGCAAGGCCGGCATGCCGGTGAAGACCGGTCCCGCTGCAGAGAGGGTCTCATTGATGCCGTTGAAATCGTTCACATCGTCGAAGGTGGCACGGGTGGTTTCGCCGCCAATGCCATCCGGATCGGCAAATGGCTTGAGCAGTATCTCTTCCAGCAGTGAATCGGCCAGCACCATGGCCTGCTTGCGCACCATCGGGTCGGCGCTACGGGCAGCACTGACATCCATGACGACGAGGATGCCGGCAATGCCCAAGGTCACCACGACGATGAAAAAAATTAGCTCGACCAGCGTGAAGCCAGCCTGGCGTCGGCTAGCGTACATAGCCGGTCTCCGCATCCACGGTGATATTCGCGCTGTCGGGCATGGAGATCGTCACATTCCCGACCTGATTCGTACTCCCTAGAGGGGTGAACTGAAAGGTACCAATCGCCCCCCCCCCAGCTACAGTGGCTGTCAGTCCGTTTCCTCCCCTAGGCGGATTGGGCAAGGTAGGCGGCCCATCGCAAATGAGGTCTGGAGGGGTATTCTGGTCTATCGTCAGAGCCACACCGCCCGCATTCAACGCCACGCAGACGGTACGCCGCTGCGCGATGGCCGTCTTCTGCGCATAGCGCAAAAGCGCGAGGGTTTCATCATAAAAACCTCGTGCTTCGTAGTCCCTGGGATCGAGACGCGGGGCGATGAGGACCGCCAGCAAGCCAAGGATAAGGATCACCATGACCAGTTCGATCAGGGTGAAACCATGGTTGCGGGTCGGCGCCTTCATGTTATGCACAAACTAAAAAAAGGCCGCAGTTTGCGGCCTTTCTGGTCTCAGCCATAAAGGCCCGGGACGGATCAGTTTCCGGCGCCAATCGCAACCCATGTCATGGCGATGCCTGCCCCGCCATTGCCGTAGGTCGCATTGCAGGTCGCGGATGTCCCATTCGCTGCAACAGCCGTGTTGTTAGCCGCTGTGATGTACACAGTGCCTTGTACCGTCGCCGCGGGAACAGCACCCACCACAATCGCGGTAGCCGGCAATGTCACCGCCCCAACTCCAGCGCAGGTCGCCACCTGGGTACAAACGTTGGCGGTAACCACGTTGTTCCTGGCCGCACAGGCTGCATAGTTGATCGATGCAGCGGAACTCAGGCCACCCCCGACCCCTCTGGCAGCTGCAGTGTTCGCATCGGCACCCAGATCTACAAAACGAGGAATCGCCACGGCAGCCAGAATGCCGAGAATCACGATCACCATCACCAGTTCGATCAGGGTAAAACCACGTTGCTGCTTCATGTCAGGCTCCAATCCAAGGACCAATTTCAGTCATACGGCACCGGAATGGGCCGCTATCATTTTCGAAGTATAGTGCCGCCGACCGATGAATGCGCACTTGGCGCCCTTCATTCGTGTGGAAAACGTCACAACAAGCCCCGCCTTTACAGGGCGGGCGCCGTCATTCAGCCGCCTCCACGCCCCATGGCCGCCTGCCCGAGGTTCCACAAGGGCAGGAAAACGCCCAGCGCGAGCAGCAACACCAGCACGCCGATGAAGGCCAAGAGGATGGGCTCGATGGCCGTGGACAGACCCTTGATGGCGTAGTCGGTGTCGCGCTCGTACATCTCGGCGATCTCGAACAGCAGCGAATCGAGTTCACCGGTCTCCTCGCCCACGGTCATCATCTGCAGCACCACGGGGGTGAACACGCCGGTGGCCGCGGCGCAGCGCGAGATGCTCTCCCCGCGCTCGATGCCGTCGCGCATCTGTTCGACACGTGCGCCTATATAGGCGTTGTCCACCGTCTGCGCCACCACGGTCAGCGCCTGCACCAGCGGCACCCCGCTCTGGCTGGACAGCGCAAAACTGCGGGCAAAGCGCGCCAGCGTGGATTTCAGGATGATGGGCCCTACCACGGGCAGGTTCAGCTTGCGCCGGTCCCAGTTGTAGCGCCCCTGCGGGGTGTTCAGGTAGGAGCGCACCATGACACCGGCCCCGGCGCCCAGCGCCAGCAACACCGGCCACCAGGTGATCGTCCACGTGGAGAAACCCAGCAGGCCGCGTGTGATCAGCGGCAACTGGGTGTTGAAACCGGCGAACACCTTGGCAAACACCGGCAGTACGAAAAGATTGATTATGACCATCGCGATCAGCATGGCGACGATGACGAAGGTCGGGTAACGCAGAGCCTGCTTGATGCGGGCGCGCACGTCACGCTCGAACTCCAGGTGCTCGGCCAGACGCAGGAAAACCTCGGTCAAACGACCCGTCATCTCGCCGACCCGCACCATGGCGACGTAGAACGGGCCGAAGACCTTGGGGTGGCGCGCCAGCGAGGTGGCCATGTCGCGCCCCTGGTCCAGGCTGCTGCGCACGTCCCGCAGCACGTCTACCATGGCCGGCTTCTCGGCCGAAGCCTCCAGCCCGGCGAAGGCGCGCAGGATGGGCACGCCCGCCTTGTTCAGCGTGTACATCTGGCGCGAGAAGATCAGCACGTCTTCGATGGCGATGGCGCGCCGCTTGAGATGGTCCCACCAGCTCTCGGAAGAAGGGGTTTCGAGTGCTGCCAGGATCTGCACCGGGACCAGGCCCAGGCTGAGCAACTGGTCGGCCACGGCGTCTTCCGACATCGCCTCCAGTTCCCCCTGGATCAGCTCACCCAGGTTGTTGCGACCACGCCACGCATAGATGGGCATGTCAGCGCCTAATCCTCAAGGTCGTAGCCCACCCGCATGGCCTCGGCCAGCGAAGTCCGCCCCTGGCGCACCAGTTCCAGCGCATGGTGCGTCAGCGTCTGCCCGGCCATGCGCGCGCGCGCAGCCTGCAAAAAGGCGGCCGGGTCGGAGCGGCTGGCTGACTGCGTCAGCTCGGCGTCCATCTCCAGCATCTCGTAGACGCCCTGACGACCCGCGTAGCCGGTGCCATTGCAGGCCGAACAGCCCCGGCCCAGCTTGGCATGCACGTGCTGCCCCGGCCCCAGCAGGCTGGTCAGCCACACGGCCTCCTGCGCGTCGGGTTCATGGGGCTCACCGCAGGTCTCGCAGATCAGGCGGACCAGGCGCTGGGCGACGACAGCCTGCAAGGAGGTGGCCACCATATAAGGCGGTACCCCCATGTCCAGCAGGCGAAACGGCGTGCTGGCCGCATCGCGCGTGTGCAGCGTGGAGAGCACCAGATGGCCGGTGATGGCGGCGCGCAGGCCGATCTCGGCCGTCTCGGCGTCGCGCATCTCACCCACCAGGATCACGTCCGGATCCTGGCGCAGGGTGGCACGCAGGACCTTGGCGAAGGAAAGCTCGATCTTTTCGTTGACCTGCACCTGGGTGATGCCAGGCAGGCGGTATTCCACCGGGTCTTCGACCGTGATGATCTTGAGTTCGCTGGAATTGAGTTCGGCCAGCGCCGCGTACAGGCTGGTCGTCTTGCCCGAGCCGGTCGGGCCGGTCACCAGGATCAGCCCGGAGGTGCGCCCCAGCAGCTGGCGGAAACGAGCCAGCATGGCCGGCGGCATGCCGATGCGGTCGAGCTGGCGCACCCCACCGTCCAGGCTCAGCAGGCGCATGACCACCGATTCGCCGTAGGTGCTGGGCATGGTGGACAGGCGCACGTCGATGGTCTGGTCCTTCAGTCGTACGCTGAAGCGGCCGTCCTGTGGCAGGCGTTTCTCGGAAATATCCAGGCCGGCCATGAGCTTGATGCGCTGCGCCAGGGCGGCACCGATCCTCTTTTCGGCCTGGGTCTGCGTCTGCAGCACACCGTCCACCCGCACACGGATCTGCAGGCCGGACTCCAGCGGTTCGATATGGATGTCCGAGGCACCAACCTGCGTGGCATCCTCGAAAAGCGATTGCAGCAGGCGCACCACGGGCGCGCCTTCGACACCGGCTGAGGCTGTCAGTTCGCCAAAGTCGACGGCGTCGCCCAGGTCTTTCTCTAGCGCGCGGGCAAAGCCGCTGATCTCTTCGGTACGGCGGTACAGGCGGTCGCAGGCGAGCGCGAGCTGACTCTCCGGCACGGCCGCAATGCTGATGTTGCGCTTGAGCAGGCGCGTGATCTCGTCGTAGGCAAACAGGTCCAGCGGGTCGGCCATGGCCACCAGCAGGGTGTCGCCCTTGTCTTCCAGCACCAGGGCCCGAAAGCGCCTGGCCGCCGACTCCTGCAGGAGCTTGACGACGTCACCGCGGAAAGGGTAGGTCTTGAGATTGATGAAGGGCACGCGCAGCTGACGCGCCAGCGCATCTGCAAGCGACTCCTCGGTGATGACACCGCTCTCGATCAGCAGACGACCGACCTTCTTGCCGGTCTGCTGCTGCAGCTCCAGGGTCTGCTGCAACTGCTCCAGCGAGATCAGACGCTGCTGCACCAGCACATCGCCCAGGCGCAGCTTTTCCGGCCGGCCCGCGGGGGCGCGGGCTCCGGCGGGCTTGGCCGTGGCTGCAACAGCCATGTTCATGCGTCAGTCCTTGCGTAGCACCATAACTATGAAAATAGTAGCACGCGCGATCCGATTTGAATCGCCCGCGGGCCCACAGAAGCGGCAAATCAGTGCAAATGTCGCGGTTTGCGACCGCCGCCGTGGCCGCCACCATGCCCGCCGCCGGAGCCGCGGGGTGGCTTGCCGATCTCGAGCGAGTTGACCAGCGAGTCGAAGCGCTGACCGAACAGGCGGTCCACCTCGCTGACCACACCACCGAGCTCGGAGGCGTCGAAGTGACGCTCCATCAGGCTGATCACGTCCTGCACCAGCAGGTCGCGCTGCACTTGCATGATGGCGGCCGGGTTGGGACCGACGAACATCATCATGAAATCATCACGCGACTGCGCGCTGGGCTCGGCTTCGTCCTCATCGAACTCGGTATCGTAGAAGGTGACTTCGATGGCGGCCCCGGCCTGCGACAGCTCGTTGAGGTTCATGCACATCTCGTCGAGCGACTGGCGGAAATCCTCGTCGCCGATCACGGTCCAGCACAGCTGCAGCATGTGTTCCTGCGGGTCGAAGCGTATGCCCGGCTCGTCCTCGTAGTGACTCGGGGCGCCATCCGTCAGCGAGCGCGCCCCGGCGTATTTCCACAAGGGCTTGAGCGTTTCCTCCAGCTGGTCGAAGCCGACCTCCGGGCGCAAGAGCACCTGACCATGGACATGGATTTCAAAAGGAGCGTCGTAGCTTGCCATCGTGTTCTCTCTGTGTTGCCCCGTGCCAATCATCAAACCAACACCGAATCCGCGCAAGCCGGGATCGAACCCGCGCGCGCAGCGCGCTTCGTCATGACCGCCCTTGGGCGTGCCGGTTCGCGATTGCCAAACCGATATCGCAAATTGAAATTATGGTGCCTCGAGCCGTCATCGAACCCGCGCGTCTTGCGCGCCTCGTCAACACCGCCTCAAGGCGTGTCGGTTCGAAATTGCCAAACCGACACCGAAAAACGAAAGTATGGTGCCTCGAGCCGGAATCGAACCGGCACGCCCCATTTCTGGAAGCGGCGGATTTTAAGTCCGCTGTGTCTACCAATTTCACCATCGAGGCCATGCCGCCCTTGCATTGTCCTGCAAATGGCAGCAGCGGCCCAAGTGGTCGCGGCGCTTGCGGACAGGGGCACAAAAGCATGTGAAATGGAGCGGGAGAAGAGTCTCGAACTCTCGACCTCAACCTTGGCAAGGTTGCGCTCTACCAACTGAGCTACTCCCGCATGGAGTCTGGAGGCGCGGGCCGGAGTCGAACCGACCTACACGGATTTGCAATCCGGTGCATAACCGCTTTGCTACCGCGCCAGGATTTCGTTGCCACCGGCCTGGGGCCGGTTTTCCTTCAATAAAAAAGGGAAGCAGGCGCTTCCCTTTTTCGGAATCTGGAGCGGGAAAAGAGTCTCGAACTCTCGACCTCAACCTTGGCAAGGTTGCGCTCTACCAACTGAGCTATTCCCGCGTTTCAAGCCTCAAATTATAGCGGCATTTTTTAACTTTTGCAAAAGGCCGCCAAAAATTTTGACTCAGTGCTTGATCGAGTCCTGCACCGGTGCCACGGCCGGGGCCACCGGTGCAGCAACCGCCGGCTCCTCGTCCGGCAAGGGCGTCGGCTTGCGCTCCAGCGCGACCTCCAGCACCTTGTCGATCCAGCGCACTGGCACGATGTCCAGACCGCTCTTCACGTTGTCAGGGATTTCCTGCAGGTCCTTGACGTTCTCCTCGGGGATCAGCACCGTCTTGATGCCACCGCGCAGCGCCGCCAGCAGCTTTTCCTTCAGGCCGCCGATGGCCGTGACCTCGCCGCGCAAGGTGATCTCGCCGGTCATGGCCACGTCACCGCGCACGGGAATCCCTGTGAGTGCCGACACCATGGACGTTGTCATGGCGGCTCCGGCACTCGGGCCGTCCTTGGGCGTGGCGCCATCGGGCACGTGGATGTGCATGTCGCGCTTCTCGAAGTATTCGTCCGGGATGCCCAACTGGCGGGAACGACTGCGCACCACGGTGCGGGCCGCCTCGACCGACTCCTTCATCACGTCGCCCAGCGAACCCGTGCGTGTGATCACGCCCTTGCCGGGCATCAGCGCCGTCTCGATGGTCAGCAGGTCGCCACCGACCTCGGTCCACGCCAGCCCGACCACCTGCCCGACCTGGTTCTGCTGCTCCGCACGTCCATAGCTGAACTTGCGCACGCCCAGATAGTCGTTGAGGTTCTCGGCCGAGACCTTGACCAGCGGCTGCAGTTTCTTAAGCTGCAGGCCCTTGACCACCTTGCGGCAGATCTTGGAGATCTCGCGCTCCAGCGAACGCACGCCCGCCTCGCGGGTGTAGTAACGCACGATGTCGCGCAGGGCGTCCTCGGCGATCAGCAGCTCTTCTTCCTTGACGCCGTTGTTCTTCAGCTGCTTGGGCAGCAGGTAACGTTGGGCGATGTTGACCTTCTCGTCCTCCGTGTAACCGGACAGGCGGATCACTTCCATGCGGTCCAGCAAGGCCGGCGGGATGTTCATGGAGTTGGATGTCGCCACGAACATCACGTCGCTCAGGTCAAAGTCGACCTCCACGTAGTGGTCACCGAACTTGTTGTTCTGCTCGGGATCCAGCACCTCCAGCAGCGCACTGGACGGGTCGCCACGGAAGTCGGTGCCCAGCTTGTCGATCTCGTCGAGCAGGAACAGCGGATTGCGCGTACCAGCCTTGGTCAGGCTTTGCAGCACCTTGCCCGGCATGGCGCCGATATAGGTGCGACGGTGGTCGCGGATCTCGGCCTCGTCACGCATGCCGCCTAGCGCCATGCGCACGTACTTGCGCCCGGTGGCCTTGGCCACCGACTGGCCCAGCGAGGTCTTGCCCACACCCGGCGGGCCGACGAGGCACAGGATGGGCGCCTTGACCTTGTCCACACGCTGTTGCACAGCAAGATATTCAAGGATGCGGTCCTTGACCTTTTCCAGGCCGAAGTGGTCTTCGTTGAGCACCGCTTCGGCATTGGCCAGGTCGTGCTTGATCTTGGTCTTCTTGCTCCAGGGCAGGCCGACCAGGGTGTCGATGTAGTTGCGCACCACGGTCGCTTCGGCCGACATGGGCGACATCAGCTTGAGCTTCTTCAGTTCGGCGTCGGCCTTCTTGCGCGCCTCGGCCGGCATGCGGGCCGCCTTGATCTTCTTCTCGATTTCTTCGATGTCGGCCCCGTCCTCGCCCTCGCCCAGTTCCTTCTGGATGGCCTTGACCTGCTCGTTCAGGTAGAAATCGCGCTGGTTCTTCTCCATCTGGCGCTTGACGCGGCCACGGATGCGCTTGTCGACGTTGAGGATGTCAACCTCGCGCTCGATCTGCTCGAACAGGTTCTCCAGGCGCTCCTTGATGTCGGACAGGCTCAACACGGTCTGCTTGTTCTCCAGCTTGAGCGGGAGGTGTGCAGCAATGGTGTCGGCCAGGCGGCCCTGATCGTCGATGCTGGAGATCGAGGTGAGGATCTCGGGCGGAATCTTCTTGTTGAGCTTGACGTACTGGTCAAACTGCTGCATCACGGCGCGGCGCAGGGCCTCGATCTCGCTGGTCTGCTTGTGCTCGCCTGCCCCCGCCTCGGCGGGCGCCTGCACCGGCGTGACGGTGGCGGTGAAATGCGTTTCGCCGTCGATGATCTTGTCGACCAGGGCACGCTGCTGCCCTTCGACCAGCACCTTCACGGTGCCATCAGGCAGCTTGAGCATCTGCAGGATGGTGGACACGCAGCCGACTTCGAACATGTCGGAGACTTGCGGCTCGTCCTTGGCAGCGGCCTTCTGCGCCACCAGCATGATGCGGCGCTCGGCCTCCATGGCCGACTCAAGCGCCTTGATGCTCTTGGGGCGGCCCACGAAGAGCGGGATCACCATGTGCGGGAAGATCACGACATCGCGCAGCGGCAACAGCGGCAACTCGATGGGCGTGGCAGGCAGAGGGGTATGACCGGACATGGGTAAACCTTTAGTTGACCTGTTGAATATGGATTGCGAATGGGAATTTTCAACCCGGCTTTGATTATGAGACGGGCTGCTAGGTCAAATCCATGAAGGTGGGGCAGGAAAACCCGCTGGTTCAGGCCTTCTTGGCGGCCTCGCGATACACCAGCAGGGGCGGCTTGTTTTCCTCGATGGTGGATTCATCCACCACGACACGCTCCACATTGTTCATGCTGGGCAGCTCGAACATGGTGTCGATCAGGGACTGCTCCAGGATGGAACGCAGGCCACGGGCACCGGTCTTGCGGGCCAGGGCCTTGCGGGCAATGGCCTTGAGCGCCGCAGGGCGAATCTCCAGGTCCACGCCCTCCATGGCGAAGAGCTTGGCGTACTGCTTGACCAGGGCGTTCTTGGGCTCGGTCAGGATCTGCACCATCGCGTCTTCCGACAGCTCGGCCAGGGTCGCGACGACCGGCATGCGGCCGACCAGTTCCGGAATCAGGCCGAACTTGATCAGATCCTCGGGTTCGACATCCTTGAACACTTCGGTCAGGCTGCGCTGCTGCTTGCTCTTGACGGCAGCACCGAAGCCAATGCCCGAGGATTCGGTACGGTTCTCGATCACCTTCTCCAGGCCGGCAAAGGCGCCGCCGCAGATGAAGAGGATGTTGGTGGTGTCGATCTGGATGAAATCCTGGTTCGGGTGCTTGCGTCCGCCCTGCGGCGGCACGCTGGCCATGGTGCCTTCGATGAGCTTGAGCAAGGCCTGCTGCACGCCCTCACCCGACACGTCACGGGTGATGGAGGGGTTGTCGGACTTGCGGGAGATCTTGTCGATCTCGTCGATGTACACGATGCCGCGCTGGGCCTTGTCAACCTCGTAGTTGCAGCTCTGCAGCAGCTTGGCGATGATGTTCTCGACGTCCTCGCCCACATAACCGGCTTCGGTCAGCGTGGTGGCGTCGGCCATCACGAAGGGTACGTTGAGCTGGCGTGCCAGCGTCTGGGCCAGCAGCGTCTTGCCCGAACCCGTGGGCCCGATCAGCAGAATGTTGCTCTTGGCCAGCTCCACCTCGTCCTTGCGCGCGGATTCCTTGTGCTGCAGCCGCTTGTAATGGTTGTAGACCGCCACCGCCAGCGTGCGCTTGGCAGGCTCCTGGCCGATCACGTAGTTGTCCAGGTTGAGCTTGATCTCGGACGGTATGGGCAGGTTGCCGCGCCCTTCGGTCGACTCGGTGCTGGCCGGCAACTCGTCACGGATGATCTCGTTGCACAGTTCTATGCATTCGTCGCAGACGAACACCGAAGGGCCGGCAATCAGCTTCTTGACCTCATGCTGGCTCTTGCCGCAGAAAGAGCAGTACAGGGTCTTTTCGCTGGTCGTGCCTTTTTTATCGGCCATGGGGGGAACGCCTTTTCGGTTTTTCCGAATCTATGATAACCATGCGGCGCCCGCCCCCGGCTAGGGACTGGCGCCAGAAAACAACAAACCCGACCAGCGGCTCAGGGACGCTTGGCGATGACCTGGTCGACCAGGCCATAGTCCTTGGCTTCGTCGGCCGAGAGGTAATAGTCCCGCTCGGTGTCGCGCTCGATCTTGTCCAGCGGCTGGCCGGTGCGCTCGGCCAGGATCTTGTTGAGCTGCTCGCGGGTCTTGAGGATCTCGCGGGCATGGATCTCGATCTCGGTGGCCTGGCCCTGGGTCCCACCCAGCGGCTGGTGGATCATGACCTTGGAATTGGGCAGCGAGAAGCGCTTGCCCTTGGCCCCTGCGGCCAGCAGGAAGGCCCCCATGCTGGCGGCCATGCCGACGCACAGCGTGGACACGTCGGGCTTGATGAAGTTCATGGTGTCAAAGATCGCCATGCCGGCGCTGACCGAGCCACCGGGCGAGTTGATGTAGAAGGAGATGTCCTTGTCGGGGTTCTCGCTCTCCAGGAACAGCAGCTGCGCCACGACCAGATTGGCGGTCTGGTCATTGACCGGGCCAACCAGAAACACCACGCGCTCCTTGAGCAGGCGCGAATAGATGTCGTAGGAACGCTCGCCGCGGCCCGACTGCTCGATCACCATCGGGATCATGCCCAGGGCCTGGGTGTCCAGGGCGCCGTTGTATGCACTGTTGCGCAGATTCATGCTCACTCCAAATATGGGGTCTACTTTACCGAAAAATGCCGGCCCCAAATGACATGGGGCCTGTCGCCCGGACTGCAAGCCCGGCGCAAGCCCCACCCGCTGGGATCACGGTACCTGGATCAGGCCTGGCCCATCAGTTCGTCGAAAGAAATGGCCTTTTCGCTCACCTTGGCCTTGGACAGCACGAAGTCGGTGACGTTGTTCTCGATCACCACGGCTTCAACCTCGGCCATGCGGCGGTTGTCGCCCAGGTACCAGCGCTTTACGTCTTCCGGGCGCTCGTAGCTGGCGGCCAGCTCATCCACGTGGGCCTTGATCTGGTCCGGGGTGGCGTGCAGGTTGTTCACACGCACCAGTTCGGCCACCACCAGGCCCAGGCGCACACGACGCTCGGCTTGCGGCTGGAACATTTCGCCGGGGATCGGGGCCTTGTCGGCGTCCTTGATGCCACGCTGCTTCAGGTCTTCGCGCGCGCCTTCAACCATGCGGTCGATCTCGGCCTGCACGATGGACTTGGGCAGGTCCAGCTCGGCCTTGGCCACCAGGGCGTCCATGACGGCCTGCTTGTTGCGGGCGGCCAGGCGCGACTTGACCTCGCGCTCCAGGTTCTTCTTGATGTCGGCGTTCAGGGCAGCCACGGTGCCTTCGGCCACGCCCAGCGACTTGGCCAGGGCGTCATTGACTTCAGGCAGGTGGGCCGCTTCGATCTTCTTCACGGTCACCAGGAAATCGGCGGTCTTGCCGGCCACGTCCTGGCCATGGTAGTCGGCCGGGAAAGCCAGGGGGAAGGTCTTGCTTTCGCCAGACTTCATGCCGCGCACGGCATCCTCGAATTCCTTGAGCATCTGGCCTTCGCCGACCAGGAACTGGAAGTCGTCAGCCTTGCCGCCGGCAAAGGGCTCGCCGTCGATCTTGCCTTCGAAGTCGATCGTCACGCGGTCGCCGTCCTGGGCGGCGGTGTCCATGGCACGCTGGGCAAAGGTGCGGCGCTGCTTGCGCAGGATGTCCAGGGTCTTCTGGATGGCGCTCTCGCTCACCTCGGAATTCAGCTTCTCGATCTCGGCACCGGCCAGGTCACCGATCTTGACTTCCGGATAGACCTCGAACACGGCATCGAAGCTCACCTCGCCGGCCGGTGCGCCTTCCTTCTCGGTGATGCTGGGCTGGCCCGCCACGCGCAGCTTGGCCTCGTTGGCGGCCAGGGCAAAAGCCTCGCCGACCTTGTCGTTCAGCACTTCGTAGTGCACGGAATAGCCGTAGCGCTGGGTCACCACGTTCATCGGCACCTTGCCGGGACGGAAACCGTCCATCTTGACGGTGCGGGCCAGCTTCTTGAGGCGCGTCTCGACTTCGGACTGGATGGCTGCCAGCGGCAGGCTCAGGGTGATCTTGCGCTCGAGCTTCTCGAGGGTTTCAACGGTAACGGCCATGATGACTCACTCCAATCAATTCAAAAACGGGGTCGGCCCGCAGGCTAGTCTGCGGCCGGACTGGTGCGCGGGGGGGGACTCGAACCCCCACACCATTGCTGGCGTCAGGACCTAAACCTGGTGCGTCTACCAATTTCGCCACCCGCGCGGGTCCAAACAAAAGGGGAGGTCCGACAGACCTCCCCATGAAATCGGTCAACCGGGTATTTTAACCCGGCCAGGAGACCGCCGTTTCATCTCAAACCAGGCACTACCGGTGTCTCGCGTTTCACACGAAACCAAGCAGCGTACATGGCCGGCAAAGCCAGCAAGGTCAGCACCGTGGCGACAATCAGGCCGCCCATGATGGCCACGGCCATGGGGCCCCAGAACACCGAGCGCGACAGCGGGATCATGGCCAGCACGGCGGCGGCGGCGGTCAGCACGATGGGGCGCAGGCGGCGCACGGCCGACTCCACGATGGCGTCCCAGGCCGGGATGCCGGCAGCGCGGTCCTGCTCGATCTGGTCGATCAGGATCACCGAGTTGCGCTGGATCATGCCCATGAGGGCGATCACGCCGAGCAGGGCCACGAAGCCGAAGGGGCGGTTGAGCACCAGCAGCGCCCCGGCCACCCCGGCCAGACCCAAGGGCCCGGTCAGGAACACCAGCATCGCGCGGCTGAAGCTCTGCAACTGCAGCATCAGCAGCGTGAAGGTGATGAAGAGCATCAGCGGCATGCCGGCGGCGATCGAGCCCGTGCCCTTGCTGCTTTCCTCCACCGCGCCGGCCACTTCGATGCGATAGCCGGTGAGACCCGCGGCATGCCATTGGGACTCCAGGGCGCGCAGCGATGGCAGCAGCTCGGCCGTCAAGGTGGCGCCCTGCATGCCTTCCACGGCGTCGGACTGCACGGTGATGCCGAACTCGCGGTTCTCGCGCCACATCACGCCCGGCTCCCAGGTGAAAACCGGCTTGGCGATCTGCGTCAGCGGAATGGAACGGCCGCTGGCCGTCGGCAGGTAGGCGTTGGCCAGGTCGGTCAGGGCGTTGCGCTCGTCCAGGGGCTGGCGCAGCACGATGTCGATCAGCTTGTCGCCCTCGCGGTACTGGCCCACGTTCTGGCCGGCCAGCAAGGTGCGCGAGGCCTGAGCGATGGACTGGCTGCTCACGCCCAGGGCGCGCGCCTTGGCCTGGTCGACCTCCAGGCGCAGCACCTTGACCGATTCGTTCCAGTTGTCGTTGACACCGCGCGTGTTGGCGCTCTCGCGCATCACGGCCTTGACCTCGTCGGCACGCGCACGCAGCACGGCCGGATCGGCACCCACCACGCGGAATTGCACCGGATAGGGCACCGGCGGCCCGTTGGGCAGCAGCTTGACGCGGCCACGTGCCTCCGGGAATTCCTGGGCCAGCAAGGTCGGCAGCTGCACGCGCAGGGTTTCACGCGTCTTGAGGTCTTTGGGCAGCACGATGAATTGCGAGACATTGGTCTGCGGAAAGACCTGGTCCAGCGGCAGGTAAAAACGGGGCACACCTGAACCCACCCAGGCGCTCACCGCATTTACCCCCGTCAGGGCCATCAGGCGTTTTTCGACGCGTTGTGTCGTTTCCTCATTGGCGGCAAAAGACGTGCCCTCGGGGAACCAGAGGTCGACCAGGATTTCCGGCCGGCTCGAATCGGGGAAGAACTGCTGCTGCACCTTGCCCATGCCGGCAATGCCCAGCGCAAAGGTCAGCACGGTGGCGCCGATGGTGAGCCAGCGATGCTTGACGCACCAGTTCACGGTAGCGCGAAATCGCTGGTAGAAAGGCGTGTCGAAGTGCTCGTGCGGACCATCGGCCGGATCCGGCTGGGCCGAAGAATGGTGAGGCTGGGCTTTGAGCAGCAGCGTGCCGAGGTAGGGCACAAAATAGACCGACACGATCCAGCTCAGCACCAGCGCCAGCGCAGTGACGCCGAAGATGGCAAAGGTGTACTCGCCCACGGCCGACTTGGCCATGCCGATGGGCAGGAATCCGGCAGCGGTGATCAGCGTGCCCGTCAGCATGGGCATGGCCGTGATCTCGTAAGCGAAGGTGGCCGCGCGCACCTTGTCGTAGCCCTCCTCCATCTTGCGCACCATCATCTCCACGGCAATGATGGCGTCGTCCACCAGCAGTCCCAGGGCAATGATCAGAGAACCGAGCGATATCTTGTGCAGGCCGATGCCCCAGTACTGCATGCCCAGGAAGGTCAGGGCCAGCACCAGGGGTATGGTGATGCCCACCACCAGGCCGGGCCGCATGTCCACGTAATAACGTTTCCAGAGCGGCAGGTGGCTCGCGTTCTGGTGCTTGTGCAGCCCCAGGCTGATGAAGCTGACAGCCAGCACGATGAGCACTGCCTCGATGAGCACGCCGACGAATTCATTGACCGAGGTGGAAACGGCCCTGGGCTGGTCCTGCAGCTGCACCAGCTGGATGCCGGCAGGCAGGGTCTTTTCGATACGGTCCGTGGTCTTGCGCAGCGACTTGCCCAGGGCAATGATGTCCCCGCCCTTGGCCATGGAAATCCCCAAGGCGATGACCTGCTGGCCCTGGTGCCGCACCTTGATGGCGGCCGGGTCCACGTAGCCCCGCTTGATCTCGGCGATATCGCCCAGGCGCAGCTGGTTGCCCGTGCTGCCGCGGATGGGCATGGCACGCAGCTGGCCCACGGCCTCGAACTGGCCGGCCACCCGCACCTGCACCACGTCCAGCGGCGTCTGCACCGCGCCGGCGCTCTCCACCGCGTTCTGCTGGCCCAGCTGGGCCAGCACCTGGTTCAGGTCCAGGCCGAGCTGCGAGAGGCGCTTTTGCGAAATCTCGATGTAGAGCTTCTCGTCCTGCACCCCGAAGAGTTCCACCTTGGCCACGTCGGGCACCCGCAGGAGCTGCTGGCGCACATCGTCGGCAAAGACCTTCACTTCGGCATCGCTGAAGCCGTCGGACTGCAGCGCGTAGATCACGCCGTAGACATCACCGAACTCATCATTGAAGAAAGGCCCCTGGATGCCGCCGGGCAGCGTGCCCCGCATATCGCCGATCTTCTTGCGCACCGTGTACCAGGTGTTGGCCACCACGGCCGCCTGGGTCGAGTCCTTGAGCTGGAAGATGATCTGCGACTCACCCGGCTTGGAGTAGCTGCGGATCTTGTCGGCCCCCGGCACCTCCTGCAGGGTGCGTTCGATCTTGTCGGTCACCTGCTCGGCCACCTGCTGCGCGGTGGCGCCCGGCCAGTAGGTGCGCACCACCATGGCCCGGAAGGTAAAGGGCGGATCCTCGTCCTGGCCCAGCTGGAAATAGGCCACGAAGCCCAGCACCATGAGCACGAGCAGCAGGTAACGCGTGAGCGCCGGATGTTCGATGGCCCAGCGCGAGAGATTGAAGCTCTGCGATTCTTGTTCTTTGGAAGTCATGCGCGCCTCACTTGCTGACAGCCGAAGGCGCGGCTGCGGAGCCGATCGTGGCGTCGATGGCCGTCTGCGGCACGCTGGTCAGCGTGCTGGCCGATTTCTCGCGGTAGATCGTCACCTTCTGCCCGGGGGACAGCACATGCACACCCGCCGACACCACCAGTTGGCCGTCCTGCAGGCCGGCAGCCACCACCGCCTCGTTGCCATCGGCCGTGGCGATCTGGATGGCTTGCGACGCGACCGTCATGGTCTTGGGGTCCAGCACCCACACCGCCGTGGTCTGGCCGTCCTGGCGCAAGGCGCTGGTCGGCAGCTTGATGGCCGCCACGCGTTGTTCGCTGCGCAGCTTGGGGAAGACCGTGACGGTCGCGCCCAGGGGTGGCGGCTGCTTGCCTTCCAGCGCCACCTTGACCTGGTAGGTGCGCGTCACCGGGTCGGCACTGGCCGAGACCTCACGCACACGGCCGACCAGCTGGGTCTGGCCGGGCCAGACCCGCACGTCCACCGCGCTGCCCTGGCGCATGAGGGCCAGCTTGTCCTCCGGTACCGCAAAGACCGCATCGCGCGGGCCATCCTGGGCCACACGCACCACCGGCAGACCGGCGCTGACCACCTGGCCGGGCTCGGCTTCCACCGCCGTCACCACGCCGGCGGCATCGGCCACCAGGGTCGTGTAGCTGCCCTGGTTGCGCTGCGAGGCCAGTTGAGCCTGCGCCTGATCGACCTGAGCCTGGGCCGCCTTGAGCGCCGCATCACGCCGCTCAAGTTCCGCACCACTGATGAAGTTCTGCTCGCGCAGTTCCTTGAAACGCTTGAAATCCGCAGCGGCCAGATCGCGGTTGGTCACAGCAGCGCCCATCTGGGCCTGGGCCGCGTCGGTCGCCAGGCGGTAATCCTGCGGGTCCAGCCGGGCCAGCACCTGGCCGGCCTTCACGCGCTGGCCCAGTTCGACCTCACGGCTGACCAGCTTGCCCGCCACCCGGAAGCCCAGGCGCGACTCGATGCGCGGGCGGACCTCACCCGAAAACTCCTGGGTCGCGTTCAGGCTGGCATGGCGCACGGTCATGACCTTGACGGCCCGCACTGGCTCTTCGGGCGGTGCCGCCTTGGAGCAGGCGAGCAAGGTCAAGGCCGCCATCGGCAGCATGGCCGCCCAGGCTGCGCGCCTGGACCAGTGGGGGCGTGTATCGGACATGGCAGGAGTTCCGGAAGTGAGCTTTTAATTAATAACCGATGGGTCAGTAATCTAGGTAAAAACCCGACCTATGTCAAGCCGGGCGAAAATCCACGGCGTGAACAAGCCCATCCCCACCCAGCCCGTTGAGCATTACGAGAACTTCCCCGTCGCTTCCTGGCTGTGCCCCCCGCGGCTGCGCCCGCCCATCGCCGCCATCTACCACTACGCCCGCACCGCCGACGACATCGCCGACGAGGGCGAGGCCACGGCCCAACAGCGCCTGGACGACCTGAGCGCCTACCGGTCCGACCTGCTGGCCCTGGCCCAGGGTCAGCCTCCTGGCGGGCGCTGGCCGCAGGTCTTCGGCCCGCTGGCCGCCATGCTGCGCGAATTCCACCTGCCCGTGCCCCTGCTGGACGATCTGCTCGACGCCTTTGCCCAGGACGTGCGCAAGACCCGCGACCAGGCCAGCTACGCCGACCCGGCTGAATTGCTGGACTACTGCCGCCGCTCGGCCAACCCGGTGGGCCGCCTGCTGCTGCACCTTTACGGCGTGCACGACGAGGCCGCGCTGCGCGAGAGTGATGCCATCTGCAGCGCCCTGCAACTCATCAACTTCTGGCAGGACCTGAGCCGCGACATCCCGCGCGGCCGCCACTACCTGACGGACGCGGACTGCGCCGCCCATGGGGTGCAACGCGCGGAACTGGCCTCCCTCACACCGACACCCGCCATCCTGGCCCTGATCGCATCGCAGGTACACACCGCACGCGCCCTCATGCAGCAAGGCGCGCCCCTGGTGCACCGCATCCCGGGCCGCGCCGGCTGGGAACTGCGCCTGGTGGTGCAAGGCGGCCTGCGCATCGTCGACAAGATCGAGGCCCTGGGCTTCAACAGCCTGCAGCATCGCCCCACGGTCGGCGCTGCCGACGCGCCGCTGCTGCTATGGCGCAGCCTGTGGATGTGAAGCCAGTGGACAATCACGCCATGACGCCCGAGCATTACGTCCAGCAAAAAGCCGCCGCCTCCGGCAGCAGCTTCTACTACGCCTTCCTCTTCCTGCCCAAGCCGCGCCGCGCGGCCATCACGGCCTTCTACGCCTTTTGCCGCGAGGTGGACGACGTGGTAGACGAGGTGTCCGACCCCGGCGTGGCCCAGACCAAGCTGGCCTGGTGGGAAGCCGAAGTGAGCCGCGCCTATGCGGGCCAGCCCACCCACCCGGTGCTGCAGGCCCTGATGCCGCACACCGCCGTCTACGGCATCGAGGCCCGCCATCTGCTCGCCGTGATCGAAGGCTGCCAGATGGACCTGCAGCAGACCCGCTACCTGGACTACCCGGCCCTGCAGCGTTATTGCCACCTGGTGGCGGGTGTGGTGGGCGAAGTGGCGGCGCGCATCTTCGGCCAGACCCAGGAGCAGACCACGCGCTACGCCCACACCCTGGGCCTGGCCTTCCAGCTCACCAACATCATCCGGGACGTCGGCGAAGACGCGCTGCGCGGGCGCATCTACCTGCCGGTCAACGAACTGCAGCAGTTCGAGGTCAAGGCACACGAACTGCTCAAGCGCCAGCACTCGGAGCGTTTCGCGGCCTTGATGAAGTTCCAGGCGCAGCGTGCCCACAGCCTCTACGACGAGGCCCTGGCCCTGCTGCCCGAAGTCGACCGCCGCGCGCAGAAGCCGGGCCTGATGATGGCCAGCATCTACCGCACCCTGCTGCGCGAGATCGAGCGCGACAACTTCCAGGTGCTGCACCAGCGCATCAGCCTCACGCCCCTGCGCAAGCTCTGGCTGGCCTGGCGCGTACAGGCGCTGGGGAAAATGTGAGAGTTGCTGTCGTGGGTGCCGGCTGGGCCGGCATGGCCGCAGCAGTGGCCGCGACACGGGCTGGTCATGAGGTCACCGTCTTCGAAGCGGCTCGCACGCTCGGTGGAAGAGCACGCGGTCTGGAAGGCCATCTGCCTGATGGGCGTGCCGTCTCCCTGGACAACGGCCAGCACATCCTGATCGGCGCCTACACCGAGACGCTGCGCCTGATGCGAGAGGTCGGTGTCGACACGCAGACCGCGCTGCAACGCCTGCCCCTGACGCTGAAGTTTCCCGACGGCGCCGGCCTGCAACTGCCAAGCCTGCCCGTGCCGCTGGACGTGCTGGCCGGCATCCTGCGCAACGGCAGCTGGCCGCTGCCCGAGCGCCTGGGCCTGTTGCGCGCCGCCCTGGGATGGAAACTCCGGGGTTTCGAATGCGAGGCACAGCTGTCGGTGGCCGATCTGTGCCGCCAGCTCGGCCCCCATGTCATGCAGGAGCTGATCGAACCGCTGTGCGTGTCGGCCCTGAACACCCCCGCCCAACAGGCCAGCGCCCAGGTTTTCCTGCGCGTGCTGCGCGATGCGCTGTTCGGCGTGCGCGGCGGCTCGCAACTGCTGCTGCCGCGCATCGATCTGTCGGCCCTGTTCCCGCAGGCCGCCGCACGTTGGCTGGCGCAGCGAGGTGCCAGCGTGCAAACCGGCACGCGCATCAGCACTCTGCAGTCCGGGCACGGCCGCTGGATGCTCGATGGCCAGGGGTTTGACAGCGTGCTGCTGGCCTGTCCGTCGACCGAGGCCGCGCGCTTGGTGGCCGGTGCCGCGGGGCCCCAAGCGGAACCCGCGGCCTTGCAAGCCTGGGCGGCAAGCGCCGCAGCGCTGCATTTCGAAGCCATCACCACCGTCTACGCCTGGGCTGCAACAGCCCGACTGCCAGCCCCCATGCTGGCCCTGCGCCACGACACGCAATATCCGGCGCAATTCGTCTTCGATCGCGGCCAGCTCGACGGATCAAGCGGCCTGCTGGCCTTCGTGGTCAGTGCCAGCCGGGGAGAACGCGAAACGATCCAGGCCCAGGTCCTGCAGCAGGCCCGCCGCCAACTGGGCCTGGACCTGCAGGTCGTGCAGACCGTGGTCGAGAAACGCGCCACCTTTGCCTGCACGCCCGCCCTGCGACGCCCGGCGCAGACCATCGCGCCCGGCCTGCTGGCCTGCGGCGACTATGTCGCAGGCCCCTACCCCGCCACCCTCGAAGGTGCGGTGCGCAGCGGCCTGACGGCCGCTCAGGCCCTCGGCAGGTGATACAAAGCAGACATGTGGCAACGCAACAGAATCAAGATCAGCGCTGCTGATGACCAGGAGACCCCACCGAGATGAAACGCAGCTTCAAAGTCCTGTTCATCCTGCTCATCGTGCTGATCACCGCCCTGGCCATCGCCATCGCCGCCGGTGTCTGGCATGCCCGCAGCAAGCTGCCGCAGCGCAGCGGCACGCTCACGTTGAGCCAGCTCAAGGCCCCGGTCCTGGTGAACTGGGACGAGCGAGGCGTACCGCATCTGCAGGCGCAGAACGAGACCGACCTCTACCGCGCCCTCGGTTTCCTGCACGCGCAGGACCGGCTGTTCCAGATGGAGATGGTGCGACGCCTGGCACGCGGTGAACTGGCCGAGATCCTCGGACCCAAGCTGCTCGATACCGACCGCCTGTTCCGCACGCTGGAACTGCGGGCCCATGCCGAGGAACGCGTGAAGCGCATCGACCGCAACAGTCCTGCCTGGCTGGGCCTGCTGGCCTATCTGGACGGCATCAACGAATTCCAGGAGACGCGCCCCCTGCCGGTCGAATTCGATGTGCTGCGCATCCAGCCCCAGCCCTACACACCCGTCGACACCCTGGCCGTGGCCGGCTACCTGGCCTACAGCTTCGCCGCCACGCTGCGCACCGAGCCCGTGCTGACTTATGTGAGGGACCAGCTCGGCCCCGACTATCTGCGAGTCTTCGACCTGGAATGGCAACCCCTGGGCGTGGTCGGCCCGATGGCGCAAAAGGCACCCGGGCGCAAACTGGCCGCAGCCGATTGGCAGGCCCTGGCACGCCTGTCCGAGGTCAGCCAACAGGCCATGGACCTCGCGGGGGTGCCGCTCTTCGAGGGCAGCAATGCCTGGGCCATTTCCGGGCGCCGCACCGCCAGCGGCAAACCCTTGCTGGCCGGGGACCCGCACATCGCCTATGCGCTGCCCGCGGTCTGGTACGAGGCGCACCTGAGCGCGCCGGGCTTCGAGCTTTACGGCCACCACCAGGCGCTCAACCCCTACGCGTTGCTCGGCCACAATCCCCAGTTCGGCTGGAGCCTGACCATGTTCCAGAACGACGACATGGATCTGGTCGCCCTGAAGGTGAACCCGGACAACCCGCGCCAGGTCTGGCACCAGGGCCAGTGGGTTGCGCTGCAAAGCCGCACCGAAACCATCGCCGTCAAAGGGGCCGATCCGGTCAACATCACGCTGACCCGCTCGCCCCACGGCCCGCTCATCAACCAGGCCTTCCCCGACAGCATGGGCCAGGCACCGATCGCCATGTGGTGGACCTTTCTGGAAACCGAGAACCCCATCCTGGAAGCCTTCCATGAACTCAACCGTGCCGACACCCTGCCCAAGGCACGCAACGCCGTCAGCAAGATCCACGCCCCGGGCCTGAACGTGGTGTGGGCCAACGCCGCCGGCGACATCGGCTGGTGGGCCGCGGCCAGGCTGGTGCAGCGCCCGCTCAGCGTGAACCCCAGCTTCATCCTCGACGGCGGCAGCGAGCAGGCCGACAAGCCGGGGTATTACCGCTTTGCCGACAACCCGCAGGAAGAAAACCCCGCGCGGGGTTACATCGTCTCGGCCAACCACCAGCCCGTGCCACGCAGCGGCGTGCCGGTGCCGGGGTACTACAACCTGCCCGAACGCGCTCGGCGCCTGGACCAGCTGCTAAGGCCCGCGGGCACCCTGTGGAACCTGCAGAACAGCCAGGCCCTGCAGCTCGACGAGCAGACCGATTACGCGGCGCGCGTGCTGGGCCCGCTGCTGCCCCTGCTGCGTGAGAAGTCCACCGACTCCATCGAGCGCGCGCTGATCGACCAGATGGCCGAATGGGATGGCCGCCACAACACGGCCAGCATCGCACCCACGGTCTACAACCAGTTCGTCTACGAACTGCTCAAGGCGACCATGGCCGATGAGCTGGGCGAGGTGCAGTTCAGCAACCTCCTGCGTACCCGTGCCATCGACCATGCGCTGCCGCGGCTGGTGGCCGACCCGCGCTCACCCTGGTGGGACAACCGCCGCACACCGGACACGGAGAACCGCAACGACACCGTGTTGCAGGCCTGGCGCGCCACCCTCAAGCATCTGCAGGACCTGCGTGGCCTCTCCCTGCCCGGCTGGACCTGGGGCAACAACCACACGGTGACCCATGGCCACCCGCTGGGCCGTCTCAAGCCGCTGGACAAGCTGTTCGACGTCGGTCCGCTGCAAGCCCCGGGTGGGCGTGAGATTCCCAACAACCTAGCCCACGCGCTGGGCCCGGCGCCCTGGAACGTGAACTACGGCCCCTCGACGCGGCGCCTGATCGACTTTGCCGATGCGGGCAAGGCGCTGGGCATCAACCCCGTAGGCCAGAGCGGCGTGCTGTTCGACCCCCACTACGCCGACCAGGCACAGGACTTCATCGCCGGCCGCTACCAGCCCATGCACCTGAACTCGGCCGACGTGAAAGCGGCCACGCGCAGCACCTTGGTGCTGCAGCCGACGCCTTAAACGCCCGGGTCCAGCAGCGCACAAAGCGCCTGCATGTCCACCACGGTGGCATGCGGGCGATGACTGTCATGCGTCCAGTCGTGACCGGCCCGGTTGACCCAGACCGTCTGCAGGCCGGCGTCCAGGGCGCCCACAACATCCAGCGCGGCATCGTCTCCCACGTGCAGCACCTCGTGCGGCAACACGCCCGCAGCCTGGGCAGCGGCGTGGAAGAAACGCGCATCGGGCTTGCCCACTCCGAACTCCTGCGCGCTGAAGCCCGCATTGAAATACTCGCCCAGGCCGATGCGCTGCACATCGGCATTGCCGTTGGACAGGGCCACCACCGGGTAACGCTGCGCCAGCCAGGCCAGCGCCGGGCGCGCATCGGCGTAGAGTTCAACGCACATGCGCTCGGCGAAAAAGACCTCGTAGGCCGGCTCCACCAGCGTGGTGTCCTCGTCATGGCGCTGCAAGGCGCGGCGGATCAGCTCCTGGCGCAGGGTGCGCAGGTCGTGCCCGATCTCGGGCCGGCTGGCCTGCACCTCGCGGCGCAAGGCCAGGCGCCGTTCGCCATCGGTCAGGAATTCGGCGGTGGCCGGCGCATGCGGGCGCAGCCAGTCCTGCAGGGCCAATTCGGCGCGGGTGATCACCGGCCAGATCGGCCAAAGGGTGTCGTCGAGGTCAAGGGAAATGGCCTTGATCCGGGAGGCGTCGAGCGTGGCTTGCATAGGTGGGCGAGAATACCGCATGGCATTCAAAAAAGAACCCGCGTACACCCATGGCCAGGCGCCGACCACGGCCATCCTCTTGTGCAACCTGGGCACACCCGACGCTCCCACACCCGCCGCGCTGCGGCGTTACCTGGCCGAGTTCCTGGGAGACCACCGCGTGGTGGAGATTCCCCGGCCGATCTGGTGGCTGATCCTGCACGGCATCATCCTGCGCCTGCGCCCGGCCAAATCGGCAGCAAAATACGCCACGATCTGGACGCCCGACGGCTCGCCGCTCAAGGTCTGGACCGAAAAGCAGGCGCAAGGCCTGCAGGCGTGGATGCAGCAGCAGGGCCACCAGGTCACGGTGCGCTACGCCATGCGCTACGGCAACCCGGCCATGGCCGCGCAGCTCGACGCGCTCAAGGCCGAGGGCGCCACCCGCGTGCTGGTGCTGCCGGCCTACCCGCAGTACTCGGGCACCACCACGGCCAGCGTATTCGATGCCGTCTATCACTGGGCGGATCGCGTGCGCACCATTCCCGAATTGCGCTTCATCAACCGCTACCACGACGATGCCGCTTACATCAGCGCACTGGCGCAGCGCATCCGCACCCATTGGCAGGCGCATGGGCAGCCGGACCAGCTGGTCATGAGCTTTCATGGCGTGCCCGAGCGCACCCTGCACCTGGGTGACCCCTACCACTGCGAGTGCCACAAGACCGCGCGCCTGCTGGCGCAGGAACTGGGCCTGGGCAAGGAGCAGTACACGGTGACCTTCCAGTCGCGCTTTGGCAAGGCCAAGTGGCTGGAGCCCTATACCGAGCCGACCGTGATCCGGATGGCGCAGGCCGGTGTCAAGCGCATCGACGTGGTCTGCCCCGGCTTCACCAGTGACTGCCTGGAAACGCTGGAGGAGATCGCACAGGAAGTGCGCGAAGCCTTCCTGCACGCCGGCGGCGAGGCCTTCCACTACATCCCCTGCCTCAACGACAGCCCCGAGTGGATCGCCGCCATGGGGCATCTGTGTGAACAGCATCTGGGCGGCTGGCCCACACGCCAGGCCCCGGATGCCGCGGCGCTGGCGGCCTCGCGTGCCGCCGCACTGACGCTCGGCGCCAGGAACTAGGCAGCGCCGGCGGTCCGGCCCCTGTCGAGATCCATTTCGGCGCGCAACGCCGCCAGGGTGTCCTGGATCGTGGCCTCGAAACGCTGCTGCCAGTCCTGGGCATCGGCCGGGGCCGTGCCCTCGCGGCAGGCCGCCTCGGCCGCAGCCGCCAGCGCGGCCAGGCGCGTGGCCCCCACCGTGGCCGCCAGCCCTTTGAGAGAGTGCATGCGCCGCAGCGCCTCCGGCATCGTCATCGGCTGACGCAGTTCCTGGAGCCAGTCGGCCAGCTGCTGATCCAAGCCCGCCGTGAAGCTGCGCGTGACTTCGTCGAGCAGATCCTGGTTGCCCCCCAGCCGCCGCACAGCCGCCAGGCGCTCCAGCAAAGGCGCCGCCCCGGATGGCGACACCAGGGCCGGCGTCGGCACGGCAAGCGCCGGGCGCTCAGCGCCCTGGCCGGTGAATCGCTGCAGCAAATCCACCAATTGGTCGATCTCGAAGGGCTTGCCCACATGCGCGTTCATGCCGGCAGCCAGGCTGCGTTCGCGATCGGCCGGCATGGCATTGGCCGTCATGGCAATGATGGGCAAGTCCGTCAGTCGGAGTTCGGTGCGGATCAGGCCGGCGGCCGTGAGGCCATCCATGACGGGCATCTGCACATCCATCAGCACGGCGTCGAATAGGCGACCTGCGGTCCGGGCCGCCGCCACGGCATCCACGCCTTCCCGTCCGTTGCCGGCGATCTGCACCTGCGCGCCCTGGGCCTGCAGCAACTCGGCGGCCACCTGCTGGTTGATCGGGTTGTCCTCCACCAGCAGCAGTCGCTTGCCCGTCAGTCCCCGGGGCGTTGGCGCGTTCACAGGCGTCTGGATTCCGCCCGCTGCCGCGTCGACCACGGCATCGAGCAGCATGGAGGCGGTCAGCGGCTTGAGCGCGAAGCCGTCGACCCCTTCGTGCTCCGCTGCCGAACGCACCGACAGCAGGTCCTGGGCGCTGGCCCCCACCAGGATGAGCAGCGGTGCCTGCGGCCCCGAGCCGCAGGACTGGCGGACCGTGCGGCACAGGGTCCGTCCGCCCATGCCGGACATCTGCGCGTCGACAAAACAAGCCTGGTAGCCCTGGCCCTGCGCAGCGGCCTGCTGCAGCAATTGCCGGGCCGCCTCGCCGTCACCGCTCTCCTCCACCGTCCAGCCCAGCTGGCGCCCCATGCCGGCCAGCAGCTGGCGCGCCACCGGGTTGTCATCCACCACCAGCACCCTGGGCGGTGTGCCGCCGCTGCGGCCCAGCCAGGGCTGCGCCCGGGACAGCGCAGGCGCCGCCAGCTGCTGCACTGGCGCAGCAGGGAGCGGCAAGTCGAGGCTGAAGAAAAAGGTGCTGCCCTGCCCTGCTGTGCTCTGGAGTTCCAGCCGCCCGCCCATCATCGCCACCAGGCGCTGACTGATCGCCAGCCCCAGGCCCGTGCCGCCAAAACGGCGGGTGGTGGAAGACTCGGCCTGCGTGAACCCCTCGAAGATCCTGGCCTGATGCTCCGGTGCAATGCCGATGCCGCTGTCACGCACTGCCAGGCGTAGGCGCACCGTGTCGGCCGTGCGGGCCTGCACCCGGATGCTCAACACCACTTGGCCGCGTTCGGTGAACTTGATGGCATTGCCGGCCAGGTTGATCAGGATCTGCTTGAGGCGCAGGGCATCCCCGACCAGCTGCGGCGGCGCATCGGGATCGATATCGAACAACACCTCCAGCGGCCGGCTGTCCAGATTGGCCGAGAGAATGACCGAGAGTTCGCGCAGCAGCTGGTCCAGCGCAAAGGGGTGCGGATCCAGCACCATCTTGCCCGCCTCGACCTTGGAGTAATCCAGGATGTCGTTGAGCAAACCGAGCAGCGAACGCGCGGCCCCTTCGGTCTTGGCCGCATAGTCTCGCTGGCGCGGATCGAGCTCGGTCCCCTGGAGCAGCTGCAACATGCCGAGCACGGCATTGAGCGGCGTGCGGATTTCGTGGCTCATGTTGGCCAGGAACTCTCCCTTCGCCTGCGAAGCGGTCTCGGCCGCCTCCACCGCCTGCTTGAGCTCGGTGATGTCGATGCGAAAGCCCACGTGGTAACCATCGGGCGTGCGGGCCTCGAGGATGCGCAACCAGCGCCCGTCGTCCAGGCGCTGCACGACGAACTGCCGGTGCCGGCGATGTGCGGCCAGGCGTTCGGCCATCCACTCGTCAATGCGGCCAATCGCTTCGGGGTACTGGCCGCGTTCGGCCCCGGTGCGCACGATGTCCTCGAAACGGGCACCGGGCACGATCAGGTCGGCCGAGGTCTGGTAGAGCGCGCGGTACTTTTCATTGCAGTAAAGCAGGCGGTCTTCCTGGTCGTAGATGACAAAGGCCTCGTCCAGCGCGTCCATGGCGCTGTGCAGGATGCGTTTGTACTCCTCCAGCTCCTGCTTGTTGCGATGTTCGGTCGTGACGTCGGTGTAGGTGGTGACGAAGCCGCCCCCGGGCAGGTTGGCCCCACGCACCTCCAGGATGGATCCGTTCGGGCGCTCGCGCCGGAACAGGTGCGGTTGCGGGTTGCGCGCGCGCTGCAGCAGGATATCGACCTTGGTGTCTCCCTGCGGGCCGTACTCGCCGCGCTGCGCATTCAGGCGGATGATGGATTCGAAGGACAGGGGCGGGCGTTCGAGCAGCGCCGGCGGCACATCGAGCAGGGACAGGAACAGGCTGTTGTAGATCGGAATGTTCAGCTCGCTGTCCACCACGCTCAGGCCACAGGGGATGTTTTCGATGATGGTGCGCATCAGCTCATTGCCGTGGCGCAGGTCCGTGACGGCCTGCCGCAAGGCCGTCACGTCGGTGCGGATCGAGATGTAGTGCTCCACCACGCCCGCGGCGTCGGTAAACGGCATGATCAGCGTGTCAACCCAGTACAGGTGTCCATCCTTGGCCCGGTTGCAGACCTCGCCGCGCCAGATCCGCCCTTCGATCAGCGTAGCCCAGATCCGTGGCCAGAGATCTGCCTCCTGCACCCCGGACTTCAGGATGCGGTGGTTCTGCCCGATCAGTTCCTCGCGGCTGTAGCCGCTGATGTTCTCGAAAAACGCGTTGACCTGGGTGATGCGCCCCAGACGATCGGTCATCGAGACAATGGCGAACTCGTCGATGGCCCGCCTCAACTGCTCGTTGTAGCTCAAGGCCCGTTGCAGGGCCTTTTCGCGGCTGAGCCGCTCGGTGATGTCGCGCTCCACGGCCATGAAACCGCTGAGCTGGCCGGCCTCGTCGTACAGCGGCTGGATTTCCAGATCCAGCCAGTATTCGTGACCATCCTTGTGGCGGTTCAGGATCTCGACACGGCAGGGCTCGAGCGCCCGAAGGTGACGTGCCAGACGGGCGACGGTTTCGGGATCGGTCTTTGGTGATTGCAGCAGATGGCCGGGTTTCTGACCCAGGGACTCCTGCAGGCTGTAGCCGCTGATGCGGGTATAGGCTTCGTTGACCCAGGTCACGCGCCCCTGCGGATCGGTGATGATCACCGCATCGGTCGTGTGGCGGGTCACCCGGGCCAGGCGCTCCAGTTCGACCGTCATTTGCCCGGCCAGCCGCTGGGCACGCTGGCGCGCGCTGGCCAGGAGCCAGACCACCCAGGCCAGCAGCCCGCTCAGCACGAATCCCCCGATGCCGCTACCGATCAGCACGCCCGTGTTGATGCTGCTCTCCAAGGCAGGCAGGGTGTTGGCCCGCAGGGTCAGCACCCTGCCACCGATCAGCAGTGGCTTGAGCGACGTCAGGCGGGGCTGACGGTTGACCGAAGCATCCGAGGCCTGCGAACTGAAGAGCGTGGTGCTCTCGCCCTGGGGCCCGGTTTCAAGAATCTGGAACTCCAGGCCGGTGTTGCGCAGGTTCTGCAGGCCGGGCTGCATCAGTTCTTCCATCACGATCGGCGCATAGACCAGGCCCCGCAGGGCGGCAAACCGCTGCGCTTCGGTCCCCAGCGGCATGCCGGGCCGATAGACCGGCGCCAGGTACAGAAAGCCTGGCCTGGCCTGGCCGTCCTGGGCGAGCCGGATCGCTGCGCTGAGGGACGTGGTGCCGGTCCGCACGGCACGCTCCACCGCCTCGCGACGCACCGCCTCGGCGCCAACATCGAGGCCCCGGGCCTCGCGGTTACGCGCCAGCGGCTCGATCAGCTTGATCACATACAGGTCCTCGGCATTCCCGCTGGTCTTCAGCTCGAAATCCGGTGCGGCGTCGGCGCGCTCGCGCTGCACAAAAGCCGCCACTTGCCTGCGCGGCACCCGCTCGATGAAGCCGAAGCCCCGGACACCCGGGATATCCACGTCGAGCCGACGCTCTGCGACATAGGCCGCAAACTGGGTGCGGCGCACGGGATCGATGGCCGCGTACATGCCGCGCGTGCCGCCCAGTCCGTTGGACACCAGCTGGAAACGACGCTCGATGTTGTCGACCAGGCTGTCCACCTCGTCATCGAAATGGATCTGCAGGCGTTCGGTTTGATGCATCGCCTCCATGCGCACCAGCGATGCCGTCAACACGCTGCCCAGCAGCAGGATCAGCAAGGGCAAGGAGACCGGATGCCGGACCCAGGCCGCACCCGCGCCAAGGCGGAATGGGAACCAGGATGCCGAAGGGAGGCTGGTGGAAGTGGTGCGGTGCGGGTCAGCGGACTGCTTCATGTCGCAGGCAGGAATGTGATGATCACGCCCTGCAGGTAGATTCTCGCCACCCGGCGAAAAGTCGGGCTTGAGATGGATCAAGAACGTCCCACGGGGTCTGCGTACACGATAGCAGAGTTCCTGCGACGGCGATCGTGTCGGCCCAGCCCCGTACGGACCCTGCCACTGTCGCCGCGCTCAAGACTTCCGGGGAGGCCGCAGGGATGCGTAGGCCGGCCGGCTCAGACATTGCTGCAACCAGGCGCTGACCAGGGGGAACTGCGCCATCAAGTCGCGGGCGGCACGCACCCACAGCAACACGCTGGCCACGCAGAGGTCGGCCACGGTGAAACGTGCCGCGGCAAGATGGGACTCGCCCCGCGCCTGCTGCTGTGCCAGGTGCTGCTCCAGCACGCGCAAGGGCACCTTCAGGCGCGACTCGGCCGCGTTTGCGAGTTCGGGCTTGCGCTGCTCGACCGGCATCGATAGGCGATGCATGAGCACGGTGAGCGCATCCTTCTCCACCTCGGTCACGGTCCAGAAGCTCCAACGCAGGGCCTCGGCATCCTCGCGCGGCGTGGCCGGTACCAGGTTGAGGCCATCGGGCTGGCCGTGCTGGCGCGCAATGTAAAGCGCGCAGGCCATGCTCTCCCAGACCGTCACATCGCCCTCGGGCCGGTGGTCCACGACCACCGGAATATGGCCGTTGGGGTTGAGCGCCAGGAATTCCGGCGTGCGCGTGGTGCCCGCCCTGTAGTCCGTCTGCACGTGCTCGAACGCCAGGCCGAGCTCAGTGGCCACCCAGAGCGGCCGGACCGTGCGGGACACCTGGATGCCGTAGATCGTCAAAGCCATGAAGTCTCCTCAATTGGACAGCCCGCATTGTGCCCAATGCGTCGGGCGCAGAAGGGGCGGAGGAATCGCCGCGACCGGGTCGCGCAGCAGATCTGTCCGCAAGTTCTCAGTCGTGGCGTCGTATGAAGTCCAGCACCGCGTCGAGCTGTTCTGGCACGTTAAGCGCCGGCGCGTGGCCACAGCCGGGCACCTCGATCACCTGCAGGCGGCCACCACGGCCCGGGCCCCTTGTGCGCATGTGCTCCACCGTCTCGCGCAGCACAAGATCTGATTCAGCACCACGCAGCAAGAGTGTCGGGGTGTCGACCTGGTCGTAGTGCTCCCAGAGCAGGTAGTCATCCGGGTAGTGGACGAACTGCTGCACCATCGCCGGGTCGTAGTGCGGGGTCACCCGGCCGTCGGGCAGACGGCGCGTCGACGTCTCGGTCAGGCGGCGCCACTGCGCGTCGCTGAGCCAGCCGAAGGGCTTGTAGGCCTGGCGGAAGAACGCTTCCAGCTCGCAGACCGTCGCGAAAGCCGGCGGGTTGCCGGCATAGGCACGGATGCGGGCGATGGCGGCATCCGCCAGCTGCGGCGCGTTGTCGTTGAGCACCAGGCTGCGGATGCGGGCCTTGAGTTGCGGCTGCAGGCGGCCTGCGGCGCACACCGTGCCGATGGCCCCCCCCATGGAGGTGCCCACCCAATGCGCCGAGGCAATGCCCAGTTGTTCGAACAGATCGGCCGCCAGGCGCGCGTAGAAGGCCAGGTTGTATTCCTGCTGCGGCTGAGGGCTCCACTGGCTCAGGCCGCGGCCCAGGGTGTCAGGGCAGATCACGCGGTAGCCCTGGGCGCTCAGGTGTATGGCCAGCTCGTCCATGTCGCGCCCGGTGCGCGCCAGGCCATGCCAGGCGATCACGGTCGGGGCATTGTCAGCGCCCCACGCCATGTAGTGAATCTCACGGCCCGCCAACGTCAGGTAATTCGACCGGGGAGTCATCGTGCCGCCCCCCTTGCCATCCGCCGGGCAGATGCCGCCCGCAAACGTCCCACGACCCCGGTGGGGAAGTAGTAAACCGACAGGACAAAAAGCAGACCGAGCCAGAGCAACCAGCGGTCGGGGGAAAGCAAGGCGGCCAGCAGCGGCACGCCGGCAGCGGCCTCGCTGCCCAGACGCAGGAGGTCCTGCAGATAACTCTGCGCCACCACGAACAGCGCCGCGCCGATGGCTGAGCCGTAGATCGTGCCCATGCCGCCGATCACCACGATCAGCAGCACGTCCATCATGATTTCGAAGGAAAGCGAGGTGTCCGGCCCGTTGTAGCGCAGCCAGAGCGCCAGCATGGCGCCGGCCAGGCAGGCGAACAGCGCCGAGAGCACGCTGGACAGCGTGCGGTAGACCACCACGCGGTAGCCCAGGGCTTCGGCACGGAACTCGTTTTCGCGGATCGCCTGCAGCACACGGCCGAAAGGCGAGTTGACGATGCGCAGCAGGGCCAGCAGCAGCACCAGGGCCACGACGAAGAGCAAGTAGTAGGTGATCAGCTTGCCGTCGATGCTGGTGCCCAGCACCGGCGCCTCGAACAACTCGAAGCTGGGTGACAGCACCTGCGGCAGCTTGAAGCTCAGGCCGTCCTCGCCGCCGGTGAACTCCGACAGCTGCGAGGCCAGGGTCTGGAAGGCCGAGGCCACGGCCAGCGTGATCATGGCGAAGAAGATGGCCCGCACGCGCAGCGAGAACAGGCCGATCACCAGGGCCAGCAGCAGCGTGAGCGCCAGCGCGCTCATCAGCCCCACTGCCAGCGCTGCCCAGGTCGGGCCCATGTGCGTGGTGGCAATCGCAATGCCGTAGGCTCCGATGCCAAAGAACATGGTGTGCGCAAAGCTGACGATGCCGGTGTAACCCAGCAGCAGGTCGAAGCTGGCCACCAGCACCACGAAGATCAGGATCTTGGCCGCCACGTTGAGCGCCTTGACGCCAGGCACGATGAAGGGGGCGACGGCCAGGGCCAGCAGCAGCAGGACCAGCAGCACGGCCAGGATGCGGCTGCGTGGGAGGTCGTTGGAGATGAGTCGAGCAAGCATGTGTTGCTCCTTAACGGTTGGCCACGGGATAGACCCCCTGCGGACGCCACAACAGGATGGCGACCATCAGCGCGATGTTGGAGAACAGCGCTACCTTCGGGACAAGGAAACCGGTGTAGTTCGCCATCAGGCCCACCAGCAAGGCGCCTATCAGGGCGCCCGTCGTGGATCCCAAACCACCGATGATGATGACGATGAAGATCAGCACATTGACCTGCGCGCCCATCTGCGGGATGACACTCTGCTGGTACAGGCCCCACATCACGCCGCCCAGACCGGCCAGGGCGCTGCCCATGACAAACACACCGACAAAAAGCCGGCGGATGCGGTAACCCAGGGCCTCGACCATTTCGCGGTCCTGCACACCCGCGCGGATCAGCAGGCCGATTTTGGTGCGCGACAAGGTCCAGGCCTGCGCTGCGAAAACAGCCAGGCCGACCACCACGGCGATCAGGCGGTATTTCTCGACCGCAGCATCACCCAGCAGCACAGCGCCGCGCATGGCTTCGGGCAGGGGCAAGGCGATCTGCTGCGGGCCCCAGATCACCTTGATCAGGTCCTCGCCGATGATCATGCCACCCATGGTGATGAGGATCTGCTTGAGGTGCTGGCCGTAGACCGGCCGCACGATGTAACGTTCGAAGGCCAGGCCGACCGCACCCGCCACGAGCATGGCCACCACCATGGCGGGCAGCACCGCCAGCAGGTTGCGCCACAACTCCTGCGAACCGGTCCAGTCGCCCATCAGGCCCAGCACGCTGGTGGCGACGAAGGCACCCAGGGCGATGAAAACGCCGTGGCCGAAGTTCAGCACGTCCATCAGGCCAAAAACCAGGGTCAGGCCCGAGGCGATGATGAAAACGATCATGCCCATGGCCAGACCCGCCACGGTGAGTGTGAGCCAGGTCGAGCCCGAGCCGATCAAGGGAAGCGCGGCCAGCGCCAGCACGGGCACCAGCAGCAGGGGCTTGTAGTCAAAGTCTTTCTTCATAGCGCCAGCCCCAGCAGCGACTGCTGCAGCTCCTCGTCACCGGCCAGTGCCTGCATGGTCCCGGCGTGGACCACACGGCCGTTGTCCATCACGGCCACGCTGTCGCCCAGGCGTTTGGCAAAGTTGATGTTCTGCTCGACCAGCAGGATGGTCACACCGCTGGCCTTGAGTTGCTGGAAGGCCGCGATCATGTTGTCGATCATCACGGGCGCCAGACCCTTGCTGGGTTCGTCCACGATCAACAGGCGACGCGGTTCGACGATGGCGCGCGAGACCGCCAGCATCTGCTTTTGCCCGCCCGAAAGCTTGCCGGCCGGGTGGTTCCAGAACTTCTCCACGGCGGGAAAGAGCTTGAAGATCCACTGCAGGCGCTCCTCGTCCATCTCGCTGGCGCGGCGCGCGCGGCGCGCGGCCAGCAGCATGTTTTCCTTGACCGTGAGGTCGGCAAAGATGCCCATGTTCTCGGGCACGTAGGCGATGTCCAGCGCGGCGATGGTCGGCGTGTGCTGGGTCGTGATGTCCCGGCCGTCGAAAGTGATGCGTCCTTGCGAGGCAGACCACAGGCCCATGATGGTGCGCAGTGTGGTGGTCTTGCCCGCGCCATTGCGGCCCAGCAGCAGGGTGAGCTGGCCACGTGGCACCTGCAGGTCCACGCCGTGCAGGATGTGATAGGCCCCGATGTGGGTGTGCACCCCTTCAAGCTTCAGAAGGACGTCGCTCATTCGATAACCTCCGTGCTCCGCACTGCGGTGCGAGCCCTCTTCGGAGCGGCCGTGCGCGAGCTCATGCCGGCTCCTTCGCCACGCCCAGGTAGGCCTCTTGCACCACCGGCGAGGCAATCACCGCGGCCGGCTCGCCGTCGGCCACCAGCGTGCCGTTGTGCAGCACGATGATGCGATCGGCGAGTTCACGCACCACGTCCATCTTGTGTTCGACCAGCAGGATCGTTTTTGTCTTGTCCTGCTTCAACTTGCGGATCAGGTTGAGGATCACCGGCGCCTCGTCATGGCTCATGCCGGCCGTGGGCTCGTCGAACATATAGACCTGCGGGTCGAGCGCCATCAGCAGCGCCACCTCCAGCTTGCGCTGGTCACCGTGCGGCAGACTGGCCACCGGGGCCTCCTGTTGATGCGCCATGGCCACCGAAACCAGGATCTCGTGCGCCCGCGCGTTGAGGTGTGCGTGGTCGCTCCAGATGCTCCAGAGATTGAGGCCCCGACGGTGCGGCCCGTCCAACGTGGCTTGCACGGCCAGGCGTACGTTCTCGAGAACGCTGAGGTTGGGAAACAGATTGGTCAGCTGGAAGGCCCGGCCCAGGCCAGCGCGTGTACGTGCCGAGGCAGACAGTGCCGACAGATCCCGACCGCCCAGCAGCACCCTCCCCTCGGAAGCCGTCAGCTGCCCCGAGATCAGGTTGAAATAGGTGGTCTTGCCGGCACCGTTGGGGCCGACGATAGCCGTCAAGGTGCCCGGCGCGAAAGTGCACGAGACGGCATTGACCGCCACATGCCCACCGAAACGGATCGTCAGATCGCGGGTTTCCAGCATGATAAAAAGAGTTTCGATTGAGGGAGCGGCGTAGCGAGCGTGCCGAGAGCAAGGCGCACAGCGCGCAGAAACCGGAACGTACTCAGGTACGTGAGGATTTCGAGCACTGCGCAACGCCGCCATCGGCGCGCGCAGTAGCCGAGCACTCAATCAGCGCGTGTTGCGGATCGGAATGGCCATCTCTTCCGGCTTGATCTCATGGATCAGCTCGGGCACACCCCAGGCAAACGCCGGATCGGCCTTGATCTTGAAGTGGTACATGCTCTGCATGGCCTGGTGGTCTTCCTTGCGGAAGGTCATCTTGCCCTTGGGCGTGTCGAAGCTCATGCCTTCCATGGTGGCAATCAGCTTGTTGGTGGCCGTATCACCATTGCTCTTCTTGAGCGCTGTGACCACGGCCATGGCTGCGCTGAAACCGCCGGCCGTGAAGAAGTCCGGCGGGGCCTTGAACTGGCTGTAGTGGCGCGAAACCATGGCCTCGTTGACCGGGTTCTTGGGCATGCCAAAGTAATAGTAGGCGGCACCTTCCATGCCCGGGAACTGCTTGTAGGCCACCATGGCCGGCAGGATGTTGCCACCCGTGGCGAGTTCGATCCCGTAGCGCTTCTGCAGCTCTAGCTCTGCGAACTTGTTAAACGGCGGGTTGGCACCGGCCCAGACCACCCAGACGAACTTGCGGCCCGGCTGGTCCTTCAGGCGGTCCACGATGCGTTGCAGGCCGGCCGTGAAATCCGTGGTGGCCGGCGGCAGGAATTCCTCGTGCACGAGCTTGGCCTTCTTGATCGCTTCGCGGAAGGCCTTGACGCCGTCCTTGCCGAAGGCATTGTCCTGCGCCAGAGTGACGATGCTCACCCCCGGCTTGTCCAGCGCCACGGCGTTGGCGATGGCGTCCTGGCTGCTGTTGCGACCGGTACGGAAGATGTACTTGTTCCACTTGTCACCGGTGATGGAGTCGGCCACGGCGGGCTCCACCAGCAGGATCTTCTTGTATTCCTCGGCCACGGGCAGCATGGCCAGGGCCACGGGCGAGGCGGTGGGACCGACCGCCAGATCCACCTTGTCGTCACCATAGGCGGCAGCCAGCAGGCTCTTGCCCAGGTCCGGCTTGCCCTGGTCGTCTTTCTCGAGCACGACGATCTTGCGGCCGGCCACGGTCATGGTGCCGCCGGTGGCATAGTCCAGGCCCATCATGAAACCGGTCTGGGTCTGCTTGCCATAGGCTTCCAGCGCACCGGTCTTGCTGTAGATGTGGGCGATGCGGATGTCCTTGCCCTGGGCGTGAACGCCACCCGCCAGAACGGCGGTAGTCAGGGCGGCGCCGATCAGGCCGCTGCGGATGATCCATTGACGACGTTGCATACAGGTCTCCTCAAGTGAATGTTATGGATTCATCTTTGCAGGTACCGTGCCATATCGCAAGCCATTGATTTCATTGAGCTTCAGCTTCACGCCGGGCGTTAATGCATTAATTTCAGACATTTAATTGTCTGAAATTAATACATATGCCTTAATTCAAGACACTCGTTTCCAGGCGCTCATAAAGCGTGGCACGCGAGATGCCCAGCATCCTGGCTGCAGCGACCTTGTTGCCGCCACAGGCCTTCATGGCCGCGGCGATGGCCGAACGTTCGAGCTCGGCGACCTGCTCGGCCAGTGGCCGCACCCCACCCTCGGGCACGGCGCGGGCCGGTACTGCGGCCGGCAGCGGCGCTTCCAGTTGCTCGATCCCGGTTTCACGCAGCACCCGTGCGATCCGTTCGCCGTCGATGCGGCTGGAGTCGCCCAGCAAGGCGGCCTGCTCCAGCACATTGCGCAGCTCACGCACATTGCCGCGCCAGAGTTGGGCCGTCAGCAGGTCCATGGCCTCGGGTGTGTACTCGGGCTGCGGCAGGCCGCTGCGCTGGGCCAGCTCTTCGCCCAGGGCCTCGACCAGCGCCGGGATGTCGGAGCGGCGCTCGCGCAGCGGCGGCACGCGGATGGGCAGCACATTGAGACGGTAATACAGGTCTTCGCGAAACTTGCCTTCGCGCACCAGGCGCACCAGGTCGCGTGAGGTGGCAGCAATCACCTTGGCCTCGAAACGCAGCAGCCGGTTGGAGCCCAGGGGTTCGAACTCGCCTTCCTGCAGGGCCCGCAGCAGCTTGGCTTGCAAGCCGAGCGGCATATCGCCGATCTCGTCCAGGAACAGCGTGCCGCCGTCGGCCAGCTTGAGCTTGCCGTCGCGCCCCTTGCGTTCGGCCCCGGTGTAGGCGCCAGGCGCCACGCCGAAAAACTCGGCCTCCAGCAAGGTGTCGGGCACCGCAGCAATGTTGACCGTCACGAAGGGCCCGTTGGGACGCGAGGAGACGGCGTGGATGGCATGCGCCAGCAGTTCCTTGCCGCTACCGGTCTCGCCCAGCAGCAGCACCGGGCTGCCCGACTGCGCGGCGCGGCGCGCCAGCCGCTTGAGCTCCACCACGGCCGGGCTTCCCCCCACGAAACTGGCAAAGGTGTATTTGGCACGGCGCTGGCCGCTGCCGCGCTGGCTGGCCAGTTCGCGCCGTGCGTCATCCAGTTCACGCTGCAGGGCAGCAAACTTGTTGATGAGCGGCTGCAGATTGGTCTCGGGATGATCGAACAGCACGATGCCCAGGGCGCCGATGACCTCCCCCGAACTGTCGCGCAGCGGAATACGGCTGACCCCGAAGGTGCCGGCCCGGTTGCTCAGCAAGTCGATCAGGATGGGTTTGCCGGTCTCCAGCACATGGTGCATCTGCGTGTTGTGGACCACGCTGGACACCGGATGACCCACGAAATCCTCAACCCGCGCATAACCCAGGGCCGGCAGGAAACGCTTGTACTGCTCGTTGATCCAGACCACCTTGCCCTGGCGGTCCACCAGCAGCATGCCCTCGCTGGCGTTGGCAAACAGGTCGAACATGGAGCGGGCGGCCAGCTCCAGGATGCTCTGGGCATCACGCGGCAGGACGTCCGTTTTTTCCATGCGGCAATGGTACAGTGACCCGCATGTTGCACCCTCCCCGCTTTCCCTGATGGACGCCCTGCGTATCGACAAATGGCTGTGGGCGGCGCGTTTCTACAAGACACGCTCGCTGGCCGTGGAGGAGATCGACAAGGGGCGCGTGATGGTCAATGAACACACCGTGAAACCGGCGCGCGAGGTACGGCCTGGCGACCTGGTCACCGTACGCCAGGGCACCGTCGTGCGTATCGTCACGGTGAAAGGCCTGAGCGGCCAGCGCGGCCCGGCTCCCGTGGCGCAACAGCTCTATGAAGAAACCGAGGCCAGCCGGCTGGCGCGCGAAGCGGCGGCCGAGCAGCGCCGTCTTGCCGCAGAGCCTGCACTCAGCATTGAGCAAGGGCGACCGACCAAGCGGGATCGGCGGCAGATGGACAAGGCGGGGTGGAACGATCGGTGGAGTGCGTCGGCGGATTCGTGAGGGCGCCAACTCCAGCTTCGTGAGCGAGGCGCGGAGGGATTGCTCGAAATTCGTCTTGCGCGAATTTCTCGGGGCTACGCCCCCGCGCTGCGCGCGTTCGAAAACAGTCCCCCGGACTGTTTTCGTCGAACCAGAGGGTTTTCGTCATCCTCCGACTGCGCCAAAAACGAAGCCCCGCACTAGGCGGGGCTTGTTTTTGGCGGAGACGGAGGGATTCGAACCCTCGATGAGGCTCTACACCCCATACTCCCTTAGCAGGGGAGCACCTTCGGCCACTCGGTCACGTCTCCAAAAGGTGACAGGATTATCGCATGAATCCCGTCCTTGTCAGCGCTATATCAGGCCGCCGGCTGGTCCAGGTCGAAGGCCTTGTGCAGGGCGCGCACGGCCAGCTCCATGTACTTCTCGTCGATCACGACCGAGGTCTTGATCTCGCTGGTGGAGATCATCTGGATGTTGATGCCCTCTTCGCTCAGCGAGCGGAACATCTTGCTGGCGATGCCCACGTGGCTGCGCATGCCGATGCCCACGATGCTGACCTTGCAGATCTTGGTATCGCCCAGCACTTCCGAGGCGCCCAGCGCCGGAACGATCTTGTCCTTGAGCAGGTCCATGGCACGCGCAAACTCGTTGCGGTTCACGGTGAAGCTGAAGTCGGTCTTGCCATCCTTGCTGATGTTCTGGATGATCATGTCGACTTCGATGTTGGCCTCGGCCACGGCCCCCAGGATCTGGTAGGCGATGCCGGGCTTGTCGGGCACGCCGACCACGGAAATCTTGGCCTCGTCGCGGTTGAATGCAATGCCGGAAACAATGGCTTGTTCCATTTTCTCGTCTTCCTCAAAGGTGATCAGGGTGCCGGACTTGGCTTCCTCGTTGATGTCGATGTCCCAGGGCGTGAAGCTGGAGAGCACGCGCAGCGGCACCTTGTACTTGCCGGCGAATTCCACCGAGCGGATCTGCAGCACCTTGGAGCCCATGGAGGCCATCTCGAGCATCTCTTCGAAGCTCACGGTGTGCAGGCGACGCGCCTCGGGCACCACGCGCGGGTCGGTAGTGTAGACGCCGTCGACGTCGGTATAGATCAGGCACTCGTCGGCCTTCATGGCCGCCGCCACGGCCACGGCCGAGGTGTCGGAACCGCCACGACCCAGCGTGGTGATGTTGCCCTGCTCGTCGATACCCTGGAAGCCGGTCACGATGACCACCTTGCCCTGGGCCAGATCAGCGCGCACACGCTGGTCGTCGATGGATTCGATACGCGCCTTGGTGTAAGCACTGTTGGTCTTGATCGGCACCTGCCAGCCGGCATAGCTCACCGAAGCCATGCCTTCGGCCTGCAGGGCGATGGCCAGCAGCGCACTGGAGGCCTGCTCGCCGGTGGCGGCCAGCATGTCGAGCTCACGGTTGGTGGCGTCATTGGATTTCGCGGGCGCCAGCTCCTTGGCCAGGCCGAGCAGGCGGTTGGTCTCGCCGCTCATGGCCGAGGGCACCACCACCATCTGGTGGCCGGCGCGGGCCCACTTGGCGACGCGCTTGGCGACATTGCGGATGCGCTCGGTCGAGCCCATGGACGTGCCGCCGTACTTGTGAACGATCAGTGCCATTGAAATATCTGGATTGGATGGCTGGCCCCGCCTGGATGGCGAAGCGCCGGTATCTACAAGGGTGAGTGAGCTGCCGCCGCGGCAACACCGCCAGGGGCAAAACCTAGGGATTGTACCAAGTCAGCACGGCCCCCTGTCGCTCCACAAAGCCACTCCCCACCTTCATGTGGATGCGGTGGCCGCGCGTGGTGCAGGCCCCCAGTTGGTCCAGCAGCTCCTGCAATTGCGCTGCGCTGGGGGTCGTGGCATGGCTGCTGCGCAGCCAGGCGCGCAGTACGTTGGCCTGGCGCTCCCGGGACAGCCGCTGCAAGGCCAGGATCTGCGGCGGCGCCCCCACAAGCGCCAGGTCCTCGACGGCCAGCTCGTCCAGCAGGCGCTGGGCCTGGGCCGCATGGGCGGCACTGCGGGCAAAGGTGTCGCGAAACTGCGGAAAGGTCGCCTCGAGCGCCGGCAACAGGCGGGCACGGATGCGGTTACGTGTGTACTGCTCGTCGGCATTGGTCGGGTCCTCGATCCAGCTTGCGCCACGCTCGCGCAAGCCCTGGCGCAACTCAGCCCCGCTCACCTCCAGCAGCGGCCGGTGGTAGCAGATGCCTTCGCGCTCCCACTGTGCCGGCATGGCGCTCAGGCCCGGCAGACCGGCGCCGCGACTCAGCGCCAGCAGCAGGGTCTCGATCTGGTCGTCGGCGTGCTGGGCCAGGGCGATGTGCCGGATCGGCGGATCGTTCGCCTCGGCACACTGGCGCAGGGCAAGGTAGCGGGCACTGCGGGCGGCTTCTTCGGGGCTCTGGCCGGGTGCCGGGTGGGCATCGACGCGTTGCACCTGCAAGGGCACGCCCAGGCGGGCACAGAACTCGCGGCAATGCGACTCGAAGCCGTCGGCCGCGGCCTGCAGGCCGTGATGGATGTGGATGGCGCTGACCTGGCCCGGCCAGCGCTCGGCACAGGCCAGCAGCAGTGCGGTGGAATCGGCACCGCCGCTGTAGGCTACCGCCAGGGGCAGCCCAGGCTGAAAGTCCTGCAAAGCCTGGGCCAGGCTGCGCGTCATGCGCAAACCTGCCGCCGGGCGGCGCAGGACCGGGGCTTACTTGCCGCTGGTCTTGGTGTCGGTGTAGCGGCCATAGCTCTGCAAGCGCTCGTAGCGGCGCTCCAGCAGCTCCTTGACCTTGAGGTCGGCAACCTGGCGATAGGCATCGCCCAGGGCGCGCTTGAGAAAGGCCGCCATCTGCTTGGGGTCGCGGTGCGCGCCGCCCACCGGCTCGTTGACGATCTTGTCGACCAGGCCCAGGGCCTTGAGGCGATGCGCCGTGATGCCCAACGCCTCGGCCGCGTCCTGCGCGCGCTCGGCGGTTTTCCAGAGGATGGAGGCACAGCCCTCGGGGCTGATCACCGAGTAGACCGAGTACTGCAGCATCAGCACCTGGTCACCCACCGAGATGGCGAGCGCGCCACCGGAGCCGCCCTCGCCGATGATGGTGGTGATGATGGGCACTTCCAGCTGCGCCATCTCGAAGATGTTGCGGCCGATGGCCTCGGACTGGCCACGCTCCTCGGCATCGATGCCGGGGTAGGCGCCGGGGGTGTCAACAAAGGTGAAGACCGGCAGGCCGAACTTCTCGGCCGTTTTCATCAGGCGCAGCGCCTTACGGTAACCCTCGGGCTTGCTCATGCCGAAGTTGCGCAGGCCGCGCTCCTTGGTGTCACGGCCCTTCTGCTGGCCGATGACCATGCAGGCAGTGCCGTTGAAACGCGCCAGGCCGCCCACGATGCTCAGGTCGTCCGCAAAGTGGCGGTCGCCATGCATCTCGACGAAGTCAGTAAACAGCTCGTTGACGTAGTCCAGCGTATACGGACGCTCGGGGTGACGGGCGATCTTGGTGATCTGCCAGGGGTTGAGGTCGCTGTAGACGTCCTTGGTCAGCTGCTGGCTCTTCTTGCTGAGCTGGTCGATCTCCTCGCTGATATCGACGGCGGATTCGGTCTGCACATAACGCAGCTCTTCAATCTTGGCTTCGAGCTCGGCGATCGGCTGTTCGAAATCGAGAAATGTCTTCTTGGCCATGGAGAAACTCCTTGTTTTATGTGCCCGCTCCCAAAGCCCGGGCCCCAAACTTCAATACTCGACCGGTAGCGGATCGAGCGAGCGCCAAATATACCAAGTTGCGACGCTGCAAAACGGTGCCCAGGCGGCGGCCACTTCGCGGGCGTCGCTGCGGCTCACAGACTCGCCGGAGAAATAACTGCGGCTGATGCCGTTGATCAGGCCGACGTCGTCCAGCGGCAGCACATTGGGCCGCATCAGGTGGAAGATCAGGAACATCTCGGCCGTCCAGCGGCCGATGCCACGGATGCCCACCAGTTCGGTGATGATGGCCTCGTCGTCCATGTCCTTCCAGGCCGGCGCACGGATGGCGCCGCTGTCGAAATGCAGGGCCAGATCCACCAGGTACTCGACCTTGCGCGCGCTCAGGCCCGCTGCGCGCATGTCATCCACCTTGAGCTTGAGCACATTGCCCGGCGTCATGCGCCGGGGCAGGGCTGCAAAGCGGTCCCAGACGGTCTGCGCCGCCTTGACCGAGATCTGCTGGCCCACGATGCTGCGCGCCAGTGTGGTGAAAGCATCACCCCGGGTCTGCAAGCAGGCGTCGCCATGCTGCGGGATCAGGCGCTTCATCACCCGATCCTTTTTCATCAGGTGCTTGCAGGCCTCTTCCCAGTAGTCGGGTGTGTACACCTTGGGGGCGAGTACCGGGCTCACTGGGCGGCCTCCCAGGTGGTGCCGGCGGGCGAGTCCTTGAGCACGATGCCCTGGTCCAGCAGGGCCTTGCGGATGCGATCGGCCTCGGCGAAGTCTTTGGCCTGCTTGGCGGCGGCACGCTGTGCGATCAGGGCCTGGATGGCAGCTTCGTCCAGCGCGGTACCGGCCTGTAGGAAGGCCTCGGGGTCGTCCTGCAACAGGCCCAGGCAGCCGCCCAGGGCCTTGAGCAGGCCGGACAGCTGCGCCGAGCCGCTCTTGTTGACCTCGGTCGCCAGCTCAAACAGCACGGCCACCGCCTCGGGCGTGCCGAAATCCTCGTCCATGGCGGCCTTGAAGCGCGCCGCATGGGCGTCGAGCCAGTCGATCTGCACGGTCGCGGGCTTGACCGCGTGCAAGGCCGTGTACAGACGCTTGAGGGCGCCGCGCGCATCGTCCAGATGTGCGTCGCTGTAGTTCAGCGGGCTGCGGTAATGCGCGCGGATGATGAAAAAGCGCACCGTCTCCGGGTCGTACTTGGCAAGGATCTCGCGGATGGTGAAGAAATTGCCCAGGGACTTGGACATCTTCTCGTTGTCCACGCGCACGAAACCGTTGTGCATCCAGTAGCGGGCCAGCGGCTTGCCGGTGGCGCCTTCGCTCTGGGCAATCTCGTTCTCGTGGTGCGGGAACTGCAGGTCGGCACCACCGCCGTGGATGTCGAAGGTCTCGCCCAGCATCTCGCAGCTCATGGCCGAGCACTCGATATGCCAGCCCGGGCGGCCCGGGCCGTAGGTGCTGTCCCATCTGGCCTCGGCCGGCTCGCTGGGTTTGGCCGATTTCCAGAGCACGAAGTCCAGCGGGTCGTCCTTGCCATCGAGCACCGCCACGCGCTCGCCGGCGCGCAGTTCGTCCAGCGACTTGCCGGAGAGCTTGCCGTAGCCCGGGAACTTGCGCACGGCATAGTTCACGTCGCCATTGCCGGCACGGTAGGCCAGGCCTTTTTGCTCCAGCGTGCCGATCAGGCCGAGCATCTGCGGCACGTACTCGGTGGCGCGCGGCTCATGCGTGGGGCGCTCGATGCCCAGGGCATCGGCATCCTGGTGCAGGGCCTCGACCATGCGGTCGGTCAGGGAACGGATGGTTTCACCGTTCTCCAGCGCGCGCTTGATGATCTTGTCATCGATGTCGGTGACGTTACGCACATAGGTCACCCGCAAGTCGCTGGCCTTGAGCCAGCGCTGCACCACGTCGAACGCCACCATGGCACGGGCATGGCCCAGGTGGCACAGGTCGTAGACCGTCATGCCGCAGACGTACATGCGGACATGGCCGGTTTCCAGCGGGGTAAAAGGCTCCAGCGCACGCGACAGCGTGTTGTATATGCGCAGACTCATGGATCAATCAGAAACCGTCGCGCAAGGGCTGGCGCGCCGGCAGAGGACTAGGACGGGGGCTACAATCGAACGCAGTATAAAGCCCCGGCCAGCCTCCCCGGACCGGGTATGCCCCACCCCTAGCACAGCCCTCATGAAGCCCGGTCGCTCCCTTCTTCTTGCATTGCTACGCCTGCTCGCGATCAGCGCCTGCCTGGGCTCGGGCATGGCCGTGGCGGACGAGTACAGCGAGGTCGGCCAGATGCTGCGCGCCGGTCGACTGACCGAGGCCCAGACCCGGGTCGACCGCGCCCTGGCTGCCAAGCCGCGCGACCCCCAGATGCGTTATTTCAAGGGGGTCATCCAGCGCGAATCGGGCCAGTCGGCTGAAGCGCTGGCCACCTTCACCAAGCTGACCGAGGACTACCCGGAACTGCCCGAGCCGTACAACAGCCTGGCGGTCATCCACGCCGCGCAGGGCGAGTTCGACAAGGCACGTGTCGCACTCGAGATGGCGATTCGCGCCAATCCCGGCTATGCCACGGCGCATGAAAACCTGGGGGATATCCACGCCCGGTTGGCCCAGCAGGCCTACTGCAAGGCACTGCAGCTCGACGCCACCAACAGCAGCGTGAGGTCCCGGCTGGCCGCCCTGGGCGCCAGCTGCCCGTGAGCCATCCCTTTCACCGGCTGCAGCCGGTCCTGCGGTCTGCCACCATTCGGGCCCTGTCCCCCTACAATTCGTTCAGTTCATGAAGCCAGGTCGTGCCCACTCCTCCACTCTGCTGCTGGTTCGCCTGCTGGCCCTGGCCATCAGCCTGACCCTGGGCGCAGCACACGCCAACGACTACAGTGACGTGGCGCAGCTGCTGCGCGAGGGCAAACTGGCCGAGGCCCAGACCCGGGTTGACCGCCATCTCGCCGCCCAGCCACGCGACCCCCAGATGCGCCTGTTCAAGGGCGTGATCCAGCGTGAATCGGGCCGGCCGGCCGATGCCATCGCCACCTTCACGCGACTCAGCGAAGACCACCCCGAACTGCCCGAGCCCTACAACAACCTGGCGGTCATCCATGCCGCCCAGGGGCAATACGACAAGGCCCGCATCGCGCTGGAAAAGGCCTTGCGCACCAATCCGAGCTACGCCACGGCGCATGAAAACCTCGCGGACGTCTACGCCCGCCTGGCCAGCCAGGCCTATAGCAAGGCCTTGCAGCTCGATGGCGTGCCCCAGCCCGGCCCGGCCCGCCTGACCCTGATCCGGGAACTCTCCCCCGCACCCGCCAGCCCGGCGCGGCCGGTGCTGGCAGCCGCCCCCAGCACAGCGGCGAGCAAGCCTGTCGTGCCTGCGCAGGCCAAACCAGCGGTCGTAGCCGCGGCCCCAGCCCCGACCAAACCCGCAGCCGCAACGGCAGCAGTGCCAGCCCCCTCCGCCACGCCGCCGCAGCCTGCTGCTGCAGACAGCAGCAACCGCGAGGTGGAGTTGGCCGTGCGCGCCGGGGCGCGCGCCTGGACCGACAAGAACATGACCCAGTACCTCGCAGCCTACGATAAAAGCTTCGAAACGCCTGGCCAGCAAAGCCGTAGCGCCTGGGAACAGGACCGCAGACTGCGCATCACCGGCAAGTCGCGCATTTCGGTCAACCTTCTGGAATTGCAGATCACTGTCAAAGGCAACCGCGCCGTGGCAAAATTCCGCCAGGACTACAAGGCCGACGCACTGGCGGTGTTGAGCCGCAAGACGCTCGAACTGGTCAGGACGGGCGACCGCTGGCTGATCGTCAAGGAAGCCAGCGGCGGCTGAGAACCCGACGTGCAGGCCTTGGCGCCACTGCGCTGGACACATTCCGTACTGACATGAAACTAGGCTCTCGCCCTCTGCTGCTGCTCCTGGGTACCACCATCGTCCTCGTGGCGCTTGCCAGCGACCGTGGTGAACAGGCGCGTGGCGAGACCGTGGCGATGGCTGCGCCGCAGACGCCCATGCAAGCAGCGCTCACGCCCTCACCTGCATCTGGTGCCGGTCAGGTCAATGGTGCGGCCGAGGCCCGCCTGATCGAGATCTACCGGCTGACCGGCGCCGGTTACACGCGGGAAGCCCTGGAGCGCGCCGAAAGTCTGGTGCGCGACCATCCGAACTTCCAGCTGGCCCAACTGGTCTACGGCGACCTGCTGACGACCCAGGCCCGACCCGTGCGCGATTTTGGAGATGTGCCTGCGGCCCTGGCCGGCGGCAGCGCTGGCAACACCCTGAGCGACTTGCGCCACGAATCGCAGATGCGCATCAAGGCCTTGCGCGAACGGCCGCCCGTCGGCGCCATCCCCTCTCAATTCCTGGCCCTGTCACCGCGCAACCGCCACGCCATCGCCATCGATGCCTCGCGCTCGCGCCTGTACCTATTCGAGAACACCCCGCAGCAACTCAAGCTGGTGGCCGATTTCTACATCTCGGTCGGCAAGTCGGGCATCGAAAAGATGGTCGAAGGCGATGCCCGCACGCCGCTGGGTGTGTACTTCATCATCAGCAATCTCGACCCCAAGTCATTGAGCGACTTCTACGGTTCGGGGGCTCTGCCGATCAACTACCCCAACGTGCTCGACAGCAAGCGCGGCAAGACCGGTCGTGGCATCTGGTTGCACGGCACCCCACCCAACCAGTTCTCACGCGCGCCCCTGGCCTCCGACGGCTGCGTGGTCCTGTCCAACCCTGATCTGGCGTTTCTCAGCCGCACGGTCGAGATCCGCACCACGCCGGTCGTCATCTCGCCCAGGCTGGAGTGGGTTGCACCCCACAGCGTCCAAGCCGAGCGCAAACCTTTCGAGGATGCATTGGGCGCCTGGCGCAGTGCCAAGTCGCGTGGCGACCTGGATCAGCTGCTGAGCTTCTACACGCCTGACTTCAAGAGCTACGACAAATCCCTGGCTGAATGGGTGCCGGCACTGCGCAGCGAGGTCGACAAGGCCCGCGGCAAACCCATCCAGCTCAAGGACCTGTCCTACCTGCGCTGGACCGACGCCACCGACACCATGGTCGTGACCTTCGGTGAAGTCGCCGACGGCGAACGCAGTGGACCGACCAAACGCCAGTACTGGGTACGCCAGGGCAGCGAATGGAAAATTTTCTTTGAAGGAATCATTGGATGAGTCTGACTTTTTTCTCCGGGCTGCGCCGTAGCCTGCTGCTGGCCGGCGCCTGCCTGCTGTTCACCGGTGCGGTGCAGGCGCAGGCCAAATCGCCGCGCGTCAAGCTGGCCACCAGCGCGGGCGACATCGTGATCGAACTGGATGCTGCCAAAGCGCCCAAAACCGTCGAGAACTTCCTGGCCTACGTGCGCAAGGGCCACTACAAGGGCACGGTTTTTCACCGCGTCATCCCCGGCTTCATGGTCCAGGGCGGAGGCTTTGACGCCGCCATGGCGCAGAAGCCCACCGAGAAGCCGATTGAAAACGAAGCCAACAACGGCCTGAAGAACGACAAGTACACCTTGGCCATGGCGCGCACGCCGCATCCGCACTCCGCGTCCGCGCAGTTCTTCATCAACGTCGCTGACAACGCCTTCCTCAACCACACGGCACCCACCCAGCAAGGCTGGGGCTATGCCGTGTTCGGCAAGGTCGTTGAAGGCATGGATGTCGTCGACAAGATCAGCGCCGTGCCCACCGGCGACAAAGGCATGCACCAGAACGTGCCCCAGACCCCCATCACCATCAACGCGGCCATCGCGCTGCCCTGAGAACCACCATGAGCAATCCCCAAGTCGAACTCCACATCGCCGGCCTCGGCACCATCAAGATCGAACTCGACGCCGCCAAGGCACCCAACAGCGTGGCCAATTTCCTGGCCTACGTGAACAAGGGCCACTATGACGGCACGGTGTTCCATCGTGTCATCCCCGGCTTCATGATCCAGGGCGGCGGCTTCGAACCCGGCATGACCCAGAAGGCCACGGACAAGCCGATCGACAACGAAGCCAACAATGGCCTGAAGAACACCAAGTACACCCTGGCCATGGCGCGCACCAATGATCCGCACTCGGCCACGGCGCAGTTCTTCATCAACATCGCCGACAACGGCTTCCTCAACCACACCGCCCCCTCGGCCCAGGGCTGGGGCTACGCCGTGTTTGGCAAGGTGGTCGCCGGCACCGACGTGGTGGACAAGATCGCCGCCGTCAAGACCGGCCAGAAAGGCTTCCATGGCGACGTCCCCAAGGACGACGTGGTGATCGAGAAGGCCGTCGCGCTCTGATCGCGGGCCCCATGACGACGACCGCCCCCCGGTTCGCCGAGCTGCACGCACCGGCGCACTGGCGGGTGGTCGATTTCATTTCCGATCTGCATCTGCAGGTCGGCGACCCCCTCACCCTGCAGGCCTGGGAGCGCTACATGGCGCAGACACGCGCAGACGCGGTGTTCATCCTGGGCGACCTGTTCGAAGTATGGGTCGGCGATGACGGGCAGCAGGACCAGGACGAGGATGCCCGCTTCGAGCGGCATTGCATCGAGGTGTTGCGCTCCGCCTCGGGCCGCTGTGCCGTGCACTTCATGCACGGCAACCGCGATTTCCTGCTCGGCCCCTCCTGCGCCCGCGCTGGCGGCTTCACCCTGCTCGATGACCCGACGGTACTGGTCCTCGGTGAGCAGCGCTGGCTGCTCACGCATGGTGATGCGCTGTGCCTGGACGATGCAGAGTACCTGCAGTTCCGCGCCCAGGTGCGCACCCCCGCCTGGCAACAGGCCTTCCTGGCCAAACCACTGGCCGAACGGCGTGCCATTGCACGCGGCATGCGCCAGCAGAGCGAAGACCGCAAGCGCAGTGGCATCGCGTATGCCGACATCGATGCGCCGCTGGCGCGTCGCTGGCTGGCGTCGGCCGCCGCGTCAGAGCTTATCCATGGCCACACCCACCGTCCGGCCGATCATGATCTGGGGCCAGGCCTGAGCCGGCGCGTGCTCAGCGATTGGGATGCCGGCGCCCGCCCACCGCGCGCCGAAGTGCTGCGCATGCAGCGATCCGGCCCGATGGAAACCGTTCAGGTGCTGCGGCTGCCTGCGAACGACATCGCCTGACACCATGTGGGCGTGGCTCACCCGACTGATCGGACGCGAACGCCGACCGCGCAAGCCCATCCCCGACGCACTCTGGCAGCAGACCCTGGCCGGCTGCCCCTTTCTGGAAACGCTCGCCAGTACCGAACTGATACGGCTGCGCGAGTTGAGCGCCCTCTTCCTGGAAGACAAGGAATTTCATGGTGCCCAGGGCCTGCACATCACCGATGCCATGGCGCTCACCATCGCCGCCCAGGCCTGCCTGCCGGTGCTGCATTTCGGCGCTGGTGACCGGGCGCTGCGCTGGTACGACGACTTCGTCGGCATCGTGGTGCATCCCGACGAAGTCGTGGCGCAGCGCGAGGTGGTGGACGAGCACGGCGTGGTGCACCTGTATGAGGAAGCCCTGGCGGGTGAGGCCATGCATGAGGGGCCGGTGATGCTGAGCTGGCACGACGTGACATCCGCGTCCAGCGAGACCGGCTACAACGTGGTCATCCACGAGTTCGTGCACAAGCTCGATCTGCGCGACGGCGTGGCCGACGGCTGCCCGCCTCTGACGGCCGGCTTCGTGGGCCAGCCCAGCGCCCGGGCTGCACGCGCTCACTGGTTGGCAACGCTGCAAACGGCTTACGACGCCTTCCGTGCGGCGGTGATCAAGGCCGAACGCTTTGGCAGCGAACCCACCTGGCTCGACCCCTACGGGGCCGAAGCCATTGACGAGTTCTTCGCGGTGGCCAGCGAAGCCTATTTCGTGAACCGCGCGCGCTTCGCGCGCGAGTTCGGCACGCTGCTGCCGCTCTTCGACGCCTACTTCCGCCCTAGTCGCTGAGCAGGCCCGCGGGCGCGTCAGCGCTTGAGCAAGGCCTTGAGCGCCTGCTGCAGACGACGCGCCTGGCCGGCGTCATAAGCGGCCGACAGCACACGCGCCACGTCCTGTCCCCAGGTCTGCGCCGGTGCCGGATCATTGCGCCGCGTCAGCAGCTGCAACTGCAGGGCACGACGCGCGTCCAGTTGTTCAGCCGGCGTCGGCACCTCGGCCGCAATCTCCAGGCGCAGCAGGGTTTCATCGGCGGAGGCCGATGGTGCGGCGGAGAGCGCCTGGGTCCACAGGCTGCGCACGGCCGGCGTGACACGCCCACCGATCTCGGCAACCGTCGGCAGCTGGGTTGCATCGCGCTGTTCCCAGGCCGTCAGCAAGTGGGTGAGCGCCTCACCATGGGCCTGCACTGCGAGTTTCTTCAGGGCGGCCTGCGCATGGTCCAGCGCATCGCGCTGGGCGCGGAAAGCGGCATCTCCCAGGCGCGGGCCTTCCCGCTCGCGACCGAACTCGCGCCGGCCTTCGCGCTCGGGACGATGTTCGTCACGGCGAGGCGCATCGCGGCGCTCCCCGGGTCGTGCCCGCCCGGCGGGTGCTGCCGGCTCGGTGCGTTTCATGCCCGGACGGTCATCGCCACGCACGGCCACCACCGGCTTGCGCGGCTGCACCGGCGCGGCGGCCGGGGATCCGGATTCTTCGCTCGCCGTCGTCGGAGACGGCTGCGGGGCGGCCTCAGGCGCCTGCCCTGCCCCCTTGATCACAGCTTCCAGCGCGACCATGGCAGCACGGATGGCCTGCGCATCGCCACTGGCATTGGCAGCATCCAGCGCCTGGGACGCCTGCAACACAGCCTTGTCGTGTTCGCTCATGGTCGCAACCGCCTGCTCGCGCGACGCGCTCTTGCGTGCGAAGGCCTCGTCGATCGGTTTGCGGAAAGCGTCCCACAGCTTCTGCTCTTGGCGCCGCTCCAGTGGGACGGCATGGGCCTCGGCTTGCCAGCGCTGCTGCAGCGCCTTCACGGCATCGATACGCAGCATGGGCGCAGCACCAAGCTGCGTCGCCTCCTCGATCATCGCGTGCCGGTTCTTCAAGCTGAGTTGCTGGGCGGCTTCCAGAGGGGCAGCGGCGGCCTGCATGGCGGCCTTCCACTGCGGTTGCATCTCGGCAAACGCTTTCTCACTCAAATGCCCGGCTTCACGCCAGCGCTCGGCAAACTGGTGCAGTTCACGGTTGAAGGCTTTCAAGTCCATGGCAGGCGCGGCCGCCTGGGCCACCCCCCATGTCCGGAGCTCCTCGATCAGGGCCAGACGCTTGGCCTTGTGTTCGGCCGACTCGGCCCTGACCTTCTCCAGCCAGGCCTCGACCACCTTGTAGGCCTGGTTGCAGGCTTCGTCGAAACGTTTCCAGAGTGCGTGGTTGGGCACCCCGCCCTGGTCGGTCTGTTTCCACAGCTCACGCAGTTCGCGCAAGGACTCTTGCATCTTGCGCCCGCCCAGGGCCTGGCCTTCGGGTCGCTTGAGCAGGGCCTCGGCCTTGCCCACCAGCTCTTCACGCAACTGGTCGGCACGCCAGCGCTGCCACCCCTCCAGCTCACCCGCCGCCCCCAGCGCGGCATGGGCCTGGCGATCCAGATGACTGTCTATATGACGGCCGTGTTCTTTCAGCGCCTGGCGCAGTGCATTGGCCGCACCCGCACTGGCCTTGCCGTGGCCCTGCGCCACTTCTGCTTCCAGCCGGCTCAAAACCTCGCGCACGGCCGCCATGGCCTGAGCACGGGTCTCGGGGTCGATCTTGGGCTTGGACGGCGGCGACACAGCCTCGACGGGCAGGCCGCGTGCCTTGCGCAGCTCGTCGGCCCAGACCGGCACCTGGGGCAGGGGCGCGGCCGGATCTGCCGCCGCCGCACGCGCCTGGGCCAGCGCCGCGCTAAAAGCGTCCCAGACCAGTGCCAGTTGGGCACGGGAGGCCTCCAGCTGCGGCGCAAAACGCAGATCAATGCTGGTCCAATGCGGGTCGCCCGGCAGCGCTGCCGCCTCGGCCTGCCAGTGATTCACGTCAGTCGCCAGGCTTTCGGCGATCGCCTGGGCGTCGACCCAGGACTTGGTGGACAGCACCTCGATGCGCTGGGCCAACAGCACGGCGGCCTCGCGCTGCACCTGGGCACGGTGCTGCACATCTTCAATGGCCTTCACGCGGTCCGCCAGGCGGGTCTTGAGGGTGGCCAGCGGCTCCCGGCTCAGCGGTGCACCGGCCTTGGCGGCATCACGCTGCCAGGCCATGGCGTCGGCCAGATTCAATTTGGCAGCGTCCAGCAAGGCCTGCGCCTTCTGCGCCCAGTCGGCCGCCATGCCCTCCTGGTCGCGCTGGCGCTTGAGCTCGTCCAGCTTCTCGCGCAGGAGTTTGGCCGCCCCCTTGTCCTTGACGCTGAGTTCTCGATAGACCTGCTGCATCTGATCCGCAGCGGGCATGCTCTGCAGCCAGGTTCGCACGCGGGCAGCGCGCTCCCCCGCCGTAGGCGCGGAAAAAGCACCGCCTGTCAGTTCATCGAGGGCTTGGGTATCGTTGCGTTGGGCAGAAGAAGACGGGGACACGGCACAGACTCGGGGTGGCAAATGAAGAGGCTGATTGTCGCCGTCATTTGCATCCGCTCCGCGGATTTTTACCCCCACAAGCAGAAAGCCCGGCCGGGTGGCCATGAGCCAGCCCGCCGGGCCTGACGGCGGGCTACAAGCCCATGCCGTCTGGGTATCGCAAAGGGGAGAGTCGAGTCCCGCAATGCGAAGGAAGCAAGAGATTGCTTCCATTTGATTGCCAGTTTGGCGCTGGCACCTGCACCCTGAAGGTGTGTGCCGGCTACTTCCAGCAGAGATGCCTGATGTGACAGGCCTGTTCACTCTAGCTCGCCCGCCATGGGATGCAAATCACCGTATCAATGAAATCCTCTGTCCTGATTGACACCCGACGCTCCCCGCCAAGGGGCTCGAAAGCGACTAGAAGGCACTGTTACAAAATACAGTAGAGCTAAGGCAGTTTTTGATGTGAATTATGTAAGTCATTGATTTATATGGACTACCTTCAAGCATCTTCGCTTTGGAAGTGGTTTGTTATGTATTTAATATATAAAAAATTGATTTGATATTATTGACTGGTTATATATGGGGTCTTACAATTCGTTTCACCCTGAACTAGGGATTACCCCACTCCGCTGCCGACCCCGGCTACATCGGATCACATGCCGGCAACACGTCGCCAGGCCGATCCAGATGGCGTACCAACCCAGACGTGCTGACTGCGGTCTGGTTCTGTGAACAAGTCACAGCCCCAGACCCGGCACCACGCGAGATGAGGAAGTGCTATGACAGCGTTTCAAGAAATGGGCCAGGGCATGCGATCCGTCGCACGCCATATCTCCCAAGTCTTCTTCGCCACCATCCACAACAGCTTTGCGCTGTTGGGGCTGGCCGTCCTTTTTGCCACCATTGCCCTGGTCGCCCGCCCGGAACTCCGCCAGGCAGGAGAAGTCCAGCTGATGGACTGGCTGCAGAACCGTCAGATCGAAAGCGTCGGCATCGAAGCCGAGCCGGAAGCCGTGGAACGCGCCACAGCCGCGCACCCGCATGAACTGCCCAAGCAGCAGGCCGCCGTGGCCTACTGGTTGAGCAAGAAATACCGTGTGGCGCCCGAGCCGATCTCGGCGCTGGTCGTGGAGGCCTACGAGATCGGTCGCCGCACGGAGCTCGACCCCCTGCTGCTGCTCTCGGTCATGGCCATCGAGTCCAGTTTCAACCCCTTTGCGCAGAGCCCGGTTGGCGCCCAGGGCCTGATGCAGGTCATGACCCGCGTGCACAGCGACAAATACGAAGCCTTCGGCGGCAAGCTGGCAGCTTTCGACCCGGTCGCCAACCTGCGTGTCGGCGCCCTGGTCTTGCAGGAATACGTCCGGCGCGCCGGCTCCATTGAAGGCGGCCTGCGCATCTACGTTGGTGCTGCCAACCTGCCGGACGATGGCGGTTACGCTGCCAAGGTGCTGGCAGAGCATGCCCGCCTGGTCCAGGTGGCCTCCGGCCGCGCCGTCCCGACCCAGGCCGTCCAGGCTATCCCGGTGACATCGCCGGCCAGACCGGCAACGACCGAAACCGTCGTCCTGCTCAACTCCTGACCCCGGGATCGGCCCGGTCGTTGCTCTCCGCTACACTAGCTGGGCACGCGACTGGCGATAGGTGCGCCTGACCCCCTGGGCCGGGTGGCGCCGACGTGGACCCACCACCGGGAAGCGTGCCACGGGATGAGGCGGCAAGCCTTCTCCGGTGTTCAGCCGTTCGCCTGGGCAGCCCCCACCCCACCGGGGGACACCTGTTTTTTCCGACCGCCATGTACAACCGCAACATCCTCGTCGAACAAACCGATCCCGAACTCTGGGCCGCCATCCTGGCCGAGAACGCCCGCCAGGAACACCACATCGAGTTGATCGCCAGCGAGAACTACGCCTCGCCCGCCGTCATGGCCGCCCAAGGCACCCAGCTCACCAACAAATATGCCGAAGGTTATCCGGGCAAGCGCTACTACGGTGGCTGCGAGCACGTGGACGTGGCCGAGCAACTGGCCATCGACCGCGTCAAGGCCATCTTCGGAGCCGATGCCGCCAACGTCCAGCCGCACTGCGGTGCGTCAGCCAACGAAGCCGTCTTCCTGGCCTTCCTCAAGCCCGGCGACACCATCATGGGCATGAGCCTGGCCGAAGGTGGTCACCTGACCCACGGCATGGCGCTCAATATGAGCGGCAAGTGGTTCAACGTCGTCTCCTACGGTCTCAACGCCAAGGAAGAGATCGACTACGACGCGATGGAGAAGAAGGCGCACGAATCCAAGCCCAAGCTCATCATCGCTGGCGCCTCAGCCTACAGCCTGCACATCGACTTCGCGCGCTTCGCCAAGGTAGCCAAGGACGTGGGCGCCATCTTCATGGTGGACATGGCCCATTACGCCGGCCTGATCGCCGCCGGCGTCTACCCCAACCCAGTGCCGCACGCCGACGTGGTGACCTCCACTACCCACAAGAGCCTGCGCGGCCCGCGCGGCGGCATCATCCTGATGAAGGCCCAACACGAGAAGGCCATCAACAGCGCCATCTTCCCCGGTCTGCAGGGCGGCCCGCTGATGCATGTGATTGCGGCCAAGGCCGTGGCCTTCAAGGAAGCCATGGACCCCGGCTTCAAGACCTACCAGCAGCAGGTTGTGAAGAATGCGAAGATCGTCGCCGAAACCCTGACCCAGCGCGGCCTGCGCATCGTCAGTGGCGGCACGCAGAGCCACGTCATGCTGGTGGACCTGCGCTCCAAGGGCATCACGGGCAAGGAGGCCGAGGCCGTGCTGGGCGCCGCCCACATGACCATCAACAAGAACGCCATTCCGAACGACCCGGAAAAGCCCATGGTGACCAGCGGCGTGCGCGTCGGCACGCCGGCCATGACCACGCGTGGTTTCAAGGACGAGGAAGCCCGCATGACGGCCAACCTGATTGCCGACGTGCTGGACAAGCCGCGTGACGAAGCCAACATCGCCGCCGTGCGCGCCAAGGTCAACGCGCTGACGGCCCGCTTCCCGGTTTACAAATGACTCCCCCGCGAGGCGCGTCGCGCCTCCCCCTCAGGGGGCGCACCCAGTGGCCCGGCAAAGCCGGTTCCACGGGTGCCCCCGAAGGGGAACCGTCATGAAATGCCCCTTCTGCGGAAACTCTGAAACCCAGGTCGTCGAGACCCGGATTTCAGAGGACGGGGATTTCATTCGCAGGCGCCGCCAGTGCGGTGCCTGCGAGAAGCGTTTCACGACTTACGAGCGGCCGGACGTCAATTTCCCGTCCATCGTCAAGAAGGATGGTCGGCGCATCGAGTACGAGCGCGGCAAGCTGCTGGCATCCATGAAACTGGCCCTGCGCAAACGTCCGGTCAGTACCGAGCAGATCGATAGCGCCATGGAGCGCATCGAGGAAAAACTGCTCAATCTCGGTTTGCGCGAGGTGCCTTCCACACGTATTGGTGAACTGGTGATGCGCGAACTCAAGAAGCTGGACAAGGTGGCCTATGTGCGCTTTGCCAGCGTATACCGCAGCTTCGAAGATATCGACGAGTTCAAGACGCTGGTGGATGAAGTCCGGCGTTAGGCCCCCCGTTCATCGGTTCCAGCAGTAGTCGTTATCTCTGCTGCCCGACGACCCCTTCTGCCCGAGGCTATCCAACGTCAGCGTGCCGCAGTCATTGTCTGTCCAACCGGAAGGTGCCGCCGACAAGCTGAAAGAATTGGCCGTGACACTGGTCAACGAAATGGCATAGCGGACGGCACCATTCGGCGGCGAAACCTGCAACCGTGCAGGCAAAGCTGGGGCATTGTTTGAGGCATCCAGGAATTTGAAATTCGCCGAACGATAGCGCTCCATGAACTGGGCCGCTTCCAGCAGAATGGTCTTGGCATTCGCTCGATAACCACGCTGCATGTAGCTCGTATATGCCGGCAGGGCAACTGCCGACAAGATACCGAGAATGGCCACGACGATCATCACCTCGATCAGGGTAAAACCTCGTACTTTCCGAGCCCTCCCCAGAATGCCAATTCCTATCATTTAAGTTGCCTCCAAATCTGCCGGGTGATGGTAGGTGCCACAACCGCTCCAGGCGTCAAATTGATGCCTAGAACGCGGGTCATGCCTGGTACCCCATTGATCGTAACAGTCTGCGTGCCACCCGCGATCGTACTGAAAGAGGATGTCGGAGGCGAGCTGACATTAAAGACCGTCTGGCTGATATACAAAGTAGGTGAACGGGATTCAGACAGAACGAACACACCCCGCGGAGAGCCGCCCACAATTTTGATCGAGTTCTCACCCAGGCTCTGGAACGCGTTGGCCGCACCGCCAGTGGCGGGATTGATCGCAGTGATCCAGGTGTCAAGACCTGCATTGCACTCGTCCGCGCTGGGGACGATGGATGTGAACAGGAAAGCATCGACGACTCCCGTCTGTGTATAACGCACAGGCGGAGCAATCACCCGTTCACCCACCGCCAAGCCCGTGCCCGTCAAGGGAACGACCCAACCTTTCTTGCCACTGATCAGCCACCAAGCCGTGCTCGGGGTTGAAACGGTCCGGCGATCTGTTGTCCCGCCCGTCATGGCGATCGTCATGGACGACAGGGAACTATCGCCGGAGATTGAGGGCGAAGTGGAGAGCGTGTACAGCAGGTCATCAAATACCCCGTACAGCGCCTGAACAGTCGCATCGGAGGCATCAGCCGAATCTAGGTATCGACCCGTACCGAAGTAAACCATCTTGCCGGCAGGTGCCCCCGTCGGTGAGTTGCCAATCTTAATCTCTGCCGTGATGTTTCGGCCCGAGGGTGGCTGGAACACCCAGGCGCCGCTGCACCAAGGACCGCCCACCGTAGGCGACGTACAGGACGTTGAACTGGTCGACAAATCGAAACGCCAGATATTTCCCTTGTAGTCGGCTCCGTATACATACTCGATCGTGTCCTGATTGCCCGATGCTTTACGGACTGCCTCGATCGAACTGATCCCGTTACCCGTGATCGAGCTATTCGTATCCAGCACCTTGATGATCGAACCATTGTCCAGGCGGACCACAAACAATTTGGCTGTTCCGGTGGTACTGTTGTAGCCGTTGCCAAAAATAGCAACCCAAACGCCATTGGGCAATTTGCCGATGGCGGGGCGGCTCATGACGTTGCCGAAGGCATTGAGATCGGTCCCACTCAGAGTGGAGCTGTTGATTTCCCAGAGCACGTTGTTCGCGCTGAAGGACTTGGAGCTGGCATTCACTGCAAACACCGTCTTGGCGCCCGCGCCGCCGGCGCCTACCACCACCGTCCGCCAGTTGGTCGACCCGTCACCCGGCACCGAGATCTTGGCGTGCCCCAGGCCGATAGCGCCATCGACCGTGAAGCGATGCTGGTAGCCCGGGTAGCTCAGGTCCGAAATTTTCGTGCGTGCCGCCTGCGGCATGAAGCCGAACAATTCACCGCCGCCGGCCGTGCTGGGGTCGGCGTCAAAGATGTGCAGGAAGCCGTCATTGGCCCCCACCACGATCGTCTCGAAGTCCAGGCCAGCCAAATAGCCGGCGTAGGTCGAGTCACTCGCGGTGTAACCATAATCGCGCGTCGTAATGATCTGTGGGTCGGAGTTCACGATATCGCCCAGCACGGAACCAAATTCCGCTCCGGCCGTGGTACCGCGGTTACGGTAAGTGCCACCCTTGCGCTCTTCGTTCGCCTTATCTCCCAGCAAATAGGCATAACGATTGGAATCCAGGAAGTCGTTCTGCTCTGCCGTCGTCAGGGAAGCCCAGGTGGAAGGCAGCAGCTGAACAGGGGTATTGGTGCCGCCCCGGCCAAGGTAAAGATTGCGGGAGGAAGGTGCACCCAGTTTCGATGCAGCTTCCCAAGCAGGCGTATCCGATGCCGTTCCGTTGACTGAAGAGACGGGGAAGGCATAAAGCCGCGAGGACCAAGTCAGGGAGTCATAGCTGGCCTGGTAGATCGCTGCCGATCCAAGACTGCGCTGGCCAACGCCCACAACACTGGTACTCGCCACTGCAGCCAGGGCCGCTGCTGCACGGAAGGCCTTGCCCATCTGGACCGGCAGGTCCGAGGGGTTGGTAATCTTGAAGTAGTTGGTCGGATCACCCTTGGTATCGAACACACCGGCACCACCGTACTTGGCCGCATACCAGAGCGGATCCTTGGGCATATATTCGCCGCCGCTACCGGACCCCAGCGTGAAGGTTCGAGTAGCCGAACGGGCAAGGCGGACGGTATTGGCGGGCACACGCCCGGTAGACGGTGCCGGATCCTGGCCCGGACGCGTGTCGAGATAATAGATCGGGTTGTCTGTCTGATCGGCCACTTCCAAGTACACACCATCCTTGGTGGTGCCAGAAATGATGTAGCCCATGTTCTGCTGTATCGAACCGGCCTCATAGTAGCTGTCCAGCTGGACAATCAGACTGCCGGATGAATCGACGGAAAGGGTGTAATAAACGTTCGCATCAGCCTCGTTGTCACCACCCTGATCCATGTCGGAGAAGCTGGCCATGAAACGGATGTAGGGACGACCACTGTTGATGCCGGCATTGGCATTCGACGCATGCGTGTTGTAGATCGAGTCGATGTACAGCAGCGTGATCAAGCCCGTCGGCTGGAATGCGCCCACCGCTTGGGAAATACTGTTGCCACCCACCGACTTGGAGAATGGCACCAACGAAACCTTCTTGCCGTTATAGGTGAATTCGATGCGGGGAATCACGGACCCCAGCGCTACCGAAATCTGGTCTACGTTGCCGACGCTGACGTTGCTTGCTCCGTCCGATATACGCACACCGGTTTCACGCCCGTACTTGGCAACGCTTGCGGCAAGATAGCTGCCCTGGGTGTTGGTTTCGTCCGGCGCAAGTCCACGCAAGGTGGCAAAAGTCGTCGCGGTCTTGGGAGTGGGGTTGCCATCGCTATTGGTCAGCGTGGTCTGTCCCATGAAAAACTTCTTGGATGAGCTTCTCAAGGTTCCATCGGGAGTCTGGCCGGATCCGGCCAGCAACTCCTTGGCCCAGATATCGTTCGCCTCGGCCGCGACATCCAGGGTTTTCGCGGTGTTCAAGGCGCCAGACCCCGAAGGCAAGGCAGTCCCATAACCAGTAACGATCGGGAAGGGTGAACCAGGCAGTTGGTCTGAGTCGAAACTGGTGATCGGGTCGGCAATCACCATCTGGACCGGACGCGAACAGATGGGACTTCCCCCCGATGCTTTGGGACGATAGGGATTCGCCCAAGTGGACACCAGCGGGAGACCCAGACGGGTATCGGGACTGGAGGATCCCGAGACACCGTTGATGTACGCTGTGGTCGGCGAAAGCCCCGCAAAGTAACGCAAGCCCTCGAACATCATCTCGGCAACAGGTGCCCCCCACATATGGCACTGCCCCTGGGTCCGGAGGCTTGTGAAATTAAAGCCGCAGTCATACACGTAATTCGTTGTGCCATCGAAGCCATAGGTGGTCAGCTTGTCGATCGACTTGGTAATCCCTACCACGCTGGTGAAGATGCCGGTCGCGGGATCCACCTCGTCCGTGAAAGATCCGATGTTCTTGCGGACCACACCACCTGAATAGTTATTGAGGTAGGAACCCGTCAGGAGACC
>JACPOI010000003.1 GCA_016185015.1 Burkholderiales bacterium
CCGCTACGGGCTACGCCCTTCGCAGCCTGTGCCCGCAGCTGCATCCTCATGTCCATCGTGATCTTGCACAGGGGACATCTCTAATTTGGACATCAGGGGACATTTCTAATTTGGGTTGACAGGCATTGAATTTCCGGAATCGCCGGGTATAATCCATTTCTGATTTCGGCAAGAGCGACAGCAGCACCTCCGGGCCAGGCCAACCGTAGCCTCCGCGCACGACCGGCCACCTTACCGCAAGGACTGCATCCCAAATGTTCGCCCTCTCATCTTGCCTCTGAGGATTTCTCCTCTGTCCCCCAACCGCGCCGGTTTGTCGGTGCTGTGTTTGTTTCTTTGTGCCAGTTTTTGATGTTTCGAGGTTTATCCATGCCCGCTCAAAAGTCCAAGAAGCCTGCAAAGCCCGCCGCCAAACCCGTCGCCAAGGCTGCATCCAAACCCGCCGCGAAGGCCAAACCCGTTGCCAAAGCCGCCCCCAAGGCGGCTGTGAAGGCAACGGCCAAGCCGGCGCCCAAGGCCACGGTACAGCCCGCCACGAAAGCCAAGCCAGTGCCTGCTTCCAAGACCCCTGCCAAGACGACCGCCAAGACTGAAAAAGCCGAGAAGGCCAGCAAGCCCAGCGCTGCCGAACTGAAAAAAGCCGCCGCGCCCACTGCTGAAGCCGTGGTCGCCAAGAAGAAACCCGGCCGCCCGCCCAAGGCCGCCAGCGCCGAAACCGGCGCACCGGCCAAGACCGGCGCCAAGCGCGGTCGCAAGCCCAAGAATGCCGTCGACAAGCCCGAAGGTGACCTGGACCTGTCGGACATCGAAGCCGAATTTGCCGAAGAACCCGCAGCCGCGCCCGGTGAAAAGGTCAAGCCCCTGCGCATGAAGATCAGCAAGGCCAAGGAACGGGCCTTGATGAAGGAATTCGGCCTGGACGAGACCGTGCTGTCCGAAGAGGACATGGCCAAGCGCCGCCAGCGCCTCAAGCAGCTGATCAAGCTGGGCAAGACCCGCGGCTACCTGACGCACGGCGAAATCTCCGACCACCTGCCCGACAAGCTGGTTGACGCCGAGACGCTGGAAGTTGTGATCTCCATGCTCAACGACATGGGCGTGGCCGTCTACGAGCAGACCCCGGACGCCGAGACCCTGCTGCTGAACAACACCGGCCCGACCGCTGCCACCGAAGAGGAAGCCGAAGAGGAAGCCGAAGCCGCCCTGTCCACCGTGGACAGCGAATTCGGCCGCACCACCGACCCGGTGCGCATGTACATGCGCGAGATGGGCACGGTCGAGCTGCTGACGCGCGAAGGCGAGATCGAGATCGCCAAGCGCATCGAAGGCGGCCTGATGGACATGATGGAGGCCATCAGCGCCTCCCCGGCCACCATCGCCGAGATCCTGCGCCTGGGCGAGGAAATCCGCGAAGGCAAGATCGTCATCTCCACCGTGGTCGACGGCTTCGTCAGCATCGGTGAAGCCGACGACTTCGTGGCCGAAGAAGACTTCGACGAATACGACGAAGCCGACGACGACGACGGCAAAGGCGGCTCCAAGGCCCTGACCAAGAAGCTGGAAGAACTCAAGAACCAGGCGCTGGAGCGTTTCGACCGCCTGCGCTCGCTCTTCGAGAAGGTGCACAAGATCTACGACAAGGAAGGCTACGGCACCCCGGCCTACCAGAAGGCGCAGAAGGCCCTGTCCGACGAGCTGATGACCATCCGCTTCACGGCCAAGACCATCGAGAAGCTGTGCGACCTGGTGCGCGCCCAGGTGGACGACATCCGCAAGAAGGAACGCGAGCTGCGCCGCATCATCGTGGACAAGTGCGGCTACCCGCAAGACCACTTCATCGCCGACTTCAGCGGCCGCGACAAGCACGGCCACCCCGCCAAGTCGCACCTGCTCGACCTCAAGTGGATCGAGAAGCAGGCCGCCGCCGGCAAGCCCTGGAGCGCCGTCATGGCGCGCAACGTGCCCCCGGTGCAGGACCTGCAACAGAAGCTGATGGACCTGCAATCGCGCGTGGTGGTGCCGCTGGACCAGCTCAAGGACATCAACAAGCGCATGAACGAGGGCGAGGCCTCCTCGCGCGCGGCCAAGAAGGAGATGATCGAGGCCAACCTGCGCCTGGTGATCTCCATCGCCAAGAAGTACACCAACCGCGGCCTGCAGTTCCTGGACCTGATCCAGGAAGGCAATATCGGCCTGATGAAGGCGGTCGACAAGTTCGAATACCGCCGCGGCTACAAGTTCTCGACCTACGCCACCTGGTGGATCCGCCAGGCCATCACCCGCTCCATCGCGGACCAGGCCCGCACCATCCGTATCCCGGTGCACATGATCGAGACCATCAACAAGATGAACCGCATCTCGCGCCAGCATCTGCAGGAGTTCGGCTTCGAGCCGGACGCCAGCCTGCTCGCGCAGAAGATGGAGATCCCCGAGGACAAGATCCGCAAGATCATGAAGATCGCCAAGGAGCCGATCTCGATGGAAACCCCCATCGGCGACGACGACGACAGCCACCTGGGCGACTTCATCGAGGACACGGCCAACACCGCCCCGGTGGAAGCCGCCATGCAGGCCGGCCTGCGCGACGTGGTCAAGGACATCCTGGACAGCCTGACCCCGCGCGAAGCCAAGGTGCTGCGCATGCGCTTCGGCATCGAGATGACCAGCGATCACACGCTGGAAGAGGTGGGCAAGCAGTTCGACGTGACGCGCGAACGCATCCGCCAGATCGAGGCCAAGGCGCTGCGCAAGCTCAAGCATCCGTCGCGGTCGGACAAGCTGCGGAGCTTTACCGACAACATCTGAGCGATGTCTCTGCTCTTGGAAAGGCCCGCCATGTGCGGGCTTTTTCTTTGCTTCGCTACGTTCTTGCCTTCGAGGCTTTGCCGGGATGTGCCCCCGGCAGGGCAGTAACTTTCTCTTGCGTGCCCAAGAGAAAGTCACCAAAGAGAAGGGCAGCCGAAGTCAGGGCCGCTGCGCGGTTCCTTGCGCTGCTCGCATCGGTCGGGGTCGGGCTAAACTCGCTGCGCTCAAACAACGCCCGCCCTGATCCGCCCGCTGCTGCGCTGCTCAGCCCTGCCACAC
>JACPOI010000012.1 GCA_016185015.1 Burkholderiales bacterium
GCCACGGCCTCGCCTCGTCGCCGCGAAAGGCATGGAAGTAGCGCAGCGCCCGCAGCATGGCCTCCTGGGCCACGTCCTGCGCCAGCACCGGATCGCGGCTCAGCCAGCGCGCGAAACCGTAGGCCGCATCCAGATGTGGCAGAACGACGACGCGGAATCGCGCCGCCGTACTGCCGTCCGGTTCCGGCGCCTTCGACATGCCGCCCATTAGGACAGGATTACCGGCAACAGGTCGATTTTATTCCGCTTGGAATATTCCTCGCCGGCCACGGGTACTGACCGACGTATCGAGAAGGACTTCCATGCAGAACACCGATCGTCGCGAGTTCCTGAAGCTGGCCGGCCTCGCCGGCGTCGCCTTCACCGCGGGGTTGTTCCCCGAGCGGGCAGTCGCCCAGGCCGGCCCGGATTTCCATTTCGTCCAGTTCTCCGACACCCACTGGGGCTACAAGGGGGCGGCCAATCCCGACGCCGAGAATACGCTCGCCAAGGCCGTGGCGACGGTGAACGGCCTCGGCCGCCAGCCGGATTTCATCGTCTTCACCGGCGATCTCACCCACACGACCGACGATCCCGCCGAGCGGCGGTCACGCATGAAGCGCTTCCGCGAGATCGTCTCGGCCCTCGCCGTCAAGGATGTGCGCTTCATGCCGGGCGAGCACGATGCCTCGCTCGACAAGGGCGAGGCCTACAAGGAGTTCTTCGGCGCCACGCACTACACGTTCGACCACAAGGGGGTGCACTTCATCGCGCTCGACAACGTCTCCGACCCGGCCGCCAAGCTCGGCGACGAGCAGCTCGCCTGGCTCGCCGCCGACCTCAGGCAGCGCAAGCCCGATGACCGCATCATCGTGCTGACGCACCGGCCGCTGTTCGACCTGCAGCCGCAATGGGACTGGACGACCGCCGACGGCGCCCAGGCGATGGCGCTGCTGATGCCGTTCAAGAACGTCGTGGTGTTCTACGGCCACATCCACCAGGATCATCACCACATGACGGGCCACATCGCCCATCATGCCGCCAATTCGCTGATCTTCGCCCTGCCGGCGCCGGGCTCGCAGCCCAAGCGGGCGCCGCTTGCCTACGATGCGGCGACGCCCGGCAAGGGTCTCGGCACGCGCGACGTGTCGGTGAGCGACAAGGTCTCCCTGGTCGAGATTCCTGTCAGCAAGGGCTGACATCGTGCACCGCAGGCTCGTGGTCGCGCTGCTGCTCGGCGGCGTGGTGGGAGGTGCTGCGCGCCTCGCCGCCAATGGTCCGGCCGAGATCCGCATCGGCGCCAAAAAATTCGAGTTCCATCCCCACAAGGTCACCGCCAGGCTCGGCCAGCCGATCGTCCGGGTGCTGACCACGGAGGATCGCCTGCACGGCTTCAAGATGCCCGATCTCGGCATCCGCGCCGACATCGCGCCCGGACAGGAAACGCGGGTGCCGCTGACACCCGGCAAGGTCGGAAGCTTCGCCTTCCTGTGCGATGTCTTCTGCGGCGACGGCCACGAGGACATGGAAGGGGTCCTCGTGGTGGAGGCCTGAGTGGCCCCAGCGAAGCTGCTACGGAGTGGACACATCTCCAATCCTCCCCCGTCTTACGGGGGAGGTGCCCCCGTAGGGGGCGGTTGGGGGAAGGCCTCAAAGAAGATCCATGAGATTCCGACGTCAGAATCGGAAACATCTCGAGTGTGGCTTTCCCCCTCCGCCCCGTATGACGGGGCACCTCCCCCGATTACGGGGGAGGGATTCGAGATGCGTCCACTCCGTAGCCGTCTCA
>JACPOI010000013.1 GCA_016185015.1 Burkholderiales bacterium
CGTCTGGGAGTCCCCCGTCTGTCATGACCTCAAACTCTCGAACCGCCCGGTGCGGACCCGCATGCCCGGTGGTGTGGCAGGGGTGCCCCCAGTTATGGAGGCCCCCTATGCCGATCCTGTCTGAAATCGGCGGCCCATTATTAAATGGGGTGCCCAGTCTGTGGGGGTGGCCAACATGGAGATAATTGCGCAATGAGCAACACCGTGAATGCAGATCCGGCCGAATTGGCCAAATTTTCCGAATTGGCCCACCGCTGGTGGGATATGGACAGCGAATTTCGTCCGCTGCACATGATCAACCCGCTACGCCTGGACTGGATTCAGTCCATGTGTCCGCTGGCCAAGCTGCGCGCCCTGGACGTGGGCTGCGGCGGCGGCATCCTGGCCGACTCCATGGCCCGCCAGGGTGCCGATGTATTGGGCATCGACCTGTCCACCAAGGCCTTGAAGGTGGCCCAATTGCATGCCCTGGAGGCACAGACCCCGCGCATTGCCTACCGCGAAGTCAGCGCCGAGGCCCTGGCCGCCGAGGCACCGGGCAGTTTTGACGTGGTGACCTGCATGGAAATGCTGGAGCACGTGCCGGACCCGGCTTCTATCGTGAAAGCGTGCTCGGATTTGGTGAAACCAGGCGGCTGGGTGTTCTTTTCCACCATCAACCGCAATCCCAAGTCCTTCCTGTTCGCCATCGTGGGTGCGGAGTACGTGCTCAACATGCTGCCGCGCGGCACCCATGAGTACGCCAAGATGATCCGCCCCAGCGAGTTGGCGGGCTATTGCCGCCAGGCGGACTTGGACGTGCAGCAGACCAGTGGCATGGAATACAACCCCCTGACCAAGCGCTATTCCATGAGCAGTGACACGGGAGTCAACTACCTGTTTGCCACGCGCAAGTCCCGGTAGGCGGTGTCGAGCGTGGTTTTCCAAGACATTGCGGCCGTCCTGTTTGATCTGGATGGCACCCTGATTGACAGCGCACCGGACCTGGGTGCCGCCGCCGACCAGATGCGCGTCGCCCGCGGGTTGCCGTCCCTGCCGCTGGATCGGTACCGACCCATGGCCGGCGCCGGTGCGCGCGGCATGCTGGGTGTGGCCTTTGGCATGGCAGTCGACGACCCGGCCTTTGAAGCCATGCGCGAAGAGTTTTTCACCAATTACGAGCGTTGCATGACGCAGCGCACCGCGGCCTTTGATGGCGTGGGTGAGTTGATCACCCAACTGGAGCAGCGGCAACTGCCTTGGGGCGTGGTGACGAACAAGTCCTCCCGTTTCACCGATCCGTTGACCCGTGCCATGCCCCTGTTTGCCGGTGCGCGAGCCATTGTGAGTGGCGACACCACACCGCATGCCAAACCGCACCCCGCGCCCCTGCTGGAGGCGGCGCGCCGCCTGGGCGTGGACGCCGGGCGCTGCCTGTATGTGGGCGACGACGAGCGCGACGTGGTGGCGGGCCTGGCGGCTGGCATGCAAACCGTGGCGGCCACCTACGGTTACCTGGGCAATAAGACCGAAGTGCAGGCCTGGGGGGCGCATGCCGAGATTAATTCTCCACTGGACCTCTTGCAATTGCTGGCAAACGCCTAAAATAGATACCTTGGGGCTGCACTGGTTTCGACGTGGGTTCGGACGCGGCGCAGGGCATGTCGAGGTTCTGTCACCTCGTAAAACCGCAGAAAAAAACTAACTGCAAACGACGAACGTTTCGCACTCGCCGCTTAATTGCGCGTGAGCCTCACAACAGCAAGCCGATAGGCTGGGCAAGGGTGGTCAGATCGCAAGATTGGGCCGTCCAGGCTGTGGGGTAATTTCATTCGGCTGGGTCCGCCTTGGGTAACTTAGGGCGGATCAAGAAAATAGGTTGCTGGCGTCCTACCTAGCGTGCCACTGCGCGAGGTAGGGAGCGAGATCCAAATCAGACGGCTACACATGTAGAACTGCTCGAAAAAGGCTTGCGGACGGGGGTTCAAATCCCCCCAGCTCCACCATAATGTGAAATCCCAACCCTTATCCGGTTGGGATTTTTTTTGCCCGTTCCCCCTGTGTTGGCGCGGTTTCCGGCCTTTGCCTCTTGAGCACGCCCCTCCGGAAGTCGCCGTTCCAGGCGCGCATTCCGCCGTTTTTCTCTCTCTGTTCTCTGCTGCCCTCTTGAGCATTCAAGGCCCGAAGTCGTGGATTTACGCGGGTTTGCGGGCCATCGGTTTGCTTCTTCGCTTGCTCTGGCGGGCGCGACCGAGACAGCGAAAGGCACAAAAAAACCGCCTTGCGGCGGCGTGTCACTGCGGCACGGATGTCAGCGCGAGCCTGCCACCAGCGCCACGCGTTGCGCCAGCCAGGACGCCGACAACTTGCCGCGCAGCAACTGGCTGACGCCCACCTCGAGGCGTCCCAGGGCGATGGCTTCGATCAGGTCGGGGGCCAGTTGCGCCAGTCGGCTCATCTTGCTCGCTTGGCCGAGGTCGATGCCTTCGGCCGCTGCGATCTCGGTCATCGAACTGAACCGGCCTTCGTCCAGCAGGCGCTGCCAGTGGTGCGCGAGGCCGAGCGCCCGCATCAAGGGAGTGTCCTGCGCCATCTCGCGCACCTGCCGCTCACGGCGGGCCTCGTCCAGGAACTCCTGCGGCGCGTCGAACGGCGTGATGACCTGCTTCTTCAAACCCCTGCGCACCAACGTCCAGGGCAGGAAGGTTTCCATCTGCACGCCGCCAGCAGGCAGCGGCGTCTGATACGTCACCGGGTCGCCCTTGGCGTGGCCACGATGCTTCTTGCTCATACGTCCTCCTCGAAGGTGGCCATGAGCTGGCGCTGGGCGTGCCAGTCCACCATCAGGCGGTTTCGCTGAAACCACATCAGCGTCAGCCGCCGTGGCTGCTTGCCCGCCATGAATTGCTCAATGATGTCGGGGGCCAGCAGGGTCAGGCGCAGCAGTTCGTTGACCACCGAGTGGTGCAGCTTCTCGGCGCGGGCAATGGCCGACCCGCTCTGCATCGCGCCGGTGTCCAGCAGGTGCTGCCAGTAGAAGGCGCGTGCCACACCGTCGAGCAGTGTCACGTCGTGGATGTGCCGGTCGTCGGCAGCCACGCGTTGGACGCCACGGCGGCGAAACGTCAGGGGCACGAAGGTTTCCATCGACTCGTCCATCAGGCTTCGACCTCCAACAGTTCGGCACCGATGCTGTCCGGGGCGAACTCCTTGATCAGCGCGTTCCAACCCACCTCACGCCACTTCACCTTGATTCCCTGCACCTCGCCCGCGTGGACGAGATCGATGCGCTCGATCATCAGATTGGCGATGCGGTGGCGCTCGACTGGAAACAGTTGATCCCACACGTTGTTGAGCCGTCCCATCGCCATCACGGTCGTGGCCTCGTCGATCTGCGCCCCGTTGCGTTGGATGTGCCGTACCACCGACGCCACGGTCTCCGGGCTGGTCAGCACCGTGCGGATCTGGGCCACCACCGCCCCCTCAATCTCCGGCGCAGGCAGGCGCTCGTAGCCCTTGCCCGGCGCGCCGAAGCGCGCTTCCGACTTGGACACGTAGTAGTGGTACTTGCGTCCGTTCTTGCGCGAGTAGGTCGGGTACATCCGCTCGCCCGACGGCGCGTACAGCAGGCCGCGCAGCAAGGCGTCAGTGCGCGACCTGATCTTGGTCTCGACCGACCGAGTGTGGCCATCCTTGGCCAGCACCTCGTGAACCCGGCCCCACAGCCCGGGATCGATGATGGCTTGATGCACGCCCGGGTACCAACTGCCCTTGTGCGACAACTCCCCGAGGTAGATGCGGTTGCGCAGCAGCTTGTGCAGGTACTTCTTGTCGATGCGCGTGCCCGCCCGCGTCTGGCCATCTTGTGTCGTCCACGCCTTGGTCGTGATGCCATCCAGCGTCAGGTTGGCGGCAATCTGGGTGGGGGAGCCGATGGTCAGCATCTCCTCGAAGATGCGCCGCACCACCGCCGCCTCCGTGTCGTTGATGACCAGCAGGCGGTTCTCGACGTCGAATCCGAGCGGCGGCACGCCACCCATCCACATCCCTTTGCGTTTGCTGGCGGCGATCTTGTCGCGGATGCGCTCGCCGGTGACCTCGCGCTCGAACTGGGCGAAAGACAGCAGCACGTTGAGCATCAACCGCCCCATCGAGGTGGTGGTGTTGAACTGCTGCGTGACCGACACGAACGACACGCCGTGGCGCTCAAACACCTCGACCATCTTGGAGAAGTCGGCAAGGCTGCGCGTCAGGCGGTCGATCTTGTAGACCACCACGATGTCGATCTGGCCGCGCTCGATGTCGGCCATCAGGCGTTTCAGCCCGGGCCGATCGATGTTGCCGCCGGAGAAACCGGGGTCGTCGTAGTCGTCGGCCACCGGAATCCAGCCCTCGGCGCGCTGGCTGGCGACATAGGCGTGGCCAGCTTCCTTCTGCGCGTCGATGGAGTTGAACTCCTGGTCAAGGCGCTCGTCCGACGACACCCGGCAGTAGACGGCGCAGCGTTTGCGCGCCTTGGGAGAGGCAATCTGTGCGGCGTCGCTCATTGCGCACCTGCCTTGCCGGTCAGGCCGAAGAACAGTGGCCCCGACCAGTGCGTGCCGGTGATCTGCCGGGCCACGGCTGTCAGGCTCTTGAAGGTGCTGCCCTCGTACTCGAATAGACCTTCGGCGGTGACCGCCACCTTGTGCTCGCGGTCGCCCCATTCGCGCAGCAGCACGGTGCCGGGCGCGAAGTTGGTGTCGCGCGGCCGTGCCCGCAGCTTGATCTTGGAATGCTTGGCACCGATGGCCTCCAGGCGCTGGCGCGTGTTGTGCGCCAGACCGCCGAAGGCTTCCTCCTGCATCTTGTAGGCGATGCGCGACTCGATGAAGACGCGGTTGGGGTTGATGGGGCGGCTGCTGAAGTACCGATCCCACACTGGCCACAGCTCGGCGATGGGCAGGCTGGACAGCTCCGCGATCCGTGCGGCGACGGATGCTTGTTTCTCGTTCATCACAACTTCTCCGTTTGATAGGGGGTTGTATGAACGCGCTGGTCGGGCAGGAAGCCAAGGCCAACTTCTCTCTGTTTTGGCGCTTCTGCGACGACGGTGCGGACGATGGCGGCCGCAAGGATGGATGTGATTTCGCCAGCGCGGGCGCGGGCGGACATCTCCGACGGAGATGCGAGTTCGAGGTTCTTGGCTCTGTTGAATTTCAAGTGGGTTGCCCAGCATGAGGGTTGATCACGCTGAAGTCGAGTTTGCCGGCGATCAAGAAGATCACCGTTCTGATCGTGTCGATACGCGTGAAGCCCCGAGCGCGCCGCTTGGCGGCTTGAA
>JACPOI010000014.1 GCA_016185015.1 Burkholderiales bacterium
CAGGCCCAGCATCAAGGTACCCAGCACGTCGCGTTTGTCGGGGGCGTTGCCACTGCGGTATTCCAAAGGACATGACGACACCCAGCGCTCGAACACCCCGGTGGTTGCCAGAAATTCGGCGAAATAGACCAACTGGCCGTGCGGCGTTGCCGCCGCACCATCGTCCCAGCGCACGTGCATTCGCCCGCCAAGCGTGTCCACCACCTGAGGCTGAGTGGCTCCTACTTTGAGCTTGGCAAGGGCTCCCATTGGCCTGCGTTTGTGTTCACCCATGGGGTGAGTGTGCCAAATCCGCGCAAACCTGCGCCCGTGCTTGGTCAGACAGCCATTACGGAGAGTGAACTGCCGTTTCTAGGTTTATTGTCGCAGCGCATAGACGGTGTGCCTGGTCTGTGGTAGGTTGAAAGTCTGTCACGCCACAGGGGACCATCATGCGCAATAACCAGCCCGTGAGTCAGACCGAGTACGCCGTCCCACCCGGGCGAACCCTGGTGTCGGTGACCGACCTCAAGGGTCGCATCACCTACTGCAACCCGGCCTTTGTCGAGGTCAGCGGCTATTCCAGCGCGGAGCTGCTGGGCCAGCCGCACAACCTGGTGCGCCACCCAGATATGCCAAGCGAGGCCTTCCGCGACCTGTGGGCCACGATCCAGGCCAAACAGCCCTGGACCGGGCTGGTCAAGAACCGGCGCAAAAACGGCGACTACTACTGGGTGCGTGCCAACGCCACGCCCATGCTCGACGGCGACACCGTCACCGGCTACCTGTCGGTCCGCACCCTGCCCAGCCGCGCGGAGGTTGCCGCCGCCGAACAGCTGTACCGCCGCATGCGGACCACGGAGGCCGGTGTGCTGGTGCTGCACCGCGGCCAGGTGCGCCGGCGCAACCTGTTGGGGCGCGTGGGCCAGCTCCTCACTCCGGGTTCGGTCGGCAAGATCGTGCTGATCCAGATCCTCGCGGCGGCCGTGGTGGTGGTCGGGCCGGCGCTGGCGCTGCCGCTGGGCGCAACGCTGGGGCTGGGCGTGCTGGCCATCGCCCTGGCGAGCTGCGCCAACTGGAGCGTGTTCACCCGGCCGTTGCAGTCCCTGGTGGATGACGCCAACCACCTGGCCTCGGGCGACCTGTCGCACACCATCACCACCGGCGCCAGTGACCTGACCGGCCAGTTGCAGCAGGCGCTGATGCAGATGTCTGTCAACCTGCGCACCGTGGTGGCCGACGTGCGTGACGAGGTCGACAACCTGCGCGACTCGGTGCAGGAGATTGCCGATGGCAACCAGGACATGTCGGACCGCACCGAATCCCAGGCCAGCAACCTGCAACAGACGGCCGCCTCAATGGAGCAGATCAATGGCTCGGCGCAGCAAAGCGAGACCTGCGCCGCCCGCAGTGCCGAGCTGGCCGATGTCGCGGCCGATGTCACGGCGCGCAGCAACGAGGCGGTGGACGCCGTGGCCCAGACCATGCAGGGCATCACCGAGGCGTCCGCGCGCATTGGCGAGATCGTGCACCTGATCGAGGGAGTGGCCTTCCAGACCAATATCCTGGCGCTCAATGCGGCCGTGGAGGCTGCGCGCGCCGGCGACGCCGGGTGTGGCTTTGCGGTGGTGGCCTCCGAGGTGCGCAGCCTGGCCCAGCGCGCCGCCGAATCGGTGCGCGATATCCGCACATTGATCGCCGACTCCGCGCAGCGCGTGAACGTCGGCAGTGAGCGCACCGCGCAGGCGCGCGAGCGCATGGGCAACGCCCTGGGCGCGGTGACCAAGGTCCGCTCGGTGCTGGAGGAAATCCGCGGCACCGTGGGTGAGCAGCACACCGGCATCTCCCAGATCACCGAGGCCATCGCCCAGTTGGACTCCATCACGCAGCAGAACGCGGCGATGGTGGAAGAGTTGGCGGCGGCGGCCAAGTCGGTGCAGGGCCAAGTCGTGGGCGTGAGCAATTCCATGCGCCTGTTCCGCCTGGCGCGCGGGGACCTGACGCTGTCCCAGATGGACGCCGTGGACCTGCGCCGCCAGGGGCGCGAACTGCTGGCGCTGGCCTAGCCGGCGCGGCGACTTCGGCTCAGGCCGCGCCCAGGTGCGGCACCAGGCCGGCCACCGGCTGGCCCGCCTTCAACGCGGCCGTGAAGGCCAGCATGCGGTCAATTGGTTTGCGCGCCAGCATGCCCAGTGCCGGGTCGACGTGAATTTCGTTGGTGCCGGTCTCCAGCACATGGGCCAGGCCAGCCAGGCCGTTCATCGCCATCCACGGGCAATGCGCGCAACTCTTGCAGGTGGCGCTGTTGCCGGCGGTGGGCGCCTCGATGAAGGTCTTGCCGGGATTTAGCGTGCGCAGCTTGTGCATCATGCCGTTGTCGGTGGCCACGATGAATTCAAGCGCGTCCAGGTTGCGTGCGGCGTTCAGGATGGCAGACGTCGACCCCACGGCGTCGGCCAGCGCGATCACGTCGGCGGGTGACTCGGGGTGCACCAGCACCTTGGCCTTGGGGTGTTCCTTCTTTAGTGCCTCCAGCTCGAAGGCCTTGAACTCGTCGTGCACGATGCAGGCGCCGTTCCAGAACACCATGTCGGCGCCGGTCTCGCGCTGGATGTAGGCGCCCAGGTGGCGATCCGGCGCCCACAGGATCTTCTGGCCGCTGTCTTTCAGCGCACGAGCTATGTCCAGCGCGCAACTGCTGGTCACCAGCCAGTCGGCGCGCGCCTTCACGGCCGCGCTGGTGTTGGCGTAGACCACGACGGTGCGGTCCGGGTGGGCGTCGCAGAAGGCGCTGAATTCGGCTATCGGGCAGCCCAGGTCCAGCGAGCAGGTGGCGTCCAGGTCGGGCATCAGCACCGTCTTCTCGGGCGACAAAATCTTGCTGGTCTCGCCCATGAACTTCACGCCGGAGACCACCAGCGTCTGCGCGGCGTGGTCGCGGCCAAAGCGCGCCATCTCCAGCGAATCGCTGACGATGCCACCGGTCTCCTCGGCCAGGTCCTGCAGGTCGGGGTGCACGTAGTAGTGCGACACCATGACCGCGTTCTTCTCCTTCAGCAGGCGGCGGATCTTGTCCTTCAGTGCGGCGCGTTCGGTCGGCGAGGGTTCCATCGGCACGCGGGCCCAGGCGTGGCGCGTGCTGCAGACGCCGGGCTCGCCGGTGGCGGAGGTCTCGGGCTGCTCGTAGTCAACGGAAAGGGTGATGGGGGTCGCGGTCATGGTTGTGCCTCGAAGCGCATGGAGTAGTCGGTGGCCTGCACGTCCTTGGTCAGGGTGCCGATGGAGATGCGGTCCACGCCGGTTTCGGCCAGGGCGCGCAGGCCCTGCAGCGTGACGCCGCCGGAGATTTCCAGGATCGCCTGATTCCCTTTCGCGGTGTTGATGCGCACGGCCTCCACCAAGGTTGGCAGTGGCATGTTGTCCAGCAGCACCATGCGCGCGCCGCAGTCCAGCGCCTCCTGCAATTGCGCGAGTGTCTCGACCTCGATCTCGACAAAGTCGGCATCGGCCGCCACGGCGGCGGCCTGGCGCAGCACCTGCAGGATGCCGCCGGCCGCGGCGATGTGGTTTTCCTTGATCAGCACGGCGTCATACAGGCCCACGCGGTGGTTCGTGCCGCCGCCGCAGCGCACCGCGTACTTCTGCGCCAGGCGCAGCCCCGGCAGGGTCTTGCGTGTGTCCACAATCGCCGCGCGCGTACCGGCCACGGTGGCCACGTAGGTCGCGGTCTTGGTGGCCACGGCGCTGAGCAGTTGCAGGAAGTTCAGCGCCGTGCGCTCGGCGGTCAGCAGGGCCTGGGCACGGCCTTCCACCTCGAACACCACCTGGTTGGTCTCGCAGTGGCCGCCGTCCTGCACATACCAGGTGATCTGCGCCTCTGGGTCCAGCGCCAGAATGGCCGCCTGCACCCAGGCCTGGCCGCAGACGATGGCGCTTTCGCGCGCCAGCACGCTGGCACAGGCCATGCGTGTCGGGTCAATCAGGCCGGCCGTCAGGTCGCCGGCGCCCACGTCCTCGGCCAGGGCGCGGGCCACGTCGGCCTGGGCCAGTTGATTAACGGATGTGGGTGAGAAATCAAATGACTTTTTCATAGGGAATCGGTATACAAACGGCCCCCCGGCCTGCCATACACTACGCGGCGTCGTTTGGGGTGGTCTTCGATGGTACACATCTGGCCACCGGTTCTCCTTTTTCAACCCATAAAAGCCATGTTCCGAACCCTGCTCAAGTCCAAAATCCACCGTGTGGCCGTCACCCAGTGCGAGCTGCACTACGAAGGCTCCTGCGCCATTGACGAAGACCTGCTGGATGCCGCCAACATCTGCGAGAACGAACAGGTCCACATCTGGAACATCAACAACGGCGAGCGCTTCATCACCTATGCCATCAAGGGCGAGCGCGGTAGCGGCATGATTTCGGTCAATGGCTCGGCCGCCCGGCGCGCCAGCAACGGCGACCTGCTCATCATTGCCTCGTTTGCCCAGGTGCAGGAGGACCAGGTCAAGGGCTTTGCACCCAAGTTGGTGTTTGTGGATGGGGGCAACCGGATCAAGGAACTGCGGTCTACGATTCCGGTGCAGATGGCCTGACGCCCAGGGCGAGAGGGTCGCAGAAAGAGCGACCCGATTCGCGTGCACGGCTGGGGTGTCAGCCTGAAATGGTGCTAGCTATCTGCATTGTGCAGGGGAATCAGGCCACGGTTTTGCTCTCTCATCGCCAGATCGGTGGGTGAAAGTTTGAAGACTTCCACCGTTTGCACGAGTCCATGGGCTTGCGTCTTGAGACTGCTCGCCGCTGCGGCCATCTGCTCCACCAGCGCGGCATTTTGTTGCGTCGCCTGATCCATCTGGGTGACCGCCTCCCGCACGTGCGTGACGCCGAGCGCCTGCGCGTCACTGGCCGCGCTGATTTCGCCCATGATGTCGGCCACCCGCTGGATCGCAGAGACACCTCGGTCATGGTGGTGCCAGCCTCGTCGACCAGGGTGGTGCCGTGGGCAACCCGTGCGACGCTGGTGTCGATCAGAACCTTGATTTCCTTGGCGGCCTGCGCGCTGCGACCGGCCAGCGATCGCACCTCGCTGGCCACCACGGCAAAACCACGGCCCTGCTCCCCGGCGCGCGCTGCTTCCACGGCGGCGTTGAGCGCCAGGATGTTGGTCTGGAAGGCAATGCCATCAACCTAAATCCGGCAGTTACCCCGTAGCCGGTAATACTTCTGGCGGCTTGAAAGGGCCAAGAACTGGGGCGATCTTTTCGCTCACATAGCGCAGTAGCACGGCCCAAGGGTCTATCGACTTGA
>JACPOI010000008.1 GCA_016185015.1 Burkholderiales bacterium
ACCGAGGTAGCTTGGAGTTGCTGATACAGCGCGCACCGAATATGGCACCGCTGCCGCAAAGCCAAGTGGATCGAGATCGACTCGAGACAATCTTGCGTATCAAGTGAGTGAGTCAAAGAATCGATCCAGTAAGGCCGGTAATCCCCCCAATTGTGTAGTTCTGCTTCAGATTGCGCCGCTGTTTCCGCTATTTTGTTGCCTCGATTCCTAGCCCTCCGGTCATTGAGTGTCGGTTCAAGGCTGAGTGCGGCCGGTCAGATTTTGGCGGCAATGTCGGTGGGCGCCGAAAGCTGACGCTCAAGGTTTGACTTTGCAAATTGGACGCTACTGCTGAATGGCGCTAAATCTTGAGACTAGGCTCCGTGTCGCGTCAATCTGTTTCTCATTATTGACAAACACGGATAAATGCATAGTATGAGAAACACTATGCCAGCGCCACCACCACCCATCTCTGAGGCTGTCGCAGCTCGACTCGCCCTGCTTGGCGAGAAGATTCGCGCGCAGCGCAAGGCATTGAAAGTGAACGCGACTGCCGCAGCGCAGGCGGCTGGGATGTCGCGTGTCACGCTACACCGTATCGAGCGCGGTGAGCCGTCGGTGACAATTGGCGCATACCTCAATGCGCTGTCGGTGCTTGGACTGGATTTCGGGATTATCGCGCCGGCCGCAACCGAGCGCGAGAAAGCCTACCGCAAGGGCTGGATTCCTGAACGCATCCGATTGGACGAGTACCCGCAGCTCAAGCAACTCGCTTGGCAAGTGCATGCCGATACCCTGACGCCGGCCGAGGCCTTGAGCATCTACACCCGCAACAAGCGCCACATCGACGAGCGCGCCATGGATGAGCGCGAGCGCGAGCTGGTGAAAGCACTTCACCTAGCACTGGACAATCCGGACGGACCGCATGTTTGAGCGGCCGCACCACCAGCGAATTGCGCGCGTGCTGGAGGCCCTCAAGATGCCATCGCAAAGCGGCATGTCGCCAACGTCGGCTGTACATCTGAAGCTCGCCGCCCGGCTGACGGGGGTGCCGGGTCCCGGGTGTCCGCCCTAGGGCAGAAACAGCGAGGTCGCGATCCGGCCACAGCCGACAGCAATCGCTGCACTCCGGTCGGAGGTGTTGGTAATGTCAGCTCAAGGCTGGTTGCAGACGGATGAATCTGCTGGCCGAACGACCACATTCGTTGAAACCGGTCATTCACCGGTCACCTGCGTGACCATCGATTTCGCGTAGTCGCGCTCCCACACACGCACATAGCGAGATGATTCTTCCGGGGCGCCCCGCATGCTCTGGCTGAGTCTTGTGACTGGGCTACCTTTTACGCTTGCTACTCCCCGGCCAAGGAAGCTCTCCGGTCAATTCCTGCAGCCCGTCATCTTCTGCTACTACACGTCCATAGCGATCAACTTCGATCTTCGGGGCGTCCTCTGGATCGAACCAAAGGAGCGACAAGGTGATGTCTGAAGAAGCGTGATGCCGACTGAGTTCGTTTAACTCGAGTCCCGACTGCCAGTTCTCAAGCCACACATCTTGTGCGACGTATCCTTCTCTGTAGTCTGAGGAACCGCTTGCGCGAAGTTGGGCCGCTATTGATTCAGTAGGGATTGGTGACTTGAACGTAATCTTCGCGCCCATGGCGCGAAGTGGGGTCGAGAACGCGGCGTACTTCACCCAGCCGCTTTCCATAGTCACGAATACGCAAGGTGAATCTGCAAGGCGAGCAAAACGCGAAGCGGTCGCCGGGAAGGATGTCTTGAATGCATCCATCAAAGTCTCGATGGTCCTTAAGGACGGTTCCAGGTGACGCGCTGCCTGCTTGAATTGCTCGTGAGGCATGAGCAATTCCGCTGCAAAGATGTCGCAGAAGACTTCGTTCGAATCTCGCTTGGCGTAACCCCACTGAGGAACATGTTGATGACTTGATGGCAGTCCAAGGATCTTGTGGCCAAGCTCATGACAGATCGTGAATCGCTGTCGTTCATCTGACTCGTTTTCGTTTACGGTGATGACGGTTTTGCCTTTGATTTCAGCGACCGTACCCGACTCTCTTGGCAACAGATTCTCTTTGCGTACTCGGGCAGCAACCTTGGCCAAGTAAGGCCCCAAGTCATCACGGATGTTGGAGAGGTCCAGTCCATTCAGAAAGGAGTGGGCTTGCCTGACAACATCCTGTTCGTCCATGGTGCTATTCCTCTTCGTCGTACATCCGCTTAACCCGTGCCAATAAAGACGCCGGAGTTGGGCGAACTTCACCTCGGAAGCTCATGCCTGCTGCAGATACGAAATGATCGTAGGGAACGCCTGGCGAAATCAAGGTATAGCTGACAAGGTCTGGCCAGGTAGTGGGATGTTCCGCCAGCCATTTGAAGATCAACGTGTCGCGCTCAGAAGCCTTTAGAGCACGAACTAGCTTCGTGACGGTCTCTGCAGTTGGGTTGTCCTTTTCGCCCGTTTCGAGGCGGTTGATGTAGGCGTTATCTACCTCACTCAGCAATCCGAGTTCACGCTGAGAGAGTGTTCGCCGGACGCGTAACTCTTTCAAGGCAGTGCCGAAGCCATTTGCAGGCATGCAGGGGTCTCCATTGGGAAATTCGAAAGCGCAGATTTTGGCGTCTTCTTTTTGTTGCCGAAAAGCAACAACGCGAGCGCCATTTCCTTGACGCTTGACGACAAGAAAATGATCTGGCACAGTGTTGTCTGTGTGGACAACGGGCGCATCGTTCAGAAAGCTACCGGACACTCATAAGCAATTCAATGTTTTTGTTTGGACAGACAACGCAATCTGCCACAAGACGCGCTGCCTGGCAACTTTTTTAAAGGTGCTGAAATGAAATCCGAAGTTGTTGAAATTTTCCTCCACGGGGCCGGCCGGCCGATGGTTGTTGAGACTCGGGCCGATGAAGTCTTGCGTGACCTCCTCAACAGGCACGGTGCACATCCGGAGGAGGGTGAGCATGTGTACGTCGGCGAATCCCGCCAAGCACAAGATGACCCTGGCGCCGAACGGGACGATCACTGTCCTGCGGACGTGGCACTGACCATCGCGCAGTTGGGCTTGCTTGAAAAGCGCCATATTCATACTCATGCAGTGCACAGCATCACCGTCACGGTGGAGTTCAACGGTGAGACTGCGAAGCGTGCATTCAACCCGAATACCACCATCGACTCCGTCCTGGCATGGGCTAAGCACCGTCTCCATATCGACCCTGTCGCGGGAGCCGACTATGTGCTCGAACTTGAGCCTTCCGGTGAAATTCCGCGAATGGATGAGCATCTGGGTGATTTGTTGCCCAAAGGTCAAGACAAACTGAAGTTCAAGCTTGTGAAGGAGGTCAATCCGCAAGGGGCAGTGGTGTGACCTGCACAGCTCAGCGACTGCTAGTCGAGGACCTTGCCGGAGCTGCCTTCCGTGCTGGTGAAAGTCGGGGTGACTGGCGATTGGAGGGCGTGGCCTCAGAGCTGCCTTGGCCATATGTGTTTACACATATTTTGGCAGCCCAACGTGAGGGCAGCCCAGTCGAATGGCTTGTCCGCTGGGAAGTAAATGGCTATGGCAGCGGCCCGATTACCGGTGGTTTCTGGGACTCGTCTACGGGCACCTATCTGGCCAAAGATAAGTGGCCCAGGGGGAAGCCTGGGTCCGTGGTGGCTTCCGTATTCAAGACGGAGGGCTGGGCAGCACCAGGTGAAGGGTTCTATCACCCCTGGGATAGACGCGCCTTGCAGGGGCATCCATGGGCCGACCCACGATTCGCCTGGAGTTCGAAAGTCACGATTGCAGAGTACGTGGCTCAATTTCATCGTTGGCTTACTTGCGAGGACTACCTTGGACAAAAATAAGCGAGTTGAAATCCCGCGGCTTCAATGGATGGGCCTCGTCGGAGATTTGAATGCCCGCGGTCGTGGAAAGCGAGAGTCGGGCGCGTTTCTCCTTGGCAAAAGAGATGCCAAGAGTCGAAGCGTGGTGAAGTACATCTGCTACGACGACCTCGATCCGAAGGCGTTAACGCACGGAATTGTCGAGTTCCATCAAGGAGGTTTTTCGAAGCTATGGGACATCTGCAAGGAACATGGCCTGCAGGTACTTGCAGATGTTCACACCCATCCAGGCAGAGATGTGCGTCAAAGCAGCATCGACAAAGAGAACCCGATGGTACCGGTGAGAGGTCACGTTGGACTAATTATTCCTCGATTTGGAAAGACTTCCATCTGGAGCCTGGATGCAGTTGGAATTCATCGCTTCCTTGGTGGTCGCCAATGGGAAAGCTTCAGCGCTTCCGACCTAGATTGCCCCGTCAGACTTTCTCTTTGGTAGTGCCATGTCGCAAAAGCCGCAGACTAATCTTTCCAGGGTAGACAAGTTACGTGTCGACAGAGACCAGTTGTCACCCGAAGAATCAAGGGTAGGTCGCGCGGCTGGCGTACCGGGTATTGTGGTTGGAGAGGACGCTGCAACGTCGGAGTATTTGCAAATAGCCCTACTGACGGCCGTGAACTTGGCCCGCAAGTCATTCAATGCTCCTGTGCCGGTGCAAGCGCCCAAATGTGTCTGGGAAGCGATTTGCCTTACGGCCTTAGGCGGACAAGAGCGCCTCGGAGCGGCGCTGTTGGAAATCGGCGCATTTGAGGCGTCAATCAGGGAGACCGCACTGTGCCTCCTCATCGGCAACGGACCATTGGTCCCGCGCTCATTGCGTCTCACGTTTGATGGATGGCTGATTGGCGTTGGACCGTCCAGTTCCATGCCTCGAATGCAGGAGCGCCCATTCTGTACGTTGGCTGCGATAGCAGCGGCGGCAATCGGCGTTGGCGAAGCGTTCTCACACTGGGCCGGCATCAATGTGGCTGCGACTCGCCAGGACATCAAGCTTTCTCTCTGGCGTCCAGATTTGTCGGCGGACGACCCGAAGTCGATTGGCAATACCGTGCAAGAGTGTCCTGAATCGCTCGAGCTGTTTGGTTTAGGGCATTTGGGACAAGCCTACCTCTGGGCGATTGCTTCGCTTCCATTTGAGGATCGGTCCAAGGTGAGGTTGTACTTGTGCGATGACGATGAAGTTGAATTGCCAAATCTTGAGACCGGAGCTCTCTTGACGCCTTCGGACATCGGGAAGAGAAAGTCCCGTGCGCTTAGTCAATGGCTCGAGAAGCGAAAGTTTGTCACCAAATTGATTGAACGCTTCATTGACGAGAAATACCGCAGGTGCAGTGCGGAACCGGTCATTGCACTATCGGGATTTGACAACAATGAGGCGCGCCAGTTCCTCTCGTCAGCAGGATTCGACCTTTTGATTGATTCTGGACTAGGTGGCGAAGCGACAAATTTCGACTCAGTCTCCGTGCGCGCTTGGCCGCAGGACAAGGATGCCAGCACACTATGGCCGCTGGAAGACGATCTAGCACGCGAGAAACGCGAGGCAAAGCAAAGGGAACGGATTGCCTCAAACAGCGCGTACGAGGACTTAGCGCCTGATGAGTGCGGTCGACTCCTGGTTACTGGAAAGGCTGTTGCTGTCCCATTCGTAGGAGCCATCGCGTCCGTACTCGTTTTAGCTGAGGTACTACGTGCATGCAATGGGGTCGCCACATTCAATGACCTTAGGGTTCGCGTCTGCTCGATGACCGACAGGCCGCTTCCTGTAAGTCCATCAAATTCCGAAGCACCGCCTGTAAGAGGCTTGAAGCTCGTGGAGCTCCGAAAAAGTACCTGAATTTTGGAAGGAGGCGTTGGCCCCCGATGACCGGTCTGCGGCTAATACCGGACGGCCAAGCTTTTTACATGACCGGCAACAGTCGCTGCATAGCTGCCGACAGCTCTCGGTGCGCCTTTGACGATAGCGCGCCGAGGCATGCTTGAGGCGTTAGGTATCGTCGTCCTCGCTGCTCATGATTGGGCCAAGGAGCGAATCGCGGCCAGGCGAGTAGCGATAGCCTTCAGCTCTGAGCCTGAGCACTTCTTCCTCAGTCAAACCCTTCTTAACCATCTGGGCGACGACTTCGGGCGTGATCTCCACAGCATCGAATTGACCGATTACTGAGACCATCTTCATCATTGTCGACTGCGCTTGGTCCAGCAGCTTTCGGACGTCAGCGAGCGGGTAGCCCCCAATCGCACGCGTGCCGATCACAGGATGCTGGGATTCGACGCTGAAAAAGTCACCGAGGAGCTCAAAGGCGCAGTCCCATTCGACCTCAATGCAGTCTGGATCGTCGCGAAGCCCAATGGTTTGGCGCTCGCCATGCCAGACAAGACACATCGCCAAGTGTTCGTCGGGTTCGAGGAGCCAGGCGTCGCCGACTCCGGAGGAGAAGAGCACGAAGGGTGGGCAGGCGACGCCGTTGCTCGTCATTACGGCTTTCGCCTGGCCACGAAGCTCCGCAGCGATGATCGATTCGCACTCGTCGCGAATCGACCGCATCTGAGCTACCGCCTTGGCATTCGCGTTGCACTTGACGACGTGGTGCCAGTGGTCGTAGCCGGCCTGCTTGGCGATGCGAGTAAGCAGGTCGGCGTGCTTGCCTGCGCCGGAGCGCTGCAGCCTCTTGGCTTGTTTCTTGAGGCGTTCGACGACTTCGTCGGGCGTAGGAATGTAACGCATGACAGACTCCTTCTGTATGCGAATCACGGGTGCCCACTGCCTAGACTCGCCTACAAAGGGAATCAGGGGATGAAGATTGATGGAAGTCGTCCCGCGAGGGTTTGCCGAGGTGGGCAGCACGCGCCGACATGCGCGATTTTGATAATGTAGCCGTAGCTCGTGCTTTGGTCAACGTGCTCGCAAGATGGACGCATAGACATATGCGACCTGACGCCACTACTGTGGATCATCGCATTTGAAAAGCTGCTGAATGATGTTGTGAACAACAACAAACGTGGTCAATACCGTCGGATAAAGATTGCTCGTACCATGAGCATGCATATTCCGGATATCAGGCAAGCTGTCCGCAATTCGCCCCAGCCAGTCGATGGCCAAATCCTCCTCTGTTGGCCTGATATCAGAGGGGTCGTAGGTCATCTCGTTTAGACCCAACTCCTCCATCTTCTTGATCATATCTATGGAGTGGCGCTGGTGGGCGAGTTTCCAAGCAGCATCTTCCCTAGGCGTGAAGCGCGCATTACTGATCAAGTCTTCGCGCTGTGCAACCCGAAGCATGTGCTTGAAGCCTGGAATATTCTCGTCATCAGGGTTGAGCAACCCAACGGCGATAAACTTCGATCTCAAGGAAAATTCGAGCGTCGTCAGTACGTATTGCTCAGCGACCATATAAAACCGATAAACGCACCAAGAATACAAAAAAAGATTCTTGGCTGTCTCAAAGTGAATTCTGATCTCTTCAGGGACTGATGCGCCAAGCACCAGGGTTGACATCGCTTGATGATGTCCGACGAGACGGTTTAAAGCATGCGCACCTGGTCCCATTCGAGGGTCAGGAAGGGAGATCTTCTCCGGACTGCGGAGGCAGTCGGCTGGATCCAGATCATGGGGGACATTGGTATTCATGCGGGGGTGGCAGTGTCTTAGGCGCAAGCAGCTAGCTTAAAGCGTCGGCCAGAGGGTTTGAATGATCTTGAGGTTCTGCTCGGCCACTGCGATGGTTGACGAGCGACGTTTCGTAATGGCGTACGGCTTGTTGGTAAACAGGTCGATGTATTCCAGCTGCTTTGTACTAACGGGTGAGCCGGAAATCTCCAGGGCCCAGTGGACAAGCTCCAACGTGGTGCGGGCCATCTCGGGTTCGAGTGGCTTGGAGCGGTAGTGCAGCAAAAATAGCTGCTCAGCGCCGTTTTCCTGACCGTTCAAGTCTGGGCTAAAACGGAGTACTACGTCATCGACCGTAAAACTCAGGTGTTTTGCGGGAGCGATCTTCAGCTTCCGGCTCGCCAGTTCGTCTTGCTTGAATGAACTCAAGATGCGAAGGTTGTTGTCGCGCTTGGTCTCTTGCGTGAATGCCTCGATCTTTGCGGCCGCACGAGTCAGTTGCTCCACATCATTTCCAGCTTTGTAAAAAGCCCGGATGCCAACAAGAGCTTGTTGGTAGTAAGGCGTTTTGAATGACTGAGGTCCTTGCTTGGGGTACTTCTGCTCAGCAAGGATGCGAGCCTGGGCATGCGCCGGGAGATTTAGCAGCTCGGCGAAAGAGCGAATCGTAAGACTTGGCATGACTGTTTCCTTGAACTCAGGTGTGCGGAACAGAGGCTGGGGGACGTGTCTGACGGATATGCAGAAGAACTTTCTCGTTGATCTGTTTCTTCTTGGCAATTTGCCTCGGGCTCAATTTCCTCTTGCGCATGATCCGGATATAAAAGTCACGCTCCCAATCGTTGATCCAGCCACGCTGGTGTGCATGGTCAATGGCTTCCGCGTTGAGCGACTTCTCTAGGTCCAGGCGGACGCGTTTGACGGCTTGAAATATCAGGTCAGACGGAAGGCCAATGAATCTCTTTACGCAGCAGTTGCCGACGGTCGCGAAAGCACCGTTAGTTCTGTTACGCAGGACACAGTTCTCGATGATCGGGTAATGGCCGCATAGACAGGTCTCAGGCTCTTCGGATTCGAAAATCTCATGCAGGGTCCATTCGAGTTTGGCCAGATCCCAAACCCTAGCGGTGGATCGAGCGAGGATCTCACGGGTGAGCTGAAACTCAGGCATCTAGTTTTCCTTCAAACCGGGCCCGGGCTCGATCGGAACCAGGCCTGGAAAAGCACGTCACAGATGAGCTCAACCCTTCGGAGGGGAGGGATCGTTGCCATGGCTGTCCTTGTATTGGATGCGGCCGTTCTGGCCATGGACGACCAGTTCGGTTTGTTGATTCTGTGAAATCTGCCGCGCCCGATCGACCGCATCTTGTTTGTGGTTGAACACCTCCGTGTCCCGCTTGGCACCGGCACCACGGACCGCCCACTGGTCATCCCGGGGGACGACATGCTGATTACGTTTGCTCATTTGATTCCTTTCTGCGGCGGGATGCCGCTATATGTATGTACGGTTGCCAAAAACGGCGCGGACAGATAGGCTTTTGTCCGCGGCGGTAAATCCGACCGTACATACTAAAAGAGATCAGGAGGAACAAGTGCCGCGAGCAAGCACACCGGAACGTCACGCCAGCCCAGAAGAGGTTGTCCAGGCGTTTAATAAACTTCGACCGGAGGAAGTCCTCCGTCTTAAAAAACGTGCCACCCTCCAGATCGGAGGGACGGAATACACGAATCCGTTGGAACTGTTGAGCGAGGCAGTTCAGCGGGCAATGATCGCGACAGATCCCAATAAGCAGGAAAACGAACGCGGGCGGCCGTGGCCGATGGAACGCGTCGAATTACTCGCGTTCTTATCCAGGTCGATAGATAGCATCGCAGACACATCGCGCCAATCCCTGCATCAAAAAGAGACGGATCGCCTAGAGGCACTCGCCGGGGATGAGGGCGACGTTGCCACTGTGTTGCACGATGCAGACTTTTCTGCGCCAGATATAGTTGATCAGGCAATCGATCTGGAGGAAGACCGGGCTCGCCAGGCTGCTGCAAAAGCAGATGCAGATCTCATTGAACAGCACTTTGCTGGAGACCAGGCTGTCTTGGCCATCATCGAGGGAGAGAAAGAAGAAATGTCGCCGGGAGAAGTTCAGGAGATGTTTGGGCTCAACGAAAAAACTTACGATTCGGCGCGCCGCCGTTTGCGCCGCCAAGTTGACAAACTCATGCCGGGAAGGAGTCAGAAATGAGCAACAACAGCGTGAAGGCTCTGGACGCCATCCGCCGCCTGGCCTTAAAAGATCTCGACGCCACGACTGACGAAGAGTTGCGCGCCGAAGTAATAGAAGATGGGGATGATTTGGCGGCCATTGCTCAGTCAGTAATAACTGAGCTAGACGTCATTATTTCTGGGGCCATGCGTGAGCACACTTCAGCAATTAAGTCTCGAATGCCATCGGTGAGTTCTATCACAACACTGCGACCTGCAATTTCGCGCATCAAAGAGTTGATCGAGGGTGCGTTCAAAGCAGATCCGCAACTGGCTACAGCTTTCCGAGAGGGTTCTCGACAATCGGATGCAGATATAGAGTCGCTCTACGATGACCTAGTAGCGCTGGGCAAGATACACCCACAAGGCAATGATTGATCTATCCGCACTGAGTCCAGCAGAACGCCTACTATGGTCATATGGGGTGCGTACATCTGAGCATATCGATCTAGAGGCAATAGCTGCTGCGAGAGGTGCTCAGGTTGTCTACCGACGATTAGATGGATGTGCTGCTAGGTTGGTGGCTAGCGATGAAAGGGCCGTTATTAGTATTGCCTTGGATGACTATCCAGGCCGGCGCCGATTTTCTTTGGGTCATGAGCTTGCGCACTGGATCTGCGACAAGAATCGTGACTCGTTTAAGTGTGCAAATGCCGATATTGCGCCTCAGAACGACGAGGCAAAAACGGTAGAAGCTTATGCAAACAGCTACGCGAGCCAGCTGCTGCTGCCCGACTACCTAGTCGTGCCCTGCATCGGCAATAAGCCAGTCAATCTTGATCTGGCTCGATCATTGGCCACAGACTTTCGGGCAAGCCTTACAGCTTCTGCAATCAAGCTTACGCGGCGAGCAAAGGCGCCGGCTGTCATCGCATGCCATGACCAAACGCGCCTTCGGTGGTACCAAAAGAACCTTGCATTTCCTCAAGACATATATGTCCGCAGCCAGCTACACCAGGACACGTCGGCATTTGAAATGGTTTTTGGTGGTTCGGACGGGATGTCTAGACCAAAACGAGAATCTGCAGACCATTGGCTTAACGGGCCTGGGGTGTTCAGGATGTGTGTCTCATCCCAATCCATAAAGCTCCCAGACGGAACGGCTTTGTCACTGATAGTACTTGCTTAGCCAAGGCTACACCTGAAACCACATCTCAAGGATGTATGCCCTGAAACAGTCACTGCCTCATCAAATGTGCATCGCAAGTTGAATATTCGGAACCTATGAAGGACCGGAGTTGGCCGAAAAATAGTCCACCAACCACAGATTCATCACAGTTAGAACCTAACTTTGGTGAAATTTCAGTCTAACTTTGATGATGCCCATACGGATGTGTCACAGCACCTCATGACCGCCAATGACTGCTATCGCATTTCAGACCTTCAAAGCATAGCCGTCTAACTTCGCTCTTTCTTCATGATCGATTGACTCCACCCGTCTTTTATCACTGTGTGAAATGAAACGGTGATAGATGCTTCAAAATTGCAAACCTCTTGAAGCGGCTCGCGTAAATTGTTGATTTTTATAGGAACGGATTGCAGACCCAATTGTCGAATTGCAGACCCAATTGTTGCCGACATCCGTCACCAGATGCCGGTTTCGGCGCGGATGGCGACTTCGCAGTCGTCGAAAATTTCGAGCTTGACGATCTTCACGCGTACGCCGATCACGCCGGGCAGCTGCAGGAGGCGGTCGGCCAGCTTGCCGATCATGCTCTCCAGCAGGTTCATGTGTTCGGAGCGACATTCGTCGATGATGATCTGGCGTACCTTGCGGTAGTCCAGCACGTGGTTGATGTCGTCGTCGTGCGGCCGCAGGGGCTGCGGGCCGAGGTTGAGTTCGGCATCGACCTGGATGGGCTGCGGCGCGGCGCGCTCGTGGTCGAGGATGCCCAGGTTGGCGTCGAAGCGCAAACCGGTGAGCGTGAGGATCTGGGTGCCTTTGGTCATGATGCGCTTCTCTTACATCATAGAAAAGTCGCGCGAGAAGCGCAGCAGGTGCTGGCCGCCGTCCACCAGCAGGGTGGTGCCGGTGATGGACGAATTTTCCAGCGCGAATCTCACCGCGCCGGCCACGTCTTCGGGGGTGGAGGAGCGCCCCAGCGGCGAGAGCTTGTGCAGGGCTTCGAACTTCTCGGGGCTCAGGTATTCGCTGGTCAGCGTCAGGCCGGGCGCCACGCCCACCACGCGCACATCCGGGGCCAGCGCCATGGCCAGCATGGTGTTGGCCGCTTCCAGCGCGGCCTTGGACAGGGTGTAGCTCAGGAAGTCCGGGTTCTGGTTCCACAGCTTCTGGTCCAGCAGGTTGACCACCACGCCGTCGCCGGCACGCTCCAGCACATGGGCGTGCAGGGCCTGCGCCAGCAGGATGGGGGCGCCCGTGTTGGTTCGCAGGTGGCGCTCCAGCGCGGCGTAGCCGAAGGTCTCGGCGCTGTCGTGCTCGAACAGCGCGGCGCTGTTGACCACCGCGTCGACCTGCCCGAAATGCGCGACCACGCGCGGCAGCAGCGCGCGCACGGCGGCCTCATCGGCCAGATCGGTGTCGAAGGCGGCGGCCGAGACGCCCAGTTGTTCACAGTCGGCTACGGTCTGCATGGCTTCGTCTTCCGAGCCGCGGTAGTGCACGGCCACCTGCCAGCCGGCATTCGCCAGCGCGAGCGCGATCTCGCGGCCCAGGCGTTTGGCCGAGCCGGTGACCAGGACCGTGCGGGTAGGGGAAGACATTGGAGGAGAATCGAGGGTCTGTTCACGCCATTTTTACATGTGCGAACGCGGTTAAAAAAGCGCCAATCTAGGCGCGCGACGACGCTCAGGCTAAAGCCTGAGCTAGGAGTGCAACAACGAGTGGCGGTTTTTTAACCCCGTTCCCTTCGGGTTGCGGCCAAAAAGGCCATGCGGGGTGTTGCGCAGTCTAGCCGGAGATGACTCCGGCGGCGACTGCGCGCCTACCGCATGGCCTTTTTGTTCCACAACGCACCATGCAAAAATGGCGTGAACAGACCCCTATGAATACAGCCGACAGTTTAACGACCACCCTGCAATCCCGCATTGTGCAAGCCATCACGGCGGCCGGGGGCTGGATCGGCTTTGACGATTTCATGAGCCGGGCCCTGTACACGCCGGGCCTGGGCTATTACGCCAACGACCTGCGCAAGCTCGGGCTCATGCCGGGTTCGGGCAGCGATTTCGTGACGGCGCCCGAACTCTCGCCCCTGTTCGGCCGCGCGCTGGCGGTGCAGGTGGGGCAGGCCTTGCAGCACACGCAGACCGACGAGGTCTGGGAGTTCGGCGCCGGCTCCGGCGCGCTGGCCCTGCAGCTGCTGCAAGCCCTGGGCGAGCAGGTGCGCCGCTATACCATCGTGGATCTTTCGGGGGCGCTGCGGGCGCGCCAGCAGCAGACCCTGCAGTCCTTCGGCGACCGTGTGCAGTGGGTCAGCGAACTGCCGGCCACGATGCAGGGCGTGGTGGTGGGCAACGAGGTGCTCGACGCCATGCCCGTGCAGCTGCTCGCGCGCGGGGGCGGCGCCTGGTACGAGCGCGGCGTGGCCCTGGCGGGCGAACGTTTCGTCTGGGCCGACCGGCCGACGGCCTTGCGCCCGCCCGTGGAGATCGATGGCAACTACGACTACCTGACCGAGATCCATCCGCAGGCCGAGGCCTTCGTGCGCACCCTGGCCGAGCGGCTGCAACGTGGCGCGGCCTTCTTTCTCGATTACGGTTTCCCCGAGGCCGAGTACTACCACCCGCAACGCCACATGGGCACGGTGATGTGCCATCGCGGTCACCGGGCCGACGCCGACCCGCTGGTCGAGGTGGGGCTCAAGGACATCACGGCCCACGTCAATTTCACGGGCATCGCCCTGGCGGCGCAGGAGGCCGGCCTGTCCGTGCTGGGCTACGGCTCGCAGGCGCGCTTCCTGCTCAACTGCGGGCTGGCCCAGCTGATGGAGCAGGCCGAACTGCCGGCGCGTGCGCAGGCGCACAAGCTGATCATGGAACACGAGATGGGCGAGCTGTTCAAGGTCATCGGTCTGGGCACCGGCGAGCCCTGGCTGGCCGCGGGCTTTTCCGCTGGCGACCGCACCCATACCCTCTGAAAGCGTTGCCCTATGTTCCGCTGGCTGCTCGTCATCTTTTTCATCCTCCTGCTGGTCAACGCCGTCACGCCCTGGTTCAAGAAGATCGGTTTTGGCCGCCTGCCGGGCGATTTGAACTTCACACTCTTCGGCCGCGAGTTCAACCTGCCCTTCACCACCACCATCCTCCTGAGCCTGGTGGCCGCAGGCATTGCAAAACTCATTTGAGTCCGGCTTGAAACGGGTACCCCCGGCCCTATCTAAACAGGAGGAAAGGGCCTCCCCATGAGCGAAACGCGTCACATCGTCTGTCCGCACTGTCACACCACCAACCGCGTCAAGGTCGACGACCTGGGCCAGGCGCCCGACTGCGGAGCCTGCCATCAGCCCCTGTTTGCCGGCCACCCGGTGGCGCTGGACGAAGCCGCCTTCGAACGGCATATCGGCCGCAGCGAGGTGCCGGTGCTGGTGGACTTCTGGGCGCCCTGGTGCGGCCCCTGCCGCATGATGGCGCCAGCCTTCGAGCAGGCCGCAGCCCAGCTGGAGCCGCAGGTTCGTTTGGCCAAGGTCAACACCGAAGACGAACAGAACCTCGCGGCGCGCTTCAACATCCGCAGCATTCCCACGCTGGCGCTGTTCGTGGGCGGGCGCGAGGTGGCGCGTCAGCCCGGCGCCATGACCTCGCCGGCACAGATTGCTGCCTGGGTCCAGGCCCATCTGCGTTAAACGGCTTTTCAGGCCGCGTGGCGGTCTGGCCGGGCTCAGCCCTGGTCGTCGTGCGGCAGCCCCAGGTGCTGCGCCACGGCCCTGGCGCGGGCCGCGTGAATGATCTCGCCCACCTTCTTGCCGCTGTGCCCCTGGGCCAGGGCATGTTCGGCAATGTCGTTTGTAGGCAAGGCCAGCACGGTCTCCAGCACACCCTGAAGGCGTGCCGCCTGCGGGTAGGGCTGCTGATCCAGGCCCAGGCGGCCTCGGGCGTCGCACTCGCAGGCCTGTAGTACCTCGCTGAAGCGCTGAGGTTTGCGGATCGCGTCGCAGCGCTCCAGCAGCCGCAGCAGGGCGGTGGCGCCCAGCGTGCCGCTGCGGTGGATGTTGCCGTGCTCGCGCGCCACCACGTCGGCCAACTCGCGGCAGTCGATGGGCACACGCAGGCGTTCGCACAGGCCTTTCAGGAGCCGGGCGCTGCGCTCCTCGTGGCCGATATGGCGCGGCAGCACGTCGGCGGGCGTGGTGCCCTTGCCCAGGTCATGGCCCAGGCAGGCGAAGCGCACGGTCAGTGGTGCCTTCAACTGCGCCGCCATGTCCAGCACCATCATCAGGTGCACACCGGTGTCGATCTCGGGGTGGTGCTGCTCAGGTTGGGGCACACCCCAGAGGCGGTCCACTTCGGGTAGCAGCCGTTGCAGGGCGCCGCAGGCGCGCAGCACGTCAAACATGCGCGAGGGTTTTTCTTCCATCAGGCCGCGGCTGAGTTCCTGCCAGACACGCTCGGCCACCAGGTGGTCGACCTCGCCGTCGTCCACCATGTGCCGCATCAGCGCCATCGTCTCGGGTGCTACGGTGAAGTCGGTGAAGCGCGCCGACAGACGCGCCACGCGCAGGATGCGCACCGGGTCCTCGCGGAAAGCCGGCGTCACGTGGCGGAACACCCGCTGCTCGATGTCGCGTTGCCCGTGGTAGGGGTCGGTGAGATGTGTCGTGTCGAAGGAACCATCGGGCCGGCACTGGCTGCTGTGCACGGCGATGGCGTTGACGGTCAGGTCGCGCCGCGCCAGGTCGTCCTCCAGCGTCACGTCGGGCGAGGTGTGGACGGCGAAACCCTTGTAGCCGCGCGCGGTCTTGCGCTCGGTGCGCGCCAGCGCATGCTCCTCCTTGGTCACAGGGTGCAGAAAGACCGGGAAATCCTTGCCCACGGGGACAAAACCCCGGGCGGCCATCTCCTCGGGGGTGGTTCCCACCACCACCCAGTCGTGGTCCTGGACCGGCAAGCCGAGCAGGGCGTCGCGCACCGCGCCACCCACCATGTAGATCTGCATGGGCTGCAGTCTAGCGCCTTGTTTCAGCGCTTGAGCCGGTACGGCTCTTCGAAGGCGCGGAAGTCGGCCTCGGCTTTGGCGTCGGCAATCCACGCGGCCACACCCGGCAGGGCGGCGACACGCTCCATGTAGGCGGTGATGGCCGGCGGTACCGGCAGACCGTAAGTCTTCAGCCGCATGCAGACCGGCGCAAAGTAGGCGTCAGCGATGCTGAAGTCGCCGAAGAGCAGCGGTCCGCCGTGGGCCTGGAGCAACTCGCTCCACATGGCCACCAGGCGCGCCACGTCGGCGCGCACGGCCGCTTGGTCGCGCCAGATCAGCGCGCCCGCTTCCGACAGGGAGGCCTCGATGTTCTGCGGGCAGTGGCTGCGCAGGGCAGAAAAGCCCGAGTGCATCTCGGCGCAGACGCTGCGCGCGCGGGCACGCGCCGCCTTGTCGGCTGGCCAGAGTCGCTTCTCGGGGAACTGCTCGGCCAGGTATTCAGCGATGGCCAGGGTGTCCCAGATGACCAGCGCGTCGTCCTGCAGCACCGGCACCTTGCCCGTGGGCGTGAGGCCGGCCAGGGTCTGCTTGAATTGCGAACCTGAATTGAAGGCGTCGAAGCGCACCAGCACTTCTTCAAACGGGATGCCGGCCTGGCGCAACAGCACCCAGGGCCGCATGGACCAGGACGAATAGTTCTTGTTGCCGATGGTGAGCTTGCGCATGGGCTCCTCCTTGTCTGGAGGGCCATGGTAGCGCTAGCGGCGGCGGAAGCGGCTGCGCAGCGCCAGCAGCGGGTCGCCGTTGCCGAGGTAGGCCGGTGCCACGGCGGCCGGGCCGGTGGACGTGATGCCCAGCGCGGCGAAACCGGGCAAACGGCCGGTGAGCACGTTGTCGACTTTCATCGAATCGAGGTTGTCGCGGCTCATCAGGGGCTGGCCCGGGGCCAGCTCCATCATCAGCGCCTGCAGCCGGCCGATGGCCATGGGCAGGGGGATCACCGGGCGGGGCACGCCGGCGGCGCGGCCAGCGAGTTGCACCAGCGCCTTGAGCGTGTGGACGCTGGGGCCGCCGAGTTCGTAGGTCAGGCCGATGGTGCGCGTGTCCTGCAGGCAATACACCAGGGCCCGGGCTACGTCCTCGACCCAGACCGGCTGGAAACGGGCGCCGGCACCGGCCAGCGGCATCACGGGGAAGACGCGTTGCAGCGCGGCGAAGAGGTTAAGGAAGCGGTCGTCGGCGCCGAAGATCACGCTGGGGCGCAGCACGGTGAGCTGCAGTCCCTGGGCCGCTGCTTGCTGCAGCACGGCTTCGCCGCGTGATTTGCTGCGCAGGTAACGCGAGGGAGCGGTGTCGGTCGCGGCCGGTTCGGCGCCCAGCGCGCTGATATGCACCAGGCGCTTCACGCCCGTGGTCAGGCAGGCGCGAGCCAGCTTCTCCGGCAGCTCGACATGGGTGCGCTGGAAGGCAGCTTCATCGCCGTGCAGGATGGCCACGAGGTTGATGACCGCGTCGTGGCCGACGAGCAGCTGGCGCAGCGTGGCCTCGTCGTGCACGTCGGCTTCGAGCACCGTGAGGCGCGGCAGGTGCTGCACCGCGCTGGCGTTGGCGGCGCGCCGCGTGGGCACGGTCATGGCCCAGCCCAGGCGCGCCAGATGTTCACAGATGTGGCGGCCGACGAAACCCGTACCGCCCAGCAATAGAACCCGTTTCATGGCAACTCTTCAGCAGGTTCGGGCTTGTCCACGCCCAGCGGGCCGACAAAACCCAGGCGGGCCTTGAGCGACTGGGGCTCGCCCGTGAGCACGGCGGCGTAGTTCACCGTGTTGGCCAGTACCTTCTTGACGTAGTCGCGCGTCTCGCCGAAGGGGATGTTCTCGGTCCAGATGGCGGCTTCGAGCACCGGGTCGCCGGTCTGGCCGCGCCAGAGCTTGGAGCGGCTGGGGCCGGCGTTGTAGGCCGCCGCGGCCAGGGGCATGGAGCCGTCGAAGGAGTCCAGCACCAGCTTGAGGTAACCCGTGCCGATGGCGATATTGGTGTCGCGCTGCGTGATCTGCGCGGGCTTGAAGTTGGCCATGCCGATGCGCCGTGCTGTCCAGCGCGCGGTGGCGGGCATGACCTGCATCAGGCCGGCCGCGCCCACGCCGGACTTGGCGTCGGGGATGAAACGGCTTTCCTGGCGGATCAGGCCGTAGACGAAGGCCGGCTCCAGGCCGGTGGCGCTGGCGCGCTGCTGCACTTCCTGGCGGAAGGGGGTGGGGAAACGTTGCGAGACGTCGATCACCGAGCGGGTGCGCTCGCTGGCGTTGATGCAGCGGTCCCAGACGTGCAGCTCGCAGGCCACGGCGGCCGCGGCCAGCAGTTCGCGGTCGCTCATGCCACCGCGCTGGTGCAGGTTGGTGCTGTAGTTCCACTCGCGCACGCCCTCGGTGCGCAGGCCCAGGCCGATGGCGTACAGCGCGCGCTTGATGCCTTCGTTGTCACGGGCGGCCTGCAGCTCGTCCTCAGTCAGCGGCGCCGGTGCGGCCGGTGCGCTGATGCGCTGGCCCAGCTCTTCCATGGCCAGCTGCTCGTAGAAACCGCGCGGCGAGGCGATGGACTGCAGCAGGGTGCGCGCACGTAACTCGGCGTTGGTGGCCTGCAGCGCGAGCAGGGCGCGGGCGCGCCAGTAGATCCAGGTCGGGTCGCGCATCTGCGACTCGCTTAAAGCGGCGATGCTGTCGTGCACCTGCTGCCAGTCGTTGGCACGCAGGGCGGCACGCACCTTCCACACGAGGTGGTCGCCGTGCATGTGCATGTCCTGCCCGTTGGCGTAGTAGCCCAGGGCCTTGTCCGAGAGTGTGCGTGCGGCACGCTTGCCGATCACGCCCCAGACCCAGCTGCGTTCCTCCTGCGTGAGCTGGGCGCGCCAGCGCAGCTTGCTCACCTCTTCGGCGGCGGCCTGCGGGTCGCTGGAGGCCAGGCGGATCAGGGCCAGGGTGACCCATTCGCGGGTCTTGGGGCGCAAGGCCGTGAGCTTTTCGTCCAGGTAGCGCTTGGGGTTGGTGTAGAGGGTGTTGAGGCCGCTCGCCCAGTCCGGGTTGAGCAGGTTGATGGCTTGCTGGGCGATGCGCGGCTTGTCGAATTCGAAACCCAGGCGCGCGCGGCGCCAGGCCACCATGGGGTCGAGTTTCTCGTCCTTGATCAGGCGCTCGGCGGCGGCGGCGCAGCCGTCATCCGGGTCGCGCTGGGCCAGCCAGAGCTCCTGCACCTGGGCGGCCACGTCCTCGTTGCTGGTGGCGTAAGCGGCGTGCAGGGCGTGGCAGCGGACTTCCGGGTCGTCGCCCATGCGGTAGCGGGGCAACTCGGCCGTGAAACGGGCCCAGTCGCGACGCTTGCCCAGTTGCAGCAGCCAGTCGTTGCGCAGGCGGTCTTCCTGGTAGGTGCCGGCATAACGGCTGAGAAAGCTCTCGATTTCAGCCGGCTTGGCGTCTTCCAGACGGGCGCTGAGCTCCCAATAGGCCGCCCAGGGCTCCAGCACATGGCCCTGAACCTGGGGCAGCAGGGCGGACAGGCGCTTGCTGTCGGGCTTCTTGTAGGCTTCAGCCATGTCGGTGATCAGCGCGTCCTGATCGGGCTTTACCCGGGCCTTGGCCTTGGTCGGGGCGGCTGCCGCGGGCAGGGCCAGACCCACCGTCAAGGCGATAGCTGTCAGAATGACTTGAAACTGCATGTGGAAATTATGGACACATCCGAGGCAAAAAGGGCGTTAGAGAAGAAAAACCTGCGCCAGCGGCTCATTACTGAACGTTTGAACCTGCCCGATCGCCTACAGCGTGCGGCACTTTTGCAACAGGTCATGCGCATCTGGCTCGTGGGGCGCAGCGATCTCGTGATTGGCGCCTACTGGCCCATCAAGGGTGAATTCGACCCCCTGCCGGCCCTGCACCGCTGGAAAGAGGACGGCGAGCTGCTCGACAACCCGCAGCCGCGGCGCATCGGCCTGCCCGTGATCGACAAGGTGCACAAGACCCTGACCTTTCACGCCTGGTACCCCGGTTGCCCGATGGAGGAGGATGCCTATGGCATTCCGAAACCCAAGGACACCGAGATCATCCTGCCCACCCTGCTGTTCGTGCCCTGCGTGGGTTACGGGCCGGGTGGTTACCGCCTGGGCTATGGCGGCGGTTTCTACGACCGCACCCTGGCCACCCTGCAGCCCAAGCCCTACACCGTGGGGCTGGGCTACACCCAGGGTTATCTGGACGATTTCGAACCCGAACCGCACGACGTGCCGCTGGAGGCCATCCTCAACGACAACGGCGTGGTGTGGCCGGTGGCCGGGATGGGGTGATTACGGTATCCGTAACCCATTACGCCTAAGTAAAATCGGCACTTTCGCCTAGCGGCGTGTCCCCCGGAGTTCCCATGAGCAAAGCCTTTGCCTCGCAAGCCGACCTGACCGACAAGAAAACCACCTTCGAGCAGCTCAGCCAGCACTGCTGGGCTTACACCACCGAGGGCGACCCGAACTCCGGCGTCATCATCGGCGAGCGTTTCATCATGGTCAGCGACGCCACCGCCACCCCGGCCATGGCGCGCGACCTGATCGCCAAGATCCGCACGGTGAGCGACCTGCCCATCAAGTACGTGCTGCTCACGCACTACCACGCAGTGCGCGTGCTGGGCGCCTATGCCTATGCCGCCGAGGGCGCCACCGAGATCATCGCCAGCCAGGGCACGCTGGAGCTGATCCGCGAGCGCGGCGCGCAGGACATGAAGAGCGAGATGGAGCGCTTCCCGCGCCTGTTCCGCAACGCCGAGACCGTGCCCGGCCTGACCTGGCCCACCATGGTCATCGGTGGCGGCAACCCCGTGAAGGGCGAGGTGCCGGGCAAGCTGTCCATCAACCTGGGCGGCGTGGTGGTGCAGATCTGGAGCCCGGGCCCCGGCCACACGCGCGGCGACACCATTGGCTGGGTGGAAGAGGAAAAAGTGCTGTACTCGGGCGACCTGGTCGAGTACGAGGCCGGCGTCTACACCGGCGACGCGCAACTGGCCGAATGGCCAACCACGCTGGAAGCGCTGCGTGCCCTCAAGGCGGAGTACATCGTGCCCGGCCGCGGCGAGGCCATGAAGGGCAACGCCAACGTGAACAAGGCGCTGGACTACACCAAGCGCTGGGTCGAGACCCTCTACAAGGCGGGCCAGGAAGCCGTGGCGCAAGGCCTGGACCTGAAAGCCGCCATGGCCCATACGCGCAAGAGCATGGATCCGGTGTTCGGCCACGTCTTCATCTACGAACACTGTCTGCCCTTCGACGTGAGCCGCGCCTATGACGAGGCCAGCGGCATCAAGAACCCGCGCATCTGGACCGCTGAGCGCGACCAGCAGATGTGGGCTGCGCTACAGAGTTGAGCCGGCTTTCACTGGCAGGACGCTGCCAGGCCCTTCATCTGCTGCTCGCACTGCGCGCGTGAGGATTCGGGCAGGCTGGCGCAGCGGGCCAGCATCCTGGCCGGGTCCATGTGTTTGCACATGGGGCTGTTCTTGTCGAACTGCATCATGGACTCGCCCTTGCAGGCGCCGGCGTGGGTGTAGCGCACCTTGAAGTTGCGCTGCTTGCCGTCCTTGCTGACGGTGGTGTCCATCAGGTAGCTCTTATCGCTCTCGCGGGTCATGAGCATGCGCGAGCCCCCGCCGTCCTTGCAGTTGATCTCGATCTCAGCCTGGCTGTCGGTGTTGCGCAGGACCTGGGGCGTGCACCGGGGGTCTTCGGCGGGGGTGTTCCTGGACATCTGCTTGGCCACGTCCATGCACAGGCCGGTCTGGCCCATGGCCGCTGCACCGCGGGCCATCTGCGGGTCGTCGCTGGAGACCAGTTCCATCCGCCACAGGCCCTGCCCCATCGGTGTCGATTTGAACAGCTTGAGTTCGGACAAGGGGCCGGCTGCGTGGACTGTGCCGGCCAGCGTCAGGTCGGCCAGCAGGACAACACGCAGAAGGCCAAGGATGAAGCGGTGCATGGCGAAGCTCCAGTCTGGATGGGTACGGCCATTCTCGCAGAGCGATCCCGGCGTGGCCAGCGTTTCAGCCCGGTGCGATCAGGGCTTGCAGGTCGGCCTCGTAGCCCCGTAGCCGCTCGATCAGCCGGCGCCGCTGCGCCTCGCTGGCGCTGTTGTGCAGGGCGGCGATGGTCTGGCAGCCCTCCTGCAGCATGCGCTCGAATTGCTCACGCGCAGCAGGCTCGGGCGGCTCCAGGCTGCGTTGCACGAGGGCCAGCATTTCAGCCTTGACGTGCGCCGGGCGCTCGCCCAACCGGTGTTCCTGCAGCACACGCAGCGTGTCCTGCTGGCGGCGCAGGCGCTCGGCCCAGGCCAGGCGCGCATCGAAGCTGGACGCCGTGATGCGCTCGCGCAGCAAAGCCTTCTGGGCCTGGCTCAGGCTGCCGTAGAAATCCTCGTAGCGCTCCACGGTGCGCTCCAGGCGCCGCGCCAGCAATTCGGCCGGGCTGCCGTCCAGCCACTCTTCACGCCACTTGCGGTTGTGTTTCTCGAATTGCCGGTCCAAGTGGCGCAGCTGCGCGGGCTGTAGGGTGGGCGCCAGCCGGGCCAGTCCTTCGGCGCTCTGTTCCCCCATGCGCTGCAGGTGCATGCGGGCCTGGGCCAGGTGCGTGCAGACCTGCTCGGGCGTGACCGGCCCGGCGGCCTGTTGCTGCAGGCGCTGGAGCAGCCCGGCATAGGCGGGCAGCTCCTGGCGGCGGTGCCAGGCATGGAGGGCGTCCAGGCTGTCGCGCACCGGCCTGGCCTGGGCCTCGTTGAAGTCGATGTAGCCGTCCAGCCACCAGTAGAGCAGGGTGGGGGCGTTGTTGTAGCCGGTTTGCACGGCGCTGCAGCCGGCCAGCACAAGCAGCAGCAGCGCACCGATAATGCGGGGCAGGAAACTCAACATCACGGTGGACAGGCGCATGAAGCAGAACGGACAGGCAGTGGATGTGGCCATCATGGCCGCTGGCAAGGGCACGCGCATGAAAAGCAGGTTGCCCAAAGTGTTGCACCGTTTGGCCGGTCGTGCATTGTTGCAGCATGTGGTGGACACGGCCGCAGGGTTGAATGCCCGCCGCGTGGTCATCATCACCGGCCATGGCGCCGCCGAAGTCGAGGCCGGGGTGGTGCACCCGGGCGGTGGTTTGCTGCAGTTTGTGCGCCAGGAGCCGCAGCTGGGCACCGGCCATGCCGTGCAACAGGCCGTGCCGGCGCTGCCGGACGACGGCATCGTGGTGGTCTTGTCGGGCGACGTGCCGCTGACAGAAGGCGCCACGCTGCGTGCGCTGATCGACGCCTGCGGCGGCGACAAGCTGGCCCTGCTGACCATCGCCTTCGACGACCCCACGGGTTATGGCCGCATCGTGCGCGCCGCGAACGGCGACGTACAGGCCATTGTGGAGCACAAGGACGCCAGCGAGGCCCAGCGCGCCATCCAGGAGATCTACAGCGGCATCATGGCGGTGCCGGCCCGGCTGCTCAAGCCCTGGCTGGCGCAGCTCGACAACAAGAACGCCCAGGGCGAGTACTACCTGACCGACGTGGTGAAGTTCGCGGTGGCCCAAGGCGTGCCCGTGGTGGCGCACAAGATCAGCGACGCGCTGCAGGTGGCCGGCATCAACAGCCCGGTGCAGCTGGCCGAGCTGGAGCGCGCCCACCAGCAGCGTGTGGCCAGGACATTGATGGAGCAGGGCGTGCGCCTGGCCGACCCGGCGCGTTTCGATGTGCGCGGCGAACTGTTGTGCGGGCAGGACGTGGAGATCGACATCAACTGCATCTTCGCGGGCCGTGTGGAGCTGGGCGAGGGTGTGCGTATCGGCGCGCACTGCACGATCAGCAACGCACGCATCGCCGCCGACACGGTGATCCACCCCTACACCCACATCGAAGGCGGTGTCAGCGACAAGGACCGGGTCGAGGTCGGCGCCGGCGCCCTGGTCGGCCCCTATGCCCGGCTGCGCCCCGGCGCCAAGCTGGGTGACGAGGTGCACATCGGCAACTTCGTCGAGATCAAGGCCGCGACGCTGGCCAGGGGCGCCAAGGCCAACCACCTGGCCTACATCGGCGACTCCAAGGTGGGCGAGCGAGTGAACTACGGTGCGGGCAGCATCACGGCCAACTACGACGGCGCCAACAAGCACACCACGGTGATCGAGGCCGACGTGCACATCGGCAGCAACTGCGTGCTGATCGCGCCCGTCACCATCGGTGCCGGCGGCACCGTGGGCGGCGGCTCCACCATCACCAAGGACACCGCGCCCGGCACCCTGACCGTGGCGCGCGCCAAGCAGGTCAGCCTGAGCAACTGGAAACGGCCCGAGAAGAAAAAATAGAAACGATGAGCGAACCCACGCCCGAGCAGGAAATCGCGCGGCTGCAGGCCGAGTTGCAAGGCGCGCGCGCCGCGCTTGGCGACTTCGCCTACGCGGTCTCGCACGACCTGCGCGCCAGCCTGCGCCACATCATGTCCTACGCGGCCCTGCTGCGCGAGGAGATGGGGCCCGTGCTGCCGGGTGAAGCGCTCAGCTACCTGGAGACGGTGCACGGCGCGGCCCGCACGCTGGGCCAGCAGATCGACGGCCTGATGAGCTGGTCGCAGCTGGACCGGGTCGAACTGCAGGTGCGCGAGTGGGAGGTCGGCACCCTGGTGGCCGAGGCGCAGGCCCAGCTGGCCGAGTTGTGTGCCGGCCGCCGCATCGAATGGCAGGTGCAGGAGGGTTTGCCCGTTCTCATCGGCGACGGTGCGTTGCTGCGCCAGCTCTTCGTGCACCTGCTGTCCAATGCGCTCAAGTTCACGCGGCCGCGCGACACAGCGGTGATCGAGGTCGTCGCCGCGGTGACGCCCGAAGGGCTGGCCACGATCCAGGTGCGCGACAACGGCGTGGGCTTCGACCCGGTGCGCCAGTTCAAGCTCTTCCATGTCTTCCAGCGCCTGCACAGTGCCAGCCAGTTCGAAGGCCTGGGCCTGGGGCTGGCACTCGCGCGCAAGATTGTCGAGCGCCACGGCGGCAGCATCCGTGCCGAGGGCGCACTGGACGCCGGTTGCACCGTCAGCGTCACGCTGCCGTGTGCCATGGGCGCGCCCGTCTGAGCTGAGCCTGGCGGGCTGGGCGCAGTCCCTTACTTCGCTGGCAGGGGCACGCGTGTGCCGAATTTGCTGCGTTTCACGCTGAAGAAAGCCTTCACGTTGCGCACATTGGCGTCGCTGGTGAACAGGCGCTGCGCCAGCGCCAGGTAGTCTGGCATGTCGCGTGCGTGCACCACCAGCACGAAGTCCGGCCCGGGCGAAACGCGGTAGCACTGCTGCACGGCCTCGTCGGCCGCCACGCGCAACTCGAAGGCCGTCTGCGCCTCCTCACCCTGGCGCTCCAGCGTGATCTCCACGATGGCCTGCAGGCCGTGGCCCAGCAGGGGCGCGAGCTTGTCGGTGTTGAGGATGGCAACCTGCTTTTCGATCAGGCTGCTGTCCACCAGGCGCTTGACGCGCCGCAGGCAGGTGGGCGGCGAGATGTGGGCCAGCGCGGCCAGGGCCTGGTTGCTCAGGCTGGCGTCTTTTTGCAAGGCGTCGAGCAGCAGCAGATCCGTGGCATCTATGGTGATTGATTCCATTTGATGATTATTTTTGAAATATCTGGTCTTGTCATGTGTTTTATGAAATTTAAGTTCATAAAAAGCAAAAAATCAATCAGATATTTTTCATCACTGCTTCTACCATCGCCCCATCGAGTTCAGGAGACACCCTTATGTGTGGCATCGTCGGCGCCGTTTCCAATCACAACATCGTCCCCGTGCTGGTGCAGGGCCTGCAGCGCCTGGAGTACCGCGGTTATGACTCCTGCGGCGTGGCCGTGCATGCGGCCGGCGGTCTGCAGCGCGCGCGCAGCACCTCGCGCGTGGCCGAACTGGCCGAGCAGGTGGTCCGCGACCAGGTGACCGGCTACACCGGCATCGCCCACACCCGCTGGGCCACGCACGGCGTCCCCGCCGTGCACAACGCCCATCCGCATTTCAGCCACGGCCCGGGCGCCGACACCGCGCAGCGTGCGGCGCGTGTGGCCCTGGTGCACAACGGCATCATCGAAAACCATGACGAGCTGCGCGCCGCTCTGCAGAAGAAGGGCTACGTCTTCGTCAGCCAGACCGACACCGAGGTCATCGCCCACCTGATCGATTCGATCTACGAAGGCGACCTCTTCGAGGCCGTCAAGGCCGCGACGAAACAGCTGCACGGCGCCTACGCCATCGCCGTCTTCCACAAGGACGAGCCGCACCGTGTGGTGGGTGCGCGCGCTGGCTCGCCGCTGATCCTGGGCGTGGGCAGCGATGGTTCGCATTACCTGGCCAGCGATGCCATGGCCCTGGCCGGCGTGACCGACCAGATCGTCTATCTCGAAGAGGGCGACGTGGTGGACCTGCAGTTGGGCAAGTTCTGGGTGGTGGGCCGCGACCACAAGCCCGCGCAGCGCGCCGTCAAGACCGTGTTGGCCCACAGCGGCGCGGCTGAACTCGGTCCCTACCGCCACTACATGCAGAAGGAAATCTTCGAGCAACCGCGAGCCATCGCCGACACGCTCGAAGGCGTAGAGGGCATCGTGCCCGAGTTGTTTGGTGACGGCGCCTACCGCGTCTTCAAGGACATCGACAACGTGCTCATCCTGGCCTGCGGCACCAGCTACTACAGCGGTTGCGCCGCCAAGTACTGGCTGGAGAGCATTGCCAAGATCCCCACGCAGGTGGAAGTGGCCAGCGAATACCGCTACCGCGACTCGGTGCCCAACCCGCGTACGCTGGTGGTCACCATCAGCCAGTCGGGTGAGACGGCGGACACGCTGGCCGCCCTGCGCCACGCGCAAAGCCTGGGCATGGCGCAGACGTTGACGATCTGCAATGTGGCCACCAGCGCCATGGTGCGCGAGTGCAAGCTGGCCTACATCACCCGCGCGGGTGTGGAGATCGGCGTGGCCTCCACCAAGGCTTTCACCACCCAGCTGGCCGGCCTCTTCCTGCTCACGCTGGCGCTGGCTCAGGTGCGCGGACATTTGACGGAAGCCGACGAGGCGGAGCACCTCAAGGCCATGCGCCACCTGCCCGTGGCCCTGCAGGCCGTGCTGGCGCTGGAGCCCCAGGTCATGAGCTGGGCCGAGGACTTCGCTCGCATGGAAAACGCGCTCTTCCTCGGCCGTGGCCTGCACTACCCCATCGCGCTCGAAGGCGCGCTCAAGCTCAAGGAAATCAGCTACATCCACGCCGAGGCCTACCCGGCCGGTGAGCTCAAGCACGGCCCCCTGGCCCTGGTGACCAGCGCCATGCCCGTGGTCACGGTGGCGCCCAACGATGCGCTGCTGGAAAAACTCAAGAGCAATCTGCACGAGGTGCGCGCGCGCGGCGGCGTGCTCTACGTGCTGGCCGACAGCGACACCCGCATCGAAAGCGGCGAAGGCCTGCACGTGATCCGCATGCCCGAGCACTACGGCGCGTTGTCACCGCTACTGCACGTGGTGCCGCTGCAGCTGCTGGCATATCACACGGCGTGTGCGAGGGGGACGGATGTGGATAAGCCGCGTAATTTGGCCAAGAGCGTCACGGTTGAGTGACGCTCTTGGTGGCGCGTCGCGCCATGTGGCGTTACGGCCGAAATCTACCGCGTCGTTGAGGAGCTGGCGGAAATCCGGGACAGCCTGGTGATTGACCTCGAATACCTGGGGCGTCCGTCGTACATGCCGCTGCTCGTTGTCCTGGCACCCGGCCAGGCACTGGACGACGCATTGAAGGCCTGAATTGTTCAACAGATACGCAGCAAAGCAAAGTCGTGGTGCACTGGTGCAGCAAGTACCGGGCGCAAGTCACCAACCGGACCAGCAAGACACCAGTTTGAGATTCGCAGTGCAGTCGCGCATCTAGCATCTGGACCCACACATCGGCAAGATGGCCAGCGGGCGGTACTACGCCTACTCACAAGGCTACGACAAAGACCCGGTGATGGGATCCCTACGGGATGTTCAAGCGGCCCTGGGCCTGTCTGTGCCACCCAGCCCCCGCACCACCAAATCCCGTGAGGCGAGTAAGACGCAAGGCATGAGCACTTTCAACGTGACGCTGACCTTCCAGCACCCGGCATGGGACGAGCGAGAGGGTTTGCTTTACGAGGGCATCGTCGCCGCGTCCAAGACCGAGGCGAACCGCAAGGTGCGCGCCATGGCCGCCAGTTACGGCCAGACCTACTGCCAGGGCCGGATCTACCTCAAGGCTACCAAGGCCTCAGTTTGATCCAGGAGTCAGGATCGACTTTGCTCGGGCATTCTTGATAAGTTCGGACAGCGCGTCCCTGCGAATGTGCGCTTTGCTCGGGTACTCTGACAGCGCCAATAAGACGTGTTCGTTCCAACCCGAGCTGATGTTGAGCGCTCTCCCGTCCCCGGCGAACGTGCAAAGCACGGAGCTGCTGTCTTCCGAATAATCAGATGGAGCGACACCTAGACTTTGCCGTAACCCGCTGCACGTTTCGCGAGCCCAATGCTTCTTTTCGTTCGACCCGCCTACTTTGCCCATCCAGTAGATTGCAAGGACTTCCAGCGGGGCAGTCTCAAGGTCTGAGAGCTTGAAGTTCTTGGTGGTAGCGTTGGGCAGGTAAGGGATCGCAATGATCATGTGCGAGGCATACCGACGGCCACCGTCGCTACGGGTGAACTCAGCGTAGGGCAAAGCAGGGTTGTTCTTGCTCGGCTTGAAGTAAACCCGCCGCTCCAGGCCTTCCGTGTCGGTTCCAGCTTCGATACCCATGATGCGGAACCCGGGGTTCGCATCAGCCCCTCGCTTGATCTTCTGGAACAAGCGAACTCCTTCAAGTGCCATCGGGATGTCAGGCTGCGCCTGGGCGATTGCGGCGCCAGAGAACCATCCAGCCAGCCCCATTAACGCGACTGCGGCAATACTTCTGTACCGAACTCCCACGTAGAACCCCTTAGTTTTGCAGCCAATGAAAGCGACAGAATATGCCATGAAAAAAGCCGCCTCGCGGGCGGCTTGATCGGGGTTGTGTGAAGTCTAGTTTACGCTGGACTTGTGCTCGCGGTTCAAGGTGTGACAGCCGATGACTGAGCCCAACGGCTGGAGATCTTGCTTGGGGTCAGGGACCACACGATCATGATCAGACCGATGATCGGGATGAGGGAGACAAGAAGCCACCAACCGCTCTTGTCGATGTCGTGCAGGCGGCGCACTCCTACGGCCAGCGTGGGCATGAGCAGGCCCAGCATCAGAACGAAGTACAAAACAGGCGAGATGATCAGGCCAACGCAGACCGCCAGGAAGTAAAACAGTGTCCACCACCAGTATTCGGAACGGCTGGCCACGCCCTCGAAGGTTGCGTACTTGGAAAGGCAGGTTTTGATGGCGTCGAAAAAGGTCATGTGGTCCTCGGTGATGTTTTAGGGTTCCAAGCGCCGGCCTTGCGTCACGGGCATTCTTGCCCAAGGGCTGTGTGCTGCCTATCCCCCATTCGGGGCATAGAACAACACTTTGTCCCAGTTGAGGTCGAAATCAGCCTTCAGGGATCTCGACGCCGGCTTCCCTGGCCAGCTTCACCCATCGCACGATACGGGCGCGCAGCTCACGCTGATTCACCTCTGGCGGCATTTGGCTCATCATTCCCAGGGCCTCTGATAGCCGCAGGTAGCGGTGCTCAAGAAGGGCAACGCAGAATTCCCTGTCCTTTGGCCGGCCCGCCGCAGCCTTGGACATGAACAGGTCCACCACACTGATGCAGTATCCGACGCCAGGCTCGCGCGTGGCAGCCGGTACACGCAAAACTCGACCCATCCAGCCGTTGGGCAACAGCGCGGTCATCGCACCAACGCCCTGGGCGTAATACCCGTTTGCCTTGTGAAACGTCGACCCCTCTCCGATCGCGCCGTCGATCTTGTCCGCAAGTTCGGGATGGTGCAGCGGATAGATGTCTGCCTCCACTGAAACCGTCAGGACATTCGGGGGGTTCGGATCGGAGCCGAGGATCGCCTGACTTCCGATCACCACAAGTTCGTACTCCTTCGTGATGTCAGTGCTGGCCCGAATAAGGTGCTCCAGATCCTGCAGCCTCATGTGCCAGCCCCCTTGGCTTCGCCGTCAAAGGACACCCCGCTCTTGAGCTCGACCAGCTGTTCCAAGATCGCCAGTCGATCCTCGTTGGGCAGGAGGGTCGGAATAGGCGAGGCCTGGCGTAATTGTTGGGAACGCGAAGAGCGGCCGAGGACCACGCGGTACGCCTTTTCCGTCAAGATCCTTTTCCACTCCAGCCACAATGGCGCAGAGCGCGATTTGGGATCGTTCGCCAACCACTGATCCACTGTCGCGAGTGCGCGCGCGCGCATGGTCGAATCACGTTTGACCATTTCCATCCCAGCCGCATGCAGCGCCAAGCTCTGCAAGTCCTGAAGAGCACTGGCGTCGCGGTCGGCAGAAACCGTGACCTTGACCGCAGGGCGGGAGTGGCGGGAGCGCGCGGCCGCATTGTTCGTCGCCGTGGGGTTCATCACATCGCTGGCCAGCATGGCCAACTCACCACCGATTCCCAAGGCTGACATCACTCGCAGGTAGGTACCGATCGATGTGTTGGGGTCGCCTGACTCCACTGCGCGCAGGGTGGGGCGTGAAATGCGGACCAGCTCGGAGAACTCGACCGTGCCCTGACCCCGTGCCTTGCGCAGGCGCTGCAGCCGGTCGCCCAGCTGGTGCAGCAGCTCACGATCCAGGACGGAGAGGGTAGGGAGGTTGCTCATTTGAGATGCATGATAGCCAAAATGCCTTTTTTTGGCAATTATGGTTTACAAATAAGCAACAAGGAGCCGGCGCGCGGGCAGACGAAAAAGCCGCCCTTGGGACGACCGTGGGCGGCTGGATTTGGGCTGACACCGGTGTGCCTCTGTGCCTGTGATCAGTTGGCTTGGTGGGTCTCCATGCGGTCCAGCAGATCATTGGCCAGCTTGAACAGGAGCCGGCCCGCCAGGCTACGCTCATTCGGGCCCAAGGTCAGCGGGCCGAGGTCACAGTCGGGAGCGCACAACGAAACTTCACCGTTCCCATGCCGGCTGACCTAGCCGTCCAGGTCAGGAACCGCACCGTTGTCCTCGCCGTCGAGCAGCACTGGGGCCCATCAACGGCCCTGAAAGTTCGAACATTGGCGCTGGCCTGAAGCGCGCAAGATGCGTGGCTTGCGGCGCAGGCTAAGGGCTAGCGTTGCGGCGCCTGAGGCCTTGCAAAGGCGTCGCGGATGGCGTCAGCATCTGCGCCAGTGGAGAGCAGCAGCGTCAGGAGCAGCCGTGCCTTGGCGCTGCTCATGTGGCCGCAGGGAATGACGCCTTTGGCGATCAGGTCCATCTCCGAGCCGGAAAAGCCATAGGTCCGGGTGAAGACCTTGCCGGCCCGCACCCGGGTGCTCAACAGCACGGGCATCTCGCTGGCCAGGCGGGCCACAGTCTCTGCCGCCGCGGCCGGGACATGCCCGGCTCCCACGCCCTCGATCACGGCGCCCTCGTAGCCCAGACCGGCCAGTGTCGCCAGCATGCGGCCGTCCTCTCCCAGGCCCAGCGGGACAAGCGCCACACGGCTGTCCCGTTGCACGGGGGTCTGGATGTAAGGGGTGTCGCGCTGGGGCGTCATCATCCATTCGACCTGTCCCTCGGCCACCAAGCCCAGGGCGCCTGTACCCGGCGAGCTGAAGGCGCTGGTCAGGGAGGTGTGCGACTTCTGGACCCAGCGTGCCGAATGGATCTCGTCGTTCAGCACCACGACCACGCCCTGGCCGCCCAGGCGTGGGTCTGCGGCCACCCGTACCGCCGAGAGCAGGTTGGCGGGCCCGTCGGCGCCTGCCGCCTGGGGGCCGCGCATCGCGCCGGTCACCACGACCGGGTAGCGGGGGTCGGTCAGCAGATCCAGAACGAAGGCCGTGTCTTCGATGGTGTCGGTGCCTTGCACGACCACGGCGCCATCGATGCCGCTGGCGAATTGCGTGCGCAGCAGGGTGGCTACCTCTACCAGTTGCGCGATGCTGAGGGAGGCGCCAGGCAGGCTGAAGCGCGTGGTGGCCTCCAGTGTGGCGACGTCGGCCAGCCCCGGCACGCTGGCAATCAGGTGCTCGGCCGTCAGCGTCGGCGTGATGCCGCCGGCCGCCGAGGTGGTCATGGTGATGGTGCCGCCCAGCGAGACCACCAGGATGCGCGGCAGGCTCACGTGCCGGCCTTTTTCTGTTGCGCCAGGAACCAGTCGAGGATCTGCTCGCCCGTCCAGACCAGCACATGCTCATGGCCCAGCACGTAGTCGTAGAGCTGTTCGAGGTAAGCGATGCGGTGCGGAACGCCACTGAGGTAGGGATGGACCGAGATGGCCATCACCCGCGGCGCCTTGGCGCCGTCGAGGTAGAGGCGGTCGAAATGGGCCTTGCCGCGCTTGAGCATCTCGTCAGAGGGGTGCTGCTGCACGGCGGAGATCACCACGTCATTCAATTCGACGGTGTAGGGCACCGAGGTGATGGCGCCCTTGGAGGACTTCAGCGCCACCGGCTGGTCGTCCAGCACCCAGTCGGCCACGTACTGGATGCCGCATTCGGCCAGGTGGTCCAGGGTGTCGTCGGTCTCGGTCAGGCCCGGGCTCTCCCAGCCACGCGGGGCCTTGCCGGTGAACTTGCGGATCTCGTCCATGGTCTCGCGGATCGCGGCGAGCTGGTCTTCCACCTTGTGCATGGGGCGCTGCACCAGGCCGTGGCCCATGAACTCCCAGCCGGCTTGCAAGGCGGCGGTGCAGACTTCTTCGTACATGCGGCAGGTGGCGCCGTTGAGCGCAAAGGTGGCCTTCATCTTGCGGTCGCTCAGCGCTTCCAGGATGCGCCAGAAACCCACACGCATGCCGTACTCATGCCAGGACCAGTTGGGCACGTCGGGCAGCAGCGGGCTGCCCATGGGCGGGGACAGCACGGCGCGCGGCATGGCGCCGGCCGGGTCCCAGACTTCGACGTTGACGATGTTCCAGACCACCACGCGCGCGCCGCCCGGCAATTCGAGCTTGGGACGTTTGACGATGGACTGGTAGGGCGCGCGGGCTCGTACGCTGCTGCCGGTGGGAATGCTCATGGAGGCTCCGGGTCTGGGGATGAAGGTGGGTTGGGGTGTCGGCCTGTAGCGCGTACCGCAGGCTGCATGAGGGTCGAGGTCCTGTGTCAGAGCGCCTTGGCCGGGGCTTCGCTGCCGGGGATCAGGCCGGCCGGCAGGCTGTGGCAGTAGTCGGAGATCTCGCCCGGCTTGGCGAACCAGACGCGGGAGCGGTGCACGCTTTCCACGCAATGCCTTAGCGCCTGGCGCAGCAGGCGCAGGCGGAAGGGCTGGCCGAAGATGTTGGGATGGACGGAGATGTTCATCACCAGCGGATGCCGCACGCACTGCTCGATCATCTCGTCGAACTGCTGCACGATCATGTCGCAGAACTCGCTGGCGTCCTGCTTGCGGTGCGTGATGACCTGCGAGTCGTTGAGCTCGACCGGGTAGGGGATGGACAGGATGGGGCCGCTGCGGGTGCGCATCCAGACCGGCTGGTCGTCCATGGGCCAGTCCATGAGGTACTTGAAGCCGGCTTCCTTGAGCAGGTCCGGCGTGTGGTTGGTCTCGTAGGCGCCCGAACCCATCCAGCCGGTCGGCGCCTTGCCCTCGTGGGCGACGAACTTGTCGATCACTTCCTTGATGATGCGCTCTTCGTCGGCCTCCCACATCCCGCGGTGGTTCTCGGCATTGGTGCGGCCATGGCCCACGATCTCGTCGCCGCGCCGGCGGATCTCGTCCATGATCTGCGGCGTGTAGTCATACACCAGACTGTTCACGTTGTGCGCCACGGGCAGCCGCAACTCGTCGAACAGTTCGAACAGCCGCCAGATGCCGATACGGCTGCCGTAGTCCCGCCACGAGTAGTTGCGGTGGGTTTGCGGCTCCCCGACCTTGGCCGGGTCGTGCCCCTGTCCTGCGCCGAAAGCGAAGCACTCGATGTTCGTCGTGATGACAAAAGCCAGCCGTGCGCCGCCGGGCCAGTTGTAGTCCTTGCGCTCGTTGAGCGGCACGTAGTCGTAGCGGTTATGGCGGGGCAGGAGGGGGCGTGGCATGGTGGGGTGGCAATGAGTCGTGATCAGTTGGAAGTGGCGGGCTCCGGCAGGCGCGCGGACGCTCGGGTGGGCTGCGGGTCATCCTACTCCGGCGCTAAAAATGCTGTCAACGGAGAATTCAAAGAGTCCAAATAGTGAAACCGTTAATCCAGACCGTGCGTGCCTGCTCGTCGCTGGTGCAAGGGTTTACCTGCATCGGCGCAGCGCAAACCTCACTCTCAATTCAAGTGACAGTGCGATCCTGGAACGACCGCGGGCCGGATGCTGCCCGCGTGTTGCCGCCTGGCGGTCCACCTCAGGAAACAATAAAGTCCAAATAGCGAAACAATCGACAAGAGGCTTGACACGTCCGGGTGACGACTCCACCATGACCCAGGAGCCTCCCTCACGGTACGCAAGAACGGAATAAATTGGGGCCCATGCAGAGCAGATTTCTCACCCACACTTTCGTCAACCGACTTCAAACGGATCCCACATGAAGCCTTTCAAACCTGCGTTCTGGACGGCCGTACTCGCGGCACTTGTCACGGCAGCCCCTGCCTTTGCACAGCCGGCGGCCTATCCTTCCAAGCCCATCACCATGGTGGTCGGATTTGCCCCGGGCGGAATTTCTGACGTGCTGTCGCGTGCCCTGGCGGCACGCCTGACGCAGCAAATGGGTCAGAACGTGATCGTGGAAAACAAGCCGGGTGCGGGTACCACCATCGCCTCGGCGTATATCGCCAACGCAGCGCCGGACGGCTACACGATCATGCTGCAGGACGTCACCACCCACGCCATCAATGCGGCGGCCTACAAGAAGCTGCGCTACGACACCTGGAACGACTTCACCCTGGTCAGCCTGGTCGCCTCGACGCCCCTGATGCTGGTGTCCAGCCTCGCGTCGGGTGCCAAGGACGTACAGGGCCTGGTCTCCCTGGTGAAGTCCAAGCCGGACCAGCTGGCCTACGCGTCGTCCGGCAATGGCGCCATCACCCATTTGTCGGGCGAGTATTTCAAGAGCCTGGCCGGCATCAATGCCCTGCACGTGCCCTACAAGGGGAGTTCCCCGGCGACCCAGGCCATCATCGCCGGCGAGGTGGTCTACACCTTTTCCACCATGCCGCCCGCCGTGGCCAACGTCAAGGGCGGGAAGATCTACGGCCTGGCGGTCACCTCCGGCAAGCGGGTGAACGCAGCGCCCGATGTGCCGACGCTGAAAGAGGCTGGCGTGCCGCTGGAGATCCTTCTGTACAGCGGCATCATGGGTCCCAAAGGCATGCCGCCGGCGATCGTCGAGCGGCTGGGCGCGGAAGTGAAAAAAGCGCTCGCTAGTCCTGAGATGAAGTTGACGCTGGCCAATATTGGCGCCGAAGACCTGGCAAGTTCGCCGGCGGAATTCGCGGCCCTGGCCAAGGTGGAGACCGAGAAGATGGCCACGGCGGTGAAGATCGCCGGCGTCGTGCTGGACTGAGCCCCGACGTTCACGAGGCAGCCCATTTCCACCGAGCCCCGGGACCCTTCAGGCACGCAGACCATCAGCAGGGCCATCCGGGCCCTGCGGGTGGTCGCGGCCCACGAGCCCCACGGTATCCGCTTGGTGGATCTGTCGCAGCAGATGGGCTTGCCGCGACCAACCGCGCATCGCCTGCTCAAGGCGCTGGTGCTGGAAGAAATCCTGGTGCAAAAGGAGGGCTCGCGACGCTACTGCCTCGGCCCGCTCCTGTTCGAACTGGGCATCTCTGCTACGCATCAGTTCAATCTCAAAGATATCTGCCAGCCCGTTTGCACCGCGCTGGCGGAGAAGACGGGTGACACCGCCTTCCTGTTCCTGCGCAGCGGCTACGACGCCGTCTGCATTTCCAGGACCCAGGGTAACTACCCCATCCAGACACCCTCGGTCCCGGTGGGCAGCCGCCAGCCCCTGGGCGTGAGCGCGGGCGGGCTGGCCCTGCTCAGCGCCTTGCCGGTCGACGAGATGGAGGACGTGATCGCGGCGGTCGCCCCGCGGCTGGGGGCCTATGGCGACCTCGATGCGCAGGAGCTGCGCGAGTTGTGCGCCCTGGCCCAGACCCAGGGGTATGCCGCGACCGGTAACCACGCGGTCCCGGGCGTGAAAGCCATCGGCTTGCCCATCTATGACAGCTCCAGAACACCGATTGCGGCCATCACGGTGGCCGCCACCCAGGCGCGCATGACGGACCGCCGCATCTCCACCGTGCTGCCTCTGCTGCGCATGGCGGCCAAAGAGGTGACGCGGCTGCTGCATCAATAGCCGAGAAGCCGCTGGCGTATCAGACCGTCTGCGCGCGCGGGGTCGACGGTGATCAGCCCGGGAACCTGGCCAAAAGCGTCACGGCCGGATCAGCGCGATATCAGCGTCGTTTCAGATAGACATAACGCCCATGCACCGGACGTTGCTGGTCGAAGCGTATGGCTTCTTCGTGGCTGCTCACCATGTCGTAGCCGTGCCGCTGCGCGAGCTCCTGCAGGTAGGCGGGTGAGTGGGCGTAGCGCAGGCTGGGCAGCAGCTGCACGGTTTGCCCGGGCGCCGCGTCCTCCACGGTGAAGGCCAGCCAGCTACCTTTGCGCATGCGGGTCGCCAACAGGCCAAAGACCTGCTCCAGTGCGCCGACGTAGATGAAAACATCGGCGGCCAGCACCAGGTCATAGGGCTCTTGCGTCGTGGCCAGGACCTCGTGGATGTCGCCGACGTGCAGCGCGTCGTACACCGCGCGCTGCCTGGCCTTGTCCACCATCGCGGGTGAAATGTCCACGCCGCTCAGGTGGTCCGCACGCGCACGCACATGGGCACCGCACAGGCCGGTGCCGCAGCCCAGGTCCAGTACGCGCGGGAAGCGCGGGCCTGCGTCAGGCGGCAGCCGGTCGATCAACAGCTGGTGGCCCTGGTAACCCAGCTGCTCGACCAGATGCGTGTCGAACGCTTCGGCGTAGTCATCAAACAGCTGCCTGACGTATTGTTGTGGAGGGCTTGCGACGTCCTCCTTGTGTGTCACGGCGGCCAGAAAATACCGCAGAACTTCAGGGTCGCCGCCGCTGTCCAGTGCGCGCTGGAAGCAGGCGGCTGCCTGTTCAAACTGACCCGCTTCCCGGTACAGGCCCCCCAGTTCGGTCAACGTGGCTGTGTGATTGGCATCGTGCTGGAGGGCTTCCTGGTAGGCCTGCATGGCCTCGGAGATGCGGCCCAGCCGTGCCAGGCATTGCGCATATTGGGCGCGCAGGGTGGCCGTATCGCTGCCGAGGGCAAAACAGCGTTCCAAGCTGCTGATCGCCGCGTCGAAACGCTCAAGCCCCTGTTGTGCCTCGGCCAAGGCCAACCAGGCGCCGGCTTGGTCCGGCTCGGCCGCCAGCGCCGCGCGCAGCAAGGGCTCGGCCTCGGCGTAGCGCTGCAGTTTGACCCGGGTGATGCCCAGGTTCTGCATCACCGAAATCCGCCCCGGGGCGAGTTTCAGCGCCTGCTCGAAATGGCCTTCAGCCGCTGGCCAGTCACCGGCTTCCAGGGTGTGCAGGCCTTGCAGGAATGCGGCCTTGGCTTGTTCGAGGGGGTCTGCGCTCATGCAGCAATTATCTGGGCCGCTGGTGGACGATGCGCCGGATCGCACCACGACCATCGTTCCATGCGGGTTTACCCGGGCGCTCATCCATCGCATGATGATATGGAATAGGACGTAATCGGCATTGGACCCAGAGCGCTGACGTTTCTAAACTCAGAGCTTGCGCCGCAGCCAGCTCCCCTCACCACGAACAATGGCCACAGATAGCAAACAGGCATTGCTCCACTGCGACTTCCCAGGTCTCTGAGGCCTGGGCCCGCGAGTCTTTTCATCACCATGCCTGACGTCTCCACCCCCCAGCCCCGCGGTTTTGTGATCGACCGCAAGGACGGCCGCCCGCAACTGCCCGGCAGCCTGCACACCAACCGCCGCCTCTCGCAGTGGCTGGGTTTCGATGAGCCCGGCCGGGTGCATGTGTACACCGGCAAGGTCGAGCTGGGGCAGGGCATCCTCACCGCGCTGATGCTCATCGTGGCCGAAGAGCTGGACGTGCCGCTGGAGAGCGTGCGCATCCGCAGCGCCAGCACCGCGCAGGGCCCCGATGAAGGCGTGACCTCCGGCAGCCTGTCGGTGCAGGACAGCGGCGGCGCCTTGCGCCAGGTTTGCGCCGAGGTGCGCGCCATGGCTTTGCAACGTGCCGCGGTACTCGCCGGCGAGAGCGTCGATATGATCGTGGTGCAGGCCGGGCGCTTCCGCTCCGCGCAGGGGCAGGACCTTGGCGACTACACGAGCCTGCTCCACGACCTGGATCTCAACATCGAGTGCGCGGGCGCGGCACGGCCCAAGACGGCCGCCCAACGCAGCCTCTTCGGGCAGGCACGCCCCGAGCGCATCGATCTGGCTGACAAGGTGTTTGGCCAGGCCCGTTTCATCCAGGACCTGCGCCTGCCTGGACTGCAACACGGCCGCGTGCTGCGCCCGCCCACACTGGACGCGACGCTGGCCCATTGGCCGGCCGACGAGGTGGCGGCGCTGCCGCCCGGTGTGCGCTGCTGGGCTGATGGACGTTTCATCGCCATCGTTGCCAGCTCGGAGCGCGACGCCGATATGGCAGCCACCCGCCTGGCGGGCAAGATCAAGTGGCAGGCCGGTGCGCCGCTGCCCGACGTGCATGCGCTCGACGCCTTCCTCACGTCCGCCCCGCACGAGACCACGAAAACCGCCGAGCGCGGTGAAGCCGAGTGGCCCAGCGATGGCCTGCAGCACAGCGCGGTCTACCTCAAGCCCTATCTGGCCCACGCCTCCATCGGCACGTCCTGCGCGCTGGCGCGGTGGGACGGCCGGCGCCTGGAGGTCTGGACCCACAGCCAGGGCATCCACAACCTGCGCGACGATCTGGTCAAGGCCCTGGCCCGCGAAACCACGCCGGTGGCCAAGGAAGACATCGTCGTCCACCACGTCGAGGGTTCGGGCTGTTACGGTCACAACGGTGCCGACGACGTGGCCTTTGATGCCGTGCTGATGGCCTTGCGCTGCCCAGGCCAACCCGTGCGTGTGTTGTGGTCGCGCGCGGACGAACTCACACACAGCCCGCTGGGTGCCGCGCACCGCGTCGCGCTGCGCGCGCGGCTCGACGATACGGGCCGCCTGAGCCACTGGCAGCACGAGCTCTGGGCCAACGGTTACAGCTCGCGCCCGGGCCGTGCGCCCGTGCCGGCCCTGCTGGCCGCCAGCGAACGCGCCGACGCCACCGCTTTGCCACTGCCCATCAACCCGCCGCTGGCCGCTGGCGGCGGGGCCGATCGCAATGCCGTTCCGGCGTATGTGGTGCCCAACTTCCAGGTCATTCACAACCGCCTGACCGTGATGCCCCTGCGCACCTCGGCCATGCGCGCGCTGGGTGCCTACGCCAATGTGTTCGCGATCGAGTCTTTTGTCGACGAACTCGCGCTGCAGGCCGGTGAGGCGCCGCTGGCCTTCCGCCAGCGCCACCTCGAAGACCCGCGTGCCCTGGCCGTGCTCCAGGAAGTGGTGCAGCGCTCCAGCTGGTGGGGCCAGCGTGTGCAGGAGCCCGAAGGCATAGGCCACGGCCTGGCCTGGGCACGTTACAAGAACACGGGCGCCTGGTGTGCCGTGATTGCGCGCGTGCGGGTGGACGAACAGGTGCGTGTGCTCAACCTCGACCTCGCGGTCGATGTGGGCATGGTGGTGGACCTCGATGGTGTCGTCAACCAGATCGAAGGCGGCGCGGTCCAGAGCGTGAGCTGGTCGACCAAGGAGCAGGTCACCTTTGACCGCGAGGCCATCACCAGCAACGAGTGGCTGAGCTACCCGGTGCTGCGTTTCAGCGAGGTGCCCGAGCTACGGGTGCATGTGATCGACCGGCCCGACGAACCCCCGCTGGGTGCCGGCGAAGCCGCCCAGGGCCCGGTGGCCGCCGCGCTGGCCAATGCCGTGTTCGATGCCCTCGGGGTGCGCGTGCGCGAACTGCCTTTGACCCCCGACACACTGCTGCGTGCCGTCCATGCCGCGGAGGCCGCATGAGCGAAAAGAAACCAACCATGTTCCACGTCAACCAGCAGCCCGTGCAGTTTGACGGCGACGAGAAGGCCACCCTGCTGTCGGTGCTGCGCGACGAATTGGCTCTGAGCGGCCCGAAGTTCGGCTGCGGCCAGGGCGAGTGCGGTGCCTGCATGGTGCTGGTGGACGGCCAGCCGCAGACCTCCTGCAATCTGCCGGTGTGGTCCATCCAGGGCCGGCAGGTGACCACGCTCGAAGGCCTGGGCACGCCGACCCATCCGCACCCGGTGCAGACGGCCTTCATCGAAGAGCGCGCCGCCCAGTGCGGCTACTGCGTGGCCGGCATCATCACCTCGGCCTGTGCGCTGCTGGCGCGTAACCCACAGCCCAGCCGCGACGACATCGTGTCGGGCCTGGACAAACATCTGTGCCGTTGCGGCGCCCAGACGCGCATGGTGCGTGCCATCGAGCGGGCAGCAGCTTCCCCCATCTCCAAAAAATCCTGACCCTTCACCCATGCTCAAGAACTGGCTCTCTCCCAAATCCCACGCCCAAGGTTGCAGCGGCTTCTGGTTCTGCAGCTGCGCGGGCCTGCCCATCGTGCCCGGCGGCGGCGGTGGCAGCACCACCGCCACCGGCCGTGCGCCGGTGATCATCCGCGGCAAGCGCGCGCGCACGGTGGACGCGCATGCCCACTGCTACTTCCAGGCGGGCCTGGACCTGATGGGCGCCGAGGCCAAGGGCGTGTTGCCGCCGGTCAAGGGCGTGCCCGAACACTTCCTGCAGATGGACCAGCAGCTCACCGCACGCTTCGAAGCCATGGACGCCATGGGCATCGATCTGCAGGTGCTCAGCATCAACCCCTTCTGGTACAAGAAGGATCGCGAGACCGCCGAGGCGATCTGCCGCGTGCACAACGAGAGTTTTGCCGAGCTGTGCGCGAACCATCCCAAGCGCCTGGCCGCCTTTGCCTCGCTGCCCATGCAGTTCCCCGAACTTGCCGTGCAGATGCTCGAAGAAGCCGTGAAGAAACACGGCCTCAAGGGCGCGGCCATCGGCGGCAGTGTGGCCGGGGACGACTTCGCCAACCCGCAATACCACCCCGTGCTGGCCAAGGCGCAGGAACTGGGTGTGATGCTTTTCATCCACCCGCAAAGCACGCCCGAACTGGCGGCCCGCTTCAAGGGCAATGGCTGGCTGTCCAACGTGATCGGCAACCCGCTGGACACCACCATCGCGCTGCAGAAGTTGATCTTCGAAGGCGTGTTCGACAAATACCCCGAGCTCAAGGTGCTGGGCGCCCACGGCGGCGGTTTCCTCGGCTCTTACGCGCCGCGCATGGACCGCAGCTGTTTTGTCTCGCCGCAGAACTGCAACCCCGAGATCGTGCTCAAGAAGAAACCGACGGAGTACATCCGCCAGATCTACTTCGACTCGCTGGTCTTCACCGGTGAGGCGCTGCGCCACTTGGCGGCCGAAGTGGGCGCGGGTCAGATCATGATCGGCACCGACCACCCCATCCCCTGGGTGGAGGACCCCGTGGGCCATGTGATGGCCACCCCCGAACTCAGCGACGAAGACCGCCTGGCCATCCTGGGCGAGAACGCGATCCGCGTGCTGGGGCTCACGGTCTGAAGGCCGGTCGCCAGTTACCTACAGACAACCAAGAAGGAGACACCATGCAACAACTTTCCACCTGCACGCGACGTTTCGCGCTCACACTGGCCGCTGCGGCTGGCCTGACCCTGGCCGCCCCCGTGCTGGCCCAGGGCACTTACCCCAACAAGCCCATCCGCATGATCGTGCCGCTGGGTGCGGGCAGCGCGGTTGATGTGGCGGCGCGCCTGCTGGCGCAGAAGATGTCGGAGAACATGGGCCAGGCCATCGTGGTCGAGAACATCACGGGCGCAGCCGGCATCATCGGTGCCGACCGACTGGCCAAGGCCGCACCGGATGGCTACACCATCGGTGGCTTCAACGACAGCGTGTTGACCATGGTGCCCAATCTGAACAAGAACACGCCCTTCAACCCCGTTACCGACTTCGCCCACATCTCGCAGGTCGCCACCATCGTGTTCAGTGTCGCTGTTCCCGCCGATTCGAAATACAAGACGGCGGCCGAGCTGGTGGCTGCAGCCAAGGCCGCACCCGGCCAGATCACCTACGCCTCGGGTGGCAACGGCAGCCCCCAGCACCTGGGCGGCGCGCTGTTCGCAGCGCACACCGGCATCGACATCAAGCACGTGCCCTACCGCGACGCCAGCCAGGCGGCCCAGGGCGTGGCCGGCAACCAGGTCGACATGACGGTGCAGGGCATCGCGACGGTGGCCTCCCTCACCAAGGCCGGCAAGCTGCGCATCGTTGGCGTGATGGCAGACACCCGCAATCCCGAATACCCGGAGGCGCAGACACTCAAGGAGCAGGGCATCCAGGGCTTCGAGTACAGCACCTGGTTCGCGCTGACCTCGCCTAAGGGCACACCGAAGGAGATCGTTGATCGTCTGCAGCGTGAAGTGGCCAAGGCCCTGACCGATCCCGCGATCAAGGAGCGTTATGCCGGCCTGGGCCTGCTGCCCAACGGCACCACGCCCGAGCAGATCTCGACCCTGGTGCGCAACCAGCTGGCCCGCTACGGCAAGGCCATTAGCGACAACAACATCAAGGCCGAGTGAGGTGCTTGCGCCGCATGCGCCCCCTGGCGCGCATGCGGCGGCATCTGCCCTGAACCGCGGCAGCAGGCGGTACCCCTAAGGGTTTATACCCAAGAGCATTTACCTAGTAAAAATACGTACGCGCTGACCTAAGATCCCGGCTTCGTTGGGTTCGTTGGTTCGTATAAAAATGTTCAGTGCTGCTACCAGATTCCTCTCCACCATGCAGGAGAGGCTCAATCCCTTGCGCGACGACTCCGTCGTTGCCGCCTTCCATATGGACGACATCCGTCAGGCCATGCTCAAGTGCCTGGACGAAGAGTGCGCCGGGCACTTCCCGCAAGTCGAGCGGCGCATCCTCATGGCGACCAATGTGCCGGCCCTGTGGTTCCTGCGGCCCGAACTGCTGATGGCGGTGGCAACACGCTGCGGCGAACAGGCCGCGCATCAGATGGTCAACGAGATCTCGGCCATGTTCGAAGGTCTGCTGCCCAAGAGCCTGAACTCCAGGCCGAGCCGGTTGCAGCGCTGAGTCTGTAGCGCAGCGGCTGGCTGCGTTTGACCCCCCTGGTTTTTGCAAAGGCGCCCGGCCATCAGCCGGGCGCCTTTGTTTTTGGCCCGGATGGGTCAAAAAGTCCAATTTCTTTCGAAAGGGCGACATTCTTCGGGGTTTTGGAGCGCCCAAACCCCAAGTTTTTTGAAAATAGGCCTAAATAACCTCCCATTTCTGCCGTTAACCAATGTACGTAACAGGATAAAAGCCTCCCGCTTCCGGGCTGAGGTGAATAGCCATCATGCAACTACCTAACATTGAGCGAACAGCCATCCGGCCGGCCGGCTCGGAGGTAGTTGCGCCTGCCGCTGCCAGGGTGATCCCGGTGGCGCCGGTGAATCCGCCGGCCCCTGCGGTGCAGGAAATCGCCAGCGTGGTGAACGACATCAACCCGGTGGTGCAGGCCCAGGCCAACCAGGCGGCCGCCAAGGCTGACCCGTTGCAGGGCGGCAGCCAGGCCGACAACTCGTCCAAGGACTGGACGCAGCGCAAGGAAACTGTGGCCCGGCAGGAAGAGGCGCCGCCCAAGGAGCCTGTGTCCAAGATGCTGATTGAGCATATGCATGCGGTCTGGAGTGCCAGCGCGCGCGTGGTCGAGATCTGGATGCAGAACAACCCGGCGCAGAATCCGAGCGTGAACCAGCAGATCCAGGCGCAGAGCCAGGCGGCCAACCGGAGCGTCGATCCGACAGCCACGCCGGGTGTGATCGCCAAGGAAGTGCTGACTTACTCTCCGAGCCGGATCAAGAAGACCGAGAAGCCGGAATAGACGCCAGCCGTCAACCGCCTGGGGCGGGGCGATAACATCGGGGCATGCTGCACAAGACCGCCCTCGTCCTTTTCTCCGGCGGGCAGGATTCCACCACCTGCCTGGCCCACGCCCTCAAGTCCTACGAGCGCGTCGAAACCATCGCCTTTGATTACCGTCAGCGCCACCATGTGGAGCTGGAAGCCCGCGTGCAGGTGCTGGCTGAGATTCGTCGCCAGTTTCCGCACTGGGCGCCCAAGCTGGGCCAGGACCACATGCTGGACCTGGCCGTGCTGGGTGCGGTGAGCGAGACCTCGCTGACACGTGAGACCGCTTTCAAGATGGAGTCCAGCGGCCTGCCCAACACCTTCGTGCCCGGGCGCAACCTGCTGTTCCTCACGCTGGCCGCCGCCGTGGCCTACCGGCGCGACCTGCAGGTCATCGTGACGGGTGTGTGCGAGACCGATTTCTCGGGTTACCCCGATTGCCGCGACGACACCATGAAGGCCATGCAGCTGGCGCTATCGCTGGGCATGGACAAGCGCTACCTGATCGAGACGCCGCTGATGTGGATCGACAAGGCCGACACCTGGCGCATGGCCGAGGCGCTGGGCGGCACGGCGCTGGTGGACCTGATCGTCGAACACACCCACACCTGCTACCTGGGCGACCGCGCCCACCGCCACGCCTGGGGTTATGGCTGCGGCACCTGCCCGGCCTGCGAGCTGCGCGCGCGCGGCTGGGAGCACTACAAGGCCGCTCCTCAGGCCTGACGCAACTGGAAGAGGGCGACAGTCTGGTCGCTGCGCTTTTCCAGCGTCCAGGTGTGGCGGTGATAAGTGGCCACGCTATGCCGGTGCGCTATTGAAATAATAGCGCCATTGCCCGATTTCACGAGCACCATCAACCTGCCGTAGAGCGTCTTTTCGGCTTCCTCGTCGAGCGCGCTGGTGGCTTCGTCGGCAAACACCCAGGACGGTTTCTTGAGGAAGACGCGCGCCAGTGCCAGGCGCTGCTGTTCGCCCCCAGACAGTTTCTGGCTCCAGGCCGCCATCTCGTCAAGCTGGTCCACCAGCTGGGGCAGCATGGCGTCGCGCAGGGCCTGCCTGAGTGTCTCGTCATCGTATTTCTCGGCCGGTTCCGGGTAGGCCAGGGCGTCGCGCAGGGACGCATTGGGGAAATAGGGCCGCTGGGGGATGAACATGCTGGATGTGGGGAGCGAGACGTGGCCCGAGGCCAAAGGCCAGATGCCGGCCAGCGCGCGGAACAGTGTGGATTTGCCGCTGCCCGAAGGCCCGCTGAGCAGGATGCTGTCACCCGGCTGCACCTGTAGAGCGGTGTGGGCCAGCAGGCGGCTGCCGGTGGGCAGATCCACCGAGAGGTCGCTGGCCTGCATGTCGGCGCCCACACTGGTTTCGTGGCTCAGCGGTGTGACCTGGCTGGCTTTCTGGATGGCGGTTTCGAAATGGGTCAGGCGGTCGGCGGTGGCGCGCCAGGCGGCCAGGCTGTCATAGTTGTCGATGAACCAGGACAGCGAATCCTGCACACGGTTGAAGGCCGAAGCGATCTGCATCATCGTGCCGAGCTGGATGGCACCGCTGAAAAAGCGCGGCGCTGCCACGATGAAGGGAAACACCGTGGAGGCTTGGCCGAAGGAGGCCGTGAACATGGTCAGCCGCTTCTGCGCGTCGATCAGCTTGAGGTAGTTGTTCAGCACGTAGCCGAAGCGCAGATCCAGCTGCTTGTACTCCACCGTTTCACCGCGGTCCAGCGCAATGGCCTCGCTGTACTCGCGCACACGCACCAGGTGGTGCCGGAAGTCGGCCTCGCGGCGCTGTTGTTCGTAGTTCAGCGGGATCAGCCGGCGGCCCACGTAGTGCGTGAGGACCGTGCCCACCGCACAGTAGAGGATGGCCACCCAGAGCATGAAGCCCGGGATGGCGAATTCGGTGCCGTTCCACTGGAAGGTGAATTCGCCACTGAGGGCCCACAGAATGCCGACGAAGCTCACGAAGGTGACCAGCGCGTTGAGCAGGCCCATGCTCAGGTCCACGGTGGCGGTGGTGAAGAGCTTGAGGTCTTCCTGGATGCGCTGGTCAGGGTTGTCGGGCGACTGGTCGGGGGCGAGCTGGGCGTAGCGCGTGAGTTCCAGGTGGTAATAGACCCGGTTGTCGAGCCAGCGTTGCAGGTAGTGGCGCGTCATCCAGGCGCGCCAGCGCATTTCGAGCTGCTGGGTCAGGTAGAAGCGGTAGACCGCGATGATGATGTAGATGAAAGCCAGCACGGTGTAGCGCACCAGCTGCTCGATGAACACCGGGTAGTTCTTTTCCTGCAGCGCATCGTAGAAGAAGCGGTTCCACTCATTGAACAGCACCAGCGTGTACACGAAGGCCAGATTGAGCGCGACGATGGAGGCCAGCAGGGCGCGCGCCTTCCACTTTTCCTCGGACTTGAAGTAGGGCAGGGACAAGGCCCAGGCGCGGATGAGAAAGGCCTTGAAATCAGCTGCTTTCTTGAGCAGGGACATGAATGTGCCTCGCGGAAAAATCAGGGGTTGGAGACGCCGCTGGCGACATGCCCCGAAGGCACGTGCTGTGCGGCCGATTCGATGTGGCCGGTCTGGTCGTCGAAGAAGAAGTCGGGTTCGAACTCGCGTAGGAACTCGCCCTTGGGCAGGCCGCCCAGGAACATGGCTTCATCCACCTCGATGTGCCAGTCCATCAGCGTGCGGATGGCGCGCTCGTGTGCCGGTGCACTGCGCGCCGTCACCAGCGCGGTGCGGATGCGCATGCTGGGCGTGCCTTCCTGCTGCAGGCGGTGCAGGGCAGCCAGCAGGGGCTTGAAGGGGCCGGCCAGCAGGGGCTGGTGCGCCTTGTCGCGCTCGTGCTGCTGGAAGGCGTTCAGGCCTTCGGCCTGGAACACGCGTTCAGCTTCGTCGCTGAAGAGCACGGCGTCGCCGTCGAAGGCGATGCGCACCTCATGCGGGTGGTTGTCCTGGGCGCGCACCGAATGCGTGGCCACGGTGGCGGCCGGGAAGCCCTGGGCCAGTGCCGCCCGCACGTCGTCGGGGTTGGCCGAGAGGAAGAGGTTGGCGTGCAGGGGCTTGAGGTAGCGCCAGGGCGACTGGCCGCGCGTGAAGCTGCCGCGCTCGATGGGCAGGCCGTAGTGCTGGGCCGAGCGGAACACGCGCATGCCCGAGACCGGGTCGTTGCGCGAGAGGATCACCACCTCCACGCGCTGGGCTTCCTGGTCGTTGAAGGCCAGCAGCTTCTTGACCATGGAGAAGGCCACGCCGGGCTTGGCCGGAACGTCGAGCTTGTCCAACTGCAGTTTCATGTAGGCGCGGTCCTTATGCGGGCCGTGGCCGTGCTCGAAGACCTTGTTCTCTTCCTCGAAGTCGAACAGGGCCCGCGAGGAAATGGCGACGACCAGCTTGCCGTCCAGTGATGCACCCATGCGTCTTCCCTTTGTGTTGTCGTCAGGCGCTGGCCCAGCGTGCCAGCAGTTCCACGTCTTCCGGGACCAGCTGGCCTTTTTCGGCCTGCAGCACACGGCCATCGCGGCCGCGGATCAGGGTGATGGGCAGGCCCTTGGGCTTCGGCAGAACGCGATGGATCTCCGGCGTGACGAAACCCACGGGGAAGGTGTAGCCCTTCTTCTGCAGATAGGCCAAGGCGTCTTCAGGTTTGCGGTCGATGGACAGGGTGAGCAGTTGCAGGCCCTTGCCACCCAGGGCGCGCTGCGACTCCCAGAGCTTCTGCATCTCGGGGCTTTGCAGCGCGCAGAAGGGGCAGGTGCTGGCCCACCAGTAGACCGCGAGCACCCGCCCGTCGGCCTGGGCCGGACGGAACACCGTGCCATCGAGCAAGGGGACTTCGGGCAGGCGCAATGGCGTGCCCGGTGCGGGCAGGGGGCCGGCCTTGGCCTCGACGCCGGGGGAGGAGGGGGCAGCGACAGGCTGCCCCAGTGCGGACTGGCCCAGGGCCAGGCTGCCGGCGAAAAGCGCGCTGCCGGCGACCAGCTGTCTACGTTGCGGATTCATGCCGATGATCTTAGCGCCTGACGATGTCGGCGCCATCGGGGTGAGCCCTCAGGCCCAGGAGTCGATCAGCGGTTCGGCCTGCTCGATCAGGAACTTCTTGAACGATTGCGCCGCGGGCGAGAGTTTCTTCTGGCCCAGGTGCGTGACGTACCACTTGCCGACGATAGGCATGCCGCTGATGTCCAGCAGGGCCAGGTGGCCGGCGGCCAGTTCGTGGCGCACCGTGCGCATGGAGAGGAAGGCCAGGCCCATGCCGGCCATGACGGCCTGCTTGATGGTCTCGTTGCTGGGCATCTCCATGGCCACCTTGATCGGCATCTCGTACTGCTCGAACAGGCGCTCCATGGCCGCGCGCGTGCCCGAACCCTGCTCGCGCACGACAAAGGGGTGGTCCTTCAGCACGTCGAAGGCCATGCGCTTGCGCCGCACCAGCGGGTGGTCCGGCGGGGCCACGATGGCCAGCGGGTTGCTGGCGAAAGGCGTGGCCTCGCAGTCGAGGTTGGCGGGGGCGCGCCCCATGATGACCAGGTCCAGCTCGTTGCGCGAGAGCATGCCCAGGATGTTGTCGCGGTTGTCGATGTGCAGCGAGATGTCGATGCCCGGCATCAGCTTGGTGAAGCGCACCAGCAGCATGGGCACGAAGTACTTGGCGGTGCTGACGATGCCCAGCTCGATCCGGCCTTTCTTGGCCCCCACGTGCTCGGCCATGCTGGCTTCCAGGTCCTTGAGCTTGCCCAGGGCGGCGATGGCGTGAGTCAGGAACTCCAGGCCGGCATGCGTGAGCTGGATGTTGCGGCCGACCGGTTCTATCAGCGAAAGGCCGAAGGCCTCTTCCAGCTGGCGGATCTGCATGGACACGGCGGGCTGCGTGACAAACAGGCGTTCGGCCGCTCGGGAGACCGATTTTTCGCGGGCGACTTCGATGAAGGTCTGCAGTTGCTTGAGCGTGTAGTTGCGCATGAAATCAAATCAGCTAATGCTGATATTTGCTTAAGCAAACATTATATTTGTTGATGAATCGGGGTCAGTTCGCGCCCAGCGGCGCCATGCGGATGTGGCGGCCGTACTGCTCGGCCAGGAAGACCTCGCCGCGTTCCAGGATGAAGTAGCGGAAGGCCTCGGCCGGCGGCGACAGCAGCTTGGACAGGGTGTGCACCACGTTCCAGGCGCGCACCACCGGGGCGCCCTGGACGTCGAGGATGGCCACGAGTTGGTTGTCCAGCTCCAGGCCGATGGTGTGCAGCGAAAGAAAGCTCAGGCCCATGCCGGCCATGACCGCCTGCTTGATGGTCTCGTTGCTCGACATCTCCATCGTGACCTTGGGTTCGAAGTTCGCATCGCCGAAGAACTTCTCCATGGCCGCGCGCGTGCCCGAGCCCTGCTCGCGCACGATGAAGCTGTAGGGCTGCAGCGCCGGCACATCCAGGTGGCCGCGCTTGAGCAGCGGGTGGTCCACCGGTGCCACGAAGACGTGCGGGTGGGCGGCAAAGGGTTCGGCGCGCGTGGCCATCTCCTTCGGGGGGCGGCCCATGATGGCGATGTCCACCTCGTTGCCCTGCAGCATCTTGAGCAGTTGCTCCCGGTTGCCCACGATCAGGCGCACCTCGATGCCTTCGTGCTCGCGCTGGAACTCGGCCAGCAGGCGCGGCAGGAAGTATTTGGCCGTGCTGACCATGCCGATGGTCAGCGTGCCGATCTCCAGCTTCTGCAGGCGCGCCGCGGCGTCCTCGGCGTCCTTGAGCGTGGCCAGGATCTTGCGCGCGTAGACCAGCATGTACTCGCCCGCCGTGGTCAGCGCCACTTGGCGGCCGCTGCGTTCGAACAGGGGCAGGCCCACATGGCTCTCGAGCTCCTTGATCTGCATGGTCACGGCCGGCGGCGTCAGGTGCATGGCCAGCGCCGCCTTGCTGAAACTGAGCTGGCGGGCGACCTCGCTGAACACCCGGAGTTGGCGAAAGGTGGCGTTCTTCATTAAGCAATGCCTTAATTCAAAACAAATAAAGTTTGAATTTACCTTATTTCGCTAAATTCTTATATTTCACCCATCAGGAATTTCATCCCCCAGGAGCGATTGATGAGCAACTCGACCCAGATCACCGACGCCAAGAAGCGCTACAGCGCAGGCGTCCTGAAATACAAGCAGATGGGCTATTGGATGCCCGACTACGTGCCCAAGGAGACGGACACGATCTGCCTGTTCCGCATCACGCCGCAGGAGGGTGTCGATCCGGAAGAAGCCGCCGCCGCCGTGGCCGGCGAATCCTCCACCGCCACCTGGACAGTGGTATGGACTGACCGCCTGACCGCCTGCGACAGCTACCGCGCCAAGGCCTACCGCGTGCAGCCGGTGCCGAACAACCCGGGCCAGTATTTCGCCTGGGTGGCCTATGACCTGATCCTGTTCGAAGAGGGCTCAATCTCCAACATGACGGCCAGCCTGATCGGCAACGTGTTCTCCTTCAAGCCGCTGAAAGCCGCCCGCCTGGAAGACATCCGCATCCCGGTGGCCTACCTCAAGACCTTCAAGGGCCCGCCGACCGGCCTGGTGGTCGAGCGCGAGCGCCTGGACAAGTTCGGCCGCCCGTTGCTGGGCGCCACCACCAAGCCCAAGCTGGGTCTGTCGGGCCGCAACTACGGCCGCGTGATCTATGAGGGCCTCAAGGGCGGCCTGGACTTCATGAAGGACGACGAGAACATCAACTCGCAGCCCTTCATGCACTGGCGTGACCGTTTCCTCTATGTGATGGACGGCGTCAACAAGGCGCAGGCCGTGACGGGCGAGGTCAAGGGCAGCTACCTGAACGTGACCGGCGCCACGATGGAAGACATCTACGAGCGTGCCGAGTTCGCCAAGGAGCTGGGTTCGGTGGTGATCATGCTCGACCTGGTGATCGGCTGGTCCGCCATCCAGTCCATGGCCAACTGGGCCCGCAAGAACGACATGATCGTGCACATGCACCGTGCCGGCCACGGCACCTACACCCGCCAGAAGAACCACGGCGTGAGCTTCCGCGTGATCGCCAAGTGGCTGCGCATGGCCGGGGTCGACCACCTGCACACCGGCACCGCCGTGGGCAAGCTCGAAGGCGACCCGATGACGGTGCAGGGCTACTACAACGTCTGCCGCGACAGCTACACCAAGACCGATCTGCCGCGCGGCCTCTTCTTCGACCAGGACTGGGCCGACACCAAGAAGGTGATGCCGGTGGCCTCCGGCGGCATCCACGCCGGCCAGATGCACCAGCTGATCGACCTGTTCGGCGACGACGTGATCCTGCAGTTCGGCGGCGGCACCATCGGCCACCCGCAGGGCATTCAGGCTGGCGCCGTGGCCAACCGGGTGGCGCTCGAATGCATGGTCAAGGCCCGCAACGAAGGCAAGGACATCAAGAACGAAGGCCCCGAGATCCTGAAAAAGGCTGCCCAGACCTGCGGTCCGCTGAAGGCCGCGCTCGATACCTGGGGCGATATCAGCTTCAACTACCAGTCGACCGACAGCAGCGACTTCGCCGTCACGCCCGCCGTGGCCTGAGCCCGAATACAGGAGAACCGAACCATGATGAGCAACCCCACCGGCCGCCTGACCCAGGGCCAGTTCAGCTTCCTGCCCGACCTGACGGACGCCGAGATCACGCTGCAGATCGAATACGGCCTCAAGAAGGGCTACGCCTGGAGCGTGGAATACACCGACGATCCGCACCCGCGCAACACCTACTGGGAAATGTTCGGCATGCCCATGTTCGACCTGCAGGACGCGGCCGGCGTGTTGATGGAAGTGAAGAACTGCCGCAAGTCCTTCCCCAGCCACTACATCCGCCTGATGGCCTTCGACTCCACCCGTGGTGTCGAGTCCATCGTGATGAGCTTCATCGTCAACCGGCCCAAGGACGAACCCGGCTTCATGCTGGAGCGCCAGGAAATCGGCGGCCGTTCGATGCGTTACACCACGCGCGGTTACGGCGCCGACAAACCCGAAGGCAAGCGCTACTGATCCGATCGCCCTCTGCGGACCACCTGACCATGACTGCACCCAGCTACGCCATCCCCGGTGTCGTGTCGGCGCCCGCCGCCTCGCCGGTGGAAGAGGCCGGCGGCCCGTCCCTGGCGCCGGTGGACAGCGGCGCGCGCAGCGTGGCGCAGGTGCTGGCGCAATCGCAGGTGGAAGACGTGCTGGCCGAGCTGGAGCGCGACCTTGTGGGCCTGGCACCGGTCAAGGCGCGCATCCGCGACATCGCCGCGCTGCTGGTGATCGACAAGCTGCGCATCAACCTGGGCCTGACCAGCCAAGCGCCCAGCCTGCACATGTGCTTCACCGGCAACCCCGGCACGGGCAAGACCACGGTCGCCCTGCGCATGGCGCAGATCCTGCACCGCCTGGGTTATGTGCGCAAAGGCCATCTGGTGGCCGTCACGCGTGACGACCTGGTGGGCCAGTACATCGGCCACACGGCACCCAAGACCAAGGAAGTGCTGAAGAAGGCGATGGGGGGCGTGCTCTTCATCGACGAGGCTTATTACCTCTACCGCCCCGAGAACGAGCGTGACTACGGGCAGGAGGCCATCGAGATCCTGCTGCAGGTGATGGAAAACCAGCGTGACGACCTGGTGGTGATCCTGGCCGGCTACAAGGACCGCATGGACACCTTCTTCCAGTCCAACCCCGGCATGTCCTCGCGCATCGCCCACCACCTGGACTTTCCCGACTACTCGGTGGACGAGTTGATGCAGATTTCCGGGAAAATGCTGGAGACGCAGAATTACCGCTTCGGCCCCGGTGCGGCCGAGGCCTTCGACCGGTATCTGCAATTGCGCATCGGCCAGCCGCATTTCGCCAACGCACGCAGCGTGCGCAACGCGCTGGACCGGGCCCGTCTGCGCCAGGCCAGCCGCCTGTTTGCCGAGCGTGACCGCGAATTGACCCGGGACGACCTGACGACCATCGAGGCGCAGGACATCCTGGCCAGCCGATTGTTTAAAACCGAATGAGGTTCTCCATGACCCAGCCCACGCTACAAGCCCTGATCTTCGACGTCGACGGCACCATTGCCGATACCGAGAGCCTGCACCTGGAGGCCTTCAACTACGCTTTCAACGAACTGGACCTGGGCTGGCACTGGGACGAGGCGCTGTACACCGAACTGCTGGAAGTCTCCGGGGGCAAGGAGCGCGTGCAGCACTACTGGAAGCGGATCAACGCCGATGTGAAGGCGCTGGACGCGCAGGCGGTGCAGCAGACCGTCAACCGCATCCACGAGCTCAAGACCGCCTACTACGAGGGCGCCATCAACGCCGGTGCCGTGGGCCTGCGCCCGGGCATCCTTGAACTGTTCGATGAAGCCGCCGGCGCCGGTGTGCTGCTGGCCATTGCTACCACCACCTCGCCGGTCAACATCGCGGCCCTGCTGCGCCGTGCCATGGGGCCGGCCTGGCGCCACGCCTTCGCGGCCATCGGGGACGGCTCCACGGCGCCGCTGAAGAAGCCGCACCCCATGGTGTATGTACAGATCCTGCAGACGCTGCAACTCGATCCGCGGGCCTGCCTGGCCTTCGAGGATTCGGGCAACGGCCTGAAGGCGGCCACCCTGGCCGGCCTGGCCACGGTGATCACGCCCACGCAGTACACCCGCCACCACGACTTCAGCCGCGCCATGCATGTGCTGCCCGACCTGGGCAAGGTGCACCTGGCCGACCTGCAGCAATGGCACCAGGCGCACTGGTCCGGTGAGCGTCTCCTGACGGTTGAGTAAATAAAGTAGCCCCATCATGCCCCTGTCCAAACGAACCACCCTGACCCAGTTCCTGATCGAGGAGCGCCGTCGTTTCCCGGATGCCCGGGGCGACTTCAATGCGCTGATCCTCGACGTGGCGCTGGCCTGCAAGGCCATCGCGCGCGCCGTGGCCTTTGGCGAACTCGGTGGCGTGCTGGGCAACCAGAGCGGTGAGCAGGGTGATGCCGTCAATGTGCAGGGCGAGACGCAGAAGAAGCTCGACATCCTGAGCAATGAGCTCTTCACGCACCTCAACGAGTGGGGTGGACACCTGGCGGGCATGGCTTCCGAGGAGATGGACCTGCCCTACCAGATCCCGGCCAAGCATCCGCGCGGCAAGTACCTGCTGGTGTTCGATCCGCTCGACGGCTCCAGCAACATCGACGTCAACGTCTCGGTGGGCAGCATCTTTTCCGTCCTGCGGGCGCCGCAGGAGGTGGTGGCCTCGGGTCGCGATGTCGTCGAGGCCGACTTCCTGCAGCCCGGCACGCAGCAGGTGGCGGCCGGTTACGCGCTCTACGGCCCCACCACCATGCTGGTGCTGACGGTGGGCAACGGTGTCAATGGTTTCACGCTCGACCCCAACCTGGGCGAGTTCATGCTCACACATCCGAAGCTGCAGATCCCGGCCGATACCCAGGAATTCGCCATCAACGCCTCCAACAGCCGGTTCTGGGAAGCCCCGATCCGACGTTACGTGGACGAGTGCCTGGCCGGCAAGACCGGTCCCCGGGGCAAAGACTTCAACATGCGCTGGATCGCTTCCATGGTGGCCGAGGCGCACCGCATCCTGATGCGCGGCGGTGTCTTCATGTACCCCAAGGACAGCAAGGAACCGGCCAAGAACGGCCGCCTGCGCCTGCTGTACGAGGCCAACCCCGTGGGTTTCATCATGGAGCAGGCGGGCGGGCGCGCCAGCACAGGGCGCCAGCCGATGTTGATGGTGCAGCCGACCTCGCTGCACCAGCGCATCGGCCTCATCTTCGGCTCGAAGAACGAAGTCGAGCGCATCGAGCGCTACCACGCGGAGCCGATCAAGATCGAGAACGACAGCCCGTTGTTCGCCGAGCGCGGATTGTTTCGCGTGTGAATATGAAGCACCCCCTGAGTGCCCTGCGGGCTCTTCCCCCTGAAGGGGGACGACACCAGCGGCCCGGCAAAGCCGGTTCCGCGGTGTCCCGCGATCAGTCCCGGGGGCGCTTGCAGGGATTCACATCGCATGAATCAAAAGATTTTTTAGCTTCAGGAGACCTTTGTGTCTGAACGTCATCCCATCATCGCGATCACCGGTTCATCGGGGGCCGGTACGTCCACCGTGACGCGCACCTTCGCCAACATCTTCCGCCGCGAAGGCGTGAAGGCCGCCATCATCGAGGGCGACAGCTTCCACCGTTTCGACCGCAAGGAGATGAAACGCAAGGCGGCCGAGGCCGAGAAGACGGGCAACAAGCACTTCAGCCACTTCGGCTCCGACAACAACCTGTTCGGCGAGCTCGAGAGCCTGTTCGCCACCTATGCCAGATCCGGAACCGGGAAGGCGCGCAAATACCTGCACAACGATGAAGAAGCCGCGCCCTACAAGCAGGAGCCCGGCACCTTCACGCCCTGGGAAGATCTGCCGGCTGACACCGACATGCTGTTCTACGAAGGCCTGCACGGCGCCGTGATCACGCCCGAGCACAACATCGCCCAGCACCCGGACCTGCGCATCGGCGTGGTGCCGGTGATCAACCTGGAATGGATCCAGAAGCTCTGGCGCGACAAGCACCAGCGCGGCTACAGCACCGAAGCGGTGACCGACACCATCCTGCGCCGCATGCCCGACTACGTGAACTACATCGTGCCGCAGTTCGCGCACACCCACGTGAACTTCCAGCGCGTGCCCATGGTGGATACCTCCAACCCCTTCATCTCGCGCGACATCCCCTCCGCCGACGAGAGCATGGTGGTGATCCGCTTCGCCAACCCCAAGGGCATCGACTTCCCCTACCTGCTGGGCATGATCGACAACTCCTGGATGAGCCGCGCCAACACCATCTGCGTGCCCGGCGGCAAGATGGAACTGGCCATGCAGCTGATCTTCACGCCCTTCGTCTGGCGCATGATGGAGCGCCGCAAGCGTGCGCTGGGAGCGAACTGAGATGAGCGCACCGATGACCCCTCCCTCGCCCGAACTCGCCCGCCGCATGGCCAACGCCATCCGCATGCTGGCGGTGGACGCGGTCGAGCAGGCCAAGTCCGGCCACCCCGGCGCGCCCATGGGCATGGCCGACATTGCCGAGGTGCTGTGGAACCGCCACCTGCGCCACAACCCGGCCAACCCGCAGTGGGCAGACCGCGACCGTTTCGTCCTGTCCAACGGCCATGGCTCCATGCTGCTGTACGCCTTGCTGCATCTCACCGGGTATGACCTGCCGATGGAGGAGCTCAAACGCTTCCGCCAGCTGCACAGCAAGACCGCGGGCCACCCCGAAGTGGGTGTGACACCCGGCGTCGAAACCACCACCGGTCCCCTGGGCCAGGGCATCGCCAATGCCGTGGGCATGGCGCTGGCCGAGAAACTGCTGGCCACCGAATTCAACCGCGACGAGTTGGCCATCGTCGATCACCACACCTACACCTTCCTCGGTGACGGTTGCATGATGGAGGGCATCAGCCACGAGGCGTGCTCGCTGGCCGGCACGCTGCGTCTGTCCAAGCTCGTCGCGCTCTACGACGACAACGGTATCTCCATCGACGGCCATGTCGAAGGCTGGTTCACCGACGACACGCCGGCGCGTTTCCGAGCCTATGGCTGGCACGTGATCCCCGATGTCGATGGGCACGACCCTGCCGCCATCGACCGCGCCATCGTGCAGGCGCGTGCGCAGGCGCAGCGCCCCGACGGCAAGCCCACGCTGATCTGCTGCAAGACGGTGATCGGCCAGGGCTCACCCAACAAGGCCGGCACGCACGACGTACACGGCGCTGCACTCGGCGCGGCCGAGGTGGCAGCCACTCGCGAAGCGCTGGGCTGGACCGCTGCGCCTTTCGAGATCCCTGCCGACGTGGCCCAGGCCTGGCATGCCGTGGCGCGCGGCCAGGCCCTGCAGGAAGAATGGCGGCAGCGCTTCGAGCGCTACCGCACGCTCTACCCGGAGGATGCGGCCGAGTTCGAGCGCCGCATGCAGGGTGACCTGCTGCCGGCATTCGGCGAACGTCTGTCGCAGATCTTCGAGACCGTCGCTGCGCGTACGGACGCCTTGGCCACACGCAAGGCCAGCCAGAATGCGCTGGACCTGCTGGCGCCGCTGCTGCCCGAGTTCTTTGGCGGCAGTGCCGACCTGACCGGCTCCAACCTGACCAACTTCAAGAACTGCACGCTGGCCGGGCGTGATGTCTGGGGCAACCACCTGTCCTACGGCGTGCGCGAGTTCGGCATGGCCGCCATCATGAACGGCATCGGCCTGCACGGGGGCTACATCCCTTACGGCGGCACCTTTCTGACCTTCAGCGACTACAGCCGTAACGCCATCCGCATGGCCGCGCTGATGAAACAGCGTGTGGTGCATGTGTTCACCCACGATTCCATCGGCCTGGGCGAGGACGGCCCCACCCACCAGTCGGTTGAACACGTGCCCTCGCTGCGCATCATTCCCAACCTGGACGTCTGGCGTCCGGCCGACAGCCTGGAGACGGCCGTGGCCTGGGTCTGCGCCATCGAACGCCGGGACGGCCCCAGCGCGCTGGCCCTGTCGCGGCAGAACCTGCCGCGCCTGGCCGACCGTGCCGAACTGGCCGCTCACATCCGCCGCGGCGGCTACATCCTGGCCGAGCAGGACGAGCCAGAGGCCGTGATCATCGCCACCGGCTCCGAAACCATGCTGGCCATGCAGGCGTACGAGCAGCTGGCCAAGGAGGGGATCGCCACGCGTGTGGTCTCCATGCCCTGCACCAATGTGTTCGACCGCCAGCCCCCGTCCTACCAGGACGCCGTGCTGCCGCTGGACCTGCCCGCGGTGGCGGTGGAGGCTGCGCACCCCGACTTCTGGCGCAAGTACGTCGGACGCCGCGGCCATGTGGTGGGCATCGCGAGCTTCGGCGAGTCGGCGCCGGCCAAGGACCTGTACCCGCACTTCGGCATCACGGTGCAGGCCATCGTGCAGGCCGTGCGGGAACGGGTGCGGGTGCGGCAAGGTGCCGCTGCCGTCGCCTGATTTTTTTCAGATCTACTTCGATGAATAAGCAAGTAAACGCGCCTTTCGATCTGGTCATGTTCGACCTGGACGGCACGCTGATCGAAACCGCGCCCGAAATCTGCGACGCCGTCAACGACACGCTGCAGCACTTTGGCCTGGCGCAGGTGGCGCAGGAGCAGGTGGATCGCTGGATCGGCCACGGTACGCGCGAGCTGCTGGTGCAGGCGCTGGCCCAGGTGCGCCGGCTCACGGTGGAGGAGGTTCGCCGTTGTGATGACCTGCCCCTGATCGCCGCGGAGTTCGATCGCCATTACCAGCGCCGCTGCGGCACCCGCAGCCACCTCTATCCGCATGTGCGCGAGGTGCTCAGGAGCTTGCGGGCCCAGGGCGTCTACCTGGCCGTGGTCACCAACAAGGAGGCGCGTTACACGCGCACCGTGCTGGCCGCCCATGCGCTCGAGCCGCTGTTCGACCGCGTGGTCAGCGGTGACACCCTGCCCACCAAGAAGCCCGACCCGGCGGGCATCCACAGCTGCCTGGCGCAGTTCCAGGTCGATGCCGCGCGTGCGCTTTTTGTCGGCGACTCGTCGATCGACGTGGCCAGCGCGCGCAATGCCGGCGTGCCGGTCTGGGCGATGCCCTATGGCTACAACATGGGCCAGCCCATAGCGGCCTGCGGCCCCGACCGCGTGATTCCCGACTTCCGCCAGCTATTGAATTGACAACGCATCCGAGGAGAGTTTTGTGACGATCAAGGTAGGCATCAACGGCTTCGGCCGCATCGGTCGCAACGTGCTGCGGTCGGCCGTGGCGAACTTCAAGGACATCGAGATCGTTGCCATCAACGACCTGCTCGAACCCGACTACCTGGCCTACATGCTCAAGTACGACAGCGTGCACGGCCGCTTCAAGGGCGAAGTCAGCGTTGAAGGTGGTGTCCTGATCGTCAATGGCAAGAAAATCCGCCTCACGCAAGAGCGCGACCCCGCCAACCTCAAGTGGTCTGAAGTAGGCGCTGACATCGTCATCGAATCGACGGGCCTCTTCCTGGACAAGGCCGGTGGCGAGAAGCACCTGGCGGCCGGTGCCAAGAGAGTCATCATCTCCGCCCCCTCCAAGGACGACACCCCCATGTTCGTCTTCGGCGTCAACGACAAGACCTACGCCGGCCAGGCCATCATCTCCAACGCCTCGTGCACCACCAACTGCCTGGC
>JACPOI010000006.1 GCA_016185015.1 Burkholderiales bacterium
ACGTTCCGATATATTACTCACCCGTTCGCCACTCGCCACCAGGATTGCTCCCGTGCTGCCGTTCGACTTGCATGTGTAAGGCATGCCGCCAGCGTTCAATCTGAGCCAGGATCAAACTCTATAGTTCGATCTTGAATTTTTCGCTCTTTCGAGCAACTCATAAAAACGGAATTGAAGTGAACTTCACTTCTATTCTCATGAGCGTTTTTAAGTGACTTGCACTTAGTTCCGAAGAACTTGGCAATCGCCTTCAAACGCCCACGCTTATCGGCTGTATATTTTTAAGGAACCACCGCAAAACTCTTCGTCTTGCGTCTGCTTAGCTGCGATCAGCTGAGCCTTGAATTCTAGCACTATTTTTTCCACCCCGTCAACTTATTGCGAGATTTTTTTGAGTTGCTTGCCATTTTCTTGGCGAGGCCCGCGGGCCAGTGCTTCAACTCAAATTCGTTCTTTTCAGAAGCGAAGCCCGCAACTATAGCACAGATTTTTCGGGAACTGAAGCATTCGTTCATGACCGCATGCAAGACCAAGAGCCAGCAACCCCTGGCGGGGATAATCCCCAACACTTATGGCTCTGCTCACACTACTCAATGCCCAACTGGCCTACGGCCACGTTGCCCTACTTGATCACGCGGACTTCGCCCTTGAGTCCAACGAGCGAGTCGGACTGATTGGCCGCAACGGCACCGGGAAATCCTCACTCCTCAAAATTCTCGCGGGCTTCGAAAAGCCGGATGACGGCAGTCTGCAATTGCAGCAGAACCTGCGACTGGCCTATGTCGCACAGGAGCCGGTGCTCACCGCAGAGCACACCGTCTTCGAAGCGGTGCGTGCAGGGCTGAGCAACGTCATCGATCTCATCGAGTGCTACATGCAGGGTGATGGCAACCTCGGCCAGCTGCAGGACGCCATCGAGTCACAGGATGGCTGGAACTGGGAGCAGCGTGTGAACGAAACCTTGCACCGCCTGCACCTGGACCCGGACGCACAGATCAAGACGCTCTCGGGCGGCACCCGCAAGCGGGTGGCGCTGGCCCAGGCCTTGGTGACGCAGCCTGACGTACTGCTGCTCGATGAGCCGACCAATCACCTCGATCTGGACTCGATCATGTGGCTGGAGACACTGTTGCTGGAGTTCAAGGGGAGCATTGTCACGATCACCCATGACCGCACCTTCCTTGACCGGGTGGCCACACGCATCGTCGAACTGGATCGGGGCCGGCTGAGTTCCTATCCCGGCAACTTCACCACCTATCTGACACTGAAAGAAGAGCAGCTCACACAGGAGGCCGTGATCAGCGCCAAAGCAGACAAGCTGCTGGCCCAGGAAGAAGTCTGGGTGCGCAAGGGCGTCGAAGCCCGACGCACACGCAGCCAGAGCCGCATCACCCGCCTGCAGCAACTGCGCGCCCAGCGCTCAGCCCGGCGCGAAGCCGTGGGCAGCGTCAGGATGGATATTGCATCCGGCGCGCCGAGCGGCAAGCTGGTGGCCGAGCTGACCGATGTCAGCAAGTCCTTTGGAGATCGAACGGTTGTCCGGGACTTCAGTGCCACCATCTTGCGCGGCGACAAGATCGGCCTGATCGGGGCAAACGGCGCCGGCAAGACGACCCTGTTGAAGCTGATCCTGGGTGAACTGATGCCCGACAGCGGCAAGGTTCGCCAGGGCGCCAATCTGCAGGTGGCCTACTTCGACCAGATGCGCAACGCACTCGATCTGGATGCCACGCTGGAAGATTTCATCAGCCCCGGCAGTGAATGGATCGAGATCGGCAACAAGCGACAGCACGTCAAGAGCTACCTCGGCGACTTCCTGTTCTCTCCGGCCCGTGCCAACTCGCCCGTGCGCTCCCTCTCTGGCGGCGAGCGCAACCGGCAGCTGCTGGCGCGCCTGTTTGCACGGCCCGCCAATGTGCTGGTCCTGGACGAACCGACCAACGATCTGGACATCGACACGCTGGATCTGCTCGAGGAACTGCTGCAGGACTACCCCGGCACGGTTTTTCTCGTCAGCCATGACCGCACGTTCCTGGACAACGTGGTGACCAGCACCATTGCGCACGAAGGGGATGGCGTGTGGCGGGAGTACGAGGGCGGCGTAGAGGACTGGCTGACACAGTCACGGCGCAGCCAGGCGATCAAATCAGCCGCGGAACCCGCTGCAGGCAGGACCCCCGCCGCCGAGGTGCCAGCGTCCCCGACAACGTCGCCCGCCCAGACGCGCCCTGTTGGCAGCAGCAAGCTCAGCTACAAGGAACGCCGGGAGCTGGAAGCGCTTCCCGACCTGATCGACGCCCTGGAGTTGGAGCAGGGCAGCTTGCGCAAGGAACTCGCCGATGGCAGCCTTTACATCAAGGATGCACAACGCGCCACCGCCCTGAGCCAGCGTGATACGGCGATCGAAGCGGAACTGATGGCGGCCCTGAGCCGATGGGAAGCGCTGTCGGCACGCGCCTGAGCTGCAGCCTCAAACGCGGTAGCGGTCGCCACCACTGCTGCTGAGGCGGGCCAGCAGGGCCGGCGCAATCGCCGTCAAGGGCAACACCTCGTCGGCAGCGCCATGCAGGATGGCCTCGCGCGGCATACCGAACACCACGCAGCTGGCTTCGTCCTGCACGTAGTTGTAGCTGCCGGCATCCTTCATTTCACGCATGGCCTTGGCGCCATCATTGCCCATGCCGGTCAGCATGATGCCGAAGGCGTTGGGGCCCACGACCTGGGCGCAGGAATGAAACAGCACCTCCACCGAAGGCATGTGCCGGTTGACCGGCTGCCCATCCTCCACGACCGCCACATAGTTGGCGCCGCTGCGGTCGACACGAAACTGCTTGCCCCCCGGCGCAATATAGGCATGCCCCGGCAGGATGCGCTCACCATGGACAGCCTCTTTCACCGTGATCTGGCACAGCCCGTTCAAGCGCTGCGCAAAGCTGGTGGTGAAACCCGGCGGCATGTGCTGGGTGATGACGATGCCCGGAGAATCTGCCGGCATGCGCGTCAGCACCTCCTTGACCGCTTCAGTGCCCCCGGTCGAAGATCCGATGCAGATCATCTTCTCGGTGGACAGGCGGCCCAGGGGCCTGATCGGCGCCGGAGCCACGCCGGCTGGGCTGGGTCCGGAAGCGGCCCCGAGCGCCGGGGTCGGCGCACGCCGGATATGCGCTGAAGCAGCGATGCGGATCTTCTCGACGATCTGATCGGACAAGTCCTTGATGCCATCGGCCAGGCCGATGCGGGGTTTGGCCACAAAATCGACGGCGCCGAGCTCCAGGGCCCGCATGGTGACCTCGGCCCCGCGCTCGGTCAACGTGGAAATCATGAGCACGGGCATGGGGCGCAGACGCATGAGGCGCCCGAGAAATTCGATGCCATCCATGCGCGGCATCTCGACATCCAGCGTGATCACGTCCGGGTTCAATTCGCGGATCATCTCGCGCGCAATCAGCGGGTCGTTGGCTGTGCCGACGCACTCCATGTCGCGTTGACGGTTGATGATCTCGGCCAGCAGACTGCGTACCAGCGCCGAGTCGTCAACCACTACCACTCGAATCTTCTTCAACCTAGCCTCTCTAGAACAGGTCCACAGAACCACCCGCGGTGGACTTGGCCACAGTGGCCGCATTGCCCTTGCGCTCCTCGACCGCCAGGGCCTCGGGATGCGCATGGGCCAGGCGCTTGACCAGCGCCTTGCCCGTGACCGGGAAAAAGCATACTTTGCGCGGGTGGATGTCCAGCACGTCCTGTGACACCACCGGGATGCGCTCCGTGGCCAGATAGTCCAGCACAAACTTGGTGTTGCGCTCCCCCACGTTCATGGTGGTGAAGCCCGCCATCACGGCGCCGCCCCCGAAAACCTTGGCCTGCATGGTTTCCCGACGGGCGCCCTTCTTGATCATCTCGTTGAGCAAGAGCTCCATCGCATAGGAACCATAGCGCCCGGAGCCGTCTTCGCCCTCGGGCAACATGAAGTGGTTCATTCCGCCGATACGGGCCTTGCCATCCCAGACACAGGCCGCGATGCACGAGCCCAGCACCGTCATGATGAGCACATCCTCACCGGACACGAAATACTCACCCGGCAGCACCTTGACGGCGTCGTACTGGAAATGGTGGTCGGCGTAGAAAAAGGAGGCTTCCCCCGGCTTGCGCGGTTGGGCCCGAAGTTCGTCGACCCGCGAGATCCGCCCACCCGCCAGCGCCTTGGGGGCACCCGAGGTCACAGGGCGCAGCGGCGCCGCACGCAAGGAGAGCTCAGACGGGTTCATGCAGCTCCTGCAAGCAACACGGCCGGCACCGGGGAGCGCACCTTTCAACGACGTTCATACACCGTCTTTCCGCGCAGGACAAACAGGTCGCGCGATTCGTTGAAATTCTCTGAGTGGCCGACAAACAGCAGGCTGCCGGGCTTCATGACCCGATGGATGCGCTCCAGAACGCTGCGCTGGGTTGGGGCATCGAAATAAATCATGACGTTGCGGCAGAACACGATGTCGAAAGGCTCGCGAAAAGGCCAGTCATCGCGTATCAGGTTGACGCTCAGAAACTCCACCATGCGCTGCAACTCGGGTTTGACGCGCAGGAAGCCCTCGTTGTTTCCTTTGCCGCGCAGGAAAAAGCGTTGCAGGCGGGCCATATCCACGCCCTTGATGGAGTCCTGCCGGTAGACACCCCGCGCCGCTGTCGCCAGGACCTTGGAGTCGATATCGCTGGCCCACAGCTTGAAATTCGCCTGGGGCCCCAGGGCATCCAGCGCCGTCATGATGATGGAGTAGGGCTCCTCGCCGGTCGAGGCCGCATTGCACCAGACCCGCCAGGGCGTGTTTGACGGGCGAGCCTTCAGATGCTCGGCCAGGATCTCGAAGTGATGCTGCTCGCGAAAGAAGGAGGTCAGATTGGTCGTCAAGGCGTTGACGAACTCCTGCCACTCGGGCCCGTCGTGGGACTCCAGCCAGCTCAGGTAGTCGCGAAAATTCTGGTACCCGGTGTCACGCAACCGGCGTGACAGGCGGCTGTACACCATGGCATGCTTGCCATCGTGCAGGCTGATGCCGGCGCGCTGGTAGATCAGTGCCTGGACACGGGTGAAGTCGGCTTGCGTCCAGCTGAATTCCCGAGCCTGCACGTCACCCCCGGCTATCTCCGCCGCACCATCCCGGTCTGCGCCCGCCTTTGGGTTCCTGGCGGCTTTGTCTGTGCTCAGCATCGTCAGGGCGCTTGAATAAGGAGAGGAAGCACTAGGGGCAAGAGATCAGGCCTCGACAGAAACCAGGCCCATGTCGACACTGGTCATCAGCTTCTCGATATCCAGCAGGATCAACATGCGGTCCCCCACCGAGCCCAGACCGACCACGGCCGAACTTTCGATCGAACTGTCGATGTCAGGCGCGGCCTTGAGGTTCTCCGGCGCCAACTCCATCACATCGCTGACCGAGTCCACCACGATCCCGACGATACGGTTGCGCAGATTCAGGATGATGACCACCGTGAAGCTGTTGTACTCGGCCTTCGCGCAGTTGAACTTCAGGCGCATGTCGATGATGGGCACGATGGTGCCGCGCAGATTGACCACGCCCTTGATGAACTCGGGCGCGTTGGCAATGCGCGTCGGCTTTTCATACCCCCGGATTTCCTGAACCTTGAGGATGTCGATGCCGTACTCTTCCTGATCCAGCCGGAACGTCAGGTATTCGCGCGGACCCGCCGCCAGTGTTCCGCTCTCATCTGTCTCACTCATACCGATCTTCTCCTTGGAGTGCATCAATGCCGTGAACGCCGCACGAGGGTGCTGGTATCCAGAATGAGCGCCACCTTGCCATCACCCAGGATGGTGGCGCCCGAAACGTTGGGGACCTTGCGGTAATTGGTTTCCAGGTTCTTCACCACGACCTGCTGCTGACCCAGCAACTCATCGACCAGCAAGGCCACCCGACTGCCCTCGGCCTCCACCACCACCATGATGTCGCCGGACTTGCCACCATCGTAGCGTGGCACCTGGAATACCTTTTCCAATTCAATCACGGGCATGTACTCGTCGCGCACCTTGACCAGGCGCGAGCCCTGGGCCACGGTATTGACGGCATCGTCCTTGACCTGGAAGGATTCAACCACCGAGGACAGGGGCAGGATGTAGACCTCATCGCCCACGCCAACCGACATGCCGTCCATGATGGCCAGCGTCAGCGGCAGGCGGACCGAGACCCGCATGCCGTAGCCTTCGGACGAATCGATCTCGACCGTGCCGTTGAGCGCCGCAATGTTCTTCTTGACCACGTCCATGCCGACACCGCGGCCGGATACGTCGGTCACGACCTCGGCCGTCGAGAAACCCGGCGCGAAGATCAGCTGCCAGACATCACCATCGGACATCTGGTCGGAAACGTCCAAGCCGCGCTCGCGGGCCTTGTTGAGGATCTTCTCGCGCGAGAGACCACGGCCGTCGTCGCGCACCTCGATCACGATGGAGCCACCCTGGTGGGCTGCCGACAGGGTGATGGTGCCGGTCTCAGGCTTGCCTGCCGCGACACGATCAGCCGGCATCTCGATGCCATGGTCACAGCTGTTGCGCACCAGGTGCGTCAGAGGATCGGTGATCTTCTCGACCAGGCCCTTGTCCAGCTCGGTCGCCTCGCCCTGGGTCACGAACTCCACCTTCTTGCCCAGCTTGCTGGCCAGGTCGCGCAGCATGCGCGGGAAGCGGCTGAACACGATGGACATCGGGATCATACGGATCGACATCACCGATTCCTGCAGATCCCGCGTGTTGCGATCCAGGTCGGCCAGCCCCGCCATGAGCTGCTGGTTGGCCGCCGGGTCCAGCGCCTGACTGTTCTGGGCCAGCATGGCCTGGGTGATGACCAGTTCGCCCACCAGATTGATCAGCTGGTCAACCTTGCTGATGGCCACGCGGATGGTGGCGGCTTCCGGCTGGGCTGCAACCGGGCTGGCGGCGGGCTTGGCCACGCTCGCCTTGGCAGCGGGCCTGACCTCGGTCACCTCGACCGGCGTGGCTGCGGTGGCGGCACCGGTGGGCACGCCCGGAGCTCCCTCGAAAAAGCCAAAACCCGGCGCCGGCGCCACAGGCGCACCGGGCGGCGGATCGTCCCGGTCCGTCCAAGACGTGGCGGCGGCACTCATTTCACGGATGTTCACCTGCTCACGCGAGACGTGAAAGGCAAACAGGTCCAGCAGATCATCATTGCTGGAAGACGTCGAGGCATGAAACACGCGGGTGTCCGCACGGTCACTGGCCACCTCGGTGACCGAACCGAGACCCACGATGTCGCGGAACAGATCCTTTATCCCGTCCACCTGATCGGGACGCTCCAGCGGGCCCATACGGATCTCCAGCTGGCGCGCGCCTGGCGCGGCCGCAACGGGTGCGGGCGCCGCCACGGGGGCCGGTGCCGGGGCAGCAACCACGGGCGCGGGCGCCGGCACTGCGGCGGGCGCCGGTGTGCCGCCCGCCGCCAGCTCGCTGATGCGACGCACCAGATCGGCGTTGGAGGGCGGCGCGCTGGTATCGCCGGTCTGATGACGGGCGAGCAACACGCGCGAGGCATCGGCGGATTCAAGCAGGACATCCACCATCATGGGGTTGGGCTGCAATTCATGTCGACGCAGGCGGTCCAGCAAGGACTCCATCTGGTGCGTCAGTTCGGCCACATCCGCGAAGCCGAAAGTGGCCGCGCCACCCTTGACAGAGTGCGCGCAACGGAAGATGCCATTGAGCTCTTCGTCGTCAGCGGTTTCCAGATTCAGGTTGAGCAGCATCTGCTCCATGAGGTCCAGGTTTTCGCCCGCCTCCTCGAAGAAGATCTGGTAGAACTGACTCAGGTCGAATGAGTCACCTCCGCCGGATTCCTGGTGTCCCTCGGTCATGCCTATCTCCTGTTGTGATCCCGCGCTGGCGGACCGTGTTACTTGATGACTTTCTTGATGACCTCGAGCAGCCGCGCCGGGTCGAAGGGCTTGACCAGCCAGCCGGTGGCACCAGCGGCGCGACCGGCCTGCTTCATCAGGTCACTGGATTCGGTGGTGAGCATCAGAATCGGCGTGGTCTTGAAATTGGGGTGCTCGCGCAGCTTGCGCGTCAGCCCCAGGCCGTCCAGCCGTGGCATGTTCTGGTCGGTCAGCACCAGATCGAAGGTCTGGGTCTGGGCCTTTTCATAGGCATCCTGCCCGTCGACGGCCTCGACCACCTGGTAGCCCGCTCCCGCAAGGGTGAATGAGACCATCTTGCGCATCGAGGGTGAATCGTCAACAGCGAGTATCAGTGGCATGTCTGAGCTCCGGGGAAATGGGGTCTTTGGTTATTCAAGTGTTCAGCGATTCAAAACAATTCGATCGAGCCGGCATCCATTTCGTCCTGGGTCACCGGATTGGGACGTTCCGGCACCTCCTCGACAAAGGGAACCGCCTCGCCGTCTTCCTGCCCCATGGACTCGGAAGCCAGCCGGTAGGCACAGCCTTGAAGCACCTTGGAAGTATGGACTATCAGTTGCGAGGCCAGATCCTGGAACTGCAGTTCGGTCACGGCCGCGCGCAGGGCGTTGCGCGCTTCATCCAGGGCCGCCGACTCCGCCAGGGCGGGATCGGCGAGACTTCCGATGGCGGTGGTGAAGCGCTGCATCAGGTTGTCCATGGTGTGCGCCAACAGCCCATCGAGACGGGCCAGGTCATGCACGACCACCAGGAGCGAATCCTGCACCTCGGCCACCAGCATCACCGGCAATTGCACGGCGGGCTGGTCCGCAGGCGGTGTGTTGGGGGCTTGCATGGTCATTCTGTTCGGACATCCGGATGCTAGATGGTTCACCGCTCCAGCAAGTCCAGCATTAGAATTTTCCTGGATATAGAGTAGCAGGATTCCTCGGAAATAGGAGGGAATTCGTCAATATTTCGGGGCGTTCAGGTCGTCTCCCGGCACACCCACGAGGGTTTTCATCATATCGTCTACCCCATGCAGCCAGAAGTCCACCCCACCCCCCTTCGCATCCTGCATCTCGAGGATTCGGAACTAGATCACGACATCGTGCGAAAGACGCTGCGCCGTGCCGGTTTGTCCTGCGAACTGGTGCGGGTCGAAAGCCTGGATGATTTCGTGCGCGTGTTGCAGGGCAGCCGTTTCGATGCCGTTCTTGCCGACTACCGCCTGCCCGGCTTCACGGCCCTGGATGCCTGGAAATCCCTCCAGGCCATACCGCAGCACCCGCCGTTCATCCTGCTGTCCGGCGCCATCGGCGAGACGGCCGCCGTCGACGCCATCAAGCTCGGCATGAGCGACTACCTGCTCAAGGACGACCTGGGCAAGCTGGCCCACGTGATCCAGCGCGCCATTGAAGTGCAGCAGGCCAAGCGTGAACGCGAACGCGCTGTCGAGGAGCTGGCCGCCTCGGAGCAACGCCTGGCGCGCTTCGCCGAGCACCTGCAGAGCTCGATCGAACAAGAGCGCGCGGCGATCGCGCGCGAGATCCATGACGACATCGGCGGCTCGCTGGCGGCCATCCAGTTCGACCTCTCATGGATCGGCCGTCACCATCCCGACGCCGACACGCAGGGCCATGTGCAAGCCGCCACCGGCATGCTGCAGCATGCGGTTGGCGCCAGCCAGCGCATCATGATGAACCTGCGCCCCGCCATCCTGGACCAGGGCCTGGAAGCCGCGATCGACTGGCTGGCCGGCGAGTTCGAGCGCCGCACCGGCACCCGCACCACGGTGCGCACCACCCTGCGCCAGCCCACGCTGACCAAGAATATCCAGCTGACCGCCTACCGAACGGCACAGGAGGCGCTGACCAATATCTCCAAACACGCCCGTTGCAGCGAAGTCCGGATCGAGCTGTCGGACGCCGAAAGTGTGCTGACCCTGGAGATCACCGACAATGGACAAGGTATCCAGCCGCCAGAGCGCAACAAACCCACGGCCTTCGGTCTCAAGGGACTGCAGGAGCGGGCGCGCACCGCCGGCGGCTGGCTGGATGTGAGCAGCCGCGAGGGCGAGGGAACATCCATCACGCTGTCGATTCCCCTCACAATCGAGGCAAAAGGCTAGATCGATGATTCGAGTGATACTTTGTGACGACCATGCCGTCGTGCGGCGCGGCATCCGCGACACCCTGTCCGAGGCCGTCGACATCAAGGTCGTGGGAGAGGCCGGCAGTTATTCGGAAGTGCGGGAGTTGTTGCGTTCCACACCCTGCGACATCCTGGTGCTGGACCTGAACCTGCCCGGCCGTGGCGGCCTGGAGGTGCTGGCTTCGCTGCGTGAAGCGGATACGCCCACGAAGGTCCTGGTCGTTTCGATGTTCCCGGAGGACCAGTACGCCATCCGCTGTCTGCGTGCCGGCGCCCAGGGCTACCTGAACAAGGCCGGCAATCCGGCCGACCTGATCACGGCGGTACGCACCATCGCCCAGGGGCGCAAGTACGTCACGTCCGACGTGGCCCAGATGCTGGTTGACAACCTGGCCACGCCAACCAGCGAAGCGCTGCACGATGCGCTCTCGGAACGCGAACTGCAGACCCTGCTCAAGATCGCCTCGGGCAAGCGCCTCTCCGACATCGCCGAGGAATTGATGCTCAGCCCCAAGACCGTCAGTGTCTACCGCTCACGCGTGCTGGAAAAACTCAAGCTCTCGAACAACGCGGAGCTGACCGTCTACGCCATCCGCAACGGACTGGTGTAAGAGACCGGGCGGTTTTCAACCGGTGAAGATCTCGATGGCCCGCTCCAGCAGGGACTGGAAGGGCCGGTCCAGCATGGGCAGCGTCGCTGCCATGCCCACCAGACCCACGCTGAGCGTGATGGGGAACCCGACCGCGTAGATGTTCATCTGCGGCGCCACGCGCGAGATGATGCCCAGCGCCAGGTTGGTGAAGAGCAGCAGGGCCAGCATGGGCAGGGCGATCCACAGGGCGCTGGCAAACAGCTCGCCGCCCAGGGTATAGAGCTGCATCAGCCGCAAGGCCTCCAGAAAATTCTGCGTCACGGGGAAGACCTCGAAGCTGCGCGTCACGGCCATCAGCACCATCAGGTGCCCGTTGAGCACCACGAAGAGCAGCGAGGCCATGTAGCCGAAGAAGCGCGCCACGGCGCTGGCCTGGGTGTTGAGCGAGGGATCGAAGAAGGCGGCGAAGTTCAAGCCCATCTGGAAGCCCACCACCTCACCGGCCAACTCGAACGCCGCGAACACCAGCCGCACGACAAAGCCGATGGACAAACCGATGCCCACCTGCTGGATCACCACCCCCAGGACGGCCGGGCTGTTGAAGTCGATCACCGGCATGGGCGGCAAGGTGGCCTGGCAGGCCACCGTCACCAGCAGGGCCAGCCCGACGCGGGCGCGCACCGGAATGGCACGCGAGGAGAAGATCGGGGCGGCCGTGAAGACACCCAGCACCCGCAGGAAGGGCCACAGTAGCGGCGACAGCCACGCCATGATCTGGGCTTCGCTGAAAGTGATCATGGCAAGAGCGCCGGACTCAGAGCACGATGCCGGGGATCGCCTCGATGGTGCGACGGATGTACTCGACCAGGATGTTGAGCATCCAGGGGCCGGCCCAGGCAAAGACGGCCATGGCGGCCACCAGCTTGGGCACGAAGGACAGCGTGGCCTCTTGGATCTGGGTGATGGCCTGGAACAGGCTGACCAGCAGCCCCACCAGCAACACCACGCCCAGCAGCGGCGCCGACACCATCAGCAGTGTCAGCAGCGCCTCCTGCCCGATGGTCAGGACCATTTGTGCGTTCATGGCAGGCCTCTCATGTCACGAAACTCGCAGCCAGCGAGCCGATCAGCAGGTTCCATCCGTCGGCCAGCACGAAGAGCATGAGCTTGAAAGGCAATGCCACCAGCACGGGCGACAGCATCATCATGCCCAGCGACATCAGCACGCTGGCCACCACGATGTCGATCACCAGGAAAGGGATGAAGATCAGGAAGCCGATCTGGAAGGCCGTCTTGAGTTCGCTGGTGACAAAAGCCGGGATCAGCACGCGCATGGGTGCGGTGTCGATCTTGGTGGCGGGATCGAGTTTGGCCAGCTTGGCAAACAGCGCATAGTCGGACTGGCGCGTCTGCTTGGTCATGAACTGGCGCATCGGCGCCTCACCGCGGGCGAGCGCCTGTTCGAAGTTGATGACGTTCTGCGTGTAGGGCAGGTAGGCATCGGCGTAGATCCGGTCGAAGGTCGGCCCCATGACAAAGAAGGTCAGGAACAGCGACAGGCCGATGATGACCTGGTTGGGCGGGGACGACTGCGTGCCCAGCGCCTGGCGCAGCAGGGACAGCACGATGACGATGCGGGTGAAGCCGGTCATCATCAGCAGGATGGCCGGCAGGAAGGACAGGGCCGTGAAAAACAGCAGGGTCTGGATCGGCACCGAATAGCTCGTGCCTGACGCGTCGCCGCCCACGATCAGGGGCAGCTGGGTGGCGTTGATCTGGGCGGCGGCCAGGGGCGCGTTCTCCTGCGCCAGGGCCGGCATCGCCAGCAGCAACAGCGTGGTTACCAGCCCCGACACCGTACGCAGGGTGGGCCAGAGCGTAGGCTGGCGCATCAGGCCGGCTCTCCGCCGTCCGCCGGCGCCTTGGCGACCGCTGCGAAAACGGAGCCGCGCGCGGGCGCCGACCCCGCCGGCATGGTATGCAGGCAGCTGATGTTCTGTGACGTCACACCCAGCATCAGCCAGGTACGCGCGCCTTCCGGGCCCACCTCGACCGTCACGATTCTTTGCTGCGGGCCAACGGCCAGCGTGGAGACGATGCGGGAAGCGGCGGCATTCGATGTGCCGCCCGGGGCGCGCTGCTGGAACCACCGCACCGCTGGCGGCAGCAGGGCAAGGATGACAAGGAACAGGACGACAGAAACAATGGTTTGCGTCATGCCGTCAGTTTAAGGCAATGCCGAGCGCCTCGGGGAGTATGCAAGGCGCAAATCCTCACCATGGCCCTGGCCACGCGAGGATTTGCAACACCGCAGACCGCCCGGACCGGGGATGCGACACATGCCCGGGGCTGGCTCGGCATGCCCTCAACCCCTGCTGATGCGGCGCAGCCGTTCAGACGGGGTGACAACGTCGGTGAGACGGATGCCGAACTTGTCGTTCACCACGACCACTTCGCCCTGGGCGATCAGGTAGCCGTTGACCAGCACGTCCATGGGTTCACCGGCCATCGCATCGAGTTCGACCACCGAGCCCTGGCCCAGTTGCAGGATGTGCTTGATCGGCACCTTGGTGCGCCCAAGCTCAACGGAGAGCTGGACCGGGATGTCCAGCACCATGTTGATGTCGCTGGCCGGGGCATCGCTGGAGGAGAAGGTGCGCGCGGCCCCGCCGCTCAACACGCCGCCGGGTTCGACCTCGGGGCCCTTGTCGCTGCTCTTCTGCTCCTGCAGGGCCTCGGCCCAGTCGGCCATGCCGTCGTCTTCAGGCTTCTGATCCGGTGTGTCGTCAACCGCCATAGCGTTCCCCTAACCAGTTGGTGTCATTGCCGCGCAGGCACTTGTCGATGCGCAGGGCGTATTTGGCGTTGTGCGTGCCGTACTGGCACTCGAACACCGGCACACCATCGACCGAGGCCTCGATGCGGGACTGTCGTCCGAGCTCGATGAAATCCCCCGGCTTCATGGCCAGCAGCTCCTCCACCGTCGCGTCGGCGCGGGCCAGTTCGGCCACCAGGGTCACCTCGGCAGCCTGGATCTCGCGCGTCAGCACGGTGACCCAGCGGCGATCCACCTCGATGGAGTCGCCCTGGGTGGATGAATACAGCACGTCGCGGATGGGCTCCATCGTCGCGTACGGCATGCAGAAATGGATGGAGCCGGTGATTTCGGCGATCTCCAGCTGGAAGGAGGTGGAGATCACGATCTCGCTGGGCGTGGCGATGTTGGCGAACTGCGGCTGCATCTCGCTGCGCTGGTAGTCCAGTTCGATCGGGTAGATCCCGCGCCAGGCCTTCTTGTATTCCTCGGAGATCACGTCGACCAGGCGGTTGATCACGCGCTGCTCGGTGGCCGAGAAGTCCCGGCCTTCGATGCGGGTCTGGAACTTGCCGATGCCGCCGTAGAGCGTGTCGATCACACCGAACACCAGGGCCGGCTCGCAGACGATCAGGCCGCTGCCGCGCAGCGGGCGGATGGCCACGATGTTGAAATTGGTGGGCACGGCCAGCTCGCGCAGGAAGGCGCTGTAGCGCTGCACCTGCACCGGACCGACAGAAATCTCGGGGCTGCGGCGGATGAAGTTGAACAGACCGATGCGCAGGTTGCGGGCGAAGCGCTCATTGACGATTTCCATCGTCGGCATGCGCCCGCGGACGATCCGCTCCTGGCTGGACATGTTGTAGGAACGGATCTCCCCGGCCTCGGCAACTTCCTCGACCGATTTCTGGCTCTCGCCGGTGACCCCTTCCAGCAGGGCATCGACTTCTTCCTGGGAAAGAAACGATTCACTCATGACTGTATGTCCTCATGTCGCCTCATTGAACGATGAAGCTGGAGAACAGCACGCCCCGCACGGGGTTGCCGTTGGCGCCACCCTTGGCGGCCGCTTTCTTGTCTTTCTTGCCCGCCGGCGCAGCCGGCTTGTTGAAGTGCCGGGAAGAGGAAGCGAGGATGTCCTCGGCCAGCTTTTCCTTGCCTTCGCGGCTGAGCAACTCGTCCGCCGTGCGCTGCGACACCAGCAGCAGCACATCGCTGCGGATGGTGGGCAGGTAGGCCTTGACCTTTTCAACTTCCAGGACGCCGGTCAGCTCCAGCGTGATACCGATCTGCGCGACACGCTCGCCCCCCGGATCGGCCAGATTGACCACCATATTGTCCAGCGGCAGGTAGGTCGGCGGGCCGGTGGGTTCGGCCACGACCGCGGCGACCTCTTCCTCTTCCTCGTCGTCCAGGGCTGCGGCGTTCTTCTTGCTGAGGTACATCCAGCCCCCGGCCGCCGCCAGGGCCAGCACCACGACCCCGATCACCACCATCAACAGCAATTTCTTGCTCTTGGGCGGCGGTGCGGCTTCGGCATCGGGGGTTTTGGTGGCCACGATCTAGTCCTCTACAACATTGCTTGTTTCATAACGGCGGCACGCCGCGCACCGTGCGGGCACGCAGATCCGCACGCTTAGGCAAATTATTCTCGACATCCCACCCTACGATACCCGGATTAAAGGCAAAAAACCATGCCATTCCGGGGCGCTGGACCGGTCTGTCCTGCACCCTCACACGAAAAGATCCACCGAGCGGCCCGACAGCGGCGCCGCACGGTGGGCGGCTGCCACCAGCGCCACCGCCGGCAGTTCGGGCACACCGGCCTGCCCCTGGCGACCGTCCTGCCGTCCCTGGCCGGACTGACCGGCATCACCACGCTCCGAACCCGAGGTGCCGACCGACATGCCGGACAGCACCAGACCTTCGCGCTCCAGCAATTCACGCAGATGCGGCATGGCGTCCTGCAAGACCTGGCGCGTCTGCGCCTGATCGGCACGGAACTCGACGCGCGCCTCCTGGCCCTGCAATTCGATGCTGACCTTGACCGGGCCTTCACCCAATCCTTCGACCTCCAGCTCGGCGTTCTGTGCGCCGCGACCGATCCAGTAGCTGACCTGTTCGGCCACGCGCATCTCCGTCGTCAGGCCGCCGTCCGGCGCCACCGTCGGCACGTCCATGCGCGCGCCCTCGGGCTGGGCCACGCCGCTCCAGCCACCGGCCTCTCCGCCGCCGATCCGCGGGCCGCTCCGTTCGCCGCGTCGCTCCAAGGGCCGCAGACCGGACTCACCCAGCCCCGCTGCGAGAAACGGGCTGCCCGCTGGGGCGAGCTGCTCGCTGATGCGCCAGCCCAGCCGGGCGGCCATGTCATCACCACGCCGCTCCTTGCCGGCCTGCGCCTCCCCTTCGGTGGCCTGGCTCCTGTGTTGCGCCATGCGCTGGGCCAGCACCGCCTGGCGCAACAGGGGCTGGACTTCGTCGGCCGTCGCGGGCGCCGGCGCTGCGGCGTCGACCAGGGCCGAAGCATCAGACCGTCGGGACGATGCCTCGGCTACCGCCGACAACTCTCCCGCCGTCGTACGCGATTCGGCGCGACCCGCTGCCACGGGTGGCAAGGCGGAGGTGGCTTCGCCGGCTGCGGGTGCGCCCAGAGCCTGGCCCTGCAGCGGCCCCTGCGCAACAGCGGTGGCCGGCAACGCCAGCTGCGGCAAACCCGCCGTGGGCACAGCGGGATCGAGCGGCAGCGCCGCCGGGTCCACCGCTGCGTCGGTCGCGCCGGGCAGCGCCGCCAAGGCGGCAGCGTCTGCGTCGGACAGCGCCTCCTGGGGCACCAGCTCCTCGCCATCCAGGCCCATCAGCAAGGAGGCGAAATCGCCCGGAATCGCGGCCTGCGCCTTGCCGGCGCCATGCCCGCTCCCGCCTGCCTGGGTCGTCTTGGCCACCGGCTTGGGGGCTGCCGTCGTCACACTGTGTTCCATGCTCATGATCCTTCTCCATTCAACTGGCCGCCGACACCGCCGGCGCCACGGGCGTATTTGAGGACGGCCAGTTCGTCCATCTGTTTCTGTTCGCGCCTGGCTTCGAGCTGGGCGCGGGCGCTGAGTTTTTTCTTCACCAGCAACTGCAAGGCGGTCAGGCGCACCTCCTCCTGCACCTTGCGCTGGCGGGCCGTCTCGACCTTCCGTTGCAGGTCGACCATCACACCGCTCTGCATCCCGACGGCCTGGCGCAGGCGCTGCAGGAACTGCTGGTGATGCAACATCAGCTCGGCGCTGACGGTGACCGCGGTGGCCGTCGCCCAGCGTGACTCGGTATCGGCGGCGTAGCTCTCCAGCTGGTCCAGCTGGCCTTGCGCCTGCTGCACGGCGCGGCGCGCCTGCATCAGGGCCTGGTCGGCCTGGTCACGCGCACGCGTGGCCACCTCGATGGCCAGGGCCAGGCTCTTCAGGGCTGACATGGCAGCTTCCTATCCATACGGGCGCTCACGGGAAAGCCTCCTCGCGCTGGATGGTGGTCGCCATGGCCTTGACGCTTTCCTCGAAGCCGGCACCGGCGTACATGTCCTGGCGCAGGAAATCGCTCATGGGGCCGCTCAGGCGGATCGCCTCATCCAGCCCCGGGTCGGAGCCGTGCACATAGGCGCCGATCTGCACCAGGTCACGCCCGCGCTCGTAGCGCGAGGCGATGGCGCGGAACTGCCGCGCCAGCTCGAAATGTTCGCGACTCACCACGTTGTGCATCACCCGCGAGGCCGACTGCGCGATGTCGATGGCCGGGTAATGACCGGCCTCGGCCAGCGCGCGCGTGAGCACGATGTGGCCGTCCAGGATGGCACGGGCCGCGTCGGCAATCGGATCCTGCTGGTCGTCGCCCTCACTCAGAACGGTATAGAACGCCGTGATGGAGCCCACGCCATTGAGGCCGTTGCCGCTGCGCTCGACGAGCTGCGGCAAGCGGGCGAAACAGGACGGCGGGTAGCCCTTGGTCGCGGGCGGCTCGCCCACGGCCAGCGCGATCTCGCGCTGCGCCATGGCGTAACGCGTGAGCGAATCCATGAGCAGCAGCACATGCTGCCCCTGGTCGCGGAAATATTCGGCCACCCCGGTGGCATAAGACGCCGCCTGCATGCGCAGCAAGGGCGGGGAGTCGGCCGGCGCCGCCACGACGACGGAGCGCGCGCGCCCCTCTTCGCCCAGGATGTCCTCGATGAATTCCTTCACCTCCCGGCCGCGTTCGCCGATCAGGCCGACGACGATGACATCGGCCTTGGTGTAACGCGCCATCATGCCCAGCAACACGCTCTTGCCCACGCCGGCCCCGGCAAACAGGCCCAGGCGCTGGCCACGCCCCACCGACAGCAGGGCGTTGATGGCGCGCACGCCGGTGTCCAGCGACTCGCGTATCGGTGCGCGGTCCATGGCATTAATGGGGGTGCGGTCCAGCGGGCGCGACAGCACGTTCACGACCGGTCCGCGGCGGTCCAGCGGTTCGCCATGGGCGTCCACCACACGGCCCAGCAGGCCCGGGCCCAGCGGCAGGCGCAACTGGCCCTGGGCATAACTCGCGACCTGCGCCTGCGCGGCGTCACCCAGGCGCGGTGTGGCCACATAGGGCGCTGTGGGCACCACACTGGCCCCACTGGAGAGGCCCTGCACATCGCCGGCGGGCATCAGGAAGGCGCGATCGCCGGAAAAACCCACGACCTCGGCCAGCACCGGCGGCTGCGCCGGCTGGCTGACCAGACACTGCGAGCCCACCGGCGCGCGGATGCCCACGGCCTCCAGTACCAGGCCGGTCAGACGCGTGAGCGTGCCGCCGGCTTCCAGGGTGCTCTGCGGCGCGCCGGCCTGCTGGCGGGCGCTGTCCAGAAACTCTTGCCAACGGGCACCGGGGTCAGGCGTCGTCACCGGGCACCTCCTCCCAGGGCAGGTTCTGCCCCAGCCGGCCGATGGCGCGCGCCCAGCGCTTTTCCAGCCGGCCATCGATCACGGTGCCACCGGACTCGACCAGGCAACCGCCGCGGGTGATGGCCGCATCGGGCTGCAGCGTGAGCGGCAGGTTGGGGTATTCCTCGTGCAGGATGTCCTGCAGCACGTCCAGGTCCAGCGGATTGAGCTTGAGCTGCACCGCCTTGCTGTCGGTGAACAACATGCCCAGGGCCTCGCGGATCACCGGCAGCAGCACATTGGGGTTGCTCGAAATCTCATGGCGCAGCACCTGGCGCGCCATCTCGCAAGCCAGCTCCAGCACCGCCTGGCCGGCCATCTGCTCGGCGCCTTCCAGCTGGGTCTTGGCCGATTCGATCAGGTCGCCAAGCTGTTGCGCTGCATCGCGCCCCTGCTTGGCGATGTAGTCGCTGATCTGCTTCTGCGCCTCCGCCAGGGTCTGGTCGCGGCCCTGCTGGAAACCGTCGGCATAACCCTCGGCGTGGAACTGCTGGCGCACGGTGGCAAGCTGCTCATTGAGTTCGCGTTCGCGGGCCTGCTCCTCGAGCAGCATGGCCGCGGCATCGACGTCGCCAAAACTCCAGCGGGAGACGGCGCCGATTTCCTCGCCGGGAATGAAACGGGTGGTGGGGCGCATGGATCAGTCCTGGTGTGCTTGTCTCAGACCATGGCGTCGTCGGCGCCGCCGCCGATGACGATCTGACCCTCGTCGGCCAGCCGGCGGACGATCTTGAGGATTTCCTTCTGCTGCGTCTCGACCTCGGACAGGCGCATCGGCCCGCGCGACTCCAGGTCCTCGCGCAGCGTTTCGGCTGCACGCGAGGACATGTTGGAGAGGAACTTCTCCTTGAGCTCGGGCTGGGCGCCCTTGAGCGCCACGATGAGCGACTCGGAGGCCACTTCCTTGAGGATCATCTGGATGGCCTTGTCGTCGAGCTTCAGGACGTCGTCGAACACGAACATCTTGTCCATGATCTTCTGTGCCAGCTCGGGGTCGTGGCCGCGGATCGATTCGAGCACCGTGCCCTCGATCACCGTGCCCATCAGGTTGATCATCTCGGCCGCGGTCTTGATGCCGCCCAGCGAGGCCTTGCGGATCTTGTCGCCGCCGGCCAGCACCTTGAACAGCACCTCGTTGAGGTCCTTCAGCGCCGTCGGCTGGATGCCTTCCATGGTGGCAATGCGCAGCATCACCTCGTTGCGCTGGCGCTCGGTCAGGTATTTGAGGATGTCGGCCGACTGGTCGAAATCCAGGTGCACCAGGATGGCCGCCACGATCTGCGGGTGTTCGTTGCGCAGCAGCTCGGCCACCGACATCGGGTCCATCCACTTCAGGCTCTCGATGCCCGAAACGTCGCCGCCCTGCAGGATGCGGTCGATCAGCAGGGCCGCCTTGTCGTCACCCAGGGCGCGCTTGAGCACGGAGCGCACATAGTCGCCCGAGTCCGACACCAGCAGACTTTGTGCCGCAGCAATATTGGTGAACTTGGTCACCACGTCGTCGACGCGTTCGCGCGTGATGGACTTGGTCTTGGCAATGGCTTCGCCCAGCTTCTGCACCTCCTTGGGTGACAGATGCTTGAAAACCTCGGCCGCCTCCTCTTCCCCCAGGGACATGAGGAGGACCGCGGCGTCCTGGAGTCCGTCTTCCTGCGTGGCCATGGTCTTATCCCATCGTCAGGGCATTGCCCTGACCTTCGCCGTTGACCCAGCCCTTGACGATGCCGGCCACGGCCGCCGGGTTGTCGCGTGTGAGCTTGCGTGCATCCTCCAGCGCCTTCTCGCCAGGCGTCGGTCCGGCCGGCGCTTCAGCCGCCGAGGGACCGGCGAGCTGCGGACGATCCGGCTCCTCGGACAGCATGGCGTCGAGTTGCGGACGGCGCGGGGTCGGGGTGCTGAGGGATTTGAGGGCCGGGCGGATGACACCGAACAGCACCAGGACAGCCAGCAACAGCGTGCCCAACGGCCACGCAAAGCTGCGCGCCAGCTCCTGCATTTCAGGCTGTTTCCACAGGGGCACCTCGGACAAGGTGATTTTTTCCTGGGCAAAGGGGGCATTCAAGAGGTTCACGGAGTCACCTCGATCCTGGCTGAAACCGATTGTCTCACGCACCAGCGCCGTCATCTTCTCCAGCTGCTGCTCGGTCAGCGCCACCGTCGTGGTCTTGCCCTTGGCGTCGGTCTCGGTCTTGTGATTCACCACCACCGCGGCACTCAGGCGCTTGATCACGCCGCTGCCAGCACGCACCACCTTGACGGTCTTGTCGACCTCGTAGTTGATGATCGATTCACGGCGTGTGCTGGGCGGCGTTGCGGCAGCGGCAGCGCCGGGCGCACCAGGCGCGAGCGCCTGCGCCGGGCCGTTGATGGGTGCCGTGGACGGCGCGGGAGGCTGGTTGCTGGTGGCACCGGGCACACCGGCCGGGCCGGCCGGGCCGGGGTTGCTGCTCTCCAGCAGCTGCTGGCTGCGGATGCTGCCGGAATCGGGCGTCTGGTTGGGCTTGTGCGTCTCCGAGGTCTGCTCGATCTGCGAGAAATCGACCTCGGCCGTCACCTGGGCCTTGACGTTCTGGCGGCCCACCACGGGCTCCAGGATATCCAGGATGCGCTGGCGGTACAGCGTCTCGAGCTGTTGCACGTACTGCAGCTGCTGCGCGTCCACGCCGCCGGCCGCACCATCGGGGCCATTCGTGGGCTGCGACAGGAGCTTGCCGGTATCGTCCAGCACGCTGACCGCCTCGGGCTTCATCTCGGGCACGCTGGAAGCAACCAGGTGCACGATGCCGGCGATCTGGCTGCGGTCCAGCGGACGCCCGGGGCTCAGGCTGAGCAGCACGGAAGCCGAGGGCTTCTGCTGCTCGCGGAAGAAACCGTTCTGATTGGGCATGGCCAGGTGCACGCGGGCGCTTTGCACCGAGGACAAGGCCTGGATGGAGCGCGTGAGCTCGCCTTCGAGACCGCGCTGGAAGCTGACCCGCTCCTGGAACTGGGTGACGCCGAAGCGGTTGGCCTCCATCAGCTCGAAACCGGCCACCGAGCCCTTGGGCAGGCCCTGGGAAGCCAGGCGCAGGCGGGTGTCGTGCACCTTGTCGGCCGGCACCAGGATGGCGTGGCCGCCCTCGGCATGCTTGTAGGGCACGTTCATCTGGGACAGCTGGGCAATGATGGCGCCGCCGTCCTTGTCCGACAGGTTGGCGTAGAGCACGCGCCATTCAGCCTGGCGGCCCATCATGAGACCGACGATGGCAATCACCACAAACAGGGCCACGCCGACGGCCAGACGCATGATCTGCCCCTGGTTGAGCGTGGAAAAACGCTGGCCCAGGGTCGGGTTCAAGGGGATTGCAACAGCTTCAGCCATGGTGTGTTCCGGTACATCCTGGCGCGGTTCTCGGCGCCTGTGCATCGGATTATTCGGGCTGCGCCCTAAAACTATAGGAGGAAAAGACCCGGGTTTCCCTGCCTTTTCAAACTAAAGATTCGCAGAGTGGCCGCTAGCATCAGTTCCAACATCTACCCACGGGGCTGACTTATGGATATGCGACTCACACCCACCACGATGCCGGTCACGGTACGGCCGGGCACAGCCGCCAAGGCGGGCGTGGCCGCCAATGGGTTTCCCGGCGAATTCAAGGCTGCCCTGCAGTCGGTCAGCGAGGCCCAGAACTTTGCCAGCACCCTGCAGAAGCAGGTCCAGATGGAAAACCCCAAGGTCAGCCTGGAAGAAACCATGGTGGCCATCCAGAAGGCCCAGATCGGCTTCCAGGCCACGCTGCACGTCCGTAACCGGATGGTCCAGGCTTATACGGACATCATGAACATGCAAGTTTGAGGTTAGGCGTCCGGCGTTGAGCGGATTCACGCTCAAGCCGCAACGCCCAACAACCGCCTTAGTGCAACACGCGCTTGCCGCCGCCGTCCATGATCTCCTCCAGATGGGTGAGCCAGGGTTCGGTCAGGTGGCGGATCTCGGCGTCGTTGCGCAGGATGCGTTGCATGATGCGCGCCTTCTCGCTGCGCTCCTCGGGCCGCAACTCTTCCTCGCGTGAGCGGTAGCGCAGCTGCTCGATCAGCACGGCGCACACCCCCTCGTAACGCATCACGGACTCCAGGTCCTTGACCCGGGCGGCCTCCAGCATGCGGGTGCTGCTGTCCTCGATGGCCTTGTAATAGTCGATCAGCATCTGCGGCATGGTTCAGGCTCCCGCGCTCACGGGCGCAGCCGGTTCGGCTGTTGCCCCTTGTTTCATGCCCTTCCAGCCCTGGGCGACGGTTTCGATCAGACGCTGGATCTCCTGCAGGATGGCGTCGTCGTTCTGGGCATTGGCCAGGATCAGGCGGCGGGTGCAGTAGTCGTACAGGGCGGCCAGGTTCTCGGCCAGCTCGCCACCATCAATGCGGTCCAGCCCGGTGCTCAGGCCTTCTTCCAGGATGCGCAGGGCCCGTGCAATGGCCTCGCACTTGGCCAGCACGTCGCCCCGGGCGAGCGCGCCACGTGCGGTCGCCAGCGACTGCAGCATGCCGTCAAACAGCAGGCTGACGATCTGGTACTGGTCGATGGTGTGCATGCTGGTCTCGACGTTGATACGACGATAGGCATCGGCCGAGCGGGGGCTTGCGGTGCGAAACATGCGGTGGGGTCCTCTGGTGCAGCGTCAGGTACTGAGTATTTATCGGCTGGTCCGCGCGAAAAATGAAATCATCCGGTCTCAGGAAGTGGACCGGTTCCACTGCGTAATTTGCTGTGTCAGGTAGGTGTTGAGCGAATTCAGGCTGGTGAGCTGCACGTCCAGCGCGCTGTAGCGCCGGTTCAGGGCCGCCTCCATGCGGCTGGCCTTCTCGTTCACGCGGACCTGGTCCTTGGCGTTGTTGTCCAGGGAGCGCTTGAGGTTGTCGTCCTTGGTCTTGAAGTAACCATCGCTGGCCAGCAGGGTCTTGGTCAGACCCTTGAGGCGCACGGCAATGCCCTCGGCGTTGCCGGGGGTGGTGCTGCTGAACAGGGCCTTGAGCTCGTCCATATTGCCCAGGGCCTTGCCAAGCTTGGTGCTGTCCACCTCGAGGTTGCCACCGCGCAAGGCGCTGACGCCGATATCGCTCAGGCGGCTGTACATGCTGGAGCCCGTGCTCACGGACTGCACGGCAGCGCGCAGGGCGCTTTGCAGGGCCAGCGTGGTGCTGTCCCCCTGCAGCAGGCCGCCGGTCTTGGTGGCCTGGTCGTATTTGGTCGCCTCGTTGAGCACCCCGTTGATCTCGTTGTAGGCCTTGACGAAATCCTCGATGTTCTTCTTGACCGTGGACGTGTCCTTGGCAATGGTGAGGGTCACCGGCGCCGTGGTTTGCTTGACGGCCGTGAAAGTCACCCCCGCCACCGAGTTGGCAAAGACATTGGTCGCCGAGCTGACGCCAATGCCGTTGATGGTGGCCGTGGCATTGGTCGCCGCCTGGTTGGTGACGCTGCCGTTGACCAGGCGCGACAGGCCCAGCGCGTCGGCCGGGTCGCCGTCGATGTCGCTGGTCACACTGAGCTGGAAGCCGGCCGCCAGGCCGGTGTTCTTGCCGCTGAGCAGCAGGCGGTCGCCCGAGGCGTCGCTCAGCACTGTGGCCGTGACACCGGCATTGGCGCCGTTGATCTTGCTGGCAATGTCAGCCACCGTGTCGGTGGCGCCAATGGTCAGATCCACCGGGGTGCCGCTGCCGGGCGTGAAGACGGCCCCGGCCCACTGGCCGATCTCCAGGCGCAGGGAGCCTGCGCCGACGGCGCCGCCCACAGGCAGCAGCGGCATGGTGTAGCTGGACTGCGCCTTGGCCAGGCTCTGCACCTCGACGCTGAAGGACGTGGGCTGGGTGCCGCCGATGGCGCTGGCCGTGACCGCGGAGGTATCCGAGGAAGAAGCCGACACCCCGTTCCAGCCCGTCACGCTGCTCAGCCTGCTGACGGCGTCGGACAAGGCGGAGACCAGGGACTTGATCTGGCCGAAAACGGAGATCTTGGTCTGCACCGTGGCCGCAGCCAGCTGCAGTTTTTCCAGCGGCTTCTTCTCCAGCGCCACGAGCTGCGTGACGATGCTCTTGACATCCAGATTGCTGCCGATACCCGGCGATGACATCGTGGCCATGACGAACTCCTGACTGGCATAGGCGCCAGCATTCCTTGCAGAATTATCGGCCTCGCCCCCGGATCTGTCACTTTGATTTGGGGCTCGAAAAGACCATATTTCCCGCTCTCTCGGTTATCGGCGGATTCGCATGTAACTTGAGCCGGCGCGACAAATGGCGGCTGAATAAAAAAACAGCCGGGCGTGGTTTCCACGCCCGGCTGGGGTTGAAGACCAGGAATTCAGCGCAGCAGGGCCAGCACGCCCTGGGGCAGCTGGTTGGCCTGAGCCACCATCGCGGTCGCAGCCTGTTGCAGGATCTGGGCACGCGACAGGGCAGCGGTTTCCGCAGCGAAGTCAGCATCCAGAATCCGGCTGCGCGAAGCGGTCAAGTTCTCCGACGTCACCTGCAGGTTGGCAATCGTGGTGTCGAAACGCGACTGCAGGGCGCCCAGCTTGGCGCGTTCGCCGCTGAGGAAGGACAGGGCCGAATCCACCGTCTTGAGCGCATCAGACGCCTTGACCACGGTGGTCACGTCCAGGTTGGAGACCTTCTTCAGCGTCGAGTTGCCGTCGATGATGAGCGAGGCGGCGCTGCCGGTCGTGGCGTTCACCGCGAAGGACTTGTCCGAATCCAGCGTCACGTAGCCGCTGATCAGGGCGTTGTCCGCCGTGGTGTCAGCCGCCAGGGTGATGTTGCCGGCCACGGCCACCAGGGCACCGGTGGTGTCAGCCACATACTTGGTAACGGTCACAGCACCGGCGTTCGCGGTGGTCGTATCGGCCACACGGATGTCGTTGCCGGTCGAGTTGGTCAGGATGATGCCCGTGCCGGCCGTGTTCAGGCTGGCGATGACGCCGGTCTTGGACGATTTCTCGTTGATGGCCGAGACAGCGCTGGACAGGCCGTCGGCGCCACTGGTGGCCGAGATCGCGAAGGAAACCACCTCATCCGTCGAGTTGTCCGAGCGCAGATTCAGGGAATAGGCGCCGGCAGTGCCGAAGGTCAGCTGCACGTTGGTGTCGGCAGAAGCCGTCACGCCGGTGGCAGAAGTCTGCAGGTTGATCGAGTCGGCAGCCGCCTTGGCCGTGCCGTTGGCAGCGATGGTGACGTTGGCGCTGCCCAGGGCACCGTTGACGGCGACGGTGTCAACCACGCTGCCGTTGGCACCCCAGGTGGCACCTGCTGCGGACGGGCCGCTGGCGATGACCTGGTTGTTGCCGTACTGGCTGGTGCGCAGGTTGGCGGTGGAGGCCACGATGGTCTGGCCGGCGTTGGCGCCGACCTGGAACTGGGCGGAACCGAAGGTACCGTCGAGCAGCTTCTGGCCGTTGAATTCCGTGGTTTGCGAGATGCGGTCCAGTTCGGCCACCAGCTGGCTCACTTCCTGGTTCAGGGCCTGGCGGTCCGAGGCGCTGTTGGTGGCGTTGGCCGACTGCACGGCCAGTTCACGCACACGCTGCAGGATGTCGCTGGACGCCTTGAGCGAGCCTTCAGCGGTTTGCGCCAGCGACACGCCGTCGTTGGCGTTACGCACGGCCTGGTTCAGGCCGCGGATCTGGCTGGTGAAACGCTCGGAAATCGCCAGACCGGCGGCGTCGTCACGGGCGCTGTTGATGCGCAAGCCCGAGGACAGGCGCTGGATTGCGGTGCTCAGCGAAGCCTGACTGGTGCCCTGGTTACGCTGGGCGGTCAGCGAGCTGATATTGGTGTTGATGATCGATGCCATTGCAAATCTCCTTGACAAACAGATGGCGTTACCGCCAACCAGGACGCCAGACGATTCTGGCGACTTGATTCACCAGTGCAACATTGCTGTCGCGGTGAATGGCGGACCCGGGGAGGACCGTTGAATCTGTTTTCGGCCCAGCTAGAACAAAACTTGAGGCCTGATTCACCGAATTACGCCACTTTCCCCATCCATTTGCACTCTTGGGCCACGGCACAAGCTCCGGCATAGGCCGGGTACACCAGAGTTTTCGGCGCTTGCCGGCCGAACTTGAGGGCTAAATGCAAAAGCTGGCTGGTTTTCCCCCTTTTTTTCGCGGCACCGGCCCGAAACGCGCCGCCCACAATCAATCCATCGTTTTGCCATGTCCCATCTTTCATGGCGCGAACCGGCCACGAAAGGGCCACAACCCTGAACTGAAGGAGTGATTCAATGGCTGCCGTTATCAACACCAATATCAGCTCGCTGACCGCGCAGCGCAACCAAGGGAGTAGCCAGGCATCCCTGGCCACCTCCATCCAGCGCCTGTCTTCGGGCTTGCGCATCAACAGCGCCAAGGACGACGCTGCTGGCCTGGCAATTTCCGAGCGCTTCACCAGCCAGATCCGCGGCCTGAACCAGGCCGCACGTAATGCGAACGACGGCATCTCCCTGGCCCAGGTGGCTGAAGGTGCCCTGGGTTCGGCCAGCAACATCCTGCAGCGTGTGCGTGAACTGGCTGTGCAGTCGGCCAACGCCACCAACAGCGCCTCGGACCGCCAGGCCCTGAACCAGGAAGTGGGTCAGCTGGTCGCCGAACTGGACCGGATTGCCCAGACCACTGAATTCAACGGCCAGAAGATCCTGGACGGCACCTTCGGTACCGCCCAGTTCCAGGTCGGCGCCAATTCCGGCCAGGTCATCGTGGCCTCCACCGCCAACCTGCGCACCGGCCAGTACGGCAACAACCAGGTCATCGCCAGCGGCCCGTCCGCAGCAGGTGCCACCTGGGGTGCCAACGGCAGCGTGGTTGATACCGTCGCCATCAACGGTGCCCTGGGCAGCGCCACCGTCAACCTGGCCGCCAACGGTACGGCCAAGCTGGCCGCCGACACGATCAATCTGCAAACCCCCAACACCGGCGTCTCCGCCTCGGCCCGCACCGACGTGCAGCTGACCTTCGCCGCCGCCGGCGCCTACTCGCTGGCGCTGCGTTCGGACAACGCGGCCGACGAGTCCGTCTCCTTCGCGATCTCGGCCACCACGGGTGCCGACGGCCTGTCCAATGCTGTGTCGGCCATCAACGAGAAATCGTCCAAGACCGGCGTCATTGCCAGCCTGAACGTGGCCGGCACCGGCATCATCCTGACCAATGCCACCGGCAACGACATCCGCGTCGGTGACGCGACCACCGTCAACGCCGGTGCCGTGACCGTCACCAAATACGCCTCGGACACCACCGGTGCCCTGGTGGCCGTGGCCGGCAACGTCACCCTGGCGGCCGACAGCACGGCCGACAACGCCCTGATCAGCGGCTACGTGACGATGGACTCGGACAAATCCTTCGCCGTGAACGCCACGACCGGTAGCGCCGCCTCGCTTATCATCGACAGCAACTCGACGCTGAAGAAGGTGGCCAACCTGGACGTGACCACCGCCATCCGGGCCAACGACGCGCTCAAGACGGTGGACTCGGCCCTGTCCTTCATCAGCGGCGAACGCGCCAAGCTGGGTGCCCTGCAGGCCCGCTTCGAGACCGCCATTTCGGCCCTGCAGATCACCGCCGAGAACCTGACCGCTTCACGCAGCCGCATCATGGACGCTGACTTCGCCGCCGAAACCGCCGCCCTGTCGCGCGCCCAGATCCTGCAGCAGGCGGGCACGGCCATGGTGGCCCAGGCCAACCAGATCCCGCAGGGCGTGCTGGCTCTGCTGCGTCAGTAAGACGCCTGACGGGCACCGACACACGTGCGAACTGCGCGCCCCCCCACCGCCGCAGATCCGCACGACGCGAAGCTGCATGCCGCCTTGCAGGCGGCAGACTGGCCGCTGCTGGTGCGCCTGTGCCGCCAGGCCCTGCGCAATAACGGACGGCACCTGCGGGCGCACCGACTGCTGGGCTTCGCGCTCAACAGGCAACGCGACACCGACGCCGCGCTGGCCGCCTACAAACAGGCGGCCGCCCTGTGGCCGGACGACGCGGAACTGCTCATCAACTACAGCAACGTACTGCTGGAGCATGGCATGCATGCCGAGGCCAGCCAGCTGCTGGACAAGGTGTGCATCCTCAAGCCCGAGCACGCCATCAGCTGGCTCAATCTGGCGTATTGCTGCTACGAGACACGTCAGAACGAGCTGGGTTTTGCCGCCGCGCAAAAGGCGGCTGCACTGGCCCAGAACCTGGACCAACAGGTGGCGGCGTTGACGCAAAAAGCCATCCACCGGCGTGAACTCGGGGAAATCCGTGAAGCCGTGCAGGATTGCGAAGCCGCCATCCGGCTGAACCCGCAATACTTGCCCAACCACACCAACCGCCTGCTGTTCATGCTGGCGGATCCGGCCATCGATGCGCAGCAACTGGCTGCAGCAGCCCGTGAGTTCGCTGCCGTCGTGGAACCGGCGCTCAAGCCCCACTGGCCGGATTTCGCAGCGCAACGCACGGGGCCGTGGCGGCGGCTGAAGATCGGCTTTCTGTCACCCGACTTTCGTCTTCACGCCGTGATGTATTTCGTCGAAAGTCTGCTGGCACAACTCGATCGTCGTCAGTTCGAGGTATGGGCCCTGTACCTCTACCCCAAGGAGGATGGGCTGACCCAACGGGTCCAGAACCATGTTGACCATTTCGTGCGCCTGTCCGGCCTGACACCGGACGAACAGGCCGAGGCCATCCGCGCACAAGGTATAGACATCCTGATTGACCTGGCAGGCCACACTGGACACAACGGCTTGCTGGCCATGGCCCGCAAGGCGGCGCCGGTGCAGGTCTCCTGGCTCGGCTACCCGGCAACCACCGGCCTGAGCGCCATCGACTACAAGTTCACCGACGAGGTCACCGACCCGCCCGGCGCCGACGACCTCTACAGCGAGCGGCTGTACAGACTGCCCACCTTGTTCTGCTGTTACCGGCCCATGTGCCGGGAACCCCTCTGGCGCTACCAGCCGGCCTACCAGGTACGCCCGACACCGGCACTGCAAAACGGTCACGTGACCTTCGGCTCCTGCAACAACCTGGGCAAACTCACCGACGCAGTGCTCTCCCTCTGGGGGCGCTTGCTCGACACCGTGCCCGGATCCCGTCTGCTGATCGAAGGCAAGAACCTGGGCGAGGCCGCATTCGCCGCCGCCTATCGCCAACGCTGCGCCCGGCTGGGCATTGATGTCAGCCGGCTCGAACTGGTCCCGCTGGACGGAAACAACCAGTACCTGACCTATCACCGCATCGACATCGCCCTCGACCCGTTCCCCCTCACGGGTGGCACGACCTCCTTTGACCTGCTCTGGATGGGCGTGCCCCTGGTGTCGATGAATGGCAGCAGCTTCAAGAGCCGCATGGGCACAGGCATCCTGACCCACCTGGGACGTTCCGAATGGCTGGCTCATGATGCCGAGGAATACCTGGGCATTGCCAGCGCACTGGCACACGACGTTGAGCAACTCAACACCCTGCGCCTGGGCTTGCGCAAGGAAGTCGAGCAGTCGGTGCTGATGCGCGAAGACCTGTTCTGCCATCACTTCGGTGAAGGCCTGCGCCTCATGTGGTTGCAGTGGTTGGCCGAGGGCCAGCACCCGCAGGACGCCGAGGCGCAAAGCCGTCTGATCGAAAGCTGGCTGCCCGACCTGCCCGTCGAGTGGTCCACCCGGCCCACCCCCGGTGTCGGCCTGGCCCCGGGCCGGCGCGTGGATCTGCCGCAGGCCCACCAGCAGCTGCAGGAATTGTTGGACAAGGCGCGCACGATGCGCCCCTCCGTATCGTCCACCGAAGGCCAGATCAGCCACCGCTGCTGGCGGGACGTGACGGAAGCCGCCGAGCAGCTGCTGTGCGCCGTGCCGCACGATCCGGTGGCGCTGGCCTGCCTGGCCGAGGTCGAACATGCGCACGGTCATGCCGACTTTGCCGTCACTTACCTGCGCTACGCACAGGAAGCACTGATCGCCCGGGGCTGAGTCAAGGCCCCGCAAGACAAGGGCCCGCCCTCAGACGTCGCGGAAGAAGTCGCTCAGGATGTCGTGTCCGGGCGCCTTGAACACCAGACCACCGCCCGCCCCCTGGTAGGCGATACAGCCGGCTTCGGTGTCGCGGCTGATCACGCTGACGCCCTGCGCGATGACGGAGCGGCTGCGCACCTGGCAGCGCCCGATGATGGCCGTGTTGGGATAAAGAATGACCCCATCTTCCAGCACCGGCGCCTCGCCATGGTTCTTGCCGACGGTGGAGTTCTGGTAGAGCACCAGATGGTTGCCATAGGTCGCCTTGGCCAGCACGATGCCCACCGAATGGCCGATGAAAAACACCTCGGGCAAATCGATCTCGTAGAAACAATCGATCGCGTTGAGCATCTTGTTCAGCAGGAACAGCTTGGAGCACACCGAGCGCGCCCGCTCACGGCGCCAGATCGTGTTGGACAGGTAGTACAGGAAGATGCAGTACTGCGAGGAATGCAGCACGTCGAACTGCCCGGGTGTCCACATGCGCACCTGCGCGATGCAGCGTTCCAGCCGGCCCAGGGCCTCGTCCAGGTGCGCATCGATCAGGCCCAGTTCGGGGTCTTCACCAGTCGGGAAGAACTGCGTGATCTGGGTCCGCACATAAGCGGCCAGCCGCGAACGCTCGATGTTGATGATGTTCATGATGCTTGTGCCATGTCCCGCAGCCAGGGGCCGATCACGGTTTCCACCCGCGCCGGTCGCCAGCCGAATTCGTGTTGCAGACGGCTGATGTCAACCACCGCCGGCGCGGCCGGCACCTGGTCCGATCTGAAAACCAGGGTACGGTTGGCCAGCCGACCAACCAGCTGCGCCAACTCATCGTTGCGCACGTTTTCACCGGTCGCCACGTTGTAGGCCGACTGCGTGCCGCGCTGCGCGATGTCCACCAGTGCGCGCAACACGTCGGGCAGATGGATGTAATCACGCGCGGCCTGGGGCGAGGAATCGATCGTGACGGTCGCACCGCGTGGCGCCTGCGCCACCTGGCGCAAGAGCGCAGGCAGAAAGCCCTGGGCATCGTCCGGGCTGTCATACACGCTGGCCAGGCGGGCCACACGTGCACGCCCCTGGCCCAGCACATGGCAGAGCGACTCGCCGGTGAGTTTGGTGAGATCGAACAGGTGGCGTGGTACCTGCGGGGCCACGGGGAGCAGGGTGGCTTCCTCAGCCCGCGCACCCGGGCTCAAGCCGTCATAGAGCCGCGTGGACGACAGGTAGACCAGCGAGTCCCAGGTGCTGGACTGCAGCACACGCACCAGCAGGCTGACGTGCGCCTCCACGGTGTCGGCCGCACGTTGCAGGTAGTCACCGGTCAGGCCGGCGCAATAAAAGACATGGCCCAGCGGCTGGCCCTTCAACGGCCAGGCCGTATCCCGCCCGGCAAGCCGGCAGTCCCACCCCGCGGCCGACAGATGCCGTGCCAGCGCCGAGCCGACGAAACCGTGGCCGCCGATGATGGTCGCGATCGGTCTGCTCATGGGATGGATTAGATACGGGCGACGCCGGCCTCAGTCCGGCAAACCGTCGAGCGGATGGTGCAGCGCCGGCGACTTGTGGCGCAACAGCTTCGGGCTGACGTTCTTCACCTGGCGGAACAAGGGGCCGGCGATGAGCGCCGGGTCGGCCACCGCCAGCATGTTGAAACCATGCGGCGGGCCTTCCAGGTAGACACTGTCGGCCGGCACCAGCTCGATGCAGCGCGCGCCCATTTCCTGGTGCGTGTTGAAGTCGCGCACGGCGTAGAGCTGGTAGCCGGCGGTGCTCAGCAAACTGCAGATGGGCGTTTTCGCCAGGCCGACGCTCCAGTCCACGTAATCGCGGTGCACCTCGAACACGACGGCCGGCTTCTCCTGGGCCAGCACGCGCGCCGCGCCTTGCAGGGCGCGCAATTCGGCGCCCTCGATGTCGAGCATCAACACGCTGAGAGGGCGCCCCTGGGCCCGGCAGTAGTCGTCGATGGTGATGGTTTCGAAGCCGTCATCGCCGGTCGCGGGCACGGCATTGGCAAAGGAGTCAAAGCCGTCCAGGCGCAGGCGCTGGCTGCTCTCATGCCAGAGCCCCTGCTTGTTGATGCGCAGGTTGTCCAGCGCATTGAGCTGCGCGTTGGCCGCCAGCATGGCCGCCTGGTCGGTATTGGGCTCGAAGCAGTGCACCAGTCGGCCGCTGCCCTTGAGCTGCACGCCCAGCACCACCGCATGGTCGCCGAAGTAGGCGCCGCCGATCAGCACGTCGCCACGACCCTGCGCTGTCAGATGCTTCAGCAGGCGCGTGGTCTGCGGCTCCCAGACATGGCTGGGGCGTTCCTGCTCGGCCAGGATGAAATCGCGCGCGATCTTGGTGCGAAAGAGGAAACGGAAACGCGTGCCATCGGCCAGCTGTTTCTCGTAGACATCCTGCTCGCTGTGCAGCGCATCGATGATGGGGCCGGTGATGTCGTCGCGCACCGAACCGGTGTGAGGCAACTGCCGCTCGGCACGCTTGAGCCAGTCCATCAGCTCGGCCCGCAGGGCCGTGTCGCGCCCCAGTTGCAACAAGGCCCGCTGCAGCCGGGAACCGTCGAGGTCGCGTGGGTCATTTGCCATATTCAGTTCCTTAGGGATTTGTTACCGGGCCTGTCGCCCTCATGCCGACCGGATATCCGGTACCGCCACCACCAGCTGCCCGCCCCATGCGCGCACATAGGCCAACTGCACCATCAGCTCTTCGCGCAGGTTCCACGGCAGGATCAGCACCCGGTCCGGGCGGTCCTGGCGCAGATGCGCCTCGTCCACGATGGGAATACGGCTACCAGGCATGTACTTGCCCTGCTTGGCCGGGTTCAGGTCCACCACGTAGGGCAGCAGATCCGGCCGCACGCCGGCGAAGTTGAGCAGGGTGTTGCCCTTGGCGGCTGCGCCATAAGCGCCCACCTTGAGCCCATCGCGTTTCGCCTGCAGCAGGAACGCCAGCAGCCCATGTTTGACACGTTCGGCCTCATGCTGGAAGCCGGCGTAGAAGCCCGGTGCCGTCATGCCGGCGGCCTGCTCGCGCCCCAGCAGGTCTGATACGGCCGCCCCTACGGGCTGGTGCCCGCCATCGCTGCGCTGCGCCAACACGCGCAGGCTGCCGCCGTGTGTGGGCAGTTCCTCCACGTCGAAAACCTGCAGGCCGTTGGCCGCGAAGATGCGCTGTACCGCGGTAAGCGACAGGTAGGAGTAGTGCTCGTGGTAGGCGGTGTCGAACTGGCACGCCTGCACCATGCGCAGCAGATGCGGGAACTCGAAGGTGGCCACGCCCTGGGGCTTGAGCAGCAGGGCAAAACCGGCCACGAAGTCGTTGATGTCGGGCACATGGGCCAGCACGTTGTTGGCCGCCATCAGATCGGCCTGGCGGCCCTGGGCCGCCAGCTCGCGCGCCAGCGCCACACCGAAGAAGCGTTCGACGATCGCGATGCCCTTGGCCCGCGCTGCCGCGGCCGTGCTGGCCGTGGGCTCGATGCCGTAGCAGGGCACCCCGGCCTGCTGGACGTACTGCAGCAGGTAGCCGTCGTTGGCCGCCACTTCCACCACACAACTTGCTGCATTCAGGCCGAAACGCGAGCGCATGGCCTGCACATAGGCCTGCGCATGCGCCAGCCAGGAGGTGGAAAAGGAGCTGAAGTAGGCGTAGTCGTCACTGAAGAGTTGTTCGCGCCCGGCGTGGTCCTCGGTCTGCACCAGCCAGCAGGAGGTGCAGACCAGCAGGCGCAGCGGGTACCAGGTCTCGGGCGCCTGCAGGTCCTGCGGCTTCAGATAAGCGTTGGATGGCGGGGCGCTGCCCAGATCGAGGAAGGGCAGGCGCAGTTCGCTGGCGCAATGACGGCACTTCACAAGCGCACCCCCTCGAATCCCGGTGTCAGCCAGGCAAAACCTGCATCGCGCGGCGACAGGCCCAGCACCGGCAGGGGCCAGGTGATGGCCAGCCGGGCATCGCGCACGTGCAAGCCGGCCTCGGCGCTCGGCGCGTAGGCGGCGGAATGGCAATAGACGAGTTCAGCATCGTCGCTCAGGGCCTGGAAGCCGTGGGCAAAACCGGCCGGGATCAGCACCGCTGCACCATCGGCCGCACTCAGGAATTGCGCATGCCACTGCAGGAAGGTGGGGGAGCCGGCGCGCACATCCACCGCGACGTCCCACACCTCGCCGCGCACGCAGCTGACCAGTTTCATTTCGGCATGCGGGGCGCGCTGGTAATGCAGACCACGCACCGTGCCACGCGCGCGCGTGAAGCTGTGGTTGACCTGGGCCACCGGCACGGTCCAGCCGGCGGCCGCCAGTTCCTCGGCGCAGAAGAGGCGGGCAAAAGAACCGCGCTCGTCCGCCAGACGCTGGCGTTGCACACGCTTGAGCCCGGCCAGGGGCAGGTCGCTCACTTTCAGGCTGCTCATACGGCGGCTTCCCAGGCTTCTATATCGGTCAGGCACAGCGCACGCGCGGCAGCGCCATCCTTGTGCGCACGGTACCAGCGCATGCTGCGCTGCACCGTCTGCGCCAGGGACCAGCGCGGCTGCAGCGCCAACTGCGCCTGCGCCTTCGAGGTGTCGAGCGCGAGCCAGCCTGCCTCGTGCGGCCCGGTGACTTCGTTCTCGTAATGCACCGCGCCGCCGCCCCAGGCGCCGCGCGCCAGCTCCACCACCTGCTGCACGGTGGCGCGTTCATGCGCGTGCGGGCCGAAGTTCCAGGCACCGGCCAGCGCGGCGTCCTGCCACAGGGCCTGGGCCAGGCAGAGGTAAGCGGCCAGCGGCTCCAGCACATGCTGCCAGGGGCGGGTGGCCTGCGGCCGACGGATCTGCAGCGTGTCGCCGCGCTGCCAGGCGCGCACGGCGTCGGGCAGCAGGCGATCGGCCGCCCAGTCACCACCGCCGATCACATTGCCGGCGCGCGCGCTGGCCAGGGCCAGGCCCTGGGCGGACAGGAAGGCATCGCGATAGCTGCTGATGGCCATTTCGCTGGCGGCCTTGCTGGCGCTGTAGGGATCGTGTCCGCCCAGCTCGTCGCTCTCGCGGTAGGGGTGGTGCCACTCATGGTTGCGGTAGACCTTGTCGGTCGTGACCAGCACGGCCACGCGCGTGCCGGGCTGCTGGCGCAAGGCGTCAAGCAGATGCACGGTGCCCATGACATTGGTGGCGTAGGTGGCCACCGGGTCGCGGTAGCTCTCGCGCACCAGGGCCTGGGCGGCCAGGTGCAACACGATCTCGGGGCGGGTCTGCTGCACCACCCGGGCCACGGCACCCGCATCGCGGATGTCGGCCAGACGGTGGTCCATGTCAGCGGCCAGGCCGGTGAGCCCGAAGAGATTGGGTTCGGTGGCCGGCGCCAGCGCCAGGCCTGTAACCTGCGCGCCCAGGCGCTGCAGCCACAGCGCCAGCCAGGCGCCCTTGAAGCCGGTGTGCCCGGTCAGCAGCACGCGCTTGCCGCGCCAGAAGGCGGCGTCGGGCCGGCCGGCTTGCCCCTGCGTCATCACCAGACCTTCCAGGGGGCCTGCCCCGAAGCCCAGAGGGTTTCGAGCAAGGTCTTCTCGCGCAAGGTGTCCATGGGCTGCCAGAAGCCATGGTGCTCATAGGCCATGAGTTCGCCATCGCTGGCCAGCCCGGTCAGGGGCTCGATCTCCCAACTGGTCGCATCGCCGGCAATGCGGGGGATGCAGCGCGGCGAGAGCACGAAGAAACCACCATTGATCAGGCCGCCATCACCGCGCGGCTTTTCGGTAAAGCCAGCCACCTGCGCGCCCTGCATCTGCAGCGCGCCGTAACGGCCCGGGGGCTGCACGGCCGTGACAGTGGCCAGCTTGCCATGCCCTTTGTGAAAGCGGATCGCCTCGGCGATGTTGACGTCGGCCACACCATCGCCATAGGTAAAGCAGAAGGCCTCGTCCTCGGCCACGTAGTCGGCCACACGCTTGAGGCGCCCGCCCGTCATGGTCTCTTCACCGGTGTCGACCACCGTCACGCGCCAGGGTTCGGCGTGGCGACGATGGATTTCCATGCGGTTGCTGCCCATGTCGAAGGTGATGTCCGAGGTGTGCAGGAAATAGTTGGCGAAGTATTCCTTGATCACGTAACCGCGGTAACCACAGCAGATCACGAAGTCGTTGACGCCATGGGCGCTGTAGATCTTCATGATGTGCCACAGGATGGGCTTGCCCCCGATCTCGATCATCGGTTTGGGTTTGAGGTGGGTCTCCTCGGAAATCCGGGTGCCCAGGCCGCCGGCCAGGATGACTGCTTTCATGGTGCGCCGCTTGGAAGTGACTGTATCTCTATATATAGCCGCAAAGAATAAAGCAGCGGGCTCCGCCGGAAAACAGGAATTGCCCGGTGTTCGCGTCTTATTTCATGGCATTCCCTTTGCCCCCTGTTTGTAGGATTTCCCCCTACAAGCCTGTACGCATTACCTTTCAGCACAGACAGCCACTGGCTGATTCAAGTTTTACGACCGGTGTTCAGAATCAACCCCAACGCGAAACCTTTGAATTGCGCCGTAAAGGAGACCTAAATGACCGACGAACAGATGATCGCCGAGATCCGCGAAACCAACCTCACCTATCTGATGCTGGCGCAGAACCTGATCCGCAAGGACAAGGCCGAGGCGCAGTTCCGCCTGGGCATCTCGGAAGAGTCGGCCGACCTGATGGCTGCCCTCTCCCCGGCGCAGATCTCCAAGATCGCCTCCAGCAGCATGCTGCTGTGCCGCTTCCGCATGGACGACGAGGTGGTGTGGAGCCTGCTGACCAACCAGGCCGCCCGCAAGGTGGACAACGACGCTACCACCCGCCTGCACGCCAGCATCCTGATGGCCGGCCGTTTCGCCGAAGCCACCTGAACCCGGAGCACGCACCATGGCCACCGGCAAAAGCGTCCTCAATGAATCGCGCCAGATCGAGCGCGCCGTCGCCCTGATCAAGCTGGGCGCCCGGCTGCAGGTGCTCGAGAGCGAGACCGACCTGTCCTACGAGCGCCTCTTGCGCCTGTACAAGGAAGTGGCTGGCAAGTCGCCCTCCAAGGGTCAGCTGCCCTTCTCGACCGACTGGTTCCTGACCTGGCAGCCCAACATCCACGCCTCGCTCTTCCTCAACATCTACGAGTACCTGAGCAAGACCAGCAGCCTGGAAGACATCGAAGCCGTGATGAAGGCCTTCCGTCTGTACAGCGAGCAGATGGTCACGCTGGACATGGAGCCCCTGCTCTCGGTCACGCGCGCCTGGCGCCTGGTCAAGTTCGTGGACAACAACATGCTGGCCATGACGCGCTGCTCCAAGTGCAACGGGCATTTCGTCTCCGAGCCCTATGAAAACGCCCGCCATTACGTCTGCGGCCTGTGCGAGCCGCCGGCGCGCGCCGGCAAGGGCAGTGCGGCGGGTGGCATCCTGCTGCACTGAGGCGCAACGACAAACCGCCATATCCGTGAAAAGGGGGCCAATCGGCCCCCTTTTTTTCTTAGCGCCCCACCCGACCTTTCCCCTAGAATGGTCCGGCACAGGCCACTCGCCCACGCATCCGCCCACCCTCAAGATCCTCCACGAACATGCTAGTCATCATTGGTTATGCCGTCGCCATGGGTTGCATCTTCGGGGTGTACATCGTGCACGGCGGCAATATCGGCGTGATCCTGACGGCCCTGCCTTTCGAGCTGATCACCATCTTCGGCGGCGCCCTGGGCGCCTTTGTGGTGAACAACCAGCCCAAGGTGCTCAAGGCCACCATCGCCATGATCCCGCAGGCGCTCAAGACCTCCAAGTACACCAAGGCGCGCTACCTGGAGTTGATGGCCCTGCTCTACGACATCCTGCAGAAGGCGCGCAAGGAAGGCCTGATGGCCATCGAAAAGGACGTCGAGAACCCTGAAGAGTCGGCCATCTTCAAGAAATACCCCACCGTGGGCAGCGACCATCACGTGGTCGAGTTCACCACCGATTACCTGCGCATGATGGTCTCGGGCAACCTCAATGCGCACGAGATCGAGTCCCTGATGGACAACGAGATCGAGACCCATCACCAGGAAGCGCACGGCCCCATCGCCGCCATCGCCCGTCTGGCCGGCGCGCTGCCGGCCTTCGGCATCGTGGCCGCCGTGCTGGGCGTGGTCAACACCATGGGCTCGGTGGGCCAGCCGCCCGCCGTGCTGGGCGGCATGATCGCCTCGGCCCTGGTCGGCACCTTCCTGGGCATCTTGCTGGCCTATGGCGTGGTCGAGCCGCTGGGCGGCCTGCTGGAACAGAAAGCCCAGGACAGCGCCAAGGAACTGGAGTGCATCAAGTCCACCTTGCTGGCCAGCATGCAGGGCTACAACCCCTCCACCGCCATCGAGTTCGGCCGCAAGGTGCTGTTCTCGACCGAGCGCCCGACCTTCATCGAACTCGAAAGCCACGTGCGCGGCAAGAAGTAAGCCGACGCACCGACCAGGTTAGCCATGGCCTCCGACGCCAAAAAGCTCCAGCCCATCATCGTCAAGAAGGTCAAGAAGACCGGGCACGCCGCCCATGGCGGCGCCTGGAAGATCGCCTACGCCGACTTCGTGACCGCCATGATGGCTTTCTTCCTGCTGATGTGGCTGCTGGGCTCGACCTCCAAGGGCGACCTCAAGGGCCTGTCCGACTACTTCAGCTCGCCGCTCAAGGTCGCCATGGCCGGCGGCAGCGGCGCGGGCGCCAGCCCCACCATCCTGCCCGGCGGCGGCGCCGACCTGACGCAACAGGCCGGCCAGCAGCACCAGGGTGAAAGCGCCGACCCCATGAAAAAAAGGCGAGCCCTCGAACAGGCGCGCGCCGATGCCGCCCGGCAGGATGCCAGGCGCCTGGCCGCCCTGAGCGCCAAGATCAGCGCGGCTATCTCCAACAACAAGAAGCTGGCCCAGTACAGCAACCAGATTCGCCTGGAAACCACCCCCGACGGCCTGCAGATCCAGATCGTCGACGACCAGGGCCGCCCCATGTTCACCAGCGGCAGCGCCGTGGTCCAGCCCTATATGCGCGAGATCCTGCGCGAGATCGGCGCCGCCCTCAATGGCGTGGAAAACCGTATCAGCCTGGATGGCCACACCGACCAGACCCCCTACGGCAGCGGCGACCGCGGCTACAGCAACTGGGAACTCTCGGCCGACCGCGCCAATGCCTCGCGCCGCGAACTGGTGCTCGCCGGCATGCCCGAGGACAAGCTGATCCGCGTGACCGGCCTGGCCTCCAGCGTGCTGCTGGAGCCGGACCAGCCCCTGGCGCCGGTGAACCGGCGCATCAGCATCATGGTCCTGACCCGCGAGGCCGAGGAGCGCCTGCTGGGCACCAGCCGGGTGCCCGTGCTGGCCGAGCCCGAGACCGCGCCCCCACCCGCCCAGGCGCCTGCCCCCACACCGGCGCCGGCGCCCCCGGCACAATGAACGCCACTGCAAAGCATCCGAAAGACTTGGTCATCGCCCGGACTTGCGATAATCTGCCCCAATAGAACAGAAAGGCTCAGCCATGGCCAACCCCCGATTCCTGGTTGTCGACGACTTCTCCACGATGCGACGCATCGTGCGCAATCTGCTCAAGGAGAGCGGCTTTGCCGATGCCGACGAGGCCGAGGATGGTGTCGTCGCACTGCAAAAGCTGCGCGCCAGCAACTTCGACTTCGTCGTCAGCGACATCAACATGCCGAACATGAACGGCTTCCAGTTGCTGGCCGAGATCAAGAAGGACGAGAAGCTCAAGCACATCCCGGTGCTGATGGTGACCGCCGAGGCGCGCAAGGAAGACATCGTGCTCGCAGCCCAGCAGGGCGCCGCCGGTTACATCGTCAAGCCTTTCACCAAGGCCACCTTGGAAGACAAGGTGATCCACATCCTCAAAAAAGCGGGGCTCGCCTGAACCATGGAAGCCAGCGCCTCTGCCCATAACGCCGGGGACGCCGCTTCCCCGGACGCTGTTCCGGACGTCCACCACAAGATCGGCCAACTCACGCGTCAGCTGCACGATGCGCTGCATGAGCTGGGTTATGCCGAAAAGCTGCAAGGCACGGCCGGGGAACTGCCCGATGCCAAATCCCGCCTCTCGTACATCGCCCGCCTGACCGGTGAAGCCGCCGAAAAGGTGCTCAACCACGTCGACCAGGCCAAGACCCAGCACGACCACATCGGCGCCCAGACCCGGCACATGATCGCCCTGCTGGTGGCGGACCCAGTGGCCGCCGTGGCCAAGGGCCACATCATGAATTTCCTGACCGACCTGGAAAAAGCCAATGGCGAGGTCGACCAGCACCTGACCGAAATCATGATGGCCCAGGACTTCCACGACCTGACCGGCCAGGTGATCGCCCGCGTCGTGAACCTGGCCACCACCATCGAAGACCAGCTGGTCCAGCTGCTGATCCAGACCGCCCCGCCCGAGCTGCAGTCCCGCGTGAGCGCCCCGGCCTCCGCTGCCGCCCCGCTCGGGGTGGACGATGTGGTGCTCTCCGGCCCCGTGGTCGATCCGGGCAACAGCACGGATGTGGTCACCAGCCAGTCCCAGGTCGACGACCTGCTGGCGAGTCTAGGGTTTTAACCCCCTGAGCGGCTACGCCGCTCGGTGCTCACGGCCAGAGGCCGTAGCTCTTCGGGCTGTCCAAACCTGCGCAGGCAGGCTTGGAGCCGCAGCGCTCAGCCCCTTTCTCGCCTGCGGCGGAAGGGGGACGCACCCAGCGGCCTGGCAAAGCCAGTTCCGCGGGTGCCCTGGTCTTGTGTCCTGGCGCTCGCTGCGCTTCATGTGACGCTGCGGATCGCCCAAGTCCTCCTCAGGATCAAGGGGGGAAAGGCCGGTCTTTTCGGCCTTTAGTTAAGGCACCCCGAGCCGACAATGGCGTGAACTTCAGCGTCTCGCCACCATGGATTCCAGCAGTCAGGACCGCAATTTACCCGCTTCGCCGCGCAAGCTGCAGCGGGCGCGCGAAGACGGCCAGGTCGCGCGTTCACGCGACCTCGGGCACCTGGCCGTGCTCGGCGGTGGCGCCCTCACCCTCCTGTTCCTGGCCCCCTATATGTACGGCGAGCTCAAGCTGGCCATGGGGCGGCAGCTCACCTTCGACGCGACCGTGGCCCTGCAGACGGGCAGCATGCTCGATCGCCTGCAGGCCATGGTCCTCACCGGCCTGATCGGCTGCGTCGTCTTCGCGCTCATCGTCACCAGCATCGCCGTGCTGGGCACGCTGGCTTCGGGCGGCTGGGTGCTCAGCCTCAAGCCCATCATGCCGGACCTCACTCGCCTGAGCCCCCTGGCCGGCCTCAAGGGCCTGGTCTCCAAGAAGAAGCTGGCCGAAACCGCCAAGACCACCTTCATCATGTTCTTCATCCTGGCGCTGGCGGCCGCCTTCATCCACTCCACCCTGCCCTCGGTGGCGGCCCTGGTGATGCAGCCCTCGGTGGGCGCGCTGGGCAGCATGTTCGAGTGGCTGCTCACCGGCACCAGCCTGCTGCTGGCGGTGGTCGTGCTGGTGGCGCTGGTGGACCTGCCGCTGCAGAACTTCCTGCACCAGTCCGAACTCAAGATGTCGCTCAAGGAAATGCGCGACGAGCACAAGGAATCCGAAGGTAACCCGCAGATGAAGGGCCAGCGCCGCCAGAAGGCCCGCGAGATCGCCCAGCGCGGCAGCATCAAGGCCGTGCCCCGGGCCGACTTCATCCTCATGAACCCCACGCACTACGCCGTGGCTGTGCAATACGACGAGAAGACCATGAGCGCGCCGCGGGTCATCTCCAAGGGCGCCGACCTGCTGGCCATGAAGATCCGCGACATCGCCAAGGCGCACGAGGTGCCGGTGCTGCAGTCGCCGGTGCTGGCGCGTGCCCTCTACGCCCACGCCGAACTCGACCAGGACATCCCCGCCAGCCTGTACACCGCCGTGGCGCAGGTGCTGGCCTACATCTACCGCCTGCGCGCCGCGATGCGCGGCGAAGGCCCCATGCCGGGCGAACCGCCGCAGCCGCCCGTGCCGCCCGGACTTGATCCCCTGCAGCCCAAGACGCCGAACATGGCCCAACCGAACCCGAGCGCCGCATGAACCCGCTACTCCAGACCCTGCAAGGCCGCTTCGGCCGCCACGCCGCCATGCTCTCGGGCGCCGCCGCGCCGCTGCTGGTCGTCGCCATCCTCGCCATGATGGTGCTGCCGCTGCCGGCCTGGGTGCTCGACATCCTCTTCACCATCAACATCGCCGTGGCGCTGATGGTCATGATGGTGGCCGCCTACATGCTGCGCCCGCTGGACTTCGCCTCCTTCCCGGCCGTGCTGCTGCTGACCACGCTGATGCGCCTGTCGCTCAACGTGGCCTCCACCCGCGTGGTGCTGCTCGACGGCCACACCGGCCCGGGCGCGGCCGGCGCGGTGATCGAAGCCTTCGGCCACTTCCTGATCGGCGGCAACTTCGCCGTCGGCCTGATCGTCTTTGCCATCCTGGTGGTGATCAACTTCGTGGTGGTGACCAAGGGCGCCGAACGTATTGCCGAAGTCTCGGCGCGCTTCGCCCTGGACGCCATGCCCGGCAAGCAGATGGCGGTGGATGCCGACCTGTCCGCCGGCATGATCGACGAGAAGGAAGCCAAGCGCCGCCGCGCCGAAGTCAGCGAGGAAGCCGACTTCTTCGGCTCCATGGACGGCGCCTCCAAGTTCGTGCGCGGCGACGCCATCGCCGGCATCCTGATCCTCTTCATCAACATCATCGGCGGCTTCGCCATCGGCATGCTGCAGCACAACCTGAGTGCCGGCCAGGCCGCCGACAGCTACATCCTGCTGGCCGTGGGCGACGCGCTGGTGGCGCAGATTCCCGGCCTGCTGATCTCGGTCTCGGCTGCCATGGTGGTCTCGCGCGTGGGCAAGGACCAGGACCTGGGCCGACAGATCGCCGACCAGATGTTCGTCTCGCCGCGCGCGCTGGGCATCACCGCCGGCATCCTGACCGTGCTGGGCCTGATCCCCGGCATGCCCAATCTGGTCTTCCTCTCCATCGCCGCCCTGATCGGCTACGCCGCCTGGGTGCTGGCGCACAAGCCGCCGCCCGCCGAAGAGGCCACCGCAGCGCCCGCGCCCGCCGGCGACGGCGAAGCCAGCTGGGACGACCTGCAGCCCGTGGACCAGCTTGGCCTGGAACTGGGCTACCGCCTCATCACCTTGGTCGACAAGAACCGCTCGGGCGACCTGCTGACCCGCATCAAGGGCGTGCGCCGCAAGTTCGCGCAGGAAGTGGGTTTCCTGCCCCCGCCCGTGCACGTGCGCGACAACCTCGAACTCAAGCCCAGTGGCTACCGCATCAGCCTGCGCGGTGTGGTGGTGGGCGACGGCGAAGCCTTCCCCGGCATGTACCTGGCCATCAACCCCGGCGGCATCACCACGCCGCTGATCGGCACGGCCACCACCGACCCGGCCTTCGGCCTGCCCGCGCACTGGATCGACGAACGCCAGAAGGAAGCAGCCCAAATGGCCGGCTTTACGGTCGTTGATTCCGAGACCGTGATGGCCACCCATTTGTCACACTTGATGCAGGTCCACGCCGCCAAGCTGCTCAGCCGTACCGAGACCCAGCAACTGGTCGAGCACGTGGCCCGGCTGGCACCGAAACTGATCGAAGAAGTGGTCCCCAAGATGATCTCGATTGCCGTGTTCCAGAAGGTCCTGCAGCTGCTGCTGGAGGAGTCGGTGCACATCCGCGACATCCGCACCATCATCGAGACCATCGCCGAGCACGCCACCACCGTCAGCGATCCGAACGAACTGGCCAAGCGTGTGCGCGTGGCGCTCTCGCCGGCCATCGTGCAGCAGATCTACGGCCCCTCCAAGGAACTCAACGTCATCGCCATCGACCCGCCGCTGGAGCGCCTGCTGGTGCAGGCCCTGGGCCATGCCGGCGGCCCGGCGCTGGACCCCGGCGTGGCAGACATGCTCACGCGCAACGCCGCCACCGTGGCCATGAAGCAGGAAGAGACCGGCGTGCCGGCCTGCCTGCTGGTGCCCGACCAGATCCGCAATTCCATCGCGCGCCTGGTGCGCCGCGCCGCGCCGCGCATGCAGGTGCTGGCGCACAGCGAGATTCCTGAAACCCATTCCATCCGCATCGGCCCGATCCTTCGAGGTGCCCTGACATGAACATCCAACGCTTTTACGCTGCCACCACCCGCGAAGCCCTGGCCAAGGCCCGCATGGTCTTCGGTGACGGCACGCTGATCCTCTCCAACCGCCAGACGCCGCAAGGCGTGGAAGTGGTCGCCACCACCGAAGACGCGCTGGCCTCGCTGGACCAGAGCGTCCCCGTGGCCTCGACCGCCGCAGCCCCCGTGGCCCCCGCCCCCCGCGCCAAGGCCGCTCCCGCGCCCAGCCCCGCCGCTGTGCGTGCCGCCGCCCAGACCCCGGTGGAAGACGACGCCGCCCAGCTGGCCATGAGCACCCTGTCCTTCCAGGACTATGTGCGTGAACGCATGCTGCAGCGCCGCGCCGAAGCCCAGCAACAGGCCAAGCCCATGCCGACACCCGCGTCGGCCCGCCCCGCCTACGAAATCATCCCGCCCGATCCTGAGGTCGCACCGCAGCCCCCGCGCAGGGCCGTGGCCGCGCCGTTGCCCGTCGCCCCGGCACCCGTGGCCGCCGCCCCGGCCGCCGTGTCGCAGGGCCTGGTCAACGAACTCAGCGCCATGAAGGACCTGATCGAGGAACGCTTCAGCACCCTGGCCTGGCTGGGCCAGACCAAACAGAGCCCGATCCGCGCCAACCTCACGCTCAAGCTCATCCGCTCCGGCTACTCGCCCGCCCTGGCGCGCGCCGTGCTCAGCATGATGCCCGACGACGCCAGCCCGGCCGAGGCCATGCTCTGGCTGCTGGGCGTGCTCACCCGCAACATCAAGACCGATGCCGGCGGCCCCGCGCTGAAGGACGAAGGCGGCGTGTTCGCCCTGGTCGGCACCACCGGCGTGGGCAAGACCACGACCGCCGCGAAACTGGCCGCGCAGTGTGCACGCGTACACGGCGCCGGCAGCGTGGGCCTGATCACCCTGGACAGCTACCGCATCGGCGCCCACGAACAGCTGCGCGCCTACGGCCGCATGCTGGGCGTGGTGGCCCACATGGCGCACGACCGTGCCGCCCTGCAGGATCTGCTGGGCCTGCTGTCCAACCGCAAGCTGGTCATCATCGACACCACCGGCGTGGCCCCGCGCGACCCGCGCAAGCGCGACATCCTCGACGTGCTGGACCTGCCGCAGATCAAGCGCCTGCTGGTGCTCAACGCCGCCAGCCACGGCGACACCCAGGACGAGGCCGTGGCCAACTTCGGCGCCAAGCAGGCCGTGCTGACCAAGATCGACGAGGCCGTCAAGCTCGGCCCCGCGCTGGACAGCGTCATCCGCCACCACCTCGTGCTGCGCGGCGTGAGCAACGGCCAGCGCGTGCCCGAAGACCTGGAACGCGCCAATGCCGAACAACTGGTCAGGCTGTCCATGCGCTCCTCGGGCAAATCGGCCCACGACCCGCAGATGGCCGAGCTGGGCCTGTATTTCGCGCAGGCCGCCGCCCAGGGCCTGCACGTGCAGGGACAACTGCATGCTTGACACCGACAGCCATCAGGCCGCCGGCCTGGCCGCCCTGGCCGCCGAACACACGCCGCGCATCGTCGCCCTGGCCAGCCACGGCGACCGCCGCAGCGAGTTGCCCCTGCTGTGGCAGCTGTGTGCGGCCTGGACGGCGCTGGACTATCCGGTGGTGGTGCTCGACGCCCACGTGCGCGAATCCGAGGCGCAGCCCGGCCTGCAGCAACTGCTGATGGACAGCGACGAACTGAGCCACCTGGGCCAGGGCCCGGAAGACTGGCCCATCGTGCCGGCCGCCCTGGGCCTGACCGCCCTGGGCACGCCCCAGGCCAGCCCGCCACCGGCCGCCAGCGCCGAGCGCGCACGCCAGCTGGCCGAACTCTTCCACGATTACGAACTGATCTTGCTCTACGCCCCGGCGCACGAGCTGGCACGCTCGCTGCACGGCAGCAGCCTGTCGCCGCTGCTCCCCGTTTCGGCCAGCGACGCCGCGCTGCTGACGGCCTACCACGCGCTCAAGCAGTTGTTGAACATGGGCAAACTTAGGCCTACCATCGTGGCTGTGATGGACGATTCCAACCTGGCCACCCGCGTCTCGGGCCACAGCATCAGCAGGAACCTGCAGGACTGTGCCCGGGATTTCCTCGCCTGCGAGGTGCCGGCCCTGACCGTCTGCCCCGACCAGGCCGGGGAGATCCAGCGCCTGGCCCTGCGCACCCTGGAACACGCGCTACAGCCACCGCGCTGGGCGCCCCCCCCTGCTACCGGCCGCGCCACCCGCGCCGCGAGGAGCCTCTGAGATGTATACCGCCAAAGGCCAGCTCGACCGCGACGCCCTGATCCGGCAGTACTCGCCGCTGGTACGCCGCCTGGCCCACCACATGATGGCCAAGCTGCCACCCAGCATCCAGGTCGACGATCTGATCCAGGTCGGCCTGATCGGCCTGTCCGAGGCGCTCACGCGTTACGAGGCCAGCCAGGGCGTGCAGTTCGAAACCTTCGCCACCCAGCGCATCCGCGGCGCCATGATCGACGAGCTGCGCGAGAACGACTGGATGAGCCGCGGCTCGCGCAAGAGCCAGAAGGAGATCGAAGTCGCCCTCACCCGCCTGGAGCACAAGCTGGGCCGCTCGGCCAGCGAATCCGAGATCGCCGCCGAACTGGGCATGGAGCTGGCCGAGTACCAGGCCCTGCTCTACAAGGTCAAGGGCACGCAGCTGGTCTACCTGGAAGACATGACCGGCAACAGCGAAGGCGAAGACGGCTTCCTAGACCGCCACATGGTCGACGGCGACTCCGACCCCATGCAGCTGCTGCGCAACCAGCGCATCCGCGATTCGCTGGTTACCGCCATCAAGGGCCTGCCCGAGCGTGAGCAGTACATCATGAGCATGTACTACGAGCAGGACATGAACCTCAAGGAAATCGCCGCCGTGCTGGGCATCACCGAGTCACGGGTGTGCCAGCTGCATAGCCAGTCGATTGCGCGCTTAAGGGCGAAGATGCGGTCGCATTGACTTCTGTCGCACAAGAACAAAAGGGCTGCGTTGTGCAGCCCTTTCTCATTGGGGTTCGGTTAACGTGGAATTGATGCCCCAGCTCGGTTTTTCGCGCCGGCCCGGTGGAATGATGGGTTGGGCCTCAACTCAGTCATCCTTGTCAGCGTGATATCGACCAGAGCAGTAGTAACACCGGTACTCATATCTGCCGTCATCTAGCTCCCAAACGTCTAACTCACCCTGCGTGGATGACACGCCGCAAATATCGCAATTGGCAGGAATGTTCTCGCCTTCCTCGTTGTCACAAACGAGGCAGCGATATCCGGTGCTCGAGTTTTCATTCTTTACGAGTGTTGGGTTCCCGCAATTCTCACAATCTAGTCGTGCTGGAAGTGCATCGGGATCGTGATGATCCGGTGGATTCGCGGCTTCAAACTCTTCGGCCTCCTTCAGTGCGGTGCGAAGTTTAAATTCATATTCGTTCGACAAGACCTGAAACGTCTCCATCGTCTGCTCTGGGATCAAAGACTCCAGTTCGATGTCTGTGTACTTCTCAAGGAATTCGATGACAGAACGAAAGAGCCGGCCTATGGTGGTCCGAACCTCTGGCACCTCCATCTTGAATTTGTGGTGCTCGATCTCGTTTCGTAGGCGCTTCAGCCACTCAAGGTCTTTTTTGAGAGCAGGGGAAACCGTGTCAGCAGCCTCATTGTTAATGAAGTTGATTGCATCCCAAAGGGTGATGGTCTTGTTTCTGTCCACCTTAGCAGAGAACGGTTCCTTGTAGATGAGAAGTGGATGCTTGCTCGCAATGTGATGTTTGAAGACAAGCTCAACAAAGTGCGCCATGTGCAACACGGCGAACTTAAATGCCTTCGGCTCCCCTCCATCGCCTTCCTCAAACTTAGCGAGAGCTTCTGCCAAGCTGTCGATCGCGTTCTCAAGTAGGTCGAGTTCGTGTGTGTTCATTCTGAGGCCCAATCTGATATGGACCGCGAAAGTACAAGGTCACATGGGAAGAGGATCATCATCAGCATTGATCCGCTCACTTCCACGCCACCGCCAACACCGCCTTGGGATTGGTGCTGGCGATTGCCAGCAGGGTCCGCGCGGCGCCACTGGGCTGCTTGCGACCCTGCTCCCAGCCCTGCAGGGTACGGACGGAAACACCAAGCAGGCTGGCAAACTGGGACTGGGACAAGCCCGTGGCCTCACGGGCCTCGGTGGCCGACGAGACCACAACCTTGCCTTTCCCAGCCTGCATGTCCCTGATCGACTGAAGTATTTCCGCGCCAAGATCGCGCTTCGCCTCGAACGCGGCGATTTCGGCAGAACTGAGTTTTTTAAGTTTCGAGGGCACGACGGATCTCCTTGAGAGTGTCCAGAGAAATGTTCTCCGACTTCGACTTTGCGTACAGGGTGAGAAGGTAAACCTCGCCGGCTTCGTTCCTGGTGAGATAGATGATGCGCACACCACCCGACTTGCCAATACCTTCCCGTGCCCACCGTACCTTGCGAACGCCTCCAGAACCACGAATCACAGCGCCGGCATCCGGGTTGATCGCGATAAACGAAGCAAACTCAGCACGTTCGTCTTCGTCCCAATACCGAGGCCACAGACGCTGGAAGATGGGGCTCTCGACCACGGTAAGCATCTTGCAACTATACGCCTAAGGCGCATAGATATCCAGTCTCCCGCCATCGAAGCGGCCACAAAAAAGGCTGCCGTGGGCAGCCCTGGTTTTGGGAGCGTTGTCAGCTCAGGCGGAAAAAGCCTTGTAGCCACCGGCGCGACCGGCCGGGGCGGCGTAAGTGCTCTTGCGCGTGGCCGGCACCAGGGCGTGCAGGGCACGCTCCACCACCACGCTGCGGCGGATCAGGTTTTCGCGCTGGATGGTGAGTTGCTCCGCCAGCTTTTTCAGGCGGGCGCGCAGTTCGGGGCCGGCCTGCTGTGGGCCACCCAGACGGTCCATGAGGCCGGCGAAGTCGACCGCTGCCTCGCGCAGGGCGTTGCTGGCGCTTTCCAGGGCCTGGGGTTCGCCGCTGGCCACCGCCGCTGCCACGGACTCGCACTGGAATTCAATCAGCGACAGGGGTTTTTCAATCTCGGCGAGCAGCATGGGGTTCTCCGTGGGGCCTCAGTTCTGCGTGCGGTTCAGCATTTCCTGGGCGTTGGACAGCAATTTGTCAGCAATGGCTTCGGGGTTGACGACATAGGTGCCGTCTTCGATGGCCTGGCGCACTACGTTGACCTTTTCAGTATCGATGTCGGCCGCCTCGCCGCGGTTGGCCTGTTCCAGGCTGCGCACCGTGGTGGAGACCGTCACCGCCACACCGCTGGAGCTGGCAGCGCTGGCTGCCGTAGCGGCCGCTTCCTTTTTCGCAGGTGCAGCCGCGCCGGACGCCGCTGCCGACGGTGTCGAAACTTTGGGCAAATCTGCCGGTTGACCTACTTTCATTGCGTTCTCCAAAACTGCCGCAGGTAGAGCCTACCCGCCAGGAGGGCATGTGGCGCCCCGTACGTTTGGTATCGGCAGCATCATGACTGACTTTAGGTTTTTCTCCGCTTTTCCTTCGATCAGCTGTTGTCACATCTCGACCTGGACCGTCCGGGCATCCAGGACGGTTGTTGTAAGCACGCGCCCACTATCCATACGGACCCTGGCCAGCTGGCCCACCACGCCGGGCGACAGGGCCTGGGCCTGGGAACTGATCTGGAAACCGCCACCCTGCACCAGCACCCGCACCTGGGCGCCGGCCTGGAACACCTGGGCAGCGCGCACCATGTTCTGGCGCAGGGTCTGGCCGGTGCCCAGGGCGCGGCTGGCCACCTGGCCCGACCAGGCGTCGCGCCCGGCCAGCACCGGGCTGGGTTCGGCAGCCCAATCCACCTCGGCCAGCATCAGGTCGTCCACTTCCAGGGGGCGGCCTGGCGCCACATCGCGGCGCAGCACCCAGGCCGAGCCGGTGGCCTTGACAGCCACCGGCATGGAAACATTCCAGCGGGTGGCCCCCTCCAGGCAGCGCAGGCCGATACGGCCCTGGCCCCAGAGGCGGCTGCCCGGGGGCAGATAGGCTTCGACGCGGGCGCAGGGCGCCAGCTTGAGCCGGCTGTCCAGCGGGCCCAGCCTGGCCTGCAGGCGCAGCGGCTGTTCCATGCGGGTGGCCTGGGTCGCCAGCGACTGGTCCAGCCAGCGCTGCGCCAGCGCCGGCAAGTCGGCTTCGCTGCCCACCGCCTGGGCCTGGGCCGGCAGCTGCATGAAAACACAGGCGAGCAGGGCCAGCGCGGCGTAAACGCCACGCATCCACGTCTTGCAGCCCGGGAGCATCTGCTTCATGACTTGTTTCTCCTGCCTGAACGGTGTCGTCGGGTGTTACAAAAAAACGCTCAGGACTCCACCCACATTGCCGACTATACGTACAGGCATGGAGCGCAAAGCCGGCAAATGCACAGCTTTCCCCCCTCATTTCAGGCGCTCGGGAATTCAAGTTCTTTCCATAATTTCCGTACGGGGTCCCAGCCAGCACCCGCCCTATGGGCCCCACCGACCGCAGAGGTGATTCATGTTCGACAAACTGACCAGCGCACTGGACTTCCACGGGAAGGCCCTGGTGCTGCGCGCCGAACGCCAGCGCACCATCGCCAGCAACATTGCCAATGCCGACACCCCGGGCTACGTGGCCCGTGACTTCAATTTCCGCCAGGCCATGAGCCAGGCCCTGGACGCCGGGAACCCCGCCAGCCTGGCGCAGCCCGCGGCCAGCGCCCCCAACCCGCGCCACCTGCCGCTCAACGCCAGCGGCAGCGCGCTGGGCTCCAACCTCGGCTACGCGCAGCAGACCCAGCCGGCCATGGACAGCAACAGCGTCGACCTCGACCGCGAGCGCGGCAATTTCGTCGACAACGCGGTGCGCTACGAATCCACCCTGCGTTTCATTAACGGCAGTTCGCGCACGATCTTGAGCGCGATCCAGGGCCAGTAAGCCGACAGCGGCCAAGGAACACCATCATGTCCATGTTTTCCATCTTCGGGGTTTCGGGCAGCGCGATCAGCGCGCAGTCCCAGCGCCTCAACGTGGTGGCCAGCAACCTGGCCAACGCCGACGCCGTGGCCGGCCCCGACGGCAAGACCTACAAGGCCCGCCAGGTGACCTTCGAGACCGTGATGATGGACTCCGCGTCCTCGGCCGGTGTCAAGGTCAGCAGCATCAAGGAAGACCAGACCCCGGCGCGCCGTGTGTTCGAACCCACCCACCCCTCGGCCGACGGCGAAGGCTATGTGACCCACTCCAACGTCAATCCGGTGGAGGAGATGGTCAACATGATTTCCGCCTCGCGCTCCTACCAGAACAACGTCGAGGTCATGAACACCGCCAAGACCCTGCTGCTCAAGACGCTGCAGCTGGGCCAATAAGGAAACCGCACCATGGCCATCGACGGCATCACCTCCAGCAGCAGTGCGACCGCGTCCTCGCGCTCGCCGAGCAACGACACGGCGGCCATGCAGGACCGCTTCCTCAAGCTGTTGGTCGCACAGATCAACAACCAGGACCCGCTCAACCCGATGGACAACGCGCAGATGACGACGCAGATGGCGCAGATCAACACGGTCAGCGGCATCCAGCAGGTCAACCAGACGCTGCAGGGCATGGCCAGCCAGTTCGCATCCATGCAGGTGCTGCAGGCCGCCTCGCTCGTCGGGCACGAGGTGCTGCTGCCTGGCTCCGCGCTGACGCGCGACCCGGCCACGGGCATGGCCAGCTCGGCCTTCGACCTGGGCGGCAACGCCTCGCAGGTGAAGATCGAGGTACTGTCGCCGGTCGGCCAGGTGCTGGGCACCATCAATTCCGGCGCCATGACGGCCGGGCGCCACTCCTTCAGCTGGGACGCCTCGGCCTACGCGAACTACCCCACCCTGAACTACCGCATCGCCGCCGTCAACGGACAGCAGAGCGTGGCCGCCACGCCCTACACCACCGACAAGGTGCTGGCCGTGGGCTCCGCCAACGGCACGGTCTCGGTCGATCTGCAAAGCGGCAAGAGCGTTCCCTACTCCAGCATCACCGCCATCCTCTAACGAACCCACAGGACTTCATCATGGCTTTTCAAACAGGTCTTTCCGGATTGAACGCTGCCAGCAAGAATCTGGACGTGATTGGCAACAACATCGCCAACGCCAACACCACCGGCATGAAGGCTTCGCGCGCCGAGTTCTCCGATCTGGTGGCCTCGTCCATCGGCGTGGGCGGCAACAACAACGCCGGCCTGGGCGTCGCCGTCGACACCATCGCCCAGCAGTTCACGCAGGGCAACATCTCCATCACCGGCAACACGCTGGACGTGGCCGTCAACGGCGCCGGTTTCTTCCCCCTGCAAATGCCGGACGGCACCATCGCCTACACGCGTGCCGGCAACTTCAAGATGGACAACACCGGCACCATCGTCACCAACTCCGGCGCCAAGGTGCTGGGCTACCCGACCACCACGGCCGGCGTCGCCACCAGCACCACCGCCGGGCCGCTGGTCATGCCCACGGGCGCGCCCATTCCGGCCCAGACCACCACCAACATCACCGCCCAGTTCAACCTGGACGCCAGCGCCTCTGCGGTCTACAACGCCGTCACCGACACCCCGCCCTACACCACCTACGGCACGGCGCTGACCGTCTATGACTCGCAAGGCACGGCCCTGCCCTTCACGATGAACTTCACGCGCGCCGCGGCGACGGCCGGCCCACCGGCCCTGGATAACTGGCAGGTGCGGGACTCCACCGGCGCCCTGATGCTGGACACGAGCGCGAACCCCATCACCCTGAGCTTCGACGCGGCCGGCGCCCTGGTGGCCCCTGTCACCAATCCACTGGTGTCGATCGCCACGCCCTCGCCCACCACGCCCAACATCGTGACCGCCCTGGACTTTTCGGGCGCCACCCAGTTTGCGGCCTCCTTCGGCGTCACCGACCTGACGCAGAACGGTTATGCCTCGGGCGCCTTCGTGGGCATGTCGATCGCCGAGACCGGCGTGATCACGGCGCGCTACTCGAACGGCCAGACCCAGGCCAACGGCATGCTGGCCCTGGCCGACTTCCGCAACCTGCAGGGCCTGGCGCCCATCGGCGGCAACAACTGGATCGAGACCTACGACTCGGGCCAACCCCTGATGGGCCAGCCGGGACAGGGCAAGTTCGGCGTGACGCGCGCCGGCGCGCTGGAAGACTCCAACGTCGACCTCACCGCCGAACTGGTCAACATGATGACCGCGCAGCGCGCCTACCAGGCCAACGCCCAGACCATCAAGACGCAGGACCAGGTGCTGCAGACCCTGGTGAACCTGCGCTAAACGCCACCTGAAAGCCACAGACCATGGACCGCCTGATCTACACCGCCATGACCGGAGCCAACGCTGCCGCGCACCGGCAGTCCGTGCTCTCCAACAACCTGGCCAACGTCTCGACCAACGGCTTTCGCGCCGAGCTCTCGACCTACCGCGCCGTGCCCCTGCGCGGCGAGGGCGCGACCACACGCGTGTTCGCCCTCGAGGCCACGGCCGGCCACCGCGATGCGCCGGGCCCGGCCCAGCGCACCGGCCGCGATCTGGACGCCATGCCGCAGGGCAACAGCTGGTTCGCCGTGCAGGGCCTGGACGGGACCGAGGCCTACACCCGCAGCGGCGGCTTCGAGGTCTCGCCCCAGGGTGTGCTGATGACCAGCACCGGCCTGCCCGTGCTGTCCGACGGTGGCGCGCCGATCAACGTGCCCAACGACTCGGTGATCAGCCTGGGTTTCGACGGCACCATCAGCGCCAAGACCGGCAACCAGCCTTCAAGCACCGTGGGCCGCCTCAAGCTGGCCACACCGACTCCCGAGGACCCGCTCAAGCGCGGGGCCGACGGCCTGTTCCGCCCGGCTTCGGGCGCCCCGCTGCCCAACGACGCCAATGCCCGCATGCTGGTGGGTGTGCTCGAGGGCTCCAACGTGAACGCGGTGGAGACCATGGTCGGGATGATCCAGACCGCGCGCCAGTTCGAGGTGCAGATGCGCCTGATGCAGACCGCCGAATCCAACGACCGCTCCGCCGGCCAGCTGCTCAGCCTGCAAGGCTGAAGCCCACTTTTCAGGAAACCACCATGTTCAATTCCCTGTGGATCGCCAAGACCGGCATGGAAGCCCAGCAGATGCAGCTGGACGTCATCTCCAACAACCTGGCCAACTCGTCCACCAACGGCTTCAAGCGCGCGCACGCCGTGTTCGAGGACCTGATGTACCAGAACCTGCGCCAGGCCGGCTCCAGCACCTCCGAACAATCGCAGCTGCCCACCGGCCTGCAGGTGGGCCTGGGGGTGCGCACCGTGTCCACCAGCCGCAGCTTCGCGCAGGGCAGCCTGCAGCAGTCGGGCAACAACCTGGACGTGGCCATCCGGGGCAACGGTTTCTTCCAGATCACCATGCCCGACGGCACGCTCAACTACACGCGTGACGGCGCCTTCCAGGTCAACGCCCAGGGCCAGCTCGTCACCAGCAACGGCCTGCCGGTGGCCAACGGCATCACGGTGCCGGCCAACGCGACGAGCGTGAGCATCTCGGCCGACGGCAACGTCACGGCGTCCATCCCGGGCACCGTCACGCCGCAGCCCATCGGCACCATCGCGCTGGCCAGCTTCATCAACCCGGCCGGCCTGGAGCCGCGCGGCCAGAACCTCTATGCCGAAACGGCCGCCTCCGGCCAGCCCAACACCGGCAACCCGGGCGCCAACGGTCTGGGCCAGCTGATGCAGGGTTTCCTGGAGACCTCCAACGTCAACGTGGTGCAGGAGCTGGTGACCATGATCCAGACCCAGCGCGCCTACGAGATGAATTCCAAGGCCATCCAGACCTCGGACCAGATGCTGCAGAAACTGGGACAACTGTGATGAAACACCTGACCCTGCTCCTGGGTGCGACACTGCTGGCCGGCTGCGCCTCCACGCCGAAACCGGCGCTGGTCGACTTCGCCGAACCGCGCCTGACGCAAGCGGCCGCACAACCAGCCGCGCGCCCGGCCACCGGCAGCCTGTTCCAGAACGCCAGCTACCGCCCCAGCTTCGAAGACCGCCGCGCGCGCCAGGTCGGCGACACACTGACCGTGCGCATCGTCGAGAACGTCACGGCCAGCCAGAAGTCCAGCTCCACGGCCAACCGCAGCAGCAGCATCGAAGGCAGCATCACCGCCGTGCCGGGCATGAAGTTTCCGGGCACTGTCGCCGAGAACAATTTCCGCATCGGCGCGGGCAGCGAGGCCGACTTCACGGGCAAGGGTGGTACCGAAGCCGCCAACACCTTCTCGGGTTCGATCACGACCACCGTGGCCGAAGTGCTGCCCAACGGGCACCTGGTCGTCACCGGGGAAAAACAGATCGGCCTGAACCACAACGTGGACGTGCTGCGCTTCACCGGCACGGTGGACCCGCTGGCCATCCTGCCGGGCAGCATCGTCAACTCCAGCGCCGTGGCCAATGTGCGCGTCGAGTCCAAGGGCCGCGGCCCGCAGCACGAAGCGCAGACAGTTGGCTGGTTAACCCGGTTCTTTTTCAACATTTCGCCGTTCTGAGCACTTACAGAATCAGCTATCGCCTGTTTCGACTTTTTCCGTCAGAACTTGAGCCCCGCATCATGAACACCGGCTTCCTCTTCTCCATGCTCCCGTCCCTGCGCCGAAGCGCAGCACTGCTCGGCCTGTGCCTGCTCATGGCCCAGCCCGCGCTGGCCGGCCGCATCAAGGAAGTGGCCGCCATCGAAGGCGTACGCAGCAACCAGCTGACCGGCTTCGGCCTGGTGATCGGCCTGGACGGCACCGGCGACCAGACCACGCAGATGCCCTACACCACGCAGACGCTGAGCAACTACCTGCAGCAGATGGGCATTGCCCTCTCGCCGGAACTTGCCTCGCGCCTGCAGCTCAAGAACGTGGCGGCCGTGCTGGTCACGGCGCAGCTGCCGGCCTTCGCGCGGCCCGGCCAGGCCATGGACGTGACCGTCTCCTCGCTGGGCAATGCCAAGTCCCTCAAGGGCGGCACCCTCATTTCCACGCCGCTGCGCGGTGCCGACGGCCAGGTCTATGCCCTGGCCCAGGGCAGCCTGATCGTCGCCGGCGCTGGCGCTTCGGCTGGCGGCAGCCGCGTGCAGATCAACCACCTGAGCGCTGGCCGTATCCCCGGCGGCGCCCAGATCGAGCGCGCCGTGCCCACGCCCCTGCTCGAAGGCGACAGCATCAAGCTCGGCCTGGAGGCCAGCGACTTCCAGACCGCACGCCGTGTGGCCGCGGCCATCAACACCCGCTTCGGCGACGGCGTGGCCCGCGCCCTGGACGGCCGCACGGTGGATGTGCGCGCGCCCACGGAGCCCAACGATCGCATCAGCTTCATCGCCGAGATGGAAGAGCTGCCCCTGGAGTCCTCGGTCCCGGCCGCGCGCGTCGTCATCAATTCGCGCACCGGCTCCATCGTGCTCAACCAGGCCGTGACCCTGGGCCCCTGCGCCATCGCGCACGGCAACCTCTCGGTCAGCATCAGTTCCACGCCCATCATCAGCCAGCCCGGTCCGCTGTCCAGCGGCCAGACCGTGGTGGCCGAGAAGGCCAATATCGAAATCCGCCAGGAACCCGGCATCCTGATCCAGCTGCCCACGGCCCCCAAGCTGGCCGACGTGGTGCGCGCGCTCAACGCCCTGGGCGCCACGCCGCAGGACCTGCTGGCCATCCTGCAGGCCATCAAGGCCGCCGGCGCGCTCAACGCCGAACTCGAAGTGATCTGAAGATGCAGTCCGGCGCGCTCAACCCCATGACGCAAGCGCTGGCCGCCGATGGCGCCAGCCTGAACCGCCTGAAGTTCCAGGCCGGCCAGGCCACGCCCGAAGCGGTGAAAGAAACCGCCAAGCAGTTCGAGGCACTGTTCATGCGCGAGCTGCTCAAGAGCATGCGCGACGCCACGGCCAGCATGAAAAGCGGCATGCTCGACAACCCGGGCAGCGACCTGGGCAGCGACCTGCTGGACCAGCAGTTCGCCGTGCAGATGACCGGCCAGCCCGGCGGCCTGGCCGAGGTGATCGCCAAGCAGCTGATGCAGCAGATGGGCATGACGGAGCCGGCCAAGGCCGGTGCCCAACCCGAGCCCGTCGCAACGGCCCCCGCGGTGCCTGCCCCCGCTGCTGCACGCGGCTTCGTGCAGCAGCACGGCGCCGCCGCCCAGGAGGTGGAACGCAGCAGCGGCCTGCCCGCCAGCTACCTGCTGGGCCAGGCTGGCCACGAAAGCGGCTGGGGCCAGCGCGAGATCCTCATGAAGGACGGCAGCCCCTCGTTCAACCTCTTCGGCATCAAGGCCGGTGGCAACTGGAAAGGCAAGGTGGCCGAGGTCACCACCACCGAGTACACCGATGGCGTGCCGCACAAGACCGTGGCGCGCTTTCGCGCCTACGACTCGCATGCCGAGTCCTTCCGCGATTTCGCGCAACTGATCTCCAACAGCCCGCGTTATGCGCAGGCACGCCAGCAGACCGGCTCGGTCCAGGGCTGGTCCGAGGGCCTGCAGGACGCCGGCTACGCCACCGACCCGGATTACGCGGCCAAGCTCAGCCGAGCCATCAACACCACGCTGCGCCTGCAGCGCGCCTCTGACGCCCGGAGCCTGTCATGAGCAGCATCATCAACATCGGCGTGACCGCCCTGACAGCCAACCAGAACGCGCTGCAGACGATCAGCCACAACATTGCCAACGTCAACACGCCGGGTTACTCGCGCCAACAGGTGCAGTTGCAGAACATCGCCGGCCAGTACACCGGCAGCGGCTACTTCGGCAAGGGCGTCGACGTCCTGACGGTCAAGCGCGTCTATGACGATTTCCTGACGCGCCAGGCCGCCACCGCGCAATCGGTGGCCGCCAGCGACAGCACCCGCTACAGCTACATGAAGCAGCTGGAAAGCCTGTTCCCCGGTGGCCCCAACGGCCTGGGGGCCTCGGTCAGCGACATGCTGAACTCCTTCTCCGATATCACCAACGCCCCCACCGACCTCACCGCACGCTCGGTGGTGCTGGCGCGCGCCGACGAGATGGCCAGCCGTTTCCGCGCCATGGCCGATTCGATCAACGAGCTGCGCATCGGCACCACCAGCCAGCTCGACGTCGACGTCAAGGCCGTCAACAATCTGGCCACCCAGATCGGCCAGGCCAACGAGAAGATCGCCCTGGCGCTGGGCAGCGGCCAGCCCCCCAACGACATGCTGGACCAGCGCGACCAGCTGATCCGCGATCTGAACAAATACGTCCAGACGACCAATATCGTTGCCGACGACGGCAGCATCAATATCTTCCTGGCCGGCAGCCAGCCCCTGGTGCTGGGCAAGACGGTGGCCCCCGTAGGCATCCTGCACCAGGACCAGTACGGCGACCCCACCAAGGCCCAACTCACCGTCACCACCGGCGGCGTGGCGCGCGTGCTGCAGGAATCCACGCTGGGCGGCGGGGAAATGGCCGGCCTGCTGCGATTCCAGAACACCGACCTGACCAACGCCAGCAATCTGTTGGGGCGCATGGCACTGGCCATCGGCACCAGGATGAACGAGCAACAGGCCCTGGGACTGGACCTCAATGGCAACCCCGGCAACCCGCTGTTCAACCTGGCCACCATCCCCTCGGGCCTGCCCCAGAAAACGCCGGCCAATGCCGGCACGGCCACCCTGGGCATCAGCATCCAGGGCAACCCCTCCGGCACCACATCGTTCCTGGCCAGCAACTACTCCTTCACCTTCGCCAGCGCCACCACCGGCACCATCACCCGCCTGAGCGACGGGGTGCAGACCCCCTTCGATTTCGGCGCGGCCAATCCCGTGCAACTGGACGGCCTGAACATCACGCTCGGCGGCGGCGCTGCCGTGGCCGGCGACAAGTTCCTGCTCACGCCCTTTGCGGGCGCGGCGCGCGGCATCAACACGGCCTTCAGCTCGCCCAAGGAGCTGGCCATGGCCAGCCCCCTCGCCGCCAGCGCCGGCACGGCCAACACCGGCGCCCTCACGCTGCAGGGCCTGACCGTGCGCACGGTGCCGATCCCGCCGGCCGTCACCCTGACCTTCACCGGCCCGGGCAGCTACACCCGTTCGGACACAGGCGCCACCGTCTATGCCTATGTGCCGGGCCAGGCCATCGAATACACCGTGCCACCGGCCACGCCGCAGACCGGCTGGTCGCTCACGCTCAAGGGCATACCGCAGCCCGGTGACACCTACACCGTCGCGGCCAATCCCTACCCGCTGCTCGACGGCGCCAACGCCAAGGCCATGCTGGACCTGCGCGACCTCGCCATGTTCGACGGCGGCCCGCTGACCGACGGCTATGCCAGCGTGATCGCCGAGATCGGCACCAAGGTTCAGGGCGCCGAGCAGTCCTCCAAGGTCTCCGGCGACATCGCCGTCAACCTGGAAAAAGACCGCACGGCCGTCGCGGGCGTCAATCTGGACGAGGAAGCCGCACGCCTGATCCAGTACCAGCAGGCCTACCAGGCCTCAGGCAAGATGATGCAGATTGCGCAGAACATCTTCGACACCCTGATGGCATCCTTCTCACGCTGAGCGCCAGACGCCACAAGGAACGCGACATGAGACTCGCCACCGCCAACACCTACGACAACACCCTGGCCAACATGACCAACCGCCAGGCCGGCCTGGCCGAGCTGCAGGAAAAATTGTCGGCCGGCAAGAAGGTTGTGCGCCCCAGCGACGACCCCACCGGTGCGGCCCAGGCAGAACGCGCCATGACGCGCTCTGCCCGCGTGGACGTGGAAGTGCGCGCCCTCAACCTGCAGCGCAACTCGGTCGCCATGGCCGAGGGCACGCTGGGCAACAGCCTCGACCTGCTGCAGACCATGCGCCAGCTCATGGTGAGCGCCGGCGACGCGGCCTACAACCCGTCGGACCGCACCAGCATCGCCCAGGAAATGGCGGGCCTGCGCGACCAGCTCTTCACCTACGCGAACAAGAAGGACACCAACGGCATCCCCCTGTTCAGCGGCCTGGGCAGCGCACCCCAGCCCTTTGTGGACGTGCCCGCGGGCGTGGTCTACAACGGCATCCCGGGCTCGCGCGCCAGCACCGCCGTGTCCATCCCGGGCACCATGGACGGCCAGGCGGTGTGGATGAACGTGCCCACCGGCAACGGCGTGTTCAACCTCAACCTCGGCACCAACATCGTCCCCCCGCTAGGGCCCAACAAGGGCCAGCTCTGGACCGATGTGGGCCAGGTGCTGGACCCCAGCGCGTTGACCGGCAACAACTACACCGTCACCTTCAACGTCACGGCCACCATCCCCCCGGTCACCACCTACGACGTTTCCATGACCACGGTGCTGCCCCCCATCACCACCACGCCGGTGCTCACCGCCCAGCCCTACACCGACGGCCAGGACATCGCCTTCGACGGCCTGACCTTCGTCGCGCGCGGCGTGCCGGCCAATGGCGACACCCTGACCATCACCCCCAGCACGCGCGACGACTTCTTCGCCCTGCTGGACCAGGCCATCACCGCCATCAAGGGCGCGGGCAACGGTCACCAGCTGGCGCAGGACCTGTCCCTGGCGCTGGCACAGATCGACAGCGGCATGGAACGCGTGCAGTCGGCCCGTAGCCAGGCCGGCGAACTGCTCAAGCGTGCCGACATCATCGAAGGCACGCAGGAGGAAAAGAGCATCCAGCTCGCCGCCGACCGGTCGCGGGCCGAAGACATGGACATGATCAAGGGCATCTCCGAATTCCAGAACCAGCAGACCGGCTACGACGCGGCGCTCAAGACCTACGCCCAGATCCAGCGCCTCTCGCTGTTCAATTACCTGGGCTGATCCGCCCGCACCCTTTTGCCCCTCCTGCACCGCACGGTATGAGCGCCTCCGTCCTGGACCAGCTCACCCTGGGCTACCGCCTGCTCTGGAACCACCGGCGCGAGATCGCCGCGGTCGAGCTGCACGCCGACCCGCTGCCCGAGACCCACGGCATCGATGCCCGCCACCTGCTGGCCACGCTGGCCGAACTCTGGCCGACGCGGGCACCCCAGTTGCTGCTGCGCGTGGTCCACCCCCTGCTGCTGCTCGACCTGCTGGCGCACGCGCGCGCCGACGGTCCCTGGCTCGTGCTGCCGAGCGAGGTGCACAGCGATGCCGTGCTGCGCCCGCGCGCCTTGCAGGCCCAGGCACGCGGCCTGCCCCTGGTCTGGCCGGGTCGCCCGCCCGCCGAGACCACCCCCGTGACGACGCGCCCCGGCCTGTACCTCACGGACGAGGCGCAGGCGACCCTGACCCCGGGCCAGATCGTGCTGGGCAGCGGTCACCGCGCGCAAGCCGATGCCGCACTCGACCAGCAGGCCGCCTGGGCCCTTGCCGGCTGGCCCGTCGAGGATGTGCTGCACAGCCTGAGCGCCCAGGCCCGGCAACCCGACCGCACGGCGATCAGCCGCGTGGTGCGCGCGATCGACGACGACGCGGACCTGGACCGCATCGAAACCCTGCTCAGCGCCGACCCGCTGCTGGCCTACCGCTTCCTGCAGCATGTCAACACCGCCGTGCCGCAGCTGCGCGGTCAGATCGACACCCTGCAGCACGGCCTGCAGGTCTGGGGCCTCAAGCACGTGCAGGCCTGGCTGCTGGGCCAGCTGCCGCAGGCGGCCAACGAGCCGGACCTGCAACCCGTGCGCCTGGGCATGGTCGCGCGCGCGCGCCTGCTCGAACACCTGCTCGATGCCGGTGACGAAGAGGATTTGCGCAGCGAGGTCCAGCTCTGCGGCCTGTTCTCGCAACTCGACCGCCTGCTGGGCGAACCCCTGGCGGCGGTGCTGCAACGCCTGCCCCTGTCGCAGCGCATCCTGCAGGCCCTGCTGGAACATAGCGGCCCCTACCACCCGGCCCTGCAGCTGGCGCGTGCGCTCGAAGGGGCCGACACCCGCGCCACGCGCCTGCTCTGCGCGAGCTACGGCTACACGCCCGAAGACGTGAACCGCGCCCTGCTGCGCACCCTGGCCACCTTCTCGACCTAGGGCCGGCGCACCGCGTTAAAGTCGGTGCGATGCCTGTCCCGCCTCTTCATCCTCCGCTGGACCCCCTGCAACGCCGCGGCCTGTGGCTCGGGCTGCTGGGCGTCTTCATCTTCGCCCTGACCCTGCCCATGACCCGCCTGGCCACGGGCACGCCCGAAGCACCGCAGCTCCCGGGCCTGTACATCGCCGCGGGCCGCGCCGTGGTGGCGGCCGTGCTGTCGGCCCTCTTCCTGCTCGCCGTGCGCGCACCGCTGCCGCGCCGCAAGGACTGGGGGCCGCTGGCCCTGGTGGCGCTGGGCGTGGTCTTCGGTTTTCCCATCTGCACCTCCATCGCCATGCGCCATGTGGAGGCCGTGCACGCCAGCGTGATCGTGGGCGTGCTGCCCCTGGCCACCGCGGCGGTGGGCGCGGCCCTGCAAGGCCAGCGCCCCTCCATCGGCTTCTGGCTCTGCGCCATCGTCGGCACCGCGCTGGTGGTGAGCTACGCCGTGCTGCGCTCAGGCAGCGCGGGGCTCACGCTGCATCCGGCCGATGGGCTCTTGTTGCTGGGCATGTTGTGCGCCGCCGTGGGCTACGGTTATGGCGCACGCCTGGCACAGCACCTGCCCGCGGAGCAGGTGATCTGCTGGGCCCTGCTGCTGTCCCTGCCCCTGACCTTGCCACTCACGCTGTGGAGCTGGCCGCAGGCGCCGGTCTCCAGCGCGGCCTGGGGCGGTTTTGCCTACGTCGCGGTGTTCTCCATGTGGCTGGGCTTCTTCGCCTGGTACCAGGGCCTGGCCCTGGGCGGCACCGTGCGCGTGAGCCAGCTGCAGCTGCTGCAACCCTTCATCTCCATGCTCTTCGCCGTACCCCTGCTGGGCGAGACGCTGGACGTCCTCACGCTGGGCTTCGGCCTGGCCGTGATCGCCGTCGTCTTTGCCGGGCGCAAAATGCCGGTGGGCAAGGCCCCCACCCGTTCCCCTGAAACACAAGGAAGCACACCATGACGCCGCGCACCCCCTCCCCCTCGCCCTGGGTGCTGTCCTCGCGCGCCGCGCTGATGAACCCCTCGGTGCTGCGTGAGTTGCTCAAGCTCACCGAACAACCCGGCATCATCAGCTTTGCCGGCGGCCTGCCCTCGCCCAAGACCTTCCCGGTAGAAGAGTTCGCGCAGGCCTGTGCGCGCGTGCTGCGCGACGATGCCCAGGCCGCCCTGCAGTACGCGGCCAGCGAAGGCTACGGCCCGCTGCGCGAGATGGTGGCTGCGTCCCTGCCCTGGAAGGTGGACCCGGCCCAGGTGCTCATCACCACCGGTTCGCAGCAGGGCCTGGACCTCGCGGCCAAGGTGCTGATCGACACCGGCAGCCGCATCCTGGTGGAGACGCCCACCTACCTGGGCGCCCTGCAGGCCTTCGCGCCCATGGAGCCGCTGGTGCACAGCGTGGCCAGCGACGACGAGGGCGTGGACATCGCCGCGCTGCGCGCCGCCCAGGCTGCCGGCACACCCGCGCGTTTCATGTACGTGCTGCCCAACTTCCAGAACCCCACCGGCCGCATGATGAGCGAGGCCCGGCGCGCGGCGCTGAGCACCACCGCCGCCGAGCTGGCCCTGCCCCTGATCGAGGACAACCCCTACGGTGAGCTCTGGTTCGACCAGCCGCCGCCCGCGCCGCTGACGGCACGTCACCCGGATGGCTGCCTCTACCTCGGCTCCTTCTCCAAGGTGCTGGCGCCCAGCCTGCGCCTGGGTTACCTGGTCGCGCCCAAAGAAGTGTTCCCCAAGCTGCTGCAGGCCAAGCAGGCCGCCGACCTGCACAGCCCGGGTTTCAACCAGCGCGTGGTGGCCGAGGTCATCAAGGACGGTTTCCTGGACCGCCATGTGCCGCGCATCCGCGCGCTCTACAAATCGCAACGCGACGTGATGCTGGCCGCGCTGGAACACCACATGCCCAAGGAGGTGAGCTGGAACCGGCCCGTGGGCGGCATGTTCCTCTGGGCCCGCCTGCCCGAGGGCCTGGACGCTGCGGCACTGCTGCCCAAGGCGGTGGCACGCGGCGTGGCCTATGTGCCGGGTGCGGCCTTCTACGCCGGGGCCGCCGATGTGCGCACCCTGCGCCTGTCCTTCGTCACGGCCAGCGCGGAAGAGATCGAACGCGGTGTCTCCGCTCTGGCCGCCGTGATCCGGGAGCAGATGCCATGACCCAGCACCAGCGCCCCTACAAGCAGGTCGACGTCTTCACGACCACGCCCTACTGGGGCAACCCGCTGGCCGTGGTGCTCGACGGCCAGGGCTTGACGGACGACGAGATGCAGCGCTTCGCGCGCTGGACCAACCTCTCCGAGACCACCTTTGTGCTGCCGCCCACGCAGGCCGGCGCCGACTACCGTGTGCGCATCTACACGCCCGGCGGCGAATTGCCCTTCGCCGGCCATCCCACACTGGGCAGCTGCCATGCCTGGCTGGAAGCCGGCGGTGCGCCCAAGAACCAGGACTTCATCGTGCAGGAATGCGCCGTGGGCCTGGTCAGCATCCGACGCGCCGGCCAGCACCTGGCCTTCGCCGCACCGCCGCTCACACGCAGCACGCCCGCGCCCGAACTGCTGGCTCAGGTGGCGCAGGCCCTGGGCATCACGACGCAGCACATCATTGCGGCACAAGCGCTGGACAACGGCCCGCGCTGGCTGGGCCTGCTGCTGGACAGCGTGGACACCGTGCTCGCGCTGGAGCCCGATCACCAGCGCCTGCGCGAGCTGGGGCAAAAGGTGGGCGTGGCCGCGCTGACGCAGGACAGCGGCGCCGTGCAGCTGATCGCGCGCAGCAGCCGCGAGACCCGCGCCTTTGCCGAACACGCGGCCGACGCACCGCAGCTGGCCGTGCCCGACCTGGAAGTTCGTGCCTTCGCCGCACCCGTGGGCATCACCGAAGATCCGGTCACCGGCAGCCTCAACGCCAGCCTGGCCCAGTGGCTCATGGCCGAGGGCCACCTGCCCGCGCGCTACGTGGCCGCCCAGGGCACGTGCCTGGGCCGCGCCGGTCGTGTGCTGCTGGAACGCGATGCGCAGGGGCAAGTGTGGGTCGGCGGCCAGGTGCAGACCTGCATCACGGGACACGTGCAGTTGTGACTGCGGCGCTCGACCACCTCGTCGTGCTGGCTGCTACGCTGGACGAAGGCGTGGCCTGGTGCGAGAGCACGCTGAGTGTCACACCCGGCCCCGGCGGCCAGCACGCGCTGATGGGCACACACAACCGGCTCTTCAGCATCGCGAGTCCCGCCTTTCCGTTGGCCTACTTCGAGATCATCGCCATCGACCCCGCCGCAGCGGCGCCGGCCCGGCAGCGGTGGTACGACCTGGACGACGCCGACGTGCAGGCACGCCTGCGCCGCGAGGGCCCGCAGCTCGTGCACTGGGTGGCGCGCGTGGACAATGCGCAGGCTGCCGTGGCCGCGCTGAAAATGCAGGGCATTGATCGTGGTGAGGTCATCACCGCCTCGCGCCCGACACCGCAAGGCCTGCTGCAGTGGCAGATCACGGTGCGCGAAGACGGGCAGCGCCTGATCGACGGCACCCTGCCCACGCTGATCCAGTGGGGCTCCGTGCATCCCGCCGCCGCCATGCCGGCCAGCAGCGTGACACTGTTGTCTTTCGATCTGCAACACCCGCAGGCTGACACCCTGGTCAGCGCCTGCCAGGCCCTCGGCCTGCAGGGCGTGCCCGTGCAAGCCGGCCCGCCGCGCCTGCGAGCCCAGCTGCAGACCCCAAAAGGGATGATCGAGATTTGCTCCTGAATTCATAGCATTCGTCGCGCCGGCGACAAGCGCCGGGCGTCGGACTTGCGACAATCCCCTCATGGGAACCCTCTACCTCGTGCGCCACGGCCAGGCCTCCTTCGGGGCGGCCGACTATGACCAGCTCAGCGAGCTCGGCCGCAAACAGAGCGAGCGCCTGGGCCAGTACTGGCGCGAGCGCGACATCACCTTCGACGCGGTGCTCACCGGCACACTGCGCCGCCACGCGCAGACCTGGGCCGGCATCGCACAGGGCGGCGCTTATGCCAACGAGGTACAGGCGCTCACCGGCCTGAATGAATACGACAGCGAGGCGGTGATCGCGACCATCCACCCGTATCCCCTGCAGAAGCCGGACACGCCCGAGCTCTACCGCCACCACTTCCGCCTGCTGCGCGACGGCCTGCGCCAGTGGATGAACGGTGTGGTCAGCCCCAAGGGCATGCCCAGCTACAACGACTTCCTGGCCGGCGTGACCGGCGCGCTGGACCAGGTGCGCAAGAACCATGAGGGGAATGTCCTGATCGTCTCCAGCGGCGGCCCCATCGCCACGGCCGTGGGCCACGTGCTGGGCACCACACCCGAGACGACCATCGAGCTGAATATGCGCATCCGCAACAGCGCGGTGAGCGAGTTCACCTTCAATCCGAAGCGCCACAGCCTGCTGAGCTACAACACCCTGCCACACCTGGACCACCCGGACCTGGCGGACTGGATCACCTACGCCTGAGGGCGGCTACTGGCGGGTGAGCGACGCCGCCGGCGTGCGCAGCAGCAGGGCAAAGAGTTCGTTGCGGAAATGGATGCCCAGGCGATCGAAGGCGCGGTTGCGGTAGGTCTTGACGCTGGGCAGGCTCAGGCCCAGGTCGACGGCGATGCCGTCGTAGGTCATGCCGCGCAGCAGGCGCACACAGACTTCCAGTTCGCGCGGCGTGAGCGCCGGTTGCAATGCGCGCAGACGCTGCTCCTGCGACATATCGGAAGGCGCCTCCACCACCCCCAGCGCGACATGCTTGCGTGCCAAGGCCAGCAGGGCCGGCGCCAGGGCTTCGAAATCCGCCACCTGGGCATCGCTGAACGGGGCCTGGTGCTGGTGGCGGTAGAGGTTCAGGGCGAACAGGCCGTCCTCGCGCGCCTGCACCACCGACACCCGCTCAGCCACGCCGTGCGCCTCGTAGACGCGCGCGCGGTGCTGGGCCGGTACCTCCTGCGCCGTGAGGTGGCACAGCAGGGGATGGTCATCGCCCGGTGTCTCGTTGATCAGCGTGCGGTCGCTGCGGTAGGGCCCGGAGAGGTAGGCCAACCAGCAGTCGCGGGTGGTATCGGGCACGCCCAGGCTGTCCGAGAAAAAAAGTTGCGGCACGCTGTGGCGCCCCGTGCGGTAGACCGAGTAGGAGGCCGCAGGCACCAAAGGCTGCAGGGTTTCGAGCAACATGGAACGAAAACGCGGCTGGCCCAGCTGATTGATGAGCCCGGCCAGCACCTGGGCGTGACGGCCCGAGCCGTTGGCGCTGGCTGTGCAGGTCCACTTGCGCATGCGTCTCCTCGCTCTGCTAGTTTTGTGCTGTCATCTTAAGGGATGACAGCACCCGGCGGCCTCCCGCCCTAAGCTGCGGCATGTCCTTCACCGCCCCCACCCTGGAATTTTTTGCCGAGCTGTCGGTGCTCGTCGGCACGCCGCAGGAAGTCGGCCACACCCAGCATGGCCAGCGCCGCCTCATCCCCATCATTGGCGGCGAGGCGCGCGGCGCCGGCTGGACGGCCCGGGTGCTGCCCGGCGGCGCCGACTACCAGCTCATCGTGAGCCCGCGCCTGGCCGAGCTCGATGCACGCTACGTGCTCGAAACCGATGCCGGCGACCTGATCTATGTGCACAACCGCGCGCTGCGTGCCGCCGCACCCGAGGTGACGGCGCGACTGCTGCGCGGTGAAGCCGTCGACCCGCAGCAGGTCTACTTCCGCTGCTCACCCAGTTTCGAGACCGCCTCGCCCACGCTGGGCTGGATGGCCGAGCGCATGTTCATCGGCAGCGGCGTGCGCCGGCCCGAGCGTGTGGAGATGCAGTTTTTCACCGTGAACTGACCCCCCGAATTCATTACAAGGAGACCTCACCATGACCCGCCCCTTTACCCTGCGCCGTGCCCTGCTGGCCAGCGCAACCCTGCTGGCCGGCCTGGCCGCCACCGGCGTGCAAGCCCAGGCCACCTACCCCAACCGCCCCGTGCGCATGATCGTCGGCTTCCCGGCCGGCACCGGCCCCGACATCGTGGCGCGCCTGCTGGCGCAGAAGCTGTCTGAAGGCTGGGGCAACCAGGGCGTGATCGTGGACAACAAGCCCGGCGCCGGTGGCCTGATCGCCGCCAGCGAGGCCGCACGCGCCACGCCCGACGGCTACACGCTGATGCTGGGCGAAACCGGCCAGCTCAGCATCGCACCCAGCAGCTACAACAAGCTGCCCTACAACCCGGCGCAGGACTTCGCCGCCGTGAGCCAGGTGGTGAGCGCCGATTTCGCGCTGCTGATCAACCCGCAGAAGGTGCCCGCACGCAACGTCAAGGAATTCGTGAGCTGGACGCAGCAGCAGAAGGGCCTGTTCATGGCCACCTTCGGCGCGGGCACACCCGGCCACTTCGGCGCCTTCATGTTCGGCGAGGCCATCAAGGTCAAGCCCGAGGCGGTGCATTACAAGAGCACGGCCGATGCCCTGGGCGGGCTCTTCAGCGGCGACGTGCACGGCGTCTTCGCCAGCGTGGGCCTGGCTGCGCCCAATGTGAAGGCCGGCAAGCTGCTGGCCCTGGGCACCACGGGCCCGGCGCGCGCCGCGGCCCTGCCCGACGTGCCCACGATCAAGGAACAGGGTTACCCGACGCTGGAGTTCAGTTCCTGGTTCGGCATCGTGGCGCCGGCACGCACGCCGCCCGAGGTCCTGGCCAAACTCAGCGCCGATGTGCAGAAGGCCGTGACCGACCCCGCGATGCGCACCAAGCTGGAGGACGCCGGCTTTCGCGTGACCGGCACCACGGCCGAGGCCTTCGCGCGCATCATCGCAGCCGACACCATCACCTGGGGCAAGGCCGTGGCCGCCACGGGCTTCAAGGCCGACTGAGGACCAGCAGGCCACGCAGCAGGCGCAGCAGCGCGCTGCCGGCCTGTTGCGCGGCCGCGTAGAGATCTCCCAGCGTGTGCCGCAAGGGCTCGCGCTGCGGCCGCGCCGCCTGGGCCAGCGGCAGCCATTCGAAGCTCAGCACGTCCTGGTCCAGCGACTCCAGCACCAGATGCCGCCCGGGCCCCACCGCCAGCTGATCCCCGACCAGCAGGAAATAGTCGCCCGCGTCCGGGCCATGTCCGGTGGGCCGCTCATCCAGCGTGACCCAGGCCCGGCCCGCCCGTATGCGCAAGGTACCGGCGCCGCGCGGACGCAGGCTCAGCACCTGCCCGGCCGCCAGATTCCAGCAGCGCGCGACGCCGATCGCGTCGAATGATTGATGCAATTCGTGATCGCCGAGGGAGGCCATGACTGACTCCTTTTGAGAGTGTTCGGCATTGCATCATCAGCAAAATCTGCTGGCCCGTCTAATGAAATCCAGTTAGGCTATTGATTCCAGAAACGCATCAATCAACCCCCCACGGTATCCCATGTCCAGCCCCGACTTCGCGCCCCGCACCCGCCCCATCGGGGTAGGCCAGTTGCGTGCCTTCGCGGCCGTCGCGCGGCACCTGAATTTCCGCGCCGCCTCGGAAGAGCTGGCGCTGACGCAGAGCGCGGTGACACGGCAGATCCAGTCCCTGGAGGACGAGGTGGGCGTGAGCCTGTTCCTGCGCCACACGCGCGCGGTGGAGCTCACCGCCGCCGGGGCGCAGCTGCTGCAGGCCGTGCTGCCCTCGCTGGAGCGGCTGGACGGCGCGGTGCGCCAGGTCCGGCGCAGCGCCGGACGCAAGAGCGTGGCCATCAGCACCTGGGCCTCTTTCGCGTCCATGTGGCTGATCCCGCGGCTCGAAGCGTTCCAGAGCCAGCACCCTGACATCGACATCCGCATCGACGCCTCGGATGCGCTGATCGACCTGGACACCGCCGACGTCGACCTGGTGCTGCGCTATACGCAGGCGTCCAGTGTGCCGGCGCACGCGGTGCACCTGTTCGACGAACAGCTCACCCCGGTGGTCAGCCCCTGGCTGCTCAAGAACCGGCCCCTGCAGCGCGCCGAGGACCTGGCGCATTTCACCCTGATCGAGGCCAACGAGGCGCAGCACAGCCACCCCATGACCTGGCTGACCTGGCGACACTGGCTGGACGTCTACCGCCTGCGCAAGCTCGAACCCAAGCGCTGGCTCTACTTCGGTTACGCCTACCAGATCGCACAGGCCGCGCTGGCGGGCCAGGGCGTGGCGCTCACGCGCATGCCGCTGGTGGCCGACAGCCTGCGTTCCGGGGACCTGATCGAAGTGCTGCCCGGCATGCGCCTGGACTCGCCCATGGCCTACTGGCTGATCGCGGCGCCGCACAGCCATGCGCGGCCCGAGGTACAGGCTTTCTGCGAGTGGCTCACGGGACAGGCGGCGCAAACACGCCAGGCGATCGGCAAGGACCGCTAGGGCTGCACTGAAGGGATCAGGCTGTCGCGCCCACCAGCACCGAGAGCTCGCGGGCCAGCAGGGCCGGGTCCTGGGAGTTGCGCTCGATCAGCTGGCGCAGGTGCGTGACGCTGTCGAGGTCGATGTGCAGGCACTGCAGGCCCAGCTGGCTGCCCTGCACGCGCGTCACCGCCACGTCCATGGCGATGAAAACGGTGGGTGACAGCAGCAGGCGCAACCGGCCGCGCACCCCCACCGGACAGGACAGGGCTGCGCCCATATCGACCAGCGCCCCCTTGAGGGAGACATCGAGCACCTGGACCTCGCGCATATAACCCGCGAGATTGAGCCGCGCCGGCGCCTGGTACACCGAACGCAGGAAACGGCGGTAGGCCGTCGAACGGTTGAGCACCGGCACAGCCTCCAGCACCTCGACAGGTTCGGGGCGCGTCGCGAATTTCTTCCAGGTGTTGAACATGGTGTCTTGCCCTTTCAGTGGTGTGCTGGTGATGTCACGCTGCCCTGTGCCTATTGTCCGGGCTGCACGCCTCAAAACCTCACGGAGCCCCAGCGGAAAACACTGAAAAATCAGGCAGTTACGCGCGCTTCACGGCAGCCCATGCGCTTAGGGCCGACACTTGAGAAATCGCTTGAAGTGTGACGTCTTCCAAGCGCAACACTCAAAAAGCGGGCTCTTGCGCAAAGCCCAGGGATGGCCTATGAACGAACTTTTGCTTCGGGAATTTGCATCGGAGCGATCCGCACCGCAAAGTGCCACACGCCCCTCGGCGACACGGCTGCTTTTCGGGTCCAATACGACCATGAGCACGATGCACAACACCGATGCCCGCCTGACCGAGCTGGAGATCAAGGCCAGTTATGCGGAAGATCTGCTGGATCAGCTGAACCAGACCATCTATCGCCAGCAACAGCAGATCGACCTGCTGTTGCGCGAAGTCATGGGCCTGCGCCAGCAGCTGCCCGAAGGCAGTGCGCCGGTACTGCGCAACCCACGCGACGAGTTGCCGCCGCACTATTAAGGCATCGGACTCAGTACTGCTTGTAAGGCAGGAACTTGCCCGAGAGCACCACGTTGACGCGGTCGCCCTTGGGGTCGGCCTGGCGCTGGATGTCCATGCTGAAGTCGATGGCGCTCATGATGCCGTCGCCGAACTCCTCGTGGATCAGTTCCTTGATGGTGGTGCCGTAGACGTTGACGATCTCGTACCAGCGGTAAATCAGCGGGTCGGTCGGCACGGCGGTGTCCAGCGAGCCCTTGTAGGGCACGACCTGCAGCCACTTCTGCTCTTCCTCGTTGAGGCCGAAGATCTTGCCGAGCACCTTGGCCTGCTTGGCATCGAAGGTCATCTGGCCCAGGCAGCCGGCCGTGACCCACTCCTTGCTCAGGCCGACCTTCTTGGCCACGTCTTCCCATTTGAGGCCCTTGGCGACCTTGACGGTGATGATCTTCTCGGTGACGTCGTTGCGGTTCATGGGCGCTCCCTGGCTGACGTGGGCCACAGGGGGCGATCGGGTTGGAGGGAGTCGACAGAGGGGGTCATGGCAGCACCTGGTAGAGGGGAGGCCGAAACATACGCAATAGTCAGGCCAGGCCTCGGGCGCGCATCACTGCAGCTCGTGCACGCGCCTGGTGCGCAGCGCCGCACGCAGGCCCGTGTCAGCGACGAATCAGGACAGCGGCGGTGGTGCGTAACGCACCGTGTCCTGTGGCCGGCCCTGGCGATCCACCCGCACCAGCACCATCTCGCTGCTGGCCACGCCACCCCCCGCATAGGTGCTGATGTTCACCTGGTGCGTAACCAGGATGGGCGCGCGATCCGGTGGACCACTGAGCAGGCGCGCCACGAAAGCCTGCAGGGCCTCGTTGCGCCGAGACTCCAGTTCGTACCGTCCGAAGAAGGAACCCAGGCTTTCCTCCACGCTCACCGCGCCAAAACCGAGCAGTTGCGCCGTCTCCAGGCAACGGCACCAGGGGCTGGACCAGACCTGCGCCCTTTGCACACCCTGGCTGCGCAGCCATAGGCCGGCGGCGCGGGCCTGCTCACGGCCGGCCGGCCCCAGATTGCGTTGCGTGGCACAGTCGCTCCGGCGAAAGCCCGGCGGGTCGCCCACACCCGGGGCATCGGCGTGGCGCATCAGCAGAATGTGGCGGCCCGAGGCCAGCAACTCGCCAGGCGTGGCCGCGTAGCCCGGCGGTGCCAGCATCAGGGCGGGCAGACCCAGGACGAGACGGCGTTGCATCGAAGAAGCCGGGCTCAGGCTTCGGCGCGGCCCTGGGTCACCAGGGTGGCGAGGTCGCGCTCAAGCAGGGCCGGGTCATCGGCATTGTGTTCGACCAGTTGACGCAGGTGCGTCATGCTGTCGAGGTCCAGGCGCTCGCAATGCAGGCCGACATGGATGCCCTCGACATGGGCGACCGTGGTCTCCATGGTGATGGCCGCATCGCTGGCCAGCTCCAGGCGCAGCAGGCAGGCGTCGCCCACGCGCCCGCCCCAGCTGGCCGAGACTTCGACCAGCGCGCCCTTGAGCGACACATCATGCAGAAACGCCTGGCTTTCGCGTTCGCCCAGGCGCAGGCGCACCGGCGCGTGGAACACGGAGCGCAGGAACTGACGGCGGTCGGCGGGCGTATTCAAAGGCGGCTCCTCTTCCGTGAACGGATGCAGCAAGTATCCGCAGGGCAGCCGTGGCTGTCAAACCGGCCACCCCGTGCCCTCAGTCGTTCAGGCCGATATGCGCCAGCCAATCCCGCAGCGGCTGCGGTTGGGAGTACAGATAACCCTGCAGACGGTGGCAATGGCTGGCCCGCAGGAAATCCGCCTGGGCCTGCGTCTCCACACCCTCGGCCACGACTTCCAGGCCGAGGTGCTGTGCCATGGACAGGATGGACTGGACGATGGCCTTGTTGTTGATGTTTTGGGGCGTGTCCTGCACGAAGCCCCGATCAATCTTGAGCTCGAACAGGGGCAGGCGCTGCAGGTAGCTCAGGCTGGAATAGCCGGTACCGAAATCGTCGATCGAGAAGCGGATGCCCATCTTCACGAGTTCGATGATGCGGCGCAGGGAGTTGTCCCAGTCCTGGATGAACAGGCTCTCCGTCACCTCGAAGACCAGCTGCTGCGCCGGCGCGCCGGTGCTCTGCAGGATGGCCTGCACGCGGGGCACGAAATCCTCGCTGCGGAACTGGCGCGCGCTGACGTTGACCGCCAGCGACTGCGTCAGCCCCTGGCGGCGCATGCGCGCCAACGTGTGGCAGGCCTGCTCGATGACCCACTCCCCCAGCGGCAGGATCAGGCCGGTTTCCTCGGCCAGGGGGATGAAACGCATGGGCGGCAGCAGGCCGCGTGTGGGGTGCAACCAGCGCAGCAGCAGCTCGCCCGCCACTTCCCGCCCCTGCGCGTCCACCTGCGACTGCACATCCAGGCGCAACTGCTCACCGGCCAGCGCCTCCTTGAGCTCCTGCTCCAGTGCCAGGCGCTCCTCCACCTCGTGCTGCATGGTGAGCTCGAAGAAGGCGATGCGGTTGCGCCCCGCCGATTTGGCGCGGTACATGGCGGTGTCGGCCTCGCGCAGCAGGTCGTCGATCTGCTGGCCGGCTTTGGGGAACAGGCTGATGCCCAGACTACCGGTGCTGGTGTAGCTGAAGTTGTCGATCAGGTGCGGGCGATCCAGCGTGGCGCGCACCTTCTCGGCCACGGCCATGGCGGCGCGCGCGGCGGCCTCCACGTCGGTCCCCAGCTCGTTGACCAGCAGCACGAACTCGTCGCCGCCGATGCGCGCCACCGTGTCTTCGGCGCGCAGCAGGGCCTGCAGGCGCTGCGCCACCTCGGTCAGCAGATGGTCCCCCACCGAATGGCCGCGCGCATCGTTGATCTGCTTGAAGTTGTCGAGATCGACGAACATCACCGCCCCGTACTGTCGGTTGCGCCGGGCCTGCGCCAGCGCCAGCTCGATGCGGTCGCGCAGCAGACTGCGGTTGGGCAGACCGGTGAGCGCATCGAAATAGGCCAGGCGGAAGGTCTCGGCCTCGGCCTCCTTGCGCTCAGTGATGTCGGCGTTGAAGCCGTGCCACAAGGTGCCGCCATCGGGCAGGCGCTCGGGCTGGGCATTGCACAGGCGCCAGCGCAGGCCCTGCTCGGGCAGGATCACCCGGTACTCGAAGCGCCAGGGCTGCAGGGTCTGGGCCGAGGTATGGATCGAGCTCAGCACGTCCTGCAGATCATCGGGGTGGATGCGCTCCAACAGCATGCTGGCGTCCTCGCGCACTTCCTCGGGCGTTACCTCGTAGATGGTTTGTATGCCCTGGCTGGCGAAGGGGTAGCTGAGCCGGCCGTCGGGCCCCATCTGGAACTGGTAGAGCACCCCAGGTACGTGCTGGCTCAGGTTGTCGAGCAAGTTCACCTGGGCCTGCAAGGCCTGGTTCAGATGCCGCCGCTCGGTGTTGTCACGAAACACGATGCTGCTGAGCCAGTGGCCGGACATGTCCTGGTACAGCGCCGAGGTAAGCTCCACCTCGAACAGCGTGCCGTCGCCGCGGCGCATGCGCAGCTCGCCGCGCGCCTGGCCATCGCGCTGGCGCGCGGCCAGCAGCGCCGACAAGCGCGGGTCGGACAGGTCCAGCAGGCCGTCACGTCCACGCTCGCGGATCTCGGCCTCGCTCAAGCCCAGCATGGCGCAGGCGGCCGGATTGGCCGATAGCACACCGCCACCGGGCTCAGCCTGCAGCACGCCGTCCAGGGTGTTTTCAAACAGCTTCTGATAGCGGCCCAGGACCAACGTGAGTTCAGACCGCTGGCGGTGCAGTTCCAGCTGGGCCATCACCTGGCGCGCCAGCAGGGCCAGCGTCTGCTGCTGGGCCGCGCTGAAGTCGCGCGGCGTGCGATCGATCACGCACAAGGTGCCCAGGGCCTGGCCTTCGGGGGTGAGCAGAGGCGCGCCAGCGTAGAAACGGATACGGGGCTCGCCGGTGACCAGGGGGTTGTCGCGAAAGCGCGGATCAAGCAGCGCGTCGGGCACCACCATGACCGTGCCAGGCTGTTCGATGGCCACACTGCAAAAAGCCTGGCTGCGTGGCGTCTGCCCGGCCTCCAGCCCCACGCGCGACTTGAACCACTGGCGATCGGCGTCGATCAGACTGACCAGGGAGATCGGCATACCCAGCCACTGCGAGGCCAGCTGCGTCAGTTCGTCAAAGCCCGGGTCCGGCGGCGTGTCCAGCACGTCGTAGCTGTCCAAGGCCTGTAGCCGACGCTGTTCTGCCGCCTGCTTGTCGTCTGGCGTGGGCAGCGTCGCGGTCACGCCAGCGGTCCCCGCACCAGGGTCTGCGCCGGCAGCCGGTCGATCTCGGCCAGCAAGGCGGCCAGCGCGCGACCGGCGGCGTCGAGCACGGCGCGGCCCTGCTCGGCCGTGGCCGCGGCCGCGTTGCCCACTGCGCCCGCCGGGTTGTAGTCCTGCATCTGCCAGCCCAGCTTGGCACTCTTGCCATTGCCCAGGATGGGGAAGGTCTGCGCGCGCCGCTGCGAGGCGGAGGCAAAGTTCTGCGCCTGCGCCATCTGCACGCGCTCGGGCTTGAGCGCCAGCATCATGGCCGTCTCGATCTGGCCGGCGTGGATGCCGAAGCGGTGTTCCTCGGCGCTGAACTGGCCTTCGACCTGGGCGCCCAGCGGCAGGTTGAACCAGTTGACGCTGTAGACCAGCATCCCCAGCCGCGCGCGCAGGTCACGCGCCACGATGTCCATCACGCCGACCTGGCCGCCGTGCGCATTGAGCAGCACCAGCTTCTTCACACCGGTGCGCGCCACCGATTCGCCGATCTCGGTCCACAGGCTGATGACGGTGTGCGCCGACAGCGTGAGCGTGCCGGGGAAGGCCTGGTGCTCGGGGCTCAGGCCCACGGCCTGGGTGGGCAGGAAGAGCACGGGCAGGTCCGCGGCGATGTGCGGCAGGGCCGCGGCCACCACACCATCGGCCAGATCCGAGTCCACGCTCAGCGGCAGGTGCGGGCCATGCTGCTCGGTGGCGGCCACGGGCAGCACGGCAATGGCGCGCGCAGCATCGAGTGAGGCGAAGTCATGCGTGCTGAGGTCGGCCCAGAAACGCGGGAAACTGACGGGAGGAGAGATGCCCATCCATCTATCTTAGAGCCTGTCGCCCGCCCCACCTATACCCACCGGTATTATCAAAGCATGAACAAAGAACAGCTCAAGAAGCTCGAAGCCGACCTCTGGCGCGCCGCCGACAGCCTGCGCGCCAATTCCGACCTGAAAGCCAGCGAATACTCCACCCCCGTGCTGGGCCTGATCTTCCTGAAGTTTGCCGACAACAAATACCGCCAGCACGAAGCCGCCATCCTGGCCGAATACCAGAAGCTCAAGGGCAAGCGGCTTGAGAAGGCCCTGTCCGACATCGCCATCGAGCGTTGCGGCTTCTACCTGCCCGACCACGCCCGCTACACCCACCTGCTGACCCTGCCCGAGAAGGAGGACATCGCCCGGGCGCTCAAGAAGGCCATGGAGGCCATCGAGGAATACAAGCCCGAACTGGCCGGCGTGCTGCCGCAGGACGAATACTTCCGCCTCACCCGCTCGGCGCAGAACAAGGGCTTGGCCCAGCGCCTGCTGCGCATCTTTGCCGATATCCCGCAAGATGCCGGCGGCGATCTGTTCGGCAAGATCTATGAATACTTCCTGGCCAACTTCGCCAAAAGCGAAGGCCAGGGCGGTGGCGAGTTCTTCACGCCGCGCTCGGTCGTCAAGCTCATGGTGGAAATCATCGAGCCCCATGGCGGCAAGGTGTTCGACCCCGCCTGTGGCTCCGGCGGCATGTTCGTGCAGTCGGCCGAGTTCATCGCCGCGCACCGCGAAGACGCGGCAGCACAAGGCCACGGTGACGACAGCATCTACGTCTATGGCCAGGAAAAGACGCTGGAAACCGTCAAGCTCGCCAAGATGAACCTGGCCGTCAACGGACTGCGCGGCAGCGTGATGCAGGCCAACACCTACACCGAAGACCCGCACGGCAGCCTGGGCCAGTTCGACTACGTCATGGCCAACCCGCCCTTCAACGTGGACGATGTGGCCGTGGCCGCGGTAGAAAAAGACCCGCGCTTCAACAGCTACGGCATCCCGCGCAACAAGACCAAACTCAAGAAAAGCGAGGCCGGCACCGAGACCGTGCCCAACGCCAACTACCTGTGGATCAACCTGTTCGCCACTTCGCTGAAAGATAAGGGCCGCGCCGCCCTGGTCATGGCCAACAGCGCCAGCGACGCCCGCCACTCCGAGGCCGACATCCGCCAAGCCCTGGTGGAGGCCAACCTGATCTACGGCATGCTCACCCTGCCCAGCAATATGTTCTACACCGTGACGCTGCCCGCCACGCTGTGGTTCTTCGACAAGGGCAAGACGGACGAGCGCATCCTCTTTATCGACGCGCGCAACATCTTTACCCAGATCGACCGCGCGCACCGCGAATTCAGCGACGAGCAGGTGGCCAACATCGCCATCATCTCCCAGCTGCACAAGGGCCGGCGCGAGCGCTTCCTGGCCCTGGTGGACCACTATTTCCAGGAAGGCGTGGCCAGCCTGGCGACGCACCAGGACGCGATCGAAGGCCTGTGCGCCCAGCTGTTCGAAGCGCTGGACGACAAGGCCGCCCGTCAGGCCGTAACCGACCTGAAAAAGCAATGGCAAGGCCTGTCCAAACTGGAAGACCGCTATGCTGCCTATCTTGACAGTCTCCCCGCCGTTCGGGCTGAGCCTGTCGAAGCCCCCGCCATCCAGAAGCACAACAAAGCCCAGCACCAGCTGCGCGCCGCCTTCACCCCCTTCTTCACCGCCCTGCACGCCGACCTCAAGGCCCTGGACAAGACCCTGCGCCTGCGCGAGAAGCAGCAGCAGGAAGCTGCCCAGGCCGCAGGCAAACGCGGCACAGCGGACCGCCAGACCAAGGCCCTGAAAACCGCGCTCGAAGCCCTGCACGAGGAAATCAAGCAGACCGAGCTCTGGTTCAGCCACATCCAGTGGCTGCAGGCGCGTTTTCCGAAGGCCGAGTACGAAGATGTCACCGGCCTGTGCAGACTCGCCAGCCGTAAAGAGGTCGAGGAACAGGACTGGTCACTCAACCCCGGCCGTTACGTAGGCGTGGTCATCGAGGAAGACGGCAAGACGGAGGAGGAGTTCATTGACGGCCTGCTGGCCATGAACGATGAGCTGAGCCGGTTGAATGCCGAGGCACGGGCACTGGAGGCGGTGATTGCGGGCAACGTGACGCTGCTGGCGGGGGACGAATGAGCGGCTACGAGCAGTTGTTCCGGCGACTTGACGAGGTTGGAACCATCTCGCGCGGCAAATCCAAACACAGACCTCGCAATGATCCAATCCTGTACGGTGGGCCACATCCATTTATTCAAACTGGTGACGTTAAGCACGCCAACTTCTACGTAGACAGCTATTCACAGACCTACAGCGACAAAGGTCTCGCGCAGAGCAAGATTTGGCCCGCAGGGACTCTCTGCATCACGATTGCAGCGAACATTGCTGATACGGCGATTCTGAAATTCCCCGCCTGCTTTCCCGACAGCATCATTGGCTTCACGGCCAAGGATGGGGTGGCATGCACCGCATTCGTGAAGTACTGCCTGGACACCTACAAGACCCAGATGCAGTCAATCTCCCAGGGCACAACACAAGACAACATGAGCCAGGGAAAGTTGTTGAGTTTGAAGTTTCGGATGCCGGACTTTCAAACACAGCAAAAAATCGCCGCCATCCTCTCCGCCTACGACGACCTGATCGCCAACAACCAGCGCCGCATCGCGCTGCTGGAGCGCCTGGCCGAAGACATCTACCGCGAATGGTTCGTGCGCCTGCGCTTCCCCGGCCATGAACAGGTCAAGATCGAGAAAGGTGTGCCGCAGGGGTGGACTCAGCGCCGATTTGGTGAGTTTTGTGTTCTCAAACGGGGCTACGACCTACCTGACTCGGCTATCGAACCCGGTCCACACCCCGTGATTGCGTCTACCTCGATCAAGGCGCACCACAAGTCTTTCAAAACATTGCCGCCCGTCATTACGACCGGACGCTCAGGTAGTTTGGGCGACGTGCTGTATGTCAACGCCAAAGCTTGGCCACTGAATACTTCGCTTTATGTACAGGATTTCTGCGGCAATTCGCCTTTTCTGATCTTCTACACACTGAAGAACATGGGACTGGCCAATTTCAACTCGGGCGCAGGCGTACCTAGCCTGAATCGCAATCACCTGAATGGCATTTCAATCGCCGTTCCTCCCTCAACGATACAAACCGCCTTTGATACGCAGTTGTCGCCCATCTTTGAGCTGAAGGATCAGCTTGAAAAACAGGTCGAACTCATCAAAACCACCCGCGATGCCTTGCTCCCCCGTCTGATCTCCGGCCAGCTGGCCGTGGACGGGCTGGACATCCAGTTCCCTCGGGGATGACTTCCCCTGCCGTGAGCACGCCATGAAGATCACCCATCTTGACGCCAAGGAAACTGGGCAGGCGCTGAAGCGGCTCATGCTGGAGTATCGAGACTTCCATTGGGCCGTTGCTTGGGCCACTGTGTCGCCCTTGTCTACCGAGTTGCTGAAGCTTCAGAGGAAGATCAAGCGCTTGGTGATCGGGATCGACTTTGATCACACCAGCCCAGAGTTGTTGCGTCACTTGATGCCCGCGAAGTCGGTGCACGTCGCAACGGGCAAGGCGAATTCCACGTTTCACCCCAAGGTGTATGGTTTTGTGAGCGGCGACAGGGCCGCTGTGTTGATCGGCAGCAGCAATTTCACCCGAGGCGGCACCCATGCAAATGAAGAAGCGTGTTTGCTGCTCGAAGGCGGCGCCAACGATCCCCCAATACAGAGCCTGATGGCCGACGTTGATGCCTGGTGGAAGGAAGGGGTTGAAATCACCCCGGAATTCCTTGATGCCTATGAGCGTCGTTGTGCCGCAACCAAAGAGCATCGCAAGGCACTGGCGAAGAAGCTCATTGTTCCCAAGCCAAAGGCTGACGCCAAGCATCCAACCCTTTTGTCCTTGACGTGGCAGGAGTATGTGGAAGAAATCAAGAGGCATGGAACCGAGCACTTGAAGCTGCGCTTGCAGGTGCTGGGTAAGGCCGCGACCATCTTTTCGGAGTCATCATCCTTTGCCGATATCGAGCCGATTGAACGCAAAGCTCTTGCGGGATATGTGGGCATCAATGAGCGCGACTCGATTCCTCGCATTGCACATTTGGATTGGGGTTGGTTCGGCTCTATGAAGGGGGCTGGTTTTTTCAAGAACCGTGTTGCAGATGGAGTGACTGGGCGCGCGAACCGCTACTTGAGCGATGCGGTTGATTGCATTCCCCCGACGGGGCCTGTTACCGAAGACGACTACAACGGGTTTGTTCAGCGATTCCGCAAAGCCTTCGCTGATTCAGAACGACAAGGCCGCATGGCCTCAGCTACACGATTGCTGGCGATCAAACGTCCAGACTATTTTGTGTGCGTCGATAGTCAGAACAGAAGCGAGCTTGCTGCTGATATTGGCTTTGCTGCCAGCAAGCTGAGTCTTGACAGTTACTGGGAGCTTGTCATCGAGTCAGTCATGACGGCCAAGTGGTGGAGTGCGCGGCGCCCGAGTGGTCTGGACAGGCGTATTTGGGATGGGCGTATGGCGCTGCTTGATGTGATGTATTACACGCCGCGGTCTGTTGCGGGAACTGCCTGAGCCGCTGGCTTCATTTTTATAGGTGCCGCCGGCAGATTTGATGGCGCATTCAAGGTGCGTCACCTGACTGTTCTGGTTTCGCAATTCCCCGACACCGGCCGGGCCGACCTCTTGCGCCCGAGCCTTGGCCGTCGCAGAATGAACTTAAAGGTTAACTTTCTGCACCCCTCTTCCTATGAGCACCCGATCATTTGAAGCCCTGCGCCAGCGGCTGGCCGCCACGCCCGAGGGGCAGGCCGAGCACCTGGCCGTGGCCTTTCTGGCACAGGTGCATGCGCGCATGCAGGCCCAGGGCATGAGCAACACCGAACTGGCGCGCCGCCTGGGCACCTCGCCGGCCTACGTCACGCGCCTGTTTCGTGGCAGCGCCAACCTGTCGCTGCAGACCCTGGTGAAGCTGGCGCAGGCCGTGGGCGCAGGCCTGCGGCTGTCGGTTGCCTCAGCACAGCCCACGCCCAAAACCCAGGCGGCCATGCGCGAAGCCCGCGCCATGGCGGCGGCGCACCTCCAAGCGACCAAGCCCCAGCAGGCACGCCAACCGGTCCGCAAAAAAGTTGGCGAAAAAGTTGGCAAAAATCAATAAAACAATAATCAAATCAACCATTTACAAACGTAAATAAGTTGGCAAAATAGGCCCCGTGTACACCCAACCTCATCAGTTCGAGCCGCTGCTGCCGGCAGACGCGCGCCTGGAGCCCCTGCTGGCCAAGGCGCACGATCTGTCGCGGCTGGCCACCACGCTGGCCGGCACCCGTGTGCCGCCCGAATTGCGCAGCCTGCTGCGCAGCATGAACTCCTACTACACCAACCGCATCGAGGGGCAACACACCCGGCCGCATGAGATCGACCAGGCCCTGCGTCAGGATTTCTCCAAGAATGCGGCGCTGGCCGCCAAGCAGCGCCTGGCGGTGGCGCATATCGAAGCCGAAGAGGTGCTGGAGCAGCGTTACCGCGGGGCAGAGGGCGCGCGCGCCTTATACACGGCGCAGGCGGTGCAGGATTTGCACCGCGAGCTGTTTGGCCGGCTACCGGCGGCCGATCTGCTGACGACGGAAAACGAGCCCATCATGCCGGGCCAGCTGCGCCAGCGCGACGTGAAGGTGGGCCAGCATGTGGCGCCGGCCCATGCCAGCGTGCCGGAGTTCCTGGCACGCTGGGCGGACTTTTATGGCCATGTGCGGCGCGGCGAGGCCGCGCTGGTGGCGCTGGCGGCGGCGCACCAGCGCCTGGGCTGGGTGCACCCCTTTGTGGACGGCAACGGGCGGGTGATGCGGCTGCACACCCACACCCTGCTCAGCGCACTGGGCTACACCGGCGGGCTGTGGTCGCCGCTGCGCGGTTTTGCGCGCAGCACCGAGCGCTACTACGCACTGCTGGCCGACGCCGACGTGCCGCGCCGCGGCGATCTGGATGGCCGCGGCAACCTGAGCGAGCAGGCGCTGGCGGCCTGGATAGCCTATGTGCTGGACACCTGCCTGGATCAGGTCCACTTCATGGCCGGCCTGCTGGACTTCGAGACCATGAAGGCACGCATCGAGGCCTGTCTGGTGTTTGAAGCCACGGTACAGAAATCGGGTGTGCGCCAGGAGGCGCTGCGCGCGCTGCACTACCTGTTCCTGAGCGGCGAGGAGATGAGCCGGGGTGACTTCAAGGCCATGCTGGGCATGAGCGACCGAGGCGCCACCGACGCGCTGGGGGCGCTGGTCAAGCGCGGCCTGCTCAAGACGGATACACCGCAAGGCAAGGTTCGCTTTGGCCTGCCGCAGCATGCCTTGCGTTTTCTGTTTCCGCGTTTATGGCCGGAGGCCGAGGCGGACGCCGCCACGCTCTAGCAACCAGTCACCATGCCCAACTTCATCTCCGAAGACCAGATCGAGCAGGCGCTGCTGCAGCGGCTGCAACATCTGTGCGGGTTTGACGTGCTGGAATGCCATACCGCGGACCCGGCGGATTTGAACGATGGTTCGGGCCGCAGCGACAAGCGCGAGGTGCTGTTGCCCGCGCGGCTGAAGGCGGCGGCGCTGCGGCTGAACCCGCAGATCCCCGAGCCGGTGGAAGCCGCGCTCGCCCGGCTGGCGGACCGGCGCCAAGCCATGAGTCTGGTGGCGGCCAACCGCGAGGTGGACGGCCTGCTGCGCGACGGCATACCGGTCACTTATGAAGACGCGCAGGGCAAAACGCAGCAGGAGCGGCTACGACTGATCGACTTCAGCGCCAGCGGCGTGCGCCACAACGAGTTTCTGGCGGTATCACAGTTGTGGATCAAGTGCACCGGCCCCACGGCGCTGGCCGACTACCGGCGCCCGGATGTGCTGCTGTACGTGAACGGCATACCGCTGGTGTTCGTGGAACTGAAGAACTCCAACGTGAAGCTCAAGGCCGCCTACAGCGACAACCTGACGAACTACAAGCAGGACATACCGCAGCTTTTCATCACCAATGCGTTTTGCGTGCTCTCCAACGCGGTGGAGACGCGGCTGGGCAGCCTGACCGGGCAGTGGGAGCACTTCTTCGGCTGGCTGCGTGTGCACGACGAGAAGGAGAAGATTGACCGGGCGCAGATTGCCGAGGCGGGCACCAGCCTGGAACGGCTGGTGGAAGGCCTGTGCCGGCCCGAGCGGCTGCTGGACTATGTGGAGAACTTCGTCCTGTTCCACCGCGAGACGAACAAGATCCTGGCGCAGAACCACCAGTTCATTGGCGTGAACCACGCACTGGCGCAGTTCGAAGAGCGCCACACGCGCAGCGGCGCCGAGCGCGGCAAGCTGGGGGTGTTCTGGCACACGCAGGGTTCGGGCAAGAGCTTTTCGATGGTGTTTTATGTGCGCAAGATTTTGCGCAAGCTGACAGGCAATTTCAGCTTCGTGGTGGTGACGGACCGCGAGGATCTGGACGGGCAGATCTATCGCAACTTCCTCAACACCGGCACCGTCAAACCCGAGGATGCGGCACAGCCCAGGAACAGCGAGGAGCTGCGCAAATTCCTGGGACTGAACAAGCGGCTGGTGTTCACGCTGATCCAGAAGTTCCGCTACGACAAGGGCGCGAAGTACCCGGTACTGTCGTCGCGGGATGACATTGTGGTGATCGTGGACGAGGCGCACCGCACGCAGTACAAGACGCTGGCGGAGAACATGCGCGCCGGCCTGCCCCACGCCAGCTACCTGGCCTTCACCGGCACGCCGCTGCTGGGGCGCGAACGCAAGACCAACGAGTGGTTTGGCGACTATGTGTCGGAGTACACCTTCCAGCAGTCGATGGAAGACGGGGCCACGGTGCCGCTGTTCTACCAGAAGCGCGTGCCCGAGATGCAGGTGCAGAACGAGGACCTGAGCGAGGAGTTCTACCAGATCATCGAGGACGAAAACCTGGACGAGGCGCAGCAGGAGAAGCTGGAAAAGCGCTTTGCCACCGAGATGCAGGTGATCACCCGCGACGACCGGCTGGAGACGATTGCCCGCGACATCGTGTACCACTTCCCGCGCCGAGGTTATCTGGGCAAGGGCATGGTGGTGTCGGTGGACAAGTTCACCGCCGTCAAGATGTACGACAAGGTGCAGTGGCACTGGAAGGCCGAGATCAAGGCACTGCTGGGGCGCATCAGCCAGACCGCCAACGAGGTGGAGAAGCAGCGCCTGAAGAAGACGGTGGAGTGGATGCGCCGGGTAGAGATGGCGGTAGTGATCAGCGAGGAGGCGGGCGAGAACGAGAAGTTTGCCGCGCGCAAGCTGGATATCAAGCCGCACCGCGAGCGCATGAACCGGCTGGACGAGCACGGCCACGACATCGAGGCCAACTTCAAGGACGAGGCGCACCCGCTGCAACTGGTGTTTGTGTGCGCCATGTGGCTGACCGGCTTTGACGCGCCCACCGTGTCCACGCTGTACCTGGACAAGCCCATGAAGGACCACACGCTGATGCAGACGATTGCCCGGGCCAATCGGGTGACGCCCTGGCAGATCAACGGCGTGGAAAAGCGCAACGGCGAGATCGTGGACTACTACAACGTGTTCCGCAACATGAAGAAGGCGTTGCGGGATTACGCCCAGGGCGAGGAGGGCCTGGACGAGCCGCCAGTGCGCGACAAGTCGGCGCTGTTCTCTCTGCTGGACGACGCCATTGACCAGGCTTTGTCTTACTGCGCCGCCAGCGGCATCAATCTGCGCGAGGTGCTGGCGGCGGGTGACGTGTTCGCGCACCTGGGCCTGTTCAATGAATTCGCCAACACGCTGCTGGGCAGCGACGAGTTACGCCGAACCTTCTACGTTTACGAGAACACAGTATCGGCGCTGTACGAGGCCTGCAAACCCGAAGTGCTGGGCCAGGACAAGGCGCGCACCGTGGCGGCGCTGGCCTACCTGCGCGGTGTGACCGAGGCGCTGGTGGAGCAGCAGGACATCGACAAAGTGGCGCAGCGCGTGAGCGAACTTCTGGACGAAAGCGTGGTGGTGAACGACGCGGAAGGCTTCCAGGCGCGGGAGTTCGAGGCGCAGTACAGAATAGTCAAGCGGGGCCGCACCTGGGACCTGAGCCGCATCGACTTCGACAAGCTGCGTCAGGACTTTGGCCAGGCGGTTTACAAAAACATCGAGATTGCCGACCTGCGCGGCTTCATTGCGCACAAGCTGGAGCTGATGCTGGCGCAGAACAGCACGCGTGGCCAGTTTGGGCAGCGTTTCCAGCAGATCATCGACAAATACAATGCGGGCGGCTCTTCGACCGAGCAGTATTACGAAGAGCTCATGCAGTTCACGCAAGATATGCGCGCCGAGGATGCACGACCTCTGCGCGAAGGCTTGAGTGAGGACGAGCTGGAGATTTTTGACCTGCTGCGCAAAGACGCAATGACGCAGGCCGAGACGCAAAAGGTCAAGCTGGCGGCCAAGGCCTTGCTGCACCGCTTGCGGGATGAACCACCCAAGGTACTGGTTCAGGACTGGTACAAGACCGACCAGACACGCCGGATTGTGCGGTCAACCGTGGCCGAGGTGCTGGACCGGGAATTGCCGCTCGAAAGCTACGACCGCGTCTTGTTCCAGACCAAGTGCGACAACGTCTTTCACCTAGTACTGGATCTGGCGGCGCAAGGCCGCAAGTGGGCGCTCTGAAACCCTGAATTAGCGCTGGTACATCCAGCGCCGCGACCAGGGCAGGCCGCGGGCGGGGCGGCCCGACTTGCGGCACAGCACCTGGTAGAGCGAGATCTCGTCGTTCTCGAAGGCCCACTGGCAGCCCGCCAGGTAGACACGCCAGATGCGCCAGCGCCGCTCGCCCACCATGTCGCGCAACTGTTCGCCACCCGCTTCGAAGGCCTGGCTCCACAGCCCCGTGGTGCGCGCGTAGTGGCGGCGCAGGCTTTCCACGTCCAGCGCTTCCAGGCCGCCGGCCTGCAGGGTCTTGAGCACGGTGCTGATGTGCGGCAGCTCACCCTGCGGGAACACATAACGGTCGATGAAACGACCGCCGCCGTAGGCGGTCTCGCCGTCGTTGACGTCGGTGGACGTGATGCCGTGGTTGAGCACCCAGCCCTCGTCGGCCAGCAGGCCGTTGATGCAGGCGAAATAACCCTCCAGGTGCCGCAGGCCGACGTGCTCGAACATGCCCACGCTGGTGATGCGGTCGAACTGGCCTTGCACGTCGCGGTAGTCCTGCAGGCGGATCTCCACCCGGTCCTGCAGGCCGGCGGTGCGCACCCGCTCCGTGGCCAGCTCGAACTGGCGTTGCGAGAGCGTGATGCCCGTGCAGCGCGCGCCGAATTTCTCGGCCGCGCGGATCACCAGCGCGCCCCAGCCGCAACCGATGTCCAGCAGGCGCTGGTTGGGCTGCAGTTGCACCTTGGTCAGGATGTGGTCGATCTTCTTGAGCTGCGCTTCTTCCAGGGTCTCGTCGCCGTTCTCGAAGTAGGCGCAGGAATAGACCATGCGCGGGTCCAGCCAGGCCTGGTAGAACGCGTTGGAGACGTCGTAGTGGTACTGGATGGCTGCGCTGTCGCTCTTCTGGGTGTGCTGGAAGTGGCGCGCGATGCGCGTGAGACGGCTCTCGGTCCGGCTGCCGGCTTCGGCCAGGCGGTGCGCCATCTCCAGGAGGTCGTCCACGCTGCCCTCCACATCGATCAGGCCTTCGACATAGGCCTCGCCCAGACTGTCCAGCGTGGGCGAGAGCAGCAGGGGCACGGCGCTGGCCTTGCGCACCCGGAGCACGACCTTTGGGCTGCTGAAGTCCCCCAGGCGCAGGCCCGAGCCGGGCGCCGGGTTCTCGCCCCATTGCACGAGCAGGGGCAAGTTGGATTTGGACTTGAGCTGAGCCACCCACGGGCTCAACACCGCTTCCATGCTGGACGTCATCATGAATCTCCCTTAGAACGAGCTTTTCATGGACAGGCCAGGATTGACGGCCTGCGGTCATCTCCACGCATTATTCGGACCAGGACCCGGGCGTGGAATTGGATAGTGTCTATGAGGCCCATAGGGAATTCAAGGTTTTCAGCCCTGGCTTATATTCACGGATGGCCTGCGCTGCCCGCCCTGCGGTTAGCGTCTGCGGGGAACTTGCACCAGTCTGGCGCACTCCCAACTGTTTCCCCCACCCTGGTACCCATGACTCTTCTCCGTCATCTGCGCTCCCTGTTGCTGGCTCCGCTTTTTACAGCCGCCGCTCTCTTCGCTCCGTACGCCAGCGCACAGTTGGGTGCCCAGAAAGCCGTCGTCACCACCGACCAGGCCCGCACCGAACTGCTGGCCCATGCGCCCGAAGGCATTTCTCCCGGCCAGCCGGTCTGGGTGGGACTGCGCATCGAGCACAAGAAGCACTGGCACACCTACTGGAAAAACGCCGGCGACTCCGGCCTGCCCACCGTGCTGGAGTGGACGCTGCCGCCGGGCGTCCAGGCCGGCGAGATCGCCTGGCCCATCCCGAAGAAGATTTCGGTCGGCCCCCTGGTCAACTACGGCTATGAAGACACGCTGCTGCTGGCCGTGCCGCTGACCATCACGCCCGACTTCAAGCCGCCCCTGCTGGGCGACGAGCTCACCGTCAAGCTGCGCGCCAGCTGGCTGATCTGCAAGACCGAGTGCATCCCCGAGGAAGGCGAGTACACCCTGCGCATTCCGCTCAAGGGCTCCACCGCGCTGCATGGCCCCGTCTTCGAGGCCGCGCTGAAAGCCCAGCCCCGGGCGCTGGACGCGGGCAAGAACAGCCGCATCCAGATCGAGGGCCAGACCCTAAAGCTCAGCGTTGCGGGCCTGCCCGCCAGCCTTCAAGGCAAGCCGCTGGACGCCTTCCCCGAAACCGCCGAGGTCATCAACCCCTCGACACCCTGGCAGCAGCGCTGGCAGGGCGCCGTATGGACGGCCGAACTCCCGCTCATGGCGCAGCGCAGCGCCAGCCCCACCCTGCTGCCGGTGGTGCTGACCCAGGGCGGCCAGGGCTGGCGCGTCGAGCTGCCCGTCAGCGGCAACTGGCCGGCCAGCGCCGCGCCGGCTGCCCTCTCGCCGGCCCTGCAGGCGGCCCTGGCCGCCAATGCCGCACAGGTGCCTGCCGCTGCGCCGCCGCTGGGCTTCTACGCCGCGCTGCTGGGTGCGCTGATCGGCGGCCTCATCCTCAACCTCATGCCCTGCGTGTTCCCGGTGCTGGCCATCAAGGTGCTGAGCTTCACGCGCCATGCCGACGACCACCGCAGCCACCGCATCAGCGGCCTGGCCTATACCGCCGGGGTCATCGTCAGCTTCGTCCTGCTGGGCCTGCTGCTGCTGGGCCTGCGCGCCGCCGGCGAGAGCCTGGGCTGGGGCTTCCAGCTACAGGACCCGTGGGTGGTGGCCGCCCTGGCCGCGCTGTTCACCGTCATTGCGCTCAACCTGGTTGGCGTGTTCGAGTTCGGCCAGTTCGCGCCCAGCTCGCTGGCGGCCTTCCAGGCGCGCCATCCGGTGATCGACGCCTTCCTCACCGGCGTGCTGGCCGTGGCCGTGGCCTCGCCCTGCACCGCGCCCTTCATGGGCGCCTCGCTGGGCCTGGCCGTCACGCTGCCGCCCGCGCAGGCCCTGTTGATCTTCGCCGCGCTGGGCCTGGGCCTGGCACTGCCCTACCTGGCCGTCAGCTTTGTGCCGGCGTTCGCGCGCCTGCTGCCCAAGCCGGGCGCGTGGATGGACGCGCTGCGCAAACTGCTGGCCTTCCCCATGCTGGTCACCGTGGTCTGGCTGGTCTGGGTCATGGGCCACCAGAGCGGCGTGGACGGCGCGGCCGCCCTGCTGACCCTGCTGATCGCGCTCAGCGCCGTGATCTGGGCGCTCACGCTGCAGGGCCGCCTGCGCACGGTGATCGCCACGCTGCTGGTCGCCGCAGGCGCCTGGGCGGCCTGGGCCCTGGGCCCCTACATGTTCAAGATCGAGACCGCCACGGCCAGCCAGGCCAGCGGCGAACGCTGGTCGGCCTGGAGCCCCGAGCGCGTGCAGACCCTGCTGGCCGGTGGCCAGACCGTCTTCGTGGACTACACCGCCGCCTGGTGCGTGACCTGCCAGTACAACAAGCAGACGACGCTGGCCGACGCGCAGGTGCTGGCCGACTTCGATGCCAAAAACGTCGTGATGCTGCGCGCCGACTGGACCCGGCGCGACCCCGCCATCACCGCCGCCCTGGCCCAGCTGGGCCGCAACGGCGTGCCGGTCTACGTTTTCTACCGCCCCGGCCGTGCACCCCAGGTGCTGTCCGAAGTGCTGAGCGTGGGCGAAGTGCGCCAGGCACTGGCTTCCCTCTGAAACACCTGAGATCACCGATGACACGTCGCCTGCTCGTCTCCCTGATTGTTCTGTGCAGCGTCCTGCTGGCGGGCCCGGCGTCGGCCGCCCTGGGCCTGGGCCAGACGGCACCCGACATGGCGCTGTCCGATGTGCAGGGCAAACCGCTGCGCCTGAGCGACTACCGCGGCCGCCATGTGGTGCTCGAATGGAACAACCCGGGCTGCCCCTTCGTGCGCAAGCACTACCGCAGCGGCAATATGCAGGCCCTGCAGGCCGAGGCCCGGGGCCAGGGCGTGGTCTGGCTCACGGTCAACTCCACCGCCGACGGCAGCGCCGACTTCCTGACACCCCAGCAGATGGCACGCTGGCTGGCCGAGCAGAAGGCCACGCCCAGCACCGCGCTGATGGACGAAAGCGGCGAACTCGGCCGCGCCATGGGCGCGCGCAGCGCGCTGCACATGTTCATCCTCAACCCGCGCGGCGAACTCATCTACGCCGGCGCCGTCGACAGCATCGCCTCGGCCAAGGCGGAAGATATCCAGACCGCCACCAACTACGTGCGCCAGGGCCTCAAGGAGGCGCTGGCCGGCCAGCCGCTGAGCGTGGCCACCAGCCGGCCCTATGGCTGCCCCATCACCTACCGCTGATGGATCAGAGCGACGACATCCACTGGGTCCTGCGCCACTGCCGCACGGTGGCCGTGGTCGGCCTCTCGCCCAAGCCGCACCGTGACAGCTATATGGTGGCGCGCTACATGCAGGCCCACGGCTGGCGCATCGTGCCGGTCAACCCCATGGCCGCCGGCCAGAGCATCCTGGGCGAGCCGGTCTATCCCAGCCTGGCCGAGGCCGCGCGCGTTGAGCGCATCGAGCTGGTGAACTGCTTTCGCAACAGCGCTGACATCCCGCCCATCGTGGACGAGGCCATCGCCATCGGCGCACAAGCTGTCTGGATGCAGCTGGGCGTGGAGCATGACGAGGCCGCGGAGCGGGCGCGCCAGGCCGGGATGCGCGTGGTGCAGAATCGCTGTCTGAAAATCGACCACGCACAGAACCAGAACCATGAGTGAGACCGCTACCCCCGGCATCGTCGACGGCCCCGAGCCGATCTACGTGCCTTTTGAGGAATTCCGCACCGGCCTGCCCGCCGGGCGTTTCCGCCTCATCGTCAACCCGGAGCGTGCGCGCAAGTACGTCAAGCACCGCCTGATGCTGACCGCGCTCATCCTCCCCATCATCGGCACCGGCATCGGCATGGCCTATTTCGGTTACCCCTGGCTGGGCCTGGGGCTGGTTTTGTTCGGTGTGGGCGCGCACCGCGTGGTGGCGCATCAGGCGCCCAAGATCCTGCTCTACATGGCCACGCACGACATCCGCATCTACCGCGAAGCCATCGACTTCGAGATCATGGAAGTGCGCCTGGCCCAGTGATCCGGCCGATCCGGGGCCGGGCCTGCGACAATTGGGGGCTATGAGTTCCAGCTACGCCCCCCTGCAAAACGACACCTTCCTGCGCGCCTGCCTGCGCCAGGCCACCGACTACACCCCCCTGTGGCTCATGCGCCAGGCCGGGCGCTATCTGCCCGAGTACTGCGCCACGCGTGCCAAGGCCGGCAGCTTCATGGGCCTGGCCACCAACGTGGACTACGCCACCGAGGTCACGCTGCAGCCCCTGGCGCGTTACCCGCTCGACGCGGCCATCCTGTTTTCCGACATCCTGACCGTGCCTGACGCCATGGGCCTGGGCCTGTCCTTCGCGCAAGGCGAGGGTCCGCGCTTCGCCACTCCGGTGCGCGACGAAGCCGCCGTGGCCAAGCTCGAAGTGCCGGACCTGGAGAAGCTGCGTTACGTCTTCGACGCCGTCACCTCCATCCGCAAGGCCCTGAACGGCCGCGTGCCGCTGATCGGCTTCTCCGGCAGCCCCTGGACGCTGGCCTGCTACATGGTCGAAGGTGCCGGTTCGGACGACTACCGCCTGGTCAAGAGCATGCTCTACAGCCGCCCGGACCTGATGCACCGCATCCTGCAGGTCAATGCCGACGCCGTGGCCGCCTACCTCAACGCCCAGATCGACGCCGGCGCCCAGGCCGTGATGGTGTTCGATTCCTGGGGCGGTGTGCTGGCCGACGGCGCCTTCCAGGAATTCAGCCTGGCCTACACGGCCCGGGTGCTGGCCGGCCTCAAACGCGACGGCGTGGACGGCAAGATCGTGCCGCGCATCGTCTTCACCAAAGGCGGCGGGCTCTGGCTGGAACAGATGGGCCAGCTCGACTGCGAAGTGCTGGGCCTGGACTGGACCATGAACCTGGGCAAGGCGCGCGCGCTGGTCGGCGGCAGCAAGGCCCTGCAAGGCAATATCGACCCCAATGTGCTGTTCGCCCCGCCGGCGGCCATCGAGACCGAGGTGAAAAAGGTGCTGGAAAGCTTCGGCGCCCCGCACCGCGACGCCAGGAGCAGCGGCCCCACGCAGATCTTCAACCTGGGCCACGGCATCAGCCAGTACACCCCGCCGGACCATGTGTCCGCGCTGGTGGAGGCCGTGCACACGCATTCGCGGCGGATGCGGGCCTAGGCCGTCAAGATCGGGCAGATCATGGTTTTCCCGAATTCCGGTGCACCACCCTGGCAGCCCCAAAAAAGCTCAGTGCAGACTCACTTATGCACAAAATCCGTGCTGCGGTGCGCCAAAGTGCCCCCGGGGGTGTGACTGTTGCTACAAAACCAATAGCGTCGGTAAGTTGTTGATTTATAAGAAATTAGCTCATTGCTTTTTTTGAGGGCATTTTGAGCAAAGCCTTGATTTTCAAGGCTTCAGCGCGGCTCATGACAAGCTATCAACAAAGTTATCCACAGAAACCTTGGATCATTCGCAAAGTCATTCCAGATCAAGCACTTAGCGTGACTTTCGCCAGTCGGCATGAAGACTGACCTCCAAACACCCACATCGCATGACGCAGCCGCTCCCCGTCCTGGTCCAGACCCCGGCCCACAGCCAGGTGGCCGGCACGCTGAGTTATCTGAGTGAGTCGGCACTTGCGGCGGGCACGCTGGTGCGCGTGCCGCTGGGCCGGCGCGAGACCCTGGGCATCGTCTGGGATGCTGCGTCGCAAGGTCAGGCCGAGGTCGAAACCAGCCGCCTGCGCCCCATCGCCACCGCGCTCACAGCCCTGCCCCCACTCAGCGCCGCGTGGCGCCAGCTGGTGGACTTTGCGGCCAGCTACTACCAGCGCGCGGCCGGCGAGATCGCCCTGGCCGCGCTGCCGCCGCAGCTGCGCGAACTCAGCAGCGAACAACTGGCGCGCCGCCTCAAGCGCCCGGCCGGGGCCGCCGGCGGCGCCCCCGCGGCCAGCCTGCCCACGCTGACGCCCGAGCAGGGCGAGGTGCTGGCGCAGATCGAAGCCCAGGCCGGCCCCTTCCTGCTCTTCGGCGCCACCGGCAGTGGCAAGACCGAGGTCTACCTGCGCTGCGTGCAGGCCCTGCTGGAACACGACCCCGAAGCCCAGGCCATGGTCATGGTGCCCGAGATCAACCTCACGCCCCAGCTCGAATCGCGCTTTGCGGCCCGCTTTGGTGCTGACGTCGTGGTCTCCCTGCACAGCGGCATGACCAACCCGCAGCGCCTCAAGAGCTGGCTGGCCGCCCACAGCGGGGCGGCGCGCATCGTGCTGGGCACACGCATGGCGGTGTTCGCGTCGATGCCGAAACTGCGCCTGGTGGTGGTGGACGAGGAACACGACCCCAGCTACAAACAACAGGAAGGCGCGCGTTACTCGGCGCGTGACCTGGCCATCTACCGCGGCCGCCTCGAAGGCGCCAAGGTCATCCTGGGCTCGGCCACCCCCTCACTGGAGTCCTGGCACCACAGCCGACCGGTGGCCGAGGGCGGGCGTTATGTGCGCCTGCTCATGCCCAGCCGCGTGGGTGACGGTGGCGCCCTGCCGCTGGTGCGGCGCGTGGACATGAACCACCAGCCCAAACACGCGGTGTTCTCACCGCCCCTGCTCGAAGCCCTCAAGGGCCGCATCGCCAAGGGCGAGCAAAGCATGGTCTTCCTGAACCGGCGCGGTTACGCCCCGGTGCTGCATTGCAATGATTGCGAGTGGAAAAGCGAGTGCCCGCACTGCAGCGCCTTCCGGGTCTTCCACAAGGTCGACCGCACCTTGCGCTGCCACCACTGCGGTTTCACCGAACGTGTGCCGCGCGCCTGCCCCAGCTGCGGCAGCCCCGACATCCGCCCCATGGGCCGCGGCACCGAGAAACTTGAAGAACACCTGGCCGAACTGCTGGCCGATGTGCAGCGGCCCGATGGAGCCCCGGTGCGCATCGTACGCATCGACGCCGACACCACCAAACTCAAGGGCGAGCTGGAAGCGCAACTGGCCCAGGTGCACGCCGGCGAAGTGGACGTGCTGGTCGGCACCCAGATGATCGCCAAGGGCCACGACTTCCGTCGCATCACCCTGGTGGCCGCCGCCAACCCCGACAGCGCGCTGTTCTCCAGCGACTTCCGCGCGCCCGAGCGACTCTTCAGCCTGCTGATGCAGGCCGCCGGCCGCGCCGGGCGGGACGCCGGCATCAGCGCGCACAGCGAGATGTGGGTGCAGACCCACCACCCCACCCACCCGCTCTACGAGAACCTCAAGAAACACGACTACCCGGGTTTCGCCGCGCAGCAGCTCAAGGAGCGCGAACAGGCCGGCCTGCCGCCCTACAGCTTCCAGGCCCTGGTGCGTGCCGAGGCGCGCACGCAGGAGACGGCCCAGGCCTTCCTCAATGCGGCCAGCACCTTCGGCACCGAAGCCGCCACGGCACTCAACGTCACGCTCTACCCGGCCGTGCCCATGAGCGTGCAGCGTGTGGCCAATGTGGAGCGGGCGCAGATGCTGATCGAAAGCCCCTCACGCGCGGCGCTGCAGCGTTTTCTGGCGGGCTGGCATGAGGTCTTGCACGAAGTGCGGCAGGGGCCCGAGGGCAAGGGGCTGATCCGCTGGGCGGTGGATGTGGATCCGTTGACGATTTGAGAGACAAAAAAGAACGGGGGTTTGCCTTGGCAAACCCCCGTGATAGCATTTAAGGCGCTACCTACCTAATGGTCTTGAGTTGTGCAGCATGCAATACATCCTGCCCTCCTTTCGTACTGTGCCTGTGACGGCGGTTGGTCGCTAGGAAGCCCCTTTCATTCGCACTGATTGGGGCTTCCGCCTTTTGTCGTTCGTATTGCAACAACGACAAACAAATTCTAGGACCGCAGCAATGGAACGTCGAGTGGAATGCTGTGGACAACCTGCTGAATATCTGTGGGTAGGCTGTGTTTATGCAGGCATAAGTTCTCGTCGCATCTATGCAATTCTTTAACCAGTAAAAATCTGTGGACAAAGTCCGTCCGCGCAACTCACTCATCTGCCGCCCAAAAACAAAGACCACCCGAAGGTGGCCTTTGTTCGTTTAGCAGGCGCGTTTGCTTACTAGCAGCCCAGCGCGTTGCTTATCAGATCACTTCCGATCGAAACGATCCAGGTTCATCACCTTGGTCCAGGCCGCCACGAAGTCCTTGACGAACTTCTTGCCGCCATCGTTCTGCGCGTACACCTCGGCGATGGCCCGCAGTTGCGAGTTGGAGCCGAAGGCCAGGTCGACGCGGGTGGCTGTCCACTTCACCGCGCCGGTCTTGCGGTCGCGGCCTTCGTAGGCGTTGTCGCCGCTGGGCTTCCAGGCGGTGGACATGTCGACGAGGTTGACGAAGAAGTCGTTGCTCAGCTGGCCCGGGCGGCTGGTGAACACGCCGGCCTTGCTGCCACCGTGGTTGGCGCCGAGCACACGCAGGCCGCCCACCAGCACGGTCATCTCGGGCGCGCTCAGGGTCAACAGTTGCGCCTTGTCGAGCAGCATTTCCTCGGGCGAGACGCTGTAGGCCTTTTGCCGATAGTTGCGGAAGCCATCGGCGACCGGCTCGAGAACGGCAAACGATTCGGCGTCGGTCTGCTCCTGGGTGGCGTCAGCGCGGCCGGGCGTGAACGGCACGTCCACCGTCTGACCGGCAGCCTTGGCCGCAGCCTCCACACCCGCGTTGCCGGCCAGCACGATCAGGTCGGCCATGGACACTTTCTTGCCGCCGGCCACGCTGGCGTTGAAGGCTTTCTGAATGCCTTCAAGCGCGGACAGGACCCTGGCCAGCTGGGCCGGCTGGTTGGCTTCCCAGTCCTTCTGCGGCGCCAGGCGGATGCGCGCGCCGTTGGCGCCACCGCGGCGGTCCGAGCCGCGGAAGGTCGAGGCGGAAGCCCAGGCAGTCGAGACCAGCTCGGCCACCGACAGGCCCGAGGCCAGCACCTGCGCCTTGAGCGCAGCAACATCCTTGGCGTCGATCAGCGGGTGATTGACGGCAGGCACCGGGTCCTGCCAGATCAGGTCTTCGGCCGGCACCTCGGGGCCCAGGTACAGGCTCTTGGGGCCCATGTCGCGGTGGGTCAGCTTGAACCAGGCGCGAGCATAGGCGTCGGCGAACTCATCGGGATGGGCCAGGAAGTGGCGCGCGATCTTCTCGTAGGCCGGGTCGAACTTGAGCGAGAGATCGGCCGTGGTCATCGAGGGCGCGTACTTCTTCGACGGATCATGCGCGTCGGGGATCATGTCCTCGGGCGCCACGTTCTTGGCGCGCCACTGGATGGCACCGGCGGCCGTCGTCATCTGCTCGTAGTCGTACTTGAAGAGCACCTTGAGGTAGCCCATGTCCCATTTGGTCGGGTTGGGCTTCCAGGCGCCTTCGAAGCCGCTGGTGGTGGTGTCGCCACCCTTGCCGCTACCGTGCTTGTTGATCCAGCCGAAGCCCATCTCCTCCATGGGCGCGGCTTCGGGCTCGGGACCGACCAGGTTCGCAGGACCGGCGCCATGCATCTTGCCGAAGGTGTGGCCGCCGGCCACCAGGGCCACGGTCTCGTAGTCGTTCATGGCCATGCGCGCAAAGGTCTCGCGCACGTCACGACCTGAAGCCACGGGATCGGGCTTGCCATCCGGGCCCTGCGGGTTCACGTAGATCAGGCCCATCTGCACGGCGGCCAGCGGGTTCTCCAGATCGCGCTGGCCGCTGTAGCGGCTGTTGGGCTTGTCGCTGGTGGCCAGCCATTCCTTCTCGGCGCCCCAGTAGACGTCCTCCTCCGGAGCCCAGACGTCGGCACGACCGCCGCCGAAACCGAAGGTCTTGAAGCCCATGGTTTCCATGGCCACGTTACCGGCCAGGATGAAGAGGTCGGCCCAGGAAATGGCGTTGCCATACTTCTGCTTGAGCGGCCACAGCAGGCGGCGCGCCTTGTCCAGGTTGCCGTTGTCGGGCCAGCTGTTGAGGGGGGCGAAGCGCTGGTTGCCGGTGTTGGCGCCACCGCGGCCATCGGCCGTGCGGTAGGTGCCGGCTGCGTGCCAGGCCATGCGGATGAACAGGCCGCCGTAGTGGCCCCAGTCAGCCGGCCACCAGTCCTGGGATTGGGTCATGAGGGCGGCCATGTCCTTCTTCAGCGCCTTGTAGTCCAGCTTCTTGAAGGCCTCGGCGTAGTCAAAGTCCGGGTCCATGGGGTTGGACACCGGCTGGTGCTGGTGCAGGATGGACAGGTTCAGCTGGTTGGGCCACCAGTCGGCGTTGGACTGGGTGCCGTGCGTGGCACGGGCGCCGCCAGCAGCATGAAAAGGGCATTTGGCTTCATTCGACATGGTTCTCTCCTGCGGGTTGTGAGGTAGACGTTCGGGCCAGGCGTCTCAGCTGGCCAAGGCCAGGGCGGCCAGACATTCAAGCCAGGCCGACGGGCGGCTGGGCACGGTGGAATGGGCTGGACTGGGCATGACGGGCTCCTGGCTTGAACGAGGCTCAAGTTTAGGAAAAGGCTATTGAAATAGATATTTGATTTCCGCTATCTATCAAATAGCCCGTGCCTATGTGCTGGGCCATTGCAGCACGAAGCGATAGCCCTTGTTTGTACCGGGGAGGGGCTCAGCCCATGAGGCCGGCCGGCAAGATCAGGGCGCGGGCGCCAGTTGCGTGATCAGGCGGTGATAGAAGCGGATGGCATCAGCGTAGTTCGCGATGCTCAGCCGCTCGTTGGTGCCGTGGAAACGCTTGAGGTCTTCGGCATTTGCCCGCACGGGCGAGAACTTGAAGATGTGGTCGCTGATCTCGCCGTAGTGGATCGAGTCGGTGCCGGCCACCATCAGGCCGGGCGCCACCAGGGCGTCGGGAAACACTTCGCGGATGGTGCGGTTCAGCGTGCGGTACTGGGCCGAATCGGTGGGTGCCACCTTGGACGCGTCGACCGCACCGGGCAAGGCGTAGAGCTCGAACTGGCTGGCCGGCACCACGGCACCCACGTGGCCGCGCATGTGTTCCATGACCTGCTCCTTGCGGTCACCCGGCAGGATGCGGAAGTTCACCGTGGCCTCGGCGCGGCCGGGCAGCACGTTCTCCTTGTTGCCGGCGTTGACGATGGTCAGCGCGGTGGTGGTGCGCAAGACGGCGTTGGTGCTAGCGGCGCGCTCCAGCTGGCTCTGCACCACGGGGCCGAAGAGCCAGAGGTTGGACAAAGCCACCCGGGAAAAGCCGCCCATCTCGGGCGCCAGGGTGTCGAACATCTCGCCAGCCACGCCGCGGATGCCCCCGGGCAGCTGGTGGTCGTCCAGGCGCTTGAGGGCCGCGCTCATCATGCCGATGGCGCTGTCACCCTTGACCGGCGGCATGGACGAGTGCCCCGGTGTCGCCGACACGTTCAGGACGACGGAGAGATAACCCTTTTCCGCCACGCCGATCAGCGCGGCCGGCTGCCTGAGCCCCGGCAGCACGCCTTCGAGCACGAGCAGGCCTTCGTCCAGCACGAAGTCCAGGCGCACGCCGCGCGACTTGAGCAGGGCGGCGATCTTGGCGGCCCCGCGCAGGCCGCCCACTTCTTCGTCGGCACCGTAGGCCAGGTAGAGGGTGCGCGAAGGCTTGTAGCCGCTGGCCAGCAGCAGCTCCACGGCCTCCAGCTGGGACAGCAGGTTGCCCTTGTCGTCCCAGGAGCCGCGCCCCCAGACGTAGCCGTCCTTCACGCCGCCCGAAAAAGGCGCTTCGCTCCAGTCGCCTTCGGTGCCCGGCGCAATCGGCACCACGTCCTGATGGGCCATGAGCAGGATGGGCCGGGCCTGGGGGTCGCTGCCCTGCCAGGTGTAGAGCAGGTTGAGCTCACCGACCACCTCGCGTTTGAGGGCGGCATGCACACGCGGGAAACGCTGTTGCAACAGCGTGCGCAAGGCGCGGAACTGGTCCGCGTTGAGCCCCGCCTCCGTGCGCGAGGACACCGTGCGCAGGCGCACGGCTTCGGCTAGGCGGCCGGCTGCGCCGGCTTCGTCGACCTGGATCGGCGCCAGCGGCGTCACGACCAGCTGGCGCGAGCCTTTGCGCCAGGTGTTGATGCCGACCGCCGTGGCCAGGAGCAACACGAGCACGGCGATGACGAGGAGCGTTTTCTTGATCATGGGTCTTCTGCGGGAAGAAGGAAACTCAGGAACGGGCCTCAGGTCATCAGGCCGACAGCCCCCGAGAAGCTCAGGAAGGCCACCGCGGTGGAAACCAGGATGATGCGGGCGATGCGCCCGTTGTCGGCGCCGAAGCGCTCGGCCAGCAGCGAGACGTTGCTGGCGCTGGGCAGGGCCGCGGCCAGCACCATGACGGTGAGGGCAAAGCGGCTCAGCGGCACGCCCATCTGCACAGCACCCACGCCCACCAGCAACACCAGCAGAGGGTGCAGCAGCAGCTTGAAGACGGCCACGGGCACGTAGTCGCGCAGGGGGATGGGGGCATGCTTGCTTTCCACCGTGAGGATCTGCGAGCGCGCCAGCACGGCGCCGATGGTGAACAGCGCCACCGGCGAAGCGGCATCGGCCAGCAGGCCCACGGTCTTGTGCACCGGACCGGGCAGTTCCAGCTGGACGTAGGAGGCCAGCCCCCCCAGCAGGATGGCCCAGGGCATGGGGTTGGTCAGCATGCCGCGCAGGGCGTTCTTGAGCGCCACGGCGGTACCGTGCTTGTCGGCGCCGTCCAGGCGCGAGAGCGCGATGCACAACGAGGTGGTGATGACCATGTCCACCAGCATGCCCACGATGACAGGCGCGGCCGCCAGCGGCCCCAGCAGGGCCACCAGCAAGGGCACGCCCATGAAGCCGGTGTTGGGGAAGGCCGCCACCAGGGCCCCGAAGGAGGCGTCGTTCCAGCGGACGCGGTCGTTCAGGGACACGGCAATGGTGAAGCCCACCATGATCAGCCCGCACAGCAGCCAGACGCCGAACACCGCGAAGTCCAGCAGCTGGGCAATCGGCGTGCTGGCGCCGAAGCGGTAGAGCAGGCAGGGCAGCGCGAAGAACAGCACGAAACCGTTCAGACCGGGGATGGCCTCCAGCGGCAGCATGCGCCGCCGCGCGGCCAGGTAACCGCACAAGACGAGTGCAAAGAAAGGGAAGGTGACCGAGAAGATTTGCAACACGGTGTGTATTGTCGCCGCACTGTGAAATGGTCTCTCGTTATGATCTGAGCGCAAGTTCTGAATAACGAATGTCGTCTTCCCCCACCCACGGTCTCAATCTCGCGCAGCAGGACGCCGTCAATTTCCTGCAGGGCCCCTGTCTGGTGCTGGCCGGCGCCGGCTCCGGCAAGACCCGCGTCATCACGCACAAGATCGGCCGCCTGATCCAGGCCGGGCTGGAGCCCAAGCGCATCGCGGCCATCACCTTCACCAACAAGGCCGCGGCCGAAATGCGCGAGCGCGCCAAGAGCCTGATCGGCAGGGCCGCGAAAGAGGTGCGCATCTGCACCTTCCACGCCCTGGGTGTGCATCTGCTGCGCGAAGACGGCGAGGCCGTGGGCCTGAAACCGAAGTTCTCGATCCTGGACAGCGACGACGTCACCGGCATCCTGAAGGACGCCGGCGGCAGCACCGACGCGGCCACCGCGCGCCAGTGGCAGTGGACCATCAGCCTGTGGAAGAACATGGGGCTGAACGCCGAGCAGGCCGAAGCCCTGGCCAAGGACGACAACGAGCGCATCACCGCGCGCATCATGGCGCGCTATGAAGAGCGCCTGACCGCCTACCAGAGTGTGGATTTTGACGACCTGATCGGCCTGCCCCTCAAGCTGCTGCGCGACCACGCCGAGGTGCGGGCCAAGTGGCAGAAGATCATGGGCCACATCCTGGTCGACGAGTACCAGGACACCAATGCCACGCAGTACGACCTGCTCAAGCTGCTGGTGCCGCCCGACCCGCGGGACGCGCGTTTCACCGCCGTGGGCGACGACGACCAGTCCATCTACGGCTGGCGCGGCGCCACGCTGGACAACCTGAAAAAACTGCCGGTGGATTTCCCCACCCTCAAGGTCATCAAGCTGGAGCAAAACTACCGCTCCACCGGCGCCATCCTGCAGGCCGCCAACAATGTGATCGGCCCCAACCCCAAGCTCTTCCCCAAGCGCCTGTGGAGCGAGCTGGGCGAGGGCGAGCCGGTGCGCGTGGTGGACGCCGACAGCGAGGAACACGAGGCCGAGCGCATGGTGGCGCGCATCCAGAGCCTGCGCTCGGAGTCGCAGCACAAGGAGTTCCGCCACTTCGCCGTGCTCTACCGCGCCAACCACCAGGCCCGTATCCTGGAGCAGGCCCTGCGCAAGGCCCAGATTCCCTACAAGGTCTCGGGCGGCCAGAGCTTCTTCGACCGTGCCGAGATCCGCGACCTCTGCGCCTGGTTCCGCCTGTGGGTCAACAACGACGACGACCCGGCCTTCCTGCGCGCCGTGACCACACCGAAGCGCGGCATCGGCCATCAGACGCTGCAACAGCTGGGTACCTTTGCCGGCCAGTACAAGCTGAGCCTGTTCGAGGCGCTGTTCTCCAACTCCCTGCCCTCAGTGCTCAATGCACGCGCGGTGGGCAGCCTGCACGAGTTCGGCCGTTACGTGAACGACCTCGAATACCGCGCCCGCCACACCGAAGGCGCCGAGGACGCCATGGCCTTCCTGCTGGACTGGCTCAAGGACATCGGCTACGAGAAGCACCTCTACGACGGCGAGGACAGCGAGAAGCTGGCCGCCTCGCGCTGGACCAATGTGCTGGATTTCTGCGACTGGATGGCCAAGCGCTGCGGCGGCGAGATCGACGACACCGCCGGCGTGACGCTGGCCAGCGAGAAGAAGACCCTGCTGGAAGTGGCGCAGACCATCTCCCTGCTCTCGACCATCAGCGAGCGCGACAAGGACCAGGACGTGGTGACGCTCTCCACCCTGCACGCCGCCAAGGGCCTGGAGTGGCCGCACGTGATGATGGTGGGCGTGACCGAGGGCATGCTGCCTTTCAAGCTCGACGAGGGCGCCGACTCCCTGGGCGGCTCCACGCGCGAGCACGAGGCCGTCAACGAGAGCGTGGCGCTGCGCCTGCAGGAAGAGCGCCGCCTCATGTACGTGGGCATCACCCGCGCGCAGCGCACGCTGGCCGTGAGCTGGCCCAGGAAACGCAAGAAGGGGCGCGAGATGGTCAGCGTACAGCCCAGCCGCTTCATCGCCGAGATGGCGCTGAACCAGGCCACCACGAAGGAAGACCCGCGCGAGAAGCTGCGCGCGCTGCGCGCTGAATTCGCCAAGAAGGCGCTGGACACGGCGGCCGCGCAAGCCCTGGCAGGAGACGCGGCATGAGCCTGCGGCACGCCTTGGCAGGGCTGGTGCTGCTGGGCAGCGCCGTGCCGGCCTGGGCGCAGGCCCAGGCCCAGGCGGCCGATCCATCGCCTGCCAGCGGCTGGCAGGCCTGCGCGCAGCAGACCCAGGACGCGAGCGCGCGCCTGGCCTGCTACGACCGCTGGGTACAGGAGCATGGTCAGCCGGCCGAAGCGACCACCCCCCCGGCGGCTGTGCCGGCCGAACCCGGCAACAAGACCAGCGCGTCCCCCCGGCCGCCAGAGTGCCGCAGCGGCCCGCAGTCGACCCTCTCGCGCTACTGGGAGCTGGAAGACGGCAGCGACTGCGGCCGCTTCAACATCCGCGGCTACCGCCCCATCAGCCTCTCGTACATCCATGCGGACACGGTCAACCGGGCGCCCAGCTCGCCCACGGCCGGCCACAGCGCCACCAGTGAAACGCCCTACCTCATCAACGAGGGGCGCATCCAGCTCTCGGTGCGCACCAAGGTCGGCCAGGGCTTCCTGCCGGTCAGCAATTTCGGCGGACGCGATTCCCTGTGGTTCGGCTACACGCAGCAGTCCTACTGGCAGCTCTTCAGCGGCTCGATCTCGCGGCCCTTCCGCACCACGGACCACGAGCCCGAGATCATGTACATCGTGCCGGTGCCGGCCGAACTGCCCGGCGGCTGGCGCCTGCGCTACGCCGGGGCGAGCTTCAACCACCAATCCAACGGCCAGAGCCTGCCGCTGTCGCGCAGCTGGAACCGCGCCATCCTGATGGCGGGCATGGAAAAGGGCGAGCGCTTCACGGTGACCGCCCGCCTGTGGAACCGCATCCCCGATGGCGACGAAATCGACGACAACCCGGAGATCGACCAGCTCATCGGCCGCGGCGAAGTCACCGGCGGCTGGCAGGTCAACAAGGACAACACCCTGCTGCTGACACTGCGCCACTCCATGACCAGCCCCGCCAACGGCTCCTACCGGCTGGAGTGGCTGCAGACCCTGGGAGAGGCCAATCGCAACGGCAGCCCGAGCGGGCTGCGCATGCATGTGCAGCTGTTCAATGGCTACGGCGATTCGCTGGTGGACTACAACCGCGGCCGCACCGTGCTCAGCATCGGCCTGAGCCTGGTGGACTGGTAGGCCGACCGGCCCAGGCGCTCACTCGGGTTTGATGCCGGCGTCCTTCACCACCCGCGCCCACTTGGCCAGGTCGGACTTCAGGTAGTCGGCCAGTTCCTGCGGGCTGCTCACGCGCGGTTGCATGTCCAGGCCCTGCAGGCGATCCTTGTACTCGGCCGAGTTCACCGCGGCCTGCACCTCGCGGTTAAGCAGTTGCACCTGTGCGGCCGGCGTCTTCGACGGGACGAACAGGGCGATCCAGATGGTGGTCTCGTAGCCGGGCAGGCCCTCTTCAGCGATCGTCGGCAGCTCGGGCAGGCTGGGGTAACGACGCAGGCTGGCCACGCCGAGCGCGCGCACGCGGCCGGCTTTCATGTTCTGGATGGCCGAGGAGGCGTTGTCGAACATCACCGGCACATGGCCGGCCAGCACGTCCTGGATGGCGGGCGCCGCGCCCTTGTAGGGCACATGCGTCCACTCGATGCCCGTCATGGAGCGGAACATCTCGGCCCCCAGGTGGTAGGTGCTGCCCACACCGGACGAGGCGTAGCTCAGCTTGCCCGGGTTGGCCTTGGCATAGGCCACCAGTTCCTTGACAGACTTCACCGGCACCGAGGGGTGGACGACCAGAATGTTCTCCACCGTGGCCACCAGCGAGATCGGCGTGAAGTCGCCCACTGGATCGAAGGGCAGGCTGGCCGTGAGGTTGGGGTTGGCCGCCATGATGCTGCTGGTGCCCAGCAGCAGCGTGTCGCCATCCGGTGCCGACTTGGCCACGTACGCCGCACCGATGGCACCGGTGGCGCCCACGCGGTTTTCCACGATGACGGTGCGCTTGAGGCCGGCGGCCAGCCGCGGCGCCAGCACACGCGCCACCACATCGGTGGGGCCACCGGCAGCGAACGGCACGACGATGCGCACCGGTTTGTCAGCGACGGGCTGCGCCTGCAGAGGCAGCGCCAGGGCGCCGGCGAGCACAAGGCCCAGGGTTGGCAACCATGTTGTCATGGTGCGCTCCTCAGGGCTTGGCCGCCTTGGCGGCTTCATCCTTGAACACCTGCTGCGCGATCTTGAAGGAATCGAGCCCGGCCGGGGCGCCGCAGTAGACCGCCGCCTGCAGGAAGATTTCGCAGATCTCCTCCTTCGTGACGCCGTTGTTGAGGGCGCCCTTGATGTGCAGCTTGAGTTCGTTCGGGCGATTGAGCGCCGTGAGCATGGCCAGGTTGAGCATGCTGCGTGTCTTGCGCGGCAGGCCGTCGCGCACCCAGACCTCACCCCAGGCATTCTCGGTCAGGAGCTGCTGGATCGGCGCCATGAACTCGTCGGCGTTGGCCAGCGAGTTGTTGACGTACTCATCGCCCAGCACGGCTCTGCGCACGGCCAGGCCGGCCTTGTATTTCGGGTTCTCGTCCATGGTGTCTCCGGTGTGGTTGCTTGGTCCCGACCACTTTACAGGGAGCACCGCCACCGGCGACACGGTACAAGCCCGTACTCAGTCGCCCCAGCTCACGTAGTAGACGGCCAGCGCCGTGACCAGACCGTACAGCAGCATGGCCGCGCTGATGAGGGCAAACATGCCCTCCACCGGCACGGCGCAGTGCACCAGCAGCCACCCACCCACGGCCACCAGCAGCAGGCGCAGCGTGCCCGCCAGCACCGGCCCCAGCAGCTTGCCTGCGCCCTGGGCCGCAAAGTACAGGCACAGGCCGAAGGCGAAGAAGCCGTAGGCCGGCGCGACCCAACGGAAGTAGCTGCCAGCGTAGGCGATCACTTGCGGTTGCTCCGTGAACAGCCGTGCCCAGACATCGGGGAAAAGCGCCACCAGCAGGCCGATGCCGCCGACGATGGCGGCCGCCAGGCCGGCGCCCGTCCAGGCCACGCGCCGCGCACGCGCCACCAGGCCCGAGCCCAGGGCCATGCCCACCAGGGGCAGGCAGGCCACGCCGATGGCGAAGGTGACGGGAATGAGCAGGAACTCCAGCCGCGCACCGATGCCGTAGCCAGCCAGCGCCTCGGTGCCATAACCGGCCACGATGCGCGTGATGATGAGGATGGTCAACACGGTCTGCAGCGAGGAGATGCTGGCGACGGCACCGACCTTGAGGATGTCGTAAAAGTGACCGCGCTGCAGCAGCCGGGTGGCGAACACCAGGCGCACGCGGCCCTGCCCCGAGCGCAGGTGGCGGTAGAGGTACAACGTCCCCAGGCTGAAGGCGATCACCTGCCCCAGCGCGATGCCGGCCATGCCCAGGCGGGGCACCGGCCCCCAGCCCAGGCCCAGCAGGCCGCCCAGGATGATCTGCCCCAGGGCCACGCACAGCAGGGTGAGCGATGGCGTTTTCATATTGCCCGCGCCGCGGATGACGGAGGCCAGGGCATTGGCCAGCCAGATGCTCAGGGCGCCGGCAAAGGCGATGTGCGCATAGGCCAGGGATTGTTCCAGCGCCTCGCCCTGCCCGCCGATCAGCGCAAACAGGGGTCGCCCCCAGAGCAGGATGAGCGCGCTGAAGAACAGCCCCAGCACCGCGCTGATGATCACGGCATGCAGGGCCAGCGCATCGGCCCGGGCCTGCTGGCCGGCGCCGATGGCACGGCTCACGGCCGCCGAGATGCCGCCACCGATGGAGCCGGCCGACAGCATCTGCTGCAGCATGATGAGCGGAAAGACCAGCGCCATGCCGGCCAGTGCCGGCGTGCCCAGCAAACCCACGTACACGGTCTCGGCCACGCTCACGAGGGCCGTGGCCACCATGGCGAACATATTGGGCACGCTGAGCCGCCAGAGGGTGGGGAGGATGGGCGCGGTGGTCAGGGAGTGGGGAGCGGCCATGGGATCTTGAGGGGGCCGCCACCGGCCCGCGTGTCTCATGATGGCAGGGTTCCCGGTTTTCTGCTGCGCGCCTGGGCGACAGGGCAGCGCCCTGCGCAGCAGCGTCAGCAGCCATAAAAAAGCCCCTTGCGGGGCTTCTGACTCAGGCGGCTTGCGCGGTGGCAGGGCTCAGCGTGCGGCCCGTCCAGACGGCACACAAGGTGTCCGCCAGTTGCTCAGGCACCTCGTTGTCAAAGCTCATCAGCAAGTCGGGCGCCTGGGCTGCAGAGGCCGACTTCAGGATGCTGGCCAGGCTGGCGCGCTGCGCATCGGTGGCCACGTGGCTGTGGCGCTCGGCCAGGCAGGCCAAGGTGGCGTCGCGCAGGCGGTCGGAGCCCAGCACGTGCCAGGCGTAATCGATCTCGTAACGCTCGAAGGCGTCTTTCAGGCTCTCGCCGTTGATCTTGGCTTCTTCGGCGAAATGGTTCAGCGTGCGGGTGCAGATGGCGCTCATGACGCTGGCAACCTGCTCGGCGTGCTCGTTCACGGAATTGTCGATGGCCATGGAGGGCTCCTGGTGGGTGATGAGCGTGAGCCCAGGGGACGGCTGGGGCATCGCCTGGTGGGCCGATGGCAGACGCTTAAAACAGGGACCGCACAGCTCGGAGGCGACAAGGCCTGGTGCGGAAAAACAAAAAGCCACCCCTGAGGATGGCTTTCCGAGAGATTCTGGTGGCCTGGGGCGGAATCGAACCACCGACACGCGGATTTTCAATCCGCTGCTCTACCAACTGAGCTACCGGGCCTGGAGAGCTGGAATTATAGCAGCACTCCGGCGGCCTTTCGGCCGGGCTCAGGCGCTGTTGCGCTTGCCGCGACTCAGGTCCACGCCGAGCTGCTTGAGCTTGCGGTAGAGATGGGTGCGCTCCAGGCCGGTTTTTTCGGCCACGCGGGTCATGGAGCCGCTTTCGCGCGCCAGGTGGTACTCGAAATAGGCTTTCTCGAACTCGTCGCGCGCCTCGCGCAGCGGTTTGTCGAGCTGGAAGTTCTGCTGTGCCTGCGGGCCGGTCTCGACGCTGGCCATCAGGGGCTGGCCCAGGCCGGCCAGGGTCTCGCTGCCGGCTACTGGCGGCTGTCCGCCAGCGAGGGACGGTGCCGCCGGCTGCGGGGTGTTGCGCACCAGGCCCTGCTCCACCGCCTTGAGCAGCTTTTGCAGGGTGATGGGTTTTTCGAGGAAGGCCTGGGCGCCGATCTTGGTGGCCGCCACGGCGGTGTCGATGGTGGCGTGGCCACTCATCATGATGACGGGCATGGTCAGCAAGCCGGTGGTGGACCATTCCTTGAGGAGGGTGACCCCGTCGGTGTCGGGCATCCAGATGTCGAGCAGGACCAGGTCGGGGCGCTCACGCTGGCGGGCGGCACGCGCTTGCGCCGCGTTCTCGGCGACTTCGACGGTGTGGCCCTCGTCGTTCAGGATTTCCCACAGCAGGTCGCGTATGCCTAGCTCGTCATCGACTACCAGTATGTTTGCCATGATGTGAACGCGGGTCTCTCGTAGTTCGGGCGGGATTCAGGCCGGGGCCGGTTTCTCCACTGCGAATGATAACGATACTTGCGCCCCCACCACCTGATCTTCGGCGAGGCGGTTCGCCAGGTCGATCCGGGCCCCATGCTCGTCGGCAATTTTCTTCACGACGGCCAGGCCCAGGCCCGTGCCCTTGGCCTTGGTCGTGACGTAGGGCTCGAAGGCGCGCTTGAGGATGGCCTCGGGGAAACCCACGCCCCAGTCCAGCACGCTCAGGCGCACGCGACCGCTGGCTTCCACCCACTGGGTGCGCACGATGACGGGAAATTCCGGCCCGCTGCGTCCGGCGGTGTCGGTGGCGTCCTGCGCGTTCTGCAGCAGGTTGTGCAACACCTGGCGCAACTGCTGGGCGTCGCCCATGACCCGGGGGCAACGCTCGTCGAGATCGGCGCGCACCGGCACGCGGGCACTGTCGCCCCCATAAAGATGCATCACCTCGCCCACCAGGGCGTTGAGTTCCAGCGGCTTGAGTTCGGCCGCAGGCAGGCGCGCGTAGTCGCGGAATTCATTGACCAGACGCTTCATGGCGTCGACCTGGTCGACGATGGTCTTGACCGATTTGGTGAGCACGGTCTGCTCGGCTGGCTCGACCTTGCCGGTGAGCTTCTTCTCCAGCCGCTCGGCCGAGAGCTGGATGGGCGTGAGCGGGTTCTTGATCTCGTGCGCCAGGCGGCGCGCCACCTCGCCCCAGGCCTGGGCGCGCTGTGCCGAGACGATCTCGGAGATGTCGTCGAACACCAGCAACCAGTCCTTGCCCGGCAGCTCGGCGCCGCGCGCCACCAGGGTCAGGGTACTTCCCTCGCTGGTACCGGCCGCCGGCGAGCCCGAGGGGGGGCCGAGTTCAAAGGATTGCTGCCAGTGGTCCAGCGCGTGTTCGGCGCGTTCCTCCACGAAACGGTCGAACTGCTGCTGCACGTTCCTGGCGAAATCGGCCAGGCCCTCGATGTCCGCCAGGCGCTTGCCCTCCCAGGCCGCCAGGGGCACACGCAGGATGCGGGTGGCGCCGGGGTTGACGGAACGGATCACGCCCTGTGAATCAAGCACCATGACGCCGGCGGTCAGGTTGTCCAGGATGGTCTGCAAATTCTCGCGCGCTGCATTGACCTGCTCCATGCTGCTCTCCACGGCGCCACGCGCGTCGGCCAGCTGCTGGGTCATGTCGGCAAAGGATCGGGTGAGGCCGCCGAGTTCGTCGCGCCCTTGCAGCGCGGCCTTGGGCGTCAGGTCGCCGGCGGCCACCTGGCGCACACCGTCGGCCAGCAGCAGCAAGGGCCGCGTGATCTGGTTGCCCAGCACCACGGCCAGCAGCACGGCGCCAAACACCGCCAGGAACAGGCTGAGCGTGAGCGTGCCGATGTACATGCGCCGCAGGCCCTGGCGCGCCAGAGCGCGCTCCTGGTACTCGCGATGGGCCTCGGTCACGGCCAGGGCATTGGCTACCAGGGTCTCGGGCAAGGCCTGGGTCACCACGAGAAAGCGCGGTTCATCGAGCATGTCCAACCCGGTGCGCGGCACCAGCACCAGGGCCTTGATGCGCGCCTGCGCCGGTGCCATGGCGCTGCCGTCTTCCAGGCCCTCGACCCAGGTCACGGCGCGCTGGGTGCGCGCCTTGCGAAACTGCGAAAGCGCCGGTTTTTCGGGGTTGAGCTGGAAACGCGACTCGCCCACGCTGGCCAACACCTGACCGTTGCTGCTCCAGAGCGTCGCGTCGCGCACCTCGAGCTGCTCACGCAGGCGTTCGAGCATCAGGCCGGCCACCACGTCGGGCGTGTCCTGCAGCTGTGCGGCCGAAGCGCGCGTCTTGCTGGCCAGGTCGTTGGAGAGCGTCTCGATCGTGGCGCGCCCCAGGCCCAGGCCGGCTTCGAGCGCGCCCTCGACCTGCACGTCGAACCAGCTCTCGATCGAACGCGAGACGAACTGGTAGGACACCACGTAGATCAGCAGGCCGGGCGCGAAGCCGGCCAGCGCAAACACAGCGGCCAGCTTGACCAGCAGGCGGCTGCCGAAGCGCCCCTGCCGCAGGCGCTTGAGCAGGCGCCAGGCGACCCAGCTGATGACGGCCAGCAGCACGACGGCCACCACCACGTTCAGCGTGAACAGGCGCGCGTAATTGCGCTCGTACATCTGTCGGTTGTCGGTGGCCTGGGTCAGCAGGAAGAGCAGCACCATTCCAATGGCCACGACGATGGCCAGCACCACGCCCAGGGTCCAGCGCAGGGCTTTGGACTTCTGCCGTTCCAGGCGCGCATTGGCGCCCGAAGCAGACGTTGTCACTTCAGGTTCTCCGGCTGCAGGCGCTTGCTCGCGCTGACGGCCAGCAGCCAGTCACTCTCACCCAGGGCACCGATCTGCAGCGGTCGCGGCAGCTGGGCGATGTCCAGGCGGAAGCGGAATTCGAAGCGATGCTGCACTCCGGCCTCCAGCTCGGCCAGGCTGGCAATGCGCCAGCCCGAAACGCGCCGGATCACGCCCAGAGCCTCGTCCAGCGTGTCGAAGGTCTGCGCCAGGGCCACGCCCCCGTCGCTGCCGCTGACCGGGCCGGCGCCTGCGGTGAGTCGCCAGCGGCGGATCAGGGGCTGGAACACCAGGCGCATGTGGCGCTGGGCGCTGCCAACGCGCTTGTCCATCCAGTACCAACGCTCGCGGTAGACCTCGGCTTCCTCGACGAAGATCACCGGCAGGCCCTTGTAGAGGGCATCCTGCACGGCCGGCGGCAGCTGGAACTTGACGCTTGCCGCCAGTTCGACGCCGTCGCCGCTGCGGCTCAGGTCCATCTGGGTGACTTCGGCCACGGCCGGCTGGGCGTGCAGGACCAACGGCGACACGCCCAGCAGGGCGCAGGCCAGCAGCACGGACAGGTCAGCCCGCGCCCTTTTCCAGCAGTGCGTAATAAAAGCCGTCGTGGTCACTGCTCTGATTGTCCGTGACCGCGTCGCTTTCCAGCGACATGGAGGGCCATAAATGCCCGGGCGAAGGCAGCAAACGGGCTTCTCTGTTGTGTGCAAGAAACGCCCGGACTTGATCCTCGCCCTCGGCCCGGAACACCGAGCAGGTGCAGTACACCAATCGTCCGCCCGGCTTGAGCAGCGGCCAGAGCGTCTTGAGCAGGCGCGCCTGTTGCGCCGCGAGCTGGGCCACGTCGCTTTCACGGCGCAGCCAGCGCACGTCGGGGTGGCGGCGCACGATGCCCGAGGCGGTGCAGGGTGCGTCGAGCAGGATGGCGTCAAACGCCTGTCCGTCCCACCAGCGCTCGGGTGTGCCCGCATCCGCCGCCAGCACGCGGGCCTGCAGGCCCAGGCGCTGCAAGGTGTCCTTTATGCGCTGGCAGCGCTGGGGGTCGATGTCCAGGGCCGTGACCTCGGCATCGGCCAGCTCCAGCAAGTGGGCGGTCTTGCCGCCGGGGGCAGCACAGGCGTCGAGCACGCGCAGCCCGGCGCGATGCGCCAGGCCCTGCAACAGCAGGGGGGCGGCCAGTTGGGCCGCCGCATCCTGCACCGACACCCGCCCCTGGGCAAAACCCGGGAGCTGCTGCACCGGCACGGGTGCGGCCAGTGTCAGCCCCTGGGCCCCATTGCGGCGAGCGCTGATGCCGGCGGCCGACAAGGCGTCGAGGTAGTCGGCCACACTGCCCTGGCGCAGGTTCACCCGCAGCGTCATGGGCGCCTGGACATTGTTTGCCTGCAGGATGGCCTGCCAATGCTGCGGCGTCTCGCGCTGCAGTCGGGTGATCCACCAGGCCGGGTGGTTCCAGCGCGCGACGGGGTCGGTGTCCGTCTGCGCCACCAGGGCGCTGCGTTCGCGCAGGAAACGGCGCAGGCAGGCGTTGACGAAGCTGGCCTGGGCGTGCGTGGCCTCGGTGCGCTTGGCGGCTTCCACCGCCTGGTTGACCAGGGTATGGATCTCATAGGGCCCGTCCTCGCGCCAGCCCAGCGCCAGCGCCAGGCACAGCAGCGCATCGGCCGCGGGGGGCGGCTTGCGCGGCGCCAACAGGCGTCGCAAGGCCTCGGCGCGGCCGAGTTCGCGCAGGGCGGCGTAGACCAGCGCCTGCACGCCGGGGCGCAACAGCGCGGGCACGGCCTCGATGGCCGCCGTCCCCGAGGTGCCGGCACGGATGGCCGCCAGCGCGGCTGCGCCGGCCTGTAGCTGGCGCCACAGCGGAGGGGCCTGCCCGGTATCACTCATGCATCGATCCTCGTCATAGACGTATTCTGTCCTGAGACAGGCAAAAAAATGCCCCAAGCGCTGCAAGCACCTGGGGCATACGCGTGGGGCGCGACCGGGTTTACTCGGTGGCGGCGCCTTCGCTGCTCTGGGCCAGTTCGGCCGCTTCCGCGTCGGCGATGGCGCGGCGCTCGGCCTCGTCCATGTTCTCGCGGATCTTGCGGGCGTCGTGGTAGGCCATGCCGGTACCCGCCGGGATCAGGCGGCCGACGATGACGTTTTCCTTCAGGCCGCGCAGCTCGTCGCGCTTGCCCATGATGGCGGCTTCGGTCAGCACGCGCGTGGTCTCCTGGAAGGAGGCGGCGCTGATGAAGCTGTCAGTGGACAAGGAAGCCTTGGTGATACCCAGCAGCAGGTTGGTGTAGGTCGACGGGATCTTACCGTCCTTGCGCAGAGCGTCGTTGGTGTTGAGCATCTCCGAACGCTCGACCTGCTCGCCGCCGATGTAGCCGGAATCGCCAGGGGCCTCGACCACGACACGGCGCAGCATCTGGCGAACGATCACCTCGATGTGCTTGTCGTTGATCTTCACGCCCTGCAGGCGGTAGACGTCCTGGACTTCGTCCACGATGTAACGTGCCAACTCTTCCATACCCAGCAGGCGCAGGATGTCCTGCGGATCGGCCGGACCGTCGACGATGCTCTCGCCCTTGTTGACCACCTGGCCTTCGTGCACCACGATGTTCTTTTCCTTGGGCACGAGCTCTTCCCAGACCTTGCCTTCCGGATCGGTGATCTGCAGGCGGACCTTGCCCTTGGTCTCCTTGCCGAAGGACACGGTACCCGTGACCTCGGCCAGGATGCCCTTGTCCTTGGGGGAACGGGCTTCGAAGAGCTCGGCCACACGCGGCAGACCGCCGGTGATGTCGCGCGTCTTCTGGCCTTCGATCGGGATACGGGCCAGCACTTCGCCGGGGCCGACGTCCTGGCCGTCACGCACCTGGATCAGGGCGCCGACCTGGAAGCCGATGGTCACCGAGTGATCGGTACCGGGGATCTTGACCTCGTTACCCGAGGCGTCGATCAGCTTGACCTGCGGACGCACGACCTTGACGGAACCGCGACGCTTGGGGTCGATCACGACCAGGGTGGACAGGCCGGTGACTTCGTCCACCTGCTTGGCCACGGTCAGACCTTCCTCGACGTTCTCGAAATGCGCCTTGCCGGCGAATTCCGTGATGATCGGGCGGGTCAGCGGATCCCAGTTGGCCAGGATGGTGCCAGCCTTGATCTGCTGGTCGGCCTTGACCGTCAGGATGGCGCCGTAAGGCACCTTGTGACGCTCGCGCTCGCGGCCATGCTCGTCCTGGATGACGATCTCGCCGGAACGGGCGATCACCACCAGTTCCTTCTTGCTGTTGGTCACATAACGCATCGTGGCGTTGAAGCCGATGATGCCGTTGGACTTGGCTTCCACGCTGGAGGCGATGGCGGCACGCGAAGCGGCACCACCGATGTGGAAGGTACGCATGGTCAGCTGCGTGCCCGGCTCGCCGATCGACTGGGCCGCGATCACGCCGACCGCCTCGCCCATGTTGACCAGGCCGCCGCGACCCAGGTCACGGCCGTAGCACTTGGCGCACAGGCCGAAGCGCGTGGCGCAGGTCAGCGCAGTGCGGACCTTGACCTCGTCGACGCCGGCGGCTTCCAGCTCCTCGATGATGTCTTCGTCCAGCATGCTGCCGGCGGGCACCAGCACGACGCGGGATTCCGGATGCAGCACGTCCTCGGCCGCGGTGCGGCCCAGGATACGGTCGCGCAGCGACTCGATCACCTCGCCGCCTTCGACGATGGCGCGCATCAGCGAACCTTCGCTGGTGCCGCAGTCGTCCTGCGTCACCACCAGGTCCTGCGTCACGTCCACCAGACGGCGGGTCAGGTAACCCGAGTTGGCCGTCTTCAGCGCCGTGTCGGCCAGGCCCTTACGGGCGCCGTGCGTGGAGATGAAGTACTGCAGCACGTTCAGACCTTCACGGAAGTTGGCCGTGATGGGCGTCTCGATGATGGAGCCGTCGGGCTTGGCCATCAGACCGCGCATGCCGGCCAGCTGACGGATCTGCGCAGCGGAGCCGCGCGCGCCGGAGTCGGCCATCATGTAGATGGAGTTGAAGGACTCCTGGTCCACCGTCTTGCCGTGGCGGTCGGTGGTCTTCTCGGTGCGCAGCTGGTCCATCATGACCTTGGAGACCTTGTCGCCAGCCTTGCCCCAGATGTCCACCACCTTGTTGTAGCGCTCGCCGGAAGTCACCAGACCCGAGGTGTACTGCTGCTCGATGTCCTTGACCTCTTTTTCGGCCGACTCGATGATCTCGTGCTTTTCCTTGGGCACCAGCATGTCGTCGATGCAGATCGAGATACCGGCCTTGGTCGCCAGACGGAAACCGTTTTGCAGCAGCTTGTCTGCGAACACCACGGTTTCCTTCAGGCCGCACTTGCGGAAGGACACGTTGATCAGCTTGGAGATTTCCTTCTTCTTCAACGCCTTGTTGATGTTGGAGAAAGGCAGGCCCTTGGGCAGGATTTCCGACAGCAGGGCGCGACCGACCGTGGTTTCCACGAGCTTGGTCTCGGGCACGAACTCACCGGTGTCCTTGTCCTTGGTCCACTCGGTCAGGCGCACATTGACGCGGGCGGTCAACTCGACCTGGTTGTTGTCCAGCGCACGCTGGACTTCGGTCGTGTCGGCGAAGATCATGCCTTCGCCCTTGCCGTTGGTGCGCTCACGGGTCGTGTAGTACAGGCCCAGCACCACGTCCTGCGAAGGAACGATGGAGGGTTCGCCGTTGGCGGGGAACAGCACGTTGTTGGAGGCCAGCATCAGTGTGCGGGCTTCCATCTGGGCTTCCACCGACAGCGGAATGTGCACGGCCATCTGGTCGCCGTCGAAGTCGGCGTTAAAGGCGGCGCAGACCAGCGGGTGCAGCTGGATGGCCTTGCCTTCGATCAGGATGGGCTCGAAGGCCTGGATGCCCAGGCGGTGCAGCGTCGGGGCGCGGTTCAGCAGAACCGGGTGCTCCTTGATCACCTCTTCCAGGATGTCCCACACCACCGGCGTGCCGGTTTCAACTTCCTTCTTCGCCGCCTTGATGGTGGTAGCGATGCCCATGGCTTCCAGGCGCGAGAAGATGAAAGGCTTGAACAGTTCCAGAGCCATCAGCTTGGGCAGGCCGCACTGGTGCAGCTTGAGGGTCGGGCCCACGGTGATGACGGAACGGCCCGAGTAGTCGACGCGCTTGCCCAGCAGGTTCTGGCGGAAACGACCGCTCTTGCCCTTGATCATGTCGGCCAGGGACTTGAGGGCGCGCTTGTTGGCGCCCGTCATGGCCTTGCCGCGACGACCGTTGTCCAGCAAGCTGTCCACGGCTTCCTGCAGCATGCGCTTCTCGTTGCGCGCGATGATCTCGGGCGCCTTGAGCTCGAGCAGGCGACGCAGACGGCTGTTGCGGTTGATGACGCGGCGGTACAGATCGTTCAGGTCGGAGGTCGCGAAGCGGCCGCCGTCCAGCGGCACCAACGGACGCAGGTCCGGCGGCAGCACGGGCAGAACTTCCAGCACCATCCACTCGGGCTTGATGCCCGACTTCTTGAAGGCTTCAAGCACCTTGAGGCGCTTGGCGTTCTTCTTGACCTTCAGCTCGGAGCCGGTCAGGTCACCGCGCAGGCGCTCGATCTCGCTGTCGATCTCGATGCCTTGCAGCAGGTCCTTGATGCCTTCGGCGCCCATCTTGGCGGTGAACTCGTCACCGTATTCCTTGACCTTGGCGTCGTAGTCGTCCTCGGACATGATGCCGAATTTCTTCAGCGGGGTCATGCCGGGATCGGTCACCACATAGGCTTCGAAGTAAAGCACGCGTTCGATGTCGCGCAGCGTCATGTCCAGCACCAGGCCCAGGCGCGAAGGCAGGGACTTCAGGAACCAGATGTGGGCGCAGGGCGCAGCCAGGTCGATGTGACCCATGCGCTCGCGGCGCACCTTGGTCTGCGTGACTTCAACGCCGCACTTCTCGCAGATCACGCCGCGATGCTTGAGGCGCTTGTACTTGCCGCACAGGCACTCGTAGTCCTTGATGGGGCCGAAGATCTTGGCGCAGAACAGGCCGTCACGCTCGGGCTTGAAGGTGCGGTAGTTGATGGTCTCGGGCTTTTTCACTTCGCCGAAAGACCAGGAACGGATCTTCTCGGGCGAGGCCAGGCCGATCTTGATGGCATCGAAATGCTCATCCGGCGTGAACTGCTTGAACAGGTCGAGTAGGGATTTCATATGACTCTATCCTTTGCGAATTAGGAGCGCTCGAGCTCGATGTCCAGGCCCAGGGAACGGATTTCCTTGACCAGCACGTTGAACGACTCGGGCATGCCAGCTTCGATGGCATGCTCGCCCTTGACGATGCTCTCGTAGACCTTGGTACGGCCCTGCACGTCGTCCGACTTGACGGTGAGCATTTCCTGCAGCGTGTAGGCGGCGCCGTACGCTTCCAGTGCCCACACTTCCATTTCGCCGAAACGCTGGCCGCCGAACTGGGCCTTGCCGCCCAGCGGCTGCTGGGTGACCAGGGAGTACGGGCCGGTCGAACGGGCGTGCATCTTGTCGTCCACCAGGTGGTGCAGCTTGAGCACGTGCATGTAGCCGATGGTCGTCGGGCGCTCGAACTGCTCGCCGGTGCGGCCGTCGAACAGGCGGGCCTGCGTACGGGCGTCGGTCAGGCCCTTGGCCTTGACCACCTCTTCCGGGTAGGCCAGCTTGAGCATGTTGCGGATTTCCTCTTCCGAGGCGCCGTCGAACACCGGCGTGGCGAAGGTGACACCGGTCGACAGGTTGCCGGCCATCTCCACCACTTGCGCGTCGCTCAGCTTGCTCAGGTCTTCCTTGCGGCCGGACGTGTTGTACAGCGTCTCGAGGAACTTGCGCAGCTCGGCCGCCTTGGCTTCCGCCTGCAGCATGTCGCCGATGCGCTGGCCGATGCCCTTGCCAGCCCAGCCCAGGTGCACTTCCAGCACCTGGCCCACGTTCATGCGCGAAGGCACGCCCAGCGGGTTGAGCACGATGTCGCACGGGGTACCGTCGGCCATATAGGGCATGTCTTCGACCGGAACGATCTTGGACACCACGCCCTTGTTGCCGTGGCGGCCGGCCATCTTGTCGCCCGGCTGCAGGCGGCGCTTGACGGCCAGGTAGACCTTGACCATCTTGAGCACGCCCGCGGGCAGCTCGTCACCCTGCGTGAGCTTCTTGCGCTTCTCTTCGAAAGCCAGGTCGAAGCTGTGGCGGGTCTGCTCCAGCGAGTTCTTGATGCTTTCCAGCTGGCTGGCGACTTCGTCGTCGGCCGGGCGGATGTCGAACCAGTGGAACTTCTCGACGCCAGCCAGATAGGCCTTGTCGATCTTGCTGCCCTTGGCCAGCTTCTGCGGGCCGCCGTTGGCAACCTTGCCGTTGAGCAGCTTCTCGATACGATCGAAGGCGTCGGCTTCCACGATGCGCAGCTGGTCGTTCAGGTCCAGGCGGTAGCGCTTGAGCTCGTCGTCGATGATCTGCTGGGCGCGCTTGTCGCGCGTGATGCCTTCACGGGTGAAGACCTGCACGTCGATCACGGTGCCCTGCGAACCCTGGTCCACGCGCAGCGAGGTGTCCTTCACGTCGGACGCCTTCTCGCCGAAGATGGCGCGCAGCAGTTTTTCTTCCGGCGTCAGCGTGGTCTCGCCCTTCGGGGTGACCTTGCCCACCAGCGTGTCGCCAGGCATGACTTCGGCACCCACGTAGATGATGCCGGACTCGTCCAGACGGTTGAGCTGCTGCTCGGACAGGTTGGGGATGTCGCGGGTGATTTCCTCGGCGCCGAGCTTGGTGTCACGTGCCATCACCACCAGCTCCTCGATGTGGATCGAGGTGTAGCGGTCTTCGGCCACCACGCGTTCGGAGATCAGGATCGAGTCTTCGAAGTTGTAGCCGTTCCAGGGCATGAAGGCCACCAGCATGTTCTGGCCCAGGGCCAGTTCGCCCAGGTCGGTCGATGCGCCGTCGGCGATCACGTCACCCTTGGCCAGCTTGTCGCCCTTCTTGACGATGGGACGCTGGTGGATGTTGGTGTTCTGGTTGGAACGCTGGTACTTGATGAGGTTGTAGATGTCCACACCCACTTCACCGGCCGTGGCTTCGTTGTCGTTCACACGGATCACGATACGGGTGGCGTCGACATAGTCGACCACGCCGCCGCGGTTCGCGGTGACCACGGTGCCGGAGTCGACCGCGGAAACGCGCTCGATACCGGTACCGACGAAGGCCTTCTCGGGGCGCAGCACCGGCACGGCCTGGCGCTGCATGTTGGCGCCCATCAGCGCGCGGTTGGCGTCGTCGTGCTCCAGGAAGGGCACCAGCGAGGCGGCCACCGACACGATCTGGGCCGGCGACACGTCCATGTACTGGATGCGCTCGGCACCGCACAGGATGGACTCGCCGGTTTCACGGGCAGAGACCAGCTCGTCGGTCAGGCGGCCATCCTTGTCCAGCGTGGCATTGGCCTGGGCGATGACGTACTTGCCTTCCTCGATGGCCGACAGGTAGTCGATCTGCATCGTCACCTTGCCGTCGACCACGCGACGATAGGGCGTCTCGATGAAACCGTACTCGTTCAGGCGGGCGTACAGAGCCAGCGAATTGATCAGGCCGATGTTCGGACCTTCCGGGGTCTCGATCGGGCAGACACGGCCGTAGTGGGTGACGTGCACGTCGCGCACTTCGAAGCCGGCGCGCTCGCGGGTCAGACCGCCCGGGCCCAGGGCCGAGACACGACGCTTGTGCGTGATCTCGGACAGCGGGTTGGTCTGGTCCATGAACTGCGAGAGCTGCGAGGCACCGAAGAACTCTTTCAGAGCCGCGGAGATCGGCTTGGAGTTGATCAGGTCGTGCGGCATCAGCGGCTCTTGCTCCGCCTGGCCCAGACGCTCCTTCACGGCCTTTTCGATACGGGCCAGGCCGGCGCGGTACTGGTTCTCGGCCAGTTCGCCGACGCAACGCACACGGCGGTTGCCCAGGTGGTCGATGTCGTCCACTTCGCCGCGGCCATTGCGCAGGTCCACCAGGATCTTGACCACGGCGAGGATGTCCTCGTTGGTCAGGACCATGGGGCCATTCGGGTCGTTGCGACCCATCTTGGCGTTGAACTTCATGCGGCCCACACGCGACAGGTCGTAGGTGTCCGGGTTGTAGAACAGACGCTGGAACAGGGCCTGCACGGCGTCTTCGGTCGGCGGCTCGCCGGGGCGCATCATGCGGTAGATGGCCACGCGGGCGGCGAACTCGTCGGTCGTTTCGTCGATGCGCAGGGTCTGCGAGATGTAGGCGCCCTGGTCGAGTTCATTTGTGTAGATGCACTGCAGATCCTGCACACCGGCGGTGCGCAGCTTCTTGAGCAGGGCATCGGTCAGCTCGTCGTTGGCCTTGGCGATGATCTCGCCGGTGTCCGGGTCGACGATGTTGCGGGCCACCACACGGCCGACCAGGAAGTCTTCCGGCACGCTGATGTGCGTGGTGGCGGACTGTTCCAGATCGCGCGTGTGACGCGCGGTGATGCGCTTGTCCTTGGCGACGACGACCTTGCCGCCCTTGTCGGTGATGTCGAAACGGGCGACTTCACCACGCAGGCGCTCGGCCACGAATTCCATCTGCGCGCCGCTGTCCATCAGGCGGAAGTTGTCGTTGACGAAGAAGTTCGCCAGGATGGACTCGGGGTTCAGGCCGATGGCCTTGAGCAGGATGGTGACCGGCATCTTGCGACGGCGGTCGACACGGAAGTACAGGACGTCCTTCGGGTCGAACTCGAAGTCCAGCCAGGAGCCGCGGTAGGGGATGATGCGAGCCGAGAACAACAGCTTGCCCGAGCTGTGAGTCTTGCCCTTGTCGTGTTCGAAGAACACGCCCGGCGAACGGTGCAGCTGCGACACGATGACGCGCTCGGTACCGTTGATGATGAACGAGCCCTTGGTCGTCATGAGCGGCACTTCGCCCATGTACACCTCTTGCTCCTTCACTTCCTTCACGACCTTGTTCTGCGGTGTCGAGGACTCGCGGTCGTAAATGATGAGCTGCACGCGCGCGCGCACGGCCGACGCGAAGGTCAGGCCGCGGGTCTGGCACTCGCGCACGTCGAAGGCAGGCTTGGCCAGGTTGTATTCCAGGAACTTCATCTCCACAAACCCGTTGTGCGAGACGATGGGGAAGGCGGCTTCGAAAGCGGCCTGCAGGCCCTCGGGCGTGCGTTTGGTGGGCGCAAGGTCTGCCTGCAGGAAAGCCGTGTAGGCGTCCTTTTGCATCTGCAGCAGGTAGGGGATTTCAAGCACGCTGTCGCGGCTGCCGAAACTCTTGCGGATCCGCTTGCGTTCGGTATAGGTATAGGCCATGAGATCTCCGGGCTATGAGGTCTTTGGCGACTGGCGCGCCGGGCATCACACCCAGCAGGCTTGGTGGTTGGCCGCTACCAACCAATGGCGGACGGCCGCGCGTTGCACGCGGCCCGAACCAAGGCGTCTTCTGCAGTCGGGTCAGAAGTCACTCAAAAACTCTCTCGAAGAGGGAGTTTTTGAGTGCGCTCTGTAAGCGCCAAAGGCTGGAGGCCTTTTCAGACACTCCAGCCTTCGAGCAGGACTGAATTACTTCAGTTCGGCCTTGGCGCCGGCTTCCACCAGCTTCTTGACAGCGGCTTCGGCGTCGGCCTTGGGCATGGCTTCCTTGACAGCCTTGGGGGCGCCGTCGACCAGGTCCTTGGCTTCCTTGAGGCCCAGACCGGTGATTTCGCGCACGGCCTTGATGACCGACACCTTCTGGGCGCCTGCGTCCAGCAGCATCACGTTGAACTCGGTCTTCTCTTCAACGGCAGCAGCGGCACCGCCGCCAGCAGCAGCGGGAGCGGCCATGGCGGCAGCGCTCACACCAAACTTCTCTTCGATGGCTTTCACCAGGTCGTTGAGGTCCATGACCGTCATGCTGTCCAGCGCGGTCAGAAATGCGTCTTTATCGAATGCCATTTTTAATTTCCTAACAATTGGTTAACAGGGTTGCCGCGCATCAAGCAGCAGCAACTTCGCCTTCGCCTTTTTTGGCCGCCAGAGCACCCAGCACCACGGCGGTGCGGGAGATCGGCGACATCAGCAAGCCACACAGCTGGGCCAGCAGCACTTCCTTGGAGGGAATGCTTGCCAGCTGCTTGACGCCGTTCACGTCCAGGGCTTTGCCTGCAAATGCACCGCCGCGAATCACCAGCTTGTCGTTGGTTTTCGCGAAGTCAGCCACCACTTTTGCAGCGGCGACGGCATCGACAGAGAAGCCATAGATCAGCGGCCCGGTCATCTGGTCGGCTGCCACTTCAAACTGGCTACCAGCCACAGCACGGCGGGCCAGCGTGTTTTTCAACACGCTCAGGCTCACACCATTGCTGCGGGCGTTGGCGCGCAGTTTGGTCATGTCAGCGACCGTGATGCCGCGGTATTCCGCCATCACGAGCGTTTGAGCTTTAGCGGCGAGGCCGGTCACATCACTGATGACCGCTTCTTTCTCACTGCGATTCAGACTCAAGGTCTAACTCCTTCAAAATGTGTCCGTCGACTCAAGGTCTGCGAACACGCCTCATTGCAGCGATCAACTGTTCAGGAACTCATTCCATCTGCAGCGGGATCGCCATCTACGCTGGCTTTCACTGATTAAGCACAGCAGGACTGTGCGCCAACGGTCTTGGATGGCCCGGCCAGTCTTGCAACCGGCCGGCCCACCACATCGACCAGCCGTTTCCAGCCGGTCAAATTTTTGCGATTACGCCGAGATGGTCTGGGTGTCGACGCGGACACCCACGCCCATCGTGGACGAAACAGCAATCTTGCGCAAAAAGATACCCTTGCTCGAAGCCGGCTTGGCCTTGTTCAGCGCCTCGATCAGCGCAGCCAGGTTGCCCTGGAGCTTGGCGGCATCAAACGAGCGGCGACCGATCGTGCTGTGCACGATACCGGCCTTGTCCACGCGGAACTGCACCTGACCAGCCTTGGCGTTCTTCACGGCCGTGGCCACGTCAGCGGTGACGGTACCGACCTTGGGGTTGGGCATCAGGCCACGGGGGCCGAGCACCTGACCCAGGGTACCGACGACGCGCATCGCGTCCGGAGCAGCGATCACGATGTCGAAGGGCATGTCGCCAGCCTTCACGCGGGCAGCCAGGTCGTCCATGCCGACCACGTCGGCGCCGGCGGCACGGGCTTCATCAGCCTTGGCGCCCTGGGCGAACACGGCCACGCGCTTGGTCTTGCCAGTGCCGTGCGGCAGCACGACGGCGCCACGCACCACCTGGTCCGACTTCTTGGCATCGATGCCGAGCTGCACAGCCACGTCGATGGATTCATCGAACTTGGCGGTTGCGGCGTCCTGGACAATCTTCAGCGCATCAGCCAGCGGGTACAGCTTGTTGCTGTCAACCTTGCCCTGCAGGGACTTCTGTTTCTTGGTGAGCTTGGTCATTTACACGCCCTCCACATTCACGCCCATGGAACGGGCAGAACCAGCGATGGTACGAACGGCGGCATCCAGATCGGCGGCCGTCATGTCCTTCATCTTGGTCTTGGCGATTTCCTCGAGCTGGGCCCGGGTGATCTTGCCGACCTTGTCCTTCAGCGGATTGGACGAACCCTTGTCCAGCTTGATGGCCTTCTTGATCAGCACCGTTGCGGGCGGCGTCTTGATCACGAAGGTGAAGCTCTTGTCCGCGAAGGCGGTGATCACCACCGGCAGCGGCAGACCGGGCTCGACGCCCTGGGTCTGGGCGTTGAACGCCTTGCAGAACTCCATGATGTTCAAACCGCGCTGACCCAGAGCGGGACCAATCGGCGGCGAGGGATTGGCCTTACCAGCCGGCACTTGCAGCTTGATAAAACCGACGATTTTTTTCGCCATGCTTTTCTCCTTACGGGTGATAGCGCCTGGGCAATCTGCCTGGGCTCCCCGGGGTTAACGACTCACTTACAACATTCGCGCCGAGTCGAAAAGCGCGAAATCCAAAACTGCCTGACGCTGGCTCTCAGGTCTTTTCGACCTGCGAGAACTCCAGCTCCACCGGTGTCGAGCGGCCGAAAATCGTGACCGCCACGCGCACCTTGTTCTTCTCGTAGTTGACTTCCTCGACCGTGCCGTTGAAGTCGGTGAAGGGGCCTTCCTTGACGCGCACGTACTCGCCCACTTCGAACTCAACCTTGTGACGCGGCTTGTCGGAGCCTTCCTGCATCTGGTTGACGATCTTCATGACCTCTTCTTCGGAGATCGGGGCCGGGCGGTTCTTGGCGCCGCCCACGAAGCCCGTCACCTTGTTGGTGTGCTTCACCAGGTGCCAGGTATCGTCATCCATCACCATTTCCACCAGCACATAGCCGGGGAAGAACTTGCGTTCGGTGGTGCGTTTCTGGCCGTTCTTGATCTCGACCACTTCTTCCATCGGCACCATGATGCGGCCGAACTTGTCCTGCAGACCGGAACGGTTGATGCGCTCGATGATGTTGCGCTCGACCGCCTTCTCCATGCCGGAGTAGGCGTGCACGACATACCAGCGCAGATCCGGATTGGCCGGCTTGGCAGCCGGCACGGACGAAGCATCTACCACGTCAGTCATTACTTCCTCCAGCCCAGAATCAGGTCAAAAATGAACCACTCAAGGGTCTTGTCGGTCAGCCATAGAAACAGGGCCATCACCACCACGAAGGCGAAGACGTAGGCCGTCATCTGGATCGCTTCCTTGCGGGCCGGCCAGACCACCTTGCCGACTTCACGCCAGGCATCGCGCCCGAAGGCCCACAGATCCCGCCCCGTCTGGGCCGAGAAGAACACGACGACCGCAGCCACCAGAGCAGCCAGCAGCGCGCCCCACTGCACCAGGGCGCCTTGCTTGCCCAGCCAGTAGAAGGCCACCAGGCCAGCCAGCAGCAGCAGCACTGCCGCAGCCAGCTTGAGCTTGTTCGCTCCGCTACCGACCGTTTCCACTTGTGACGTTGCCATTTTCTAAATTCCGCTTAGCGCCTGTATCAAAACCACCGCGCCTCTTTAGACGCTGAAGCCCGCCACGACGGTGGCGGGCTTTTTATGCACCAACCCGCTTCAGCAGGTCAGGTGGCAGGGGCAGTAGGAATCGAACCTACAACCTTCGGTTTTGGAGACCGACGCTCTGCCAATTGAGCTATACCCCTACAAAACCATTACGCCAGGATCTTGGCGACCACACCGGCGCCCACGGTCTTGCCGCCTTCGCGGATGGCGAAGCGCAGGCCTTCTTCCATGG
>JACPOI010000020.1 GCA_016185015.1 Burkholderiales bacterium
CGCTGCACCCCGGGGCAGGCAACCGACAAGGGTGGACCGCAGCGCTGCGAAAGTCAAGCGCCTTCCGGCCGGGCGGTCATGGCCGGGCGGGGCTTCCCAGCGGTCGTGGTCTGCGCTATCGTGACCACGTCCAGGGAGCCGGTCCTGACGGAGGACGTAGCATGGTCAAGCGGTTGTTGATCGACAAGATGAACGGGCCTTTGCTGGCCTCGCCCGGCTTGCGTGAGGCGCCGGTGCTGGACCTGATGTGCTCGCATTTCGTGCTGACGCTGGTGAGCCGCATGGGTGGCGCCTTCAGTGCCCGGCGCGATCTGCATGGCGTGATCGAACTGGCCGGGCGGCACCTGGTCTGGCCCTTGCCCGTGCTCCAGCGCCTGCGCGACTACCTGGCCCGCCGCTGCGCCGGCAACGAGCACTGGTCCGGCCATGAAGCGCTGGACATGAGCGCCTTCCTGGCGCGTTATGGTGACTGGCGCGGTCCCTACGAGGAAGGTACGCTGTTCTTCTACCTCGACGATTACGCCAAGCAGCAGCCACGCGACCTGCTGGCCGTGTTGGCAGCCACCGGCGACTGGCTGCGCCAGACCCTGAAGAAGCAGTCCACGCTGGTGCAGAAGAACATCGATGCCCTGGCCAATCTGCTGCAACTCAACCAGGCCGAGCGCGCACTGCTGCTCTACGGCACGCTGACGCGCTACCAGCGGGAGCTGCGCAGTCTGCTGGTGGAGTTCAAGGTCAACAACGCGGCTGAGGCCTATGCCGTCATCGCCGAAGTGGCGGGCGTCAAGGCCGAGGAAGTGGGCGAGGCCTTGCGCACCGGCTCGCGGCTGGAGCGCATCGGCCTGGTGGACAACCTGATCTCGGAGCACAACATCACCGACCTGGCTGACCTGATGAAGGTCAGCGAGAAGCTGCCGCCGGTGCTCATGCGGGCCTACCGCGACCAGGCCGAACTGATGGCCGTCTTCACCCGCCCCGCCAGCAAGAGCGGTCTGGCGCTGGAGGACTTCGCCTTTGTCGGCGAGGAGGCCCAGATGCTCATGACCCTGCTGCGCAACGCCGTGGCGCGGCGCGAGGTGGGCGTCAACGTGCTGCTCTACGGACCCCCGGGCACCGGCAAGACGGAGCTGGCCAAGGTGGCCGCGCAGGCCGCGGGGCTGGAGCTTTTCGAGGTGGAATACGCCGACCGCGACGGCAATTCGCTCAGCGGGCGGGAGCGTTACCGCTCACTGCAGATCGCCCAGGTCTTCCTCAAGGGCAGCGCGCAGTCGGCCCTGCTGTTTGATGAAGTGGAAGACGTTTTTCCGCCAATCTCCAGCGAGGCCGCCCAATTGCTGGTGCGCGCCGAGAAGACCGGGGTGCCGGCCTCCAGCAGTGTCAGCGGCAAGGCCTGGGTCAACCAGATCCTGGAATCCAATGCCGTGCCCACGGTCTGGGTGACCAATCGCATCGAGCAGATCGACCCGGCCTTCCGCCGGCGTTTCGCCTACCACCTCGAGCTGAAGTCGCCGCCGCCCGGCGCGCGCGAGCAGCTGGTGCATCGGGCCCTGGAGGGGGTGGCCGTGTCCGACGCCTTCGTGGCCCGGCTCGTGGCGCGCAAGGGGCTGACCCCGGCCCAGATCCATACGGCAGTGCGCTTTGCCGGACTGGTCGTTCCGGCGCAGGAGGCAGCGAACGCCCAGGGGGGGCTGGAAGCGCTGATCGAGCGACAGCTGCACAACGCCGACCTGGCCCTGGGGGAGCGGCGCGAAAACGCAGCGGCGCGTCCGCCGGACACGCACTACGACCTGGCGCTGCTGAACGTGGAGAGCCGTTTCGAATTGCCGCGCATGGTGCAGGCCTTGCAGACGCGCGGCCACGGCAGCCTGTGCTTCTACGGCCCGCCGGGCAGCGGCAAGACTGCGCTGGCCGCCCACCTGGCCGAGCAGATGGGGCGGCCGTTGATGATTCGCCAGGCCAGCGACCTGGTCAGCAAGTTCATCGGTGAGACCGAGCAGAACATGGCGGCCATGTTCGCGGAGGCCGAGGCCGAGAACGCCGTGCTGTTGCTGGACGAGGCTGACAGTTTTTTGCAGGACCGCCGAGGTGCCCAGCGCACCTACGAAGTGACCGAGGTCAACGAGATGCTGCAGGGCATGGAGCGGCACAAAGGGGTCTTCATCTGTACGACCAACCTGTTCGACCGCATCGACCAGGCCGCGCTGCGGCGTTTCACCTTCAAGATCCGCTTCAAACCCCTGACGCGCGAACAGCGCCGCACCATGTTCGTGACCGAGGCCCTGGGCGGTCAGGCCGAGCAACTCAGCCCCGAACTGCAGCACCGGCTGGACTTGCTGGACCAGCTTTGCCTGGGTGATTTTGCTGCGGTGCAGCGTCAGGCTGGCATCCTGGGGGGCGGCTTCGACGCGCTGGAATTCCTGGAGCAACTCGAGGCGGAGCACCGCATCAAGCCGGAAGTCCGGGAAAGCCGCAGCGTCGGTTTCATGCAATAACCCCGAAGAGTTCAGGGGCTTGTTGCGCCTGGATACAGCCGGCCGGCCGGGTTCAGCGGGTCTATGTCAACCGTTTACATGGCTCAGGCGTCATAGGTCCATGGCGGGCGCCGGAATAAGCCGCCGGGACGGTCCCGGCAAGATCACGAAGTCGTTGGGGCCCGCAAGCAGAGGACTGTTATGACCATGCGCAAAGACATCATCAAAGTGCCGGAAAAAGGCACTTACAAGTGGCAGCTTTTCAAGCAGTGGACCGACGAGTTCCGCCAGACCCAGGCGGACCACGTGGCCTACATTGCTCTGCATCTGGCCGGCGTGCTGGAGCCTTGCCGCACCAAGTTCGACAAGCTCATGCAGCACCACCGCCAGCAGCTGTGCGACAGCTCCAAGGTGCAGCGTCACAGCCGTGCCATCGAGCGCCTGCAGAACACCATGTCGGCCGCGGCCATGTCCTACGAAAGCAATTTCCGCCGCCACTGAGCGGAAACCCAGGGCGCCGGCAGGCCGCCCTTCACGCCCCGTCTGCCACCACCCGCAACACATCGGCGCCGTAGGCTTCCAGCTTCTTGGCGCCGATGCCGCTGATGCCCTGCAGGTCTTCCAGGGTCTGGGGGCGGCGCCGGGCAATCTCCGCCAGCGTGGCGTCGTGAAAGATCACATAAGCCGGCAGGTTGTGCTCGCGTGCCACCTCGGCCCGCCAGGTCTTGAGGTTGATGTAACGCACCTGGTCGTCCACCCCCAGCGCCTGTGCTGCCGGTGCCAGGGCGCCGCTGCGGCGGCTGCGTTTCGCTGACGGTGTGGCCACCGACTCGCGCAACTGCACCTTCACTTCCCCCTTGAGCACAGCCCGGGACCCGTCGGTCAGCCGCAGGGTGTTGAACATGCCCCCGTCCACCGCCACCGCGCCGATCGCGATCAGCTGGCGCAGCACGGCCCGCAGTTCGCTCTCGCCAGCTTCCTTGGCGATGCCGAAGGTGCTCAGCTGCTCGTGCCCGTACTGGGCTACTTTTTCCGTCTGTTTGCCGCGCAGGATGTCCATCATGTGGCCGGCACCGAAGCTGATGCCGCTGGCCTGCTGCACGCGGTAGATGCAGCTCAGGAATTTGCGCGCCAGCTCGCTGCCGTCCTGCACGGCCGGTGGGTGCAGGCAGTTGTCGCAGTTGCCGCAGGGCTCGCTTTTCTCGCCGAAGTAGCCCAGCAGCCGTACCCGGCGGCAGTCGGTCGCCTCGGCCAGGGCCAGCAGGGCGTCGAGCTTGCCGCGCATGACCTGCTTGAAGTCCTCACCGGCCGGGCTTTCGTCGATCATGCGGCGCTGGTTCACCACGTCCTGCAGGCCATAGGCCATCCAGGCGTCGGCGGCGGCGCCGTCGCGGCCGGCGCGGCCGGTTTCCTGGTAATAGCCCTCGATGTTCTTGGGCATGTCCAGGTGGGCCACGAAGCGCACGTCGGGTTTGTCGATACCCATGCCGAAGGCGATGGTCGCCACCATGACCAGCCCCTCCTCGCGCAGGAAGCGGTTCTGGTTCTGTTGCCGCACCGCCTGATCCAGGCCGGCGTGGTAGGGCAGGGCCGCGATGCCGGCTTCGACCAGGGACTGGGCCACGTCCTCCACGCGCTTGCGCGACTGGCAGTAGACGATGCCGGCATCCCCCGCGTGCTCGCGTTCGATGAAACGCAGCAGTTGCGTCAGCGCATCCTTCTTCTCGACGATGGTGTAACGGATGTTGGGGCGGTCGAAGCTGCTGACGAACTGCTGCGCTTCTTCAAGCTGGAGGCGCTCCAGGATGTCGGCGCGCGTCAGCGCATCGGCCGTGGCGGTCAGCGCGATGCGCGGCACGCCGGGATAGCGTTCGTGCAGCACCGTCAGCGCCCGGTATTCGGGCCGGAAATCGTGGCCCCACTGGCTCACGCAGTGCGCCTCGTCGATGGCGAACAGCGCCACCTGGCCGCGTTCGGCCATGGCGTCGAGCTGAGCCAGGAAGCGCGGGGTGGTGACACGCTCCGGTGCCGCGTACAGCAGGGTCAACACGCCGCGCAGCAGGCGCTTCTCGACCTGCGCGGCCTCTTCACCCGAGAGGCTGGAGTTCAGGAAAGCCGCTTCGACGCCGGCCTCGTGCAGGGCGCCCACCTGGTCGTGCATGAGGGCGATCAGGGGCGAGACGACGATGGCCGTGCCGTGGCCCGCCTGCTGGCGCGCAATGGCCGGCACCTGGTAGCAAAGGGACTTGCCGCCCCCGGTGGGCATGAGCACCAGGGCATCACCGCCTGCGACAACGTGCTCGACGATGGCCTGCTGCGGACCGCGAAAGGCTTCGTAACCGAAGACCTGGCGCAGGATGTCCCGGGGGGACAGGAGCGGGGTGTTCAAATCAGGCCGTGTGCAAGAGACCGCTCACATCTGCTCCCAGGGCAGACCGTCGTGCCGCCAGCCGTTGAGGGTGGAGCGCTTGAAGTGGTCGTCCAGATCCCCCTCAAAACCGTGCAGCACGTTGTAGAGCTGGGTGTAGCCGGCTTGCTGCAGGGCGATGCCCGCGTCGAGCGTGCGCTTGCCGCTGCGACACAGCAGGACCAGGGGACGGCTTTTGTCGCCGCCGGTTTCGCGCTCGACGGCGGCCACGAAAGCGGCCGGATCCGGCGTCAAGTCCGGGTACTCGTACCAGGGGACGTTGACCACGCCGGGCGGACGACCGACGTAGAGCGACTCGATCTCCATGCGCACATCGAGAAACAGGGCCGTCGGCTGTTGCTGCAGGAACTCCCAGGCTTCCCGGGGCAAAAGATGTTTCATGGGGCTCTATTGTCCCGGGTTTTGGGCAGGCCTTGGGCCGGCGAGGCCAGCCTTTCTACAATAGAGGGCTATGAAACCGCTGCACTACACCCGCGCCCAAACCCTGCCCGGTATCCTGGCCCGACGGATCGTCGTCCTGGATGGCGCCATGGGGACCATGATCCAGCGCTTCAAGCTGGGTGAGGCCCAGTACCGCGGCGAGCGTTTCAAGGACTTCCACAAAGACGTCAAGGGCAACAACGAACTGCTGTCTCTGACCCGCCCCGACATCATCCGCGACATCCACGAGGGGTATCTGGCCGCTGGCGCCGACCTGGTCGAGACCAACACCTTCGGCGCCACCACCGTGGCCCAGGCCGACTACGACATGGCGCACCTGGCGCGCGAGATGAACCTGGCCTCGGCCCGCATTGCGCGCGAGGCCTGCGACAAGTACAGCACCCCGGACCATCCGCGTTTCGTCGCCGGGGCCCTGGGCCCCACGCCCAAGACGGCGAGCATCAGCCCGGATGTGAACGACCCCGGTGCGCGCAACACCTCGTTTGAAGAACTGCGCGCGGCCTATTACGAACAGGTCGAAGCCCTGGTCGAAGGCGGCGCCGACGTGCTGCTGGTGGAAACCATCTTCGATACGCTCAATGCCAAGGCCGCGCTGTTTGCCATCGACGAATTTTTCGAGGCTTCTGGCCAGCGCCTGCCGCTCATCATCAGCGGCACCGTGACCGATGCCTCGGGCCGGATTCTCAGCGGCCAGACCGTGACCGCCTTCTGGCACAGCGTGCGCCATGCCCGGCCGCTGGCTGTGGGCCTGAACTGCGCGCTCGGTGCGGCGCTGATGCGTCCCTACATCCAGGAACTGGCCAAGGTGGCTGGTGACACCTACATCAGCTGCTACCCGAACGCCGGCCTGCCCAATCCCATGAGCGAGACCGGTTTCGACGAGACGCCCGAGGTGACCTCGCGTCTGCTGAAGGAGTTTGCCTCTGAGGGGCTGGTCAACATCGTGGGCGGTTGCTGCGGCACCACGCCCGAGCACATCGGGGCCATCCACGCCGCCGTGGCGCCGCTGCCCACGCGCGCGCTGGGCAGCGCCGGGCCGTTCTACCGCGAAGCGGCCTAGGGCCTCCTATGCGCGTCGAGTCGCTGCGCCAACGGCTGCGCTCGCTCGGCGCCAATCCCCGGCACGAACACCGCGTGCTGCGCCTGTGGTCGCAGGCCCTGCCGCAGGACCACGGCAGCCGGCCGATCGAGAACTTCCTGCCGACCACCTTGCGAACGGCCTTGCCGGCGCTCGAGCGCGAACTGACCGGCCTGGTCACGCTGGTCTCAGAGCATCCGGGTGAGGACGGCTCGCACCGCCTGGTGGTGGCCCTGGCTGATGGCCAGCTGGTCGAAAGCGTGCTGCTGCCGCCGGGCCGTACCCCGGCGCTCTGCGTCTCCACCCAGGTCGGCTGTGCTGTGGGTTGCGTGTTCTGCATGACCGGCACCACCGGCCTGATCCGCCAGCTGGGCAGCGCCGAGATCGTGGCCCAGGTGGTGCTGGCGCGCAGCCGCCAGCCGGTCAAGCGCGTGGTGTTCATGGGCATGGGCGAGCCGGCCCATAACCTGGACAACGTGCTGGAGGCCATCGACCTGCTGGGCACGGCGGGCAATATCGGGCACAAGAACTTGGTCTTCTCGACGGTCGGCGACCCCCGCGTCTTCGAGGCCTTGCCATTGGGGCGCGTGAAGCCTGCGCTGGCACTTTCGCTGCACAGCACGCGCGCTGACCTGCGTGCCCAGCTGCTGCCGCGTGCGCCACGCATCTCTCCTGAAGAGCTGGTCGAGGCGGGCGAATCCTATGCGCGGGCCAGTGCTTATCCCATCCAGTACCAGTGGACCTTGCTGGCCGGCATCAACGACGGCGAGGAAGAAGTCGAAGGCCTGGTGCGGCTGCTGCACGGCAAGCACGCCATCCTCAACCTGATTCCCTACAACACGGTCGAAGGCCTGCCGTACCAGCGGCCGGATCAGGAGCAGGCGGTCGCGATGGCGCGCCGGTTGCATCAGCGCGGCATCCTGACCAAGCTGCGCCAGTCGGCGGGGCAGGACGTCGAAGGCGGTTGTGGTCAGCTGCGCGCGCGGGCCGTGCAGGACAGGCGTGCGCCAGAGCATCGCGTGATCCCGGTGCGGGCGGTCCAGGGCTGAAGCTCATTCAGTACACACGAATGGCGGGTGGGTGCAATACCCATTAAAATCGGGGCAATCCAAGGAGCGTTGCAGCAGCACCCCGTGTGCTGTCAGGCTTGGAGGTCCCCAACGACGCTCACCTGCCATGGATTTTTACAGGTGAGCCGCATGTCCGATCTTTCCGTTCCCCCCATGAAGCTGTCCGGCTTGGAGCCGGTGCACATCGGTGCCGACAGCCTCTTTGTCAATATTGGGGAGCGCACCAACGTCACGGGTTCCAAAGCCTTTGCACGTTTGATCCTCAACGGCCAGTTCGAGGAAGCGTTGGCCGTGGCGCGCCAGCAGGTGGAAAACGGCGCCCAGGTGATCGACATCAATATGGACGAGGCCATGCTGGACAGCCAGGCCGCCATGGTGCGCTTCCTGAATCTGATTGCCAGCGAGCCTGACATCGCCCGAGTGCCCATCATGATCGACAGCTCCAAGTGGAGCGTGATCGAGGCCGGCCTGCGTTGCATCCAGGGCAAGGGCATCGTGAACTCCATCTCTATGAAAGAGGGTGTCGAGGAGTTCAAGCGCCAGGCGGGGCTGGTCAAGCGCTACGGTGCGGCGGCTGTGGTGATGGCCTTCGACGAAAAGGGCCAGGCCGATACCTACCAGCGCAAGATCGAGATCTGCGAGCGGGCCTACCGCATCCTGGTCGACGAGGTCGATTTCCCGCCCGAGGACATCATCTTCGACCCCAACATCTTTGCCATCGCCACCGGCATCGAGGAACACAACAACTACGCGGTGGACTTCATCGAGGCCACCAGCTGGATCAAGCATCATCTGCCGGGTGCCAAGGTCAGCGGTGGCGTGTCCAACGTATCCTTCAGCTTCCGCGGCAACGACCCGGTGCGCGAGGCCATCCATACAGTTTTCCTGTACCACGCCATCAAGGCAGGCATGGACATGGGCATCGTCAACGCCGGCATGGTGGGTGTCTACGACGACCTGGAGCCCGCCCTGCGTGAGCGCGTGGAGGACGTGGTGCTCAACCGCCGACCCGACGCGGGCGAGCGCCTGGTCGAGATCGCCGAGACCGCCAAGGGCGCGGCCAAGGACGACAGCAAGAAAAACGAATGGCGCAGCGGCACGGTGGAGCAACGCCTCTCGCATGCGCTGGTGCACGGCATCACCGACCACATCACCACCGACACCGAAGAGGCCTACCAGGCCATCCTGGCCAAGGGCGGGCGCCCGCTGCATGTGATCGAAGGCCCGCTGATGGACGGCATGAACATCGTGGGCGACCTCTTCGGCGCCGGCAAGATGTTCCTGCCCCAGGTGGTCAAGAGCGCGCGCGTGATGAAGCAGGCCGTGGCCCACCTGATTCCCTACATCGAGGAAGAGAAGCGCCAGCAGGAAGCCGCCGGCCAGGACGTGCGCGCCAAGGGCAAGATCGTGATCGCCACCGTCAAGGGCGACGTGCACGACATCGGCAAGAACATCGTCACGGTCGTGCTTCAGTGCAACAACTTCGAGGTCATCAACATGGGCGTCATGGTGCCTTGCCACGAGATCCTGGCCATGGCCAAGGTCGAGGGCGCGGACATCGTGGGTCTGTCGGGCCTCATCACGCCCAGCCTGGAGGAGATGCAGTATGTGGCGGCCGAGATGCAGAAGGACGACCACTTCCGCATCAAGAAGATCCCGCTGCTGATCGGCGGCGCCACCACCAGCCGCGTGCACACGGCGGTGAAGATCGCGCCGCATTATGAAGGCCCGGTGGTCTATGTGCCCGATGCCTCGCGCAGTGTGAGCGTGGCCCAGGGCCTGCTGAGCGACCAGGCGACGCAGTACATCGCCGATCTGAACGCCGACTACGACAAGGTCAGACTGCAACACGCCAACAAGAAGCAGACACCGCTGTGGTCGCTGGACAAGGTGCGCGCCAACAAGACGCCCATCGTCTGGGACGGCTACGCGCCGACTCGCCCGAAGTTCATCGGCCGGCGAGTGTTCAAGAACTTCGACCTGGCCGAACTGGCGAAATACATCGACTGGGGCCCCTTCTTCCAGACCTGGGACCTAGCCGGCCCCTTCCCGGCCATCCTCAAGGACGAGGTCGTGGGCGCGGAAGCGCAACGCGTCTTCTCCGACGGCAAGCGCATGCTGCAACGCCTGATCGAAGGCCGCTGGCTCACGGCCAACGCCGTGCTGGGCCTGTATCCGGCCAACAGCGTGAACGACGATGACATCGAGCTCTACACCGACGAGAGCCGTCACAACGTGGCCATGACCTGGTACGGCCTGCGCCAGCAGACGGAGAAGCAGGTGGTGGACGGTGTCATGCGTCCCAGTCGCTGTCTGGCTGACTTCGTGGCGCCCAAGGGCACGGCCGCGGACTACGTCGGCGTGTTTGCGGTGACGGCCGGCATCGGCGTGGAGAAGAAGGAGAAGTACTTCATGGACGACCATGACGACTACTCCGCCATCATGCTCAAGGCCCTGGCCGATCGTCTGGCCGAGGCGTACGCCGAATGCCTGCACCACCGCGTGCGCACCGATCTCTGGGGCTATGCAGCGGGTGAGCAGCTCAGCAACGAAGACATGATTGCCGAGAAGTACCAGGGCATCCGCCCGGCGCCGGGTTACCCGGCCTGTCCGGACCACAGCGTGAAGAAAGAGATGTTCGAGCTGCTGCAGTGCGAAGAGATTGGCATGGGCATCACCGAGAGCCTGGCCATGACGCCGGCGGCCAGTGTCAGCGGCTTCTATCTGGCACACCCGCAGAGCACCTACTTCAACGTGGGCCGCATCGGCGAGGACCAGCTGCATGACCTGTCGCGCCGCCGCGGCATGAGCGAGCAGCAGCTGCAGCGACTGCTCGCGCCCAATCTCTGAGCGCGGCTTTACGCTGTTTTACATGTGCCGATGCCGGTCTGGCACCGGCCTTGTCTACCATCGTGCGATCAGGACGTTGAAGTTGGACAGGGGCGGTGCTGCCACCGGTCCCCGGCCGATCATCTAACAAGGAAACATGACATGAGCGATATTTCTCCCGGCGCCGTTGTGGCGACCGGCGCCAAGACCCTCTGGGCGGCTGTAGGCGTGTTGAGCGTCGCCGTCGTCGGCCTGGGCGGTGCTCTTTATTACACGCAGGCGCAGAAGTCTCCTGAGGCTGTTGCACCCGCGCCCACGGTTGCGGCGCCTGCCCAGGCACCGGTGACCGACGAGGCCGCCCGCCCGCCCGTCGCCGAGAAGGCGAAACCTGCCGTAACGGCACCGAGACCCGTCGCCACGAAGACGGCCAGGCCGGCGCCTGTTGCGGCACCTGCTGAGGCCAAGGCCGCGCCCGCCAAGCCGGTTTGCACCGACTGCGCCACCGTGACGGCGGTGACGCCCTTCGAACGCGAGGGCCAGGGCAGTGGCACGGGGGCGGTCGCCGGGGGCGTGCTGGGTGCCATTGTCGGCAACCAGGTGGGCCAGGGCCAGGGCAAGGACCTGGCCACCATCATCGGCGCCATCGGCGGCGGCATTGCCGGCAACCAGGTCGAAAAGAAGATGAAGAAGGTGACGGTGTACCGGGTGGACCTGCGTTTGGACGACGGCAGCCAGCGTACGCTGGAGCTGGATGCGCCCGTCGGCGTGGGCGCTCGCGTGCGGATCGACGGCAACGCGCTGCTTGCGCTGCCTGCGACCAACTAGGCGGGTCGGACCAGGCGCTGTGCCAGTACCAGGGCCAGCACGCCGATCAGGCTCAGGCCCAGCATCAGGCTGAGGCCCGAGGCGTAGGCGCCCGTGGGGGTCCACATCAGGCCCAGCAGCCAGGGCGCGGCGGCCCGGCCCAGGGCCATGGGCAGGCCCAGCGCACCATTGAGGCTGGCGGCCTGCTCGCGGCTCACGTACTCGGCCACCGCCGTGCCCTTGACGATGGTCAGCATGCCGTTGCCCATGCCATAGACCACGACGAAGAGCAGCACCACGGCCACCTGAAGCCCGCCCGCCAGCGGCGCCAGCAGCAGGGCCAGCAGGCCCAGCGGGATCAGGCAGGGGATGAGCCGGTTGACCCGGTGCAGATCCATGTGATGCTCGAAGAAGAACAGCAAGGCACGCCCGGCGACCTGCAGCACGCCGATGGCCGCCGTGACGGCGATCACCCATGGTTCTGGCAGGGCATAACTGCGTAGCAGGCTGACCATGTGCGCCGGCAAGGCGGCGGTCACGCCCATGAGCAGCACGATGAACACCCCCACCAGCAGATAGGGTGCGCTGAGCAGATGGCGCCGCAAAGGGGCGTGGGGCGCGGTCGGGTGCGGGGCCGCAGGGGGCGGCGCACCACGCAGCATCAGCGCATGGATGGGCGCGCACACCAGCAGATGCAGGGCGGCCAGCGGCCACAACGCCTGGCGCCATCCCAGGCTGGCGATCAGCCAGGCGGTGAGCGGCATGAAGACCGTGCTGGCCAGTCCGCCCAGGAAGGTCATGACGATGATGGCGCGGCGAAAGTTGTGCGGGTAACGACGGATCACCACCGCGAACGCGGGCGGGTAGAGCGTGCCGGCCAGGCCCACGCCCAGACCCAGCCAGGCGAGGTAGAAACCGGCCTGGCTGTCGACGGTGCTGTGCAGCAGCAGGCAGGCACCCAGCACCAGCGAGCCGCCGGTCATCGCGGCGCGCTCATGCCCGCGGTCGATCAACCGGCCCACCGGCCAGGCCAGCAGCCCCTCGGCCAGCAGGGCCAGGCTGAAAGCCAGCGAGGTCTCGGCGCGGCTGAGACCAAGCTCGCGCTCCACCGGTTCGAGCAGCAGGGAGTAGCCATAGAACACGCTGCCCCAGCTGATGAGCTGGGCCAGTGAGAGCCAGCCGATCAGGGCGGGGGCCGAGCGTGCTTGCATGGCGACGATTATGATTCAGTACCCTTCTCGCGCATCGCCCTGCAGACCCGGGCGTGTCCTGCCCGCTGACCCCCACTTCTACATTTCTGCATGAGCTCCGGCACCGCCACGATTTCCGCTTCCACGCGCCGCTCCGTCCTGCTGCTGTCTTTCGCCACCTTTGCCAGCATGGCGGCGCAGCGTCTGTGTGACGCCATGCTGCCCGAGCTTGCGCGCGTGTTCACCGTCAGCCTGGCCGAGGCCGCGCAGGTGATCTCGGTGTTCGCTGTGGTCTATGGCCTGTGCCAGCTGTTCTATGGCCCGTTGGGTGACCGCCTGGGCAAGTTCCGCATCGTGACCTGGGCCACGCTGGGCTGCAGCGTGGGCAGCGTGCTGGCGCTCTTCGCAGCCAGCCTGGACATGCTGGTGCTGGCGCGTGTGTTGGTGGCGCTGGGTGCGGCGGCCATCATCCCGCTCTCGCTGGCCTGGATCGGCGACGCGGTGGCCTACGAGCAGCGCCAGGAAACGCTGGCACGCGTGGGCCTGGGCACCACGCTGGGCATCACCGGCGGCCAACTGCTGGGCGGCCTGTTCACCGACACCCTGGGCTGGCGTTGGGCTTTTGCCTTCATGACGCTGCTTTTCGGCGTGGTGGGCCTGCTGTTGTGGCGCGATGAACGGCGCCAGCGCGGCGAGGCGCCGGCCACGCACAACCCCGTGCCCGAGGTGCGCCCGGGTTTTGTGCAGCAGGCGCTGCTGATCGTCACGGGGCGCTGGTCGCGTGTCGTGCTCATCGTCGCGCTGATCGAAGGCGCCTCCGGCTTCGGTGTATTGGCCATCTGGGCTTCGCACCTGCACCATGAACTGGGGCTCTCGCTCTCGGCTTCGGGCGCCATCGTGGCGCTGTTCGGCCTGGGCGGCATGCTTTATATGGCGGTGGCCCGTTTTCTGATCCCGCGCCTGGGCGAGCATGGCCTGGCGCGCGGCGGTGTGACACTGCTGGGCCTGTCCGCCGCGGTAATCGCCTACGCACCGGTCTGGTGGCCTTCGCTGCCGGCCAGCCTGTTGGCGGGTTTCGGCTTTTTCATGTTTCACAACACCATGCAGGCCAACGCCACGCAGATGGCGCCGGCTGCGCGCGGTACGGCCGTGTCTTTGTTTGCCTCGGCCCTGTTCATGGGCCAGTCCATCGGTGTGCTGCTGGCCGCCAATCTGGTCGGCCGGTACGGTTCGACCGCGGTGATCGCCGGCGGCAGCGCCGTGCTCGTTGCCGTGGGGCTGTTCTTCGCGCAGGCCCTGCGCCGGCGTCAGGCGCTGATGCTGCTGGAGTAGTGCCTGTCAGGCCCTAGTGCCGGACCGGTACTGCAGCGCTTCGGCCACATGCTCCAGCGCGATGCGCGGCGCACCGGCGAGGTCGGCAATGGTGCGGGCCACCTTGAGCGTGCGGTGCAGGCCACGCGCCGACCAGCCCAGGCGTACCGCGGCCGCATCCAGAAAACGCAGGGCCGCTTCCTCGGGCCGCGTGTGCGTGTCGATTTCCTGTCCACTCAACAGGTGGTTGAGTGTCGCAGCCAATGCGATAGCTGGCGCACGCAGTGTCGTGGTGAAGGATGCGAGCGGCAAGGTGTTGCCGTTCGTTCCAGCGGCTGCATCTCAACTGGTACTGACTACCGGCCAGCCGGAAATCTTCTCGATTGAGCCGCTGTATGCCAAGGCGGGCACCTTGCTGCAACTCAAAGTCCGTGGTCGTCATCTGCACAACGGAAAGCTGGCTTTGCTGCCCGGTATTGATGTGGCCATCGACCCACAGCCCGTGATCAATACGGATGGTACCGAGCTCATCGCCACGATCCAGCTTTATCCCTTGGCGTCGGTTGGGCCGCGCGTAGTGCAGATCACCACGCCATCGGGCCAAAGCAGTGCGGAGCTCAATGCCGCCAACCAGTTCAGCATCGTGACCCAGATCAATGGAACTCTGGGGCCTGTCTTCGCACCGGTCGTGGGCATCATGGTGGGTGATGGTTCGAGGGCTCCGTCCAACCAGTCCATCGGTCCGGTGGCAGCCTCTTCGCTTGGTGTGGTCGTTGGTGGCGCGGCCTACAACGTCACGCCTAAGGTGGCTGTGGTGGGCACATCCCTGAACCTGACAGTCACGGGTGTCGGTTTGCAGGCAGTGCAGTCGGTCAGCTTGCTTGCACCTGACGGTATTACCCAATCTGCCTTCAGCGTGAATCCGGAAGGCACAGTCCTGACCTTGCCCATCACAGTGGATGTCGCGGCAGCCAAAGTTGCCCGCAAGATTGTGCTGCGGACGGCATCTGGTCGCCTGTCTTTTGTGCGCGATGCTGAGAGCAGTTTCCTGGTAGCAGCGCCTGCGCCGGAAATCATTGCGACTGCGCCCCAGGTCATCAAGGCCGGGACGAGTACGACGCTGACCCTGCGCGGCAAGAATTTCCGCGACGTGCTGGGTGTGCGTTTCGAGCCTGCCGATGGCTTGGCGGTGACAGCCAACGGCGTCATCACGGCCAATACGGATGGAACTCTGCTGACCGTTCCTGTGACGGCCACATCCGCAGCGGTTACAGGTCCGCGCACCGTGATCGTGGTGGCTGCCGGCGGCGAGTCCAGCAATGTGACCATGGCCGCCAATACGGTGCAAGTCGCACAGCAGGTCGGCGCAACCTATGCTGACGTTAGCGCGCCGGCTGTTGGGCTGCTGGTGGGCTCGGCTACGACGGAGCCAACTGGTAGCGCCTTGCTGGTGCCAGCTGCCCTGGTTGGTGTGGTCGTGCAGACGCCGCCCATCGCGGTGACTGACAACCGGATTGTGGTGGGTGCGCATGTGGGCGTGGCGGTCGGTGGATTCGTGAATAACATCGCGCCTACGACGCCCGATGGCTTCCTGATCGGCTCGACTGCTACTTTGGCGGTGCAGGGCCTGGGTCTGGACAAAACCAGTGCCATCACTTCACTGGGGCATGCCGGGATTACCTTCGGCGCCTGGGCGGTCAATTCGCAGGGCACGCTGCTGACGGTACCGGTCACGGTCGCCAGCAATGTGCCGGCCGGCCGTTACGGTGTGTCGCTGAGCCAGACCGTCAATGGCGTGACGAGTCGATTCACGACCGTGCCTGCTGCCACGCTCCAATTCAATATTGGCGCCCTGCCGACCTTGCTTGAATCGGTCACGCCCATCGTGCTGGAGCAGGGCAAGAGTTACACCTTCACTGTGCGTGGGGATGGACTCAAGGATGTCTATGAACTGCTCACCGAGCCTGGAGCGGGTGTTCAGTTTGGCTCGGTGCAGTGGGCCACGGATGCACTCGGCGAGCTGCTCACGGTCAGCGTGCGCATTGATGCAACAGCGGCTATTGGCAGCCGCGTGGTCCGACTGCGCGTTCCTGGCGGCTTGACCAGCTCCGAAGCTGTTCCGGCCAACACCATCACCATCGTTTCGCCGCAATGAAGAGGGCAGCACCATGAAGACACCCATTTCCAACGAAACGCACGTGCCTCTTGTATCCGGCGCTGCACCCATCTCTGTTTCACCTACTGCTTTTTCAAATTCGTTCAGGAGGATTGCCATGTTCAAGTCCACTTCCATCCGTTCCCGCGCAGGGTTCGGCTTGCGTCCGCAGGCTCTCATGGCGGCGTTGGCTCTCGCGTTCGCTGTCACTGGGGCGCACGCCTTCACCAGCGGTAGTACGGGGGCCGATGGAGCGCTGGCTCCAACGGTCAATACTGAGATTCAGCTGCCACCTTCCGGTGTTCTGAACTACACCACGATCAATATTCCTGCTGGTGTGACGGTCAAGTTCAAGCGCAATGCGCTGAATACGCCGGTGTATCTGTTGGCCAGTGGCAATGTGACGATTGCTGGCGTGATTGACATTAACGGGAAAACTGCTGCTGCTACGGGTACGGCAGGGGATGGGGTGGTCGCCGATGATGGCGTTCCGGGTGAAGGTGGCCCAGGCGGTTATGACGGTGGCCGAGGTGGGCGTGATGATCTGGCACAGACACCGGCAGTCATCCGAGGTGGCGCAGGTCTGGGGCCTGGCGGCGGGCTCGGTGGTGTCGAGGGTGCTGATGGTTGCGGGAGTGACAATCGTCAATATCGATACATAGGCGGCTCAGCGGGTTATGCGCAGGCTGCTCTAGAGCAGTATTACCACCCCGGCGGCTATTACCAATGGTGTGGTGCGTCACCCGCTTCCGGTAAGGCGTACGGCTCTGCCATATTGCAGCCCTTGATCGGCGGCTCAGGCGGCGGCGGTGGCCGCGGCGGCGCTAACTTCCCAGGGTCTGGCGGTGGCGGCGGTGGCGGCGCCTTGTTGATTGCCAGTTCTGGCACGGTCACGTTGACTGGCAGTATTGCCGCTTCGGCTGGATACGGCGGTGCGGTTGCGGGTACCAATTCGGGTGGTTCAGGCGGTGCTGGTTCGGGTGGAGCGGTGCGCATCGTCGCGACCAGCGTAACGGGCGCTGGTTCGATCACAGCGAACTTCGGCTGTCCGCAAGGCATCACGGGATCTATCAATACCAACATGACCTGCAACTATTTCCGCAGTTCAGTCGGCCGTATTCGCATCGAAGCCGAAACCCTGACCTACAGTGGTGCCACAACACCGGCCTACACCACCGATGTCCCCGGCCCCGTCTTCCTGGCCAGCCTGCCTTCGCTGCGCATCGCCACGATCGCCGGCGTGGCCGTTCCGGCAACCCCCACGGGCAATGCCGACGTGACGCTGCCGACTGACGTGGTCAACCCAGTCACTGTGACGTTTGAAACCGTCAACGTGCCGACGGGCAACACTATCCTGTTCAAGCTGATCCCGGCCTATGGCGTCCCCACCGAAGTTCTGAGCGCGGCCATTGCCGGTACGACCGCTGCCGGTACCGCCAGCATCACGGTGGCATTGCCGCAAGGTCCCAGCACCCTGCAGGCGACGACGACCTACACCGTGGTTGTCGCCATGGGGGATGCATTGTCAGTCTTTGCCCAGAACGAGCGGGTCGAGAAAGTTCAGCTTATCGCTACTCTTGGCGGCGCAGGTCAGGCCAAGCTCATCACGGTCAGTGGCAAGGAGTACATGGTGCCCATGTCGTTGCTGCAGCAAGTGGGCTTCGCGGGCTAAGCCGCGGCGCTCGGGCAATTACAGGTAGGTTGGTATCAGAACAGAAAGTGAGCATGGTCTAAGCGCTTGACCGCGGCGGGCTGGGAGGCCCGCCTCGAATGCCGTGTGCTACGCGAGCCGCGGTTTGCACGCGCAAGACCTGCGATCTTCACACTCAGGGATAGGCGCGATATGTCGTGGATCACAAGCAGTAATGTGCGGGCGCTGCTGCGTCGGCTGCAAGGCTGGGCGGCGGTATTGCTCCTGCTCGGGGCATCCCAGGTTGCAGCGCAGACCACGATTTATGGCTCACAGAGCGCATCCATCACGCCTACGGGTCTGGGCGCAGCCAATTTTGCTGATATCGATAGCTTTGCTGTCGGCCGCAATGTCAGCGGTCCTTTCTACATCTCCGTCAACAACAATTCGGCGCAGTGGCCCAGCGGCAAGAGCGCCTCTGTCGAAATCTGGGTCAACTTCCAGAAAGTCGTCAGCACCAGCAACGTTTTCACGGCGCAGGGTGCTCCCATTCCCACTTTCCAGAAAAGCGTCTCGCTGCGCACCGGCGTGCTCAATCTCATCCTGGTCAAGGTCAATGGCACCGCACCGGTGCGCATCAACTACCAGATCCAGGCAGGCCAGATCCCCGTGGTGCCTTCTACGCTCAGCGGACTGACCCCCAATCCGTTGGCGCTGACCAATGGCAAGAGCGGCGTGCTCACTGCCACACTCAGTCCCACGCCTTCTGTGGCGGGTGCCGTGACGCTGAGCAGCGGGGATGCAAGTGTCACCACCGTCTCAAGCAGCGTAGCCTATGGCCCCGGCCAATCCCAGGTGGCCATCCCCGTGCAGGGTAAAGGCGTCGGACAAACCTCCGTGACCGCCAGCCTCAACGGCAGCTCACGCAGCGTGGCCGTCAACGTGACACCCGCCACGCCGCGCGTCGTCTCACTGCGTCCCATCTACAGCGCCGTTCAGCAAGGTGCCAGCGGCCAGTTGCAATTGCGCATTGCGCCCAGCCAGCAGCAGGACACCACGGTGACTCTGGCCAGCTCGGATGCCGCGAAACTCGGCGTGCCGGCCAATGTCACTGTTCCGGCCGGGCAGACCACCGCCAACTTCTCGGTGCAAGGCCAAGCCACGGGCCTGGCCTACGTCACGGCAACTTTGCCGGGGACGCCGCGTGCTTCGCGCGCGTTTGCCATCGTGCGCATCGTGCCGTCCGCCGTCTCCGTCACCTCGCTGCTGCCCGCCACCAGCGTGCTGCAAAAGGGCAGCACAGCCCAACTCAGCGTGCAGCTTTCGGCAGCACAGGGCACCGATACGGTGGTCGCCCTGCAGGCGCGCACCGGTGGCGTCATCAGCATTCCCGCCAGTGTCACCGTTCCGGCCGGGGCCATGCAGGCCAGCTTCAACGTCAATGCACTCGAAGTGGGCAACACCCTGATGGCTGCCACGCTGGGTGGCAGCACGGTGGAAGCGGCCGTGCAGGTCACGCCGGTGCCGGCCGCCGTGGCGGCGCTCACACCCGCGAGCAGCACCCTCATCGTCGGCGCCAGCGGCACGCTGACTGTGCAGCTCAACAGCGCACAAAGCAGTGTCACCACGGTGGCGCTCTCCGCCCAGCCAGCCGGTACGGTGCAGGTGCCAGCCACCGTCCTCGTGCCGGCCGGAGTGAACCAGGTCGAGTTCCAGGTCAGTGCGCTGGCCGTGGGCCAGGCCCAGGTGATGGCCAGCCTCAACGGCACGAGTCAGAGTGTCACGGTCGTCGTCACCCCGCAACCTGCTGCCATCGCATCTGTCTTGCCCAGTCCCTTGAGCCTGCAGCAAGGCGCCAGCGGTGCGGTCACTGTGCGCCTCAATGCTGTACAGACAGAAGACGTCACGGTCGACCTGGCAGTGGCCAACCCGGCCCTGCTGCAGGTGCCCGAGACTCTGCTGATTCCTGCTGGACAGATCGAGGCAGAGCTGAGTGTCCAGGCACTCGCTGCGGGGGGCACACAGCTCACTGTCAGCCTCAACGGCACAAGCCAGTCGGTACCGGTCACCATCACCTTGCCGCCGCCTGTCCTGTCCAGCCTGTTTCCAGCCAGCCAGGATTTGCCCAAGGGCAAGCTGGGGCAGTTGCGTCTCACGCTGGACCGCGCGGCGCAGGAACCTGCCATCGTCAGCCTGAGCAACAGCAACACCGCTGCGCTGGGCCTACCCAGCCAGGTGACCGTGCCTGCGGGTGTGCTGGCCATTGATGTGCCCATGACCGCGATCGTGCTAGGCCAGTCCACCGTGGTCGCCAGCCTCAACGGCAGCACGGCCCAGGTCGTGGTCAATGTGGTGGCGCCCGAAATCACCGGCATCACGCTCACGCCCGCCAGCCTGAGCCTCACGCCGGGCCAGAGCGCCGAAGTGCAGGCCATGGGCACCTATTCCGATGGCAGCACGCGCGACATCGGCATGGACGCCAACACCAGCTGGTCCATCGCAGATTCAGGCCTAGCCACTGTCAGCGCCCAGGGCCGTGTCACGGCCCTGGCGCAGGGCACTACCGTGCTCAGCGCAAGCCAGACCGTGGCGCCCACCTACGGCAATCCCACGCCCAGCGCGGTGGTCGGCCAGGCCAGCGTGACCGTAGGCAGCCCGGCTCCCCTGGCCATGTCGGCTGCCAAGACCAACCTGGTGGTGGGTGAAACGGTGGCCGTCAGCATTACCGCGCCCTATGCCGCCGGTGCCACGCCCTACACCGTCAATCTCAACAGCAGCGGCACGGCGGCATTGCAGCACCCGTCCAGCGTCACCATCAACCCGGGGTTGACCAGCGTGACTTTCAATGTCCAGGCCACGAGCGCCGGTACCGTGGCGCTCAGCGCCTCGGCCGTACCGTTTGCGCCGGGGCAGCTCAGCTTCACCGCCACGCCGCCTGTGGCCACGGCCATTGTCATCAGCGGCATCACGCCCACCAGCGGTACGGTTGGCAGTGTGGTTACGCTCACCGGTGAGGGCTTTGCCTCGCCGGCCAACGCCAACACGGTGGCCTTCGCGGGCAATGTGCCAGCCATCGTGCAGTCTGGCACAGCCATCGAGCTCAAGGTCCTCGTGCCCGAAACCGCCCAAAGCGGTCCCATCACCGTGAGCAACAGCCTGGGCTCGGCCCAAAGCCCGGTTTTCACGGTGATCCGTGCGCAGGACTTCAGCTTCCAGGTCAGCCCGTCCACGGTTGACGTGATCCAGGGTTCCAGCGCCAGCCTGGTGCTGAACATGGCCAGCACCGGCACCAATGCCTACCAGGGTCTGGCCCGACTCAGCGCCAACGGCTTGCCCGCGGGCGTGACCGCCCAGTTTGATCCACCCGCGCTTAGCGCCTACCAGACCGGCAGGCTCACCTTGCTGGCCGACAGCTCTGCCGCGCTGAGCCAGGCTACCGTCACTGTCCGCGCTGAAGCCACCCTTAACGGTCTGCCTTGGGTGCGCGAGAGCCAGGTGGCTGTCCGGGTGGTGACCAAGGACAACGTCACCGGCGTCAAGGGCCGTTTCATCGCGCCCTCCGGAGCGGGTATTGCCGGCATCATCGTGCGCCAGGACATCACCACCAACCAGGTGGTCACCGACGCCGGCGGCAACTTCACGCTGACGGGCCTGTCCAGCGGTGTGACCACCCTGCGTTTCGACGCCACGCCGGCCAATTCACTTTATCCCATCTGGCCCTACAACGTGACCCTGGCGGCCAACGAGCTGCTCACCATGTCGGACTGGATCCTCCAGCCGCCGCCGGCCGATGCGCTGTTCAAGCAAATTGACAACGCCACGCAAGACCAGCAGATCAGCGACGAGCGCTACCCCGGTTTTGCCATCACCCTGCCCGCAGGTGCCACCATCACCGGCTGGGACGGTGTGAGGAAAACACGCCTCGCCGTGCAGAAGATCGACCCCGACAAGCTGCCCGTCGGTGCGCCGCCTTTCCCCATGAAAGAGGCCTATCAGCTCTACTTCGGCACGCCCATGGGCGGCATCCCCAGCACTCCCATTCCCGTGACGTTGCCCAACGTGGCCGAGAAAGACCCGGGCGAGAAGGTCGAGATCTGGTGGTTTGATGGCTCGCCCATGGGCGGCACCGGCGACTGGAAGATGGCCGGCCTGGGCACTGTGAGTGCCGATGGCAAGACCGTCACCAGCGATCCGGGCGTGGGCATCCCGCGCTTCTGCGGGGTGTGTGGCCTGTTCAGCCTAAGTTGCCCGCCGGTACCCAAGCCGCCGCAGCCATGCCCAACCTGTGATGGGCAGGCCCAGGCCGCGGGTACGGCCGGCAATCCAGTGGACTTGTTCACCGGCCAGGAGATGGCCAAGCAGCACAGTGGTTTGTCCATCGGCGGCGTGACGCCCATTGACATGGGCATGCGCTACAACCCCGTGGACGCTTTCGATAACCGGGCCGGCGCTATCACCAGTTTCGGTTATGGCTGGACCATGGGTTACGACATCAGCTTCTGGCCGATGAGCGGTGTGCAGAAGCGCTTGGTCATGCCCGGCGGTATCTACGTCAATCTGGTGGATGACGGCACTGGCAAGTACCGTCCCGTGGACGACACCCGCTACGCCGGGGGCTATGCCCGGGCTGTGTCCGGCGGCCACTGGGAATTCGTGCTCAAGGACGGTACACGTTGGTACTTTGAGCCCTTTGCTGGTATTCCAGGTGTCATCCGTGGCGGCCCGCCGCTCTTCGTGACCAAGATCATCGATACCAGCGGGAACACCACTAATATCAACCGCCAGAGCAATGGACGCATTCTGTCTGTTACAGGGCTTGCTAACCGCGGCCTGAGCATGAGCTACGGCTCCAACAGCTTTATCTCCCGTATCACCGATCACACGGGCCGCCGTGTGGACTATGAATACACAAGCGAAGGTCGTGTCAGCAAGGTCACGGACGCCGCCAGCCGCGTCACGCAATACAGCTACCAGTCGGTGCCCACCTACATCAACACGGATACTGGGGTGCCGCAGGTAGCGTGCTCGACAGACCTCATGCCTTCGAGCATGCGCGTCATCAGTTCCATCCTTTACCCGGATTCAGACACGCCCACCGTCAACACCTACGGCACCGACCGAGTCGTCAAGCAGACCACCTCCACGGGCGAAACCTGGAAGTTCGCCTACCGCCGCACGGGCGCCTGCGTGGTCAAGGTCTCAGGCAACAGCGCGTTGGAGCCGGTCGGCGGCAGCGCTAGCCGGACTTGGGAATACACCTGCCGTGCTGGTCAGTCCCTGGCCACCCGGACCTTGGCCCCCATTAGCGGGAACAGCATCAGCATCACACCTGTCGGCACGTGCCCGGATATCGAGTCCGAAGAGACCCGCGCCGCTGGCTGGCGCTTCTTTGGCGGCACGGTGCAGGAAGTCATCGTCACGCAGCCGGATGGCCAGGTTCGCCGCAGCAAGTTCAACGCCCGCGGTCTGGCCACCGAGGCCATTGATCCCCTGGGCCAGCGCACCCAGTTCATCTACGACGCCAAGCAACAGAAGACCAAGTCCATCGACCCGCTGGGCCGCGAGACCCGATACGAATACGACACTGTGGGCAACCTCACCGCCGTGGTGGACGCCCTGGGCCAGCGCGTCGAGGCCATGTACGACTCTACCTTCAACAAGCCCGTGCAGGTCACGCGTTTCCTGCTGGGTGTGCCCAGCACCCAGGGTGGGGTGAACCTCAGCTATACACCGGTCTTTACTAGCGGCGCCTATGACAGTGCCGGTCGCCTGACGAATGTGACCAACCCGGTGGGCCTGCAAGGCAGCCTGAGCTACAACGCCCAGGGTCTGGTCAGCAACGCGGTGGCACCGGCCCAGGTCAATGTGGGCAGCATCCCTGTGATGCAGTCCGGCGTGGCCAGCAGCATTGCGCCCAACCAGCGCAAGGTGAACCTGGGCTACAACCTCGCCGGTGATCTGGCGCAGATCACCGACGCGCAGGGCAACGAAACCCGCATGGGTACGGATGTACTGGGCCGCATGACTGGTAGCACCGACGCCCTGGGCTACAGCAGCAGCCTGCAGTACAACACCTTGGACCAGGCCACCCAGGCTACCGACCCGCTGCAACAAAACACTGGCCTGAACTATGACAGTGCCGGGCGGGTCACAGCCGTGAGCAACGCCGCGGGTGTGCAGATTGAGCGCTATGGTTATGACGCCAAGGGCCGCTTGACCAGCAAGACCGACGCGCTCAACCAGAGCGAGACCTATGAATACGACGCCGCGGGCCGCTTGAGCAAGGTCACCAACCGCAAGGGCCAGGTGAGTACTCTGGCCTATAACGAGCGCGGCCAGCTGGCCAGCCTGGAGCTGCCGGACCGCACAGTCAGCTACCAGTACGATGCCACGGGCCGCCTCAGCGAGGTGCGTGATGCCAGCAGCGTCAACAGCTATGTGTATGACACGATCGACCGCATCGTCCAGACCACCAGCACCACAGCCGCCGGCAGCCACACCCTGGCCTACCAGTACGACAGCCTGGGCCGCCTGACCCGCCGCACCTTGAGCGGCACGGGCATTGCCGCGCCGGAAGTCACTACCTACCGTTGGGACAACGCCGACCGTCTGCTGGGCCACACCACCAACGTCGGTGGGCAAGACCACAGCACCAACTACAGCTACGACGCCGCAGGGCGCCTGAGCGCCCGTAAGGTCCAGGCCGGCACTACCCCGGACCTGATCACGCAGGCCTATGGTTACGACAGCCTGGACCGCCTGAGCCAGATCAAGTACCTCAAAGGTGCAAGCACGGCGGGCGAGCAGCTCATCGAGCAGATCGACTACGAGTACGACGCCAATGGCCGCCGTACCGCCCGGACCACGCTCAACGCCAATGGCACGGGGCAGAGCGAAACGCCCATGACGGCCACTTTCGATGCGGCCAACCGCATGACAGCCATCACGCTGAACCTGGGCGGGACGAGCAAGACCTGGAATCTGACGTATGACGCCAATGGCAATCTGGTGCAGAAGCAGAATGCGGGGGACACCAGTGAGCAGACGCTTTATGTCTGGGATGCCAGCAATCGGCTGATTCGGATTGAGCAAAATGGGGCAGGGGGAAACAACCTGCTGACGGCCAGTTATGGCTATGACGCGTTTGGGCGCAGGGTGCAAAACGCAGTTTCTCAGGGTGGCCGGACCAGTACCGTCCAATACCTTTACGAAGGAGCTCAGGCTTTGGGTGAAATTCGAGACGGCAAGCTAAGCCATCGGCTGCTGACTGGATTGAACTTAGATGAGACCATCGCCAGAGTGGCGATCAATACGTCGGGGCAGAAGGATGCAGCACTCAGCCGCATCTACATTGCCGACGTGCTGAACAGCGTGGTTGCGCAGTTGGCGGATGACAACAGTGCCAACTTGCAGAACAGCTATGCCTACAGCCCGTATGGGGAATCAAGCACGGTGGGGCCGGATGTGACAAACAATCCGACCCAGTACACGTCGCGGGAGAATGACAATCAGACGGGGTTGTATTTTTACAGGGCACGATATTACGATCCAGTGAGAAAAGTATTCATCTCCGACGATCCACTGGGGTTGGAGGCAGGGGTGAACTTTACGGGGTATGTGGAGGGGAATCCTGTGACGTATACGGACCCGACTGGAGAAATCATCCCCGTAGTTGCGATGGGAATCGGTGCGCTTTTCGGTGGAGGGCTTGATCTTGCTGTGCAACTGTATAAGAACGGTGGCAATTTCAGTTGCGTCGATTGGGGCGATGTGGCTATTTCGGCGGTTTCGTCAATGTCTCTTGGGGGACGGCTTGGATACAAGGCAACACTTGCGGCACTGAAGCCTATGGCCCAGACAATGACCAAAGAGGGCGCATACGCGTTGAGATCGCAGGTACGGAGTGACTACAGGCTTTTCAAACCGATTCGCGATTTTTTGTCGAAGCGGGATATACCTTTTGAAAAGGTGCGCGATCCTATTGATTCTTTTGCACGCAGCAATTGGCGATATGACTTGGGATTGACTGCGCCAGGTGCAGCGACATTGGGCGGAAAAGTTGGTTCCGCTCTTGGAGGAAATTGTGACTGTCCTGCCAAGTAATTCACTGCGCCCAATTCTGATGCGTCCTGTTGGTGTAGGGCAGACAGATCGTTCTGATGAATTCTATGTTATGGATTCGAGCTCGGGGGTGCTGACACGGATCAGTGATTCGCTTGTGCCTCAAACAAAACTTGTAGCTGATGGGGGCGGAATATATTCATTTCGACAACAGAATGGGTGGATTATTGATGTACCGCACGTTTTTCGGTTAAACGAAACTTGGATTGCACGAGCAATCGGCGGCGACATTCAAGTCGAGACCCCTAATCTCAAGTTTCGTGTGATCGAAGATGCTATCCAAATAAAAGTTCGCACTATCGGGTTGATCGGGCGCTACGCCGTGACAAGTGAATGTCGTGGGTTGAAGATATTCGGCTGGTTCTGGTTTCCATGGTCTCGCACTTGGTTTATAGGTGATGAGTCAGATCGTCCGCGATGTATGCCGTTCACCGAGTTGCTTTACGAGTTGAGCGATGCGCGACGTGCTAAGAAGCTTGCATCTCAATGGGAGATGGGGATTCGCGTTGTTAGTGATGCGTTCAACTTGCCAAAGGATATACAGTGGTCAGTCTGATGGCCGACCTGGGCACCGTCAGTGACGACGGCAAGACCGTCACGAGAGATCCGGGCGAGAAATCCTGGGGTCAGGTCTTGCCTTTTGTTCATTTAAATATTCAACCAGCGTGAAATCATGTCCCGACCACTAAGACCGGAGTTGCACGGTGCGCGGCACTACCTGACGGCCCGAGGCGATGGCCGGGAGGATATCTCTCTGGACGACGCGGGTTGCGTGTTTATTCTGGAGTGTCGGGCTAGGTGAATAGATAATCGTTGGGCCGTGTAGGCCTATTAAGCTGTTATTGCTTAGAGACACATAGGTTGAAAATAGTGGGCATGTTTTTTTGATGAATAATTTGATGAATAAGTCGATGCGATTCAAACATGGCTTCACGTTACTGGAGCTACTGGTCGTCGTCGCCATCATCGGCCTCCTGGCCGCCTACGTTGGCCCCAAATACTTCGGCCAACTCGGCAAATCCGAGCAAGCTGTTGCCAAATCCCAGATCGAAGCCTTCAGCCGTGCCCTCGGTGCCTATCGCATCGACACTGGCAGCTATCCCAGTTCAGAGGAAGGTCTGGGCGCCTTGGTGAACCGCCCCGCGGACAGCGTACGCGCCGCCAAGTGGAACGGCCCATATCTCGAAAAAGCCGCCCCGCCCGACCCCTGGGGCAAGCCCTATCTCTACACGAGCCCGGGCAGCAAGGGTGACTTCGATCTGCTGAGCTACGGCAAGGACGGCCAGCCCGGAGGTACGGGTGATGCGGCCGACGTCAGCAACCATTGACGGGGCGCGAGGGGCGCCGCCATGAAGTTCGACGTGCGGGCGCTCAGCGCACAGCAGCAGATCGAGGCCTTCGAGTTGGAGGCCTTGGACGCTGCGCATGCGCAAACCCTGGTGCAGGCACGCGGCTTGGCGCTGCTCTCGCTCAAGGCTGTGGTCGGAAGGGCCTGGCTGCCCGCGCCGCGCAGCAAACCCTTTGACCTGCTGTTGTTCGCCCAGGAACTGCTGGCCCTGGTGAGCGCTGGCCTGAGCGTGGTGGAGGCACTAGACGCCTTGCTGGAGCGAGCGGCCCAAGCCTATTTGCGGGCCGTGCTGCAGCGCCTGCGTGATGCCTTACAGCAGGGGCAGCGTCTCTCACAGGCCCTGGCGCAGCAGAGCGACGTTTTCCCGCCGCTCTTTGTGGGGGTGGTGCAAGCGGCCGAAGGCACCAGCGACCTGCCGCGTGCGCTGGAACGTTATGTGTCTTATGAAACCCGGTTGCGCACCCTGAAGCACAAAGTGGTCAGTGCGGCCATCTACCCTTCCATACTCTTTACTGTGGGCCTGGCTGTGGCGCTGTTTTTGCTGGGTTATGTGGTGCCGCGTTTTGCCTCGGTTTACCAGGGCGGCGGGCGCAGCCTGCCCTGGGCTTCACAGGTCTTGCTGGCCTGGGGGCAGTTCGCCGCTAACTATGCGCTCTGGCTTGTGGCCGGTTTGGCGGCTGTCGTGGTGGCCGTGGTCTGGGGTGCACGCCGTTTGCTGCGCACGGGCCAGTGGAGCCGCTTGCTACGGGTGCTGCCCGGCGTGCGGCAACGGCTTGAAATCCTGACACTGACGCGCCTGTACCTCACGCTGGGTATGCTGCTTGATGGCGGCATACCCATCATGCGGGCCATTCAGTTGTGTGAGGCGGTTTTGCCGCAGGACACAGTAGGCCGCTTGCAGGCCGCGCGCCTGGCTGTAGGTCAGGGCGAAAGTCTTTCCGGTTCCCTGGAGCGCCAGGGCTTGGCTACGCCGGTCTCGCTGCGCATGCTGAGGGTAGGTGAGCAGACGGGGCAGATGGGCCAGATGCTGGGGCGCACGGCAGCGTTTTACGACACCGAAACCACGCGCTGGATCGAGCAGTTCAGCAAGGCGTTTGAGCCCATCCTGATGGCGGCCATCGGCCTGGTGATTGGGGTCATCGTGGTGCTGCTCTATATGCCTATTTTTGATCTGGCGGGGAGCATCTGATGGCAGATGCGGTGGCGGCACCCACCCTGGAAGGACTGCAGGGCCTGCGCGCGCGAGCACATGCCAGCGGCCGCCCCTTGGTGGATCTGCTGGCCGAGGCGCATCAGATGCACCCGCGCGAAGCCGCGGGCTGGCTGGCGATGCAGTTCGACCTGCCCTTCTGGGACAACCAGGCGCTGCAGCCGCAGACCGCCAGATTGGACCTCTGGCCCATGGCCCGGGCGCAGGCCCAGCGTGCCGTGCTGCTGCAGCGCGCCGACGATCCTGGTTCCTGGGTGGCCGCGCTGACCGATCCTTTTGACAGTGATGTACTGGCCCAGCTGGAACAGGCCGCAGGCCAGGCGGTGCAGCAGGTGCTGTGCACGCCGGAGGACTTGCACGCCTATCTGACGCAGCAGGAGGCCTCGCTGCGTGCGGTGGACAGCCTGGAGTCCATGCGTTCAGATCAGACTGAAGCCGAGCAGGGCATCGAGGTGCTGTCCCTGGTGAGCGCCACGGATGCCGCCAGCCCGGCGGTGCGGTTGGTGAACTCCACGCTCTACGACGCCCTGCGCGCCGGGGCCAGCGACGTGCACCTGGAGTCCACGCCCATGGGCTTGGCGGTGCGCTACCGCATTGACGGCGTGCTGGACGATGTGACGGACATCCAGGACCGCGCCGTGGCCGAGCAGACCATCTCGCGCCTCAAGGTGCTGGCCGAACTGGACATTGCCGAGCGGCGCGTGCCGCAGGATGGCAGCTTCCAGGTGCGGGCCCAGGGGCGCTTGATCGACTTGCGTGTGTCTATCATGCCTAGCATCCATGGCGAGGACGCGGTGGTGCGGATTCTGGACAAGCAGGCCATGATCGAGGCGCATGGCAAGCTGAGTCTGGAGGCGCTGGGTTTTGATGCGGTGGCGCTCAAGACCATGCGTACGCTGACCGAGGCCGCCTACGGTATGCTGCTGGTGACGGGGCCCACAGGTTCCGGTAAGACCACCACGCTCTATGCCGCACTGGCCGAGACCTATACGGGCAAGGACAAGATCATCACGATTGAAGACCCGGTTGAATACCAGCTGCCCGGGGTGCTGCAGATCCCGGTGAACGAGAAAAAGGGCCTGTCTTTCGCACGCGGCCTGCGCTCCATCCTGCGGCACGACCCGGACAAGATCATGGTGGGCGAGATCCGTGACCGCGAGACGGCCGAGATTGCAGTGCAGTCGGCGCTGACGGGCCATCTGGTGTTGACCACGGTGCACGCGAACAATGTGTTCGACGTGTTCGGCCGCTTCACGCATATGGGCTTGGACCCGTACACCCTGGTGTCGGCGCTCAACGGCATCTGGGCCCAGCGCCTGGTGCGGGTGAACTGCATGCATTGCCGCCAGCCCTACCAGCCTGAGGCGCTGGAGTTCGAGAAGCTGGGCTTGGATGCCGGGCAATGGGCAGCTGCGAAGTTCATGAAAGGCGCGGGCTGCGGCGACTGCCGCGGCACGGGTTTCCGCGGGCGGCGCGCGATTGCGGAGTTTCTGCTGCTGGACGACGAGCTGCGCGAGATGATCATTCAGCGCCTACCGGTACGCCAGATCAAGGAGGCCGCACGGCAGCGCGGCACGCGCACGCTGCTGGAGGCGGCGCTGGACCTGGTGCGTGCAGGTGCGACCACGCTGGAGGAGGTGCGACGTGTCACGCTGGCGCAGTAAGTCCGTAGCGCCTGCGCTGCCCCTGGTGCTGGGCCTGTCCGCACAGGGCGTGGCTTGGCTGGCGCCGAAGGCGGCATCACCCACCTGGCAGACCTGGAACTGGCCCGAGGACGTGGATGGGCCGACTGCGTTGCGGGACTGGGTGTCGAATCAGGCGCCTGACGTCGATGGAACGCGGCAACCCGTGCAGGTGTGTCTGGCACCGAGCCTCGCCCAGCACTGGGTGCAGAGTGTGCCGACCCAGACGACTTCCCTGTCCGAGCTGCATGCGGTGGCGGCAGCCCGGGCTCAGCAGCTCTGGGGGCCGGCCCCGGGCGGCTGGATGGTGACGGGCGATTGGCAGCCCGAGGGCTCTTTTTTGTGCACCGCCGTGCCGGCGGCTTGGGAACTGGTGTGGGCGGCGATGCGGGAGCGCTGGGGGGGGGTAGCGTTTCACACTCCTTTGCTGCTGGCGCAGCAGCAGGGGCAGACGCAGTGGCCGCAGACCGGTTGGCTGGCCGTGGCGGTGGCGCAGCGCCTGTATGTGCAGCGGCGTGTGGCCGGGCGGATGGCGTCTTTGCGCAGTGTGCGCTGGCCGGAAGCCAGTACCCTAGAAACCTTACAAGCTCAGGCTGTGCAGGAAGGGCGGCGCGAGATGCTGCGTGCGGACAGCGGGCAGGAAGACTTGCATTGGCTGGCCCTGTGCGAGGGCGGGGAGCAGGCTGTGGCAGATGCGACTTTGAAGGCGCTGCCCTGGCGCTCTGCGGGTGCGATGCCCGTTGTTCCGCTGGACGCGCCTGAGGCTGCGCAGGCCGCCTGGTGCGCACGGCAGTGGGTGGAGGGCGACCGGCATGCGGCCTGAGCCCTCTGATATGTCATTCAGCTGGGAGACCGCGCCGCGCTGGACGGTGTGGGGCCGGCAGAGCGGGCCGCGTGTGCGCGCGGCCGCCCTGGTTGTGGGCGGTGTTGCGCTGCTTGGCTTGGCTTGGGGTGCGTGGAGCAGCTGGCGGCAGATGCAGGACCTCGAAGCCGTGCAGGCGCAAGTGCAGGCTTTGCGCGCAGCACCCGCGAAACCGATGGCGCCGCGCGTATCCGCCACGGTGCGTCGTGATGGCGGGCTGGTGCTGGGGCAGGCCTTGAGCACGGATCAGCGGCAGGGATTGCGGGCGGTGGCCCGCCAGCTCAACATTCCCTGGCAGGAGTTGTTCGAGCAACTGGAGCGTTCGACGCCGCCGCAGGTGGCCCTGGTCAGCGTGGAGCCGGACGGTCAGCGTGGCACGGTGCGCTTGCAGGCGGAAGCCAAGTCGCTCGACACACTGCTGCAATATGCCGCTGCCTTGCAGGGCCAGGGCGTGTTGGGCCGCCTGAACTACAACAAGCATGAGACCAACGGTCAGGATGCCAACCGTCCCATGCGCCTGACCTTCGAACTGGTGTTGTTGCCCTCTCGGCAGGCCGTCATGGCGGCAGTCCCACCAGAGGGCGCGCGATGAATCCAGGTTGGATGAAAACAGGGTACTGGCGGCTGCGGCTGGAGATTCTGCTGTGGCGTCATGGCTTGGTCTGGCTGGGCGTGCTGGTTTTGTTGATGGCGAGCCTGGCGCTCTGGCTGGTGCTGCTGCCGGGCGGAGCACAGCAACTGGCGCAGGCTCGGGCGGAATTGCAAGGCGTGCAGTCGGGGCAGGCTGTGCGCCTGGTGAGTCCGTCGGAACTGGCCGGGCAAGAGGATGTGGCGCTGGTGACTGCGCTGGATCGTGTGGCGTTGTCCGAGCAGGAGGTCAGCGAGGTGCTGCGACGCCTGGGGCGAATTGCACAGAGCAAAGGCCTGTCGCTGACAGAGACGGATTTCCAGGTGACGGGCGAAGGATTGGGTGGACTGCGGCGCTTGCAGCTGACCTTCCCGCTGCGCGCTGCGTATCCCCAGGCGCGGCAGTTCGTGGAGGCCGTGCTGCTGGAGTTTCCCGGTGTGAGCGTCGACCAGATGCTGCTCAAACGTGATTCGGTGGGGCAGCGGCAGGGCGAGATACGCCTGCGTCTGTCGATCTGGACCAATCCGGCCAAGTCCGGGCGGGGGAGCACCTGATGGCGATCCCAGGGAAAAACAAGCGCTGGTGGATACTGGGGCCGCTGCTCGTGGGTGCGTTTGGGCTGGCGGTGTTTGGCGACAAGACGCCTGCCGATGGTGCCGCGGCCGTGGTGGTACCGCGTGTGCAGTCTGCACCGCAGACCGTGCCCTCTGGACAAGCGCTAGCCGGGGTGGCTGTATCAGCCCCTGTGGCTCCCGTGCCTGATGCGCAGGTGTTGGTGCCGCGTGATCAGCTGGTGAAATCCGGCGAGCGTGCGCCGGTGCTGGATTTGTTCAGCCAGCGCAGCTGGACGCCCCCTGCACCCAAAATCAAGCCGGTGGTGTTGCCCGCGCCTGTGCCGACGGCGCCACCTCTGCCTTTTGTCTATGTGGGCAAGAAACAGGAAGGCGGCCACTGGGAGGTGTATCTCGGGCAAGGCGAAAAGACCTTCGTCGTGCGTGAAGGCCAAATGCTAGAGGGCCAGTACCGCGTGGATTCGATCAAGCCGCCACAGATGGAGCTTGTGTATTTGCCGCTGGGCCAGTCCCAGAACCTGTCGATTGGAGAAGTACGATGAGATGGAGAGGGGACAGGCGCATCCAGCGGGGCCTGCAAGGCTTGTTGATCGCTTTGGCATTGACAGCTTGTGCCAGTGACCGCGCCTACCGAGAAGGGCAGGACCTGGCGCGCGAAGGCAAGACCGAGGAGGCGCTGGCGCGTTTCGAAGATGCGAGCCGGCAGAATGCGGATTCGGCCAAGTTCCGCATTGCCGTCTTGCAGACGCGCGAAGCGCTGGTGTTGGGCGCACTTGCGGCAGGACGCAAGGCGCTCGATGAGGAGCGTTATGACGATGCACGTGCGGCGTACCAGCGTGCCATGAGCTGGCAGCAGGGAAGTCCGCGGGCACAGGAAGGGCTCAATGCCATTGCCGCGGCCCAGCGTCACGCCAAGTGGATGAGTTCGGCCCAGCATGCCCTGGACCGCAAGGACGACAAGGTGGCAGAGAACTGGCTGCGCATGGTGCTGAGCGAGGCCCCGCAGCACCGCAAGGCTCGGGCTTTGTTGCAGGAGCTGGAGGAGACCGGGCAGAAGAAGTCAGGCACCGTGCTGCTGGCCGAGGCATATCGCAAGCCCATCACGATTGAGTTCAAGGACGCACCGTTGAAGCAGGTGTTCGAGGTGATTTCGCGGACCTCGGGGCTGAACTTCCTGTTCGACAAGGATGTGCGCTCGGACCAGAAGACCTCCATCTTCCTGAAGAACTCGACCATCGAGGCCGCTGTGAACCTGACCTTGTTGACGAACCAGCTGGAGCAGCGGGTGCTCGATGCGAACACGGTGCTGATCTATCCCAATACGCAGGCCAAGCAGAAGGACTACCAGTCCCTGACGGTGAAAGCCTTCTATCTGGGGAATGCAGAAGCCAAGGTGGTGGCGAGTACGCTCAAGACCATCCTCAAGTCACGCGATGTGGTGGTGGACGAGAAACTTAATCTGCTGATCCTGCGGGACACGCCAGAGGCGATCCGCATGGCGGCCAGGCTGGTGGCTATGCACGACGTGGCCGAGTCCGAGGTGATGCTGGAGGTGGAGATCCTGGAAGTCAAGCGCACGCGGCTGCTGGATCTGGGCATACGCTGGCCGGATCAGCTCAGCCTGAGCCCGCTGGCGGCATCGTCGGGCGCCTTGTCGGTGGCGGATTTGCGTGGCCTGAACGCTGAAACCCTGGGGGCCACCATCGGGCCGACCACCATCAACGCCAAGAAAGTAGATACAGACACCAACATTCTGGCCAATCCGCGCATCCGCGTGCGCAACCGCGAGAAAGCCAAGATCCTGATCGGTGAGCGGGTGCCCAACATCACGTCCACCTCGACGGCCACCGGATTTGTGGCGGAATCGGTGAACTACGTGGACGTGGGCCTGAAGCTGGATGTGGAGCCCACGATTTCCATCGAGGGCGAGGTGGCCATCAAGATCGCGCTGGAGGTGAGCAGTGTGACCAGTCAGATACAGACCAAATCGGGTTCGCTGGCCTACCAGATTGGAACGCGGACGGCACAGACCATCCTGCGCCTGAAGGACGGTGAGAACCAGGTGCTGGCTGGTTTGATCAACAACGAGGACCGCCAGACGGCTAACAAGGTACCAGGCTTGGGTGAAATACCGGTGCTGGGACGTTTGTTCGGGGAGCAGCGCGACGACACCGCCAAGACCGAGATTGTCCTGTCCATCACTCCACGTATTTTGCGCAACCTGACCAAGCCCGGTACGTCCAATATGGAGTTCGAGTCGGGGACCGAGAGCAGTCTCAGCGGTTTCAGCTGGGGTAGCCCGGATGCGGCGACGAAAGCTGCGGAGGGGGCGGCCAAGTCGGCGAATGGAGCGGCAGCGTCGTCAGGGAATGGCGAGGCCAATGGGACGCAGGCTGCGACGTCGCTAGCCTGGCAGGGCCCGGACAAGGTGAAGGTGGGCGATGTGTTTGCGGTGCAGTTGACGATGCAGTCCAGCCAACCCGTGATGAGCCTGCCCCTGGCGGTCGGATTCGACGCGCGCAGCATGCAAGTGGTGTCCGTGACCGAGGGAGATTTCCTCAAACAGGGCGGGGCACAGACGAATTTCACCAGCCGCGTTGATCCGAGCGGCCAGATCGTGCTGACGGTGACGCGTTCCGGTGACTCGGGAGCTACTGGCAGCGGCGTGGTTGCGACGGTGAATCTTCGGGCAACTGCGGCCGCCAGCGCCGATGCGCGTGTCCAGCTGTTGACCGCGGCGCCTGTCGCACAGGGTGGCAAGGCCGTGAGTGCTCCCTTGCCATCGCCGCTGGTGATTGGCGTTGCCCCCTGAAGGCGTATGCGTTGCCCGTGTGAATTACTGACGCAAGATGGCAGCCGACTGCTGCGGCGGGAACAAGGGTTCACGCTGGTGGAGTTGCTCGTGACCTTGGCCATTCTGGCGGTGCTGGCGAGTCTGGTGGTACCGGTGGCGCAAATCCAGGTGCAACGTGGCAAGGAACAGCAGCTGCGGGCGGGCCTGATCGAGATTCGTTCGGCCATCGATGCCTATAAGAAGGCGGGTGACGAAGGGCGGGTGCCGCGCGAAGCCGGTACGACGGGGTATCCCAAGTCCTTGGGAGTTCTTGTTGAAGGGGTGAACGACCAGCGAGACCCGAAGCGCGGTAAGTTGTACTTTCTGCGGCGCATTCCTCGGGATCCATTTTTTGAAGACCCGAATATCGAAGACGCCCAGACTTGGGGTAAGCGCTCTTATGCAAGCGAACCGACAGACCCGGCGGAAGGGGACGATGTATACGACGTCCATAGCCTCTCGACGCTGACGGGTCTGAACGGTGTGGCTTTGAGGCGCTGGTGATGACGATGTGCAGAAGAGGATTCACCCTGATCGAGTTGTTGGTGGTTCTGGCCATCGTGGCGGTGCTGCTGACCTTGGTGGTCCCGCGGTATGCGGATCGGATTGATGTGGCCAAGGAAACCGTCCTCCGTGACAACTTGCGCGGTGTGCGGGATGTCATTGACAAGTTCTACGGTGACCGGGGACGTTTCCCGGAAAGCCTTGAGGAATTGGTGGAGAAGAACTACCTGAAGAAGCTACCAGTCGATCCACTGACCGACTCCGAGGTCACGTGGCAGATCGTGGAAGTGCCCAGTGGCCACAAGGGGCGGGTCTACGACATCCGGAGCGGAGCTCCCGGGAACGGGCGCAACGGACGGCCTTATGCGGAGTGGTAGCGCTCTGCGGTCTCGGTGCGGTCGGCCGTGGGGGCGTGGCTTTGCCTATGTGTTGCTCCTCCTGGGCGTGGCTGTGTTGGCTTTGGGGGCTTCGGCGGTCTTGCAGCTGAGTGCTCAGTCGGGGCGCCGGCAAGCTGAGCAATCACTGCTATTCGTTGGGAGCGAGTTTGAACGGGCCTTGTACAGCTATGCGGGTGTTCCCGTGGCGGCCACCGTCGGTACTCAGGCTGGGGCGTTGCTTGCGCGCGGCCCTCGCACCCTGGAAGAGCTGCTGAAGGACCCGCGGGTACCGGGCGTGCGGCGGCATTTGCGCCAACTGTACGCGGACCCGATGACCGGAAAGTTGGAATGGGGAGTGGTGCGCGATCCTGCAGGATTCATCATCGGGGTATACAGCCTGGCCGATGGGCAGCCAATCAAACAACTGAGGTTCGACACAAGGCATGCTCATTTCGAGGAAGCGCCCGGCTATGCCAAATGGGTATTTGGCCTGCCGATGGCGCAGCTGCAGACTTTGCAAAAGGCTGGAGTTCCGGCGACGCCTGCCGTGACCAAGCAATAAAGGGAGAGGAAGATGAGACGCTTGAGCTGGAAGCAGTGGGTGCTGGCGAGTCTGGCACTGGTGTTTGCATGGGAAGCCTGGGCCCAGCCTGCATGCGAGCGATACGAGCTGCTGATGCCGAAGCGGGGGAGCCAGATCACGGATCGGCATCCTGAATTGCACTGGAACGGTGACGTGAATTCCAGTTACCGGCTCCAGGTTGCAGTGATCTTGCCCGAAGGGCGGGTGTTGGAGTCTGTCGATACCGTAGTGGCAGGTACGAAGTGGCAACTGGGCGCTCCGGTTTCCGTCGTGACAGCCGTTTTCAAGGTGCTGGTGAGCCGAAATTGTCCTGCGCTGTCCATCCAGGACCTGAATGCACAGGGGCCCTATTTCATTGTTCAGTCTACGGATCAGTGCGCGCTGAAGTCACGATCCGTGGGGCAAAAAGGGAAGGCGTTGGAATGGACTTCACCTAGCAACGCAGACAAGTTTGTTGTCCAGATTTTCTCAGTGACCCAAGCCACTGATGGGACTGTATTGACGCGACGAGTAAACAGCTACGAGGTCGCAGGGGCATCTTGGACATTTCCTGAGGAGCTCAACACAGAAATACAGCGGGGGACGCAAACAATGTCCTCATGGATAGCTTCGGTACAAGCTCGATGTGGGGCGTTGACGAGTCTGCCACAGGCGGTCAAGCTGAATGCTGTTGAATTCCGCCGAAATCTGTCGCACTTAGGACAGTGATCTCTATCCAAATTTGACCCACGTAGGCCCTGCCCTGCTAGTTTTAAAAGCAGGGGGAATTTAGGAGTGATAGACGTGGCGACATTGAATGTCATCAGACGTTGGGCGCTGCGAGAAGATGTCCATCCGCGAGATCTCCAGGCGTACAGGCCTGGCTCGCAACACAGTGAAGAAGTACCTGTGGTCGGATGAGACCGAGCCGACGCACACAAAGCGGATCAGCCCAAGCAAGCTCGATCCCTATGCCAAGAAGCCAGGTCGCCAGGCTAGGAATCGAGACAACAAAATCGCGGAAACAGCGGCGCAATCTCAAGCAGATCTACACAAAAGGCGCTTTTCAAGTTTCGGTGAGATGAGAGACGTGTTTAGTTGGGCTATGGCGACGCTTGACTCACTTGTTTGGATTGACTGATTCGAGACGTGCAAATATGCTCCGCAACTACGGATCACATGAAGTACCTGCGTTGCAGCGTACATCCCAGGGAGAACGCATGACAAGAAGCACGGTAACGGTGCCTGCAATCTACGATGGCCGCGAGCAGGCCTGGATCAAGCATCAACTGCTTGAGAGCTACCTAGAAAAACTACTGCTGATCATAGGCATGTCCGCCCGCGCAGAGGGAAAGGTCGAGATCTGCTACGTAGACTGCTTTGCCGGCCCCTGGGGGGACGACTCGGAGAAGATGGAGGGTACCTCCATTGCCATTTCCATGCGCACCATGGCCATGTGCAAGCAGAAGCTTGCCAAGCTTGGGGTCGACGCCAACATGCGGGCGCTGTACGTAGAACTTGATAAGCAGGCATTTGGGCGGCTGTCTGGCTACCTTCAGAGGGCAACGCCAGCCGGCGTTGAGGCCGAATGCAAAGAAGGTGACTTCCTTGCCCTGCGGCAAGACATCCTCAAGTGGTGTGGAAGCACAGCATTCGCTTTCTTCTTCATCGACCCCAAAGGCTGGAAGACGGTCGGCGTCCCCAACCTGCGCACGCTCCTCGCTCGGCCGCGGTCGGAATTTCTGATCAACTTCATGTACGACTTCATCAACCGCACTGCATCGATGCGCGAATGGCAGCATGAAATCGCGGAATTCCTGGATCAGCCGATTGAAGTTCTTCAGGACTTGGAGGGGGCATCCCCCCAGATTAGAGAAGCCGCGCTACTCAGCACTTACCGCGAAGGCCTCAAGAACGCCCTACCACCTCAGCGGGCCAAGTATGGTCCGAGAACGGCCTATGCGCGCGTCATGGACAAAGACAGAGAACGCGCTAAATACCATCTGGTTTACCTTACCACCCATCCCGTTGGCATTATCGAGTTCATGCAAATATCGCAGGATGTCGAGCTGATCCAGAAGCGCGTTCGCGTCGCCAAGAAAGTCGAAATCCGGCAACAGCAGAGTGGGATCGAAGACCTGTTCGCCGAGACGTACGATGATCTAGTCGACGCCGATGAGCAAGCCAGTCCAGACATTGTGGATCAGTTCTGGCTCAAGTATTTGTCGGCAAATCCCAAAGTAGTGGACGAAGGCGCATTCGCCGACATCTTGGAACAGCAGGGATGGACACCCAGTGATCTACAGGCGTCCTTGGCCCGCTTAATCAAAGTGGGCAAGGTCAGTAACGTCAATGCGACCAGCCTTCGGCCAAAGCGCCCCCTGCACTACGAGAAGAAGGAACAGCTCGTTCTGACGCGCTGAGCATCAGTTGAAGGAGATCAGCGACTTCTGCTTGACCTGAAGCTGATCGCCCGGTTTGATGGAGTTCCCCTTGGTGCGAGTCTTGCCATCCGGTGACATCACCAACAGCTCGCGGCACCGGATGGCTTCGTCAAGCGATTCCTTGATCATGCCAGCTGTCGCCGGTGTCAGGCTTCCAATCGACTCTGTCAGTTGCCGGAACTCAATAGGGTCACTTCGCCCGAAGAGTAGAGGAACGAGCTTTTCGCCCAAGCCTCTTTTACATTTGTCGGCGGCGATGGCATCGAAATGGTGGGACTCGCCCAGCTCAATATCGTTCTGCTGAGTCACGGCTCCGTCGCTCCCAGCACGGTAGCCCAGGGTAAACAGGTCCGGCTCCAAGTAGTGCGAGAAGTGGTTAGCCATCTCCCAGTGCAACTCCATCATGACGTCGCGCGCCTTGTAGTTCTTGGACAGGTGAACCAGCCAGTACGTCCAAGATGAGTTGCCCATGGGCGTGATGTAGAAGATGGTGGAATGGGTGGCGCCGCTGCTTTCGATCAGCCCTTTAGCTAGATTGCGCTGGATGGCGGAGCGCCAGACCGCCGGTGGCGCGCCTCTCAGCGATTCGAGAGTTGCCCAGTCAATTTGAGCGTCCAGACCAAGCTCTTCCATCTTCTTGCGGCTTTGAGAGTTGTCCGCCAGGAAAGAGATCAGCGAATCCACACCAAAGGTTAGGATCACCTCGGGCTTGTCCACCTCGGTGAAGATTTTCTTGATCAGCGGGACTGGCACCTTGTCGTAAGAGTACTGGTCCAGCAGGAAAATCGCGCGTCCACCGCCTTGGCGCTTGATGATGTCCTGATTGATCTTGTGAACGTGGGCATCAAAGGCACCTTGGACCGAGATGATGTCCTTCCCCAGTCGTACATCGCCATATTTCGTGGTCAGCAGCGCGTTCAGATAAGCGTGTGTGGCTCGGTGCCGCTCGACGAAGTAGTACTTGGCATCCACCTTACGAGGCTTTGCTCGACCGATGTTGAGCAAAGCCTCTTGCTCGGTGACGGTGTCCACCACGATCTGCGGGGATCCCGGACTGTAGCCCTGACCGTCGGGTGCGACGTACTCACCACCGCCAGCAAAGCCGTCCACGATGGACAACACCAATCTTTCAATGTTGTAGTTGCTCATCAGCACCTTAATATAGCGCCCCAGGTATTCTTGGACGATTTGGTGCTTGACCAGACTGTGATGGTCCAACTTTGGTGGCGCGTTGCCGATCTGCCAGTTGTACTTCTCTCCGTGCTTTGTCATTTGGCTGCAGCAGAGTCTAGGAAGCTCCTATGCTAGTACAACTGGCACTGTATTCCAGACGGGGCGCGGCAGTGTCAAGCCAGCGCCATCATCTGCGCCGGCATCTGGTCCCAAACCCGGCCGTTCAGCAAACGTCCATTGGCAGACTTGGCTCGACGCTTGCCGTCGGCTCCCCAGCCACCCCACTGTTTGAAGAAGAAGGCGACACCCTGCTCCTCACACTGCTCGCGCACAGAATCGGCCCATTCAGGCTTCATGGGCCTGGCCTTCGGCCCGGATTCGCCGCCGACGATTACCCAATGGATATCGGTCAGGTCCAATTCGCCCACATCCTCCAATAACGGCTCTACAGAGAGAAAGCGGATGTGCGCCGGCACCTTGCGAAGGTGATCAATACGCAGCACGCCGTGCTTCTTGTTCTCCACGGACACGCCCAGCCAAGCGTTCCTTGGGACCTCCCGGTTCTTGAAGAAGCGCGCCATGCGCGCTGCACGCTTAGTCAGGATCTGGTAGGTGTGGCGTGGCGTCTTGTGAATGACGTCAAAGACTTTTTCGATGTACTCATCGGTAATCCGGTCATGGAACAAGTCGGACATCGAATTGACGAAGTACGTGGTCGGCTTGTTGCGCAATATCGGATCGTTCAGCCGCTGCGGCAGCATGGTGAGTTGGAAGCCGTTTTCGTAGCCCGGCGTGCCCATTGCCTGCAGTCGGTGCGCCATGCTCTCGGCGTAGCAATTCTTGCAGCCCGCAGAAATCTTGGTGCACCCGACGGTGGGGTTCCAAGTCTGCTCGGTCCATTCGATCTTGCTGGTAGTGGTCATAAGGTCTTCCCTCCTTGTGCTTTGGTGGGCCAGTGGCTACGCGCCAGGCCGCGGAAAATTCCGTAGATCTCCATATTCGACTGAGGCCGGATTGGCTTGTATTCTGGGTTGTGAGGCATCAACACCGGCCACTTGCCCTCGTACCGCAGTTCCTTGAGCGTATAAGCGCCATCAACGACCGCCACCACGATCTGCCCTTCCTGGGCCTGCTTCGTGCGTTCAATGATGGCTAGATCGCCATCCAAAATGCCGGCATCCCGCATCGAGTCTCCCCGGACTTTCAGCAGCACTGTCTTCGACGGACGCTTGACCAGAAAGCTCTCCAGCGTCATCACGTCCGACCACGACTGAGGCTCGACTGCGTCCGGCATGCCGGCTCGCACACTTGCATCCATCACCGGCAACGAAAAGAAACGCTCCGTCGGTAGCACCTTCCCGCCGGGACCCTTGCGCAAGATTCCAGCAGCACACAGGCGGTCACGCAGCTTCAAGGCCGCGTTAGCCGAGCTGAACCCCAGAACTTCAGCCATCCGGGCCAGCGAACTAGGCATTGCACGGTCAGCCATGTACTGATCGCGCAGCTTCAAGAGGTGTTCATGGTCGGCGTTGGCTTTGCCCATGGGCGTATTTTGGTGTATGAACATACACCTTGCAAGTTTTCTGCACTTATCCATGCGCGAATAAAGTGTTGCGCAACGGCTGTCCAGCGTCATGGAGCACACCTATGGCTCGCCTGCACGATAGCCGGGCCTACTGATTCGATCAGCTTGGCCAGGATTTCGGCGGTGCTCTCCCGACCGTCCCAGACCTTGTCCAACGCTTGGCGAATCCGGGCATTGTCGAGCCCAGAACATGCCGCGTCGCCTATGCGAATATTTGTATCAATATCTGCATAATCAAGGAGCAGCCTCATTTTGGGCGTCACGGTCTTGGTGCGTGAAGCCAGGAATCGCTGGACCGTCGATTGATTGACACCTTGCTCAATAGCAAATGATGTGGGTGTAGAGCCGACCCTTTTTAGATAGGCCTGCAGCTCCTTCCGGATTCGAGGTAGATTCGCCTGCGGCGGCTTGGCTATTCTTGGCATATATGCACATTATTGTGCATATATGCGCGCTGTCAAGAATGGGGTTCCAAGGCCATGAGTGGTGGGGCGGCGCAGCTGCCCTATTCACCACCGCACCGCGAGGCACGGCTCGTGTCAGAACCTCTTGTCTACGCCCACCCCTGGAGCGCAAGAGCATGCCTCCCAGCTCCCGGGCGGCAAGTGCGCTGAGTGAAGGACCAGCCACCGACATGGTCCAATTCCCATGCAGTATTCGGCGGAAAATGTCGACAGCGTTCGGACGGGTGAAAGGTGAGGTAAGAACAAAATGGCAAACGAGGCAGACGGGTGTGGCGGATCTGGAAGCCACTCAATTGCGGGCTACGAATACCAGATCGATGTCTCTGTTTGGCTCGCCCTTGACTTAGTGCTGGCAAACCGGCTCACTCTAGAGTTGGTTCTTGAGCCCGTTTCAGAGGAAGACGTCGAGGCTGATCTTGCCGACGTCGAGCCTGGCCGCTTGACGAGTACGGCGGCCTTGGACGGTTATCGCCTCGTTGTGCAGGCTAAGCTTCGCGGCGGAGACGCCTGGACGGTGGCTGGTGTGAAGGCGTTGCTAAAGCATGGCGTCGCCCGACCATCAGCCGCGAAGCGGCTCGAAGACAAAAATATCCGCTACTTGCTCGTCACCTCAGCCAGCCTGAACGGAGGTACGCGGGGATTGCTTGTCCGCCGGGCGGGGAGCTGGCCCAAGGCGGCCGACATGCCAGCAACGATCAAGAGCGCGCTCCCGGTGGGCTCAGCGGCGCGGGTTGCGATCATCGGCAACGAAGATAAGGAGCGGATCACCACCGATATCAAGACCCTCCTAACCGAGAGTTTTCGCGTCCCGAATGCCAAGCTGGACGAGTGCCGCCAAGCGTTGCGCGAGGCAGCGCGGGTTCGGATCGGTGGAGCAGGCGGTGGCTGCTGGACGCGTGCGCAGTTGGAGCAGGTCATCCGCCGTCACGATGGCTACATCGCTAGCTCACCGGGGCTCGATCATTACGTCGCCCCTACCAATTGGGGCGAGTTGCGCGCGGCGATGACCGATCGGCACGCAGCTCTGATCATCGGTCAGTCTGGGACGGGAAAGACAATGGCGACGCGTAAGCTCTATGACGAGCTGCGCAAGGAGATACCTGGCCTAGCTCGCGTACCAATCACGCTCGGGCCCGAACAGCTCCGCGACGATACAACGCCGCCACCGGTGCTCTATGACATCGAAGACCCGTGGGGCCGCTACGACTTCGACCCCAAGAGCCGCCCTTGGAACGATCAGCTTGCACAGTTCTTTGCCAAAGCTCGTCCCGATCGAATGATCGTGGCGACTTCGCGCCTGGACGTGGCCCAGAGCGCGGGAGCGCTCGATACGGTGAAGCCGTGGCGCATTGGGCTGGAGGCTGAGCACTATGGCGGCATCGAGCGTCGACGTTTGTACCGGACACGAATCGAAGCGCTGCCCCGAAAGCTCCAGGCGTTAGCGAAGGATAGTGAAGGATCGGCGCTGGCGAGCCTAGCCACCCCGCTGGAAATCCAGAAGTTTTTTGACGCCCTGCCGACACTCGACGACAAGGAGAGGCGAAATTCCGCAGGATTCGTCGCTGAGGCTATACGGCGGGCGCACCAGGACTCGATCGAACGGACAGTGGTCGATCAGATCGAGGAGCGTAAGGATATTCGCGCGGCCACCGTCCTCTGGGGTCTGCTCAAGGCCAATGACAAGCTCTCGCTCAGGCTACTGCGGCAGATCGAAGAGGATTTCGCCGAGCAAGGGGCCCCTTATGAAAAAGGTGTTTCCCCGCTCGTCACCTTCTTCGTCGCGGCTCGAAATCTGCGTCAGGTTGAAAGTACAGTGACCTACTACCATCCGCGGGTCGAGGCTGGCATTGAGCAAGCGCTGAATCGAGACCGTCTGCTCGCACGGCGAACGCTCCGCCTCTTGATCGACATCCTGATATCGCCGATCGGGCCAGGAGAAGCCTGGGGTGTTGCCGCATCTGCGAGGTTACTTCTTGCCCTTGATCGAACACCAAAGCTGAAGCCTGAGCCGTCGACCACGGCGCAAACGAAGATAGATGCATGGCTAGCCGCTGAGTTAGCCAAGGGCGGGAAGGAGTTCGAGGGGAACCTCAACCTTGCCGAAGCGGCAGGTTCAGCGAACAGCAATGTTTCTGAAGTGGCACGGTTCCTCCTGCACCGGCCGGATCGTAGCTTTGCGGGAATGCGCCTGTGGGGCCCCGCGGAGCATGACGAGGCGTGGTACGCACGAATGCGGGCCGACCCGAAGGTCAGGTCGGTCGTGGAGACTTTCATCCGAGATGTGCTACCGCACGCCCGTGATGATTTCGGAACTGGCTTCGTCGCGGAGGCCGAGCGCATCGCGCCCGGACTCACAACGGCGTTCCTGGCTGCCGCGGCGACAGCGGTGCACTACGGTCTTACAAACACCCATGACGCAATCGCCGAAGGCGCACTTAACGACCTCTCAGCGTTCGAGGCGATCGTCGATGCTGCAATCGCGGTGCGCACCCTCAGCGAGGCCGATCGCCAGCGCGCTGCGGATATCCATCTAGCGATTGTCAACGGCGAGTACAGCGAGGATTATGCCCAGCACCTTGCCGACGATGACGATGGTTGGACCGCAGGCGAGTTTCTGGAGGCCTATGTCAAGCGAGTGCGGGGGACGGTCGGTTGGCAGCACTTGGTCGAGCATCGGCATAGGGGTCGGCTGCTCTCCTACTGGCTCCGCGAGCTGGCGAAGGACGAGGCCCCGAATATAGAAGAACTTTCCAGTGCCTTTGCGATTGGACTCGGGACGGATGACGAAGACGATCTTTGGTATGTCCTGGGCAAGACGTGGGATTCCGCGTTCGAGCAGGCGCTGGTGAACCGCATCCTAGAGAGCCATCCTGCGCCCAGAGTGCGTGTCGCGGCGTTGACGTGTCTTGCCGAGCGGGCCACAGAGCGGCTACCAAGGATTTGCCATGAACTCGCGGCGCGGGGAGAGGACGGCCGACTGGTCGAAATTGCGATCGAAATTGGAGAAATGCGCTGCAAGCGATCTACCTTTGACGGCGATCGCCACGGTGAAGCGGCAAATCGGGCGGCAGAGCATCTACCAGCTCAGCTTAAAGAGATCAGCGATGCAGTTTTCGCGTTGGAAGCGGGGGCATCGCCGATTCTCACGGACGACGCGCATGAGCTGCTTACCCGCGTCATCCCGCCAAGTGAAGAAGTTCGTCTCTTTCGCGTCAGCCTGGACAAGCACCTACCTATATTCGTGCCTGACGATGTGCAGTGGTTACTCGCCAATACCGAGGATGCGAGCAACGCTGCAGAAGCGATCAATTTCGCGATACGTCATGGGATGACGGCTGAGGTTGAGGCGGGGCTCGCTCACCGATTCGCCGACGTAGTCGCACGATCGCTCACGGCGATAGCGGTGCAGAAGGTGCCCCCCCTACCTAACTCTCTGCTCGCCCTCGCTCGACATAAGGGTAGTCCGGTGCGTCGGGCCCTGGTTGAATTGCTCGATGCCAAATCGCATTCCGATCACCTTCCCGCGTTGCTTCTTCTGGCCAAGGACGAGTGGTCGCCTCGTTCTTCATATTATGGGGAAGACGACAACTATCCTATCGCGCAGTCCGCCATTGAGGCGATCGCGAAGCTCGGCGCAATCGAGGACCGGGTGGCCGAAGAGTTGTACCGGCTGGCCATCGACACACGCGACCCAGATGTTCGGTATAACATCTTTGTTCTTCTCATCGGTGCGGCCGATCCTCGCTTCCAAAGTGAGCTTTTCGAGCTTGCCGTGAGCCCGGGACGCCGAAAAATTCGGCTGGCGGCTTCGGGGGCGCTGATGGCTGGCCACGAGCATGTAGTGTCCGAAATCCTCGGACGAATCACACCGCAGTTGCTGGGGACGCGAATTGAGAGCGTCGCCTCAAGACTGCTGCTGCTCGTTGCACTACAGGGCGAAATTGGCGACGTTTTGAAGGCTGCCGAGGCGCTTTCCACGAGCGAGACGCGCCGCGTCCTATTGCTCCTTGCGATCTGGGTGATTCGCGATCGCGATATATCGGCAGCCGAGCAGATCGCCAGGATGCTGCCAACAAACCACGCCGGGGTGAGGTGGGCGCTGGCAGGTGCTGAGGGCAAGCTCGACGATACGGCTCTGGACGATTTGGGAGATTCCATCAACGTTGAGCAGGTCTTCCTGTTCATGCGACCGAAGAAGAAGCGCTGAACTGTGGCTCAGTCATACAAACCCATACCCTTGAACTCTCGTTGACTTTCACCGTTGAGGCATGCACGATGCTGACTACAGTCAACTCGGCAAACGCCTGAGAGAAACAATGGACGTCTATCAGGATCAGAGCGAAGGCTTCAAGAAAGCTCGTGTACATCCATATGTCTCTTCAAGACCCGGCGGGGCGAGTTTTGTTGATTTCAAGCGCCATCCGGAGCGGATAGCCGAGGTATTAGAAGATTTTGTCGTCTTTGGGCATGAAGCGGCGATTCAAACCTTTTACCAATTCCTTGCCTGGATCAACGGGCCTGATTCGTTGCTGGAAAGCTGCGATTGTGCGCTACGTGGACCTGGGCCGCATGACTCCAAATACTCGGAGCACTTATTGTGCGTTCACGGGCGACTGATGGTGATGCATCGTGACTTGTCAGCAAATTGCGATGACCGGTTCAACCTTCTCTACAACACATTGGGCAGGGAGCTGAGTTTTATTGATCAAGAACTCAATCGGAGCCAAGGCACCGTCGGATTCGCCGGCAGCCGCGCTCTGTACAAGGACCTGATTCCCGTACATCAACGCAAGGACGGCAACATCGTCTCGCGTTTCGGGGACCCCGGCCGAGGGCATCAGGTCTTGCTTCTTTTCAAAGCCTTCGGCGACGACCAAAACGAGGCCTTCAAAAACTTAGATCGGGTTTTTAAGAACATCGAAATGGCCTGTCGGCGGGCCTCGGAAAAGCTGCAAGCTACTAAGATGGTGCCGACTGAACGCGAGGGCGTGTAATACGGGCAGCAAGCATAGCCCTATAACACCCTGGTGGCACGATTATGCTTCCCGTCGCGGAACAGTTATGGTTCCGGCGACAGGAGTCCCGGATGCGCCAGGGTGCCGACTTATAGCTGCACGCAAGGCCCGCTTCCTGAACTATCTTTCTGGCCGGGAGCCGCCACCGGCCGTTAAATGTCTCTAATAAGAGCGTGTTTGCCAAGCGTGACACCCTTCTTGAGATCCCTCACTTGCGCAAGCACATGCAGCCTGATGGCCTCCGGGAGCACTGTGACCAGAGGCGAAGCCTGCCGTAGTTGTTGGGCCCGCTGGCTCGATCTCAGGATCTTGCGCCACGATTGATATTTCAGGATTTGCTCCCATTCCTGCCAAAGGGGGGCAGAGCGTGAGTTGGGTCTGGTAGTGAGCCAGCGGCTCAGAATCTTGTTGGCCCTGTCGAGCAGAACCGGATCTTGTTGAACTACGCGCACTGCCTGACGGTGCAAGGCGAGGCTCTGTAGGTCCTGTAGTTGGTGACGAGTCTCATCCGCAGAGATGACGACTTGAGCAGTGGATCTAGCACGTCGTGATCGCACGGTGTCAGAACCTGCCTGCCTAGGCAGACGTCCGTCAACGGCGACAAATGCCAGTTCTCCACTCAAGTTCAGAACGGCCATGACGCGAAGATATGACCCCATGGACGAACTCGGGTCACCTGACTCCACAGCCCTGAGGGTCATACGAGAGATGCCGGCCCGCTTGGCCATCTCGATTGTGCTCAGGCCTTGAGCTTTGCGTTGCAGTTGGAGACGGTTGCCCAGTTGCAGAAGCACTTGGCAGTCCAAGACGGAGAGCGAGTCAGGCGCGATCATTTGTCTACCATAATAGACAAAGTGTCCTCATTTGTGCGAAGGCTGATCGCCAACCGTTCGGCGGGTTGATCAGCCGCCGGCCTATCGTGCCAAAGCCACTTTGCCAGCCAGCCGATCTGAGATCTCTTCCACCATGGACGGCGGGGCCGCGTAGTCTTCCAGCGTTTTCGGCCAGGTCGCTTTGGCCAGGTCCACCAAGTCGCGACAGTGGCGGATCAGGCTCGACGGCCGAGAAAAGCCGCCTCGCTCGATGAGCTGCGTCATCTCATCCCAGCCAAACCTGGACACGATCTCGTCGACGGCGCGGTTGTGCCCGTAAGACTTGGGCGAGCCCTTGAAGTAGCTCGACACGCTCACCGGGTCGTACAAAGGTGCAAGTGTCGGGGTGATGCCGTCCTCGTAAAGCAGAGCCCAGTTCTTGAGGTGCGCGTCGGTGTTGCCCATCAGGATGAACGCCACCATGCGCCCCAGGAACTCCTTCACATCCTGGGCCGGGCGTGCGGACTGTTCATTGAGCACGCGCAGCATCTGGCCGTAGTCCTGCAGTAGTTCGTGGCCGTATTTCTGACTCGGGGTAAGGCCCATGGCCTGTGCAAATTCCTCCATGTGCACACGCCGCCCGTCAATGCGGTCAAAACGCTGCACCGCCAGGATGAACTCGAATGGCACCTGCTCTGGCAAGGCCGCTTCCTCGCGCGTGATCAGGTTGGCTCTGGCGCAATTGAGTCCCAGGCCTGCACACAGTGCGTAGCCGGCGTACTCGTTGAGGGTCATGTCCGGGTGCACGGAGTTGGGCAGTTTGAGGATGTGGCTGCCGGCGTGGCCATGTCGGCGAACGACGTAGCGGCGCCCATCGTGTACCGCAGAGAACTTGGTTACTACCCCCGGGATGGCCGAGCCATCTTCGACAGGAGTTTCCACAAAGCCGGGCTCGAGCACATCCAGGCCCAGCGCCGTGTGCCAGTGCCGCACGGCGGTCGGGATGTCCTCGCCTGTGGGCATGGGCTCCACTTCCAGCGCGCCCATGAGGTCGTGGCCGGCCGCGGCCAGCAGCTCGAACTCATTGTCGACGCTGCAGCCGCGTTGATCGGCAAGGCGGGTGCGGTTGTGCCCTTCGGGCAGTAGATTCTCGAAATAGCTTGGCCAGCGGCCTGAGGTTGTGACCACCCGTACATCATTCTTCGCCGAGAGGATGTCTCTGGTCTGCGCGTCGTTCGAGCCGCGATAGTTCAAGGACAGGGTCAGGCGCTGCGGGTCGTTGATGTAGTCCGCATCGAAGGACACCCGCATGATGTCACCGTAGCTGGAGAGGTAGCCGATGGGCATGCGCGCGCCTTCGGGCGCATACAGGTACATGCGCAGGTAGCGTATCGTGCCCGGCGCATTCGCGCGGACAGCACTCATTTCTTGCCGCCCTTGGGAGGCGAGAGACCTTGCAGGCGGGCCAGGGCTGCAGCAGAGATGCCCGGGCCCTTGCCCTTGTTTACTTCTTGGGCTGCGGGGAGGCTGAAGGCGTCAACTGGAAGATCCATGCGCTCCACGAAATGAGATGTCAGGTCTTGCTGGGCCACACTTCTGGCCGACCAAACGGCTGCTGGCTGAGGGGTGCGCACCCCCGCGTTGCGGGCCGAGAGCTGCCGGGCGAGGCTTCTGGCGGAATGCACGTTCTCCAGCTCATTGCTGGTTTCTTGCGTGAGCCTGTGTGTCGCCTGGCTGATGGCCAAGGCCTGGGTCACGACGGAGTCGGGTGCACCGACGCCACTGGGCTGAGCCAGCACACGTCCTCCCGACTGGATGAAAGCTTGGACCTCGCCGGCCAGGACCTTGGGCACCAGGAGCAGCTCCAGCCCTAGCGCACGTGCCAGCTCGTGGACCGTGGCCAGCTTGGGGTCAAAGCCGGACTCCACGCGCCCGACCGTGACACGGCTGGTGCCGGCCTTCAGGGCCAGTTCTTCCTGGGTCAAGCCCTGCGCCTTGCGGGCTGACTCGAGAGTGTCGATGATGCTAAGCCTATTTCTCATTCAGAGACCTTTGATAAGCCTAATTATCATGGCTCGTCGAGATAAATCAAGTAAATGTATATTACAAGATTCATAATCTGCTAAATATAAAAGGAATTTGTCATTATGGGGCTACTTGGAGCATTCAGAACTGGGTTCGAGAGGTTCAAGGCACGCGGGCTGAAGTGTGGGGCCGAAAGGGCCTCCGCGCCTCAGGTTAGGCTGGAACCCGATGCTCGAACCTAGCAGTGATTCAGCAAGGAGTTCATGCTTTGGGCACGTAAGGGCGCTGTGAAGCGCTTTTACCTAGCCGGAACTACTCTGGCCGGTACAGCAAATTAATGTTTATTCCAGTAATTTGATGTGATTCACAACCGCCTGGTAAAACTCTCGCTAAATGCGAAATTTCCAGGAAAAGTCGATGCTAAATACGAAACGACAGGCTGAAATCCCGGCCAAGCCGGTCAGGCGCATTGGGGTCAAGACGCAGCACGTCCGAGGGCAACTCGTCGGGGGCCAGGAATATGAGTCTCTGTTGGAGCGGGATTTTCTGAAGATCCTGCGCTTCGATCCGGCGGTTGACACCCTTTTGACACAGCCGCTGAAGATTACCTACGATGTCCAGGGCGCAAAAAGGACCTACGTTCCGGACGCACTTGTAACCTTCAAGCCGGATAGCCAGGGCGTGGTCCCTAAGCCGGTGCTTTACGAAGTCAAGCCACTGGAGTACGCGGAACACCCGGATTACAGCCTGGCTGAGAAGTTCTCGGCTGCCACCCTCTACTGCGATGAGCGGAATTGGATTTTCAAGGTGGTAACTGAAGCTGACATCTCTGCTTCACGTTTGGAGAACATCAACTTCCTCTCCCGATATCAAGGACGGCCGATTCACAAAGGGAATCGACAGCTGATCCGTGAGCAGCTAGCCCGATGGAATGACTGCGCGACGATTCAAGCACTCTTGACGAGCATCTATCGAACTCCGACTGCACAAGCGGAGTTGTTACCCGATATATGGACGCTTCTCGCCGCGCATGAGCTCGCCGTGGATTTGGACCTGCGGCTCACAATGACTTCTGAAATTTGGATCGCCCGATGAATCAACTTCTCAGCTTTGTCCCTGGATCTGTTCTGTCCCACGGTGGACGGGATGTGGTTGTCCTTGATGTGCTCGATGTCGAGAGCGTCTTTGTCCGCTATTGCGATGACGGGACGCCTGAAACTGTTCGAATCTCCGAACTCACACGAGCTGAGGTAAATCTCGAGGACCCCAAGAATGAGCGGGCGGCACGGCTAATTGCGGAGGCACTACCTCTGATCTCAGACAAGCGCTGGATGCAGGCCCGGGAGAGGCTGTTAGCGCTGCGTGACCTGCTCAGGATGGGACCGGGAACGCGCGGAAAGCAGTTAATTGACGCGGCTGCCGAAAAGCTGGGGAAGAGCCCGGCGACGGTGTATCGCTGGCTCGCTGAGTACGATAAAACGCATTCAATCCGGGTTTTCCTGCGGCTGCCGCGCAATGACAAAGGATCTAAAAAGATCCCGGGTAAGGTCGATCGACTGATCCGAGCCGTAATCCGCGCTGAATATTTGACGGAGCAGAGGAAGATGGTCTCAACGGTTGTTGAATCCGTCGAGTACCGCTGCAGGAAGAAAAAGTGGACCCCGCCGCACAAATCAACAATTGTGCGGCGAATTCAAGAGCTTAGGCCGAGACAGGTCGTCGAGGCTCGTGAAGGGCGTAGAGCGGCCAGAGGTCGGCACGCCCTTGCCAAAGGCGCTCATCCTGTGGTCGCACATCCGCTGGATCTTTGGCAGCTAGACCATACACCATCTGACTATTGCATCGTGGACGAGGTCTACCGACGTCCAATTGATGGTGCACAAACCTTGAGCGTTGCTCTGGATATCAACACGCGCTGCGTGATGGGATTCACTTTGATGATGGAGGCCCCGAGTGTTCGGGTTGCTGGGGCATGCATGGCACATGCCATCCTGCCAAAAGAGAGATTCCTGCAGGAAATGGATGTCGATGCGAGCTGGCCGTGCTACGGGCGGCCAAGCGTGCTGTATACCGACAACGCAAGTGAATTTGAGGCGAAGAGCTTCCTCAAGGCGTGCGACATGAACAATATTGAGACACGCAAGCGACCCAAAGGACAGCCAAACTACGCCGGCCATATTGAAAGCCTCTTTCGAACCTTCCTTCAGAAGGTCCATGAACTGGAGGGGTCCCGTTTTGCAAATCTGCAAAAGCGGATGGACTACGACTCGACCGGGCGAGCCATCATGACGATTCAAGAGTTTCGGCGTTGGTTCACGATCTTCATCACCAAGTACTATCACCAGAAGCCGCACTCGGGCCTATGCGAGCTGCCTCCAATCAAGGCCTGGGAGCGGGGGATATTGGGCGATGCTGAGCGCCCAGGAATTGGGATACCTGATCGTGTCGAAGACGAGTTCAGGCTCAGGCTGGACTTTCTGCCCGGTTTGGAGCGCACAGTTCAAGACTACGGAATCCAGATCGAGCGGATGAAGTTCTCTCACGACGCGTTGAGGAACTGGGTTGGCGCACCAGACCCGCAGGAAGTCGGGAAGGCGCGCAAATTCTTAGTCAAGTACGACCCAAACGACATGTCAGAAATCTATTTTCTGGATCCGGATCTGGGTGAGTATTTTCCTATCCCGCATGTTGGCGACCTTGAGCACATAACTTACTGGGAGAACCTGGCGATCAAGAGAGAGGCTCGGAAGACGAATCGCGGTCAGATCAATCACGACACGATTGCCGAAGGGCTTTCGGAAATGCGTGAGGTTCTTAGGGTAGCGGCCAAATCAACACGGCGTGCTCGAAGAGACCAGCAGCGCACGATTGATAGCCAAAGAAATTCGGTTCCGAAGATCCGGAAAGCCGAACAGCATGCCGACGTAGCTGCAACGGATGCCATCAATAAAGCAAAAAGCGGCCCAGTGATCGACGATGACGATGAGGTCCAGCCGATGCCTGGTGCAGTTCTGCCCTCAATGAATCGGAGATTCGAATGACCGAAAACGATGCGTTGATGTCTGACATCGCTTCTTCGGCACGTGCTTCAGGAGCATCCAAATTCCCCCATCTACTAAATGAGGTCAGTGCCGTTGCCGAGCAGGGTGTTTCCGAAAGATGCGCTTACATTGATGAAGATCGATGGCTTCCATACAGGCGCGCCAATGAGATTTTGGCTGCCATGGAAGATTTGCTCACACGCCCCAGGATTAATCGACCGCCAAATCTCATGGTCGTCGGCCGCAGTGGGAACGGCAAGTCCCATGTGATGGATCACTTTGCGCGGTTACATCCGGGACAGAAGAATCTTGAGGGGCCAAACATCATTGCCCCTGTCATGTTGATTGAAACCCCGCCAACCGCTAATGCAACAGATCTCTATGACACGATCCTCGGCATGCTTAATCGTGCTGTGCCCAGGGCCACACGCGGCAATGAGAGGCGGGATGCTGCAAAAGATATCCTGGGGATCGTCAAGACAAAGGTCTTGCTGGTCGATGAGATCAACCACTTGCTGTCGGGATCTCCCAAACGGCAGCAAGATTTCTTGTTTGCGCTCAAATATCTGAGCAATGAGCTGCGGATGTCGATCGTAATCTCTGGTACCCCGGAAAGCTTGCAGTTGATACGCCTGAGCGATCAGATCGAGAACCGGTTTCAGCTTGAGGCGCTTCCTGTGTGGACATTGAATGATGAGTTACGAGTTCTTCTGGCAAATTTTGAGCAAGCGCTTCCGCTGCAAAAGAAATCAAAGCTCTCAAGTAAAGCCATGGCGTCACTGATTCACTCGATTGGGGGTGACACCATTGGCTCGATTGCCTCATTGCTGAACAAGGCGGCCAAAGTGGCAATCACGTCCGGAGAAGAGCAGATCACAGAAGAAATTCTGCGAACTTGTGCGCCCATGAGCAAACAAGAGAAAGTAGAAATTCGGCGCAATTTGTAGGTGTGTTTATTCCAGGCCTTCCCGGGGAGCTTTGGCCAATTCATGTTCGACCAAAGCCCGATGAACTGCTCACGAGCTGGGTGATTCGACTCGCACATGCGCATGGCTATCGTTCGGAAACAGCCTGTGCATTAGCTCTGGGGCATGGGCACGCATTCTGGTGCCGTGACAGCGATAGGTCGGCCCCACTGGAGAAACTCGCGAAACTAGCTCAAGCTGGCGGCTTAGATGTAGAAACACTTGAGGGGTTGACGCTCAGACCATGGGCTGGATTTCTAAGTGAATCGATCAAAATTGATACCGGTTCACCCGGGATACTTCCGGCAGGAATTTACCATCGCAAGCGGCGACGTTTTGGACTGATGGCGTGTCCAGTTTGTCTGACTCTTGATGACACTCCGTACTACCGCAGAGATTGGCGCCTGGCATTTCTGGCTGTCTGCCCAGAACATGGGGTGTTGTTACTTGATCGATGTGAGGCTTGCAGTGAGCCGATTGCGCCGTATCGAGTCGATATGAAATGGGTCATGAGAACCAGCAATGGCGGATATCTTCATGTGCTTTGTCACGGTTGCGGACACGATCTGAGGAAGAGCCGACGTATAAGTGTAGAGCGAAGTGAAGTAGCTTTTGCTCGTCTAATTGCGGACACTCTCCACAAAGGTCAAGTGGAGTTGTCAACGGGCATGACGCTGCACTCGGTAGCATTCTTTAAAGGAATCCGAGTCCTGTTGGGATGTGTTCGGCTTGCGTCAATCAGAGGCCACATGTCTGCTCACCAGGCACGTCGAAGCAATTGCAGGTCTCGATGGGGGGACTTTGAGGTGATGGAGCTGAAAGGACGGCGAGAGGGACTATTTCAGGTGGCCTCACTGCTCGAAGAGTGGCCTAATCTTTTCCTGGCATTTGCTGCCGAACACCACATCACATTCACCGACATGCTCAACATATGCCGAACGAGCCGAGAGTTGCCATACTGGCTTTGGTTAATCGCACGTTGGCATCTCAGGAGGGGCTGATGGATGCCCGTTCCCCCGAGCTTTTCGCTAGCTAGGGATGCCCATGGCTTTTACGTCTTGGAAAGGGGATTCAGTAAGCGGATTGTGCATTGGTCGAGGTGGTGTGCCGAGCCTCTAAGACTTTTCTTCCGGGTAACGGTAGGCATGCATGTTGTGTGATTTCATGTGGCGCCATAGAATCACTCTCACAATCAAGGAGGTTTCTCATGGCAAGAAAAGTGTTCTATAGCTTTCACTACGTTCCGGACGCGTGGCGTGTCTCCCAGGTGCGAAACATTGGCACAGTCGAGGACAACAAGCCTGCTTCTGACAATGACTGGGAAACCGTGAAGAAGGGTGGAGACGCCGGGATCAAAAAGTGGATTGACAACCAGCTAGCGGGTCGGACCTGCGCCATTGTCATGATTGGCCACGAAACTGCCAATCGTAAATGGATCAACTATGAGATCAACAAGGCGTGGGCTGACGGTAAAGGCGTATTGGGCATTCACATTCACAAGCTCAAGAACGCGTCAGGAGTTCAGGCTGCGAAGGGCGCGAACCCCTTTGATTTTTGTTTTGTGCCCGGAACTCAGACGAAACTGTCGACCAAGGTCAAGGTCTACGACCCCGCAGGCGCCGATAGCAAGGCCGTTTACGACTACATCTCGAAGAACATAGAGGCATGGATTGATGCCGCAATAGCCGCGCGCAAGACGTAACTTGCCCAGTTTGCTTTTGCCGAGTAGCGCGGTCTGCTAGCAGGCAGACTGGGCCGCAGGAGATGATTGGCCGTTACACGGCAACGTAGGGGGGGTATGGCGCTGTACGAAATCGCTGCCTTTGGCAATCCGATGTCTGGTCAACTTGAGGCACTGCAGGCTAGTCTCCAGGAGGCAGCGGCCGCATTCAAGATTCCTTGGGGCACGGACTTTAAGTTGACCATTCAGCCCGAAATATTCCAACCGTCACAACGAACCTCCGCCGTGGTGGTTTATTTCGGATCCCCTGGGGATAGTGGAGGCGACATTTCAGGATTGTTTGATCCGGCCAGTGTGACGGTCATACCGGTAGCGAGCACTGAAACTGAGGTCGCGAACGAGGTGCCGTCCGCATTGCAGTTCATCAATTGCCACCTTACGGATCGCGGTGGAAACGACCGTCTGGTTGCCACAGTGCTTGAGTGTCTGGGTCTTTTGAGAAGACAGAGGCGGATCTTTCTGAGTTATAGACGCACGGAAGCCAAGATGGCTGCCATTCAACTCTTTGACGCCTTATCCGCACGCGGATATGAAGTTTTCCTAGATACTCATGGCGTTGCACGAGCCGTTGACTTCCAGGAGGCTCTTTGGCACAAGCTCTGTGATGTAGACGTGATGATTATGTTGGAGACGCCCACATACTTCAAAAGCCGCTGGACGACGGAAGAGTTCGGACGCGCGCTCTCAAAGAATATTGGCGTTCTTCGTGTGCAGTGGCCTGACCTGACGCCTTCGAAGGAAACGCAGACCTCCAGCCGTGTTGAGTTGCTTGCTGAAGAGATCGATGCAAAGGGAGTGCTTTGTGGCAATGCACTTGACCGGATTTGCGATCAACTCGAGCGGTTCCGGAGCCTAAGTCATGCGGTTCGACGTCTGAGCATCATGACGCAGCTCCAGGCTGCAGTGGAAAGCATTAGCGGGCGAGTTCGCGGCGTCGGCCCCCACTTCACTATGCACGTAGAGCTTCCAGGGAACCGTGAACTTAATATTAGCCCCGTTGTGGGCGTTCCTGACTCCAGTGCATTGCACGATGCGGCAAGGCGCGCAGGTGGGCGGCACTCTGCAGTACTTTATGACCATGTGGGTGTGTTGCCCAGTTGGAACGATCACCTTAGCTGGCTTGGAAGCAACATCAAGGGCGCGTACTGGATCCGCTCAAGTCAGGCGGCCTGGGACCTAGCGGGGTGGAGTCAGATATGAAGGAAATCTTCTTGAGTGCCAGTGTTCCCAAGGCGGGTCGAGGCAACTTCGAAGAAACGGCTGACCCCTTTCTCATCCAGTTCGCGGTCCGAGAGCTTGTGACAGTCTGCCTAGGCCGCCGAAGAATTGTTTGGGGCGGTCACCCTTCGATTACACCAATGGTTCAAGCAATCTGCGCCGACTTCGGTCAAGAGTTCGATGCTCCGGTTCTCCTATATCAGTCTGAGTACTTTAAAGACCAGTTTCCAAAAGAGAATCGGTTTTTCAAGACGGTTGTCGTTCCCTCTGTGCCAGGTGATTTGAATGCAAGCCTTACCCAGCTACGCCGGGCTATGCTGTCCCGTCCGATTGCTAATGCGGTCTTTATCGGGGGAATGGAAGGGATTTATGAGGAGTATGACCTCTACAAGGAACTGCATCGAGCGGATGCGTTGCCCTTGCCGCTGGGTGCTACGGGAGGAGCCTCAAAGGATCTAGCAATGAAACATGAGGACCGTGATCTTGATAGGTTGGACTTCGCCCGGCTGTTCTACGAGCGTCTCAATATCGATCCGAATGAGCCGCGTGTGCTAGCGTGAGCGCCTCACAGAATCAAATCTTCGCGCACGTGCTGATCGCAGAGTGCCAGTGATGGAATCGGCGAGTAATGGCTTGGATAAAAAGTCTTGAGATCTGTCGGAGTCAATGAGGTTGATACTTTTCTGTCGCACAGCCTTAGTGACCAGAAGTTGATACTTGGCATTTAGCTGTCGCAGCAGCGGGCCGGGGTGAAAACCTCCCACGGTAAGCAAAATACTGAGGCGCGTAATGCTCGGGATGCCGCTAGTGCTTCACTGGATGCGAGCATCGATCGCCTAACCTTCTGGAGAAAGCGGGATGCTTCGGCCATGTCGTCATGCACTATGAAAACAACATTTCGGCCCTCATCAAATACCGACATCCTGTGGCGCATCAAATCGTTCACATCAACAAGGAGCCTCCGATCGACCGACTGACCGGCCGCGAAAGGACAGGCTATTTGATGGGTAGGGTTTGGGGTAGCAATCGGGGGCATTTAAGCATCCTGCTGGATCTGAGACGCGTAACTCTTATGGAGGGCTGCATCTCTATCTGTGCTTATATAAGTCGCTACTGGTTGATTGTTGCATTCTATAAACGGGTGCGATATCCTCAAGCAGGCCGCTCATCAAAAAGAAGCGGTCAACGCTCAATTTCAGGGGGGCGCCATGGATCCAGTTCAGTTCCGCATCATCTGGGACGTACTCTTTGAGGCAATCGCCGCATTGATCGTCTTGTCATTTCTCGTCGAGAGAGCACTTGCACTCGTCGTCGAGCATCGATTTTTCGTCGCCAAGTTCAACAAGAAGGGCATCAAGGAGGTCCTGGCCTTGATCGTTTCTTACCTGGTCGTTCGTGGGATCGAATTCGACGTCTTTGCCATCGTCTTCAAACAAGACGAGATCTCTCGATGGGGCATCTTCATGACGTCAGCCGTCGTGGCCGGTGGAAGCAAGGCATCCGTCAAGCTGTTTCATGATCTGCTCGGTGTCAAGAGCCAAGCCCAGAAAGCAGCCGACGAAGTCAAGCAGTAACAGACCGTTATAAATCTGGGTAAAGACATGACAGCTCGAAGAGTACTCGTCTGTCTACTGCTGGGACTGGCTTGTTCGGTACATGCTCAGATCCTGGAGGTCAAAAAGGATGCGGTGATCTATGAAGAGCCAGATCGGAGATCTCGTCCTCTTCATGACGTCGAGTTGACAGATGACCTCGGCATCTACATCGTTCGGCTGTTAGAAACCAAAACGACCAAAGGTTATTACAAGGTCAAGCTCAGAGGTCGTGAGAAGTCAGGCTGGATCTACAAGTCTTACGTACGTCGGATCGAATCCGACCAGCATCCTAAGAAAGTGGCATACAAAAGAACGTTGTACCGACACTGGATCGATGAGGACAAGAACAAGATCAATACGCGCGACGAGGTGCTCATACGTGATGCAAGGTCCGGGACCGTCAAAATGGACGAGAACGGCAGAAAAGTAATATCGGGGCAGTGGCTAGACCCTTACACGGGTCAGATCTTCTCAGATCCAAGAGAGCTAGACATCGACCATTTTGTTCCTTTGAAAAATGCGCACGAATCTGGTGGATGGACTTGGTCTGCAAAGAGAAAGCAGCTCTACGCCAACTATCTAGACGACTCATTACATCTGCTTCCGGTCAAGAAATCAGAAAACGCATCCAAGAGTGATCGAGGGCCAGATGAATATCTTCCGCCGAGGAAAGCATACCAATGCGACTATGTCGCGACATGGATTCGGATCAAGCAGGACTGGGAGTTGGAGATGACCGAGTCAGAAACCCAGGCTGTCAAAGACATACGGAAATCTTGTGCTGGCTCATGAACTGGCTCGGCAGCTACAAAAAGATCCCATACCCAATAAACGTCACTTCTACTGCAAATATGCTGTTCAAACGCTTATCACACGTTGCAATGGTTCTCCTTCTCTGCGGACTATCCGCTGGCTGCACGCAGGTCCCCAAAGAATCAGTCGAATTGTCGACCACGGTTGGACGAGACCTTACGGCGGCCCATAAGTCACATCGAGAATTAGCCAAGACGCTGTTCGCAAGGATGAAGGCAGATATTCATCGGTTTGTCGATAACGTCTATGCCCCCTACCAGATCCGAGCGGCTGTAGCAGGTGATCTTGAAGCGTCAAAGAGTAGCAACCCCGAGGAAAGACGTTCATCCTTGTTCTTGGCTATCAACAACGCATATGCACCAGGGGCATCAGATAGCGCATTGAAGAACGTCGTTACAGGAATGGGGATACTCGTTGAAGTAATCCGCGCTGATGTGGAAAGCAAGAGAAGTGAACTGCTTGAGCCGATCAACAAGCAGGAAGCGGATTTGCTGGCAGCTATCGACAGAAACTACGCGCAGCTGATCTACGCTAACTCGATCGTCACCGGCTATCTCAGTAGCGTGGCCAAGGTGCACGACGCTCAAACAAAAATTCTGGAATCTATTGGGTTCGATGATGGTTTGACAAACGATATTGCCAATCGACTCGCAGAGACTTCACAGCGCGTTGGCGAGCTGGTCCAAAAGGCTGAGAAAGCAGACGCTTCAGCTAGTTCAATTGCGGACACCGTTCAGAAGCTTAAGTCTTCTGTCTCGAGTTCATTAAAGAAGTAAAGGAGAGGGTAAATGAACGACGAGTTTAATGTCGGGGCTTTTCGCCGCCGTTTGAACCGAGAACTTGAAGTAAGCGAAATAGCTTTCAATGGCGAATACGCTGAAGAACTCAAGCATCTCAGCGGTTTATCCAAAGACGAAATTGCCGCGATAACTCCTGATGATCTCGACCTCCAGAAATACGATGAACTCATCGTTCTCGTCAAAGAGGCGTCGCGTGTGAACTTAGAGCAGGCAAAGCTCGCTGAGGAGATAAAAAAACTCGGAGATGTAGCAGTCAACATCGCCAAGAAGGTGCCCTCCTTGGCTGGCTTGCTGTGATTCAGGAAGGTTCGAATGCGCTTTCAGGCTTCCTGGTTGGCATTGAGCCTAAATCAGGCTGCCGTTGTTCTACAAGCTTGTCCAGCTGATCGCAGCCGCATTTAGTTTCTGTTACAGAGGTGGGGAGGCTTGCATGGCCAAAGAGCGTTTGGTAGTGGGCCCGGTGCTTTCGTTCCGGGGTATTGGTCCTAAGGGTGAATGGCAGGTGACAGCCCTCGTGGGTGTTCCGGATGATGGTGTCCCACTGCCCACTTTGGAGGTGCAGGGACAGAAATGCCCCGCTCCTACTGAGCTCCTGACGCACAAGAAGGTGAAGTATCTTCGGTACAACCTGTCGTGTGTGCTGCAGGCCCAGGAGCGGAAAGTCAGCTATGGCTTGGTTGGCGGTCCTAGCTGGAGTTTCACGGTACCAGGTCAGGACTCGGCGCCACGCCTGGCGTACGTGTCCTGCAATGGGTTCTCTGATCCGAGCGGCATGCGTAAGCTGGTCCGACCGGCAAATGCCGTTTGGGAGGACCTTCTCGCTAACCACGACCGGACTACGCGTGATACTGGTGTGCGGCTTGATCGAGAACAGCTATGGCATGAGAAAGAGATACACGACAAGGGATTGCAGCGCTTTCATCTCCTGCTCATGGGAGGGGATCAAATCTACTTTGACTCCATATGGGAAGACATCCCGACACTTAGGGACTGGGTGTCTCTCTCGCGTAAAGAGCAGCTCGATTTCAAGGTCAGTGCGCGCCTAGAGCAGGATATCGAGAACTACTATTTCGGGCTCTATGGCCAACGATGGCTGCATCCAAATCGTCACCCATGGAGCGATGGAAAGACTGTGAGCCGTGATGCTGCAGATGCGATGGCGCGCGTGCCAACCATCATGATGTGGGATGACCACGATATCTTTGATGGATGGGGTTCCTATAGCGAGCCGATGCAGAGTACTCCGCTTTTCCAGGCTCTCTTTAAATACGCGCGCAAGGCATTCTGGGTTTTCCAGATGCAGCATGCCATTGAGGACCTTCCTGATCTCAAGTACAGCTCGGCAGCCAATGTATCGCGTAAAGATCCGCTGTTTGACCCCATCGACTGGGCCGCGCACAAAAAGACCGACCCTCTGGCGCTACCTTTGCTTAGAGACCAACCAGGATTCTCTTCAGTTTTTCAGATAGGAGTGTTGGCCATTGTTGTGGGGGATCTGCGTACGGAGCGTTCTCGCACGCAGGTACTTGGCAACGATACCTGGAATGCTCTAAAGAAATGGATGTTGGGATCCCCGAACAAGAATACGGATGCAGCCGAACATCTTAGCGAAGAGTGTCAGCACCTCATCTTTATGTCGTCGGTCCCGGTCGCACACCCAAAGCTGACCTTGGCGGAGGGATTGTTAGATGCTTTTGGTCAAGATCATGTGTTGGATAGTAACGCTGATGACCTGAAAGATCATTGGTCTCATGACGATCATGAAGGCGAGCGTAAGCGCTTGTTAGAGACGCTGGGGCAAGTCGCGAAGAGCAAGAAATTACGAGTCGCCTTTGTTTCTGGCGATGTCCATGTGGCGGCTTTGGGAAGTGTGTATCGGCGTGACATACCACCAACCGCCAACTGGGCGCAGATACTGCAATTTACATCCTCGGCTGTAGTCCATCCATCACTTATGGGGGTGGCTGAGAGGCTTTTTTTGTTCATGCTAAATAACACAGCGGGTAAGCCTCAGAACATTGACGTTCAACATACGGTTGAGATGCTGCTGTTTCCTGGCTACAACAAGTACGTTATGCCAGCGCGGAACTGGCTTGCTTTAGAGCTTGACCCCGGCTTAGAGGTGAAGGAAAAAAGACTCTGGGCAACCTGGAGGTGTGAAACCGAAACGGGGTTTTCAAATCACATCCAGGCTGTGCAACCATTTCAAGCGTAGACCACACTGATCCGCTAGATACCCTTGTCTTTTTTGTATCTGGATTGCCAAGTATCAAATGCGAGAACGATGGAAGATATGACTCGGTCGACATCACGCCAGAATTCCTCGGCATCTACCGCATCAGTATATTGAGCGCACTGGATCTGTAGCTGTACGTCAGGGACAACGCGTATCCAATAAAGCTTAACAAGCATCTTGCGCTTTCCGGTCGGAACTTCATAGGTGAAAAGCTTTCCGGCTAGGCCGGAAATGGCCACATCCTCGACCTTAGATCCAGGGTAATTCCTCTCAAACGTGACAAGTTGATTCTCAATCTGAGCCGAGATATTGTTTACATAATTTGGCTGAACGGGTCGAAGGCGAAAGTTCATGCCTACAGCCCCGCGGGTGTCTTCATATCGACTGACCAGGTTGAATTCGCCACCCGCAAGGCGAGCCGGGCTGTCTTCAGCGGTCCAAGAAACAGGAGCTAAAAGCGACATCCCATAGTTTGGATATACCAGCTCTTTAAAATTTGGATTCTTGGAGTATCCAAAACTTATTCTCTTGCTGGTAAGTTCGCTCTTTGTCTCGTACGCCTCAGTCGTCTTAGAACCTTGAAGATAGCCAAAAACTGCAGTGAGACAGGCGGGGACAATCGCAATGAGAGCAAGCACGATCCGATGATTCATCTTGTGGTTCCTCCTTGATATTTGAGAATACTTTACAGATGCGGGCGAGCTTGATCAAGCCAGAATTCTCTGAAGAGACCGCAAGGTTAGATTCGTGGCTTATTACGGATCAAGGTGGAGAGTTGAGAAAGGCCCGAACGGACTGCTAGGCTAAGGGTGGGAGTAAAAATGCAGCGCGCACGGCATGGGGCTTGCGGCTTGCTAATGCCTAGGAGTCAGCCAGTCGCGCCGCAGCGCCTCGTTTACCGAGCTTGCGCACTTCAGCGATGCCCTGCAGCTGGCTGGCCCGTGGCTTTGACTGCCCCTTTTCCCAGTGGTAGATCGTCTGCAGCGAAACGCCCAGCAGTTTTCCCATTTCGGCAGCCGACAAGCCCAACTTTTTGCGCAGGCTGGCAAAGCCGTCAGCTCGAAAGCGCAGCTGAATCGTTTCTTCCACCATGTCCTTAGTGGCGGCGGCAGGCTTGTTCTTTTTTAGTTTGGCAATCAAGCGGTCCTGTTCGGCCAGACGCCGCTTGAGGGCGGCGATGTCGCTACGGTACTGGGACGAGGCTTTCTTCAGGGCCTCGGTTTCGGCACGGATCTCTTTACGGGCAATGCGGGAGATCTCTGCTTTCAGAAGGCTAGCGATATTGGCCATTTTGTTCTTTGTTGTTGGTAACGATCACATCATCTTACAAGCCCGTCGAGTTCTCGGTTATTGACCCCAGCGGGGTTGCAGCTCGACCTCCATCAGACGCCTGGCCAGGTCCTTGAACTCGGAATGGATATCGCCCACGAACCAGTTCCGGCGCAATGTCTCGCCGTAGCGCTGGTCGAACTCGGTGATCATATATTCGGTCGTCATCTCACGGCTACCCGTCCTTAGTGTCACGGAGCTTGTCCCAGAAGGGCGGCAAGCCTTCAGGCCGGCGACGCTGTGCCTTGTGCTCGGGACAAAGCACCAAGGCGTAACCGCCATCTACGTCCTGGACTCCTTGCTTTCCACACACCAGGCAGACGCGCCTGGTTGCCTGCTCAGCCAGCAAGGCCAGCCGACGAATCTCGGAATTGATCTCCTCAAAACCGTGGTCCCGGTTGTCAAGGGCCTCTTGCCCACCGGGCTCAAGCTGGGTCAGGACACCCTCTGGCGTCTGGATGTCCATGCGCAGGTCCGGCTCACGGCCCTCGAACTCGAAGTAAAAGCGTGCCGAGCCGAACTTCTCTTTGACCTGGGTCCAGTGGAAGCCACGCTTGTTCGGTCCCAGTACCTGGTCTACGTCTGAGCACAGCTGGGCAAAGACCACCACCCAGCCCTTGGCCATGGCGATGCCCAGTTTCGGGTCGCTGAACTGGTAGGGGTAGCGTGCTTGCAGATCTTTGAGTGACTGGGGTTGTTGGGTATCCATTTGCAATCCTTTTTTGCATGAGATTCAGTGCAGCAAGCCGGCTGGGGGCGTGTCCTCGCCAGAGAACTCGCTGGCGTCACGATGCACCTGTTCCGGCAGATCGGTCAGGGCTATCTGGTGGCGCCGATCCACTCTGGCCGCGGCATAGGCCCGCTTGAGCGCCTGGATCTGTTCTCGGGCACTGAGGTGGGCGACGAAGCGCACAAGCTGCTTGGCCGGCGGCTGGAAGCCAGGCAGGTTCATTTCCTGGTGCACTTCCTGGGCGATCACCTCGGCCATCTGAAGCGCTTGAGCTCCTGTGGGCTGCTCGATCCAGAACTCCTGGAACCGGGAGCGCAGGGAGGCAGGAATCCTGTCCAACTCATTGGCTGTGGCGATCCAGACCACCCGGCTGGCGTTGAACTCGAAGTCCAGGCTGATGTCGCGCACATGGCTCGAAGTCACTGGCTCCAAAAGGGAGTGCAAGGAGGCAACGGCGTCACCCTCGCGCCGCTTCCCAGCTTTGTCGATCTCGTCCAGCAGGATGACCGGGTTTGCGTATCTGCCCAGCACCACTGTCTCAAAGACGGAGCCATAGGTGGTGTTGCCCCAGTGCTTGTCCGAGCCGAGCAGAGAAGAGGCGTTGCGCCCGTTGTCGAAGGGCATGCGATGGATGTCGGTTCCCAGTGCCTTGGCCAGCTCCTGCGAAAAGCGGGTCTTGCCGATGCCCGGGTCTCCTCCCAGCAGGATGGGCGGGATGAGGAAGGGCTTGCCCGTCAGTCGGGCGAAGGCGAACTGATCCCGGACCAGCTCCAGCACGGGCAAGAAGTGCGGGAAGGCCCGGCACAGCCGCTTGTAGTCCCGCCGGCCGATCACTGGTTGGGCTAGAACACGATAGTTCCCCTTGACCTTGAGCTGCTTGTAGAGCGCCTCATTGCGCCTGTGGATGTCCTTGTCGGGCGTGCGAGCCTTGTGGTCTTTGATGAGCTTAAGGGGTTCGAGCACGTCGTGGACGGCGATGAACCCCTCGGTCTCGGCCGCCTTGGCAGTTTCGGCTGCGGCCTCTTCCAGTTCCTTCTTCTCGATAACAGGGTCGAGTTCGCTGCCTAGCCCTGACCGTGGCGCGAAGGGCGTGGGCGGGGGTGACGCGGTGGCGGACCTGCTGTTCCGGAGGTCCAGTTCTTCCTGGGCCTTGACGGCCTCAGCGGCAAGCCGCTCCTCGCTCAAGGTCTGCAGCAGACGGCTGGGCAGGACGAGCGCGATGCTCCGAAAAGAACGGTCTAGATCGACGGAGTGGACACCGTAGCCTGGAGGGGCTGAGGTCTCATCATCTGTGTTCTGTCTCATGCTGGGCTCCTTTGACTGGTGAGTCAGGAGCCCTGGCGTCTAAGCGTGTATTGGGGTGATTCGCTTGAGCCGGAACTCCTGGACGGAATTCGCGATGGGGGTGGTACTCCGGGTGACGGTCCAGGCGCTGCCTGCGAACCGACCAGCGGATACCACCGAGCGAATTCGTGCGTCGTAAGAAAACCGCATGGACATGGAGAGGACGGAGCGTTTGACGGAGGATGTCAAGGCACGCGCAGGCACCCGGCCGGCGTGCGGCTGGTTAGGTAACTGGGGTGCGGGGGTGAACACTTGTTTGCTCCGGTCGGTGGTCATAGATTACCGGAGACCCTTAGAAACGCAAAGCCAGCTAAAAAATTCCCGACTAATAAATTCCCGATATCGGTTTTGATATTGAGTCGCTTGTGTTGAATCGCTCGTACGTTCAAAAGAATCGAAGAAGTGATCGCTATCGGGTAAAAGGGGCAGCTTGCATTTAAAGGATGTCCGACTGCTTTTGGCCGCTGAATCTAGGCGTTCAGCACAGATGTTCGGGAAGACTGCCGATTTGATAACCAGCAATTCACTGTCGTCGGCCTCAACTAACCACTACAGCTGAGGCATCGGCCATTGATGCTGTACAAGAGTATGTAGCGGTTCGCCGCTGGCTTACCGCAGCCAGATAGAGGCTTTAGATTCCGCGCTGATAGCCGAACGAGCCTAGCCTATGAAAGTGTCGCCGACTAGATCTGTCAAAAGAACGACGAAAGTCGCCCAGGCTGAGGTGTAGCAGAAGTTAGATCCACACAGCAAACCGAATCGAGCCGCTGGTGCGAAAGGTCCGGGCCAGTCCACTCCGGTGCGCAGACACCGTCCAGGATCTGTTGCGCCATCGCTAAGGCGTCCGACGCTTGCCAAGCACGCATCATTCCGCGCGCGCCGACGTGTCGCACGCTTAGAGAAGCGATGGACTGTCCCAGCCGCAAAGAACGATAGATGTCGTTATAGTCAAGATCTTGAAGTTCCGTTGTCTCACGGCTAGCGAAAAGTGCGTGCAGGAAGCCCGCCGTGCACCAATCGCCGGCCCCTGAAGTGTCAGCAACCGAACTTGTGCGAAGTGCCGGCAAATGGACCCAGTCTGCCGCTAGAGAATGCTTTCGGAAACGTAGGCCAGACGCACCTAGCGTTTGAATCTCGACGAAGCCTAAAGATAGATGGTGATCCAGTGGTTCAGAGATCCGGTCGACCGAATACTTCACCACGTGCGCGCTGCTGAGCGCAGCGTCAAAGAGAGTGCGGTCCGTAGCAATGGATGAAGGCTCGAAGACTACAAAGGCGCCACCTGCACGAGCGGCCCGAGCCATGCGCACTGTGCCGGCGGTGACCCGGTCAAAGAAGAAAACATTCGACTCAGCGGCGCAGCGTACGAATTCATCACCGCCGCTGTCGACGAGGTTCTCATGAAACCGCCTTGACTGACCGCAGACAGGGCAAGCGAAGCTGTAGCGAGGTGCATCGGATGGTCCGCCGAAAAACTGATAAAGCAGGGGACTCGTGAGCCCGCGGTCCAGCCTCACATGACGCATGTTCGCGCCGAGCTTGGTGAATTCTCGGTGGATGGTCGCGCCTACGTGGTCACGCCCCAGATTCACGAGCGGAAGGGTTTCCCAACCCAGGAAGGCGAGGATCGAAAGTACGTTTCCCGTGGATCCACCAATGCCTGTGTAGGCCAGTTGAGATCCCGTGCCCAGCATTACGTCAAGCGTTATGAAACCCGCTCCCGATACGCGGGAGCGCAGACTCTCAGTCGCTGATAGTAACGAGCTTGTCAACACGGAAATGCCATCGGTGAGTCGGGGTTCTTCGTACGTCAGGTGATAAGTTACCTTTCACATCGTAACCGACTGTCTCCAAGTAGAAAATTGGTAGTCTATAGGAGAGCGCCGCAAGAAGCATACCGATACCAGGAAGCCTACGCCCAACTGGGGACAAAACGGTTTGCGACATTAGACCGGGGCCGGTGAGAGCTTCCACACGAGTCGTATGGAGGCGCACTATCGACTGGAAGACATCCATCGGATCTGACTCATGCGCACGGATGAAATTCAGCGGTGATTCGAACCACTCCCGCTGCCAGTAATCGCGATGTTCGAACATCAGCTCGTCAGCGCGGCGTGGATTCACTGCCGGGAAAGGCAGGACCGGGCAGACCTCTTCGGGTGAGTCTAGCTCTCGGAACATTGTCTGCAGCGACGTACCCGCCCTCTCGGACAGCTGCACGACCCACAGTTTAAGCGCTTTGGTGAATTCGTCGGTCTCAGTTTCAGCGGGAAATCCGTGCATCCAGTCGCCGCGGTCGTTCGAAACGGACTCGACGTTAGAAAAGGCTTGGTTGCTGTCAGCCACAAGAAGATGTACACGAATTGGAGTTCGCTGCGACAGTTGGTAGAGGAGCTTGACTATCGGAAAGGCCGTGCATCGCGACATGCCCGTCGCGTCGACCACAACATCTGTATAGACCTTCGCGCTCAACCACTGGTGTACCTGCATGCAGGCATTGCGGCCTCCTACGGGGGCACCGTCTTCGGCAAGGATTGCTAAATCGACAAACTGTATGGGCGTACATGCGATGTCTCGGAGCTGTTGCTCGCGGGCAAAAGCCAATTGGGTGATCACCGCCGGAACTGCCGGACGCTTCTCGTGAAAAAAACACATGTCAACGTTCGGAAGCGGACCTAGGCGCTTCGGAAAATACAGAACGTCGGGGCTGAAGCCAACGTTACCGATCAACAGTGTGGCCCCAGCGGTCGGAAAATAGTCGGCGATAAAATGGTCGACATCGTCAAGGGAGAGGTTGGGCACACGAATCATGCGGCACTCCCAACCGCGGTCTTGAGTTGGCGAAGCGTTCCTTCAACGAACCCTCCACGACTGTGCGTTAGACCCTTGGCGATGATGGCTACGCCACCGAGCTCTAACAACGCCCAGGTCTTACCTTTGCACTCATAGGGTTCAACGAGCACTAGCGCTTGATAGGCCAGCGCGTAATGAAGTACGCGTGCAAGCTCGTCGTTCGGATCCAGATTTTCCAGATCGGAACGCAGGATGCCGTAGGCATTCGCGCCGTCGGAAAGCGGGGCATTGGGACGGAGGGTCAGGTCCTGACACCTGCCGCCTATGAAGTCAACAAGCTTGCGTACCTGCGGGGCGTAGGGATAATCCCATTGGGCAATCAAGTCCACGGCCTGCTCGCGCACGGCCTTGTGCTGCTGACGCGCATCCAGTGCTAGCGGCTTTCCTCGGATTGCCTGTGTCTCCAGTCGATCTACCAACACACTCGCGAGGGTCACGAACTGCTCGATATTTTCGTTCGCAGCATCAGCTAGCCTCTCGAATCCAAAGTAGAACGGGCGGTCAAACCGATGGAGCATCTGTAGCTCGGCTCCAATTACAACGTGACGCTGCACCTTAGATTGTTCCTCCTCTGATGAAACATCGGCGGGCACTCCGAACAACGAGCGCTGCGGCGTTCGCTTTAGTTCCCTCTCCAGCATGATGTGGGTAACGGCGGCCTTCACGTCGAGCGTGAGATCCGTAGGATAAGTCTCCTCCATGGCCTCTATCTTTTCGCTGGTCAATTGGTTTTCTTCAATGAGACGAGCGTTTTCAGAATGGAGAATATGCAAGTCTGTATCAGATAGAGCGGGTGGGCGGGCCGTGTTTAGCAAATTCTTGAGGCTCAGAAAGCTGCCGCGTCGATGAAAGGCCGCCAGGGGCTGTAGATAGCGTCGAGCGACATCCTCGGCAATTGAGCGGAAAGCTTGGCGGTTGCGGTTATCGGTATCCTGAAGCAGGATGCGTACGCGGTCTCGCCCAGGATTGGTGCCGGGCGAAGCGGTCTCTTCATCACGCAGGACGCGCCTGAAATCTTCCAAATTCAATGAGTCGATGCGCGTCAGCATCCAGCGCGCGATCTTGATCTCCCGATCCCGGAGCCAGAGGTCCACGTCTTCCAACTGGGTCGGATGCAACTCGTGCGCATCGTCGATGATGACCATGGGTTTGAGACGCAATGCCCTGCCACGCCAAGCGGCAGAGATCTCGACCGATTCGATAATGGCAAATGGTGCATATGCCACATCGATCAGATGCTCACCCAATTCGTCTTCTGCGGGAGCAACCAGCGCATTAATGAGTCTGAAAATTGCGCGCTCCGTCATACGAGCTCGCTCGCGGAACGCTTCCAAGTCATCGGCGCTGACTGCGTCCCGTGCCGCCTCCGCATTAGGAGTAGTGATGATGTGGACGTGCTTTAGGTCGACGCCAACATCCTCCATTGCGCGGAGCCATCCTAGAACTGTCTTCGCTTCAATCATGGAGCGAAGTAGGCGGTGCCGTAGGCGAGCATCGTACGGCAAGTCCCAGATTGATCTAAGCTGACCACCAGCAGGGAGACGCAAGGCGAGAACGGCAGGCTCGAGATCGTCAAGGACATCTGCCTTTGCTAATGACGCTAATAGTTCCCGAACGTCGGAGTTTCCCTTGAAGTCCGGCACCGCTGCGAGCGTGCGAAGCTCAAGCAGGCGAGCCAGAGTAGTCTTGCCCGAGCCAGGCGAACCAACCACCACTACCAGCCGATCAAACAGTCGCGTCGACTCTCGCTGGAAGAAGCGTTTGATGGGCTGAGGGCTGATCAGTGGCAGGAGCTCGTTGGCGTCGCGGATGAACTCGTTTGCCCGTTTGTGCCAGGGATTCATGATCGGACGTCTGAGTGGCGTTGACGGCGGGGAAAAAGAGGCGACATGTGATTATCTTTGTCGTACTTTTCGGCTTTGGGATCGCTTCGTGCCCACAGAGTTGCTACCGAGTTGTTTGGCGTATTGTGGTCAAGCACCAGCGGCAGGCTGCACTGCTTGTAGCCCAGCGCGATGTTTTTCCCCGTGTGGGTGGTTTCGATCCCGGGGTCGTAGCGCTTTCCCAGCAGCGCGGCTAGGTCTGGATGGGCGGCCGAGGAAACCACGATGTCCTCTGGAAGCACGTACGAGAACGACGGAATGAAGCGCATTCCAGACGATTGAGCCTGAAAGCGCGCCAGCAGGTCCGTAACTTTAGTGCTCGCAGCCTTGGAAGCCAAATAGTGATGGACCTGAATGTGCGCGTCGTAACTAATCAGGGGCGCTTCATGGCGCGTCTTGTCGACCTCTTCGATAAAACGCTGTACCTTGCCGCCCCACTCGCCATTGCCTTCCTCTCTAATCGAGGTGGTGCCAGACGCAGTGAAGTCGTCGATCAGACACACCCACTCAAATGTTGCTGGTGCAGTCGATTTGATCGCATTCAGCCGTTCCTTTAGCTTCTCTTTCAGTTTGGCTTGTTTGAGCGCCGAAATCTCGATCATGGCGACAATCTGCTCATTGTTGACCGCGCCCTCGTTGTAACGGCGGAAAACGTCAATCCGGGCGCCATCGCTGACTCCGACGTAGAGGGTTCGGCACTGTATCTCCTTCAGGCGACGACTAGCTCTAGGGTCATCGTCGACACGGTAAACAGGCAGGTTAAGATCCCTTGCGACAGCGCTGCGCATCTCGCGCTCAATTGCGGGGCCAGTGAGACTGACAAGGTGATGCATCTCGTCTTGGCTGATGTACACCAGTTGATCGCGCAGCAGCCTCCACATGCATTCGCGATCCACCTTGTCGTACTGCGACAGCCATCGCAGTAGATGCACATAAAACCGATGGCCAGGTCCGTACTGTTGGTAGCTGTCGAACTTGTAATTCACCATCAGGTCGAGCCAAGCGAACTCGCTCGTCGCGCGTTCGACTGCCCACTCCATTAGGTCAGCAACCAATCGCTTTGCCAATGTCTCCTTCATGCACCCATCCCCCTCTTCTCTTTTTTTGCTCGATCAGTCCTAGCCTAGGCTCTCACGTACTGAATATTTGGCTTGGTCCGAGAACTCAGCTGAGAACCTCGCCTCGCCATCAGCTGATTCTAGATTTTTCAAATAGTACTCGGTACCGCGCACGCCGCTCAACATACGCGGCAGGAGATTCCAGCATTGATTAACGCCTGGGGGGACCGCGTCGACGCTTAGAGCAAGGCCCTCTGACAGCAGTTCGTAGTCGTTGCCACCGAAATCACCCCCATCGCCCATGCGGAGCACTTGCGTCAATGGGTTCAGTCCGAGCCGACTGCATACGGCTTTAACCACAAACAGCTTGCCGGCCTTCTCAGTGACAACGTCTATCGAATGCCCCGAGATGAATGCCCTCCAGCCTTCGCTGCCCTCTCGTGCGACCCACTCGTTGACTGCCGCGATGAGTCGCACCTTATCGCTACCGGAAACGCCGCGCAGACTTAGTTGTCCAGCATCCGCGCTGGGATCCACCTTCGTCGACAATGCCCTTGTTTTGTGCAGCCATTGAGCCAGCTCTTTTAAGCGCGGGTCGGCAGGCGGCGCGATGACATGACTGTCCGTTAGATTGAAGATGCAGGAGCCGGTGTAGCATCCCATCGTTACCATGTGCCACACATCCGCAGGCAGCTTGTTCTGTAATACCGTCCTGAGCTTAATTCCCCGCCCCGTGGCAATGGCCAGGTGGACTCCACTACGTGCCAATCGCGTCAGCTCAGATGTGATCCCAGAATCGATCCCTTCGAAACGCTTAACTGTGTCGCAGAACGTGCCGTCAAAGTCACATACCAAAAGTCGAAATCGCGCGGCCTGCAGGCGCTTTATGTAGCACCGAGCGTGCTCGATCAGCACCTCTGGGTTGTCACCGGAGACTTGCTTTCTTAGCACTGCTGGGGTTTGAGGTAGAACATGGGGTACGAGGATCGAGACGTCCAAGGCGTAAAGATCACGACCAAACTGAGGCACGACTGGTTGACCAGGATCAATGTGCTCCCCAGCCCATGCCTGTGTGATCGCCATCCCAGCCAACACACTAGCGATCTCGGCGCCCGCATCGCTGATGCGAGGCAGAGCCACTTCAAGAATAGGCCCGGCCTCCGCTGGCAACAGTCGGATGGTCTCTGCAGCCAGCGGGTCATCTTCCGTGCAGAAGCTCACCACAGTCACTGGTTCGGTGAGATTCGACAGCTGTAGATGCCGGCCATGGGCGAATTGCCTGAAATTGCAGACTTGGCCAAACGCCAGTGCTCCCTCTGTTAACTTCGACTCCAGGTCGATGGCCCCGAGACGGCCGATGGAACCGTACAGGATCAGCGCGCGCCTTGATCGCTTAACAGCACCAGCCTGATCAATGCGGCTCCTGAACCGCTGATACCAGTCGACCAGAAGCGGTAACTCGGATGTGACGTCGGAATCGACTGCATATGCTCGCCAGAGCAGAACCAGGGTGGCGACAAGCGAGTTCGTCGCAAGATAACCGTCCTTGCCCCAGGGCATGTCGTAAGCTGCCAGAGATGCCGCTCCAGTCTTCTCACTCAACTCAACTAGCGGGCTGCTTGAGCGCAGCGTCAGGCCGATAGTTGGGCAGGCACGAAGCCGAAGCTGTTTGGCAGCGGCAAGGATGTCGAGGTTCTTGCCTTCTGCAGACAACAGTAGCCCTGCAGCATTCGTTGCTGCGTTTGAGGGCACCTGAAAGACATCGAGTGGTGTGATGGCTTGCGATGGGCGACCGTGTACCCGGAAGTGTTGATCCGCCGCAAAGGCGGCCGCCGTGAAGGAGCCGCCCGAGCCAACAGCCAGGAGGCCGCGATCGCCATATAGTTGAATTGCTCGGCGCAGTAGAGCAATGTCTTGCTCTGCCGCCCACTGTATGGTCGCGGGAAGCTGTTGCAGTTCGTCTATGAATCGTTTCCCCATGTGCCCAAGCGATTGAAGTCTCTTATTGTGGCTCATTGGTTCGATCTGCCAAGGTGGCGCGTTGCTAGTCACCTACTCACATGGTGTGTTCGATCTTCCTGATGCAGCTGTTTCGTTTCTAGACGAAGGCTGTTGAAAGGTCACCTATGCATAGCGTTGCCTGCAAGATGCGGCCAACCTCATCGACGATGATCCTACGCGGACAAGGATTCGGCTGTTGGTCGGCGCTTTGTACGGGGTGTGTCGCCTGCAGTCGTTTTCGGCTTCGCAGCGCTACTCCTGATTGCGACCTTTGGTTCCGTCTTGCTCTTGATCTTCGCGGCAGCGGCGGTCGCAGCGAGTTCGGCTCGCACTTCCATAAGCAGTTCGCCTAGCTTGTTCTTGCCGACGCCGCCGACCTCACCCCATAAACGGTTCACGGCGTTGTCGACCGTAGCGGACTCCACCAATCGCGCCGTGCCGGTGCTCAGAAGCAGTTGCTTCAGATCTTCGTGCTGTGTGTACTTGGCATGCAGGACGCGTTTCATCCGGTCAAACTTGATTCTCGACCAATCCGAGTTGATATCCCAAACGTAAAGGCCATGGGCGGCCATAGCTAACAGCGCGGGGGACGGTGCCTCCATCAACCACTTCCGAACCTCAGGCTTACGGGCCTTGCCAGCTTGGTAGGCGTGTTCCGAGGTCGCGAACTTCTCACCCTCGAACTCAATTTCTCGTCGATACAGATTGCTGAAGGCGCCGTATGGTTTCTCGCTCGCACGGTAGAAGCGTACTTCGGTCAACTCAATCTTGGTTTTGGTTTGGGTCATTTATGAGTCTCCTGCGCCGTTTCAGCGCTGGTGGGGTCCTGTGTTGCTGTTTTACGCCAAAGCGTCAGCACCTCTATGGCGTCGTTCGCTTCCAACGCAGACATTAAATTGAGGAGCCCGCCCATTGCCATGGGCGACGTGGCGCCGCGCATCCACTCGGCCATCGTTCTCTCGCTGGTGCCGGCCATCTGCGCCATGTCGCGATAGGTCAGACGGCGGTCCTGTGATACCTGGAGCCGGCGCATGATGTGACCTAGTGTTTTTTGTATTTGAGACACATTTAAATGTTTAATTAATTTTAATTAATATATCATTAACACAGAAAAATGTATCTCCTTGCTAGATTTTTTGTTGCAATCGTTGTAGAGCCATCCTAGACTTAATGTGAAGAGAGCCGTGGCGACTTATCGCGGGCAGCTTACGGAAGAGACACAGTTCGGGTGTGAGAAATTGGTGGGGACTTACAGCGCTGCGACGACTTCCGCGCCAACTACACGTCCCACTTTCAATCCCTCATCGTTGTCGCTGCGGAAATGAATGCCTCCCCATAGTCGCGATACAGCTGCCTCGTCGGCCATTGCACTGAGGGCGGATGTCTCTGTGGGCCAAAAATGAGACAAAACCGTGGAGGTGGCCCCTGAGAGGGTGGCGTGTCCGGACACGTAGCCAGGGAAGCCGGGTGTCACCAAGGGCGTTGTGAATCCTGGATCGAGATCGCGTCGGATCGCAGTGATGGGGCGTTCGCTCCAGTCGCGGAACTTGATGCGCCAGCAGGCAATGAATGAGTCCTCCATGGCGATAGCGGTGGCGGTCAGGACGGCCGTGGCTGCTTCGAAAGCATTATTAGGGAGCTGCGAGCGCAAAAGCAGGTTGATAGCGTGCAGCATCCAGACGCCAGCGGGGGTGACTGAGCCTGCTTCAAGGTGCCAAAGTTCGGCAGCCTCGCGCTCCTTCGCGGTCAAATTCCGGACGGCATGCAGAACTTCCAACGTTTCCCTGCGATGCTGTTCCGATCCCGGGCGCGGGGCGGTAGGTGGCTGATATCTCTGGGGATTTGGCTTCAGCCAGGTTCGCCATTCCCCAGCGTAAGCCTCAGTTGGATTGACCGAGTACAGCGGATACGCAGCTTGCCAGATGCCAGGGAAATCCTTGGGGCGGTCCCGTATCGGCCAAGTCCGGCCGGCCCCATCACGCAAGCTGCGGTTGATGATGGCTTGAGCGACTCGAGTCCCCAAATCTTCAATAGAAGCCAGTCGTGCATTGCTCAGGGACACCCGAGACGCAATCCATGCGAATTGCGCCTCGAAGAAGCCAGGTGTCTCGTTCGGGTAGAGGTGACTGAGCACGAGGGAGGCGGCTCGATGTGCGCAGAACTCCCGCTCTTCTGGCGTTGCGCCCTCAGTTGCAGCCAGGAGCCATGCATCGTGCAGGGCTGCCTGGACGTGTGCAATACAACGAGCTGCACGCAAAGGGTTTTGCTGGTACTTCACCACGAGCTTCAACCACTGCCGTGACCAGTGAACCGCGCGTTGAACGGCAGATAGATCGACATTGCCTGGGAGCGGCAGTTGTGATGAGTCCAGGTTCCTTCGAGCTTGAGCGATCTCAACAAACCACGGTCGATGTATCCCGCTGTTTATCAGCAACGGTATTGACGTCGATGCTCCGAGTGCCTGTGCTCTTACCGGACGCAAGAGCGTTGCGATGAGGGGAGGCGTGACGCCAGTCGCAAACAGAAGCCGGATAAATACTCGCTTATTTAAGCAAGTGCCAATTTGTGTACGAATTGAATTCAAGGTGTGACATCAGAAAAAATGTGTGTTAGAAACCAACCTAATTAAAAGCGCCAAAAAATAAAAGGCGCCAAAACGGGAGGAATGCATTTTGCTGCGGCTTTTTGCCAGATCGCAAGCGTTGTTGTCCAGCGTGTGGAGCCTAGTCGCTCTGATCGCGTTTGTTTGTGCTGGGCTCTACTTTCAGCCAGCGCATGCAGCGATTGAGCGCTACAGCTATGACCCACTGGGCCGGCTCATCCAGTACGTTGATAGCGCTGGACAAGTCACCGAATATACCTATGACGCAGCCGGCAATCTGACCTCGGTGACAGGAGGTGGTGCCGCTTCGAACTACGTGCCCGTGCTGAGCTCGGTCGCACCCAGCTTGATTCGTCGCGGAGAAACCAAGAGCCTGCTCATCACAGGCCAGCGCTTGCAAGCCGGGAGTCTGCGCACCTCCAACCCAGGGTTGGATTTGCTCAACGTTCGACAGACTGCAACTCAGATTCAGGCGGACCTGATTGCCGATCAGGCGGTGCCAGTGGGTGCGCAAACTCTGAGTTTCACCAATGCCCAGGGCACAGCTTCTATCGCCATCACCGTGGCACCTGTGCTGCCCACCCTCTCTGTGGAGCCTTCGCCGCTGGCTCTGCCACCAGACAACAACGCACGAAACATCACCTTGCGCCTGTCAACCTCCGATGTCGTATCTCACACCATCAACCTGGTCATGAGCGACACCAGCAAGGCCACTATTTCACCGGCTTCTGTCACCATAGCTCCGGGTCAGTCGTCTATCCAGGTCAGCGTTACACCCAAGGTAGCAGGCTTCACGTCGTTGCAGCTCAGCTCCACCACATTGGCGTCGACGTCGGTGCCGGTCTTCATCACGGCCGACTTCAGGGGTGTCAATACAAGTCAGGCGATGCCTGTCGGCGTAGTTGTGGGTTCCGCAACCCAGCAGCCGTCCAACACGACGTTAGCGTTATTCAATGCTCCCCAGGTAGGTGTGGTGGTGGGGCCCGTGCTCAAGGGCATCAACCCGGCTGGCATGCCAGTCGGACAAACGCAGAATCTGGTGGTCAGTGGTAGCGGCATCCCGGTGGGCGCCACTTTGTCGGTCTTGCCGGCGACAGGCTTGAGTCTGGGTGCACCAACTGTAGCGGCCGATGGTTCGCAAATCTCCGCAACCATAAGCGTCGGGGCGGCTGCGGCTACAGGCGGCCGCAGTGTCGTGGTCAAAGACGCGAGTGGCAAGGTTTTGCCTTTCGTTCCGCCGGCATCCTCGCAGCTGATTCTGACCTCGGGTCAACCCGAAATCGACGCCATCGAGCCCCTGTATGCGAGGGCGGGCACCCTGCTTCAGCTCAAGGTGCGCGGGCGTCATTTGCAGAACGGGCGACTGGCAATCTTGCCCGGAACGGATATCGCGGTCGATTCGCAGCCCGTGATCAACAGTGCCGGTACCGAGCTCACCGCTACGTTCCAGATTTATCCGCTGGCCGCACTGGGACCACGTCTGATTCAGATCACCACGCCTTCGGGCCAGAGCAGCGCCGAATTCAACGCGGCCAACCAGTTCAACATCGTGAGCCAGATCAACGGCACGGTGGGCCCGGTCTTCGCACCGGTCGTGGGCATCATGGTGGGCAACGGCTCAACTGCAACGTCCAGCCAGTCCATCGGTCCGGTCGCAGCGGCCGCGCTGGGGGTTGTAGTAGGCCCCGCAGCCTATGGCGTCACGCCCAAGGTTGCCGTGGTTGGCACGTCGCTTAATCTGACGGTCACGGGGGTTGGCCTGCAGGCGGTGCAGTCGGTCAGCTTGCTGACTCCAGATGGCATCACCACTTCAGCCTTCAGCGTGAATCCCGAAGGCACGATCCTGACCCTGCCCATCTCGGTGGATGCCGCAGCGGCCAAGGTGTCGCGCAAACTCGTGCTTCGCACGGCCACAGGCCGGCTGCCTTTTGTGCGCGACGCTGAGAGCAGTTTCCTGGTCGCCGCCCCGGCGCCGGAGATCATCGCCACCGCGCCTCAGGTCATCAAGGCGGGTACGAGCACCACGCTCAACCTGCGCGGCAAGAACTTCCGCGATGTGCTGGGTGTGCGCTTCGAGCCGGCCGATGGCCTCGCTGTCACCGCCAATGCCACCATCACAGCCAGCGCCGACGGTACTCTGCTCACGGTGCCCGTAACAGCCACGGCCTCTGCTGCCACGGGGCCGCGCACTGTGATCGTGATAGCCGCCGGTGGTGAGTCCAGCAATGTGGCGATGGCGGCCAACACCGTGCAGGTTGCTCAGCAGGTCGGGGCTACCTATGCAGACATCAGTGCGCCGGCAGTTGGCTTGCTAGTGGGTGCCGCTACAGCAGAGCCAGCCGGCAGCGCTTTGCTGGTGTCGGCACCGCTGGTTGGTGTGTTGGTACAGACGCCGCCTGTTGCAGTGACGGATAACCGGATTGTGGCCAGTGCCAATGTGGGTGTGACTGTTGGCGCATTCGTCAACAGCATTGCCCCGGCCACGCCAGATGGTTTCCTGATCGGCTCCACCTCGACGCTGGTCGTACAGGGCCTGGGTCTTGACCGGGTCAGCGCCATTACATCGCTGGGTCAGGCAGGCATCACTTTTGGCAGTTGGACGGTGAATACGCAAGGAACCTTGCTGACGGTGCCGGTGACGGTTGCCGCCAATGTGCCCTCAGGCCGTTACGGCGTGTCCCTGAGGCAGACCGTCAATGGTGTTACCAGCAGACTCACGACGGTCCCCGCCAGTGCCTTGCAATTCAATGTGGGGTCCTTGCCTACCTTGCTCGAATCGGTGGCGCCCATCGTTCTGGAGCAGGGGAAGAATTACACCTTCACCGTGCGCGGAGACGGGCTCAAGGATGTCTATGAGCTGTTGACCGAGCCTGGCACCGGTGTGCAGTTCGGCACTGTCCAGTGGGCCACGGATGCTCTGGGTGAATTGCTCACAGTCAGCGTGCGGATCGACGCGACTGCCGCCATCGGCAGCCGTGTCGTGCGTCTGCGCGTGCCAGGTAGCTTGACTTCTTCCGAGGCTGTACCCGCCAACACAATCACCATCGTTTCGCCGCAATGAGGAGTCGGATCATCATGAAAACCTGTTTGGATACCTCGGTGCAAACACCCGCTCTCAAGCAAGCGGTCGTGTGCCCAGAAAACCCCGAGATTTCAGTTGTATTGCCTTTGATGTTCAGGAGGATCGCCATGTTCAAGAACCACACCGTGTCAGGTACGCAGTCGCGTATTTCCCACACCTCGCTACGTCCGCGCACGCCCCTGGCTGCGCTCGTGCTGGCCCTAGCTGCATCTGGTGCCTGGGCCTTCAACAGCGGCAGTACCGGGGTCGATGGGGCGCTCGCACCGGTGGTCAATACCGAAATCCAACTTCCGCCCTCTGGCGTTTTGAACTACACGACGATCAATATTCCATCCGGGGTTACGGTGAGGTTCAAGCGCAATGCACTTAACACGCCTGTGTATCTGTTGGCCAGCGGCAATGTGACGATTGCCGGAACTATTGATATCAACGGTAAGACAGCTCCCAACACGGGAACCGCCGGTGATGGTGTGGTGGCTGACGATGGTGTGCCCGGAGAAGGAGGTCCAGGGGGCTATGACGGTGGTCGCGGCGGGCGCGATGATCTTGCGCAGGTGCCGGCAGTGATTCGAGGCGGCTCTGGTCTTGGCCCGGGTGGAGGCCTTGGCGGTATTGAGGGAGGGGATGGCTGTGGCAGCGATAACCGCCAGTACAGGTATATCGGGATTTCTGCCGGGTATGCGACAAACTCCGCTGAAGGAACGGCTACGAATGGTAGCCAAATATGGTGCGGCGTTAGTTTGGTTCTCGGCAAGCCCTATGGCTCAGCTATCCTGCAGCCCTTGATCGGTGGCTCGGGAGGTGGTGGTGGCCGAGGTGGTGCCAATTTCCCGGGTTCCGGTGGTGGTGGTGGCGGCGGTGCTTTGCTGATTGCTAGCTCGGGGACAGTTAATCTGACGGGGACCATCGGTGCATCTGGTGGCTATGGCGGTGCAGTTGCTGGGACGAATTCTGGCGGTTCGGGTGGCGGCGGTTCGGGTGGAGCGGTGCGCATTGTTGCCACCAGTGTGACAGGCAATGGATCGATCTTCGCGCAGTATGCCTGTCCGCAAGGGGTGACGGGCTCTATCAATACCGTCATGAACTGCAACTATTTCCGCAGTTCCGTAGGCCGTATCCGTATCGAAGCTGAAGCCCTGACCTACAGCGGCGCTACAACGCCGGCCTACACGACCGACGTCCCCGGCCCCGTCTTCCTGGCCAGCCTGCCTTCGCTGCGTATCGCCACGATCGCAGGTGTGGCCGTTCCGCCTAGCCCGACGGGCAATGCGGACGTGACTTTGCCGGCTGATGTGGTCAACCCGGTGACGGTCACTTTCGAGACGGTCAATGTACCAACGGGCAATACCATCCTCTTCAAGCTGATCCCGGCCTATGGCACACCCACCGAGGTGTTGAGTGCGGCCATCGCCGGCACCGCGGCCGCTGGCACCGCCAGCATCACAGTGGCTTTGCCCCAAGGCCCCAGCACGCTGCAGGCCACCACCACTTACACCGTGGTTGTCGCCATGGGCGAGGCCTTGTCTGTCTTTGCACAGAACGAGCGGGTCGAGAAAGTGCAGCTCATCGCCACGCTGGGTGGTCCGGGCCAGGCCAAGCTGATCACGATCAGTGGCAAGGAGTACACGGTGCCCATGTCGGTGCTACAGCAGGTGGGCTTCGCGGGTTGATCTGCGGTCATCCACCAGCAGATAACGATCCTCACCAGAAAAGAACGTGAGCAGGGTCCGTGCGCTTGATCGGGGTGGGCTGGGAGGCCCACCTCGTATGCCGTGTGCCATGTTAGCCGCGGCACGAGCGCGCAGGATCTGCGGTCTACAAACTCAGGGATAGGCACGATATGTCGTGGATCACAAGCAGTAATGTGCAGACGCTTCGGCGTCGGCTGCAAGGCTGGCTCATGAGCTGGGGTGCAGTATTGCTCCTCTTGGCCAGTAGCCATGCCGCAGCGCAGACCACGATCTACGGCCCGCAAAGTGCCACCATCACACCCACGGGGCGTGGTGCAGCTTCCTATGCAGACATCGATGCTTTTCTGCTCGGCCGCAATATCAGCGGCCCTTTCTACATTTCTGTTAACAACAACTCTGAGCAGTGGCCTATCGGCAAGACTGCATCTGTCGAGATCTGGGTCAATTTCGAAAAAGTCGTCAGTACCTCTAATGTCTTTACCGCGCAAGGGGCGCCGATTCCGATTTTTCAGCGAAGTGTGGCTTTGCGCACCGGCGCACCCAATCTGATTTTGGTGAAGATGAGCGGCACTGCGCCGGCTCGCATCAACTACCAGATCCAGGCGGGCCAGATCCCCGTTGTGCCTTCCACGCTCAGCAGCCTGACGCCCAATCCGCTGGCGCTGATCAACGGCAAGAGCGGTGTGCTCACAGCCACGCTCAGCCCTACACCCTCCGTCGCCGGCGCCCTGTCGCTCAGCGGTGCTGATGCGAACATCGCCGCTGTGGCCAGCAGTGTTGCCTACGACGCCGGTCAATCCCAGGTGGCGATCCCCGTTCAGGGCAAAGGGGTTGGGCAGACCTCGCTGACGGCCAGTCTCAATGGCAGTTCACTGAGCGCGACTGTGAATGTGTCACCGGCGCCGCCGCATGTCATTTCGCTACGCCCCATCTACAGTGCCGTTCAGCAGGGAGCCACTGGCCAGCTGCAGCTTCGCATCTCTTCCAGCCAGCAGCAAGATACGACGGTAACGCTGGCCAGCTCGGATGCGGCCAAGCTCGGCGTGCCGGCCAACGTTATCGTTCCTGCCGGCCAGTCCCTTGCCAACTTCGCCGTGCAAGGCTTGGCGACAGGCCTGGCGCGTGTCACGGCAACGCTGCCGGGTGATGTACGGCCATCACGTGCTTCGGCCGTCGTCCGCGTCGTGCCGGCCACGGTGTCGGTGACGTCCTTGCTGCCTGCCACCAGCGTACTGACCAAGGGCAGTGTGGCCCCATTGACCGTGCAGCTTTCGGCCGCGCAGGGCACCGATACCGTGGTGGCGCTGCAGGCCCGCACCGGCGGCATCGTCAGCATCCCTGCCAGCGTGACTGTGCCAGCGGGTGCCATGCAGGCGAGCTTTGCTGTCAATGCGCTGGAGGTGGGCAACACCCTGGTGGCTGCTACGCTCAATGGCAGTACGGTCGAAGCGGCCGTGCAGGTCACGCCAGTGCCAGCTGCAGTTGCAGCCCTTGCGCCGGCGAGCAGCACGCTCATCGTCGGGGCCAGCGGTACGCTGACCGTTCGGCTCAACAGTGCGCAAAGCAGTGTCACCACCGTGGCGCTTTCAGCCCAGCCCGCCGGTACGGTGCAGGTGCCGGCCACGGTCCTTGTGCCGGCGGGGCTCAGCCAGGCCGAATTCCATGTCAGCGCCTTGGCCGTAGGTCAGGCTCAGGTGGTGGCCAGCCTTAACGGCACAAGCCAGAGCGCCACGGTGCTTGTCACCCCGCAGCCAGCTGCCATCGCTTCCGTTCTGCCCAGTCCCCTGGCCTTGCAGCAGGGTGCCAGCGGCGCCGTCACGGTGCGCCTGAACGCTGTACAGAACGAAGACGTCACGGTCGACCTGGTCGCCGCCAATCCTGCCCTGCTGCAGGTCCCCGAGACCCTGTTGATTCCCGCCGGTCAGACCGAGGCAGAGGTCAGCGTCCAGGCGCTGGCTGCTGGCAGCACCCAACTCACAGCCAGCCTTAACGGCGCAACGCAGTCCATCAGCGTCACCATCACCTTGCCGCCACCCGTGCTGGCCAGCCTGATGCCGGCCAGCCAGGACCTGCCCAAGGGCAAGCTGGGGCAGTTGCGCCTCACGCTGGACCGTGTGGCGCAGGAACCTGCCATCGTCAGTCTGAACAACAGCAACACCGGTGCGCTGGGCCTGCCCAGCCAGGTGACCGTGCCTGCGGGTGTACTGGCCATTGATGTGCCCATGACGGCGATTGCGCTGGGCCAGTCCAACGTGGTCGCCAGCCTGAACGGCAGTACGGCCCAGGTGGTGGTCAATGTAGTGGCGCCCGAGATCACGGGCATCACGCTCACGCCCTCCAGCGTGATCCTCACACCAGGCCAAAGTACCGAGGTGCAGGCCACAGGCACCTATTCCGATGGCAGCACGCGGGATATCAGCGTCGACGCCAACACCAGCTGGTCCGTGGCCGATTCCGGCTTGGCCAGCGTCAGTGCCCAAGGCCGCGTTACGGCCCTCGCCCAGGGCACTACCGTGCTCAGTGCCAGCCAGACTGTGACACCCACCTACGGCAATCCCACACCCAGCGCCGTCGTCGGCCAGGCCAATGTGACTATCGGTAGTCCCGCGCCCTTGGCTATGTCGGCAGCCAAGACCAACCTGGTGGTGGGTGAGACGGTGTCGGTCAGCATCACCGCACCTTATGCCGCCGGTGCCACGCCCTACACGGTCAACCTCAGCAGCAACGGCACGGCGGCGTTGCAGCATCCGTCCAGCGTCACCATCAACCCCGGCCTGACCAGCGTGACCTTCAGCGTCCAGCCCACCAGCGCCGGTACCGTAGTGCTCAGCGCCTCGGCCGTACCTTTTGCGCCGGGCCAGCTGAGCTTCACGGCTACGCCGCCCGTGGTCACGGCCATCGTCATAAGCGGCATCAGCCCCACCAGCGGCATCGTGGGCAGTGTCGTCACGCTCAGCGGTGAGGGTTTTGCCTCGCCGGCCAGCGCCAACACGGTGGCTTTCGCTGGCAATGTGCCGGCCATCGTGCAGTCCGGCACGGCCATCGAGCTCAAGGTTCTGGTGCCTGATGTGGCACAGAGCGGCCCCATCACCGTGAGCAACAGCCTGGGCTCTGCCCAGAGCCCGGTCTTCACCGTGATCCGTGCGCAGGACTTCAGCTTCCAGGTCAGCCCGTCCAATGTGGACGTGATCCAGGGCTCCAGCGCCAGCCTCGTACTCAACATGGCCAGCACCGGTACCAATGCCTACCAGGGCTTGGCCAAGCTCAGCGCCAGTGGTCTGCCCACCGGCGTGACAGCCCAGTTTGACCCGCCTTCGCTCAGCGCCTACCAGACCGGCAAGCTCACCCTGCTGGCCGACAGCGCGGCAGTCCTGGGCCAGGCCAGCGTGACCGTGCGCGCCGAAGCCACCCTCAACGGCCTGCCCTGGGTGCGTGAAAGCCAGGTGACCATGCGCGTGGTCACCAAGGACAACGTCACCGGCGTCAAAGGTCGTTTCATCACACCGACTGGTGCGGGTATTGCCGGCATCATCGTCCGCCAGGACACCAGCACCAACCAGGTGGTGACGGACGCCGGCGGTAACTTCACGCTCACGGGCCTGCCCAGCGGCGTGACCACGCTGCGCCTTGACGCTACACCGGCCAACAGCCTGTACCCCATCTGGCCCTACAACGTGACGCTGGCAGCCAATGAGGTACTCACCTTGTCGGACTGGATCCTGCAGCCGCCGCCAGCCGATGCGTTGTTCAAGCCTATCGACAACGCCACGCAAGATCAGCAGATCACGGACGAGCGTTTCCCCGGCTTTTCTGTCACCTTACCTGCGGGTGCCACCATCACCGGTTGGGACGGCGTGCGTAAAACCCGCCTCGCCGTGCAGAAGATCGACCCCGACAAACTGCCCGTTGGCGCGCCACCTTTCCCCATGAAAGAGGCTTACCAGCTCTATTTCGGCACCCCCATGGGCGGCATCCCCAGCACGCCCATCCCTGTGAGTCTGCCCAATGTCTCCGAAAAGGACCCGGGCGAGAAGGTCGAGATCTGGTGGTTCGACGGCTCGCCCATGGGTGGAACGGGCGAATGGAAGATGGCCGGCCTGGGTACCGTCAGTGCCGATGGCAAAACCGTCAACAGCGACCCGGGTGTGGGGATCCCCCGTTTCTGTGGCGTGTGTGGTCTGTTCAGTTTGAGCTGCCCGCCCGTGCCTAAGCCGCCGCAGCCTTGCCCGACCTGTGATGGTCAGGCCCAGGCTGCGGGCACCGCCGGCAACCCGGTGGACCTGTTTACCGGCCAGGAAATGGCGCGCTACAACAGCGGCCTGTCCTTCGGTGGAGTGACCGCTGTGGATTCAGGTCTGCGCTACAACCCTGTCGACGCTTTCGACAACCGCGCGGGCGCTATTACCAGCTTTGGTTATGGCTGGACGTTTGATTACGACATCAGCTTCTGGCCCCAGGAGGGTGCACAGAAACGCCTGGTCATGCCCGGCGGCATTTACGTCAATCTGGTGGACGACGGCACGGGCAAGTACCGTCCAGTGGATGACACCCGTTATTCTGGGGGTTATGCCCGGACACTGTCCGGTGGCAATTGGGAATTTGTACTCAAGGACGGCACGCGCTGGCAGTTCGAGCCTTTTGCGGGCATTCCGGGTGTCATCCGTGGCGGCCCGCCGCAGTTCGCGACCAAGATCATCGACACCAGCGGCAACACGACCACCATCAGCCGCCAGAGCAATGGCCGCATCCTGTCCATCAACGGGCTGGCCAGCCGTGGCCTGAGCATGAGTTACGGCTCCAATGGTTTTGTTTCCCGAATAACTGACCACACAGGCCGCCGCGTGGACTATGAATACACCGGCGAAGGCCGCGTCAGCAAGGTCACGGATGCGGCCAGCCGCGTCACGCAATATACCTATCAGCCGGTGCCGATCTATATAAACACAGACAGCGGTACACCACAGATCGCCTGTTCTGCCGACCTCGTGCCGCCCAGTATGCGTCTGCTGAGCTCCATCCTCTACCCGGATTCGGACACACCCACCGTCAACACCTACGGCACAGACCGTGTCGTCAAGCAAGTGACTTCCCGTGGAGAAACCTGGAAGTTCGCCTACCGCCGCACAGGCGCCTGTGTGGTCAAGACCCTGGGCGGTGAAGGTGGTCTAGAACCGGCCGGCGGTGGCAGCGGCCGGGTTTGGGACTACACCTGCAGAGCCGGCCAGTCACTGGCTACGCGAACTTTGGCCCCCAGCGGCGGGAACACCATCACGCCTTCCCTGGCGGGTACGTGCCCGGATACCGAATCCGAAGAAACCCGCGCCGCCGGCTGGCGCTTCTTCGGCGGTACCGTGCAGGAAGTCATCGTCACCCAGCCTGATGGCCAGGTGCGCCGCAGCAAGTTCAACGCCCGCGGCCTGGCCACCGAGGCCATCGACCCCTTGGGCCAGCGCACCCAGTTCGTCTACGACGCCAAACAGCAGAAGACCAAGTCCATCGACCCGCTGGGTCGTGAGACCAAGTACGAGTACGACGCTGTAGGCAACCTCACGGCCGTGGTCGACGCCCTGGGCCAGCGCATTGAGGCCATGTACGACCCCACTTTCAACAAACCCGTGCAGGTCACGCGCTTCCTGCTCGGCGTGCCCAGCACCCAGGGCGGGGTGAGCCTCAGCTACACACCGGTCTTCACCAGTGGCGCTTATGACAATGCAGGTCGCTTGACGAACGTGACCAACCCCGTGGGTCTGCAAGGCAGCCTGAGCTACAACGCACAGGGCCTGGTCAGTCAGGCCGTGGCACCAGCCCAGGTCAATGCCAGCAGCATTCCTACCATCAGCAATGGCGTGGGCAGCAGCATCGCGCCCAGCCAGCGCAAGGTCAGCCTGGGCTACAACATTGCCGGTGACCTGGCCCAGATCACCGACGCCCAGGGCAATGAGACCCGCATGGGTACGGACGCTCTAGGCCGCATGACGGGCAGCACCGACGCCCTGGGTTACACCAGCAGCCTGCAGTACAACAACCTGGATCAGGCCACCCAGACCACCGATCCGCTGCAGCAGAACACCGGCCTGAGCTACGACAGTGTCGGGCGGGTCACGGCTGTCACCAATGCTGCCGGCGTGCAGATTGAACGTTATGGCTACGATGCCAAGGGAAGATTGACCAGCAAGACCGACGCGCTCAACCAGAGCGAAACCTATGAGTACGACGCTGCGGGCCGCTTGAGCAGGGTGATCAACCGCAAGGGCCAAGTCAGCACCCTGCGCTACAACGAGCGCGGCCAGCTGACGAGTCTGGAGCTACCCGACCGCACGGTCAGCTACCAGTACGATGCGACGGGCCGCCTCAGCGAGGTGCGTGATGCCAGCAGCGTCAACAGCTACGTCTACGACGCCATTGACCGGATCGTCCAGACCACCAGCACCACGGCCGCGGGTAGCCATACCCTGGCCTATCAGTACGACAGCCTGGGCCGCATGACCCGCCGCACCTTGAGCGGCACGGGCATCACCACCCCGGAAGTCACCAACTACCGCTGGGACAACGCCGACCGCCTGCTGGGCCACACCACCAATGTGGGCGGGCAAGACCACACTACCAATTACAGCTATGACGCCGCAGGGCGCCTGAGCGCACGCAAGGTCCAGGTCGGCAACACCCTGGACCTGATCACCCAGGCTTATGGCTACGACAGCCTGGACCGCCTGAGCCAGATTAAGTACCTCAAGGCGGCGGGCACGGCCGGCGAACAGCTCATCGAGCAGATCGACTACGAATACGACGCCAATGGCAGAAGGACGGCCCGGTCCACGCTCAACGCCAATGGCACGGGCCAGGGCGAGACGCCCATGACAGCCAGCTTCGATGCGGCCAACCGCATGACGACCATCACGCTCAATCTGGGTGGTGAGAGCAAGACCTACAACCTCACCTATGACGCTAACGGAAATCTGGTGCAGAAGCAGAACGCGGCGGATACCAGTGAGCAGACGCTTTATGTCTGGGACGCAAGCAACAGGCTAATCCGGATTGAGCAGAGTGCAGCGGGTGGCGCCAATCTGCTAACGGCCAGCTACGGGTATGACGCGTTTGGGCGTAGGGTTCAGAGCACGGTATCTCAGGGTGGGCAGACCAGCACAGTGCAGTACCTTTATGAGCGTGCCCAGGCATTGGGTGAAGTTCGGGACGGAAAACTTAGTCATCGTTTGCTCACGGGCCTGAGCCTGGATGAAGTGATTGCCAGAATTGCATTGAATACGGCGGGCAGCAAAGATGCTATAGCCAGTCGCCTCTACATCACGGATGCCTTGAGTAGCGTGATTGCGCAGGTGAGTGATGACAACAGCGCCAATCTGCAGAACAGCTATGCCTACAGTCCGTATGGGCAGAGCAGCACTGTGGGGCCAGATGCGACCAGTAATCCGAATCAGTACACGTCACGGGAAAATGACTACCAGGCCGGCTTGTACTTCTATCGGGCGCGGTATTACGACCCGGTATTGAAAAGATTTATCAGTAGCGATCCAATTGGACTTGCCGGTGGCATCAACACTTACACCTATGTAGAGGGAAATCCAGTTCAGTTGTTTGATCCATATGGTTTGTGGTCGGCTGAGGGTGGAGTTTATGTTGGCGTTGGAGCGTCAATGTCTATTGGGCGCGATCCGGACACAGGAGGACGCTTTATGTCTTTCAAGTTTGGCAAGGGTCTCGGGTGGGGTGCATCCTACGACCCGTTGGGTGGACGAGCGGGCGCAAATGAAGGACAGGCATGCGAGCGTGGTGTTGGCGTGGGATTTTTTGCTGAAGGTGGGGGGCATGCAGGTCCGGTAACGGGAAAGATTGAAGCAAATGCAGGAAGAAACTTTTTCTTTGGTGGTGGCAGCCAAGGGTATGCTGGCGTCGAACCTAAGGCTACGGTAGATGCGAAGCTACGAGGAATTAAGGCTGGTGCCGCAGCTGGTATTGAGATAACGATATTTGGCGCGGGTAATTCACCCAGCTGTGGCTGCAATCCCGGTCCTGTTCAAGGGAGTTCGTCTTCTGTGATTCCATCGGTTAAAGCGGAAGAAGAGCCCTGGACGCAAGCCGATTTCCTATATGGACGTAGACGTTAGTTTTTATTCTTTGGTAAAAGTTTATGGAATTGAATAAAAAAAATATAGCTAGCGGATTTCGATGGTCTGTCGTCATTGTTTTGTCGCTTGTTTTTGTTCCTCCAGCACTTGTCCCATGGTTGTCTGTATGGGTTGATGCAAACAAAATAGCCTCAAAAGAATATGAATTAAATCACGCATGTGGTGAGGGGGCGGAGATTACTCTTAGCCGATGGTTTTATGCATACAGATTTTCTGGTGAATATGAATGGGCAAGTTTTCGGGGAAACGTTGCTAAATCTAATTGCTCTCGCAATTTTCGTATACACATAGAGCGGTCTGGCGGTGAGTGGAGGGTTTCTCGACTTGAGTTCAAGTGAATCTAAGGGTCAAGTCTCGCCTCTTTGCTTTTTATAAAGTATCTAACAATTGTGGTTTTTTACCGGTCATCAAGACTGAAGTTTCACGGAGCTTTGCACCAATCGAGATTGGCAAAAGAAGCGCGTACAGGCGGTTTGTGAGCTGATACTTGTCTTCGGATTTGCTCACTACGTTTAAAAAAATATGAAAAGTACATTGACTAAAAACCCCAAAAAAGAGGTAGGCTTTACTCTCCTAGAGTTACTGGTTGTCGTCGCCATCATTGGCCTCCTAGCCGCCTACGTCGGTCCCAAATACTTCGGCCAACTCGGCAAATCCGAACAAGCCGTCGCCAAATCCCAGATCGAAGCCTTCAGCCGCGCCCTCGGTGCCTACCGTATTGATGTGGGCAACTACCCCAGCACCGAAGAAGGCCTGGGCGCCCTGGTGAACCGCCCCGCCGACAGCGCACGTGCCGCCAAGTGGAACGGTCCCTACCTCGAAAAAGCCGCCCCGCCCGACCCCTGGGGCAAGCCTTACCTCTACACCAGCCCGGGCAGCAAGGGCGACTTCGACCTGCTGAGCTACGGCAAGGACGGCCAGCCCGGAGGTACGGGCGATGCGGCCGACGTCAGCAACCATTGACGGGGCGCGAGGGGCGCCGCCATGAAGTTCGAGGTGCGGGCGCTCAGCGCACAGCAGCAGATCGAGGCCTTTGAACTGGAGGCGCTGGACGCGGCGCATGCGCAGACTCTGATTCAATCCCGCGGCTTGGCGCTGCTTTCGCTCAAGGCTGCAGCTGGCAAGTCTTGGCTGCCGGCGCGGCGCAGCAAACCCTTTGACTTGCTGTTGTTTGCCCAGGAGCTGCTGGCCCTGGTCAGTGCGGGCCTGAGTGTGGTGGAGGCGCTTGACGCCTTGCTGGAGCGTGCGGGGCAGGCCCATCTACGGGCTGTGCTGCAGCGCCTGCGTGATGCGCTGCAGCAGGGGCAGCGTCTTTCCCAGGCGCTGGCGCAACAGGGTGATGTGTTCCCCCCGCTTTTCGTTGGCGTGGTGCAGGCAGCCGAAGGCACCAGCGATTTGCCCAAGGCGCTGGAACGTTATGTGTCTTATGAGACCCGGCTGCGTACCCTACGCCACAAGGTGGTGAGCGCGGCCATCTACCCCTCCATCCTTTTCACCGTGGGCCTCGCCGTGGCACTGTTTCTGCTGGGCTATGTGGTGCCGCGTTTTGCCTCGGTCTACCAGGGCGGCGGGCGCAGCCTGCCCTGGGCCTCGCAGGTGCTGCTGGCCTGGGGCCAGTTTGCGGCCAACTATGCGTTGTGGCTGGTGGCGGGCCTGGCGGCGGCCGTGGTGGCGCTGGTCTGGGGCGCGCGTCGGCTGCTGCGCACGGGCCAGTGGAGCCGCCTGCTGCGGGTTCTGCCCGGTGTGCGGCAGCGCCTCGAGATTCTGACCCTGACGCGCCTGTACCTCACGCTGGGCATGTTGCTGGACGGGGGTATCCCCATCATGCGGGCCATGCAGCTTTGCGAAGCTGTTTTGCCGCTGGACACCGTGGGCCGCCTGCAGGCCGCACGCGGGGCCGTGGGCCAGGGCGAGAGCCTGTCCAGTGCCCTGGAGCGCCAGGGCCTGGCCACGCCGGTATCGCTGCGCATGTTGCGTGTGGGCGAGCAGACGGGGCAGATGGGTGTGATGCTGGGGCGCACGGCGGCGTTCTACGACACTGAGACCACGCGCTGGATCGAGCAGTTCAGCAAGGCCTTTGAGCCCATCCTGATGGCGGCCATCGGCCTGGTGATCGGGGTCATCGTGGTGCTGCTCTACATGCCCATCTTCGAACTGGCGGGGAGTATCTGATGAGAGACACGGTGGCGGCACCGAAGCTGGAGGACCTGCAGGGCTTGCGCGCCCGTGCGCAGGCCAGCGGGCGGCCGCTGGTGGATGTGCTGGCCGAGGCGCATCAGCTGCACCCCCGCGAAGCCGCGGGCTGGCTGGCGACCCAGTTCGACCTGCCCTTTTGGGACAACCTGACGCTGAATCCGCAGACCGCTCGGCTCGACCTCTGGCCCATGGCCCGGGCGCAGGCCCAGCGGGCCGTGCTGCTGCAGCGTGCCGACGACGCCAACGTCTGGGTGGCGGCTCTGACCGACCCTTTTGACGGGGACGTTCTGGCCCAGCTGGAGCAGGCGGCAGGCCAGGCGGTGCAGCAGGTGCTGTGCACGCCGGAAGACTTGCACGCCTATCTAACGCAGCAGGAAGCCTCGCTGCGCGCGGTGGACAGCCTGGAGTCCATGCGCTCGGACTCGACGGATGCCGAGCAGGGCATAGAGGTGCTGTCCCTGGTGAGCGCCACGGATGCGGCCAGCCCAGCAGTGCGCCTGGTGAATTCCACGCTCTACGACGCGCTGCGCGCCGGGGCCAGCGACGTGCATCTAGAGTCCACACCCGTCGGGCTGGCGGTGCGCTACCGGATCGACGGGGTTCTGGACGATGTGACGGAGATCCAGGACCGGACCGTGGCGGAACAGACCATCTCGCGCCTCAAGGTGCTGGCTGAGCTGGACATCGCCGAGCGGCGCGTGCCGCAGGACGGCAGTTTCCAGGTACGGGCCCAGGGGCGCTTGATCGACCTGCGCGTGTCCATCATGCCGAGCATCCACGGCGAAGATGCGGTGGTGCGGATTCTGGACAAGCAGGCCATGATCGAAGCGCATGGCAAGCTGAGCCTGGAGGCGCTGGGTTTTGATGCTGTGGCGCTCAAGACCATGCGTACCTTGACCGAGGCCGCCTACGGCATGCTGCTGGTGACGGGGCCCACGGGTTCGGGCAAGACCACCACGCTCTATGCGGCGCTGGCCGAGACCTACACCGGAAAAGACAAAATCATCACCATCGAAGATCCGGTGGAATACCAGCTTCCCGGGGTGCTGCAGATCCCCGTGAACGAGAAAAAGGGCCTGACCTTTGCGCGGGGCCTGCGCTCTATCTTGCGGCACGACCCCGACAAGATCATGGTCGGCGAAATCCGCGACCGCGAGACGGCTGAGATTGCCGTGCAGTCTGCACTGACCGGCCATCTGGTGCTGACTACGGTGCATGCGAACAATGTGTTCGACGTGTTCGGCCGATTCACACACATGGGCCTGGACCCTTACACCCTGGTGTCGGCGCTCAACGGTATATGGGCGCAGCGCCTGGTGCGTGTGAACTGCACGCATTGCCGCCAGCCCTACGAGCCCGAGGCGCAGGAGTTCGAGAAGCTGGGCCTGGACGCCGGGCATTGGACGGAGGCGAAGTTCATGAAAGGCGCGGGCTGCGGCGACTGCCGTGGCACGGGCTTTCGCGGGCGGCGCGCAATAGCAGAGTTCCTGATTCTGGACGATGAGCTGCGCGAGATGATCATCCAGCGCCTGCCGGTGCGCCAGATCAAGGAGGCCGCGCGCCAGCGCGGTACGCGCACGCTGCTGGAGGCGGCGCTGGACCTGGTGCGTGCAGGCGCGACCACGCTGGAGGAGGTGCGACGTGTCACGCTGGCGCAGTAAGTCCGGGAAACAGGACCATCCGCTGGTGCTGGGCGTGTCCGGGCAGGGCGTGGCCTGGCTGGCGCCGGAGGCGACGGACTGGCAGAACTGGAACTGGCCTGAGGATGTGGATGGACCGACCGCCTTGCGGGAGTGGGTGCTGAACCAGGCGCCGCAGCTGAGTGCCGCGCAGCAGCCGGTGCAGGTGTGCCTGGCGCCTAGTCTGGCCCAGCATTGGGTGCAAAGTGTGCCGGCCCAGACGGCTTCCTTGTCCGAGTTGCATGCGGTGGCTGCAGCCAGAGCCCAGCAGCTCTGGGGCCCCGGCCCGTCAGGCGGCTGGATGGTGACGGGTGATTGGCAGGCCGAGGGCGCGTTTCTGTGCACCGCGGTGCCGGCCGCGTGGGAGCCGGTCTGGGCGGCCATGCGGGCGCGCTGGGGCCAGATTGCGCTGCACACGCCTTTGCTATTGGCTCAGCAACAGGGGCAGACCCAGTGGCCGCAGACGGGCTGGCTGGCCGTAGCCGTGGCGCAGCGCCTGTATGTGCAGCGGCGCGAGGCCGGGCGCATGGTGTCTTTGCGCAGTGTGCGTTGCCCGGTAGCCAGTAATCTGGAATCCTTGGAGCTTCTGGCTGCACAGGAAGGACGACGTGAGATGTTGCGTGTGGATGGCAGGCAGGAAGACTTGCATTGGCTGGCTTTGTGCGAGGGGGGTGACAAGGCTGCAGGGCATGCATCGTTGAAGAGCTTGCCCTGGCGCCCGGCAGGTGCACAGCCAGCCGTGCCGCTGGACGCCCCGGAGGCGGTGCAGGCAGCCTGGTGTGCGCGACAGTGCTTGGAAGGGGCCCGGCATGCAGCTTGAACCTTTCAAGGCGATGTTCCACTGGGAGAGTGCGCCGCGCTGGACGCTTTGGGGCCGACAGAGCCGGGTGCATACAACAGTTGCCGCGTTGGCGTTGGCTGGTTTGGCGCTGACAGCGTTGGCCTGGGGTGGCTGGGTGGCTTGGCAGCAGAGGCAAGCGATAGAGGCGGTGCAAGCCCAGGTGCAGGCGCTGCGTGTCTCGCCCGCGAAGCCGTTGACAGCACGCGCATCCACCGCGGTACGCCGTGACGCAGGGTTGGTGCTGGGGCAGGCCTTGAGCACGGACCAGCGGCAAGGTCTGCTGGCGGTAGCGCGACAGCTCAACATCCCCTGGCAGGAGCTGTTCGAACAGTTGGAGCGCTCCACGCCGCCGCAGGTGGCCCTGGTCAGCGTGGAGCCGGACGGGCAGCGGGGCACGGTGCGGCTGCAGGCGGAAGCCAAGTCGCTCGACACCTTGTTGCAGTACGCCGCTGCTCTGCAGGGCCAAGGCGTGCTGGGTCGCCTGAATTACAACAAGCATGAGACCAATGGCCAGGACGCGAACCGGCCCATGCGCCTGACCTTCGAGTTGGTGCTGCTGCCTTCACGGCAAGCGTCGATGGCCCCGACCCTGCAGGAGAGCGCGCGATGAAGTCGGCCTGGATGAACCTGGGGCACTGGCGCTTGCGGCTGGAGATTTTGCTGTGGCGTCATGGCGCAATTTGGCTGGGCGTGCTGGCGCTGCTACTGGCGACGCTGGTGCTCTGGTTAGCCGTTTTGCCGGGTGTTGCACAGCAATTGGCGCAGGCCGAGGCAGAGTTGCAGGCCATCCAGTCCGGGCAGGCCGTACGCACGGTGAGCCCGTCGGAACGGGCGGGGCAACAGGACTTGGCACTGGTGGCCGAGCTGGACCGCGTGGTGTTGTCCGAGCCAGAGGTCAGCGAAGTGTTGCGACGGCTGGGGCGGATTGCGCAAAGCAAGGGTTTGACGCTGTCGGAGACGGATTTTCAGGCGACGGGGGAAGGGCTGGGCGGTCTGCGACGCCTGCAGCTGACCTTTCCGCTGCGGGCCGCGTACCCCCAGGTGCGACAGTTTGTGGAGGCCGTGTTGCTGGAGTTTCCGGGGGTGAGCGTGGACCAGATGCTGCTCAAGCGTGATTCCGTGGGGCAGCGACAGGGCGAGATCCGTCTGCGCCTGTCGATCTGGAGTAACCCGGCCAAGTCCGCTCGGGGGAGCACTTGATGGCTACGCAGGGACAGAACAAGCGCTGGTGGATCCTGGGGCCCTTGCTGCTGGGGTCGTTCTTGCTAGCCGTGTTCGGCGATAAGACACCAGCCGATGATGTTGTTGCTGTGGTGGCACCGCGCGTGCAGCCGGCTGAACTCCCAGGGCAGCGTGTGACCGTGGCGGCCATGCCGGCACCAGCTCCTGACGCGCAGGTCTTGGTGCCGCGTCACCAGTTGGTGAAATCCGGCCAGCGTGCGCCAGTGCGGGATTTGTTCAGCCAGCAAAGCTGGTCCCCGCCGGCGCCCAAGCAGCAGCCGGTGGTTGTCCCTGTGCCAGCACCGACCGCACCGCCCATGCCTTTTGCTTATCTTGGCAAGAAGCTGGAAGGTGGTGCCTGGGAGGTCTACCTGGGACAAGGTGAGAAGACGTTTGTGGTGCGCGAAGGCCAGGTGCTGGAGGGGCAGTATCGTGTGGAGTCGATCAAACCGCCGCAGATGGAGTTGATGTATTTGCCGCTAGGCCAGGCCCAGAACCTGTCGATTGGAGAAACACGATGAAATGGATCGGGAACGGACGCCCCCGGCGGTATCTGCTGGGCTTGCTGATCGGTCTCGTGTTGGCGGGCTGTGCCAGTGAACGTGCTTACCGTGAGGGACAGGATCTGGCGCGAGAAGGGCGTACCGAGGATGCCTTGGTTCGTTTCGAGGAGGCGAGCCGGCGTGATGCGGACTCGGCCAAGTTCCGTATCGCCGTTCTGCAGACGCGTGAAGGGCTGGTTTCCGCAGCCCTGGCGGCGGGACGCAAAGCCCTGGACGAAGAGCGCTACGACGATGCACGCGCGGCCTATCAGCGTGCGATGACCTGGCAGCCAGGCAATTCGCGAGCGCAGGAGGGGCTCAATGCGATTGCGGCTGCCCAGCGGCATACGAAGTGGATGAGTGCGGCGCAGCAGGCCCTGGACCGCAAGGAAGACAAGGAGGCGGAGAGCTGGGCGCGGATGGTGCTGACGGAAGACCCACAACATCGCAAAGCACGGACTTTCCTGCAGAGCTTGGAGGACAGCAGTCAAAAAAAGGCTGGTGTTGCGTTGTTGGCGGAGGCCTACCGCAAACCCATCACGATTGAGTTCAAAGACACGCCCCTCAAATCGGTGTTTGAGGTGATTTCGCGCACCTCGGGCCTGAACTTCCTGTTCGACAAGGATGTACGTGCGGACCAGAAGACATCCATCTTCCTGAAGAACTCGACGATCGAAGCGGCCGTAAACCTGACCCTGCTGACGAACCAGCTGGAGCAGCGGGTGCTTGATGCGAATTCGGTGCTGATCTATCCCAACACGCAAGCCAAGCAGAAGGACTATCAGTCTCTGACGGTGAAGGCTTTCTACCTGGGCAATGCGGAAGCCAAGGTGGTGGCCAGCACGCTGAAGACCATCCTCAAGTCGCGCGATGTGGTGGTAGACGAAAAGCTCAATCTGCTGATCCTGCGCGATACCCCGGAGGCGATACGGATGGCTTCGCGGCTGGTGGCCATGCATGACGTGGGCGAGTCGGAGGTGATGCTGGAGGTGGAGATCCTGGAGGTCAAGCGCACGCGCCTGCTGGACCTGGGGATTCGCTGGCCAGACCAGATCGCTCTCAGCCCTCTGGCCGCATCGACCGGCGCGGTGACGGTGGCCGATCTGCGCGGCCTGAATTCCGAAACCCTGGGCGCGACGATCGGGCCGACCACCATCAATGCCAGGAAGGTCGATACGGACACCAACATCCTGGCCAACCCGCGCATCCGGGTGCGTAATCGCGAGAAAGCCAAAATCCTGATTGGCGAGCGCGTGCCCAACATCACATCCACCTCGACGGCGACCGGCTTCGTGGCGGAATCGGTGAACTACGTGGATGTAGGCCTAAAGCTGGACGTGGAGCCGACGATCTCCATCGAGGGTGATGTGGCCATCAAGATTGCGCTGGAAGTGAGCAGTGTGACCAGCCAGATACAGACCAAATCGGGATCTTTGGCCTACCAAATTGGCACGCGAACAGCGCAGACCATGCTGCGCCTGAAGGATGGCGAGAACCAGGTGCTGGCCGGTTTGATCAACAGCGAAGACCGGCAGACCGGCAACAAGGTGCCAGGTCTTGGGGAGATCCCGTTACTGGGGCGGCTATTTGGTCAGCAGCGTGACGATACGGCCAAGACCGAGATCGTGCTGTCCATCACTCCGCGCATTCTGCGCAATCTGACGCGTCCTGGTAGCGCCAATCTGGAGTTCGAGTCGGGAACAGAAACCAGCCTCAGTGGTTTCAGCTGGGGTAGCCCGGACGCCGCGACGAAAGCTGCTGCCGCCACAGGAAATGCGCCGGCTGATGGGGGTGCCAAGCCAACGAACGGAGCAGCTGCGCCGCAGAGCAATGGCGATGCCGGTTCGCAGACACCTACGGCACTGACTTGGCAGGGTCCGGAGAGGGTCAAGGTTGGCGACGTGTTCGCGGTGCAGCTGACGATGCAGTCCAGCCAGCCCGTGATGAGCCTGCCGCTGGCGGTCGGATTCGATGCTCGCAGCATGCAAGTGGTGTCCGTAACTGAAGGAGATTTCCTCAAGCAGGGTGGTGTACAGACAAACTTCAGCAGCCGGGTAGACCCGAGCGGCCAGATCGTGCTGACGGTGACGCGTTCCGGGGATTCAGGGGCCACCGGTAGCGGGGTGGTGGCAACGGTGAACCTGAGGGCCACGGCGGCCGCCGGCGCCGATGCACGTGTCCAGCTGTTGACTGCGGCACCTGTGGCCCAGGGCGGTAAGGCGGTGAGTGCGCCTTTGCCGTCGCCGCTGGTGATCGGCGTTGTTCCTTGAGGGCGTATGCGCGGCCTATTTGTACCGCTGAAGCAAGGGTGCGGCCGACTGACGCAGCGGGGGCAAGGCTTCACGCTGGTCGAGCTACTCGTGACCCTGGCCATCCTGGCGGTGCTGGCCAGTCTGGTGGTGCCGGTAGCGCAAATCCAGGTGCAGCGAGGCAAGGAACAGGAACTACGGGCGGCGCTGACCGAAATTCGTGCGGCTATTGATGCCTACAAAAAAGCTGGCGATGAAGGACGGGTACCACGCGATGCGGGCACGACGGGGTATCCCAAGACTCTGGATGTCCTGGTCGAAGGAGTCATTGACCAGCGAGATCCGAAGCGCGGCAAGCTGTACTTTCTGCGGCGCATTCCCCGCGACCCATTTTTCGAAGACCCGAATGCCGAAGACGCCCAGACCTGGGGCAAGCGCTCCTATGCAAGTGAACCGACAGACCCGGCCGAAGGGGACGATGTGTACGACGTCTTCACCTTGTCGACGCTGACGGGTTTGAACGGTGTGGCTTTGAGGCGCTGGTGATGACGATGCACAGAAGAGGATTCACCCTGATCGAGCTGCTGGTGGTGCTGGCCATCGTGGCGACGCTGCTGACATTGGTGGTTCCCCGCTATGTCGACCGGATCGACTTGGCCAAGGAGACCGTACTTCGGGACAATCTGCGCGGCGTGCGCGATGTCATCGACAAGTTCTACGGAGACTGGGGGCGTTTTCCGGAGAGCCTGGAGGAATTGGTTGAGAAGAAATACCTAAAGACGCTGCCGGTTGATCCACTGACCGAATCTGAGCTTACGTGGCAGATCGTTGAGGTGCCCAGTGGCTACAAGGGGCGGATTTTCGATATTCGGAGCGGCGCCCCTGGGAACGGGCGCAACGGGCGGCCTTATGCGGAGTGGTAGCCGGCAGGCCTCGTCCAGGCTGCAGGCCGAGCATGGCTTTGCCTATGTGTTGCTGCTTTTGGGTGTCGCTGTCCTGGCGTTGGGCGCCTCGGCTGCCTTGCAGTTGAGCGCTCAGTCAGGACGCAGAAATGCGGAGCAATCGCTGCTTTTTGTGGGGGGCGAGTTTGAGCGAGCGTTGTACAGCTACGCGGGCGTCCCCGCTGCGATGGTCGTCACTGGGGCTCAGCCCGGTGCACTAGCGGCGCGTGGACCACGCAGCCTAGAGGAGTTGTTGAAAGACCCGCGGGTTCCGGGCGTGCGGCGGCATCTGCGCCAGCTGTACGCGGACCCAATGTCCGGAAAGTCGGAGTGGGGTGTGGTGCGCGACCCTGCTGGTTTCATCATCGGTGTGCACAGTCTGGCAGAAGGTCAACCAATCAAGCAGCTGGGATTCGACGCCAGACATGCGCATTTCGAAGAGGCGCCCAACTACGCCAAGTGGGTTTTCGGCCTACCGATGGCGCAGATGCAGACTTTGCAAAAAGCTGGCGCACCAGCCATGCCTGCTGCAGCTAAGCCCGCGGGTGAGAAATGAAGATGTCCTTGAAATGCACCCTATGGCTTGGGATGATCCTGAATGGCGCATGCTCAACCGGAGCTTGGGCGCAGGCGGCATGCGAAAGATACGAACTGTTGACGCCGCAGCGGGGGACACAGATTGCAGATCGTCAGCCAGAGTTGCAGTGGGGAGGTGACCCACACACCAGTTATAGAGTGCAAGTGGCTGTGGTCCTTCCCGAAGGACGCGTGCTTGAGTCTATTGATACCGTGGTGATCGGGAATCGCTGGCGCCTTGGCGCACCCGTTTCCGTCTTGACGTCTGCGGTGAAGGTCATCGTGAGTCGCAACTGTTCTTCTTACTCAGTTCAGGATCTGCATGCCCAGGGGCCACTTTTTGTAATTCAAGCGGCGGAACAATGTGCCTTGACGCCACGTTCACTTCGGCGGCAAGGCGATACTCTCTATTGGATGGCCCCTGCTCACGCGGATAAGTTTTTGATCCAGGTTTTTGTTGTGACACAGACTCCGGATGGTGCAGCTACAACCCGGCGGATCGGTGATTACGATATGACGGTGGCAGCGTGGAATCTACCCGCGAGTATCAAAGCGCTGCTCGACTCCGGTAGAAGCACAGATAGTTCTTGGGTGGCGACAGTTCAAGCGCGCTGCGGAACACTGTGGAGTCATCCACAGGCAGTGCCATTGAACGCCAATCCGTGAGTTCGAGCATTCAAACTGACGATCCTTGGGTTATGTTATGGATTCAAAAGAATTGGGATTTCTTCAATAATGACAAGCTCTTAGGATTGATCTACTGGACGGTTTATCACGCAGGCGCCGTTTTATTTCGCAAGTTTTGCGATCTACATTACGTTAGACCGCACAGCACACTGGGAGACCTTATGCGCAGCTACCTTAATAGAAGAGAACTTTTTCGAGCGACGCTAGCTGTCGCCTCTGTTGGATTTCCTTGTGTGGTGAATGCAGAAAGTCCGGTCAATTCCTTACCAAACCAAGCTACCAGAGAAAAACATGACTTCGTTGTAGCGGCAATGAAGGAAAACGATGAAGCCTTTTCAAGGCGCCTTGCTGAGCTGGCGAGAAGTGGCATCCATCCGTTCATGATTGTCTCGACACTCATGCCGTTCGGTGACTGGGATTTTTATTATGTGAAGGGCGGAAGCATTTCGTGGGGGCCAGACACTGGCGGCGATATGGTGAAGATTGAAGTAACCGTCCCAGAAGGGTTTGTGACGGACTTGGCCAGCATACCGCGTGCCTTCTGGTCGATTAGACGGCCTGAAGGACGACACGCTTTCGCGGCTGTGGTTCATGACTATCTCTACTGGACTCAAATAAAGACGCGCGAGGAGTCCGACAGTATCTTTAGGCAAGCGATGCTTGACTCAAAGCTTGATAAATCAGAGGTTGAAGTTCTGTATCAAGCGGTGCGTCAGTTTGGTTCTGCGGCTTGGGAGGGCAATAAGAAGCTAAAGGCAACGGGCGAAAAGAGATTGCTAAAGGTTCTGCCCACCGACTACACGACAAGTTGGAGTGATTGGAAGAAGCAGCCCGGGGTATTTCAGGACTAATCGCCTAGTCAGCGCTCAATGCTGTCGTTTTTGAAGTGCGGTCCAACCTATCATTTCAGCAGACTGCCGAGGCGGTCGCTGAATTCAATCGTTGAGCGTGCAAAAACCTGCACACCCCCAGAACCATTAGCCTCGCCATCGAGTCCATGCAGTCCCCTTGAGAAGAGGAGTTGCGCATAGCCCCATACAAACCCGTAGATCGCAATCCACGACTGCTGCCCCTGGTGTTTAGTGAGCGATATGGGGCCGCAACTGGACGCTCAGAGCTTCAAAGTGATAGACGGCAATCGCTGCACAGCTGCTGACCTCCAAATCCGAAATTTCAGCTCTAGGCCGATCTTTAACCCTTGACTGGGGATTGGGAACGACTCTGTCTGAAGTAAGCGGTAGTCCAATACAGCTGTGACTGATCTGCTGTAGTGCCAAGAGCCAAAGGTTCACTCTTTGTCCGGTGGACCATAGTCCAGTTCGACTTCGAACCCTTCTAGGGAGTAGCTACCGTCAGCGATCTCTATGTCGGTGCTCCAGTCGCTCGGCTGGGTATCAAGGTGCACGTCGGCGCAGGACAGGAAGACCTCGACATCGACCTCTGCCTCAGTGGTGAACTCCTGCGCTCCGAGGCTCAGTTCCTCCTTGTCGATTGAATCCCAGGCAAAGAACTCGACGGACACGTCGACGTTCGCCTTGACGCGCGCCGTTAGTTCGACAACCCACGTGGTGGGTTCACCCTTCACAGACCAGACGCTTATATCTCCATCGATGCTGTACTCACCGACATTAGCGCCGTAGACCTCTGGCTCGATACGGTGCGACGAGCCTGTGTACACCTCAAAAGCATCCCACCGCGCGTTGCCAATGTGTTGATCTAGCGCGTGAGCGAGGGCAGCACCCAACGGCGAACCGGCGTCCTTGACCGCAGCTGCGATCTGCGTCTTGATAGATTCGGCGTGTTCATTGGTCGCAGCGAAGAGCTCGGTCAGTTCGTCGATAGAAGCAGCGCAGTACAGTGTTTCAGACTCGGCTGCGAATTGCTTCCACCCCTTATCGTCCGATGCGATGATCCCAATGGTTTCGTTGTCCTTGGCGTACTGCTCCAGCTGCCACAGGCACATGGCATCCGGGAACTCTGACTTCTTCTTTTCGCTTAGGCCGAATGGAGGCTTCTGGGCGAAGTAGTCGGCGAAGAGGCTTCTCACTGCGTCTACACCCGCCGTGGGTAGGACGGCGCCTCGGCATTGGGCCGCGTAATTATGAACCTGCTGGGTGAACTGCTGTGTTGCTGCCTCAATGGCATTGAGCTTGTCAACCGATCCCTGGACCTCTGAGACGTCAATTGTTGTCAGCCGGTGCAGTTCATTGGCAGCAACGTGGAGCTGTTTGTGCGCTTTGAGAACTGATTCCATACGATGCTTGACGATCTCGCTGACCACGATCTCCGGCAACTGCAGTCCGATCGACTCGGGTAGTTGATTCGGCAGTTGATGTAGAGCGCCTTGCCCAAAGTTGTATCCAGCGGCCTGAATGAGATTGGTGTCGATCGAGAAGAAGGTGACCTTTTCCCATGCTTGGGCGGCAGTTGGTAAGTTTTTTGGCATGTCTGATTTTCACCTATCGACACCTGTGACAGCCGTCACGCTGCTTCACAGGTCATCGGTTGACATCACTTCAGCAAGTAGCGCAACGACCGCCCCATACCAGGTAGCGATCGGCCACGCGCCTAGGTCGACTTGCGGAAACCGCTGGGCGGCTGATGTCGCCAGTTCCACCCAGCCTCGCTGAGGCCGGCAACTCCGAGGAAGCATATCCGTGCCTCATATCCACAAAGTCACGTCCAAAACGGGCTTTTTTGAGCGAACAGCTCGGCTCGTTCGATTTCTACAGACAAGCCCAAATGAGGCTATCTCTCTGAATTGATTGGGAAATTTCGTTTTCGAGTCAGCGGGGCGATGGCTTGGCTGCCAGGATAAATCGTGGAAGCATGAGCAGGCCGCGCACAAAAGAACCATAAGCGTGCCGAAGCGGCACGCTTATGGTTCCAGCGACAAGGCCATGTTCGACGGATCATGCTGACCTTGGTAAAAAACTCATATTGACGAACTTATAAAACTAGTCATAAAATTAGGCATAATAGATTGAGCAAAATTTCAGGTGCAAAAAATTACAAATGACGGCCATCGCTGACGAGTCTCATGAAATCGAAAAAGATTTCGCCAGTTTAGCCCGGCTGGCGTCCCAAGACGCGCATGACGACGTCCGGTTGTTGCTTGCTCGTCTCGTCCGCAAGTACCGACAGAAGCGCCCAGCATTGGCAGCTCAGCTGGACCAGACGCTTAAGAGCTCACAGACTCGCGGCGTGGGAGGTGTACTACGCCGCGGCGACTTCGCCCCCAGTCCTATAGCGAGTGCTACTCCCGTGGATAGTGATTCAAGGTTAGCGCTCATCCGCGAATTCGATGATCGCCATGGATTGCAGCCGCCGCTGCTCTCTGCTTCCGTGCATCGGCAGATCGAGTCCATTGTGCTCGAACGCCAGGGGAGCGAACGTCTCGCATCAAGGGGGATCACACCGACTCGTTCCGCTATCCTCGTAGGCCCGCCAGGTGTGGGTAAAACCCTTTCGGCGCGCTGGATCGCCGCACGCCTGGGCAAACCGCTATGGGTTCTCGATCTCACAGCCGTTATGAGCAGCCTGCTCGGAAAGACCGGCAACAACATGCGCGCGGCACTCGATCACGCGAAAGCGAACTCCGCTGTCTTACTGCTTGATGAGATCGACGCGATCGCCAAGCGGCGCAGCGACGAATCGGACATTGGTGAGCTCAAGCGCCTCGTGACAGTCATTCTTCAGGAGGTTGACTCGTTGACCAACTGCTTGACGACGGCATGGCCGCGCTTAGCAAACCGCAGCGATTGGCGCTCGCGATCGAGCTGGCTAAGAGTGGGCAGCACACTCACCAGGAGATCAGTAAGCTAACTGGCGTGGCCCGCGATACGATCCGGAGACATGCAGGGCCTTCGCCCCGAAAAGGAAGGGGACTCAAGTAAATGGCGACAGCACCGCGATACCTAATCGGCAAAGGTGAACTACTTACTTTCGGCATCGACGCGCCGAAGAAGAAGCCCTCCGAGAAAAAGCACCCGTACACGTTGGCAGAAGCCAAGGCGGCTTTGATCCCACAGCTTGAGGAGGCGAATGCCGTCTTCTCGCAGTTGCCGGACAATGCGTGCCCGGACGATCAGGCGGTTGCTCGCATAACCCTGCACCCCGCATACATAGCGAAGAGTTTTTTTCCCCGCGTTCTACTGCAACAAGCTGGGTTGGTGTCAGTTGGAAGCCGTAACCGACGCATCCGACCGCGTAAGGTGGTTGCAAAGACCGCCTCGGCAGAAGCAGACACGACGGAGTTGTTCGTGGCCGGGCCTCGCAGCGCGCTTCGTCGGCTGGTTAAGCAAGCCCGACTCCTCACAGCGGACATGCCAGCAGCCCATGAGTTCGCGCAAATCGAGACCATAGAGCCGATGACGCCGTCCGACCGGCTGCGTCCCGGAGGCGAAGGTGCGGCCAAGGAGGTCTATGAGGTGGGTCTGCATATTCCTCCAGGCGATTCCGCGGGCCGTGTGCGCGCGCAGTTCAGCGTGTACGCGCAGGCCTGCGGCTTCAGGGTAGACGACCGTTTTGAGTTCGAGGCAGGCCGGCTCCTCTTCGTACCGGTTGAAGGTCTGAAAAGACAGTTGTCGAAGCTGGCACTCTTCACCCTGATCAGGGTAGTACGGCCCATGCCCCGCCTGCGCAGCGCTCGCCCGATTTTTCGAAGCACCAAACTGCCCGTTGCTTTCGAGCTACCGACAGTGGAGCCGCTGTCGCGCGAGCCGAAAGTAGCTGTATTGGACGGCGGACTGCCAAAGGAACATGTGCTTGGCAGCTTCGTACGCCGGTACTTCCTCGCAGACGAAGACGCGGGTGACGTACAGGAGTACACGGAGCACGGCCTGGCAGTGACTTCGGCCCTACTGTTCGGGCCGATCGAACCCGGGCATCGAGCGGAACGCCCCTATGCTGCGGTGGACCACCATCGCGTGCTGGACGCGGAATCTGATAACGAAGACCCGTATGAGCTGTACCGGACCCTTGGGCATGTCGAAGCCATTCTGCTTTCGCAAAACTATCAATTCATCAACCTGAGCCTCGGGCCTGATCTCTGCGTCGAGGATTCTGACGTGCATGCCTGGACGGCCATCATCGATCACATCCTAAGCGACGGTTCTACCCTTTTGAGCGTCGCCGTCGGCAACAATGGCGAAGGTGATGAGGCTCTAGGGCTGAACCGAATCCAGGTACCGGCCGACAGCGTCAACGCCCTATGTGTGGGCGCAATTAATCACACGGGGGTCGACTGGTCTCGTGCTGCGTATAGTGCATGTGGTCCCGGCCGAAGTCCTGGTCGCCGCAAGCCGGACGTTGTGGCCTTCGGGGGATCCCCGAAGGAATACTTCCACGTGGTTGCGCCCGGCAAGAGGCGCAGCCTTGCTACGCAGCTAGGCACCAGCTTCGCCGCGCCGCTTGCGCTTCGTTCTGCAGTCGGTATCCGCGCGATTCTGGGGAGTGACGTGCACCCGCTTACGATCAAGGCACTACTGGTGCATGGCGCGGAAGAAAGCGTGACAGAAGGTGCGGAGGCGGTAGGTTGGGGTCGCGTGCCATCCGATCTGAACAGAATCATTACATGCGGCGATGGGGTGGCACGTATCATCTACCAAGGCGAGCTCACTCCGGGAAAATACTTGCGTGCCCCCGTACCGTTACCGCCTGGAGGGATGCAGGGCAAAGTCGACATTACGGCTACGTTCTGTTACGCCACACCTGTCGATCCGCAAGACGCGAGCGCGTACACAAAGGCGGGGCTTGACATCACGTTCCGTCCCGACATCAATAAGTTCAAGCCCAAAGCGAAGCAGCCGAGTAGCTACAGCTTCTTTCCGTCGAACGAGTGGCGCACGGAAACCGAGATGCGGAACGATCTTGGCAAATGGGAAACCCTGCTCCATGCGAGCCACAACTTCCGAGGGACGAGTCTGAACGGATCGGTATTCGATGTCCACTATAACGCGCGCGACAGTGGCGCGAACGCCGGTGGCCGCGCAACGAAGATCCGGTATGCGCTGGTGGTAACTGTGCGAGCACCGAAGCATATCGACCTTTATCAAGAGATCTTGAGGTCGCACGCGAAGCTGGAGGCGCTGGAGCCCCAGATCTCTCTGCCGATCCGCATCTGAGAAGCCCGAGAACAGAGAACTGGAATGGCTGACGAAGTCCGCCTTGATGTATGCATCGGCTTGAAATGTGCAGTTTCACCTCTTGCCAACACAGGTTTGTAATCCAAATTTTTCCGGTCGTGAGGACAGAATCAAAGGATCAAAGGCTCAAAGGTGCCAAGATACTCTCGTGAATTCGCTGCGCCAAATCTTGCGGCGTAGTTACATTCAGATGACTGGCTCGCTCACCCGAGATGCTCCTGCCGGGAATTAGAAACTTACGAGTATCTACATCGTATTCGGGCCATCTCTTGCGGCTTACAACCTCGCTTGCGATGGCCGCCAATTCACTTCTTGCATCACTTGAGTGATTCAAACTGAAGCCCGCTACAAAATGTTTGCGAGATTCTTTTTGCTCTCTGCCGGGCTTGGGAGGATCGGGCTCAATTTCACCAATCAAGCAAGCTCCGCGCGGGGATTCAACGAGTAAAGCTACCAATAACTTGCTTCGATAGTGGCCTCCTAGCCCTGCATTCGCGGTGATTGGAATGAGTGTCCAGCCAGTACGGCGGTTGGGTGAGGCTATAAGGTGGTTCAAGTGCACGTACGGTAATTGAGTTGCCTTGTAGCCATATCCGTCTAAAAAGGGCGCTGACGCAATGAGCATCCTCAGTCCCTCATCTTCAAGTAGGGCCTGCTTTGAATTCAAATTGACTGGAGCAACGGGCTGTGATCCTCTAGTTGATGCTGTCGAGATTTGCTTTCCAGTTACAGGAAGGTGTACTTGATCTGATTTCTGGGCACGATACTTTTGCAGCTCCTTGGGAGCGAGTTTGGGGAGTTCATCAAAGCCTGGGTAGCGGTTCTTGGCCAAATGGATCTCGAGTAACCCAGATGACTTCATGGGTCTACCCAGATTGTCCCCGGCTCGTGCTTCACTTGCCAATTTTTCGAGATTGTTGATAGTGGGTACAACAAGCCCCGACGGATCGTTGCCTAAAGGACTCTTCTTGTTCTGAGGCAGATGCATGGGCAACAGGTCTGGGTCATCCTTGTTACTTCCTTGCTGCGGGTGGAGCTGTGGCCAAACGAAGCAGCGCTTGAAAGGAATTGGCCTCTGAACTTGAATCAATCGCGTGATAAAGAATCGCACACCGCGCTGAGTCTTAGCACAAGTCCGAATCACCTCAGCCTCGATTTTTACTGGCTCATTTAAAGGAAATCGGCACTCAATGGCCGGTTGGCCAAAGCGGTTCCAGGTTTCCTGCATTGTTTGGTGGATCCCGCGTAAACAGGATTTCGTAAGCGGATCTACGATGGCAAAAGCAAGATCGTATGCGTGGGGCCAAGTAAGACCTTGGACATTTCGCAGGCCGACCACTACCGTGTCAGGCATGCCCTCCGTATTGCAGTGCTCTCTAAGCAACAAGTCTTCCCATCCAGACGAGAACAGGTGTCGCGCGAAAAGACTGGAGCCACAGAAGAAATATCTTGCGACTTCAATGCTAGGGATGGCCACATAGGAATCGTCTGTGCACGCATCGTCTGCGACAAGGAGATTTTGTGATCTTGCTGCCTGGGGGTAGGCTGCAGATCCGACCTTGAACTCCCGTGGCGTGACAACGGTAGTAGATGGCGTATTCGGAAAATGCCGATCAACGAGGTCACTCAACGGTACATACCGGAAGTGCGCAGGCGAAATCGTTAACCAAACTCGGTCAGTTTGAGTTGGTAATGGCGTCACTTCGCGCCCCCGGTGAAAGACGGCACCAATGTGAAGTGCAGGCAAATACCCAACACCTAATTCAATGGCCACTTGTCGGTCTGAGTCGGCAGCTTCTGGCGCCGTTATCAGTCCTTTGTAGTCCGGTCTAAGCGGGCTGAAAAAGACATTTATCGTGTGCTGAGACTGATTTGGCCGAGGTTTACGGACTGCTCCTAGCCAATCCACTCTCCACTGGTGTGCAGATCCCAGTGGCTGAATCAGTTCTTGAATTTCAATCGAGGATGAAGAGTTCGACATGCTCGCTATTCTCATATAGCGAGGCATTTTCTAACTTAACGTGAGCACTTTGCAAATTGCGAGCGCTTTGCCACGCCCCCCACCAGGGCCACGGCGCTGGCGGAATGGTGCGGGCTGCAGGTGGGGCGACGCCCCCAGTGCCCCAGATCGAAGCGCCCGGCCAGGCTGGCCACCGCCGCGCTTTCCAGCGCCTCATCGGTGGACATGGGCGGCAGCAGGCCGGCCAGACGTTCGGCGAGCATGGACTTGCCGGCGCCCGGCGGGCCGCTGAACAGGATGCTGTGGCCGCCGGCCGCAGCGATCTCCAGGGCCCGTTTCGCACCGGCCTGGCCTTTGACGTCGGCCAGATCGGGGCCCTCGTCCCGGGGGTGCAGCGGCTGCGACGCCAGGCGTGACCAGGCGGTTGCGTCGCTCGCGGCCGGATCGCGGCCGGGCACGAACTGCTGCACCACATCGAGCAGGTGACCTGCCTTGTAAATGACGATGTCCGGCACCAGGGCGGCTTCTTCGGCACTGCCCGGCGGCAGCACCAGCCGGGTTGGCATGGCGCGCAGGGCCAGCGCCATGGCCAGCGCACCGCGTACCGGACGCAGCTCGCCCGAGAGCGAGAGTTCACCCGCGAACTCGTGGCCGGCCAGGGCGGTCGGGTCGATCTGGCCACTGGCCGCCAGGATGCCCAGCGCGATGGGCAGGTCGAACCGGCCGGAGTCCTTGGGCAGGTCCGCGGGTGCCAGGTTGACCGTGATGCGTTTGTTGTGCGGGAATTCCAGCCCGGCGTTCAGGATGGCCGAGCGCACGCGTTCGCGCGCCTCCTTGACCTCGGTCTCGGCCAGCCCCACCAGCGTGAAGCTGGGCAGGCCATTGGCGAGATGGACTTCCACCGTGACCGCGGCGGCCTCCAGCCCCAGCAGGGCCCGGCTATGCACCAGTGACAGGCTCATGGCAACTTCCTCCACAAATCGGTGCAAGTCTTGTGCTTGCTTGTCAGAAGACGCACGCTATTGGTGCAATCTGTATGTTTGTACAGTTATCTTAACGCAGCTTGTACGGATACGTGTACACATTCGTGTGGAAATTCTGTGCGCCAGAGCTGGCACGGTCCCTGCTTATTCAGTTCGTCCCCTTTAACCCCCTGATGGAGTAAGACATGAACCTGAAATCCAAGATTGCCCTGGCCGCCCTGACCCTGACCGCTGGCTCTTCTGTCATGGCCCAGCTGGCCTACAACGTCGGCGCTGTCAGCGAATACCGTTACCGCGGTATCGCCCAGTCCGCCCTGGCCCCGGCTGTGCAAGGCGGCGTGGACTATGCCCACAGCAGCGGCTTCTATGTCGGTGCCTGGGGTTCGCAGATCCGCTGGATCAAGGAGGCTGGCACGGCCGCCAACGTGGAAACGAAGGGCGATGTTGAACTCGACCTGTATGGCGGTTACAAGGGCGCGATCACCAAAGATCTGTCCTATGACGTTGGCTACCTGCGCTACGAGTACATCGGCAACACCTACAAAGACGCTGCTCCTGCATCGAATGTCAACGCCAATACCGACGAGGCTTACGGTGCTCTGAGCTACGGCGCTTATACCTTCAAGGTTTCCTACGCCTTCTCCGACCTGTTAGGCTACGCAAAGAGCAGTGGCAGCACCTACTATGACCTGTCGGGCACCTTTGACCTGGGCAGCGGTTACTCTGTCGTTCCGCACGTGGGCTACCAGGCAATCGAGGGCAGCGCCAACAAGCAATACAGCTACACGGATTACTCCGTTACCCTGGCCAAGGATCTGGGCAAGGGCCTGTCCGCGACCATCGCAGCGGTCGGCACCGATGGCAAGGCCAGTCTCTACAAGGTCAACGGCCGCCAACTGGAAGCCGCCACTGTTGTGCTGGGTGTGAAGTACACCTTCTAAATTCAACTCAAACCAGAGGAGAACCCATGAAACTCGTTACAGCCATCATCAAACCTTTCAAGCTGGATGAGGTGCGAGAAGGCCTCTCGGCCATCGGGGTGCAGGGCATCACCGTCACCGAGGTCAAGGGCTTTGGCCGCCAGAAAGGTCATACCGAGTTGTACCGCGGTGCCGAATACGTGGTCGACTTTCTGCCCAAGGTGAAGATCGAGGCAGCCGTGTCCGACGAGCTGGTCGATCGCGTCATCGAGGCGATCGAGGGCTCGGCGCGTACCGGCAAGATCGGCGACGGCAAGATCTTTGTGTACAACCTCGAGCAGGTCGTGCGTATCCGCACCGGTGAAACCGGCAAGGAAGCACTCTGAGGCTCCCACAACAAGAGAGAACACTGACATGAAAAAACTAATTGTCTCCTTCGTGCTGGGCCTGGGCCTGCTGGCCGGCTCGGCTGCTGTCTGGTCCCAGACCGCTCCGGCCACCGAGGCTGCCGCTCCTGCAGCGGCTGCTGCCCCGGCCGCTGCGGCTCCCGCTGACGCTGCTGCACCGGCTGCCGCCGCACCCGTGCCCAACAAGGGCGATACCGCCTGGATGATGGTGGCCACCCTGCTGGTCATCATGATGACCGTGCCCGGCCTCGCCCTGTTCTACGGCGGCCTGGTCCGCAGCAAGAACATGCTGTCCGTGCTGATGCAGGTCATGGTGACCTTCTCGCTGATCGTCGTGCTGTGGTTCATTTATGGCTACAGCCTCGCGTTCACGGAAGGCAACGCCTTCATCGGCGGCTTTGACCGCCTGTTCATGAAGGGCGTCTGGGACAACGTCGCCGGCACTTTTGCCAATGCTGCCACCTTCAGCAAGGGCGTGGTGATCCCGGAAATCCTGTTCGCCGCTTTCCAGGCCACCTTCGCCGGCATCACCTGCGCGCTGATCGTCGGCGCCTTCGCCGAACGCATGAAGTTCTCGGCTGTGCTGATGTTCATGGTGCTGTGGTTCACCTTCAGCTATGCGCCGATTGCGCACATGGTCTGGTTCTGGATGGGCCCGGACGCCTACACCGCCAAGGAAGTCGTCGATGCCATGAACGGCAAGGCCGGCTACATCTGGCAGATGGGTGCGCTGGACTTCGCCGGCGGTACCGTGGTGCACATCAACGCCGCCGTCGCTGGCCTGGTGGGTGCCTACATGGTGGGCAAGCGCATCGGCTACGGCAAGGAAGCCATGGCCCCGCACAGCCTGACGCTGACCATGGTCGGTGCCTCCCTGCTGTGGGTGGGCTGGTTCGGCTTCAACGCCGGCTCCGCCCTGGAAGCCAACGGCTTCGCCACCCTGGCCTTCGCCAACACCTTCGTGGCCACCGCCGCCGCCGTGCTGGCCTGGTCCATCGGTGAGGCGCTGCTCAAGGGCAAGTCCTCCATGCTGGGTGCTGCTTCCGGCGCCGTTGCCGGCCTCGTGGCCATCACTCCCGCTGCCGGCAACGTCGGTATCGGTGGCGCGCTGATCATCGGCCTGGTCGCCGGTTTCGCCTGCCTGTGGGGTGTCAGCGGCCTGAAGAAGATGCTCGGTGCCGACGACTCGCTCGACGTGTTCGGCGTGCACGGTATCGGCGGCATCGTCGGTGCCCTGCTGACCGGCGTGTTCAACAGCCCGGCCCTGGGTGGCCCGAGCCTGGTCGGTGACTGGGTCACGGCCGGCATGGTGGCTCCGGCCGACTATTCCATCGCCGCACAGGTGTGGATCCAGGCCAAGGCCGTGCTGATCACGGTCGTCTGGTCGGGTGTGGTTTCCTTCATCGCCTACAAGATCGTGGACCTGACCATCGGCCTGCGCGTCAGCGAAGAAGACGAGCGTCAGGGCCTGGACATCACGGCCCACGGCGAAACCGCCTACAACCGTTAAACGAGCAATGGACGGCAGCCCGCACCGCGTGTGCAGGCTGCCGCACCAGAGCAAGCGAGAGTCTCCTCTGGTTCAGGCCCGCCCAAGCTTCGGCTCAGGCGGGCCTTTTTTCGTCCGCACGCCGGCCACCCGTTAACATGGCGGCATGGATACAGCCCTCCAAAACATCATCGAGCGCGTGCGCCAGGCCGCCGAGGCCGGCACCCCCTTGCGCATCCGCGGCGGCGGCAGCAAGGATTTCTACGGCCAGTCGCTGCAAGGCGAGCTGCTGGACACCCGGCCCCTGCAGGGTATCGTCAGCTACGAACCCAGTGAACTCGTCATCACCGTGCGTGCCGGCACCCCGCTGGCCGAGGTCGAGGAAGTACTGGCCGAGCGCGGCCAGGCCTTGCCCTTCGAACCCCCGCACTTTGCCGCCAGCGGCGCCATGGCCACCGTGGGCGGCATGGTGGCTTCGGGCCTGAACGGCCCGGCGCGTGCCAGTGTGGGCGCGGTGCGCGACTACGTGCTGGGCCTGGAGCTGCTCAACGGCAAGGCCGAACTGCTGACCTTCGGCGGCCAGGTCATGAAGAACGTGGCGGGCTACGACGTCTCGCGTCTGATGGCCGGCGCCATGGGCACCCTCGGTGTGATCACCGAGGTGTCGCTCAAGGTGCTGCCGCGCGCCGTGGCCGAAAGCACCCTGGTGTTCGAGCTGGACGAAACCCGCGCTCTGGCGCAGCTCAACACCTGGGGCGCCTTGCCCCTGCCCGTCAACGCCTCCTGCTGGCATGACGGCGCATTGATGGTGCGCCTGCGCGGCGCGCAGGCGGCCGTGGCCGCTGCGCAGAAGAGCATGGGCGGCACCATCATGGACGCCGGGCAAGCCACGCTCTTGTGGAATGCGCTGCGCGAGCAGACCGCGCCGTTTTTTCAGCTGACCGAGGGCGAGTCATTGATGCGCCTGAGCGTGCCCGACACCGCACCGCCGCTGGGCCTGGGCCCCACGCTGATCGAATGGGGCGGCGCCCAGCGCTGGCTCAAGCTGCCGCTGCCGCAGCGCCCCGACATGAGCAAGGTGCTGGACACCACCACCGGCCACGCCACGCTGTTCCGCGCCACGGACAAGAGCGCCGGAGTCTTCACGCCGCTGGCCGCGCCGCTGGACCGCATCACCCGTGAACTGAAGAAACAGTTCGATCCGGCCGGTATCTTCAACCGCGGCCGCCTCTACCCTGATTTTTAAGCCGTCATGCAAACCAACCTCGCCCCCGAGTTCAAGCACACGGCCGACGGCCAGGCGGCCGAAGCCATCCTGCGCAAATGCGTGCACTGCGGCTTCTGCACCGCCACCTGCCCCACCTACCAGCTGCTCGGCGACGAGCTCGACGGCCCGCGTGGCCGTATCTACCTGATCAAGCAGGTGCTCGAAGGCGAGGCGCCCACGCGCAAGACCCAGGCCCACCTGGACCGCTGCCTGACCTGCCGCAACTGCGAAAGCACCTGCCCTTCGGGGGTGGACTACGGCCACCTGGTCGACATCGGCCGCAAGATCGTGGACCAGAAGGTGGCGCGCCCCGCCAGCGAGCGTTTTGTGCGCTGGGCGCTGAAAGAAGGCCTGCCTTCGCCGCTGTTCGCCCCCGCCATGAAGATGGGCCAGCTGGTCCGTGGCCTCCTGCCCGCCAGCCTCAAGGCCAAGGTGCCCGCTGCCCAAGATGCAGGGCAGTGGCCCACGCGCACCCATGCGCGCAAGGTGCTGATGCTGGCCGGCTGTGTGCAGCCGGCCATGATGCCCAACATCAACAGCGCCACGGCGCGCGTGCTTGACGCCGCCGGTGTGCAGACCGTGGTGGCCGCGAAAGCCGGCTGCTGCGGCGCCGTGAAATTCCACCTGAACGACCAGGACGGCGGCAAGGCCGAGATGCGGGCCAACATCGACGCCTGGTGGCCGCACGTGGAGAGCGGCGTGGTGGCCATCGTCATGAACGCTTCCGGCTGCGGCGTGACCGTGAAGGAATACGGTCACATCCTGCGGGACGATCCGCAGTACGCGGTTAAGGCCCAACGCATCAGCGACCTGACCCAAGATCTGAGCGAGCTGTTGCCCGATCTCGTGGACAAACTGCGCGGCAAGGTCAGTGCCAAGGCCGCGCAAGTGGCGTTTCACCCGCCCTGCACCCTGCAGCACGGCCAGCAGCTGCGCGGCGGCGTGGAAGAGCACATGGGTGCGCTGGGCTTCAAGATCAACACCTGTCGCGTCGAGCCGCACCTGTGTTGCGGCTCGGCCGGTACCTATTCGGTGCTCAACCCCAAGCTGGCTTACGAACTGCGCGACCGCAAGCTCAGGAACCTGGGCGAGATGCAACCCGAGCAGATCGTCTCGGCCAACATCGGTTGCATCACGCACCTGCAGAGCGGCACCGGCACGCCGGTGAAGCACTGGGTAGAGCTGCTCGACGAAGCGCTGGCCTAAGTCGTCGAATAACAACTACGGGAGTAACACTTGGACCTTGGCGCTATTGAAAACCTGAGTCTTAAGAGTCTTTGGCCTGGTGAAGCCACGCATTTCACACCTTGGCTTGCTCAAAATCTTGAAATTCTTGGGAAGAAGCTGGGGATGGACCTGCAGTTGGAGTCAACGGAGGTGTCTGCTGGAGATTTTTCCGCCGACATAATTGCTCGGGACCTTTCTAGCAACAAACTGGTTGTAATAGAAAACCAGTTTGGAGGAACGGACCATAAACACCTCGGACAACTAATTACGTATTCCTCAGTGCTGGGAGCCGGCGCCGTTGTTTGGATTGCCGAAGCCATTCGCCCGGAACACAAAGCGGCAATGGATTTCTTGAATCTGAATCTAAAGGAAAGTCTGAGCCTGTATGCGGTCGAAGCATCCGCAATCAGGATAAATGACTCTAAGCCTGCATTTATTCTTTCGGTTGTCTCAATGCCAAGTGAAACGAATACTAGTGTGGCTGAAGCCACGCAAGGCACTTCCGAGACGCAGGAGAAGTATCGCAGTTACTTTCAACAACTCATTGATGAGTTGCGCGAGAAATACAAATTCACCAACGCCCGCTCCGGACAGCCGCAAAATTGGTACACATTCGCATCTGAAAATTCGAAGGTGTACAAATTCGGCACCAGTTTCACCACTGGTGGCAAGTTGAGAGTTGAGATCTATATAGATTGCGGTGACAAAACAAAAAACGAGCAGTTATTCGACAAGCTGCTAGAACAAAAAAATGAAATACAGGCAAAGATCGGTCAGGAATTAAGTTGGGAGAGACTTGATAACAGGCGAGCTTGCCGGGTCGCGATTTATAGAGATGGCGAAATTGACGCAGAAACAGAAGTCCTCGGAGAAATAAGGCAGTGGGCTATACAAGGACTCCTCAAGTTCAAAGAAGTATTCCCGCCATTCCTGCAAAAAGCCTTGCAACAGAGCATTGCAACCGGAAGCTGATCACGCCGCGAGGGCTCGCTCGATATCCCGCTGCAGCCGCTCGGGTGTCGTGTAAGGCGCATAGCGCCTGAGCACCGTACCGTCCTTGCCGATCAGGAACTTGGTGAAGTTCCATTTGATGGACTTCGTGCCCAGCAGGCCCCGCGCTTCCCGCACCAGCCACTGGTAGAGCGGATGGGCCTGCGGCCCGTTGACCTGGATCTTGGCCATCATGGGGAAACTCACACCGTAGTTGAGCTGGCAGAAGCTGGCGATCTCGGTGTTGCTGCCGCGGTCCTGAGCGCCGAACTGGTTGCAGGGGAAACCTAGCACGACCAGGCCCTGGGGACCAAAGGTCTTGTGCAGTTCTTCCAGCCCCGCAAATTGCGGCGTGAAACCACAGGCACTGGCCGTGTTGACGACCAGCAAGACTTTCCCCCTGAACTGGTTCAGGGCGACAGGCTGGCCGCCGATCGTCTGGGCTTCGAAATCATAGACAGAAGGCATGGTGGTGGACTTCAAGTGGATGGCGGTAAAGAGGGTGCGATTCAATCGATCGTCGCGCCTGATTCCTTTACGATCCTGGCCCAGCGCGTGATGTCCTCCTGCAGCAGCGCGGCGAACTGCGCTGGTGTGGCGTTGGCCAGTTCCACGCCCTGGGCCTGCAGCTTCTCCTGTGTGTCGGTGGCGGCCAGCACCTTCTTCATGGCGTCCTGCAAGCGGCCCTCGATCTCCGGCGGCGTGCCGCGCGCGGCGAACAGACCCACCCACAGCGTGCCGCTGTAGCCGGGCACCTGCTCGCCGATGGCGGGCACGTCGGGCAGCACCGGGGAGCGGCTGGGCGAGCTCACGCCGATCGCCACCAGGCGCCCGGCCTTGAGGTGCTGCAGCACCGAGGGCAGGCTGGTGAAGGCCATCGGGACCTGGCCGCCGATCACGTCGGTCATGGCCGGGGCCACGCCCTTGTAGGGGATGTGCTGCAGCTTCACACCGGCGGTGCTGTTGAGCATCTCGCCCAGCAGGTGGTTGAGCGTGCCGTTGCCGGCCGAGGCGTATGGGTATTTGCCGGGGTTGGCCTTGACCAGTTTCAGGAAGTCCGCGAGGTTCTTCGCCGGGAAGGCCGGGTTGACCACCAGCACATTGGGCACGGAGCCCACCAGGGCCAGCGGCGTGAAGTCCTTCACCGGGTCGAAGCCCGGGTTCTTGTAGACGGCGGGGTTGATGGCCTGCGCGCTGCTGATCGTCATGAGCAGGGTGTGGCCGTCCTTGGGCGCCTTGGCCACGTAGACGGTGCCAATGTTGCCGCCCGCGCCGGGGCGGTTCTCCACCACGACGGCGCCGGGCAGGGTCTCACCCAGCTTCTGGGCGATGAGACGGCCCACGATGTCGTTGGAGCCGCCCGCGGCCTGCGGCACGATCACGGTCACGGGTTTGCTGGGGTAATCGCTCGCGTAGGCACTGGCCGTGCCCAGCGCGAGCAGGGCGGCGGCCAGGGTGGCGATGAATCGGCGTTGCATGCGGGTCTCCTCGTTGTTTGGGAGCCATCCTAGCAGCGCCAGGCCAGGCTCAGTGCCCGCGTTCTCCCCAGGAGGCCCACAGCGCCGCCAGCAGGATCAACGCCCCACCCAGCAGTGTGCGTATCTCCAGCTCGGCTGCACCGAGCAGCACCGAGGACACACTGGCGAACACCACCTCGGTCAGCATGACCAGCGCGGTGGTGGCCGCGGGCAGGCGGGCTGCGCCGTACTGCAGGCCCAGGTTGGCCGCCAGGAAGGCCAGGCTGGTGAGCAGGACCAGCAGCAGCCAGCCGGTGGCCAAGGCGGGCGGCAGCGGCACCAGCCCCGAAGGGCCTCCCAGCAGCGCCGTGGCCAGGGCCAGCAGCGCGCCGCCACCGAACATGGCCGTCATGCGTGCTTCGTCGGGCGTGTCCTTGAGCTTGAGCAGCAGTACATTGGTCAGCGCGAAGCTGAAGCCGCCCAGCAGCGCCAGCCAGTCGGCCAGGCCGCTGGGGACGGGCCAGGATGAGCCGGGTGCCTTGAGCACGATGACCACGCCGGCCAGCGCCAGCAGCAGGCGCAGCAGCGCGCTCAGGCCCGGGCGTTCCCCCAGCAGCAGCCAGGCCAGCAGCACGGACCAGGCCGGCATCAGGTAGAACAGCAGCACCACGCGCACCACGTCGCCGATGGTGACGGCCCAGTTGAAGCCCACATTGGTCAGGCCCGAGGCCACCAGCAGCAGGCACAGCAGCGGGTGGCGCAGGAAATGACGCCAGGCCCCGGGGCGCCAGGCGAGCAGGCCGGCAAAGGCCAGCACGTAGATGAGGAAGGTAGACCACAGCGGGTGCAGGCCCTCGGCCTCCAGCAGGCGGAAGGGGTACCAGGAGACGCCCCAGACGAAGGCGTTGAGCACCAGGGCCCAGGCGGCAAGTTGTGTGTGCATGAGAAACGCTGACAGGAAGGGCGGTTGGCCGGTCCTATTTCAGCAGGGTGCGGGACTGGGCGAAACGCACCTCGACCCGGCCCAGCAGGTCCGGCATCTTGTCTTCCCAGCCCTCGCCCAGCGCGCGCAGCGCCTGCGGGGCGAGGTGGCGGACTTCGTTGTCCGGCTGGAAGGGCAGGTCCAGGCCGCTGCAGATGACGGTCGCCAGATGGACAACGGCCACCAGAGGCGGCAGCGCGCCGTGCGGCGGCGTTCGGTAGCCGGCGATGGCCTGCACGATGTCACCGGGCAGATCCCAGTGTTCGGCCAGCAGGCCGCCGATCTCGAGGTGATCGAGGCCCAGCAAGGTGCGTTCGGTCTGCGCCAGGTCGCTGTCGTGCAGCTGTCGCTCGATCAGCACCTGCTGGTATTCGTGCGGGTGGCAGACCTGGAGCCAGAGGATGCCCACGCCATGTAGCAGGCCGGCGACCAGCGCGTGGTCCGGGTTCTCGTCGACCAGCCCGGCCAGCTCCTGCGCGCACAGGCCCACGGCCAGGCTGCGCTCCCAGAACACGCTGGTGCAATGGCTGTTCTTCACAAAGTCCAGCAGGCTGGTGGACACCACGACGTCGTGCACCCGGTTCAGGCCCAGGTAGCTGACGGCGGTGTGCACATCGCCGACCGGCTCGCGCCCGGAGTGCCGGATCAGCCGGTTCGCGGCCGACAGGATGCGCGCGCTGATCACCGGGTCGGATTGCAGATGCTGCTCCAGCAGTTCCAGTGCGGCACGTTCGTCCTTGAGCGTTTCCAGGATGCGGGTGACGATGGCTGGAAACGCCGGCAGCGCCTGCAGGCGCACCACGACTTCGCTGGCCTGGATGGGCATCATGCGCTCCGGTGCGTCAGCAGCGCCTGGACCAGCGCCTGGTTCTCCGGCGGGCTGAGATCGGCATGGCGAAAGATCATCTTCAGGCGGCCCGCCTGGCGCAGCGTGTCGGCCTCGCGCTGGGAGTCGGTGCGCGTGTCTTCCTGCTCGACCTGCACGCACACGGCGTGGTGGCTGGCGAGCTGATGCTGGTTTTCCTGCGTCAGGACATGCCCGGCCGGCAGGGTGTAGGTGACGATGCCGTGCTCGACGAGGGTCAGGGCCTGGACCAGCACCATGCCGGCTTGCAGGTCGTGCGGGGCGAGGTGGCGGATGCGCGTGGCCATGGTACAGGCAATATTAGCGCAGAGGGGCACGCGCAGCGCAGCAGTCTAGGGCCTGTTCACACTTGCGAAATTAGTGCGAACAGGCCCTAACCGTGCAGATGGTCGTTGCGGGCGATGTCGAGCAGATGCTCGACTTCTTCCGGGTACTTGGCGCAGTTGCTGGCGTGCCAGCGCTTGATCAGCCACATGAAGCCGGCCACCAGGATGCCGAAGCTGGCAATGGCGCCGAAGGCCGAGAGGCCCATGCCGGTGGAGAAGCTGTAGAGGAAACCCAGGCCCAGGATGCAGGACTGTTCGTTGAAGTTCTGCACGGCGATGGAACGGCCGGCGCCCATGAGGTTGTGGCCGCGGTGCTGCAGCAGCGCGTTCATGGGCACCACGAGGAAGCCGCCCAGGCCGCCCAGCAGCACCAGGAAGGGCGTGGCCAGCCAGACGTTGTCGATGAAATTGAGCAGGATCACCAGCACGCCCATGGCGATGCCCAGGGGCATGACGCGGGTGGCGTCTTCCAGCCGCATGCGCAAGGACGCCACCACGGCGCCCACGGCCGTGCCGATGGCCACCACCCCCACCAGCGAGGAGGCCTGCGTGACGCTGTAGCCCAGCGCCGCCGCAGCCCAGGCCAGCACGATGTAGCGCAGGTTGCCGCTCACGCCCCAGAACAGGGTGGTGGTGGACAGCGAGATCTGGCCCAGGCGGTCCTGCCAGAGCCGGGTGTTGCAGCGCCAGAAGTCGGGCAGCAGGGCCAGCGGGTTCCTGGGCATCGGGCGCATCTCGACGCCGGTGTGCGGGATGCGGGTGTTGAACCAGGCCGCCAGCAGGTAGACCAGGATCAGCACCGAGATGGCCGCTTCCGGTGCGCTATCGATGCCGGTGGTGACCAGGGGCAGGTCGATGGTCAGCAGCATGGACGAGATGGCGTGCCCGACCAGCTGGCCACCCAGCAGCACGCCCAGGATGATGGAGGCGATGGTCAGTCCCTCGATCCAGCCATTGGCCTTGACCAGCTGCGAGGCCGGCAGCAATTCGGTGAGGATGCCGTACTTGGCGGGCGAATAGGCGGCCGCACCCAGGCCCACGATGGCGTAGGCCATCAGCGGGTGCGTGCCGAACAGCATCATCAGGCAGCCGATGATCTTGATGCCGTTGCTGATCAGCATGACCTTGCCCTTGGGCTGGGCGTCGGCAAAAGCGCCCACGAAGGGCGCCAGGATCACATAGAAGAGGGCAAACATCGGCACCAGCGCCGCCTGCTGCCACTCAGGCGCGCCCCCGCTGCGCAACAGCTGCACGGCCCCGACGAACAACGCGTTATCAGCCAGCGAGCTGAAGAACTGCGCCGACATGATGGTGTAGAAACCGCGTTTCATGGGCTGGGGGACCGGGAACTCGTGCTTTGAGGCTTGTTGTGAAAATCCAATCGACGCTGGGTTATAGCATGGCGGGCAATGTCACAATTCATGGCAAGGGGTTGACTGAATGCCCCGCCCAACGATAGTTCCGACCGCATGTCTCGCCCGATCCAAGCCCTGATCCACCTTGAAGCCCTGCGCCACAACCTGGCGCGGGCGCGCCAGTCCAGCCCCGATGCGCGGGTCTGGGCGGTGGTCAAGGCCAATGCCTATGGTCACGGCATCGAGCGCGTCTACGAAGGGCTGCGCGGTGCCGACGGCTTTGCCCTGCTGGATCTGGGGGAGGCCGAGCGCCTGCGGGGGCTGGGCTGGCGCGGGCCGATCATGCTGCTCGAAGGCGTGTTCGAGCAGCGCGACCTGGAGCTGTGTTCGCGCCTGGACCTCTGGCACGCCGTGCACTGCAATGAACAGATCGACATGCTGGCCGTGCACAAGACACACGCGCCGCACCGCGTCTTCCTCAAGATGAACAGCGGCATGAACCGCCTGGGCTTCAAGCCGGATCAGTTCCGCGCGGCCTGGCACCGCCTGAACGCGCTGCCGCAGGTCGACGAGATCTCGCTGATGACCCATTTCAGCGACGCCGATGGCGCCAAGGGCGTGGCGCAGCAGCTGGCCGCCTTCAACACCGCCACCCAGGACCTGCCGGGCGAACGCTCCCTGAGCAACAGCGCCGCGATCCTGCGCCACATGGGTCCACAGGCCGCAGCCAGCCTGCGCTCGGACTGGATCCGCCCCGGTGTCGTGCTCTACGGTGCTTCTCCCGATTTCCCCGAGCACAGCGCGGCCCACTGGGAGCTGCAGCCCGCCATGACCTTGAGATCGCGCATCGTCGGCATCCAGCAGCTGGCCGCCGGCGACAGCGTGGGTTACGGCTCGACCTTCACCGCCGCGCAGCCCATGCGCATCGGCGTGGTGGCCTGTGGTTATGCCGATGGTTACCTGCGCGCCAGCCCGGGCGCACCCGGGCGCGGCACGCCGGTGCTGGTGGACGGCGTGCGCACGCAGATGGTCGGGCGCGTCAGCATGGACCTGATCACGGTGGACCTCACGCCCGTCCCCGCCGCGGGCATGGGCTCGGAGGTCACGCTCTGGGGACGCGCCTCCAATGGAGCCCTCCTGCCCATCGACGAGGTGGCCCAGGCCGGGGGCAGCGTGGGGTATGAATTGATGTGCGCGCTGGCGGCGCGCGTGCCGGTGGCGCTCGCATGAAGTACGTGCCCATCCCCATTGCCATGCTTCCGGTGGGCAAGCCCCTGCCGGTCAATGTCTGGAACCCCGACGGCCTGCTGCTGCTGCGCAAGGGCCAGCCCATCGTGTCCGAGCAGCACCGCGACAAGCTCTACGCCCACAACGCATCGACCACCGAGGCCGAGGCGCAAGCCTGGCAGCGCTCCTACGAGCGCATGGTGCACACCATGCTGATGGAAGGCGTGGAGGTCGAGCAGATCGCGCGCCTGCCCATGCCCAGCGCCATCCGCGAGCGCGACTACATGGTCGGCGAGCAGCTCAACGGCGGCTGGATGGACCTGCAGGAGGTGCTGCGCGGCATCCTCTACCAGGGCGGGCTCGCGCTCAATCCCCTGCCGCGACTGGCGGCCCTGGAGAACAAGGCGCGTGCGCTGCTCCAGGCCGACGCGGACGACAGCCTGTTCTGCCTGTTCCAGGCCCTGGCCGACAGCAGCCTGGGTTATTGCGCCACGCATGCCCTGCTGTGCGCCTGCGTCTGCGAGCTGGCGGCACAAAAGCTGGGCCTGAACCCGCAGCAGCGGCAGTCGCTGATGAGCGCGGCCCTGACCATGAACATCGGCATGGCGCGCGAGCAGGACGTGCTGGCCCGGCAGAACGAAGCCCCCACGCCCGAGCAGCGCCAGCTGATCCAGGAACACCCGCAGCTCAGCCTCAAGATCCTGGTCTGGCTGGGCATCGAGGACGTGGAGGAGCTGGACCTGGTGCGCTGGCACCATCAGCCCGACAGCGCCGAAGGCCTGCCGCACAACCTGCAGGCGCGCCGGCTGCTGAGCATGACCGACGTCTTCGTGGCCAAGATGGCGGCGCGGCGCACGCGCGAGGCGCTTTCGCCGCTGGAGTCGGCCAAGTCCATCTACCTGTCGACCGAGAAGGAAGTCACGGCCTCGGTCGGTGGCGCGCTCACGGCGGCGGTCGGTTTCTATCCGCCGGGCACCTATGTGCGCCTGGTCAGCGGCGAGACCGCGGTGGCGGTACAGCGCGGGCTGCGTGCCAACACACCCTGGGTCATCATCATCATCGACCGCAACGGCATGCCGGCCTTCAACTACCACTGCCTGGACACCTCGGACCCGGCCTACGCGATCGCGGCGCCCATGCTGTTTCGCACCGGCAAGGTGGCGGTCAACATCGAGCGCGTTCGGCGCGCGCGCGAAAAGATCCGGCGCTGACAACGAGCGACGCGCGGGGAGTCCCTCGCGCTCTGCCGTCCGTGAATTTTTCACACTGACGCAGGCTGGTGCGGGTTAGTCCCGAGCCGGCCGCCCGCGCTGGCCAGCAAGATTGCCCTGGGCCGCTCACGGCCTGTCTACCCATCCGGATAACAAGCAACTGATCAGGGAGCACCTATGAATTTGAAACGCATGCTGGCGGCTGCCGCATTGTTGATGGCCGTGGCCGTCAATGCACACGCCAGGAACCCCGGCGAGAGCGCGCAGCGCTGCGTCGATGCCAGCGAACGGAACGGGCGCGTCACCCTCACCAACACCTGCAACAAGCAGATCTTCGTGCTCTACTGCGGCGACCTGAAGTACTCCAAAAAGGGCTGCGGCGAAGGCCCCAAGGGCGGTTTCTATACCCACTCCAACAATGTGCAGCCTGGTGCCAGCACCGACTTTGTGGTCGAGGGCCAGTACCGTTATGCGGCCTGCGTCGGCGGCATCAGCTTCGGCAACAGCGGGGAATATGAAGACTTTCCCAATGGCAGTTTTCGCTGCCTGCCCAGGTAGACCCGTCGGGGGCTGGTGTGTGATGCCACTCAGGCCAGCTTGATGACCACCGCACCGGCGCACACCAGCAGCGCCGAGCACAGGCGCAGCCGGCTTAGGCCTTCCTTGAGGAACACCACACCGATCAGCGCCGCGAACACGATCGCGGTCTCGCGCAGCGCGGCCACCGTGGCGATCGGGGCCTGTGTCATGGCCCACAGCACCAGGCTGTAGGCCGCCAGGGTGCCGGTGCCGCCCAGCAGGGCCGCGCGCCAGGCGCCCGGGGGTGGTCGCAGCAGTGTGCGCCCGCGCAGCCAGGTGGCCGTGGCCAGCATGAAGACAGCCGTCAGCAGGAAGACCCAGGCGGTGTAGCTCAGGGCGTGGCCGGCCAGGCGCACGCCCAGGCCGTCGACCAGGGTGTAGAGCGCGATCACGCCGGCATTGGCCAGCGCTGCCAGCACCGCGCCCGGATGGCTGGCGCCGCTGCGACCGGCCCGGCCCGCCAGCGCCAGCACCCCGCCACAGATCAGTGCGATGCCCAGCCAGGCGCCCGGGGTGGGCGCTTCGGCCAGCAGCAGGGCCGCGGCCAGCGCGGTGAGCACGGGTGCCGCGCCGCGCATCAAGGGGTAGGCGAAGCCGAGGTCGGTACCTTGGTAGGCACGCGCCACCAGCGAGAAATAGACCACGTGGATCAGGCCCGACGCCAGCAGCCAGGGCCAGCTGGCCGGGGCTGGCGTGGGCAGGCCCGGCAGCACCAGCAGGGCCAGCGCGGCGGCGCCGCAGACCACGTGCAGCGAGGCCAGGAACTTGTCCTGGCTGGCGCGCACCAGTGCGTTCCAGCCCGCGTGCAGCAGGGCCGAGAAGAGCACCACGGCCATCACCTCGATCGGCATGGTCGGCCCCGCTGCTTCAGCGCCTGCGCAGGCCCAGGGCCATGACGGTGCCCACCACGATGAGCGCGCCGGCCACCTGCACCGGCGCGATCGCCTGGCCCAGCAGGACCCAGGCCAGCACCAGCGCCGCGACCGGCTCCACGTTCATGATGGGTGAGCTGCCGACCACGCCCAGCTTGGGCAGCAAGGTGAACATGATGGTGAAGGCCGTGCCGTAGAACAGCGTGAGGCCGGCCAGGCCCCACCAGCCGGCCGCCGCCTGCGGCAGGTGCAGGCCGCCTTGCAGCGGCACGGCCACCAGCGCCAGCAGGCCGACCAGGGCCATGGTGATGACCGTGCGCAGGCGGCCGTCGACGCTGGCCGCCTCATGCTGCGTGAGCACCAGGGCGGCGCCGAACACCGCGGCGGCCACCATCGCAAAGGCCACGCCCGCGCCGATGCGGCTCCACTGCCCGGCCGCACCCAGGCCCGAGGCCGCACCCAGCGCGTCGAGCGCCAGGGCCAGCCCGAACAGCAGCACCGGCATGGCCAGCAGCACGGCGCGTTCGGGCCGGTGCCGGTAGAGCAGCCAGGCGAACAGGGCGGTCCACAGCGGGTAGGTGTTGAAGGTCAGCAGCGCCAGGGCCACCGGCAGGCGCACCACGGCGGCGTACAGGCACAGGCTCTGCACCGCGACCAGGGCGCTGATGAGCAAGAGGAAGCCGCGCTGGCGCGGCGTGACGACGAGTGACACGCCTTGCTGCCAGACGATGGCGCCGACGACGACGGCTGTGACGAAGCTGCGCACCAGCACGGCGGTGGCCACGTCCAGGCCATGGTTGAAGGCCAGGCGCGCGGCCACATGGTTGGCGCCGAACAGGCAGGCGGTGAAGAGCAGCGTGAAGAAGGCGGCGCGGCTGAGCGCGCGGGGCGATGTGGGCATTCAGTACTGCCTGGCTTACAGCAGGCCGCGCGTGCGGGCCTGCAGGCGGGCCAGCCCAAGCAGCACGTCGGTGTAGGGCGTGGCCACGCCGGTCAGCGTGCCCAGTTCCTGCACCACGGTGACCAGCGCGTCGATCTCCACGGGCCGGCCGGCTTCCACGTCCTGCAGCATCGAGGTCTTGAAGGCACCCAGCTTCATCGTGACGGCATGCCGATCCTCGGGCTGCTGGAAGATCGGGATGCCGATGCGCGCGCCGATCTCCTTGGCCTCGAGCATCACCTTCGAGATGAAGTCGCGCACCAGCTTGTCACCCAGGATCTTGTCGGTGGTGGCGCCGGTCAGCGCGCTGACGGGGTTGACCGTCATATTGCCCCAGAGCTTGTACCAGATGTCCTTCTGGATCTGGGCCGAGAGTTCGGTCTCGAAACCGGCCTGGCTGAGCAGCTGCACGAGTTGCTGCACGCGTTCGGTCTTCTGGGCCGAGGGTTCACCGACGATGAGGCGGTTGCCGAAATGATGTTGCGCGTAACCCGGCTCCCGGATCGAGCAGCTGGCGTGCACCACGCCGCCGACGATGTGCGCCGCAGGGATGGCCCTGGCGATCTCGCCCTTGGGGTCGATGGCCTTGAGCTGGGTGCCGGCGAACTTCTCGCCAAAGCCCTGGAAGAACCACCAAGGCACGCCGTTCATGGCCGTCAGCACCACGGTGGAGGGCCCCAGCAGCGGAGCGATCTGGCGCGCCACCTCGGGCAGGGACGGCGCCTTGACGGCCAGGATCACCAGGTCCTGCATGCCCAGCTCGGCCGGGTTGGCGCTGGCGCGCACCGGGGCGCTGAGCAGTTCCTTGTCGATCTGGCAGCGCAGGCCGTCCTGCTGCAGGGCACTGAGCGTGGCGCCGCGCGCGACCACGCTGACCTGGCAGCCGGCACGCGCCAGCCGCACACCCATCCAGGCGCCGATGGCGCCCGCACCGTAGATGCAAACCTTGCCGTAAGGCGTGTTGCTCATGCTCTCTCCCTGTCGGACCGGTGAGCCGGTCAGTTCTTGTAGCTGGTGTCCAGTCGGTCCACCTGCCGTACCAGCGCGTCGAACACATCCTGTCCGGCGCCGTGGTTGGGGTTGAACTGTAGCGCGTCGCGCGTGCATTTGGCGGCGACGGCTTCGGGCACGGGAATGGCCGGGCCCATGCTCAGGGTGGCCAGCTGGATTTCGCAGGCGCGCTGCAGCGTCCACAGGATGGCAAAGGTCTGCGGCAGCGTGGCGCCCCAGGCTAGCAGGCCGTGGTTGCGCAGGATCACGGCCGGTTTCGCGCCGATGCTCTTCAGCAGGCGCGGCGCCTCGTCGGCATGGATGGTGATGCCCTCGAAGTCATGGTAGGCCACCATGTCGTGCAGCTGGGCGGAATAGAAGTTGTTCTGGGCCAGCCCGCTCTGCTGGCAGGCCACGGCCACGCCGGCCGTGGTGTGGGTGTGCATGACGCAATGCGCTCCGGCAATGTGCTCATGGATGGCCGAGTGCACCGTGAAGCCGGCCGGGTTGACCGGATGGGTGGAGCCGTCGAGCACGCGGCCCTGCAGGTCGATCTTCACCAGGTTGCTGGCGGTGACCTCGCTGTAGTGCAGGCCGAAGGGGTTGATCAGGAAATGCTTTTCGCCACCGCTCACGCTGGCCGGCAGGCGCAGCGTGATGTGGTTGTAGATCATCTCGGTCCAGCCCAGCATCGCGAAGATGCGATAACAGGCTGCCAGCTGCAGGCGCGCCTGCCATTCCTCCGGGTGCATCTGCACGGGAGGTGCCGATTTCAGGATGGCATTCATGGCCGGGTCCAATCAATGCTTCAAAAAATCCCGACGGTCGCGCAGCGGATGTTTCAGCGCCGGGCCGTCCCAAGCTGAAACGCGGCTCCCTCGGGGGGCAGGGAGCGACACGCAGTGCGCGACCGTGGGGGCCTTTCAGGCGTCGGCGGTGAAGCCGATGGTCTTGACGATGGGCGCCCACTTGGCGGTGTCCTGCTTGAGCAGTTCGGCCAGTTCGGCGGGCGAGTTCGACATGGCTTCCAGGCCGAAGGTGGCCAGGCCGTCAACCACGTCCTTGGAGGCCAGCGCGGCCTTGAGCGCGCTGTTCATGCGTGCCACGAGCGCAGCGTCGGCCTTGGGGGGCAGGAAAAAGGCAAACCATTCGCTGTGCGTGAGTTCCTTGAAGCCCTGCTCCGCGTAGGTCGGCACGTCCGGGGCGAAGCGGTTGCGCTTGGATCCGGAGGTGGCCAGGATCCGCACCTTGCCGGTGGCCAGGTGCTGCGTGATGTCGCCGATGGGGCCGCTGACAGCGGCAATCTGGCCGCCCAGCAGGTCCAGCATGGCCGGTTGTGTGCCGCGGTAGGCGGCGTGCTTGAGGTCGATGCCGCCGCTCTTGCCCAGCAGGGCACCCACGAAGTGCGGCGTGGAGCCGGCCGCGGGGGAGCCGAAGTTGGCCTGGCTGGGATTGGCCTTGGCCCAGGCGATGAAGTCGGCCACGTTCTTCACGCTGGCCGGCACCAGGGGGCCGACGGCAAAGCCGAAGTCGAACACGCAGGCCAAAGTGACCGGCGTGACGTCGGCCACCGGGTCATACGGCAGCTTCTTGAAGATGTGGGGGTAGATGGTGAACATCGAGGTCGGCGACTGCAGCAGCGAGGTGCCGTCGGCCGGCTGGCCCTTGATGTACTGGATGGCGATCTGGCCGCCCGCGCCGGTCTTGTTCTCGACCACCACGGTCTTGGCATAGGGGCCGGTCAGGCGTGTGCCCACGCGGCGGCAGGTGTTATCCGAGGTGCCGCCGGCAGCAAAGCCGGTGATGATCTTCAGGGTGTCGATCTGGGCCTGGGCCATGGCCTGCTGGCCTAGGCTGGCCAGCAGCGCGGTGGCGCCGGCGGACTGGATGACGTGGCGACGGGAAATGCTCATGGGTATCTCCTTGTGATGAGCTGACAAAATTCAGGAAACGTCGCGCAACCAGGTGACGGCCCCGGAATGGGTGACCGCGCCCTGGTGGCTCGGGCGTACTGTGAGTGCATATTTTTCCAGCAGGCCGCCCCGGGCGATACCCGTGTTTACCTGCAGTCCGGCCAGACGTAGGCTGATTTCTTCCGGCTTCAGCTCCACCGAGATGCTGCGCGCCTGCGGCCGCGCGTCGATGGCGATCATGTCGCCGTCACGCAGTGCGGCGATCGGCCCCTTGTCGGCGGCCTCCGGCCCGGCGTAGCCGATGCATAAACCACGGGTGGCGCCGGAAAAGCGCCCGTCGGTCAGCAGGGCCACCTTGTCGCCCATGCCCTGGCCATAGAGCAGGGCCGTGATGCCCAGCATCTCGCGCATGCCGGGGCTGCCCTTGGGGCCTTCGTTGCGGATCACGATCACGTCGCCCGGCTGGTAGCGCAGGGCCTGTACCGCGGCCTGCGCTTCCTCTTCGGACTCGAATACACGGGCCGGGCCGCGGTGTACCAGGGCCTTGAGGCCGGCGGTCTTGAGCAGGGCGCCATCGGGACAGAGGTTGCCTTTGAGCACGGCCAGGCCCCCGTCCCTGGAGATCGCGTCTTCGAAGCGGCGCACCACCTGGCCGTCGGGATCGTTGGCATCCGCAATTTCCTCGGCCAGTGTGCGACCGGTCCAGGTCAGCGCGTCGCCATGAAGGTGGCCGCTGCGCAGCAGTTCGCGCAGCACCACGGCCGCGCCGCCGATGTAATACATGTCGCGCGCCAGGTACTTGCCGCCGGGGCGCAGGTCGGCGATCAGCGGCGTGCGGGCAAAGACCTCGGCCACGTCATCGAGGTGGAACTTGATGCCGGCCTCGTGCGCGATGGCCGGGATGTGCAGCGCCGCGTTGGTCGAGCCGCCGGTGGCCGAGACCACGGCGCAGGCGTTCTCCAGCGCCTGGCGGGTGACGATGTCGCGCGGTAGCGGCGCCTCACCCATGACCGCCTTCATCAACTGTTTGCCGGCGCGCCGCATCAGCGGTGCGCGTTCGCTGAAGACGGCTGGCACCATGCTCGAACCGATGGGTGCCAGGCCCAGCGCCTCGGAGACCATGCCCATGGTGTTGGCCGTGAACTGGCCCGCGCAGGCGCCGGCCGTGGGCAGGCAGGCCTGGCTGATGGCATCGAGTTCCTCGAGGGTGGCGTCGCCGGCCAGCACCTTGCCGATGGTCTCGTAGGTATCGACCACGTTGAGGTCACGCCCGTCCACGCCCGGTGTCTGCCCCGGCAGGGCCGAGCCGCCGTGCACGAAGACGCTGGGCACATTGCAGCGCACCATGCCCATCATCAGGCCGGGCAGGTTCTTGTCGCAGGCGCCGATGCCGAAGATGCCGTCCCACTGGTGGCCGCGCACCGAGGCCTCCACGCTGTCGGCGATGAGCTCACGCGAGATCAGCGAGAAGCGCATGCCCGAGTGCGCCATGGTCAGGCCGTCGGAGACGGAGACCACGGGGCATTCGTGCGGCGTGCCGCCCGCGGCGTAGATGCCGGTCTTGGCGTGCTGGGCCTGATCGCGCAGGTTGAGGTTGCAGGGGCTCATCTCGCCGCCCGTGTGGAAGACGCCGATGTGCGGACGGTTGATGTCCTCCGCGTCCTGGCCCAGCGCATGCAGGAAGCTGCGCGTGGTGGCGCGGATCGTGCCCTCGTAGATCGTGGCGGAACGGAATTTCTTCTTGTCGGTCATGGGGTCATCCAGCATTCAGGTGCAGGCCATTGTCCATGGGGATCACCGTGCCCGTCATGCCTGGTGCACGTTCGGTGATGAAGCAGGCCAGCGCTGCCACCTCTTCCGGCTGCGACACGCGCTTGAGCGGTGAGCTCTCGGTCTGCACCTGCAGCACTTCGGCGTGACGCACGGCGTCCAGCACACGGCTGGGCAGGCCGCCCTCGACAAAACCCGGCGCGATGGCGTTGACGCGGACCTGCGGGCTCAGCGCGCGCGCCAGCGAGAGCGTGAGGGTGTTGACCGCACCTTTGGAGGCGGCGTAGGCCATGGACGAGCCGCGCCCGATCACGCCGCCGATCGACGAGATGTTGACCACGCTGCCCTGGCCGGAGGCCTGCAGTGCCGGGGCGCAGGCGCGGGTCATGCGGTACAGGCCCACGGTATTGACATCAAAAGTGCGGTGGAACTCGGCCGGGTCGAGTGCGTCCAGGTCGGTGTGAGGAATGAAGCGTGTGGTGCCGGCGCAGTTGATCAGCGCGTCGATGCGGCCGAAGCGTTTCAGCGCCGCGGTGGCGAAGGCCGTGCAGCTTTCGTCGCTGCTGACGTCGAGTTGTTGCAGCAGGGGGCTGATGCCGTGCGCCTCGCATTCGGTAGCGACGTCCAGCAGCGCGACGTGGTTGCTTTCGTCCAGCCAGCTCAGGGCCAGTTGCCAGCCGTGCGCAGCAAACTCGCGCGCGCAGGCCGCGCCGATGCCGGTGGCAGCGCCGGTGATCAGGCAGACGCGTTGCGCTGCGGTCATTGCTCAGTACACCTTGTCGCCGGCGGCGAGAGGTTTCACGTCGCCCTTGTAGAGCGCGGCCAGCGCCGAGGTCTGGCGCACCAGGATCTGCGTGTCCAGGCCCACGGCGACGAAGCTGGCGCCGATCTCCAGGTAGTGGCGTGCCAGCGTCTCGTCGCTGATCAGGATGCCCGCGGCCTTGCCGCACTTCACGATGCGTCGGATCGCGTCGTCGATGGCTTTTTGCACTTCGGGGTGCGTGGCCTGGCCGATGTAACCCAGCGAGGCCGAGAGGTCGGCCGGGCCGATGAAGACACCGTCCACGCCGGGCGTGTTGGCAATCGCTTCCAGGTTGTCCAGCGCGGTGCGCGACTCGGCCTGCACCAGCAGGCAGACCTGCTCGTTGGCCTCCTTGCCGTAGTTGGGGTAACGGCCCCAGCGCGCGGCGCGCGTGCCCGCCATGCCGCGCACGCCCTCGGGCGGGTAGCGCATGGCTTTGACCAGGGCTGCGGCCTGCTCGGCCGGGTCCACCATGGGCACGAGCAGGGTCTGGAAGCCCAGGTCCAGGAACTGCTTGATGATGGCCGTGCCGGCCTCGCCGTGCCCCAGCGGCACACGACCGATGGGGTGCGAGCCCGGATAGGCCGCAATCGTCTGCAACTGCGAGAGTAGCGTGGGCAGGGTGGTGGGTGAATGCTCGGCGTCGAGCAGCAGCCAGTCGAAGCCGGCGCCCGCGCAGATCTCGGTGCTGACGGGGTGGCCCAGGTTGACCCACAGGCCGATCTGGGCCCGTTTTTTGGCGATGGCTTGCTTGAAGGCATTGACGGGTGTTTTCATGCGGACTCCTCAGACAAAACGGAAATTCAACTGGCCCAGGGGGCCGTAGTCGGCCTCGAACAGATCACCGGCTTTGCCCGGCACCGGGCGCGTGAAGGAGCCGGCCAGCACGATCTGTCCGGCCTCCAGGTGCTCGCCCCAGGGCGCGAGTTTGTTGGCCAGCCAGGCGATGCCGATGGCCGGGTGGCCCTGCACGCCGGCGGCCAGGCCGGTTTCTTCCACCACGCCGTTCTGGCGCAGGATGGCGCCGACCCAGGGGAGATCGATGTTCCTGGGGGCGGCGCGCTGGGCGCCGATCACGATGCCGGCATTGGCCGCGTTGTCGCTGATGGTGTCATAGACCTTGCGCATCACTTTCGTGTGGCGGTCGAACTGCTCGATGCGCGCGTCGATGATCTCGACGGCCGGGGTCACGTAGTCGGTGGCGGCGATCACCTGTTCCTGCGTGATGTTCGGGCCCTTGAGCGGCGTTTTCAGTACGAAGGCCAGTTCCACCTCCACCCGCGGCGCAATGAAACGCGCAGCCGGGATGTCCAGCATCTGGCCCGGCGTGCAGCTGAACAGCATGCTGTCGAGCAGGGTGCCGTAGTCGGGTTCGGCTATCTGGCTGGACTGCTGCATGGCGCGCGAGGTCAGGCCGATCTTGTGGCCGATGACCTGGCGGCCCTGTGCCAGTTGCAGCGCGACCCAGGCGCGGCTGATACGGTAGCCATCCTCGATGGTCATGCCGGCAAAGTGCTTGGAGAAATGCTCCAGCTGGGTACGCGTGTCCTGCGCCTGCTGCAGCTTGGCGGCCAGTTGTTGCGTGAGCTCAGGCGTGAACATGGCTATTTGAAAAGCGGGTGGATGTTGCTGTGCTTGGCGTTGTAGACCTCGCCGCCTTCGTCGATCTGCAAGGTGAGGCCCAGCAATCGCTTGTCGTACAGGGCTGCGAAGTGTGCCTTGATCCGGGCGAGCAGGGCCTGTCCCGCCTGTTCCTTTACGGTGTCGGATCGCCCAAACCCCATGCGCAGGTTCAGGTAGACGAAGGCGTAGTCCTGCTTGCCGTCGGCCACCGCGTAGTGCGGTGCCGGGTAGGCGAAGACGCGGGTGCCGCCCGTGGGGAAGACCTGATCGCCGGACTCGTCTTGTTGTTCGATCATCACGTCGGCCAGGTCGCGGCACAAGGCCGTCATGTCGGCTTCTTTTTCCAGGTTGCCGGTGTAGAGGATGACGAGGTGGGGCATGGTGGAAATCCTGCGTGTTCAGAGTCTGGGGAAGGCGCGGTAGCCCTGGGCGGTGGAGGCTTGTGGTTGCGGCACGGCCTGGCCGCTGACCGGCAGCACCGGGAACACGGCATTGAGCTGGCCGGTGCCGGAAGCGCCGAAATAGGGCGTGAGGATCTCGGCCTGCCCGGTGTATTCGGACCAGCCCAGCGCGCCCAGCAGCATGGCTGTGTCGTGCATGAAGCCCTCGCCATGGCCCTTGCTGGCGTACTCGGGGAGCATCTCGCAAAACGTGGGCCAGTCGCCGGCCTGCCACATGCGGATCACATCGCGGTCCATGTGTTCGAGCAGCGGGCTCCAGATCTTGTGCGCGTACTCGGGCGCCAGGCCGTTTTGCGCGAAGCGGTGGCTGAGCGAGCCACTGGCGAAGAAGGCGACGGTGCCGTCGTAGTGCTCTTCCACCGCGCGGCGCATGGCAAACCCCAGGCGCGCGCTGTCGTTGAGGTAGTGCACTTGGCACAGGGCCGAGACCGAGATCACCTTGAAGTGCTGGTCCTGGTTCATGTAGCGCATGGGCACCAGGGTGCCGTACTCGGGCGCCAGCGTGGTGGCCGGGTGGGCCAGGGTCTCGACGCCGTGCTCGCTGCAGACCTTGGCCAGCAGCTGGCCCAGCGCCGGGTTGCCCGGGAATTCGTAGGCCAGGTTGCTGATGAAGTGCGGCAGCTCGTTGCTGGTGTACAGGCCCTTGAAATGCGGCGCGCAGTTCACGTGGTAGTTGGCGTTGACCAGCCAGTGCGTGTCGAACACCACGATGGTGTCCACGCCGAGTTCACGGCAGCGGCGGCCGATCTCCTTGTGGCCGTTGATCGCATCCTGTCGCGTGCCCTGGCGTGGCCCAGGCAGCTCGCTGAGGTAGATCGAGGGGACGTGGGTGATCTTGGCGGCGAGAGCGAGCTTGCCCATGGTCAGGCTCCCCAATGCGGGATGTGGTGATGGCCCATGCTCACGGCCACGTTCTTGGGCTCCAGGAACACCTCGTAGCTCCAGGTGCCGCCTTCGCGCCCCGTGCCGCTGGCCTTGGTGCCGCCGAAGGGCTGGCGCAGGTCCCGCACGTTCTGGCTGTTGACGAAGCACATGCCGGCCTCGATGGCGCCGGCCACGCGGTGTGCGCGGCCGATGTTCTCGCTCCAGACATAGCTGCTCAGGCCGTATTGAATGTCATTGGCCAGTCGTATGGCGTCGGCCTCGTCCTTGAAGGGAATCAGGCAGGCCACGGGGCCGAAGATCTCCTCCTGCGCGATGCGCATGCGGTTGTCCACGTCGGCGAAGACGGTGGGCCAGACGTAGTTGCCCTTTTGCACGCGCGCCGCCAGCGCAGGTGCGTAGGAGGGGCGGTCGAGCCCGCCGCAGACCAGCGTGGCGCCTTCCTTGGGGCCGAGTTCGATGTAGCTGCGGACCTTGGCCAGGTGGGCCTGGCTGATCATCGGGCCGATGATGGTTTTCTCGTCTTGCGGGTCGCCGACCGTGATGCGTTTGGCGCGCTCGGCGAACTTCTGCACGAAGTCCGCGTAGATGCTCTGCTGTACCAGGATGCGGCTGCCCGCGGTGCAGCGCTCGCCGTTGTTGGAGAAGATCATGAAGACCGCGGCGTCCAGCGCGCGCTCCAGGTCCGCGTCGTCGAAGATCACGAAGGGGCTCTTGCCGCCCAGTTCCATGCTGAACTTCTTCAGGCCCGCGGCCTTGACGATGCGGTTGCCCGTGGCTGTGGAGCCTGTGAAGGAGATGGCACGCACGTCGGGGTGGGCGCACAGCGGCTCGCCGGCTTCCTTGCCGTAGCCGTGCACGACGTTGAGCACACCGGCGGGGATGCCGGCTTCCAGCGCCAGCTCGCCCAGGCGTGCCGCCGTGAGCGGCGAGAGTTCGCTCATCTTGAGCACGGCCGTGTTGCCGAAGGCCAGGGCCGGCGCCACCTTCCAGGTGGCGGTCATGAAAGGCACGTTCCAGGGGCTGATGAGCGCGCACACGCCCACCGGGTGGAACAGGGTGTAGTTCAGGTGCGTGGGCGTGGGGTAGGTGTGGCCGTCTACACGGGTGCACATCTCGGCGAAGTAATGGAAGTTGTCGGCCGCGCGCGGGATCAGCTGCTTGCCGGTCTGGGCGATGACCTGGCCGGTGTCGTCGGTCTCGGTGCGGGCTATCTCGGGCACGTGCTGGGCGATCAGCTCGCCGAGCTTGCGCATGAGTTTGGCGCGCTCGGGGGCGGGCAGGCCAGCCCACTTCGGGAAGGCGTCCTTGGCAGCGGCCACGGCGGTGTGCATTTCGGCCGCACCGCCCGCCGCAACTTCGGCCAGGACTTCCTGCGTGGCCGGGTTGACGGTCTCGAAATAGTCGACGCCGGCGACCGGTTTGCCGTTGATGAGGTGGTTGATGACGGTGTTCATGCGGAGATGGTGTTGACGAGGGCGCCGAGGCCCTCGATCTCGGTGACGATGACATCGCCGGGCCGGCAGTCGACGATGCCGTCGGGTGTGCCGGTCAGGATGAGGTCGCCGGGGTTCAGTGTCATGAAGCTGCTGAAGTACTCGATCAGGTAGGGTACGTCGAAGATCATGTCGCGTGTATGGCCGGCCTGCGTCACCTTGCCGTTGACCGTGGTGCTCAGGGCCAGATTCATGGGATTGGGCACATCGGCGGTGTCGACGCGCCAGGGGCCCAGCGGCGTGCAGGTGTCGCGGTTCTTCACGCGCAGGTTGGGCCGGTACCAGTTTTCCAGGTAGTCGCGGATGGCGTAGTCGTTGGCCACGGTGTAGCCGGCGATGTAGTCGTAGGCGTCGGCCCGCTTCACGTTTTTGGCACGCTGGCCGATCACCACGGCCAGTTCGCATTCGTAGTGCATGTAGTCCACACCGGCCGGGCGCACGGTATGGGCGCGGTGGCCGATCAGCGAGCCTTCGCCCTTGATGAAAACCAGCGGCTCTTCGGGTGCCTTGAAGGCCAGTTCCTTGGCGTGGTCGGCATAGTTCAGGCCCAGGGCCAGGACGGTGCGTGGCCAGGGCACGGGGGCCAGCGGCGGCAGCCAGGTCACGGCATCGAAGTCGACCAGGCGGCCATCGGCCAGCAGGAGGCGGCCGTGGTGTTCGGTGGCGTCGTGGATCGCGCCGTCGTAGGCCACGCGGGCGTGTTTCATGCAACCTCCCGCACCAGCGTGTTCGTCAACGTGCCCAGCGCGGGCATGCCGATGGCAGAAATCTCGATGCGCTGCCCTGCGCTGGCCAGCGGGCGCTTGGCGCCCAGACCCAGCAACATCTCGTCGCCGTGGCGCAGCGTCATGAACTCGCTGACGTCGGCAATGAGTTGCGCGGCATGACGGCGCATCTGCGCTAGGTCCACGGTCTGCTGCAACCGGCCGTCGACGCGCACCTCCAGCCGCAGCCGGTTCGGGTCGCCCACCTCCGCTGGTGTGGCGCAGCGCGGCCCGATGCCCAGGAAACCATCAAGGTTCTTGTACTTGACTGGCGGGCGGTAGTAGCTGGCGTGCGGCAGCGAGAGGTCGTTGACCAGCACGTAGCCTGCCACGTGCGATAGCGCAGTGTCGACGCTGACCTGGTGCGCGGCCGTGCCGATGACCATCGCCAGGCTGGCGCCGATCTCCACTTCCGGTGCGCGCGCCGGTACCGCGATGGCCGCACCGCAGGCGCTCCATGTGTTCGCGGTTTTCACATAGAGCACCGGCGCCTTCGGGGCGGCCTTGTAGGGCGGCTCATTCATCTGCGCGGCCCAGGCGGCCCACTCGTCCTTCGAGTTGAGCAGCACGCCATAGACCGTGCCGGCCGCCAGGACGGGTGCGTGGCTCATGCGGGTTCCTCCAGGGCAATCAGTTCATCGAGCAGCCCATAGAGCTGCTCCAGTTTTTCCTTGCCCAGGCCGCGCTCCAGGCGCTGGTAATGCGCCTCGATCGACTGGGACAGGGTGGCGACCAGCGCCAGGCCGCGGGGCGTGGCGCGCACCACGGTGCGACGCTGGTCGGCCGCGTCGCGCTCGCGTTGCACCAGCCCGTCGCGCTCCATGCGGGCCAGCACGCCGGTGAGGCTGGGGCCGAGGATGTAGGCCTCGCGTGCCACGCGGCCGGTTTCCACCACACCGTGTTCGCCCAGCACGCGCAGGACGCGCCACTGCTGGTCGCTCAGGCCTTGGTCGCGCAGGCCGGGGCGGTAGTGCGTCATCACGGCTTCGCGCGCCTGCAGCAGCAGGCGGGGCAGGTTGCGATGGCGAAAAGCGGTGGACATGGCGGAAGCGTCGATTTATTTAACATGTTAAATGTTTTGATGCCGTATTCAAGCCAGGCCCCGCCCCGCAGGCCCCGGACTTACCCGGACTGTAAGTTCATACAGTATTCGGGTACCATCAGTGCATGGCGAAAGACAAGACCATCTACACCTGCAACGAGTGCGGCGGCACCAGCCCCAAGTGGCTGGGTAAGTGCCCGCACTGCAACGCCTGGAACTCGCTGATCGAGTCTGTGGCCGAGAGCGCCGCGCCGACCAAGAACCGTTTTGCCGCATTGGCGAAAACCGCCGAGGTGGTTGCGCTGGCCGACATCGAGGCTTCCGATGTGGAGCGCACACCGACCGGCCAGGACGAGCTGGACCGGGTGCTGGGCGGCGGCATCGTCGAAGGCGGTGTGGTGCTGATCGGCGGCGACCCGGGCATCGGCAAGTCCACGCTGCTGCTGCAGGCGCTCGATGCCTTGCAGCGTGCGGGCCAGAAGACGCTCTACGTCACGGGTGAGGAAAGCGGTGCGCAAGTGGCGCTGCGCGCGCGCCGCCTGGGGCTGGACGGCTCGCGGGTGCAGGTGCTGGCCGAGATCCAGCTCGAGAAGATCCTGGCCACGCTGGACGCGCACCAGCCGGCCATTGCAGTGATCGACTCTATCCAGACCGTCTATTCCGATCAACTCACCTCCGCGCCCGGCTCGGTGGCGCAGGTGCGCGAATGCGCGGCCCACCTCACCCGTGCAGCCAAGGCCAGCGGTACGGCCATCGTCCTCGTAGGCCACGTGACCAAGGAGGGCGCACTGGCCGGTCCGCGTGTGCTGGAGCACATGGTGGACACGGTGCTGTATTTCGAAGGCGATACGCACAGCAGCTTTCGCCTGATCCGCGCCATCAAGAACCGCTTCGGCGCGGTGAACGAGATCGGCGTTTTCGCCATGACGGAAAAAGGCCTCAAGGGCGTGAGCAACCCCAGTGCCATTTTTCTGAGCCAGCATGCCGAGCCCGTGCCCGGCAGCTGCGTGATGGTCACGCTGGAAGGCACACGCCCCATGCTGGTGGAAATCCAGGCGCTGGTAGACAGCGGCGGCCCGTCTCCGCGGCGCCTGTCCGTGGGCCTGGACCGGGATCGCCTGGCCATGCTGCTGGCCGTGCTGCACCGGCATGCCGGCGTGGCCTGCCTGGACCAGGATGTGTTCGTCAACGCCGTGGGCGGCGTGCGCATCAGCGAGCCCGCGGCCGACCTGGCGGTGATGCTGGCCATCACCTCCAGCCTGCGCGGCAGGCCCTTGCCCAAAGGCTTTCTCGCTTTCGGCGAAGTGGGCCTGGCCGGTGAGGTGCGCCCCGCGCCGCGCGGGCAGGAGCGCCTGAAGGAAGCTGCCAAGTTGGGCTTTTCCGTGGCCGTGGTGCCCAAGGCCAATGCACCCAAGAAGCCCATCGAGGGCCTGACCATCCACGCCGTCGAGCGGGTGGAAGAAGCCCTCCAGGTCTTGCGCACGCTGGAGTAAGGTCTGTTCCTACAATCCTGAGCATTCAATGCCCAGGAGCTGTCATGTCCCACCTCACCCTCGCCGTCGCCCGTGACCTGATAGCCCAGGCCATGGCCCACGCCACCCAGAATTTCAAGAAGCCGGTCTGCGTCTCGGTCTGCGACGCCAGTGGCCTGCTGCTGGCTTTCGTGCGCATGGAGGGTGCGCCGGTGCGCAGCGTGGCCATCTCGCAAGGTAAGGGCTACAGCGCGGCGCGCATGGGCGTGACCACGCAGGCGGTGCTGGAGCGGCTGCACCGCGAGAACATAGAAATCGGCTACTTTTGCGACCCGTTGCTCACGGCCCTGCCCGGCGGTTCCCCCTTGAAGGACAAGGCCGGTGTGTTGTGCGGGGCCATGGGCGTCAGCGGCCTGACCTCGGCCGAGGACCAGCAGGTCACCGACTTCATCGCCGGCAAGTTCGCCGCATGAAGACAGTGCGCCTGCCCTCAGGCGAACAGTTGCCGGCCCTGGGCCAGGGCACCTGGTACATGGGCGAGGACCGCAGCGCGCGCAAGGCGGAAGTCGCCGCATTGCAGCTGGGCCTGGACCTGGGCCTGACGCTGATCGACACCGCCGAGATGTACGCCGAGGGCGGGGCCGAGCAGGTGGTGGGCGAGGCGCTGCTGGGGCGGCGTGAGCAGGCCTTTCTCGTCAGCAAGGTCTATCCGCACAACGCCTCGCGCCAGGGGGCTGTTGCGGCCTGCGAGCGCAGCCTGCAGCGCCTCAAGACCGACCGTATCGATCTTTACCTCCTGCACTGGCGCGGCCCCTATCCGCTGGCCGAGACCGTGGAGGCTTTCGAGGCCCTGCAGCGGGCCGGCAAGATCCGCCACTGGGGCGTGAGCAACCTGGACCTGGCCGACATGCAGGAGCTCCGGCGCGTGCCCGGCGGCGCGGCCTGCGCCGCGAACCAGCTGCTCTACAACCTGGGACGGCGTGGCATCGAATGGGACCTGCTGCCCTGGTTGCGCGAACGCGGCGTGCCCGTCATGGCCTATTCGCCGATCGAGCAGGCGCGCCTGCTGGGCCACAAGGGCCTGCAGGATTTCGCCCGCCGCCACGGCATGACCCCGGCGCAAGCCGCGCTGGCCTGGCTGCTGGCACAGGAAGGCGTGATCGCCATCCCCAAATCGGCCCATCTGGCGCGCGTGCGTGAGAACGCGGCGGCCCGTGAGATCACGCTGACCCCGGCCCAGCTGGCCGAACTCGACCGCCTGTTTGCGCCGCCCGCCGGGCCTTCAGACCTGGACATGCTCTGAGACAATCGGGGTCATGTCTTTTCAGAAAATCCTTCTTCCCATCGGCGCCGTGGCGCTGGTCGTGGCTGGCTACCGCTTCGGGGGCTGGGCCGGCGTGGCCTTTGCTGTCGGTGCCCTCATGCTGTGGCTGATGCTGCACTTCACCCGCCTCATGCACATCCTCAAGCGCGCGGCCGACAGCCCCCTGGGTTATGTGGGCAGCGCCGTGATGCTGCAGGCCAAGCTCAAGCCCGGCATGACGCTGATGCACGTGGTGGCCATGACCCGTTCCCTGGGCGAAGCGCAAAGCCCGCCCGACAGCCAGCCCGAGATGTTTCGCTGGACCGACCCGTCCGAGGCCTCGGTGACCTGCGAATTCCATGCGGGCAAGCTGGTGCGCTGGGACTTCCGCCGCCCGGACGCGACCGACCCCGGATCCACCACCATGCCGGGCCTGCCGTCGGCCCCGTAAAATCAGGGTTTTGGCCCGGCCGAACGGGCAGCCCCTACCAAGGAAAGAACCGATGAGCCCCCTACCGACCTCGATGTCCGACCGCGACGGAAAAATCTGGATGGACGGCCAGCTGGTGGAATGGCGTGACGCCAAGATCCACGTGCTGAGTCATACCCTGCACTACGGCTGCGGCGCTTTCGAGGGCGTACGGGCCTACAACACGGTCAACGGAACGGCCATCTTCCGCCTGCAGGAGCACACCGAGCGCCTGTTCAACAGCGCCAAGATCCTGCGCATGAAGATCCCCTTCACCATGGAGCAGGTCAACGAGGCGCAGAAGGACGTGGTGCGCGCCAACAAGCTCGAGAGCTGCTACCTGCGCCCGCTGACCTGGATCGGCGACAAGAAGCTGGGCGTTTCCCCGAAGGGCAACACCATCCACCTGATGGTCGCGGCCTGGGCCTGGGGCGCCTACCTGGGCGAGGAGGGCATGAAGCGCGGTATCCGTGTCAAGACCTCCAGCTACACGCGCCACCACGTCAACATCACCATGACGCAGGCCAAGGCGGTGAGCAACTACACCAACTCGATCCTGGCGAATATGGAAGCCACGGACGACGGCTACGACGAGGCCCTGCTGCTCGATTCCTCTGGCTTCGTCTCCGAAGGCGCGGGCGAGAACATCTTCGTCATCAAGGGCGGCGTCATCTACACGCCCGACCTGTCGGCCGGCGCGCTCAACGGCATCACGCGCAACACCGTCTTCCACATCGCCAAGGACCTGGGCCTGGAGATCGTGCAGAAGCGCATCACGCGCGACGAGGTCTACATCGCCGATGAGGCCTTCTTCACCGGCACGGCCGCTGAAGTGACCCCGATCCGCGAACTCGACCGCGTCGAGATCGGCAGCGGTTCGCGCGGCCCGATCACGGAGAAGATCCAGAGCGCCTTCTTCGACATCGTCAACGGCCGCAATCCCAAGTACGCCCACTGGCTCACGAAAGTTTGAACACCCCCAGGCTGCGCGCACTGCGTGTCGCTTCGCCACCCCCCTTGCCGGGGGCAAGGCCAGTGGCCCGGCCAAGCCGGTTCCACGGCGCTCCGCGATGAGACCCGGGGTTGTGCATCCATCGCTGAAACGAGGTACTCATGAGTAAACAAACTGTTGAACTGCTGGCCCAGGACCTGAACCACCAGGGCGGCGTCTACTGTCCCAGCCCCAAGGCCGACATGAAGCTCTGGAACAGCCACCCCAAGGTCTACCTGGATGTGGCGCATACCGGCGAAGCCAAGTGCCCCTATTGCGGCACGGTCTACAAGCTGAAGGCCGGTGAGCATTTCGCCGCGCATCACTAAAGCACAGGGCCGCGACACCGCGGCCCTGGTCATTGCGCCCCAGTGGATTGGGGACGCGGTCATGACCGAGCCGCTGATGCGGCGTCTGGCCGCGCGCGGCGAACGCCTTACCGTCGGGGCCCTGCCCTGGGTGGCGCCGGTCTACCGCGCCATGCCGCAGGTGGCCGAGGTCATCGAATTCCCCTTTGCCCACGGTGGCCTGCAGTTCAAGGCGCGTCGTTCCCTTGCCCAGCAGATGGAAGGCCGCTTCGACGTGGCCTACGTGCTGCCCAATTCGCTCAAGAGCGCGCTGCTGCCCTTCCTGGCGAGCATCCCCAAGCGCGTGGGCTACCTGGGCGAGGCGCGCGTGGGCTTGCTCACCCATCGGCTGAAAAATCCCCCGAAGGACAAGCGCCCCCCCATGGTCGCTTTCTATTCAGCTCTCAGCGGCGAGCCGGGCATCGAGGCTGACCGGCCGCGCCTGCAGGTCGATGAGGCCCTATGTGATGCCGTGCTGGCGAAACTGGGGCTGGCACGCGGCGCGTACTACGTCTTTGTGCCGGGCGCCGAATACGGCCCGGCCAAGCGCTGGCCGGCACAACGCTTTGCGGAACTGGCGCAGCAGCTCGACGCCCCCGTGCTCTTGCTGGGCGCGGGCAAGGAAGCGGTGCTGGGCCAGGAGATCATGGTGCTCGCAGCGGGGGCGGACTGCCGCAACCTGGCTGGCACCACCTCGCTGGCCGAGGCCTTTGCCCTGATTGCCGCCGCGCGCCGCGTGATCAGCAACGACACCGGTCTCATGCATGTGGCCGCCGCCCTGGACGTACCGCAGGTTGCCCTCTTCGGCTCCAGCAGCCCGGAACACACCCCGCCGCTCAGCGCGCGCGCACAGGTGCTCTGGCTCAAGAACGATCCCGCCTACCAGCCGCCGCTGGACTGTGCGCCCTGTTTCCAGCGTGTATGCCCGCTGGGTCATCTGCGTTGCCTCAACGACATCACGGCCGAACGGGTGCGCTCGGCGCTTTGAGCGTCCCACCCGGCCATGCAGTCGAAAAAAAAGCCACCCTTGCGGGTGGCTTTGAAAAGTCCTCGAAAGGACGTCGTTGGGATCGTTGACATCGGCCTGCGCTGCTAGAGGAAAACGCAGACCGGTGGTATCTGGGAAATTTGACTGTGACAGCAGTACAGGCACAAATATAGCGAGCTGTTTGCATCCGGCATATCCCACAAATTGGGGATATGGCGCCTAAAGTGTCTCGAAATAAGACATTCAGGATGCGTTTTCAGGCGGCCCGGACTTGCGAGCTGGCGCTGAACAGGGCTTCAAAGGCCATATCGAAGGCGTCGGGCCGGGAGTCCGAGATGAACAGGCCGACCTGGTCCAGTTCTACGACGTACATCGTGAACTGGCTCAGCAGGTTCTGCTCGATCTTCAGGCCGCGGAAGCTCTGGTGCCGCGTGACGATGGTCGAGCGGTCGGGTTGCGGTGGACGGGCGATGCTGGCGCTCATGGTGTGTTCCCCCTTGTCTGCCGCAAGAATAGGAAACAAGGGCCGACGGCGCCAGCCCCTGCCGGGCCGGCCGCGTGCGGTTTTTCACGCCCGAGGCGTTTGTCAGCGGGCTAGCGGCAGGCGCAAGACGAAGCAGGCCCCACCGCCCGGGCGCTCTTCGTTGTGCACCGTGCCACTGTGGCGCTGGGCGATGGAACGCACCAGGGCCAGGCCCAGGCCCACACCGCCCTCGCGCTCGGACGCGCCGGGCAGACGGAAGAAGGGCTCGAAGATGCGCTCGCGCAGGGCGGGCGGGATGCCCGGCCCCCGGTCGCAGACCCGGATCTCGACGTGGGTGCCCTGGGTTTGCAGGGTCAGGGTCACCTCGCCGCCGCCATGCCGGCGGGCGTTCTCCAGCAGGTTGCGCAGGGCGCGCCGCAGCAGCCGGGTCAGGCCCGACACCAGGACGCTGGTGGTGCCGGCCGGTGCGTCCAGTTCGGCGCCGGTGCGGGCGCATTCCTCGGCACACAGGCCCACCAGCTCGACCGGTTCCAGCGGCCCCAGATCGTCGGGGCTGGCATCCAGCCGGCTGGCCAGCAGGATCTCGTCGATCAGCTGGTCGAGCTCGCGGATGTTGCGCGCCATTTCCTCATGGTTGGCCGGGCTGGGCTGGGCCTGCATGAGTTCCAGGCCCATGCGGATGCGCGCCAGCGGCGAGCGCAGTTCGTGCGAAGCATTGGCCAGCAGGGCCTTGTGCGACAGGAGCAGGGCCTGCACGCGGGCGGCGGCGACGTTGAAGCGTTGCGCCAGGAAAGCCACCTCGTCCTGCCCGTCCTCGGGCAGGCGGCGCGCCAGATCGCCCTCGCCCCAGCGTTCCACGCCCTGCTGCAGAGTTTCCAACCGTTTGGTCAGGCGCCGCACGATGGGATAGGCGCCCAGGGCCACAGCTGCCGCGACCAGGCCGAGCAGCACGAGCAGGTTGTAGGGGGGCGGCAAGCCGGTCGGGCCCAGGGGCGGCGAAGGCGGCGGGCGGTTGCCGGGGCGCGGCAGTTGCACAAAGACCGTCTGCCCGTCGCGCAGCGGCACCTCGAACTCCCAGCCCTGGCCGGGCACGCGTGCGCCCCGGGTCTGGGCCTGGCCCAGCACTTCGCCCTGGGCATTGCGCAGGATGATCTCGCGGCCCGGGCGCTGGGCGCGCTCGCGTTCCGCCTCCTCGCGCCAGATCCAGCCGAAGATCAGGGTCAGCAGCACGATGGCGGCCACCACGGCCAGCCAGATGCGGATGTAGAGGCGCTGGGTCAGCGGCGTGCTCATGTGCGTTCGGGGTCAGTCCTGCTGACGGGCGAAGACGTAGCCCACGCCGCGCACCGTCAGGATGCGTTTGGGTGCCTTCGGGTCGGCTTCGATGGCGGCGCGGATGCGGCCCATGTGCACGTCGATCGAGCGGTCGAAGGCTTCCAGCTCGCGCCCGCGTACCGCTTCCATGATCTGGTCGCGCGTGAGCACGCGCCCGGCGCGCTCGGCCAGCGCGACCAGCAGGTCGAACTGGTAGGAAGTGAGTTCGCAGGCAGCCCCGTTGACGCTGACGGTGCGCGCGTCGCGGTCGATGGCCAGGGAGCCGAAGCGCAGCTGGCTGGCGGGAGCGGGTCCGTTGCCGCCGCGGCGGCGCAGCACGGCGCGGATGCGCGCCAGCAGCTCGCGCGGCTCGAAGGGCTTGGCCAGGTAGTCGTCGGCACCCATCTCCAGGCCGATCACGCGGTCCATGGGATCGCCTTTGGCGGTGAGCATCAGGATGGGGGTCTGCGCCAAGGCCGAGGGCAGGGCGCGGATGCGTCGGCAGATTTCCAGGCCGTCCATGTCGGGCAGCATGAGGTCGAGCACCAGCAGCTGGGGCGCCGGGTGGGCGGCCTGCAGCCGCGCCAGGCCTTCTTCGCCGCTGCCCGCGATGTCCACCGTGTAACCGGACTGCGCCAGGTACTCGCTGACCATGGCGGCCAGGCGGGCGTCATCCTCGATCATCAGCAGGGGCTGGCTCATGTCCGCGAGTTTATCCATGTGCCCATGATGCGGCGCGGCCGTCAGCCGCCCTTGTCGCGGCTGTAAAGATAGGTAAACGCCTCAGCGGCGTGCGGCCCGCGCCGCCAGCCCCACCAGCAGCAGCACGGGCAGGCCCAGCAAGGCGGTGGAGACGAAGAAATGGCTGTAGCCATAGGCGTCCACGTAGTGGCCCGAGAAGCCGGCGATGAACTTGGGGGCGAGCAGCATCATGGAGCTGAACAGCGCGTACTGCGTGGCTGAGTAGCTGATGTTGGTGAGGCTGGAGAGGTAGGCGATGAAGGCCGCCGAGGCGATGCCGCTGGAGAGGTTGTCGGCCGAGATCACGAAGATCAGCGCCGTCACATCATGCCCGCGCGTGCCCAGCCAGGCGAACAGCAGGTTGCTGGCCGCACTGAACACGGCGCCCAGCATGAGCACGCGCATCACGCCCAGGCGCATGGCCAGCACGCCGCCCACGAAGGCGCCCACCAGGGTCATGATCACGCCGTAGATCTTGGTCACGGCCGCGACCTCGTCCTTGGTGTAGCCCATGTCCACGTAAAAGGGATTGGCCATGATGCCCATGACCACGTCGCTGATGCGATAGACCGCGATCAGCGCCAGGATCAGGCCGGCCTGCCACTTGTAGCGGCTCAGGAAATCGGTGAACGGCTCCACCATGGCTCCCTGCAGCCACTCACCCAGGTTGCGCGCCGGCGGCAGTTCGTGGCGAACGGGTTCGCGGGAGAGCAGCACCGTCAGCACACCGGGCAGCATGCTGGCGGCCATGACCAGGTAGGCGGTGGCCCAGGCGGCGTTCTGGTAACCCGTTGCGTTGATCTCGGCCCGCGCGGCCAGCCACAGCACGCCGGCGCCGGCCCAGATCATGGCCATGCGGTAGCCGGTCTGGTAGGCCGCCGCCAGCGCGGCCTGGCGCTCGGCCCCGGCCGATTCGATGCGGAAGGCATCGAGCGCGATGTCCTGCGTGGCTGAGGCGAAGGCTACGGCCAGCGCACACCAGACCACGACACGCAAACCGTCCTGCGGATTCGCCAGCGCCATGCCGACCAGCCCGGCCATGATGGCCGCCTGCGAGACCAGCAGCCAGCTGCGGCGCAGGCCCAGCCATCGTGTCAGGCCCGGCAGCGGCAGGCGGTCCACCAGCGGCGCCCAGGCCCACTTGAAGGCATAGGCCAGGCCGACCCAGCTCAGTTCGCCGATGGTGCCGCGGTCCACGCCGGCCTCGCGCAGACGGAAGCTCAGCGTGCCCAGCACCAGCAGCAGGGGCAGGCCGGCTGCGAAGCCCAGGGCCAGCATGCGCAGGGTGGCCGGTTCAAGGTAGACGCGCAGCGTGTCGGCCCAGGAGGGCTTGAGTTGGCCCGGTTCGGGCGCACTTGAGGTCATGCGGGGAATAATAAGCGTTGCCCCACCTGCTACCCATGCCCATGATCGAAACCAGACGACTTTCCCTTGCCGCCCTGGGTGCCTTGCTGATACCAGCCCTGCTGCTGGCGGGCTGCAACGAACGCCCCGCGCCACAGCGGGACGGCGTGGACGTGGGCAAGAACTCGGCCTTCACCAAGCTGGTGTCGGCCGAGCAGGTCGAGAAAACGGCCGAGCAGCAATACACCCAGCTTCAGATGCAGGCCGCCAGCAAGCATGCCTTGCTGTCCAGGGACCATCCGCAGGTGCAGCGGCTGCAGGCCATCGCCAGGAAGATCATTCCCCACGCGCTGGCGTGGAATCCGCGCGCGCAGGACTGGAAGTGGTCGGTCAGCGTGATCAACTCGTCGCAGGTCAATGCCTTTTGCATGCCGGGCGGCAAGATCGCCTTCTATACCGGCATCCTGGACCGGTTGCAGCTCAGCGACGACGAGGTGGCCATGGTCATGGGCCATGAGATGGCGCACGCGCTGCGTGAACATGCGCGCGAGCGCATGGGCAAGGGCGCCGTAACCCAGGGCGTGGCACGCGTGGGCGGGGCGGTGGTGGCCGCCTGGCTGGGGGTGGACCCGCGCCTGACCGATGGCGTGGCGCGCGGCGGCGCCAACCTGCTGGCGCTGGAGTTCAGCCGCAGCGATGAATCGGAGGCCGACCTGGTCGGCCTGGAGCTGGCCGCGCGCGCCGGCTACGACCCGCGCGCCGGTGTCAGCCTCTGGCAGAAGATGAGCGCCGCCAGCAAGGGCGCGCCGCCGCAGTGGCTCTCGACCCATCCTTCGGGCAAGACGCGCATCGCCGAGATCGAGAAGAACCTCCCCAAGGTGTTGCCGCTGTACGAGCGGGCACGGTCGCCGTCGTCACCTCGCGGCACCGGCCGGCCATGAAAAAAGCGCAGCTGGGCTGCGCTTGTTTTCGGGGGGCGGTTGCGGATCAGAAGCGATAGACCATGCCGACGGAAACGCTGGGCAGGTAGCTCAGGCCCCCGAGGGAGTCGTGCATCTTCTTCTTCTGTGCCTCGACGTCGGCCTGGGTGATGCCGTTGTAGCCCACCAGGTCGGTATCGATCTCGGCCGTGAACGAGCCGAGGGTGACGCCGACGTCGGCGTAAAAGCCCAGGCCCTTGGTCGAGACATGGTGGCCGTAGCCCAGGCCCAGGTAGGCGGTGGTGCTCGGGTATTTCAGGTTGACGTTGAATTTCTTGCCCGTAGTGTCAGTCGTGACATTGCCGATGGTGGTGTTGGGGCCGCCCACACCATTCACGGTCAGCTTGGTGTCGTTGGCCGTGACGCCACCGACCAGGCGAAAGCCGCCGTTGAAGGGAAACCAGTCGGCAAAAAGGCCGGCGCGGCTGGACTTGAAGGTGGCGTCGTAGCGCACGCCGTTGTCGGTGCCGTTGGCGCTGGCCGACAGGCCCCCAGCGTATTCGCCGCGCACGCCCCAGCTCTGGCTGACGGGGTGGGCATAACCCAGGGTGTAAAGGCCGGGCAAGCCGATGCCGCCATAGATGTCTTGCGCCTGGACGTTGGCGCCCAAGCCGGCGAGCAGACCCAGGCTGATGAGGTATTTTTTCATTTCAGGGGGGTAAAAGGAAATTCAGGCCACGATTATTTCAAAACACGGGCGCGTGGGCTATCGGTAACCCCTGATGGCAGTCGGGCACAGGCCGAGTATTCCGGCCTGCGCGAGGCGCCCGAAGCGCTCGGGCGTAGCGCGTCAGTAGCGGTAGATCAGGCCGAGCGAAACGCTGGGCAGGTAGCGAAAGCCCAGCCAGCCGTTGGTCTGCGTGCGCCAGCCTTCCATGCCTGCCGCCGAACTGGCGCCACCGCCCTGGCTGCTGTCGGCATCGGCCGGCAGGGTGCTCAGTGAGACCCCCATGTCGGCGTAAAAGCCCAGGCCTTTGCTCGCGAGGGCGTGCTGCCCGTAGCCTATGCCCAGATAGGTGGAGGAGTTGGGGTATTTCAGGCGCAGGCTGTTCGTCGTGCCGGCCCAGCCGTTCACCGGTGCATTGACGAGCTCCGGCCGGTTCTCGGTGAGGTTGACGCCACCCACGAGACGCAGGCCGCCACCAAAGGGGAACCAGTCGGCATACACCCGGGCGCGGTTCGCCTGGAGTCCGGCACCGTTGTCCACCAGGCCCTCGCTGCCGGCGCGATTCCAGTTCAGGCCCGGGCTGGCGTCAGCGCGCAGGCTCAGGCTGCCGCTGAGCGAGTACAGGCCGGGCAGGCCCAGATCGGTATAAATATTCTGTGCCACTGCGGGGCCAGCCGCTGCGGAACAGACGGCCAGCGCCACCCAGTGGGCGCGTAGCGGGATCATGACTAACCTTGAAGAATTCAGACACTGGTCTTGATTATTCAGAATATCGGCAGCCAGCAGCGCTTAGATGAGCTGTGCACTGGGTCTTTGTGCAGGTTTACAGCCATGTATGGAAAGACATGAGCGGGCGCTCACGTTCCGCCGACGAAAGGATTGCTCTGGCGTTCGCGGCCGAAGGTGCTCTCGGGACCGTGGCCGGGGATGAAGACGGTGTCGTTGCCCATGGGCCACAGTCGCTCGGTGATGCTGCGGATCAGGTCGGCGTGGTTGCCCTGGGGGAAGTCGGTGCGGCCGATCGAACCGGCAAACAGCACGTCACCAACGAAAGCGCGCTGGGCTTCGGGGGAGTGGAAGACCACGTGTCCCGGCGTGTGGCCCGGGCAGTGCCGCACATTGAGGGTGCAGTGGCCGATGCTGACGGTGTCGCCGTCCTGTAGCCAGCGGGTCGGGATGAAGGCTTCTGCCGGCGGCAGACCGAAGCGGCGGCTCTGTTCGGCCAGGCCGTCGATCCAGAACTGGTCGCCCGGGTGCGGACCGATGATGGGCAGACCCAGCTGGCGTGACAACTCGGCCGTGCCACCAGCGTGGTCGAGATGGGCGTGGGTCAGCCAGATGGCCTTGAGCGTGACGCCCAGCCGTGCCACGGCGGCCGTGATACGGGGCAGGTCGCCGCCCGGGTCGATGACGGCGGCTTCCAGGGTTTCGTCACACCAGACGATGGAGCAGTTCTGTTCGAAGGCGGTGACGGGAACGGTCTGGTACTTGAGCATGTTGATGGATCGAAAACGGGGCTGGTATGCTTTGACCAGCATTTTGCATGGATCGCGGAGGCTTGACGGCCGCCTTCGGAGAGCATTGTTCTGCGGACCGGCGTTTGCCAGCAGCCGGCAACTGACAACAAAAATCAGGGAGACGGGATGTCACCGGCAAGCATGCACAACAAGAATACGACTCAGGTAGACAGACACAGCGCAAGACCGGTCCTGGCGGGCGTCGGCATCATGGCCCTGCTCTGCACGCTCTTGTGGACCGGTGCGCTGGCCGTCGACATCCCGGCCAGCCAGTTCCTGGTCCTGCACACCACGCTGGAGGTGGCCTCCATCATCGTCTCCATGCTCGGCTTCGGCATAGCCTGGCATGCCTATTCGAGCGAGCGCCCGGGCAATATCGTGATCCTGGGTGTGGTGCTGTTCGCCACCGCCTTGCTCGACTTCGGGCACACCCTGTCCTACGCCGGGATGCCGGATCTGGTAACACCGTCCAGCCCGGGCAAGGCCATCGCCTTCTGGCTGCCCGCGCGCTTGCTGGTGGCCGTCGGCCTGCTGGCCATCGCCTTGCGATCCTGGCGCCCGCTGGGCACACCGCACATCCGTCACGGGCTGATGACCGCCGTGCTGGGCTATGTGGCGCTGATCTACTGGCTGATCCTGGTCCGGCCGGATCTGCTGCCGGCCTTGTTCGTCCCCGGGCAGGGCCTGACGCCCTTCAAGGTCCGTCTTGAGTACGTGCTGGTCGTGGTCTACGGCAGCGCCGCCCTGCTGTTCTATTACCGCCAGCGTTATCGAGCCGGCACGCCGTCGTCGCATGCCAGCGATCTTGACCTGTTTGCCGCCGCAGCCATTGCCGGACTCTCCGAGCTGTTTTTCACGCGTTATGAGCGTGTCACGGACCTGGTCAATGCAACCGGCCACGTCTACAAGATCGTCAGCTACTACTTCATCTACCGCGCAGTGTTCGTCAGCAGCGTGCGCCAGCCCTTCGAGGCGCTGCATGCGGCGCTGGGCAAGGAGAAGACGCGCGCCGCCGAGCAGCACTCCTTCGTGCGCACGCTGGATCTGCTGGAAGAGGCGGTGATCGAGCTGGACACCCGTGGGCGCATCGTCAGTGCGAACAGCGGCTGGTGGCTGCTGATCGGCGCCACCCCGACGTCGGATGTCAGCCTGATGGAGCACCTCAATGAAGAGGACCGCAGTGCCTTCGAGCTGCACTTCCTCAGCCTGGCGACCGGCAAGAAGGACGAGTTCCGCGGGCGCTACCGCTTCCAGTCGCCGGCGCGGTCCGAGCAGTGGCTGGAGTGCCGTTTTGTGGTCGAGCGTGCCGAGACGGGCGAGATCTGCGGCGTGCGCGGTGTATTGCGCGACATCACCAAGAGCTATCTGCAGGAGCGCCACATCAGCTACATGGCGCTGCACGACGCGCTGACCGGGCTGCCCAACCGCGTGCTGCTGGAAGACCGCATCAAGCAGGCCATCCAGCAGGCCGCGCGCACGGGCAACCATGTGGCGGTGTGTTTCATCGACCTCGACCATTTCAAGAACATCAATGACGCCTATGGTCACAAGGCAGGGGACGCCCTGCTGCTGACGCTGGCGCAACTGCTCAAGGGCTGCCTGCGCGAGGGGGACACCCTGGCGCGCTGGGGCGGCGACGAGTTTGTGGTGCTGCTGCCCGATCTGCACAGCGCCGATGCCGTGCGGCAGGTCGCACAGAAGATGGTGGAGTCCATGCGCCAGACGATCGTGCTGGACGGCTTGAGCATCAATGCCACCTTCAGCATGGGCATCGCGGTCTATCCCGATGACGAGGGCGAGGGCGACATCGACAGCCTGCTGGCCCGGGCCGACCGCGCGATGTTCTATGCCAAATCGCAGGGGCGCAACAACTTCCAGCTGTTTGCCGACATGTCATCCAAGGGCCTGGGCAAGAAGGAGCTCTACATCCAGACCCGTCTGGCCCAGGCCATCCGCGAGCGACGCATTGCCGTCTGGTTCCAGCCGCTGGTGGCGGCCGAGCCCCTGCCCGATGGCCGGGCGCGCCTGGTCGGGGTGGAGGCGCTGGCCCGCTGGCACGATCCCGACCTGGGCTGGATCTCGCCTGGCAGCTTCATCCCGATGGCGGAAAACCTGGGCCTGATCGGCGAGCTCGGTCTGCTGGTCCGGCGCCGGGCTTTCGAGCAGTTCCGTGCCTGGCGTCAGACCCATCCGGGGCTGACGCTGTCGGTCAACATCTCCAAGCGTCAGCTTTTCGCGACGGACTTCATGTCCATGCTGTTGGCCGATGTCGAGGAGTATGGCCTGGACCCGCATGCACTGGTGCTGGAAATCACCGAGTCCGTGGCCCTGATGGACGTGGAGTTCGCCGAAGAGCGCCTGCGCCTGCTGGCCGGGGCTGGCTTCACTTTGTCCATTGACGATTTCGGTACGGGGTATGCGTCGCTGTCGCAGCTGCACGAGCTGCCGATCAGCGAGCTGAAGATCGACATCTCCTTCGTGCGCCGGATGCACAGCGAGGAAGGCCGGCGCATGACGCAGGGCATCGTCAGCATGGCCCAGGCCTTGCGCCTGCGCACCGTGGCTGAAGGCGTGGAGGACGAGGCCACGGCACATGTCCTGCGCGAACTGGGGGTCGACCTTCTGCAGGGCTACCACTTCAGCCGCCCTTGTCCGGCCAGCGAACTCGAAGCGTTGCCCCTGCTCGCGGCGGGTGCGCACCGCAGCGGCTGAGGGCTCGTGCGCACCGCGCATTTCTCGGCACAATCCAGTCCATGAACCCGTCCCTGCCCCCCGATACCTCCCGCCTGCTGCCCGATGACGACGCGCAGCGCGCCATGTTGCACAACGAGGTGCATGCTCGCCCCTCGGCACGTATCCGCCTGCCGGCCCTGGTGGTCTATGTGGCCGTGCTCAACGAAGGCATCAGCCGCGAGCAGGAGTGCGAGCACCTGCGACGCCTGCCGGGCCAGCAGGATCTGACGCCCGAGCGCCTGCAGGGCAATTTCCTGCGCCTGCGCTTCGAGGGCTACACCGTCAAGTGGGAACGGCACACCGAATTCACGCGCTATTCCATCGTGCAGCCGCTGCCCGCACACGCCTACCTGGGTGCCAGTGACCCCGAGCTGTTGTCAGCCCTGGTGGTGTCCCCCGGGTGGTTGCGCGAGATACCGGGCCGCACCATTGCCGCCATCAAGCTGGCCATGGTGCATGGCGACCTGCGCTCGCCCGAAACCACCATGGCGCAGGCGCGCAGCTGGTTTGGCGACCATGCCGTGGTGGCCTCGGTCATGGGCAACAACGGACACTCCTGGGCAGTGACCGACTTCCAGTTGCGCGACAGCGGCTTCGAGCGCCTGCTCGTGATCGCGCCGCCCACCACGTCCGAGACGCGCGCCGGCCGTATTTCACAGCGCCTGCTGGAACTGGAAACCTACCGCCTCATGGCCTTGCGCGGACTGCCGGTGGCCAAGGGGCTGGGCCCCATGCTGAGCGATGCCGAGCGGCAGCTGGCCGACATCACGGCGCAGCTGGAGAACAAGTCGGCTTCCGAGCAGGCCTTGCTGGACACGCTGGTCTCGCTGGCCGGTCGGGTCGAGCGCGCCACCGCCGAGCACGACTACCGCTTCTCGGCCACACGGGCCTATGACACCCTCGTCGGCCAGCGCCTGGCCGAGCTGCGCGAGCAGCCCGTGTCCGGCACCCAGACCCTGGGCGAATTCCTGCAGCGCCGCCTGTCACCGGCCATGGCCACCGTCGTGGCCACGGCGCAGCGTTTGGCGTCGCTCTCCGAGCGTGTGTCGCGCGCCAGCGCCTTGCTGCGCACGCGTGTGGACATTGCCACCGAAGTGCAGAACCAGCAACTGCTGGCCAAGCTGACCCGCGGGCAGGAACTGCAGCTGCGCCTGCAGTCCACCGTGGAAGGCCTGTCCATCGCGGCCATCTCCTACTACGTCGTCAGCCTGCTGCTCTACGGCGTCAAGGCCGTCAAGGCGATGGGCGTGCCGCTCAATACGGAGATCGCCGTCGGCGCGCTGATCCCGCTGGTGCTCTGGGGCGTGTGGCGCACCACCCGGCGCATCCACGCCCGGTTGCACGCCGGGCACTGAGCGACGGTCAGAGCAGTCCTTCGTAGGCGATTGTCAGGGGGGCGTGGTCGGAGAACTTCTCGCCCTTGTAGATGGACTCGCTGCGCGCTCGCGCGGCCAGCGCCGGTGTGGCCAGGTGGTAGTCGATGCGCCAGCCCACGTTCTTGGCGTAGGCCTGGCCGCGGTTGCTCCACCAGGTGTAGGCGGCGTCGGTGGCCTCGGGCTGCAGCTGGCGGTAGACGTCGACCAGGCCGCCTTCGCTCAGCAGTCGCGTCATCCAGGCGCGTTCCTCGGGCAGGAAGCCTGAGTTCTTCAGGTTGCCCTTCCAGTTCTTCAGGTCCATCTCCTTGTGCGCGATATTGACGTCGCCGGTGACGATGAACTCACGTTCCTGCCGCAGCTGCTGCAGGTGCGGGTAGATCTGGTCGAGGAAGCGGGACTTGGCCTGCTGCCGTTCTTCACCGGACGAGCCGCTCGGGAAATAGCAACTGATCAGTGAAAGCTTGCGCTGCGGTGTATCAAAGCGCAGCTCCACGTAACGCCCCTCGGCGTCGAATTCGGGCGAGCCGTAGCCGATGCGTACGTCGCTGGGTTCGTGCCGGGTGTAAAGGCCCACGCCCGAGTAGCCCTTCTTCTCGGCGAAATGGAAGTGGCCGCGCAGGCCGCAGAGTTCCTCGAAGCGTCCGGCTACGTCGCCGGCCTGCGCCTTGACTTCCTGCACGCCAATACAATCGGGGCGCGTCTGGTCCAGCCAGGCTTCCAGCCCCTTGCTGGTGGCAGAGCGGATGCCGTTGAGGTTGAGACTGACGAGTTTGAACAAGGAATTCCCCATGGTGGACGGTGTGGAGGGTGGTCAGGACAAGCTGGCCCAGGATTTCGTGGCCTTTGCGGTCGAATGTGGCGTGCTGCGTTTTGGCGAGTTCAAGACCAAGGCCGGTCGTCTCTCCCCGTACTTCTTCAATGCAGGCCTGTTCGACGACGGCGCCAAGCTGGGTCGGTTGGCGGAATTCTATGCCCGGCGCGTGATCGCGTCCGGCATCGAGTTCGACATGATCTTCGGTCCGGCCTACAAGGGCATTCCGCTGGGCGCGGCGCTGGCCGTGGAGCTGGCGCGGCTCGGGCGCAACGTGCCTTTTGCCTACAACCGCAAGGAGGCCAAGGACCACGGCGAGGGTGGCACCCTGGTGGGTGCGCCGCTCAAGGGCCGGGTCCTGATCGTGGACGACGTCATGTCCGCTGGCACGGCCGCGCGCGAGTCCATCGCCCTGATCGAGGCGGCCGGTGCCACGCCCCATGGCGTGGTGATTGCGCTGGACCGGCAGGAAATGGCCACCGACAACGGCCATGACGTGCCCTACAGCGCTGTGCAATATGTACGGAATCGCCTGGGATTGCAGGTGGCTGCCATTGCGAAGCTGGCTGATTTATTGCAGTATTTGGAACAACACAGCCGCGCCGGAGGGTCCGCCGACCATCAGCGCGTGCTGGCTTACCGGCAGAAGTACGGCGTCCAGGACACTTGAACATATGAAGCGATTGGCAGGAATGGTAGGGGTGGGGGTGCTGCTGCTTGGCAGCGCCACGCAGGTCTACGCGCAGGGCAGCGCCGAGGGTGGCATCTACACCTGCATCGATGCCAAGGGGCGCAAGCTCACCTCCGATCGCCCCATCCGCGAGTGCGCCGATCGTGAGCAGAGGCTGCTCAATCCCAGCGGCACGGTGCGCGCCATCGTCGGCCCCACCCTGACCGGGCCGGAACGGGCCGCCCTGGAGGCCAGAAAACGCCGTGAAGCCGAAGAGCAGGCACGCCAGGCCGAGGAAAAGCGCCGCGAGCGCGCCCTGCTGGTGCGTTACCCCAGCCGCTCCGTGCACGACAAGGAGCGCGCCGAAGCCCTGACCTCCATCAGTCTGGTGCGGCAGGCGGCGATGAACCGCGTCAAGGAACTGGAGCGTCAGCGCAAGGAGCTCGACACTGAGCTGGAGTTCTACGCCAAGGATCCGAGCAAGGTGCCGCCCTCGCTCCAGCGCCTGGTGGATGAGAACACGAAAAGCATGGAAGTGCAGCAGCGCTTCATCGCCGACCAGGAGGCCGAGATGGGGCGCGTCAACCGCCGTTTCGACGAGGAACTGGTGCGCCTGCAGCAGCTCTGGGCGCAGATCGCCGCGCCGTCGAACTGAACTCCGCAGGCCAGCCGCCGCCGGCGGCCTGACCCACGAAGAGACTCAAGCCAGCTTGCTGCGCAGCAGGTCATTGACCTGTTGCGGATTGGCCTTGCCCTTGCTGGCTTTCATGACCTGACCCACGAGCGCGTTGAAGGCCTTGTCCTTGCCGGCCTTGAACTGCGCCACGTTGTCGGCGTTGGCCGCGATCACCTCGTCGATGATCTTTTCCAGCGCGCCGCTGTCGCTCATCTGCTTGAGGCCCTTGGCTTCGATGAGGGCATCGATGTCCTGGCCTTCTCCGCTCCACAGGGCGTCGAAGACCTGCTTGCCGGCATTGTTGGAGATGGTGCCATCGGCGATGCGGGTGATCAGTGCAGCCAGCTGGGTCGCGCTGACCGGCGCTTGCTCGATGGCGAGTTCGCCGGTGTTCAGGCGTCGCGAAACCTCACCCATGATCCAGTTGCTCGCCAGCTTGGCTTGCTTGCAGGCCTGGGCCGTCGTTTCGAAGTAGGCCGCCATGGCCTTGCTTTGCGTGAGCGTGGTGGCGTCGTATTCGGGCAGGCCGTAATCGGCCACGAAGCGCGCCGCCATGGCGCGCGGCAATTCGGGCAGTTCGCTGCGCACGCGCTCCACCCAGTCGGCGGCAATCACCAGCGGCGGCAGGTCCGGGTCGGGGAAGTAGCGGTAATCGGCCGCGTCTTCCTTGGTGCGCATGGACCGCGTCTCGCCGGTGTCGGGGTCGAACAGCACAGTGGCCTGCTGGATCGCATGGCCGTCCTCGATCTGCTCGATCTGCCAGCGCACTTCAAAGTCGATGGCCTGCTGCATGAACTTGAAGCTGTTCAGGTTCTTGATCTCCCGCCGTGTGCCCAGGGGCTGGCCCGGCTTGCGCACCGAGACGTTGGCGTCGCAACGGAAGCTGCCTTCCTGCATATTGCCGTCGCAGATGCCGATCCAGGTCACGATCTTGTGCAGCTCCTTGGCGTAGGCCACCGCCTCTTCGCTGGAGCGGATGTCGGGTTCGGTCACGATCTCCAGCAGTGGCGTGCCGGCGCGATTCAGGTCGATGCCGCTCTGACCAATGAAGTCTTCGTGCAGCGACTTGCCGGCGTCTTCTTCCAGATGAGCGCGTACCAGGCGCACGGTCTTCTTCTCGTCGCCGAGGAAGAACGACACCTCGCCACCTTGCACCACCGGGATCTCGAACTGGCTGATCTGGTAACCCTTGGGCAGGTCGGGGTAGAAGTAGTTCTTGCGCGCAAAGATGCTGCGCGGTGCGATGGTGCTGCCGATGGTCAGGCCCAGGCGGATGGCGCGCTCGACCGCGCCGCGGTTCATCACCGGCAGGGTGCCGGGCAGGGCCAGGTCCACGGCGCAGGCCTGGGTGTTGGGCTCGGCGCCGAAGGCGGTCGGTGCGCGGCTGAAGATCTTGCTCTGGGTGGAGAGCTGGGCATGCGTCTCGAAGCCGATCACGACTTCGTAGCCCTGGACGAGTTTGGCAGTCATCTCAAAACCCTCCCGGGGTGCGGAGGTGGAAGTCGGTAGCCTGCTGGTAGCGGTGCGCCACGTTGAGCAGCCTGCTTTCCTGCAGGTAGTTGCCGATCAGTTGCAGACCGACCGGCATGTCGTTCGCGCCAAAACCGCAGGGCACGCTCATGCCGGGCAGGCCGGCCAGCGAGGCGGGCAGGGTGTAGATGTCGGCCAGGTAGGCCGCCACCGGATCGTCGGTCTTGTCGCCGAGCTGCCAGGCCACGGTGGGGGCCACCGGGCCGGCGATCACGTCGCAGCTTTTGAAGGCCTGCTGGAAGTCGTCGGCGATCATGCGGCGGATCTTCTGCGCCTGCAGGTAGTAGGCGTCGTAATAACCGTGGCTCAGCACATAGGTGCCGACCATGATGCGGCGCTTGACCTCGTCGCCGAAGCCTTCGGCACGGGTGTTCCGGTACATCTCGAGCAGGTCGCTGTATTTTTCGGTGCGATGGCCGAACTTCACGCCGTCGAAGCGGGAGAGGTTGGAGCTGGCCTCGGCCGGGGCGATGATGTAGTAGACCGGAATCGCCAGCTCGGTACGTGGCAGCGAAATCTCGACCAGTTTGGCGCCCAGTTTCTCGTATTCCTTGAGCGCAGCGTCGATGGCGGCACGTACGTCGGCGGCCAGGCCGGCGCCGAAGAACTCCTTGGGGATGCCGATGCGCAGGCCGTCGAGCTTTTCGCTGAGCGAGCGCGAGTAATCCTCGGTGGGCACGTCGAGCGAGGTCGAGTCGCGGTCCAGGTCCGGGCCGCACAGCGCCGACAGCAGCAGGGCGCAGTCTTCAGCGCTGCGCGCCATGGGGCCGGCCTGGTCCAGGCTGGAGGCGTAGGCGATCATGCCGTAGCGGCTGGCGCGGCCGTAGGTGGGCTTGATGCCCGTGATGCCGCAGAAGGCGGCCGGCTGGCGGATGGAGCCGCCGGTGTCGGTGCCACTGGCGGCCGGGGCCAGGCGCGCGGCCACGGCCGCGGCGCTGCCGCCCGAGGAGCCGCCGGGGGTGCGGCTGCGATCCCAGGGGTTGCGTACCGGGGCCGGGGCCTTGTGGCCCACGGCCGGCACGGCCACGCTTTCGTTGGCCGAGCCCATGGCGAATTCGTCGCAGCTGAGCTTGCCCAGGGTCACGGTGCCGGCTTCGGCGAGACGGCGCACGACCGTGGCGTCGAAGGGCGAGCGGTAGTCGGCCAGCATCTTCGAGCCGGCGGTCGAGGCGAAGTCTTTGGTGACGAAGATGTCCTTGTGCGCGATGGGCACACCGGCCAGGGGGCCGGCTGCGCCGCCGGCCAGCGCCGCATCGGCTGCGCGTGCCTGCGCCAGGGTAGCTTCTTCATCCACGGCCAGGAAGGCCGCGAGGTCCTGGTGGGCGCGCATGCGGCCGAGGAAATGCTGTGCGGTCTCCACGGCGGAAACCTGTCTGTCGCGCAGCTGGCGGGCCAGTTCGGTGAGGGAGAGTTGGTGCAGTTCGGACATCAGTCGATCACCTTGGGCACGAGGAACAGGCCGCGTTCGACGGCGGGCGCGCTTTGCTGGTTGGCTTCACGCTGGTTGGGCTCGCTGGCGACGTCTGCGCGCAGGCGCAGCGCGGCCTGTCCGGCCACGGCGCCCATGCTGGGATGGGCCAGGGGCTCGATACCGGCGGTATCGACGGCGCGCATCTGCTCGACGATGGCAAAGAAGCCGTTGATGCGCTCCCGCATGCGGGCGCTCTCCTCGGGGGAAAGCGCCAGACGGGCCAGATTGGCGATGCGCGAGATGTCGTCAGGGTTCAGGGACATGGCAGCAGGGGTTGAAACCGGGTGTAATCCCGAGGCCCGAAGGCCCCGAAATAGCGGGTTATTCACAGGGGATAGGGTATTATCCCGCCTTTAGTGGCATTGTTTCCTGTCCACAGGATTTGCGATGCCACGCGACGAGTCAAACCCGCGCGTTTTGCGCATCGGGCGACGGGCGAACGAAGGTCGGCCGTGCCCTCAGAGAGGAACGAGTAATGTTTGGAGCTTTCCGTCAGTATTTTTCCACTGACCTGGCCATCGACCTGGGCACGGCCAACACCCTGATCTACGTGCGTGACCGCGGCATCGTGCTGGACGAGCCTTCGGTGGTCGCGATCCGCCACGAAGGCGGCCCGCAAGGCAAGAAGACGATCCAGGCCGTGGGCCGTGAAGCCAAGGCCATGCTGGGCAAGGTGCCCGGCAACATCGAGGCCATCCGCCCGATGAAGGACGGCGTGATCGCCGACTTCACCGTCACCGAGCAGATGCTCAAGCAGTTCATCAAGATGGTGCACCCGCGCGGCGTGTTCAAGCCCAGCCCGCGCATCATCATCTGCGTGCCCTGCGGCTCGACCCAGGTCGAGCGCCGCGCCATCCGCGAATCGGCCCTGGGCGCCGGCGCCAGCGACGTCTACCTGATCGAGGAACCCATGGCCGCGGCCATCGGTTCGGGCCTGCCCGTGTCGGAAGCCAGCGGCTCCATGGTGGTGGACATCGGCGGCGGTACCACCGAAGTCGGCGTGATCTCCCTGGGCGGCATGGTCTACAAGGGCTCGGTCCGCGTGGGCGGCGACAAGTTCGACGAGGCCATCATCAACTACATTCGCCGCAACTACGGCATGCTGATCGGCGAGCCCACGGCCGAAGCGATCAAGAAGAACATCGGCTCGGCCTTCCCCGGCAGCGAGGTGCGCGAGATGGAAGTGCGCGGCCGCAACCTCTCCGAGGGCGTGCCCCGCAGTTTCACGATCTCTTCCAACGAAATCCTGGAAGCGCTGACCGATCCGCTCAACAACATCGTCTCCGCCGTGAAGAACGCGCTGGAGCAGACCCCGCCCGAACTCGGCGCCGACATCGCCGACCGCGGCATGATGCTGACCGGTGGTGGCGCCTTGCTGCGCGACCTGGACCGCCTGCTGTCCGAAGAAACCGGCCTGCCGGTGCTGGTGGCCGAAGACCCGCTGACTTGCGTGGTGCGCGGCTGCGGCATCGCCCTGGAACGCATGGATCGTCTCGGCGCCATCTTCACCAACGAGTAATCAACAAGGTCAGCGATGCCACTTGGTACGCTGGACAGGGCACCTCCCCCGTTCTTCCGGCAGGGCGCTTCGGCCCTGTCCAAGCTCATGTTGTTCAGCGCCGTGGCGCTGTTCCTCATGGTGGCGGACACACGTTTTCAGCTCACCGGTCCGGTGCGCATGACCATCGCCTCGGCGCTTTACCCCGTGCAATGGGCTTTGCTGCAGCCGGTGACCTGGACGCGCGACGGCTTCCACCACGTGCAGTCGCTGCGCAGCGCCCAGGACGACGCCACCACCCTGCGCGAGCAGCTGCGCCTGCAGGCGCCGCGGGTGCAGCAGTTCGACCAGCTGTTCCAGGAGAACGAGCGCCTGCGCCAGCTGCTGGAACTGCGCGAGCGCATGCCCACGCCCGGCCTGGCCGCGCAGGTGCTCTACGACGCGGCCGATCCCTATGCGCACAAGGTCATCATCGACAAGGGCCTGATCCACGGCGTGAGCGCCGGGGCCCCGGTGCTTGACGAATCCGGCGTGCTGGGGCAGGTGACCCGCGTCTATCCTTCGCTGAGCGAGGTGACGCTGGTGATCGACGCCGACCAGGCCATCCCCGTGCTCAATATCCGCACCGGCGTGCGCGCCGTGGCCTTCGGCGACCCGAGCCTGCACGGTGGTGCGCTGGAGTTGCGCTACATGGGCAGCAATGCCGACGTCCAGCCCGGCGATGTCCTGACCACCAGCGGCATCGACGGCGTATTCCCGCCGGGCCTGCCCGTGGCGCGCGTCGAAAAGGTCGAGCGCCGCGTTGAACTGCCCTTTGCGCTGATCTACTGTGTGCCGCAGGCCCGGGTGGCTGGCGCTTCGCAGGTGCTGGTGCTGCCCACGCTGGCCGGCCAGCAGCCGCTGCGGCCGCAGGACAAGCCGGTGATCGCCGGCAAGCCGGTCAAGAAGGACAGCGGCAAGGGGGTGCAGAAATGATCATGCGTCCCGGCCAGCAGCTCCTGTTGCCCGCCAACCCTCTTTTCATCTGGGGCAGCCTGGCAGGGGCTTTCGGCCTCAACCTGCTGCTCAACATCGCGCTCTGGGGGCGCGCCGCCTGGGCGCCGGACCTCTTGGCCCTGACCCTGGTCTTCTGGGGCGTGCACCAGCCGCAGCGCGTCGGCATCGGGGCGGCCTTCGTGTTCGGCCTGCTGATGGACGTGCACCAGGGCAGCGTGCTGGGGCAGCATGCCCTGGCCTATTCGGTGCTGAACTTCCTGGCCATCGCCATCCATCGCCGTCTGCTGTGGTTCACGCTGGCCTCGCAGTCGGTGCACGTGCTGCCCCTGCTGATTGCCGCCCATTCGGTGGCGCTGGCCGTGCGCCTGATGGTGGGCGGCAATTTCCCGGGCTTTTCGATGCTGCTGGCGCCGCTGATCGAGGCGCTGCTGTGGCCGCTGGCCTCCCTGCTGCTGCTGCTGCCGCAGCGGCGCGCGCCCGACCCCGACGCCAACCGGCCGCTGTAACATGGCCCCCACGCTTGTCACTGCGTGTACTGCGCTGCCCCCCGAGGGGGCTGGTTCGCCTTGGGGCGGCCCGGCGGCGAACCGGTTAGCTACTTAATAGTCCTCGCACCATGACCGAACTGCGCAACGTCGAAGCCGACCTGCATCGCTTCCGTGCGCGCGGGCTGGTCGTCTCTGCGCTGGTGTTTGCCTGCTTTGTGATCCTGTTTTTCCGGCTGGTCTACCTGCAGGTGGTCCGCCATACCGAGCTGCAGGAGCAGGCCGAGATCAACCGCACCACGGTCGTGCCGCTGGTGCCCACGCGCGGTCTGATCCTGGACCGCAACGGCATTCCGCTGGCGACCAACTACTCGGCTTACACATTGGAGATCACGCCCTCCCAGGTCGCCAATCTGGAGCAGACCATCAACGAGCTGGCCGACATGGTCGAGATCACGCCGCGCGACCGCCGGCGCTTTCGCAAGCTCATGGAAGAAACCAAGGGCGCCGAATCCCTGCCCATCCGCACCCGCCTGTCTGACGAGGAGGTGGCGCGTTTTGCCGTGCAGCGTTATCGCTTCAGCGGCGTGGACATCCGCGCACGCCTGTTCCGCAACTACCCCTGGGGCGAGCTCGGCAGCCATGTGGTGGGTTACATCGGCCGCATCAACCCGGCCGAGAAGAAGGAGCAGGAGGAGTGGGACGATGAGGACCAGGCCAACTACCGCGGCACCGACTACATCGGCAAGCTCGGCGTGGAGCAGAGCTTCGAGAAACACCTGCACGGCATCACGGGTTTCGAGCGCGTCGAGACCTCGGCTGGTGGGCGGGCCGTGCGCAAGCTGGCCAGCAGTTCGGCCAAGCCCGGCAACAACGTGGTGCTGTCGATCGACATCAAGCTGCAGAACCTGATCGAAGAGATGTTCGGCCAGCGCCGTGGTGCGCTGGTGGCGCTCGATCCCAGCACCGGCGAGATCCTGGCCTTCGTCAGCAAGCCGACCTTCGACCCCAACATGTTCGTCGAAGGCATCGACTCCGAATCCTGGCAGGCGCTCAACGAGTCGATCGACAAGCCGCTGCTGAACCGGGCTCTGCGCGGCACCTACCCGCCGGGTTCGACCTACAAGCCTTTCATGGCCATGGCGGCGCTGGAGACCGGCAAGCGCTCGCCGTCCACCATCGTCTACGACGGCGGCTCCTGGACCTTCGGCGACCACACCTTCCGCAGCCACGGCGATGGCGGGCTGGGCCCGGTGGACATGCACCGCAGCATCGTCAAGTCCAGCAACGTCTACTACTACTCCCTGGCCAACGAGCTGGGCGTGGACGCCATCCACGATTTCATGAAACCCCTGGGTTTCGGCCAGCTCACGGGCATCGATATCCAGGGCGAGGTGCGCGGCGTGCTGCCCAGCCAGGCCTGGAAGCGCCGGACCTACAAGCGGCCGGAGCAACAGAAGTGGTATGCCGGTGAAACCATTTCACTGGGCATCGGCCAGGGCTACAACACCTTCACCATGCTGCAGCTGGCGTCGGCCACGGGCACGTTAGCGAACAACGGGATCAAGTACACCCCCCATCTGGTCATCGGCACGCAGGATGCCGGCAGTACGGTGGTACAGGACGTGGCCAAGAAACAGCCGGAGAACCTGCGCTACGGCCAGCAGAACCTGGCCGTCGTGCGCCGGGCGCTGGCGGCCGTCACGCAGGACGGCACCTCGGCGCGCTCCTTCCTCGGCGCCAAGTACCTCAGCGCCGGCAAGACCGGCACCGCGCAGGCCGTGACCATCGGCCAGAAGGAGAAATACGACGCGCGCAAGATGGAGGAGCACCAGCGCGACCATGCGCTGTACATCGCCTTCGCACCGGTGGACGAGCCCAAGATCGCCCTGGCGGTGATCGTGGAGAACTCGGGCTTCGGTGCCGAGCATGCCGCCCCGATGGCACGGCGCGTGTTCGACTACTGGCTGCTGGGCCAATACCCGAGCGAGGAAGACCTGGCCGCCGTCAAGCAGGGCCGCGCAGCGACGCCGATCGGCAAGCCGCGCCTGGCGGCCGAGGTGGCCTGGCCGCCCAAGGGCAAGGCCGGCGTACAAGTCGCCGTGGAGCCCTGAGACCGCTCAGACTTGGCGCAGGAAGGCGTCGTAGCCGGTCTTGAGGATCAGCGCACTCACCACCACGATGAAGACGCTGCGCACGAAGCCGGCACCGTGCTTGAGCGCCAGCCGTGTGCCCAGCAGGCTGCCCACGATATTGGCCAGCGCCAGCGTCAGCGCGAAATGCCACCAGACATGGCCTTTGATGGCGAACAACAGGAGCGCCGAGAGGTTGCTGCTCAGGTTGAGCAGCTTGGCCCCGGCCGAAGCGTGCAGGAAGTCATAACCCAGCCAGCGCACGAAGAGGAAGACGAAAAAGCTGCCCGTGCCCGGGCCGAAGAAGCCGTCGTAAAAACCGATCAACAGGCCCACCGTGCCGGCGGCCAGCAGCTCCTGGCGGCCCGCAAAACGCGGCGCATGGTGGCGACCCAGCTCCTTTTTCATCAGCGTGTAGACCAGCACCCCCAGCAGCACGGCTGGCAGCAGCTTGCGCAGGAAATCCGGTGAGATCAGCGTGACCAGCCAGGCCCCCGCCAGCGCGCCGGCAAACGACAGGGCCATGGCCGGGAGCATGGTGCGCCAGCGCAGGTCCACGCGTCGCACGTACTGCACCGAAGCGAAGGCCGTGCCCCAGATCGAGGCGGATTTGTTGGTGCCGAAGAGGGTGGCCGCATGGGCCGTGGGGTAGGCGGCAAACAGGGCCGGCAACAGGACCAGGCCGCCGCCGCCCACGATGGCATCGACAAAACCCGCCAGCAGCGAGGCCAGCGTGACGAGAAGGAATTCCATGAGAACCGGGAGCTACAAATAAAAAGGCACCGGGGTTAGCGGTGCCTTGGTGAACGCCATCTGCTCTGGATGGTATCAATTTTCTTGTACGTTTGAGTCGAAGTCTTCCTCGGTTCCTCTCATGCAGCGCCTGGGGCGCGCTTGCGAGTGGTCGTAATGTAAGTCAGTGCGCCAGGTCACGGACTAGGGGTTTCCCCGGGCCGGTGCGGCGGCTTGTTCAGGCTATGGCACGGATACTGCTTCCTGGCTGGTCCGTGTCCTGCAGGAAACCCCACCATGCTCGAGAGTGAACGCATCGCCATCGCCGCCCATCTGCATGTGCAGCTGCGCCGGGTCACCGGACGGGTGACCGATACCGAATGGATGGCCCGCAACCTGGAATATGCCGACGACGTGGTGCGTTTTGCCCGCGCAGCCGCCCTGGAAAAAGGCCTGGATGAGCTGGCCGAGCTGGCGCACCGCATGGATACCGCCATGCAGGCCTTGCGCCCTGCACCAAAACCAGTCAAGGTCGCACCCAAGGTGATGCCCGTTGAAGCCCCATCGGCTCCGGCGGGGCTGGAGGCGCGTTACGTCGGGCGTTTGCGCTGAGCCGCTGGCTCAGGCCTCGGCCAGGATCAGGTGCGCCGCGCGCTCGGCGATCATCAAGGTGGGTGAGTTGGTGTTGCCACTGGTGATGGTGGGCATGACACCGGCATCGGCCACGCGCAGGCCGCGGATGCCGCGCACGCGCAACTGCGGGTCGACCACGGCCATGGGGTCGTCCGCACGGCCCATGCGTGTGGTGCCCACCGGGTGGAAGATGGTGGTGGCGATGTCGCCGGCCAGCCGCGCCAGGTCTTCGTCGCTCTGGTACTGCGTGCCGGGTTTCCATTCCTGCGGCTGGTACTTCGCCAGCGCGGGCTGCTCCACGATGCGGCGGGTCACGCGCAGCGAATCGGCTGCCACCTTGCGGTCCTGGTCGGTGCTCAGGTAGTTGGGCGCAATCGCCGGCGCGTCCTCGAAGCGCTTGCTGCGGATCTGGATGGTGCCGCGGCTGGTCGGGTTGAGGTTGCAGACGCTGGCGGTGAAGGCGTTGAAGCCGTGCAGCGGTTCACCAAAGGCGTCCAGCGAGAGCGGCTGCACGTGGTATTCGATGTTGGGCCAGGGCTGGGCCGGGTCGCTTTTCGTGAAGGCGCCGAGCTGGCTGGGTGCCATGCTCATGGGGCCGCTGCGCTTGATCGCGTACTCCAGCCCGATCATGGCCTTGCCCCACAGGCTGTTGGCCATGGTGTTGAGCGTCTTGACACCCTGCACCTTGTAGACCGAACGGATCTGCAGGTGGTCCTGCAGGTTGGCACCCACGCCGGGCAGTTCGTGCACCACGGGCACCTCGTGGCGGCGCAGCAGCTCGCCGGGGCCGATGCCCGAAAGCTGCAGGATCTGCGTGGAGCCCACGCTGCCCGCGCTCAGTACCACCTCACGGGTGGCGGTGGCCGTCACCATCTCCTGGCCGGTCCAGACCTGCACGCCGGTGCATTGCTTGCTGCCGTCGGGCGCGGTGTCCACGACCAGGCGCGCCACCTGTGCCGAAGTCCAGAGCTCGAAGTTGGGGCGTCCGTAGCATTTCGGGCGCAGGAAGGCCTTGGCCGTGTTCCAGCGCCAGCCGCTCTTCTGGTTGACTTCGAAATAACCCACGCCTTCGTTGTTGCCGCGGTTGAAGTCTTCGCTGGCAGGAATGCCGGCCTGCTGTGCCGCTTGAGAAAAGGCGTCCAGCACGTCCCAGCGCAGGCGTTGCTTCTCGATGCGCCATTCGCCGCCCGTGATGTGGTGGCGCATCAGCGTGCGGTAGTGGTCGGCTGGGTGTTTTTTGAGGTCGAGCAGCTCGGTCGGCACGCCCTTGGCGCCGTGCAGGGCATCGGCACCCTTGTAGTAGTCCTCGTGGTGCTTGAAGTAGGGCAGCACCTGATCCCAGCGCCAGCCGTCGTCGCCGGTCAGCTGGGCCCACTGGTCGTAGTCGCGCGACTGGCCGCGCATGTAGATCATGCCGTTGATGCTGGAGCAGCCGCCCAGGGTCTTGCCGCGCGGGTAACGCAGGCTGCGGCCATTCAGCCCGTCGGCGGGTTCGGTGTTGTAGAGCCAGTCGGTGCGCGGGTTGCCGATGCAGTGGAGGTAACCCACCGGGATGTGGATCCAGTGGTAGTCGTCGCGGCGCCCCGCCTCGATCAGCAGCACGCGCTTGCTCGCGTCCATGCTCAGCCGGTTGGCCAGCAGGCAGCCGGCGGTGCCCGCGCCGATGATGATGTAGTCGAAGGTCGTGTCGCTCATGGTCTCCTCTCCCCATCGCGCAACAGGACGTAGCGCGCAAGGGTTTTTATTCGGGGCCACCGCGGAACCGGCTTCGCCGGGCCGCTGGTGGCGTCCCCCTCCGGGGGAAGACGGCCTTCAGGCCGGCTCAGGGGGGCTTCCTACTTCGATGTTGGCATGGCGAACTCGGCGCCCTTGCCGATGCTCTCTGGCCAACGTTGCATCACCGACTTCTGCTTGGTGTAGAAACGCACGCCTTCTTCGCCATAGGCGTGCATGTCGCCGAACAGCGAGCGCTTCCAGCCGCCAAAGCCGTGCCAGGCCATGGGCACGGGGATCGGCACGTTGATGCCGACCATGCCCACCTGGATGCGGTGCGAGAACTCGCGCGCCACGTGGCCGTCGCGTGTGTAGCAGGAGACGCCGTTGCCGAACTCGTGGTCGTTGATGAGCTTCACGGCGGTAGCGAAGTCCGGCACGCGCACGCAGGACAGCACGGGGCCGAAAATCTCTTCCTTGTAGATCTTCATCTCGGGCGTGACGTGGTCGAACAGCGTGCCGCCCAGCCAGAAACCGTTGTCGCAGCCGGCGCCGGCGGCCTTGCCCTTGAAGCCGCGCCCATCGACCAGCAGCTTGGCGCCTTCCCTGGCGCCGTGCTCGATGTAGCCGGTGATGCGGCTATGCGCGATGTCCGTGACGATGGGGCCCATCTCGGCGTCCAGCTCCATGCCGTTCTTGATCTTCAGCGCCTTGGTGCGCTCGATGAGCTTGGGCATGATCTTGTCGGCCACGTCGCCCACCAGCACCGCGACCGAGATCGCCATGCAGCGCTCGCCGGCCGAGCCGTAGGCCGCGCCGATCAGGCCGTCCACGGCCTGGTCCAGGTCGGCGTCGGGCATGACCACCATGTGGTTCTTGGCGCCGCCCAGGGCCTGCACGCGCTTGCCGTTGCGCGCGCCGGTTTCGTAGATGTAGTTGGCGATCGGGGTGGAGCCCACGAAGCTGATGGCCTTCACGTCATGGTGGGCCAGCAGCGCGTCTACCGCTTCCTTGTCGCCCTGCACCACGTTGAACACGCCGTCGGGCAGGCCGGCCTTCTTCAGCAGATCGGCCATGAAGAGGGAGGGCGAGGGGTCGATGGGGCTGGGCTTGAGGATGAAGGTGTTGCCCGCGGCAATCGCCACCGGGAACATCCACATCGGCACCATCACGGGGAAATTGAAGGGCGTGATGCCCGCCACCACGCCCAGGGGCTGGCGCATCGTCCAGTTGTCCATGCCGGTGGAGACCTGCTCGGTGAAATCGCCCTTGAGTAACTGCGGAATGCCGGTGGCGAATTCCAGGATCTCGATGCCGCGCGTCACCTCACCCTGGGCGTCGGTGAAGACCTTGCCGTGCTCGGCCGTGATCAGCCGTGCCAGGTCGTCGCGGTGCTGGTTCATCAGTTCGAGGAACTTGAACAGGATGCGCGCGCGGCGCAGCGGCGAGGTCTCGGCCCAGGCGGGGAAGGCTGCTTGCGCGACGGCCACGGCCTTGTCGACCTCAGCCGCGCTGGCCAGGGCCGTGCGGCCGCTGACGGCGCCGGTGGCGGGGTTGTAGACGTCCTGCGCGCGGCCGGAGGTGCTGGCGACGACCTTGCCGCCGATGTGATGATCAATATTTGTAATGCTCATGATGAAGTCTCCACGTGGATGGCGAAGTGTCGGGGAAATTCAGGGGTTTTTCCAATGACTTGCACAAAATGGTGGTATAAATTTTTCAAATATGACTATCGCTCCCGACCTCCAGGCCTTGCGCGCCTTTGTCGCCGTGGCACGGGAAGGCAATGTCTCGCGCGCGGCGGCCCGTTTGCACCTGAGCCAACCGGCCGTCAGTTTGCAGCTCAAGGCTCTCGCTGAACTTACAGGCCTGCAGCTCTTCACGCGCACGCCGCACGGCCTGGCGCTCACGCCCGACGGTGCGGCGCTGCTGCCCCAGGCCGAGAAAGCCCTGGCGGCACTGGCCGATTTCGGCCAGGCGGCGCAAAGCCTGCACAACACGGTGCGCGGGCGCCTGCGCATCGGTACCATCCTCGACCCGGAGTTCATCCGCCTGGGGGCCTTCCTCAAGGAGCTAGTGGAAACGGCGCCGCAGATCGAGACCGAGCTGCGCCAGGGCATGAGCGGCGAGGTGTTGGCACAGATCGGCCGTGGCGAACTGGACGTCGGTTTCTACCTGGGCCTGCCGGGGGAAACGCAGGAGGGGCCGTACGAGACGCGCGTGCTCTCGCATTTCAGCTACCGCGTGCTGGCGCCGGCCGGCTGGGGCGAGCAGGTGCTGGGCCGCGATTGGAAAGCCCTGGCGGCCCTGCCCTGGATCGCCACACCGCCGGCCTCGGCCCACCACCGCTTGCTGGCCGGTGTCTTCGGCCCGCTGGGTGTGACGCCGCGCCAGGTGGCCCTGGTGGACCAGGAGGCCTCCATGCTGGACCTGGTGCGCTCCGGCGTGGGCCTGAGCCTGGTGCGCGAGTCCATCGCCATCACCGAGGCGCAGGCGCGCGGCCTGGTGGTGGCGGACCGCGTGAGCCTGGAGTGTCAGCTTTGTTTTGTCAGCCTGCGCGCGCGGCGTGGGGAGCCGGTGCTGGCGAGTGCGTGGGCGGCGCTGGAGCAGGTGTGGCGGTGACGAATTACTTCGTCAGATACCCCATCCACTGCCAGTACGTCGCCCCCAGCAGCAACACCAGCGCAAACCCGATCACCGTGAGCACCAGCCCCGTGCGCACGAAGTCACGCACCGCAAAGGTGTCGGTACCGTAGGCCACCATGTTCTGTGGCGCATTAACCGGCAGGATGAAGCCGAAGCTCACCACGAACTGCAGCAGCATGGTCATGCCCACGAGGTTCATGGGCGCGGCATCGGGGCCGCCGGCGATCTGCTGCAGCACGCTGATCATGATGGGGATCATGGCCGAGGCCAGGGCGGTGGCGCTGGCAAAACCCAAGTGCACCACGATCAGGAACAGCGACAACAAGGCCAGGATCATGAACGCCGAGGCGCCGGCCAGGCCGAGGTTGGCGACGATGATGTTGGCCAGCCAGGCGGCGGCCTTGGTCTGCAGGAGCGCGGTGCCCAGGCTGATGCCGGTGCCGAAGAGCACGATGGTGCCCCACGGAATACGCGACTGCGCCTGCTTCCAGCCCATGACACCGATGCCCGGTGTGAACATGAGTGCGATGGCGGCGATGGTGGTGGACGAGGTGTCGAAGGGGTGCAGCACCTTTTCGGTGGCCCAGAAGGCCAGCAGGGCCAGGGTGATGAACAGCAGCTTCTTCTCGGCCCAGCTCATCGGCCCCAGCGCGTGCAGCGCCAGGCGGATGGTTTCCTTGCCGCCGGCGATCTCTTTCGTCTCGGGCGGCATCATCTTGATCATCACGAAGTACAGCGCGATGGACATCAGGATGGACCAGGGTGCCGCGGCGATCAGCCAGTCGCTCCAGGTGATAGTCTGGCCGTAGGCCTTCTCGATGAAGCCGATGGCCACCATGTTCTGCGCGGCCGCGGTCTTCACGCCCACGTTCCAGATCGAGGCGGACTGGGCGGTGGCGATCATCAGCATGCCGGCGAAACGCGAGCGCTGGTCCACGCCGAAGGCCAGGATGATGCCCATGATGATGGGCACCAGGCAGGCCACGCGCGCCGTGGTCGAAGGCACCAGGAAGGACAGCACGATGCCCACCAGGATGGCGCCGACCAGCACGCGGTTGGTCCGCGCGCCGACCTTGGAGAGGATGAAGAGGGCGATGCGCTTGTCCAGCCCCGTGATGGTCATGGCCGCCGAAAGGAAGCAGGCCGCCGCCACCAGCGCCAGCGCCGTGTTGGCAAATCCGCCCAGCGCCAGTGTGAGCGCCGGCCCGGTGCCCAGCACGGCTTCGGGCTTGGCCGCATTGGGCGCCATGCCGAGCATGAAAGCCATGAGGGCGGTGATGAGCACGGCGCTGATGGCGTAGTCCACCGCTTCGGTCACCCACAGGATGACGGAGAACAGCAGCAGGCCCAGCATGATCTGCCCGGCCACCGGCAGCCCCGCCGGTTTGGGCAGGAGCATGACGACGATCAGGCCGGCCAGGGCGGCCAGCAGTCCGTAGACGTTGATGGATTCGCGCGCTGGCGCGCGGCTCGCAGCTTCATTCGTTGCCATGGCGGTCTCCTCCTGGCTGTGATGGTGGCGCCATGCTACGCCAGCGTCCGCTGCGGGGCTTGATATGGATCAAGCTTGGCAAGCCTGGAGCCATGCTGCGGTGCGGGATGAAAAGCTTGATGGGCATCAAAGCAGTCCGGGCCCGGCTTCCGAAGAATGGATTCCATGTTCATTCCCTTCGCAGGAGATCCACCATGCGTCATCAGAAACAGAAACGCGCTTTCAGCCTGGGTTTGCTGGGGCTGGCCACGGTCATGGGCCTGCCGGCGTGCGTAAGTACGCCACCGGTGGCCGAAAAGTTCGTCGGCGTTCAATATGGCACGGTGGCTGTGTACCACCGCAAGAGCAGCGGCAGTTACGGCAATTTCGATGACCAGGTGAGCTGGGACCACAAGCCCGGCAGTTGGCAGGGGCAAGCGGCCATGGCGGGGGTCTCGCCCCAGGCCGGCGTCCAGCTGTACGAAAGCAAGACCCACGGACTGGTTGCGCTGCTGGGCCGCGACGGCAAACCCGTGGTGACCTATGACCCGCCGATCGCCTACCGCTGGCCGATGAAAGTGGGCGACAGCTGGAGCAGCGAACACAAGGTAACCATGCATGCCAGCGGCAAGGTTGTGCCGCTGACCCTGAACTACAAGGTCGAGGCCTACGACCGGATCACCGTGCCGGCCGGCAGCTTCAATTCCTACCTGGTGGTCAGCACCGACTCGAACGGCGAGGTGCAGCGCGTCTGGATCGCCCCGGCGGACAGCATCAGTGTGGTCAAGCGTACGCTGGACCGCCCGGCCACGCACCCGCAGGGGGCTGGCCATCTGGAAGGTGAGCTGATCTCCCGCAAGCTGCCGTAAGCAATCGGCTCAGCGCCCGGGCCAGACCGGTTTGCGTTTTTCCTTGAAGGCGGCCTGGCCTTCTTTCGCGTCTTCGGTCAGCGTGAAGAGAGCGATCTGGCTTTCGGTGAAGGACATGGCTTCCTCGAAGGCCATGGCCTCGATCTTTTTCATGGTGTACAGGCCGCGGCGGATGGCCGCCGGCGATTTGTCCAGCAGGCGCTCCAGCAGCCATTGCAGCTTGCCGTCCAGGTTGTCATCGACGTAGTTCACCAGACCGTATTCCAGTGCCTGGGCTGAATCGAGCGGCTCGCCGGTCAGGCACAGCTCGGCCAGCTTACGCCGCGGGATCTGGTGTTGCAGCACGCTGAGCACCTGGGCCGGGAACACGCCGACCTTCACCTCTGGCAGGCCGAAGGTGGCGTGGCGGGCCGCCACCGCCAAGTCACACATGGCCAGCAGGCCCATGCCGCCGGCCATGCAGGCGCCGTTCACCCGCGCGATCAGCGGCACGGTGCTGGCCTTAGCGGCGCGCAGCACACGCGCCACGTGGCCCTGCGGCTCGGAATAGTCGGTGGTGAAGGCCTGGTCGGCCTGCAGGTCGGCGCCGGCGCAGAAGGCCTTGCTGCCCGCGCCGGTAATGACGATGGCGCGGACCTCGCGCTGCTGCTGGGCCGCATCGATGGCACGCGCCATGGCGGCCAGCACGCTATGGCTGACCGCGTTGCGGCGCGCCTCGCGGTGAATCGTGAGCCACAGCACGGGGCCGCGCTGCTCGACCAGCAGTTCGTCGGTGGCGGGGGTGACGCTCATGGGCTCTCCTGTGGCGTGAATGGGATGCCGCTATTGTGGCGGCGAAATCAGGCGCTACGATGCATGCCATCACGGTTCCATTGGCAGCCCTCCATGACCCCTACCCCCCCCAGCTTGCGCCGGCAGTCCTTGCCGCAAGGGGTGGCGGTCGTGCTGCAGGGGCAGTGGACGGCGGCGCAACTGGCCGAACCATCGGCCTGGGCTGGGCTGCAGCGCGAGTTGCCGGCGGCACTGCAGGGGGGCCAGGCCTGGGACTTGCGCAGCATCCAGCGGCTGGACCATACCGGCGCCCAGCTGCTGTGGAACAGCTGGGGCCGGCGCTGGCCCGCGCAACTCGACACCCTGCCAGCGCAGCGGGCAGTGCTCGAACGCGTGGCGCGCTACACCGTGGCGATGCCCCCCACCGAACACCACGGCCCGGTCTATTTGTGGGAGCGGCTGGGCCGCCAGGTCTTGCTGGTGCTGGTGCACCTGCTGGGCATGCTGCGCCTGACGGGGCAGCTGGTGCTGGACCTGCTGCGTCTCCTGCGTCATCCACGGCAGGGGCCCTGGCGCGATTTCTCGGGCCATCTGTACCACATCGGTGCCACCGCGTTGCCCATCACGGCGCTGGTGGGTTTCCTGATCGGCGTGGTGCTGGCCTACCTGGTGGCACAGCAGCTGCGACTGTTCGGCGCCGACCCCTACATCGTCAACCTGCTGGGCATCTCGGTGATCCGCGAGCTGGGGCCCGTGCTCGCGGCCATCCTGATCGCCGGGCGTTCGGGCTCGACCATCACGGCGCAGATCGGCGTGATGCGCGTGACGGAGGAGATCGACGCCATGCGCGTGATGGGCATCGCGCGCGGCTGGCGCCTGGTGCTGCCGCGTGTGCTGGCCATGGCCGTGGCCATGCCTCTGATTTCGGTCTGGACCACGCTGGCGGCCCTGGTGGGGGGCATGATCGCCTCCGATCTCACCATGGGCGTGTCGCCGGCCTATTTCCTCTCGGCGCTGCCCGATGCCGTGCAGGTCTCCAATCTGACGCTGGCCACGGGCAAGTCGGTGGCCTTCGGCATGCTGATCGCGATGGTGGGCTGCCACTTCGGCCTGCGCGTCAAACCCAATACCGAGAGCCTGGGCCAGGGCACCACGGCTTCGGTGGTGGTGTCGATCACGGTGGTGATCCTGGTGGATGCGCTGTTTGCCGTGCTGTTCAGGAACGTGGGCATATGACGATGAGCACACCCATGGTCGAGATCGAAGGCCTGTCCTCCGTGTTTCGCAGCGCCGGCCGCGAGTTTGTCGTGCACCGCGATCTGAACCTGAAGATCGAGGCGGGTGAGCTGATGTCCGTGGTCGGCGGCTCGGGCAGCGGCAAGACCGTGCTGCTGCGCCAGATGCTGGGGCTGGAGCGGCCGGCGCGCGGCCGTGTCAGCGTGTTGGGTCGCCCGGCCAGCGAGCTCGGCGCACCGGGGGCGGCCAGCCGCGTGGGCATGCTGTTTCAGCACGGTGCGCTGTTCTCGGCCTTCAGCGTGCTCGAGAACATCGCCTTTCCCCTGCACGAACTGCGCACCCTGCCGCCAGAGCTGGTGCGCGACGCGGCGATGGTCAAGCTGCAGATGGTGGGGCTGGACCCGTCGCAGGCGCACAAGATGCCGGCCGATCTGTCGGGGGGCATGGTCAAGCGCGTGGCGCTGGCGCGCGCGCTGGTCATGGACCCGCCCCTGCTGCTGCTCGACGAGCCGACCGCCGGCCTGGACCCCGACAGCGCCGACGACTTCTGCGATCTGCTGCGCTCGCTGCACCAGGAGCTGGACCTGACGGTGGTGATGGTCACGCACGATCTCGATACCATCTTCGAGTTGAGCACCCGCGTTGCCGTGCTGGCCGAGCAGCATGTCATTGTCAGTGGTACCCCGCAGGAAGTGATGGCGCATGCCCATCCCTTCATCCGTGACTTCTTCCGGGGGGAGCGTGGGCGGCGGGCGCAAGCCCTGTTGCATGATTCGGCGAAAGACGGGTAGAAAGCAGCTTATGGAAAACAAGGCCCATGCACTGGCCGCCGGCACCTTCGTGCTGCTGGTCACGGCGCTGCTGGTGGCGCTGGCGGTCTGGCTCACGCGCCAGGCCGGCGAGGTGCGCAGTTACGAGGTGTCCACGCGCGATGCCGTCACCGGCCTGCAGTCTCAGGCCTCGGTGCGTTTTCGCGGCGTCAAGGTCGGCAAGGTGGCGGACATCGGTTTCGACCCGCTGAGTCCGGGTCTGGTGCTGGTGCGCCTGGAGCTGGACGCGAGCGCGCCCATCACCCGTTCGACCTACGCCAGCCTGGGCTATCAGGGCCTGACCGGCATCGCCTTCGTGCAGCTCGACGACAGCGGCGAGTCGCGCGAGCCGCTGGCGGCGGCCAGTGGCCCCGCGCCGCGCATCCCCATGCGTCCGGGCCTGATGGACCAGTGGTCGCGCCAGGGCGAGCGCCTGCTGGGTCAGCTGGAGGAAACGACGCGCCGCGTCAACCAGCTGCTGGCCCCCGAGAACCAGCAGGCGCTGCGCAAGAGCATCGACGCCTTGCGCGAGGCGGCCGCGGCTGTGCCGCCGGCCATGCAGGAGGCGCGCGTCTCCTTCCAGGCCATGCGCGAGTCGGCGAACAGTGTCAGCGCCAGTGCCGAACAGGTGCGCAAGACGGCCGACCACTATGCGGGCCTGGCCCAGCGCCTGCAACAACCCGGTGGCACGCTGGACCAGCTGCAGCAGGGTGTGGGCGCGCTGGCCAGCACCGGCCAGACCCTGCAGCAGTCCAGCCTGCCGCGCCTGAACCGCGCGCTCGATGACGCCGGCCGCTCGGTGCGCCAGGTGGGGCGCGCCGCCACCACGCTGGACGACAACCCCCAGGCCCTGATCTACGGCCCGGCCCTGGCACTGCCCGGCCCGGGCGAACCCGGTTTTGTCGTGCCGCGAGGTGCGCGATGAGGAGAGACGCCATGACCCAAGCAGCAGCCTCTTTTCGCAGCGCAGCGCGCTGGACGCTGGTGCTGTCGGCTGCCCTGCTGACAGCCTGTGCCGGCTTGCCCGAACGCGCGCCGGCGCCGCTGCGTTATGACTTCGGCCCGGCGGCCGCCGCAAGCCAGCCGGCGTCGGGCACGCGACCGCTGCTGGCCTTGCGCGTGCAGGCCAGTCCGGCGCTGGACAGCCCGGCCATGCTGTATCGCCTGGCGTATGCCGATGCGCAGCAGCTGCGCGCCTACAGCCAGGCACGTTGGGCCATGGTGCCCGCCGAACTCCTGCAGCAACGCCTGCGCGATGGCCTGGGCCGGCAGTACGTGCTGCCGCCGGCGGGTGACGCTGCGCCCCGCCTGCTGCACATCGAGCTCGAAGAGTTCAGCCAGCTGTTCAGCAGCGCGGAGCAAAGCGCCGGCTTGCTGCGCCTGCGCGCCAGCCTGCTGCAGCGCACGGGGGGCGGTGAACAGCTGCTGGCCCAGCGCGAACTGCAGCTGCAACAGCCCGCCGCCAGCGCCGATGCGGCTGGGGGCGTGCGCGCTTTGGGTGCAGCCACCGATGCCGCGATCACTGAATTGGTGCAGTGGCTGCAAATGCAACGATAAGCATGCATACAAACTGAGGATTGCCCCGGGATGGTGCAATCCTCAGGATCTTCAGTGCCCTGAATCAGGCACGCTCCTTGCGGACAGGTGGATATTCATTACCACCAAGGAGCTTCCTCATGAAATTGGACCGTCGTTCGTTTGTCTCCAAGAGCGTCACCGCTGGTGCAGCTGGCGCTGCACTGGCTGTTCCCATGGCCGCGTCTGCGCAGACCTCGCCGAGCGTTCGCTGGCGCCTGGCTTCGAGTTTCCCGAAAAGCCTGGACACCATCTATGGTGGCGCCGAGGTGCTGTCCAAGCGGGTGTCAGAAATCACGGGTGGCAAGTTCCAGATCACGGTGCACGCCGCGGGTGAGATCGTTCCCGCTTTTGGCGTGGTCGATGCAGTGCAGTCTGGCAGCGTGGAAATCGGACACACGGCCAGCTATTACTTCGTGGGCAAGAACCGGGCTTTCGGCTTCGAGACCACGGTGCCTTTCGGCATGAACCAGCGCCAGCAGAACGCGTGGATGTATTACGGCGGCGGCCTGCAATTGGTGCGCGATTTCCTGCGCGACTACAACATCGTGAGTTTTCCCGGCGGCAATACCGGCGTGCAGATGGGTGGCTGGTTCCGCCGCGAGATCAAAAGCACCGCCGACCTCAAGGGCCTGAAGATGCGCATTGCCGGCCTGGGCGGTGAGGTCATGTCCCGCCTGGGTGCCGTGCCGCAGCAGATTGCTGGCGGGGACATCTACCCCGCGCTGGAAAAAGGCACGATCGATGCAGCCGAGTGGGTGGGCCCTTACGATGATGAAAAACTCGGCTTCTACAAGGTCGCGCCCCACTACTACTACCCCGGCTGGTGGGAGAGCAATTCCATGTACTCCTTCTATATCCACAGCAAGGCCTGGGACAGCCTGCCCAAGGAATTCCAGGCGGCTTTCGAAGCGGCCGCGGCCGAGGCCAATCTGGACATGATGGCCAAGTACGACTTCAAGAACCCCGACGCGCTCAGGCGCCTGGTGGGTGCTGGCGTGAAACTGCATGCCTACCCGGTCGATCTGATGCGCAAGGCGCAGGATGCGGCTTTCGACCTGTACGAGGAAGAGGCAGCCAAGAACCCGGCCTTCAAGAAGATCTACGAGCCCTGGAAGAAGTTCCGCGCCGAGATCATGCTCTGGCACCGCTTCGCCGAGCACACCTACTCGAACTTTGTCTACACCAATCCGCCCAAGAGCGCGGCCAAGAAGGCCTGAGCCCGGCACGGCGTATCACCGGCCTGCGGCGACGCGGTAGCATGGCGACACTTGGCCGGTGGCGCCTTGCGGGTCCTGCGCACCGCAGGTTTTTCTTTTGCATGGAGCATTGATGTCCCAGTCCGTCTACGGCCGCCGCGGTATCGCGGTGGCGCCCCATTCCCTGGCTGCCGAGTCGGCCGTGGCCGTGCTGCGCGAGGGCGGCAACGCCCTGGAGGCCATGGTTGCCGCTGCGGCCACCATCGCCGTGGTCTACCCGCACATGAACTCCGTCGGAGGCGACAGCTTCTGGGTCATCAACGGCCCGGGCAACCGTCCCGGCGGCATCGACGCCAGCGGCCGCAGCGCGCTGGCGGCCAGCCGCGACTGGTACGCCCAGCGCGGCATCAGCGGCAGCATTCCTTTCCGTGGCGGCACCGCCGCGCTGACGGTCGCCGGCACCATCTCGGGCTGGGGCGCCGCGCACAAGTTGTCGGCGCAGTCACTCGGGGGCCGCCTGCCGCTGTCGCGCCTGCTTGACGATGCCATTTTCCTGGCGCGCCAGGGCATCCCGGTCACGCGCAGCCAGGCCAGCACCACGCAGGCCAAGCTGGCCGAACTCAAAGACCGCCCGGGTTTCGCTGAAACCTTCCTGACCCAGGGCCAGGTGCCGCAGGAGGGCGCGTTGTTCAAGCAATCGCGCCTGGGCGACACGCTGGCGCTGATCGCGCGCAAGGGCACGGACGAGTACTACCGCGGCGCGCTGGCCAAGCAGATGGCGGCCGAACTTGCCGCCGTGGGCAGCCCGCTGACGCTGGCCGACCTGCAGGCGCACCAGGCCAGGCTGATCGATCCGCTCACCGTGCCGGTCGGTGGCGCGCAGCTGCACAACATGGTGCCACCTTCCCAAGGCCTCGTCTCGCTGCTGATCCTGGCGCTGATGGAGCGCTTCCCCGGCTGGAAGCAGGCCGGCCCCGAGAGCGCAGCTTTCATCCATGCGCAGGTGGAAGCGACCAAGCTGGCCTTCCGCGTGCGTGATCGTTACCTGACCGACCCCGACTTCATGGCCCTGCCGCCGGCCGAGCTGCTGACGCCGGCGCGCATCGATGCGCTGGCACGCGAGTTCAAGCCGGACACCGCCCTGCCTTGGGGCAAGACGGCCAAGCCCGGCGACACCATCTGGATGGGCGTGATCGACAAGAACGGCCTCGCCGTTTCTTTCATCCAGAGCATCTACCACGAGTTCGGCTCGGGTGTGGTGCTGCCCAGCAGCGGCGTCAACTGGCAGAACCGTGGTTGCAGCTTCTCGCTGGACCCGGCGCACGTGAACACGCTGGAGCCGTGCAAGAAACCTTTCCACACACTCAACCCCGCCATGGCCCAGCTGGCCGATGGCGGCACCATGGTCTACGGCACCATGGGCGGCGACGGCCAGCCGCAGACCCAGGCGACCATCTTCAACCGCGTGATGCGTTTTGGTGACCACCCGCAGCAGGCCATCGAGCGGCCGCGCTGGTTGCTGGGCCGCACCTGGGGCCAGTCCAGCGACTCGCTCAAGCTGGAGAGCCGCTTCGACCCGGCCGTGCTGACGCAGCTGCGTGCGCAGGGACACGAGGTGGAGGCCATCGCCGCCTGGGACGAGGGCGTGGGCCATGCCGGCATGCTGGTGCGCCACCCGAATGGCGTGCTCGAAGGCGGCTACGACCCGCGCTCCAACGGCGCGGTGGCGTCGTTCTAGCGCGGGCTCAACGCCCGAGGGCCGGGAACAGTTTCACCAGCCCATCGGACATCACCTCGACGGCCAGGGCCGCGAGGATCAGGCCCATGAGCCGGGTCATCACGTTGATGCCGGTCTTGCCCAGCACGCGCGCGATCGGTTCGGCCAGGCCGAAGCACAGGGCCGTGGCCAGCGCCACCACCACGCCGTAGCCCACCAGGGTGCCCAGCTGGAGGAAGTCCTTGGCCTTGTCGGCGTAGATCACCACGGTGGACATGGTGGCCGGACCGGTCAGCAGCGGGATGGTCAGCGGTACCACGGCGATGCTGGCGCGCGCGGCCGAACGCTCGGCCGCGCTCTGCATCTCTTCGGCGTTGGATTTGGCTTCGGCCGGCTGTGCGTTGAGCATGGCCAGGGCTGAGGTCAGCAGCAGCATGCCTCCGCCGACCTGGAAGCTCGCGAGCGAGATGCCGAAGAAGGCCAGGATCTGCAGGCCCAGCAGGGCGCTGATGGCGATCACGGCAAAGGCGCTGAGCGAGGAGATCCAGATCGTGCGCAGGCGTTGCTCGCGCGTGAAGCCCTGCGTGTAGTGGATGAAAAAGGGAACGATGGCCAGCGGGTTGACGATGGCCAGCAGGGTGACAAGGGGTTTGAAGTCCATCTCAGTCCTTGCTGGGCGTCGCCACGGCCGGCGTGCGCCGGCGGAACATGCCCCAGCCTTCCATGTGCAGCACCTTGTCGCCGCGCTGGTTGTGCATCTCCCAAAGCGTGCGCACCAGGCCCACATCGGGCCGGCTGCCCATGGGGCGGCTGTCCAGGATGGTGTGGCGCAGTGTCAGCACGTCACCGGGAAACACCGGCTTGGTCCACTTGAGGCTCTCCAGCCCGGGCGAACCCAGGCCGGCCGCCTCGGACAGGAAGTTGTCGACCATCAGGCGCATGGCCATGGCGCAGGTGTGCCAGCCGCTGGCGCACAGGCTGCCGAAGACCGAGGCCTGGGCGGCGGCCTCGTCCAGGTGGAAAGGCTGTGGGTCGAACTGGCGTGCGAAGTCCATGATCTGTTCGCGCGTGGGGCTCACGTTGCCGAGCTCGCGGTTGCTGCCCACCGCCATGTCTTCCCAGTAGTACTTCAAGGGTTTCGTGCTCATCAGCGTCCTCCCGTCACGTCCAGTATGGAGCCGGTCGCATAACCGGCTTCATCCGACAGCAGCCAGACGATGGCGTTGGCAATTTCCTGCGCCGTGCCGGGGCGCTGCATCGGGATCTGCGGTGCCAGGCGTTGCGCGCGGCCGGGCTGGCCGCCACTGGCGTGGATCTCGGTGTCGACGATGCCGGGGCGCACGGCGTTGACGCGGATGCCCTCCGCTGCCACCTCGCGTGCCAGGCCCAGGGTGAAAACGTCGACCGCGCCCTTGGCGGCGGCGTAGTCCACGTACTGCCCGGCTGCGCCGTGGACGGAGGCCACGCTGCTGACGTTGACGATGGCGCCGCCCGTGCCGCCATGGCGCGTGCTCATGCGGCGCACGGCTTCACGCGCACACAGCATCGTGCCGAAGACATTGATTTCGAACATGCGGCGCCAGCGTGCCAGGCTCTGCTCGTCCACGCGCTGGGCCGTGTCCACCACACCGGCGTTGTTGGCCAGGGCCGTGGGGCGGCCCAGCTTGGCGTCGACCTGCTCAAACATGGCCAGCACCTGGGCCTCGTCGGCCACATCGGCGCGCACCGCCATGGCCGTGCCGCCGCCGGCGCGGATCTGCCGCACCACCTCGTCGGCGGCCAGCGAGTTGGCGGTGTAGTTGACGGCGACGGCGTAACCCCGCTGGGCGGCCAGCAGCGCCGTGGCGGCGCCGATGCCGCGGCCGCCCCCGGTGACCAGTAGAACCTTGTCCAAATCTGAGCTCCTGCAGGTGTGATGACGACAAGATACCATTGCCGCAGAAACAGCCAGATAACGCAAGAGGAGACACGATGAGCCGCACAGTGGACTACTATTTCGCGCCGCAAAGCCCCTGGACTTATCTGGGCCACGCGCGTTTTGCCGCCATGGCCAAGGCCGCTGGCGTCACCGTCCGCGTGTTGCCGGTGGACCTGGGCGGCAAGGTGTTTCCCATTTCCGGCGGGCTGCCGCTACCGAAGCGCGCGCCGCAGCGCCAGGCCTACCGCCTGGTGGAGCTCAAGCGCTTCAGCGAGTTCCTCAAGATCCCGCTGCATCCCCAACCCAAATACTTCCCGGTCGGTGGTGACAACGCGGCATGCCTGATCATCGCCGTGGACCTACATGACGGCCCGGACGCTGCGATGAAGATCGCCGGCGCCGTGCTGTCCGCCGTCTGGGCGCAGGAACGCAATATCGGCGACGACCAGGTGCTGGCCGAGCTGCTGGCCGAAAACGGCCTGGACGCCAAACGCCTGGCCCAGTCCGGTAGCCAGGAGGTGCGCGAGCGTTACGAGGCTTACACGCAGCAAGCCATCGCGGCTGGTGTCTTCGGCGCGCCGAGCTACGTCATCGACGGCGAGATGTTCTGGGGCCAGGACCGGCTCGATTTCGTGGCCCGCAAGCTGGGCGTATCCGTCTGACAGACAAACCTGGAGAACCGCGTATGGGACAGTTCATCGATCTGAAGGCCGCCAACGGCTTCACGTTTCCCGCCTATGTGGCGCAACCTGCGACCAAGCCGCGTGGCGGCGTGGTGGTACTGCAGGAGATCTTCGGCGTCAACGCGCACATCCGTGCCGTGGCCGACGGCTATGCGGCGGCGGGTTATCTGGCGGTGGCGCCGGCCACCTTTCACCGCGTCAAGCCCGGGGTCGAGCTCGGTTACCAGCCGGATGACATGAGTGCCGGCATGGCGCTCAAGGCCACGGTGGAAGCGCTGCCCGCACCGGGCGTGTTGCAGGACATCCAGGCCGCCATCCATCATGCGGCCGGTGCCGGCAAGGTGGGCGTGGTCGGCTATTGCTGGGGCGGCCTGCTGACCTGGCGCACGGCCTGCCTGCTCAAGGGGGTGAGTGCGGCCGTGCCCTACTACGGCGGCGGCATCACGACCGAGGCCGAGATCGCACGCAGCCCGAAGTGCCCGGTGCTGGCGCACTTTGGCGAGAAGGACCACTGGATTCCGCTGGAGGGCGTGGCGGCCTTCCAGAAGGCCCACCCGGAGGTCGAGGTGCACGTCTATGCGGCCAACCACGGCTTCAACTGCGATCATCGCGGTGCCTGGGACGCTACCGCAGCCGCGCAGGCGCGCGAGCGCACGCTGGCCTTTTTCACCAAGCACCTGGGCTGAAAGCATGTGGCGCCCGCTGGTTTTCCTGTGTTGGCCGGCCTTGACCGGCCTGGCCCAGGCGGCTGACTACAGCGGCCCGCTGTTCGATGCCCACTTGCACTACAACGAAGAGGCGTATCAGGGTCCGCACCCGCTGGACGATGTGCTGGCCCGCATGCAGCGCAACGGTGTGCGCGCCATCGTCGCCAACAGCCGGCCCAACGACGGCACCAAGACACTGGCCGGGGCGGGCACGCAGACCCGCGCTGCCGGCGTGACGGTGGTGCCCTTCATCCGCCTGTACCGCAACCGCGCCGACTATGACAACTGGTTCCGCGACGAAAGCATCTACACCATGGTGCAGACCGAGTTCGCGCGGGGCACGGCGGCCGGGCCCTACCGCGGCATCGGCGAATTCCATCTCTACGACAGCGCCAATGCCAACGGTCCGGTGGCGAAGAAGCTCATGCAATTCGCCGCAGAGAAGCAGCTGGCCGTGCTGGCGCATGTGGACGACGTGGCAATCGACCTGCTGATGGCGCATGCGAGTGGCGTACGCCTGATCTGGGCGCATACCGGCATTGGCGGCGCACCGGCGGCGCGCGTGCAGGCCTTGCTGGACAAGTACCCCAGGCTCATGGGCGAGCTGTCCTACCGGCCTGGACTGACCTGCGGTGAGGGCAGCTTGTGCCCGGAATGGCGCGCGCTGCTGCTGAAATACCCGGATCGCTTCATGATCGGTTCGGACACCTGGGTCAACCAGCGCTGGATGTATTACGACGAACTGATGCGCGGCTACCGTCGCTGGCTGGGCGATCTGCCCCCGGACGTGGCGCGCCGCATCGCCTGGGACAATGGGGCGAACCTGTTCCAGTTGAACAGACCCTGAGATGAGCTCGACCTTCCAGCTGCCCCTCTTCCCGCTGCAGACCGTCCTGTTTCCCGGCGGCGTGCTGCCATTGCGAATTTTCGAAGTGCGTTATCTGGACCTGATCCAGCGCTGCCAGAAGGAAGGGGCCCCCTTCGGCGTGGTCTGCCTGAGCCAGGGCAGCGAGGTGCGGCAGCCGCCGCGTCCCGGCGAGGCTGGTGAGCCGGCCTTCGGGCCCGAAGTGTTCCACCTCGTGGGCACGATGGCGCACATCACCGCCTTCGAGCGGCCACAGCCCGGGCTGATGCTGGTCCGCTGCCGTGGCGGCCGGCGCTTCCGTCTGCTGCGCAGCGAGCAGCTCAAGCATGGTCTGTGGACCGGCGAGGCCGAATACCTGGAGGAAGACACACCGGTGCCGGTGCCGGCGGATCTTGTCCATGTCCGGGTGGGCCTGGAGCGCCTGCTGCAACACATGCAGGCGCAAGCCAAAGCCGGGGACGAGCTGCCGATCCAGCCGCCGCTGCAGTGGGACGATTGCGGCTGGCTGGCCAACCGCTGGTGCGACATCCTGCCGGTGAGCCCGCAGCTCAAGCAGCAGTTCCTGGCGGTGGACAGCCCCCTGGTGCGGCTGGAGCTGGTGGCCGACCTGCTGGTGCACCTGAAGATCGGCACCGGGCCCGAGGCCGGGGCCAGTCCCGGGCCGTCCTGACTTAACGCCCGCTGCGCTCGAGGTAGCGCTTGCGCCAGAACAGCAGGACCAGCGCCACAGCGGTCAGTCCCATCGACCCCATGGCCCACCAGAAGCCGCTGTCGCTGTGGATCAGCGGGATGGCATCGAAGTTCATGCCGAAGATGCCGGCAATCAGGTTCAGCGGCAGGAAGATCGCGGTCAGCACGGTCAGCGTGCGCATGATGTCGTTGGTGCGGTTGCTCTGCGCGTTGAAGTGGATTTGCACGGCCGTCTCCACACTCTGTTCCAGCCGCCGCACATGGTGCACCACGCGTTCGATGTGCTCCAGCAGGTCGCGGCTGCGCACCAGCAGCAGGTCACGATCGCGCTGGGCCGCCGGTGTGTTCGCTTCCGGCCAGGTCTTGACGGCTTCAATCCAGTCCTGCACGGCGGAGCGCTGGTCTTCACAGATCTCGTCGAGCTGGTGCAGCGCCAGCCGTGTGTTCAGCAGGGCTGTCCAGTTGTTGAAACGTGTGCGCGGGTTGAGCAGCTCGGTCTGCCAGTGGTCGAGCTGGCGTGTGAGTTCGCGCCGCAGTTCCAGAAAGCCATCGACCATCTGGTTGACGATGCGCAGCATCAGGTCGGCCGGTGAGGTGGGCAGCCGGCTGTTGGCGCTACGGACGTCGTTGCTTTGTACCTGCAGCAGCCGCGACGCATAGGCATCGCGCGCCGCGCAATCCGCCGGGTGGACCGTGAGCAGCACGCGCTCGAACACCGCGAAGCCCACGGGGCTGGTGTCGACATGTCGCAGGATGGGTGGGCCCCCGCGGCGCGGCGAACCTCGTTCCGGATCCGGTGCGCTGCTGGCGCCGGTCGCCAGCCGACGAAACACCAGCAGGTCGTATTGCGAGGTGTAATCGAAGTGCGAGGGCAGCTGCGCGTTGAGCAGGTCCGAGACGTGCAGGTCGACCAGTTGCATGCCACACAGGTTCTGCAGCGTGGCCTGGAGCTGCTGCCAGCCGGCCTCGAATTCCTGGCGGGTACAGGCGATCCAGATGTGGCCGAGCGATGGAAGTTGGGCCGGCGGCGCTTCGCTTTCGCTGACGCCGCCGGGGCTGATGCTGAAGACGCGCATGCTGGCCTGGGGTCGTCTTATGTGCGCAGCAGACGCGCTGCCGCGATGGCGAAGTAGGTCAGCACGCCATCGGCGCCGGCGCGCTTGAAGCCCAGCAGGCTTTCCATCATGACGGCGTCGTGGTCCAGCCAGCCGTTCTGCGCGGCGGCTTTCAGCATGGCGTATTCGCCGCTGACCTGGTAGGCGAAGGTGGGCACGCGGAACTCGTCCTTCACGCGGCGCACCACGTCCAGGTAGGGCATGCCGGGCTTGACCATCACCATGTCGGCGCCCTCGGCGATGTCCAGCGCCACTTCGCGCAGCGCCTCGTCGGTGTTGCCCGGGTCCATCTGGTAGACCTTCTTGTTGCTCTTGCCCAGGTTGGCCGACGAGCCCACGGCATCGCGGAAGGGGCCGTAGAAGGCGCTGGCGTACTTGGCGCTGTAGGCCATGATGCGGGTGTGCACCAGGCGGTTGGCCTCCAGGATGCTGCGGATGGCGCCGATGCGCCCGTCCATCATGTCGCTGGGCGCCACGATGTCCACACCGGCTTGCGCCTGGGTCAGCGCCTGGCGCTCCAGGATCTCCACCGTCTCGTCATTGAGGATGTAGCCGGTGGCGTCGAGCACGCCATCCTGGCCGTGGCTGGTGTAGGGATCGAGCGCCACGTCGGTCATGATGCCCAGTTCGGGGAAGCGCTCCTTGAGGCCGCGCACCACACGTGGCACCAGCCCTTCGGGGTTGTAGGCCTCCTTGCCGTCCAGGCTCTTGAGCGCGGGGTCGATCACCGGGAACAGGGCCATGGCCGGGATGCCCAGCTTCACGCACTCCTCGGCCACCGGTAGCAGCAGGTCCAGGCTCAGACGTTCCACGCCTGGCATGGAGGCCACGGCCTCACGACGCTGTTGGCCGTCAAGAACAAACACCGGATAAATCAGGTCGTTCACGCTGAGTGCGTGCTCGCGTACCAGGTTGCGGGTGAACTCGTCGCGGCGCAGCCGGCGCGGCCGGCCCATGGGAAAGGGGGCATAAGGTGTGGAGGGTAGGGACATAGTATTACTACTATATCCCCCCCTAAAAACCGTGTGTGCGAGTTTCCCCGCGCACGGCTTCAACGTAACACCCGGTGGGTCAGTTTCCTGACGTCACCGGCAGTAACCCGTCATACGCGGGCCGGCTTGGTAACCATCACCCCGAGGATGTGGACCTGCCTGTGGCAAACCGTGTGCAGGAGCACCCGGTTTGAGAGTGCATTCGTACCACCCAACCCCAGAGGGATGATGTGGTGGTCATGCATGTCACGGTCGTCGATCTCGATGGCTGTGCCGCAATGTGCACACAGCCCGCCTTGATCCAGCCAGAGCGAGGCGCGTTGCGTGTCCCAGAGGCTCGCGGCCATCCGGTTCACTCTCAGCTCCTCGCCATATACCTCCCAAGCCGGGTCGTAAGGGTTGTATTCCTCACGAACCTTCTTGTGGCGGACAATTTTCGTGTCTGCCAGGCGGTATAGCCGGATTGTCAGCTTGTCTCCCGAGCGATCCACGGTGTCGGCGCTGAATTCAAAGCGACCAGAGGCATCCGTCCAGTAATGACGGAATACCTTGTGCTTGTCCCAGCGCGGGTGACGCCGCAGACCCCACCGCATGAGCCGCCAGTAAAGGCGGTGATCCATTTTGGTGAAAGCCTGCTTTGCCACCACACCCTTGTGGTACTCGGCCCAACCGCGAAGCTTGCGGTTCAGGTTCAAGATCATGACGTCGGTGTGTAGATGCAGTGATGAGGTCACTTCTTCCTCCAACTTGCGGTAGAACGCCTTAACATTCTTCCGGCTTGGTTTGATGAGCAGTTTCCCTCCGTATTTACGGAAGTTCCAGCCCAGGAAGTCAAAGCCCTCATCCACATGGACAACTTTCGTTTTGGTCGCGTTCAGAGTGAGGCCCCTATCCGTTAGGAAGGATGTCACCCATGGCATGACCGTGTCGTTGAGCACCTCGGGAGAGGCGCCCGTAATGACGAAGTCATCGGCATATCGGACGAGATGCACCTTCAGCTTTCGGGTCTTCGCCACACCGTACAGAGCCACCAAGTGCTCCTTCAGGCCGCGTTCAAGACCGTCCAACGTCAGGTTAGCCAGCAGAGGGGAGATGACGCCCCCTTGCGGGGTACCTTTCTCCGTTTTCTGCAGCGCCCAGAGTTGCCGTTTATCCACTACACCAGACCGCAACCACGTTCGTAGCACCCGCTTGTTCATGTGAACATTGGCGAGTAGCCAGTCGTGATTAATGTTGTCAAAGAACCCTTTAATGTCCGCATCCAATATCCATTGGGCGCCGTTGGCGCCGGACAGAACATTGAATAGCTGTGACATCGCATCATGCGTCGAGCGCGCTTTCCTGAATCCGTATGAATTCGGGTCCGCGTGACACTCCGCAGCAGGGTCCAGTCCCAAGTGGAATAGGGCCTGCATTGCGCGATCCAGCATGGTGGGAATACCCAGTGGGCGTTCGTCACCATTCGGTTTTGGGATCCATGCGCGCTTTAGTGGGCGTGCACGGTACCCTTGGGTCTTCAACCGCCATATAGCGGTCCATTTACTCTCAGGCGAGTCCCAGAGTTCGCGGTCGATGCCACTCGTCCGCTTTCCCCGGTTTTCGGTCACTCGTTTAACGGCCAGAGCCCTAGCCTGCCACGAGCGGATAAGACTACGTTGGAGTCGCTTGACCCGTCGATAGTCTCGATCTTTCTCAGCCTGCGCAATTACTCGCTGCGCCTTTCCCACAAACATCAGGACTTGCTTCCAGTTGATGGAGAACCAGTCCGTCGGCTCGTGCGGAGGCGCAGAGACCTTGCGATCATTTTCCATACCTTCCTCCGATTTAGGAATGAACCCGGAGTGAGGTATGGGCCCGGAGGCTCATACCCTCCGGGTCGTCTTAAGAAGCAACGGCATTACGCACGTTACGCCAGCAGCAAGTCAGCTCACTTTCGTGCGGGGGATGGCCCCCTATCTCTCGCATTACACGAGAGCATTTGCTTCCTACTGCATCCTCTACCCCCTCCTCCGTGGCCCTTGCGGGTTGCCACCACGAGTGGTGGCGGAGAGTGGGGCTTATCGCCTTACCCAACACGCCCCGCTGACTGGCGGTCAGCAGTAGGGGTTAGGGACCGTCTATCCTCCTTCGGGCGTTAGAGAAGCGAGTCATGAGCCATGACACATGACCCCAGCCCGAGTGCCTTTTGGCTGTGGCTCTCACCCGTGAGGGTGAATGCAGGAGTAAGCCACTCAATTTTCAAGAAGGTTCGAACGACGATTCACATTACATTTCCCGTACCCATTTCTTGGCCAGCCCCGATCAGTCCTGTTCAGATCGTGGACGTCTCTTGCGAGGCGTTTTCTGCGCGAGCGCAGGCTGTTTATCCCTAGCTCTCCAAGCACGGATTACTCCATGCCCAGTAAGGGGCCAAGACACCCCGCTTCCGGGGGTGGTTTCAAGGAAACAAGACGTGTTGAGCTTCTCAGCTCGAACGCATCAACATCTGCCTTCCGCTACGCGGTAGGCGCAACAAAAATATTTGCTCTCACGAGCATTTTTGTTGTCTTTCAGCAACGAATGGACACCCCTGGGAGTGTTCCCATCCGGTTTTCGAGCACGGCTTGTGGCCGTTTTCGATGCACGTCGAATTCAATTCGATGTGCTCTGTGATGACCCCACAAGGAGGGTTCTCTCGAGGTAAAACGGGTTACGTACGAGAGTTAGATACGATGGTCACAAGGACCAAATGAGCGGCAGCGCCGCACCATGGGGAAAATTGTGCCCGATTCCACTGTGGCCGGGACAGACCTTCAAAAATGCCAAAAATGTACGGTTTCAGTGCTTTGCTGGCGCTGGCTTGCATTTGGTGTACGTTTTTGTTAGATTAGAGCTTGGGTGGTTCGCCACCCCCCGCTTTTCCTCCCTGAGCGGGGCCTTGATGTGTGACAGCAAAAAAGGCTTGCAACCCCGGCTTATGGCCGGGGTTTTTTTTGCCCACGGCCGCTGCGCTTAACTTTGTCCTTGGGACAAAGTTAGCCTACGACGCAACCCGCTGAGCTGGTTGTGGCCTCACCCGGCACACGCGACTAAACTCAGCGCATGCTCTGGGTCAAATCATTCCACATCATCTTCGTCGCCAGCTGGTTTGCGGGCCTGTTCTACCTGCCGCGCATCTTCGTGAACCTGGCCATGGTGCCGGCCGACTCGGTGGCCGAGCGTGAGCGCCTGCTGTTGATGGCCGGCAAGCTGATGCGTTTCACCACGGTGCTGGCCGTACCGGCTCTGATCTTCGGCTTCTGGCTCTGGCTGGGTTACGGCATAGGACGGGGCCCGGGCAATGGCTGGCTGCATGCCAAGCTGGTGGTCGTGGCGCTGGTGTTGGGTTACCACCATGCCTGCGGCGTTCTGTTGAGGAAATTCCGGCGCGGCGAGAACCGGCGCAGCCATGTCTGGTTCCGCTGGTTCAACGAGGCGCCGGTGTTGCTCTTGCTGGCAGCCGTCGTGCTGGTGGTGGTCAAGCCCTTCTGACCCGGCAGGTGCCATGCCGCACAAGACTTCCGCCTGGCCCCTGAGTCTGGTTTATGTGGGGCTGGTGGTCTATGCCAGTCTTTATCCCTTTGCCGATTGGCGCGACCAGGGGCCGTTGCCCTGGGGCTTTCTCGTAGCGCCTTGGCCGCACTACTGGACGGCCTTCGATCTCTTCTCCAATGTGCTGGGGTATGCGCCGCTCGGGTTTTTGCTGGCCCTGGGTGCCTTGCGCACCGGCCAGGGCGCCCGTGCCGTGCTGCTGGCCACCGTGGCGGCGGGCTTCCTGTCCCTGCTGATGGAGACCTTGCAGGGTTATCTGTCGTCGCGGGTTCCTTCCAACATCGATTTCCTGCTCAACGTGGCCGGGGCGTGGCTGGGGGCCGTGACCTCCACCCTGCTGGAGAAGCTGGGCGCCATCGACCGCTGGATCCGTTTCCGCGCCCGCTGGTTCGTGCCCGAAGCGCGCGGAGCCCTGGTGCTGCTGGCGCTCTGGCCCTGTGCCCTGTTGTTTCCGGCGGCGGTGCCGCTGGGGCTGGGCCAGGTCTTCGAGCGCGTGGAAGCCGGCCTGGCCGAACTGCTGATGGACACGCCCTTCCTGGAGTGGCTGCCGCTGCGGACCGTGGAGCTGCAGCCGCTGGTGCCCGGTACAGAAATGACCTGTGTTTTGCTGGGCGCCCTGATTCCCTGCCTGCTCGGCTTCAGTGTCATCCCTTCGACCGTCCGCCGCGCCGCTTTCGTGCTGGCCGTGCTGGCCGCCGCGGTGGGGGGCACGCTGCTGTCGGCGGCCCTGAGCTACGGGCCGGTGCATGCCTGGGCCTGGTTCAGCTTGCCGGTCAAGGCCGGCCTGGTGCTGGCCGGTGTCGTCGCCCTGCTGCTGGTGCGCGTCCCGGCTCGCGTCTGCGCGGCTTTGCTGCTGCTGGGTCTGGGCCTGTACCTGAGCCTGATCAACCAGGCCCCGGCCAGCCCCTACTTTGCCCACAACCTGCAGGTCTGGGAGCAAGGGCGTTTCATCCGGTTCCACGGCGTGGCCCAGTGGCTGGGCTGGCTGTGGCCTTATGCCGTGCTCTTCTATGTGCTGACGCGCGTCTGGGCTCTGCGCAGCCTGGACGGGGCTGCACCTAGAATTCAGGCATGAGCACCAATACTGTCCCGCAGGCCGCCCCTGCTTCCTATTACGAGCGGCATGTCTTTTTCTGCCTGAACCAACGTCCCGCAGGTGAAGCCTGCTGCGCCAACCACCAGGCCGAAGCCGCGTTCGAGCGTTGCAAGTCCCTGGTCAAGGCCGCCGGCCTGGCCGGGCCGGGGAAAGTGCGCGTGAACCGCGCAGGCTGCCTGGATCGCTGCGCTGGCGGTCCGGTGGCCGTGGTCTACCCGGACGCGGTCTGGTATTCCTACGTCGATGTGAGTGACATCGACGAGATTGTCGAGTCGCATCTCAAGAACGGCAAGGTGGTCGAGCGTCTGGTGACGCCGCCGCACCTGGGACGTTGACATGAACTCGCAGACGGAGCGCCTGCAGCTGGCGGGCCCGGCCGGCCGCATCGAAGTGCTGCGTGACGCGCCCGCTGAAGGGGTCAAGCCGCGCGGCGTGGCCGTCATCGCTCACCCGCATCCGCTCTTCGGTGGCACCATGGACAACAAGGTGGTGCAGACGCTGGCGCGCGCCTTCGTTCAATGCGGCTGGGCGGCCCTGCGTTTCAACTTCCGCGGTGTCGGCGCCACCGAAGGGGTGCATGACGAAGGCCGCGGCGAAGCCGAGGATTTCCTGGCGGTGGTGCGGCAGTACGCGCCCGACGGTCCGCTGGCGCTGGCCGGCTTTTCCTTCGGATCCTTCGTGATGAGCCAGACGCTGGCCGCGCTGTGGCCGGCGCGTCAGATCGAGAAACTGGTGTTTGTCGGGGCCGCGGCCAGCCGCTTTCAGGTGGCCCAGGTGCCCCAGGAGCTGCACGAGCGCACCCTGGTGATCCACGGTGAACACGACGACACGGTCCCGTTGGCAGCCGTCATGGACTGGGCCCGTCCCCAGGTGCTGCCGGTGACAGTAGTGCCCGGTGGCAGCCATTTCTTTCATGGACAGCTGCCCCTGCTCAAGAGCCTGGTGGTGCGTCACCTCTCCTCCGCATCGTGATGAAGAACGTCCTGGTTCTGCTGTCGGCGCTGTGTGGCCTGTTCTGGGGCAACGCTTGGGCCCAGGCCATGCCACAACCGCCCGAGGTCGCGGCCCGGGCTTATCTGCTGCTGGACCTGACCAGCGACCAGACGCTGGCCGCCCGCGACGCGGACAGCCCCGTCCAGCCCGCCTCCCTGACCAAGCTCATGACGGCCTATCTGGTCTTCGATGCGCTGCGCTTGGGGCGGTTGGAGTTGAAGCAGGCCTTGCCCGTCAGCGAGCGTGCCTGGCGTCAGCCTGGTTCGCGCATGTTCATCGACACCCGGATGAAGGTGCCGGTGGAGGACCTGCTCAAGGGCTTGCTGGTGCAGTCCGGCAACGATGCCGCCATGACGCTGGCCGAAGGCGTGGCGGGCAGCGAGGAGCGTTTTGTCCAGCTCATGAACGAGCAGGCGCTGGCCCTGGGGATGAAGGCGACCCGCTTCGTCAACCCGACCGGCCTGTCCCAGCCCGGCCAGCTGAGCACGGCGCGCGACCTGGCCATCCTGGCTACAAGGCTGTTGCGTGACTTCCCGGACCAGGCCCGTTTCCACGCCATCCGGAAATACCGCTATGAAGGCACCCCGCCGGCCAACGATAGCAACCGCAACCTGTTGCTGTTTCGCGATCCGTCGGTGGATGGCCTCAAGACTGGCCACACCGAAGCGGCCGGCTATTGCCTGATCGCGACCGCGCAGCGCGAGTTTCCGCACCTGGGGCCGGCTGGTGCGCCCGGTGTGCGGCGCCTGCTGGCCGTGGTGCTTGGGACCGACAGCGAGAACGCCCGCGCCAACGAAACCCAGAAGCTGCTGAACTGGGGCTACACCGCCTTCGAGGCGGTCAAGTTGTTTGATGCCAACCAGCCGGTGCTCACCCCGGCGGTCTGGAAGGGCCGGTCGGCCCAGGTCCGGCTGGGACGTCCGCGGGCCGTGGTGGTGACGGTGCCGGCCGGCTACGCCAGCCGCCTGCGGACCGAGGCCGTACGCCCCGACCCCCTGATTGCCCCGCTCAAGAAGGGCCAGGTCAGCGGCACCTTGAAGGTGAATATTGGCGAGTACACACTTTCAAATATCCCTTTGCTTGCTTTGGAATCGGTGGAAGAGGCCGGCCTGATGGGGCGAGCCTGGGATGCCTTCAGGCTCTGGGTCCAGTAGGCCTCGCTGACCCGTTGGCGGGTCACCCGGTGGCGCCGGGTGGCAAGGCAATCATTGCGGGTCATGGAACGACCTGATACACTCGAAGGCTTTTCGGAATTTCCGAAGGGATTCACGTTTTCGTTTTATCAAACGTTGAGGGACGTTTTTAAATGCCAACCATTAACCAGCTAGTGCGTCAAGGCCGCGAGGTCGAGACCATCAAGTCGAAGAGTCCTGCCATGCAGAACTCTCCGCAGCGCCGTGGCGTGTGCACCCGTGTGTACACCACGACGCCCAAGAAGCCGAATTCCGCTCTGCGTAAGGTCGCCAAGGTGCGCCTGACCAACGGTTTCGAAGTCATTTCCTACATCGGCGGTGAAGGCCACAACCTGCAGGAACACAGCGTGGTGCTGGTTCGCGGCGGTCGTGTCAAGGACCTGCCGGGTGTGCGTTACCACATCGTGCGTGGCTCGCTCGACCTGCAAGGCGTGAAAGACCGCAAGCAGTCGCGTTCCAAGTACGGCGCCAAGCGCCCCAAGAAGGCTTGATTTTTCAGGTCTGAGTTTTTTCGGTGCTCGATCGTCAGGCAGACGGTTTGAGCGTAGTGACCCGAAGCTCGGAATTGTCCGGGTGGGTCGAGTAAGTGAGAGTTCTGTATGGCTCTCGCGGTGTCTGAAAAGATGCCAACTGAAGCAATATGAGGTGAAACATGCCACGTCGTCGCGAAGTCCCTAAACGTGAAATCCTGCCGGATCCGAAGTTCGGCAATGTCGACCTCTCCAAGTTCATGAACGTGATCATGGAAGGCGGCAAGAAGGCGGTTGCCGAGCGCATCATTTACGGTGCCCTCGAAACCATTGGACAGAAAACCGGCAAGGATGCGCTGGAGCTGTTCACGATCGCCATCAACAATGTCAAGCCGATGGTCGAGGTGAAGTCCCGCCGTGTCGGTGGTGCCAACTACCAGGTGCCGGTTGAAGTGCGCCCGGTGCGCCGTCTGGCCCTGTCCATGCGCTGGATCAAGGAAGCCGCCCGCAAGCGTGGCGAGAAGTCCATGGCCCTGCGCCTGGCCAACGAAATCATCGAGGCCACCGAAGGCCGTGGCGGCGCCATGAAGCGCCGTGATGAAGTGCACCGCATGGCCGAGGCCAACAAGGCCTTCAGCCACTTCCGTTTCTAAGCCACAACTGCCCCACAGGTGCGCAGGCCCGCCACGAGCGGGCCTGACCTGTTTTAACGAAAGACCATCATGGCACGCAAAACGCCCATTGAGCGCTACCGCAATATCGGTATTTCCGCTCACATTGACGCCGGCAAGACGACCACCACCGAGCGTATTCTTTTCTACACCGGTGTGAACCACAAGATCGATGAAGTGCATGATGGCGCCGCCACCATGGACTGGATGGAGCAGGAGCAGGAGCGTGGCATCACGATCACGTCCGCTGCGACCACCTGTTTCTGGAAGGGCATGGAACTGTCCTATCCCGAGCACCGCTTCAACATCATCGACACCCCCGGCCACGTGGACTTCACCATCGAGGTGGAGCGTTCCATGCGCGTGCTGGATGGCGCATGCATGGTGTATTGCGCCGTGGGCGGCGTGCAGCCGCAGTCTGAAACTGTCTGGCGCCAGGCCAACAAGTACAAGGTGCCGCGTCTGGCGTTTGTGAACAAGATGGACCGTACTGGTGCCAACTTCTTCAAGGTCTATGACCAGATGAAGCTGCGCCTGAAGGCCAGCCCCGTGCCGATCGTGATTCCGATCGGTGCCGAGGAAAACTTCACCGGCGTGGTCGACCTGATCAAGATGAAGGCCATCATCTGGGACGAAGCTTCCCAGGGCATGAAGTTCGAGTACAAAGACATTCCCGCTGAGCTGCTGGAGTCCGCCAAGAAGTGGCGCGAAGGCATGGTCGAGGCAGCTGCCGAAGCCAGCGAAGAGCTGATGAACAAGTACCTTGAGGAAGGCGACCTGAGCGAAGCCGAAATCAAGCTGGGCATCCGCACCCGCACGATCGGCGCCGAGATCCAGCCCATGCTGTGTGGCACCGCCTTCAAGAACAAGGGTGTGCAGCGCATGCTGGACGCCGTGATCGACTTCCTGCCCTCGCCGGTGGACATCCCCCCGGTGGGCGGCCTCGACGAGGACGAGAAGGAAACCTCCCGCAAGGCCGACGACAGCGAGAAATTCTCTGCGCTGGCTTTCAAGCTGATGACCGACCCGTTCGTCGGCCAGTTGACCTTCGTGCGCGTCTATTCCGGCGTGCTGACCAAGGGCGACACGGTCTACAACCCGATCAAGGGCAAGAAAGAGCGTATCGGCCGTATCGTGCAGATGCACGCCAACAACCGCCTGGAAGTGGACGAAATCCGCGCCGGCGACATCGCTGCCTGCGTGGGCCTGAAGGATGTGACCACGGGTGAAACCCTGTGCGATCCGGATGCCATCCTGACGCTGGAGCGCATGGTGTTCCCCGAGCCCGTGATTGCGCAGGCCGTGGAACCCAAGACCAAGGCCGACCAGGAAAAGATGGGCATCGCCCTGCAGCGTCTGGCTGCCGAAGATCCGTCTTTCCGTGTCAAGACCGACGAAGAGTCCGGTCAGACCATCATCGCCGGCATGGGCGAGCTGCACCTCGAAATCATCGTGGACCGCATGAAGCGCGAGTTCGGCGTGGAAGCCAACGTGGGCAAGCCCCAAGTGGCCTACCGCGAAACCATCCGCAAGAAGGTCACCGAAGTCGAAGGCAAGTTCGTGCGCCAGTCCGGCGGCAAGGGCCAGTACGGTCACGTCGTGTTCACGGTCGAGCCGAATGAGGCCGGCAAGGGCTTCGAGTTCGTTGACGCCATCAAGGGCGGTGTGGTTCCGCGTGAATTCATCCCGGCCGTCGAGAAGGGCGTGATCGAAGCGATCAACTCCGGCGTTCTGGCAGGTTTCCCGGTGGTGGACGTCAAGGTCACGCTGACCTTCGGCTCCTACCATGACGTGGACTCGAACGAAAACGCGTTCAAGATGGCCGCCATCTTCGGCTTCAAGGAAGGTTGCCGCAAGGCCAACCCCGTGATCCTCGAGCCCATGATGGCCGTGGAAGTCGAGACGCCCGAAGACTACGCCGGTACCGTGATGGGCGACCTGTCCTCGCGTCGCGGCATGGTGCAGGGCATGGAAGACATGGTCGGTGGCGGCAAGGCCATCAAGGCCGAAGTCCCGCTGTCCGAGATGTTCGGCTACTCGACCACGCTGCGTTCTGCCACCCAGGGTCGCGCCACGTACACGATGGAGTTCAAGCACTATTCTGAAGCTCCGCGCAACGTGTCCGAGGCCATCGTGGCCGCACGCGCAAAGTAAGGAATCCGCGTCCCTGTGCGAACAGGGATGCTTTTTTGTTGTCTGCGATCCGGTGCCGCCCTGTTCCCGTGCGGGGCGAACCAGCAACCGGATGCAGACGTAAAACCAATACACGGGCATCTGTTCTTTGGAGATTTGAAAAATGGCAAAAGAGAAATTTGAGCGGACCAAGCCGCACGTCAACGTGGGCACGATCGGTCACGTGGACCACGGCAAGACCACGCTGACGGCGGCCATCACCACGGTTCTGGCGGCCAAGTTTGGCGGCTCGGCCAAGGCCTACGACCAGATCGATGCGGCTCCGGAAGAAAAAGCCCGCGGCATCACCATCAACACCGCCCACGTGGAATACGAGACGGCCAACCGCCACTACGCCCACGTGGACTGCCCCGGCCACGCCGACTACGTCAAGAACATGATCACCGGTGCCGCCCAGATGGACGGCGCCATCCTGGTGTGCTCGGCCGCTGACGGCCCCATGCCCCAGACCCGCGAGCACATCCTGCTGGCGCGTCAGGTGGGTGTTCCCTACATCATCGTCTTCCTGAACAAGTGCGACATGGTTGACGACGCCGAGCTGCTGGAGCTGGTCGAGATGGAAGTGCGCGAACTCCTCTCCAAGTACGACTTCCCCGGCGACGACACCCCCATCATCAAGGGCTCGGCCAAGCTGGCCCTCGAAGGCGACAAGGGCGACCTGGGCGAGCAGGCCATCATGCGCCTGGCTGACGCCCTGGACAGCTACATCCCCACCCCTGAGCGTGCCGTGGACGGCGCCTTCCTGATGCCCGTGGAAGACGTCTTCTCCATCTCTGGCCGCGGCACCGTCGTGACCGGCCGTATCGAGCGTGGCGTGGTCAAGGTCGGCGAAGAAATCGAAATCGTCGGCATCAAGGTCACCCAGAAGACCACCTGCACCGGCGTGGAAATGTTCCGCAAGCTGCTGGACCAGGGTCAGGCTGGCGACAACGTCGGTATCCTGCTGCGCGGCACCAAGCGTGAAGAAGTCGAGCGCGGCCAAGTGCTGTGCAAGCCCGGCTCCATCAAGCCCCACACCCACTTCACGGGTGAGGTGTACGTGCTGAGCAAGGACGAAGGCGGCCGCCACACCCCCTTCTTCAACAACTACCGCCCGCAGTTCTACTTCCGCACGACGGACGTGACCGGTGCCATCGAGCTGCCCGAGGGCAAGGAAATGGTGATGCCTGGCGACAACGTGTCGATCACCGTCAAGCTGATCGCCCCCATCGCCATGGAAGAAGGCCTGCGCTTCGCCATCCGCGAAGGCGGCAAGACCGTGGGCGCCGGTGTGGTCGCCAAGATCCTGGCCTAATTGCAAGGAACGAACATGGCTACCAAGCAAAAAATCCGTATCCGCCTCAAGGCGTTTGACTACAAGCTGATCGACCAGTCGGCTGCTGAGATCGTGGACACTGCCAAGCGCACCGGCGCCATCGTCAAGGGCCCCGTGCCCCTGCCGACGCGCATGAAGCGTTTCGACATCCTGCGTTCGCCGCACGTCAACAAGACCAGCCGCGACCAGTTTGAAATCCGCACCCACCAGCGCCTGATGGACATCGTGGACCCGACCGACAAGACGGTCGACGCCCTGATGAAGCTCGATCTGCCGGCTGGCGTGGACGTGGAGATCAAGCTGCAGTAAGGCAAGTTCGGGGCTCCAGGACGAAAGGCGGGAGCCCCAAAACCGACGGAAATGGCCTGATTTGCCAGAAATGGCAGATCAGGCTATACTGTCAGGCTCTGTCGAATTTCGACCGAGTTTTATTAACCCTCTTTCACATTCCAACGTCCACGACCAATTGAAGTCGTGGCGGTGAAAGCAAAGGAGAAAAAATGAGTCTGAGCAATCGATTGGGGTTGCTGGGGCGCAAGGTGGGCATGATGCGTCTGTTCACTGATGACGGCGATGCAGTGCCTGTCACGGTGGTGGATGTGTCCAACAACCGAGTGACCCAGATCAAAACCCAGGACAACGACGGCTATGTCGCCCTCCAGGTGACCTTTGGCTCGCGCAAAGCTTCGCGCGTGACCAAGCCGGAAGCTGGCCACCTTGCCAAGGCAGGGGTTGAGGCCGGTGAAATCATCCAGGAATTCCGTGTTGAGGCCGATGCTGCCGCCAAGTACCAGGCTGGTGCCGCTGTGGCTGTGGCCGATGTGTTTGCCGTGGGTCAGAAGGTCGACGTGCAGGGCACTTCGATCGGCAAGGGCTTTGCCGGCACGATCAAGCGCCACAACTTCAAGTCGCAGCGCGCGTCGCACGGTAACAGCCGTTCGCACAACGTTCCGGGCTCCATCTCCATGGCGCAGGATCCGGGCCGCGTGTTCCCGGGCAAGCGCATGACGGGCCACATGGGCGACCAGACCAAGACGATCCAGAACCTGGACGTCATCCGTATCGATGAAGCACGTCAACTGCTGCTGATCAAGGGCGCGATCCCTGGTTCCGCCGGTGGTTTCGTGACTGTGCGCCACGCCGTGAAGGCCAAGGCCAAGACCGCGAAAGGGGCGAACTGATGCAGATCGAACTCCTGAACGACCAGGGCCAGGCTGCTTCCAAGATGGAAGCCCCGGACACCGTTTTCGGTCGTGAATACAACGAAGCGTTGGTGCACCAGATCGTGGTGGCCTTCCAGGCGAATGCCCGTCAAGGCACCCGCGCCCAGAAGGACCGCGAACAGGTCAAGCACTCGACCAAGAAGCCGTTCAAGCAGAAGGGTACCGGTCGCCGCTGTGGCGCGGGGGCGGTCGCATCTTCCCGAACATGCCCGACGAGAACTTCACCCAGAAGATCAACAAGAAGATGTACCGCGCTGGTATGGCTTCGATCTTCTCGCAGCTGGCCCGCGAAGGCCGCCTGGCCGTGGTCGAGTCCCTCAAGGTGGATTCGCCCAAGACCAAGCAGCTCGCTGCCAAGTTCAAGGCCATGAATCTTGACTCCGTGCTGGTGATCGCCGACCAGGTCGACGAAAACCTGTACCTGGCTTCGCGCAACCTGACCAACGTGCTGGTGGTCGAGCCGCGTTACGCCGACCCGCTGTCGCTGGTGCACTACCGCAAGGTGCTGGTCACCAAGGCTGCCATGGACCAACTCAAGGAGATGTTCGCATGAGCACCGCCAAGTTTGAAGAAGGTCGTCTGATGCAAGTGCTCGTCGCTCCCATCGTGTCCGAAAAGGCCACCATGGTTGCCGAGAAGAGCAATGCAGTGACGTTCAAGGTGCTGCAGGACGCGACCAAGCCTGAAATCAAGGCCGCCGTGGAACTGATGTTCAAGGTTGAGGTCAAGGGCGTGTCTGTGGTGAATACCAAGGGCAAGACCAAGCGCTATGGCAAGTCCGTCGGTCGTCGCGACAACGTTCGCAAGGCCTACGTGACGCTGCAGCCGGGTCAAGAGCTGAACCTGTCCGGGGAGGCTGCGTAATCATGGCTGTCATCAAAATGAAACCGACTTCGCCGGGCCGTCGTGGCGTGGTGAAGATCTCGCGTGACCACCTGTACAAGGGTGAGGCCTACGCGCCCCTGCTCGAACCCCAGTTCCAGCAGGCCGGCCGCAACAACAACGGCCACATCACCACCCGTCACAAGGGCGGCGGTCACAAGCACCACTACCGTGTGGTCGACTTCAAGCGCAACAAGGACGGCATTCCGGCCAAGGTCGAGCGCATTGAATACGATCCGAACCGCTCGGCTCACATCGCTCTGGTGTGCTATGCCGACGGTGAGCGTCGCTACATCATCGCGCCGCGCGGCCTGGAAGTGGGCGCTACCATCCTGAACGGCTCTGAAGCGCCGATCCGTGTGGGCAACACCCTGCCGATCCGCAACATCCCGGTGGGTTCCATCATCCACTGCATCGAGCTGCAAGTCGGCAAGGGTGCCCAGGTGGTGCGTTCCGCGGGTGCTTCGGCCACGCTGCTGGCCCGCGAAGGCACCTACGCCCAGGTGCGTATGCGTTCGGGCGAAGTGCGCAAGATTCACATCGAGTGCCGCGCCACCATTGGCCAGGTCGCCAACGAAGAACACAGCCTGCGCCAGCTCGGCAAGGCCGGTGTGAAGCGCTGGATGGGTATTCGCCCGACCGTTCGAGGCGTGGTCATGAACCCGGTCGACCACCCGCACGGTGGTGGTGAAGGCAAGACTGGCGAAGGCCGTCATCCGGTCGATCCGTGGGGCAATCTGACCAAGGGTTACCGTACCCGTAACAACAAGCGCACGCAGGTCATGATCGTGTCGCGTCGCAAGAAGTAAGGGGAACGCACAATGACACGCTCTCTGAAAAAAGGTCCCTTCGTGGATCATCACCTGGTGGCCAAGGTCGACAAGGCCGTTGCCACCAAGGACAAGAAGCCGATCAAGACCTGGTCGCGTCGCTCCATGATCCTGCCCGAGTTCATCGGTCTGACGATCGCCGTGCACAACGGCAAGCAGCACGTACCTGTCTATATCACTGACCAAATGGTGGGCCACAAGCTGGGTGAGTTCGCACTGACCCGCACCTTCAAGGGCCACCCTGCGGACAAAAAAGTCCAGAAGAAATAAGGGAATTGAACATGGAAACACGTGCAACCCTTCGTGGTGTCCGCCTGTCGGTGGACAAGGGCCGTCTGGTCGCGGATCTGATCCGTGGCAAGAAGGTCGACCAAGCCCTGAACATCCTGCAGTTCACGCAGAAAAAAGCTGCCGTGATCATCAAGAAGGTTCTGGAGTCCGCCATTGCCAACGCCGAGCACAACGACGGCGCCGATATCGACGAACTGAAGGTCAAGACCATCTACGTCGAACAAGGCACCACGCTCAAGCGTTTTACCGCCCGCGCCAAGGGCCGTGGCAACCGTATCAGCAAGCCCACGTGCCATGTGTACGTGACGGTCGGCAACTAAAGAGGTCAGAAGGATATGGGACAAAAAATCAACCCGACCGGATCAACCCGACCGGCTTCCGCCTCGCCGTCAGCCGCAACTGGGCCTCGCGCTGGTACCCCAGCAACCGTGACTTCGCCGGCATGCTGGCTGAAGACATCAAGGTCCGCGAGTACCTGAAGGCCAAGCTGAAGAACGCCTCCGTTTCGCGCGTGCTGATCGAGCGCCCCGCCAAGAACGCCCGCATCACGATTTTCTCGGCTCGTCCGGGCGTCGTGATCGGCAAGAAGGGCGAGGACATCGAAAACCTCAAGCGCGACCTGGGCAAGCAGCTGGGCGTGCCGGTGGCCGTGAACATCGAGGAAGTGCGCAAGCCCGAAATCGATGCCAAGCTGATCGCCGACAGCATCACCCAGCAGCTCGAAAAGCGGATCATGTTCCGCCGCGCCATGAAGCGCGCCATGCAGAACGCCATGCGTCTGGGTGCCCTGGGCATCAAGATCATGTCGGCTGGCCGCCTGAACGGCATCGAGATCGCCCGTACCGAGTGGTATCGCGAAGGCCGTGTGCCGCTGCACACCCTGCGCGCCGACATCGACTACGGCACCTCTGAAGCCAAGACCACCTATGGCGTCATCGGCGTCAAGGTCTGGGTCTACAAGGGCGACACCCTGGGCCGCAACGATCTGCCCGCAGCAGTCGAGCCGCGTGCCGAAGAAGAGCGTCGTCCGCGTGGCCCGCGTCGCGATGGTCGTCCTGCTGGTGACCGTCCCGCGGCTCCCCGCGGTGCCCGTCGCCCGGCCGGTTCGGCCGCCGCGCCTGCCGATGGCAGCGACAAACCCGCAGAGGCTACCCCTGGTGCCGATGCCCCGAAAACCGCCGTTAAGCGCGTACGCAAAGTCGCCGCGCCAGCTGCAGCAGCTGACGGCGCCAAAGGAGAATAAACATGCTGCAACCTGCACGTAGAAAATACCGCAAGGAGCAAAAAGGCCGTAACACCGGTATTGCCACCCGTGGCAGTTCGGTTGCCTTTGGCGACTTCGGTCTGAAATGTACCGACCGCGGCCGCCTGACGGCTCGCCAGATCGAGGCGGCACGTCGTGCCATCTCCCGTCACGTCAAGCGTGGCGGCCGCATCTGGATCCGTGTGTTCCCCGACAAGCCGATTTCCCAGAAGCCCGCCGAAGTGCGTATGGGTAACGGCAAGGGCAATCCGGAGTACTACGTGGCTGAAATCCAGCCCGGCAAGATCGTGTTTGAGATCGTCGGTGTCCCCGAAGAGCTGGCCCGTGAAGCGTTCAAGCTGGCTGCCGCCAAGCTGCCGCTGCGCACCACCTTCGTCAGCCGCATGATTGGCCAGTAATCAGGAGAATGAAGAAATGAAAGCTGCTGAACTGCGCCAGAAAGACGTCGCCGGCCTGCAAGCCGAGGTCAAGGAGCTGCAAAAGGCTCACTTCGGCCTTCGCATGCAAAAAGCCACGCAACAATTGAACAACACGGCCACGCTGGGCAACACCCGCCGTGACATCGCCCGTGCCAAGACCATTCTTGCTGAAAAGCAAGCCGCCAAATAAGGAGCACTGAATGACGGAAGCTAAAAAATCCCTCAAGCGCACCTTGGTTGGCAAGGTGGTCAGCGACAAGCGAACCAAGACCGTGACCGTGCTGGTCGAGCGTCGTGTGATGCACGAGCTCTACGGCAAGATCGTGGCCAAGTCGAGCAAGTACCACGCCCATGACGAAAAGGGCGAGTACAAGCTGGGCGACGTGATCGAGATCACCGAGAGCAAGCCGATTTCCAAGACCAAGAACTGGGTCGCCACCCGCCTGGTCGAAAAGGCTGCAGCGGTCTAAGCTCATTGCAGCACACGCTGCAGGACAGACAAAAACGGCTCACAATGCGTGAGCCGTTTTTTTTGGCCAACCCCAACTGCAAATTCGAGGAGCACAACATGATCAAAGTCGGTGATACCCTGCCTGGCGCCACGCTGATGGAATATTCCGAAGTCGAAGGCAATGGCTGCAGCATCGGCCCCAATCCGGTGGATGTGAGCAAGGCCGTGGCGGGCAAAACGATCGCCATCTTCGGCCTGCCGGGAGCCTACACGCCGACCTGCTCAGCCAAGCACGTGCCGGGTTATGTCGAGAAGTTCAACGACTTCAAGGCCGCTGGTGTCGACGAAATCTGGTGCGTGAGCGTGAACGATGCTTTCGTCATGGGCGCCTGGGCGCGTGACCAGAAGACGGGCAGCAAGGTGCGCATGCTGGCTGACGGCAGTGCCGACTTCGCCAAGGCGACCGGGCTCACGCTCGATCTGACGGCGCGTGGCATGGGCCTGCGCAGCAACCGTTATTCCATGTTGGTCAAGGACGGCAAGGTCAAGACCCTGAACATCGAGGCACCGGGCAAGTTCGAAGTCAGTGACGCCGGCACCCTGCTGGGCCAAGCCAAGGCCTGAGTCGCTTCGACGTTACAAAAAAGCCACCGTTGCGACGGTGGCTTTTTTCTTGGACGAACTACAGGCGGGTGTCCGCAAGCGTGGCCATCAGGTAGTGGGCGCCGGCGATGGGGTTATGGTAGTAAGGGGGTACTTCTACGAAGCCCAAGTCCTCGTAGAGCGCGCGTGCGGCCTCCATTTCGTTCAGCGTGTCGAGCAGAACGTGGTCGTAGGCGTAGAGATGGGCCGCATCCAGGATGGCCTGGGCCAGCCGGCGACCCAGGCCCAGCCCGCGAAATGCAGGGCGCACATACAGGCGTTTCATCTCGCAAGCGTTGGGATAGTCCGCGCTGTCCAGGGGGCGCAAGGCACAGCAGCCCGCGGTCTGGCCGTCTATGCGGGCCAGCAGCAGGGCGCCGCGTGGGGTGGCATAGTCGCCAGGCAGGGTGGCGAGTTCCTGCTCAAAACCCTGGAAGCACAGATCGATGTTGAGACTGGCGGCGTACTCGCGGAAAATCTTGCGTACGGCGTCAAATTCGGCAGGCGACTGTGGCGTCAGGATTTCAACGACAGACTGGTTCACGGCAAGGATGCAACAGAAAATGAGAATGGAGTTTAGCGTGCGGCAAAGACAAAATTCATGGACGGGCACCGGCCTGTGGCTGGGCATGCTTCTGGCCGCAGGGCTGCTTGCGGGCTGCCAGACGGTGCAGACCACCGGGGCGGGGCAGGTCGGTGTCACGCGCAACCAGTACATGGGGGTCAGCGCCGCGGAGGTGGATGCCGCTTCGGCGCAGTCTTATCGCAAGATGCTGCAGGAGGCCGAGCGCAAGAAGGAGCTCAACGTCGATGCGGCCATGCTGGCGCGGGTGCAGGGCATTGCCAAGAGGTTGGTCGCCCAGACCACGCACTTCCGCCCCGACGCGCAGGGCTGGCGCTGGGAAACGAATGTCTTCCACAGCGACCAGGTCAATGCCTTCTGCATGGCGGGCGGCAAGATCGGCATCTACAGTGGCCTGATCGAGAAGCTCAAGATCACCGATGACGAACTGGCGGCCGTGATGGGCCATGAAATCGCGCACGCGCTGCGCGAGCATGTACGCGAACAGGTCTCGATGCAGCAGGCCGCCCGCGTGCCGGGCTTGGTGCTGGCGATCGTGACGGGCAGCCAGGTGCTGGCCGATCTGGGCAATATGGTGACCGATGTCAGCCTGACCCTGCCGCGCAGCCGGGAGGCCGAGACCGAGGCAGACCAGATCGGTGTCGAGCTGGCGGCGCGCGCAGGTTACGACCCGCGTGCGGCCATCAGCCTGTGGCAGAAGATGAACCAGCTGGGCGGTGGGCGCCCCCCCGAGTTTCTCAGCACGCACCCGTCACCGGACTCGCGTCAGCAGGACCTCGCACGACTCAGCGCCGTGGTGATGCCCCTGTACGAGCAGAGCAGGAAACGCTGAGGCCGGCTCAGGGCGCTGTCAGCCACAAGAACAATGTGACGCCGGCGGCGCTCAGCAGCAGCAGAACGGCTGCGACCAGGCGACTGCGCGCGTCATCGCGGGAAGCAGGCGCAGGCTGAGCCAGTTCCTTGTCGCCGGTGAGCATGGGGCGCACCAGGTTCTGGCGCTTGCGCCAGAGGTAATAGAGGATGGCGATGACGTGCAGTATCACGAGCACGATCAGCACGCGTTTGCCGACCTCCCGGTGGTACCAGGAGGCCAGGCTCACGAAGTCGCTGGAGGCCAGACGGGTCAACGGTCCGCTGGCGGCAATCTCATCATCACTGAAGAGGCCGGTGCCGATCTGTGCCAGCAGGAAAAACAGCAAGGCAAATACTGATAGCGCCCCGGTAGGGCTGTGTCCGAGTGAATGCGAAGGGTCGCCCTGGCCGCGCAGGTAACGCCACAGGCTAGCCGGAGAATAGATAAAAGCCGTGAAGCGTGACCAGCGCCCGCCGAACAGGCCCCAGAGCAGGCGGAAAATCAGCAGCGCCAGCACGGCATATCCCAGGCGGAAATGCCATTCCATGTAGCCGAGTTGGGCCGTGGTCACGAGGGCAATGACGCCGAGCGCCAGCAGCCAGTGGAAGAGGCGGGTGGGGAGATCCCAGATTCTGACGAGATGCGGCATGGCGGGTCCTAGGATAGGATGCGCGAGGGAAAAGCGCTGCTCGGTATTTTCCCTGAGTTAAGTGAAATCGTGCGAACTTTGATACCGGCAGCGGCTCCCATCAGCGGGAACCTTCCCGTCAACCAGCAAAGGAAGAACATGAAAACAGTGAGTATCCTTGTCGTCGCAGCCGCGGCCATCGGCTTCAGTGGTGTGGCGTCGGCGCAGTTCGCCAAGCCGGAAGATGCCATCAAATATCGCAAGAGCGCTCTGTTTGTGATGCAGCAGCACTACGCGCGCGTCGGTGCCATGGCCAGCGGCCGTGCGCCCTTCGACGCCAAGGTTGCGGCCGACAACGCGGCCATCGCTGACAGCATGGCCAAGCTGCCCTGGGCGGCTTTTGGTGAAGGCACGGACAAGGGCGACACCAAGGCCTTGCCGGAGATCTGGAAGGAGCAGGCCAAGTTCAAGGCGGCTGCCGACAAGATGCAAGGCGAAATGAGCAAGCTCGCCGCCGCAGCCAAGACCGGCAACCTGGACAGCATCAAGACGGCTTTCCAGGCAACTTCGGGCACCTGCAAGGCTTGCCACGACGATTTCCGGGGCAAGTGAACTGAGGACCGGCCCTTCGCAGCGGGAGGGCTGGTCATGAAATGGAAAGGGGCAGCCTGCGCTGCCCCTTGTCCTTGGAGCGAATGTTCAGGCTTGCGCCAGCAGTTCCTCGATGAGCCGGTGCAACTCGGCGAAATCGGGCTCGCCGACGTAACGCTTGACGATCTGGCCGCGTTTGTCGACCAGGTAGGTGGTCGGGGTCAGACGCACCTCACCCCAGGCCGTGGCCACGCTGCCCGTGTTGTCGATGGCCACCTTGAACGGCAGCTTGCGGGTCTGGCTGAAATTGACGACATAGCTGGGCGGGTCATAACTCATGGCCACAGCCACGGTATCGAACCCGCGCTCGCGATACTTGTCGTAGGTCGACATCAGTTTGGGCATCTCTGCCACACAGGTGGTGCAGCTGGTCGCCCAGAAGTTCACCAGGACGACACGGCCGCGAAAATCGGCGGTGGTCTGTTTCGAGCCGTCCAGCAACACGAAGGTGGATTCCGGGGCCGGGCCAAAGCCGGGCGCACGCAACAGCAGCCAGCCGACGATGGCAACGACGGCAACTGCGGCAAGATAGAGGGCGCGTTTCATTGACGGGGAATAGGACATGGACAGGCGGAAGTTTAATTCGATTGGATGGTCAGTGCTGCTGGGAGTTCCCTTGTTGCATGTGGGGCCGGCCCAGGCGCTCACCCTGGAAGAGTTGAGCCAGGGGGAGGCAGTGCGTGCCCTCAAGGCCGCTCTGGAGCGCGGCGCACGCAGCGCCATCGGCCAGCTGGGGCAACTCGATGGCTTTCTTGGCAACGAAAAAGTCAGGATTCCCCTGCCCCGCCAGCTGCAGGATGCCGAGCAGATGCTGCGCACCTTCGGCCAAGGAGGCCGTCTGGACGAACTGGTGACAACGATGAACCGCGCAGCGGAGGCGGCGGTGCCCATGGCGCAGGAACTGATGCTGGCTGCCGTGCGCGGCATGACGGTCGCCGATGGCAAGAAGATCCTGGGTGGGGACGAGACCTCGGTGACCACCTTCTTTGCCGACAAGACCCGGCTGCCGCTCAGACAGAAATTCCTGCCCGTGGTGACGCGCAGCACCGAAAAAGTCGGCTTGGCCGGCCAGTACAACCACATCGCCGGCAAGGCGGCCGATTTCGGCCTGCTGCGCCGCGAGGACGCGAGCATCGAACAATATGTGACCGCCAAGGCCCTGGATGGCCTGTACTACGTGATCGGTGAGGAAGAGCGCAAGATCCGCCGGGATCCGGTGGCGACGGGCAGCGCACTGCTCAGCAAGGTATTTGGCGCACTCAAGTAGTGCGCCCGTGATGTTCAGGCCGCCACGGCGGGGATAATTTGCGGATGTACCGTCAATTCCTGCTTCTGGGCCTGGCCCTTGTACTGGCTGCCTGCAGCCCGTCCCTCAATTGGCGCGAAGTCCGGCCCGGTGGCGGGCTCAAGGCATTGCTCCCCTGCAAGCCGGACCAGGGCAGCCGCCGGCAGAATCTGGCGGGCCGGGAGATCGAGGTGCAGATGCTGGGCTGCGAAGCCGCCGGCGCCCTGTACGCCGTGTCCGTGGCCGAGCTCGGGGATGCCAGGCATGCACTGGCCGTGCAGGTCCAATGGCAGGCCAACCTGTTGGGGAATATGCAGGCCACCGCTTCGACCAGCAGTGCCTGGAGCCTCAAGGGCGTGAATGCCCTGCTGGAGCCCGTGCGCCTGAAGGCCCGGGGCCTGCGACCTGACGGCCAGCCGGTGGCGGTTGAGGCGGTGTGGTTTGCCCACGGCACACGCCTGTACCACGCGGTCATCTATGCCGAGCGTATCGCCACCGAGATGAGCGAGCCCTTCTTCAGCGGCCTGGAGCTGCCATGAGTGCCGGCCGCCCGGGAGCAGGCGCTCGCACCCCTATGCGCAGCATGGAGGTCAACCTGTGAGTACCCTGAGCCGCCGCGGCGCGGTACTGGTTTTCCTGGCCTTTGCCTTTGCCTATTTTTTCTCGGCGCTGATCCGCGCGATCACCGCCACGCTCTCCCCGCAGTTGACCCAGGAATTCAGTCTGCATGCGCGCGATCTGGGCCTGCTTGCGGGAGGTTACTTTCTCGGTTTTGCCGCCATGCAGTTGCCCCTGGGGCGCTGGCTTGACCGGCAGGGGCCGAAGACTGTCATCCTCGGTTTTCTGGCCGTGGCCGCCGTGGGCTGCCTGGCCTTCTCGCAGGCGACGAGCTTTTCGGGCCTCTTGGTAGCGCGCGTGCTTTGCGGCGTCGGTCTGGCGGCCTGCCTGATGGCACCTTTGACGGGTTTCCGGCGCTGGCTGGACCCGGCCAGCCAACTGCGTGCCAATTCCTGGATGCTGATGACGGGCTCCATGGGCATGGTGGCGTCCACGCTGCCGGTGCAGTGGTTGCTGCCGAGCTACGGCTGGCGTCCCCTGTTCTGGGGTCTGGCGGTCTTGTTGTTGTTGTCCATGGCCGTGATTGCCTGGCAGGTGCCGCGCTGGCAAAAGACGGCCCCTCCCCCCGCGACAGGCGCAGCGGCAGGCAGTTATGCAGAGGTCTGGCGGCATGCCTATTTCCGTCGCCTGACCCCGCTGGGCTTTTTCAACTACGGGGGCATGGTGGCCATCCAGACCTTGTGGGCCGTGCCCTGGATGACCCGTGTCGCCGGTTACACGCCGGTGCAGGCGGCCACCGGCCTGTTCTGGATCAATGTGGCCATGCTGACCACCTTCTGGTCCTGGGGCCTGCTGATTCCACGCCTGACGCGGCGTGGTGTGCACACCAACCAGCTGATCACCTGGGGCACCCCGCTGAGCCTGTTGCTGCTGGCGACCATCGTGCTCGCTGGAGAATCCGGAGCGCCTCATGCCGGTTTGTTGTGGGCGCTGTTCTGCGTCAGTTCCACCTTTCTCTCGCTGGCGCAGCCGGCCGTGGGCATGGCCTTCCCCGCAGAACTCGCAGGGCGGGCTCTTTCGGCCTACAACCTGGTCATTTTTGCCGGTGTGTTCGTGGTGCAGTGGGGCATCGGCTTGCTGATCGACGCCTTTGTCGCGGGGGGCTGGGCCCAGGCGCAGGCCTTCCAGGGAGCGCTGGGCGTGTTTCTGCTGCTGAACCTGCTGTCCTATCTCTATTTCCTGGTGGCGAAAAAGACATAATCAGGTCAGCATGAACAACGGCATCGTCATCATCGCCCATGCGCCGCTGGCCAGTGCGCTGCGCCAGTGCGTGGCCCATGTCTTTCCAGATCGCCTGGGCGGTGTGGTCGCTGTGGACGTGTTGCCGGATGCGCCGGTTTCGCAAAGCGTGGCGCAGGCGCGGCAGGCGGTTGGCCTGCTGGGGCAAGCCCCGCTGCTGCTGCTGACCGATGTGCTGGGTGCGACGCCCTGCAATGTGGCAGGTCAGCTGCGGGAAGGGCGTCAGGCGCGCCTGCTGGCGGGGGTGAACCTGCCCATGCTGCTGCGTGCCGTGACCTACCAGCATGAGCCGCTGGACGAACTGCTGGCCCGTGCCCTGCAAGGCGGCACCCAGGGTGTGCTGCAAGTGGCGGCGGTGTGACGATTTGAACTGACAAAAGATAGGGACCAAGGAATGATCAAGGCCAGTGTCACCATCAGCAACAAGCTTGGACTGCATGCCCGGGCCTCGGCCAAGCTCACCAAGATGGCGGGCAGCTTCCCATGCGAAGTCTGGCTGTCTCGCGGTGAGCGGCGCGTGAACGCCAAGAGCATCATGGGTGTGATGATGCTGGCCGCCGGCCTGGGCAGTGTGGTCGAGGTCGAAGCCCAGGGTGATCGCGCCCAGGAGGCCGTGGATGCGCTGCTCGTGCTGATCAACGACAAATTCGGCGAGGGCGAATGACATGACCTTCTCCATCCACGGGCTGGCGGTCGCGCGCGGCATTGCCATCGGGCGTGCCGTGCTGGTGGCCAGCAGCCGGGTGGACGTGGCGCACTACTTCATCGAGCCCGCCCAGGTGGAGCGTGAGATCGAACGTGTGAAGCGTGGGCGCGATGCGGTGGTGGATGAGCTCCATCGCCTGCAACAGACCATCACCCAGCTCGGGCCCAAGGATGCGCCGCACGAGTTGCGGGCCCTGCTGGACGTGCACCTCATGCTGCTGCAGGACGAGGAGATGGTGGGCGGCGTCAAGCACTGGATCCGCGACCGGCTCTACAACGCCGAGTGGGCGCTGACCACCCAGCTGGAGATGGTGGCGCGTCAGTTCGACGAGATGGAGGACGAGTACCTGCGCGAGCGCAAGGCCGACATGGAGCAGATCACGGAAAAGGTCTTGCGCGCCATGCAGGGCCAGACCACGTCCGGCCTGCCTGCCGGCATCGCCGCCGCGCGCAAGACGCCATCAGCTGAATTGCAGCTGGAGGACACCGACACGCCGCTGGTGCTGATCGCGCACGAGATCTCGCCCTCGGACATGCTGCAGTTCAAGCAAGGCCTGTTTGCCGGTTTTGTCACCGACGTCGGGGGCAAGACTTCGCACACCGCCATCGTGGCGCGCAGCATGGACATCCCGGCCGTGGTGGGCGCACGCACTGCCAGCCAGCTGGTGCGCCAGGACGACTGGGTCATCATCGACGGCGATGCCGGCGTGGTGATCGTCGACCCTTCGCCCATCATCCTGGCCGAGTACCAGTACAAGCAGCGCCAGCGCGAGCTCGAGCGCAGCCGGCTGGGGCGCTTGCTGAACACGCCGGCCGTCACGCTGGATGGCGAAAAGGTGGAACTGCTGGCCAATATCGAGATGCCGGAGGATGCGCCGGTGGCCATGAAGGCTGGCGCCGTGGGCGTGGGCCTGTTCCGCAGCGAATTTCTCTTCATGGGGCGGCTCGGCCACCTGCCGGACGAGGAGGAGCAGTACCAGGCCTACCGCCGCGCGGTCGAGGGCATGCAGGGGCTGCCGGTCACGATCCGGACCGTGGACATCGGTGCTGACAAGCCGATGGACAGCAATGTCGTCGAAGGCAGTCACCTCAACCCGGCCCTGGGCCTGCGCGCCATCCGCTGGAGCTTGGCCGATCCGTCCATGTTCCTGACCCAGTTGCGGGCCATCCTGCGTGCCGCTGCACACGGGCCGGTCAAGATGCTGATTCCCATGCTGGCGCACCTGAGCGAGATCCGTCAGACCGTGGCGCTGGTCGAGCAGGCGCGTGTCGAGCTGCAGCGCGAAGGAAGGGTGTTCGGGGTGGTGTCGTTGGGCGCCATGATCGAGATCCCGGCGGCGGCGCTGATGCTCAAGACCTTTCTCAAGTACTTCGATTACCTGTCACTGGGCACCAATGACCTGATCCAGTACACCCTGGCGATCGACCGTGCTGACGAGGCCGTAGCCCATCTTTATGACCCGCTGCACCCGGCCGTGCTGCGCCTGGTGGCGGACACGATTTCCGAATGCCGTGCGCAGGGCAAGGAAGTCAGTGTCTGCGGCGAGATGGCCGGCGACATCGCCATGACGCGGCTGTTGCTGGGCCTGGGCCTGCGCAGTTTCTCCATGCACCCGGCCCAGATCCTGGCGGTCAAGCAGGAGGTGCTGCGCGCTGACACGACGCGCTTGCAGCCCTGGGCACAGACGGTGCTGAACGCCGACGAACCGTCGGCGGCCATGGGCAACTGATCGAGCCGGAGGCTCGCCTCAGCGCGCCAGGCTGGCGGCGTGGGCCTGCTGGTCGGCGTGGTAGCTGGAGCGCACCATGGCGCCCACGGCGGCGTGCGTGAACCCCATCTTGTAGGCTTCTTCCTCGAACATCTTGAAGGTGTCGGGGTGCACGTAGCGCTTGACCGGCAGATGCGAGGTGGACGGGGCCAGGTACTGGCCGATGGTCAGCATCTCGATGTTGTGGGCGCGCATGTCGCGCATCACGTCCAGGATTTCCTCGTCGGTCTCGCCCAGGCCCACCATCAGGCCGCTTTTGGTCGGCACATCGGGGAACAGGGCCTTGAACTTCTTGAGCAGGTTGAGCGAGAACTGGTAGTCGCTGCCCGGGCGGGCCTGCTTGTAGAGGCGCGGCACGGTTTCCATGTTGTGGTTCATCACGTCGGGCGGGGCGGCCTTGAGGATGTCGAGTGCACGGTCGTCACGTCCACGGAAGTCGGGCACCAGTACCTCGATCTGTGTCTGGGGTGACAGCTCCCGGGTCTTGCGGATGCAGTCGACGAAGTGGCCGGCGCCACCGTCGCGCAGGTCGTCACGGTCCACGCTGGTGATCACCACGTACTTGAGTTTGAGCGCTGCGATGGTCTTGGCCAGGTTCTCGGGCTCATTCACGTCCAGCGGATCGGGGCGGCCATGGCCGACGTCGCAGAAGGGGCAGCGACGCGTGCACTTGTCGCCCATGATCATGAAGGTCGCCGTGCCCTTGCCGAAGCATTCGCCGATATTGGGGCAGCTGGCTTCCTCGCAGACCGTCACCAGCTTGTTGGCGCGAAGGATGTCCTTGATCTCGTAGAAACGTGTGCTCGGCGAGCCGGCCTTGACGCGGATCCAGTCGGGTTTCTTCAGTACCTCGCCTGCCTCCACCTTGACCGGGATGCGAGAGAGCTTGGCGGCAGCCTTCTGCTTGGCGGCGGGGTCGTAGGTTTCGACGCTTTGTGCTTCACGCACAGTGTTGGATTCGCGAGTGCTCATGCAGGGTGCCTTCAGGGCTTCAGGTGGGTCAGGAGCTTGTGGCTCAGTACGCTGGCAACGTCCGCCCAGTCGGCGGATACACCGATTGTAGAAAGGTCGATGCTTTGCAGCCCGGCATAACCACAGGGATTGATACGCGAGTAGGGTTCGAGGTCCATGGCCACATTCAGCGCCAGGCCGTGGTAGGTGCAGTTGCGGCTGACCTTGATGCCCAGCGCGGCGATCTTGCCCAGCCCGGTGAAGTCGGGTGCGCCTGTGGCGGCGCCCTTCTGTGGGCGTTGCTCCAGCAGGGTGTGCGAGCTTGGGTTGTCCAGCCGCACATAGATGCCGGGCGCCCCGGCCACGCGATGGCCCGTCACACCGTAATGTGCCAGGGTGCGGATCACGGCCTCTTCGAGCCGGTAGACGTATTCCTTGACGAAATACCCGGCCCGCTTGAGGTCGATGAGCGGATAGGCCACGACCTGGCCGGGGCCATGGTAGGTCACCTGGCCGCCACGGTTGGTGGCAACCACGGGAATGTCGCCCGGCACCAGCACATGACCGGCCAGGCCGGCCAGGCCCTGGGTGAAGACTGGCGGGTGTTCACAGATCCACAGCGCGTCGGGCGTGTCGGCCGTGCGGGCGGCAGTGAAATCCTGCATGTCGGCATAGGTCGGTGCATAGTCCACCCGGCCCAGCAGGCGCAGATCCATCAGAGGACCACTTTCACCATGGGATGTGTAGACAGCGTGCGATAGAGCTCGTCGAGCTGCTCGCGGCTGGTGGCCGTGATGGTGATGGTCACGCCCAGGTAATTGCCGCCCTTGCTTTCGCGCAGCTCCACGGTGGCGGCGTCGAAGCCGGGGTCAAACTCGCGGGCCACCATGGTCACGGCGTGCACAAAACCCTCGGCCTTGGCCCCCATCACCTTGATGGGGAAACGGCAGGGGTATTCGATCAGGCTGTCGGTGCGCGAGGGGCTGGTGGGGGGTTGGGTGCTCATGAGGGGCGGCGCAGGCGGGCCTGCAGTTTGGCGGCCTGGTAGCCGGCGTAAAGTTGGGCGTAGACAGGGCCGGGATGGCCGGTGCCCACGGGCTGGCCATCGATGCGGGTCACGGGCAGCACTTCCTTGGTGGCCGAACTCAGCAGGACTTCGTCGGCTGCCAGCACGTCCTCGCGGGAGATGCCGCGCAGTTCAAAGGAAATGCCGTGGGTGCTGCAGATCTCCTCCAGCAGGCCATAGCGTATGCCTTCGAGCACCAGGTTGTCGCGGGGTGGGCCCATCAGCACGCCGTCCTTGACGATCCAGACATTGCTGGACGCCCCCTCGCTGAGCTGGCCTGCGCGAAACATGATGGTCTCGGTGGCGCCGGCGTCCACGCTGATCTGGCGTGCCAGCACCGCGCCCAGCAGGCTGGTGCTCTTGATATGCGCCTTTTCCCAGCGGAAGTCATCGGCCGTCACGCAGCTCACGCCGGCCTGGCGCAGGCTCTCGGCGGGGAGTTTCATGGTGTTGGTCATGACAAACACGGTGGGCGTGAGGCCTGGCAGCATGGCGTGGTCGCGCATGGCCACCCCGCGGGTGACCTGGATATAGACCATCTGTTCGATCTTTTCCGGGTCCTCGCCCGTACGGCGCGCGAAGTCAGCGACCAGTCGCTCCGCAATCGCCCGCCATTCGCTGCGTGTGCGCGGATTGGGGATGCGCAGCTCGGCCAGGCTGCGGTCCAGGCGGGCCATGTGCTGTTCGAATCGGAACAGGCAGCGGCCATAGACCGGGACCACTTCATAGACGCCATCGCCAAAAATGAAGCCGCGGTCCATGACGCTGACTTTTGCATCCGGTAGCAGTGTGTACTCACCATTGAGATAGCAGGGCAGAGCAGGCAGAGCGGAGGATGACATGGTCAAATTATCGCAGCAAGGCTGGTGGCAATGAGGTGGCCGCGCTCGCGCGGAGCCGGCGGTGAAACCATATGGGGGCGCTTTTTTAATGTTCTAGTCAGGTACTGGTCAAATGGCTCGGGTTTCTACGTATAATCTAAGGCTTTGTGGCGTTGCCAAAGCTGGATCCGGGTGGGATTTGAAATGTCTAAATCGGCATCGGGACCGCGGGGTGGCGCACAAGACGAGGCTACGGAGTCGGATTTCACGCCGCTGAGCGCCCAGGAGGCGCAGGCGCTGCGGGAACGTAACCCATCGGTTTCTCCCTGGTGGGTGGTGATGGCTCAGGTGGTGGTCGGGGCGGTGGCGGCTTTGCTGGCCTGGCTCCTGACCGGCTCGCCGTCGGTGGCCTGGTCTCTTGCATATGGTGCGTTGGCGGTGGCCCTGCCGGCCGCCTTGTTCGCGCGGGGCTTGAGCGGTCGCCTGGCGTCGGTGAATCCGATGACGGCGGCCCTCGGCTTCCTGGTGTGGCAGATGGTTAAGTTGGCCTTGACGATGGCAATGTTGTTTGCCGCGCCAAGGCTGGTGGTGGCGCTGAGTTGGCCGGCCCTGCTGGTGGGCTTGGTGCTGGCGTTGAAGGTGTATTGGGTGGCGTTGAGATTCGCGCCACGGAACATGAAACTTTGAGACGAGTAAACAGATGAGTGCTGAAACCGGACTGACCGCAGGCGAGTACATCGTTCACCACCTGCATCATCTGCAAAACCAGGCGCCCAAGGGGGTTGCCGACTTCTCGGTTTTCAACCTGGATTCCCTGTTCTTCTCGATCTCCCTCGGGGTGCTGGGCTGCTGGCTGCTCTGGCTGGCCGCGCGCAAGGCCACTTCGGGTGTGCCGGGTCGTTTCCAGGCCGCGGTGGAGATCCTGGTCGAGATGGTGGATGCACAGGCCAAGGGCATCGTGCACAACGCCGAAAGCCGCAAGTTCGTGGCCCCTCTGGCGCTGACCGTGTTCGTCTGGATCTTCCTGATGAACGCGATGGACCTGCTGCCGGTCGACCTGATCCCGGCCCTGTGGCACAGCGCCGGCCCGGCGGTGGGCATGAAGGATTACATGCGCGTGGTGCCCACGGCCGATCTGTCGGTCACCATGGGCCTGTCCCTGGCTGTGCTGCTGATCTGCATTTACTACAACATCAAGATCAAGGGCGCAGGCGGCTGGATCCATGAGCTGTTCACCGCTCCCTTTGGCTCCCATCCGCTACTGTGGCCCTTCAACTTCATGATGCAGATCATCGAGTTCATCGCCAAGACCGTTTCGCACGGCATGCGACTGTTCGGCAATATGTATGCCGGCGAACTGATCTTTATGCTGATCGCCCTGATGGGCGGTGCCTGGTCGATGTCGGCCACCGGCATCGGCTTGGCCATCGGCCACGTCATCGCAGGCACGGCCTGGGCGATCTTCCACATCCTGATCATCACGTTGCAGGCCTTTGTGTTCATGATGCTGACCCTGGTTTACCTTGGTCAGGCGCATGACGCGCATTGAGTCCCGCTATTCCTTTTTTCCTTTCTCTTTTTAACCAAGTCCTTTAGGAGTCATCATGGAAGTTATCAGCTTTGTCGCTCTGGCCGCTGGCCTGATCATCGGTCTGGGTGCTGTCGGCGCTTGTATCGGCATCGGCATCATGGGCAGCAAGTATCTTGAGTCCGCTGCACGCCAGCCCGAACTGATGGGCGAACTGCAGACCAAGATGTTCCTGCTGGCCGGTCTGATCGACGCCGCTTTCATTATCGGTACCGGTATCGCGCTGTGGTTCGCCACTGCCAACCCCTTCCTGGCGCAAATCGCCAACCTGCCGAAGTAAGCTCCGCCGGACACAAAACATTCCCCGGCGTGCGTGGGCACGTCAGGGTGAAGGATGAAACATGAGCATTACCGGTACCCTCATCATTCAGATGATCGTGTTCCTGATCCTGGTCGGGTTCACGATGAAGTTTGTGTGGCCTCCGATTGCCAAGGCGCTGGATGAGCGCGCGCTGAAGATCGCCGACGGCCTCGCGGCTGCCGACAAGGCCAAGTCCGAACTGTCCGCCGCCAACAAGCGCGTGGAAGACGAGCTGGCGAAGTCGCGCAATGAGACTGCTGCCCGCCTGGCTGATGCCGAGCGTCGCGCGCAGACCATCATCGAGGAAGCCAAGGCCAGGGCGACGGAAGAGGGCAACAAGATTGTTGCCGCTGCCAAGTCCGACGCCGAGCAGCAGACGGTCAAGGCACGTGAGGCCCTGCGTGAGCAGGTGGCCGCACTGGCCGTCAAGGGCGCCGAGCAGATTCTGCGCAAGGAAGTCAACGCCAGCGTCCATGCGGACCTGCTGGGTCGTTTGAAGACTGAGCTGTAAGAGGATCCCATGGCTGAACTCGCCACCATTGCCCGTCCCTACGCTGAAGCGCTTTTCAAGGCGACCGCGGCCGATCTGGCCGGTGCGGCCGTCTGGGTCGAGGAGCTGGCTGTGATTGCGGGCAATCCGCAGCTGCAGCAGTTTGCCGAGAACCCGAATGCGACGGCACAGCAGGTGTTCGACGTGATCGCCGGGGTGGCCAAGGCCCCCCTGAACGATGCCGCCAAGAACTTCCTGCGCACCGTTATCGACAACGGCCGTCTGAGCGTGCTGCCGGAAATCGCGGCCCAGTTTCGCACCCTGAAGAACGCCCAGAGCGGCTCTTCGGATGCCGTCGTGTACAGCGCCTTTGCCATCGATGGCGCGGCGCTGGCCGACGTCAAGGCGACGCTGGAAAAACGCTTCGGCCGCAAGCTGAATGTGTCCGTCGAATTGCAGCCCGAGCTGATCGGTGGCATCCGCGTGGTGGTCGGTGACGAGGTGCTCGACACCTCCGTCAAGGCCCGTCTGGAACAAATGAAAGTGGCTCTCACTGCCTGAGGCGTCCCGCCCGAGCTGTCAGCCCAACCCAAGGAAAGAAGGAAAGAGTCATGCAACTCAATCCCGCAGAAATCTCTGAACTGATCAAGAGCCGGATTCAAGGCCTGTCCGCCAGCGCCGACATCCGTAACCAGGGTACCGTGGTGTCCGTGACCGACGGAATCTGCCGTATCCACGGCCTGTCGGATGTGATGCAGGGCGAAATGCTCGAATTCCCGGCCGGCAAGGATGGCCAGCCCACCTACGGCCTGGCCCTGAACCTCGAGCGCGACTCCGTCGGCTCCGTGATTCTGGGCGAGTACGAGCACATCTCCGAAGGCGACACCGTCAAGTGCACGGGCCGCATTCTGGAAGTGCCGGTCGGCCCCGAGCTGATCGGCCGCGTGGTCAATGCCCTGGGCCAGCCGATCGACGGCAAGGGTCCGATCAACGCCAAAATGACGGACGTGATCGAGAAGGTCGCCCCGGGCGTGATCGCCCGCCAGTCGGTGGACCAGCCCATGCAGTCCGGCCTGAAGTCGATCGACGCCATGGTGCCGGTCGGTCGCGGCCAGCGCGAGCTGATCATCGGCGACCGCCAGACCGGCAAGACCGCCGTGGCCATCGACGCCATCATCAACCAGAAGGGTCAGAACATGACCTGCGTTTATGTCGCGATCGGCCAGAAGGCCTCCAGCGTCAAGAACGTGGTGCGTGCCCTGGAGCAGGCCGGCGCGATGGAATACACCATCGTCGTGGCTGCCACCGCCTCTGAATCCGCTGCCATGCAGTACGTGTCGGCCTACTCCGGCTGCACGATGGGCGAATACTTCCGCGATCGCGGCGAGGACGCCCTGATTGTGTATGACGACCTGTCCAAGCAAGCCGTGGCCTACCGTCAGGTTTCGCTGCTGCTGCGCCGCCCGCCGGGCCGCGAAGCCTACCCCGGCGACGTGTTCTATCTGCACAGCCGTCTGCTGGAGCGTGCCGCTCGTGTGAACGCCGACTACGTCGAAGCCTTCACCAAGGGCGCCGTCAAGGGCAAGACCGGTTCGCTGACCGCGCTGCCGATCATCGAAACGCAGGCCGGTGACGTGTCCGCCTTCGTTCCGACCAACGTGATCTCGATCACTGACGGCCAGATCTTCCTGGAAACCAGCCTGTTCAACGCCGGTATCCGCCCCGCCATCAACGCCGGTATCTCGGTGTCGCGCGTCGGTGGTGCTGCCCAGACCAAGCTGATCAAGAACCTGTCCGGCGGTATCCGTACCGACTTGGCCCAGTACCGTGAGCTGGCTGCCTTCGCGCAGTTCGCCTCCGACCTGGACGAGGCCACCCGCAAGCAGCTGGACCGCGGTGCCCGCGTGACCGAGCTGCTCAAGCAGGCCCAGTACAGCCCGCTGTCCATCAGCCTGATGGCCGCTTCGCTGTTCGCGGTGAACAAGGGTTTCCTGGACGACATCGACGTCAAGAAGGTGCTGCCCTTCGAGCACGGCCTGCACGCCTACCTCAAGGACAAGCACGCTGCGCTGCTGGCCAAGCTGGAAGCCGCCAAGGCCATGGACAAGGATGCCGAAGCCGAATTGAGCGCTGCGATTGCCGCGTTCAAGAAGACCTTCGCCTGATTCCGACCTGACGATCCAAGGAGCCACTCATGGCAGCAGGTAAGGAAATACGCGGCAAGATCAAATCGGTGGAAAACACCAAGAAGATCACCAAGGCCATGGAAATGGTGGCCGCGTCGAAGATGCGCAAGGCGCAGCAGCGTATGCGTGCCGCCCGTCCCTACAGCGAGAAGGTGCGCAACATTGCCGCCAACCTCGGCAAGGCCAACCCGGAGTACACGCATCCGTTCATGCGAGTGAACGATGCCAAGACGGCCGGCATGATCGTCGTGACCACGGACAAGGGTCTGTGCGGCGGCCTCAACACCAACGTGCTGCGCGGCGTGACCAACAAGTTGCGCGAGTTGCAGGGCGAAGGTGTCGGCATGCAGGCGGTGGCCATTGGCAACAAGGGCCTGGGTTTCCTCAACCGCATCGGGGCCAAGGTGGTTTCCCAGTCGACCCAGCTCGGCGATACGCCGCATCTGGAAAAGCTGATCGGCCCGGTCAAGGTGCTGCTCGACGCCTACGCGCGTGGCGAACTGAATTCGGTGTACCTGTGCTACACCAAGTTCATCAACACCATGAAGCAGGAGCCGGTGGTCACGCAGCTGCTGCCTTTGTCGGCGGCTAAGATGGAAGCCGAGGCGCAAGCCAGCGGCCCCCAGCATGGCTGGGACTACATCTACGAGCCCGACGCCCAGGCCGTCATCGACGAACTGCTGTTGCGCTACGTCGAGGCGCTGGTTTACCAGGCCGTGGCCGAGAACATGGCTTCGGAGCAATCGGCCCGGATGGTGGCCATGAAGGCTGCCACCGACAACGCAGGTAGCGTGATCGGTGAACTCAAGCTGGTCTACAACAAGACGCGTCAGGCAGCAATCACGAAAGAGCTGTCGGAAATCGTGGCGGGTGCGGCTGCTGTTTAAAACAGCACTCCGGTCTGACCTTTGGTACGTTAAAGATTCAAATTTTTGGAGCGAAAAATGGCTCAAGCAAACTCGCAAGTGCAGGGAAAAATTGTTCAGTGTATTGGCGCCGTGGTGGACGTCGAGTTCCCGCGCGACAAGATGCCTGGCATCTATGACGCCCTGAAAATGGACGGCTCGTCCCTGACGCTCGAAGTGCAGCAGCAGCTTGGCGACGGCATCGTGCGTACCATTGCCCTGGGTTCGTCCGACGGCCTGCGCCGCGGCATGATCGTGCAGAACACCGAGAAGCCCATCATGGTGCCGGTGGGCAAGGCCACGCTGGGCCGCATCATGGACGTGCTGGGCGCGCCCATCGACGAGCGTGGTCCGGTGAACGCCGAGAAGACCATGTCCATCCACCGCAAGGCTCCCGCTTACGACGAGCTGAGCCCCTCGCAGGAACTGCTGGAAACCGGCATCAAGGTGATCGACCTGGTGTGCCCGTTCGCCAAGGGCGGCAAGGTCGGCCTGTTCGGCGGCGCCGGCGTGGGCAAGACCGTGAACATGATGGAGCTGATCAACAACATCGCCAAGGCGCACTCGGGTCTGTCCGTGTTCGCCGGCGTGGGCGAGCGTACCCGTGAGGGCAACGACTTCTATCACGAGATGGCCGACTCCGGCGTCGTGAAGCTCGACAACCTGGCCGAATCCAAAGTGGCCATGGTCTACGGCCAGATGAACGAGCCCCCGGGCAACCGTCTGCGCGTGGCCCTGACCGGCCTGACCATCGCCGAGTCCTTCCGTGACGAAGGCCGTGACGTGCTGTTCTTCGTGGACAACATCTACCGCTACACCCTGGCCGGTACCGAAGTGTCCGCCCTGCTGGGCCGTATGCCTTCCGCCGTGGGCTACCAGCCGACGCTGGCCGAGGAAATGGGCCGCCTGCAAGAGCGGATCACCTCGACCAAGGTCGGCTCGATCACCTCGATCCAGGCCGTGTACGTGCCGGCCGACGACTTGACCGACCCGTCTCCCGCCACCACCTTCGCCCACCTGGACTCCACCGTGGTGCTGAGCCGTGACATCGCCTCGCTGGGTATCTATCCCGCCGTGGACCCGCTGGACTCCACCAGCCGCCAGCTGTCGCCCGACGTCGTGGGTGAAGACCACTACAACACGGCTCGCGCCGTGCAGGGCACGCTGCAGCGCTACAAGGAACTGCGCGACATCATCGCGATTCTGGGCATGGACGAGCTGGCCCCGGAAGACAAGCTGACCGTGGCCCGCGCCCGCAAGATCCAGCGTTTCCTGTCGCAGCCCTTCCACGTCGCTGAGGTGTTCACCGGCTCCCCGGGCAAGTACGTGCCCCTGGCCGAGACCATCCGCGGCTTCAAGATGATCGTCAATGGCGAGTGTGACCACCTGCCCGAGCAGGCCTTCTACATGGTCGGCACCATCGACGACGCCTTCGAAAAAGCCAAGAAGATCTAATCCCGCGGGCCTACCGGAGTCACCATGAACACGATCCACGTCGATGTGGTCAGTGCCGAAGATGCCATCTTCTCGGGCGAGGCGCGTTTTGTCGCCCTCCCCGGCGAAGCCGGCGAACTCGGCATCTACCCGCGTCACACCCCGCTGATCACCCGCATCAAGCCGGGCTCGGTGCGCATCGAAATGGCTGACGGCAAGGAAGAGTTCGTCTTCGTCGCCGGCGGCATCCTCGAGGTGCAGCCCGACTGCGTCACCGTCCTCTCCGACACCGCCGTGCGCGGCAAGGACCTGGACGAAGAGAAGGCCAACGAAGCCAAGCTGGCCGCCGAAGAGGCGATCAAGAACGCCAAGAGCGAGATCGATATCGCTCGTGCCACCTCCGAGCTGGCCATTGCCGTGGCCGAGATGGCGGCGGCTCGCAAGTTCCTGCAGAAGAAGTAAATCCAGTTCAGCTGCGGTCCACGCGACCGCACTGCACCAAAGGCCCTGACGTGTGAACGCAGGGCCTTTGTCTTTTCGGCGGGCGCTGGCGATAAATGCACTGACGACGGGCGGGACGGGCGCGCTGGAGGAAAATCAGGCGATCGGACATATCAGGCATGAACTACACCTCACCTCGCTGGCTGCCCGGCGGGCATCTGCAGACCATCTGGGCCGCGTTGTATGCACGCCGCGTGCAGGGACCGCCACCGCAGTTCCGGCGCGAGCGTTGGGACACGCCGGATGGCGATTTCGTCGATGTCGACTGGTTGCAGGGCCCGGCAGGCAATACCTTGCTCGTGCTCTTTCATGGGCTGGAGGGCTCCTCGCAAAGCCAGTACGCGCAAGCTTTTGCCGGCTATGCGCGAGAGCGCGGCCTGTCCTACGCCGTGCCGCACTTCCGGGGTTGCAGCGGTGAACTCAACCGCGCGCCGCGCGCCTACCACTCGGGCGACTGGCAGGAAATCGACTGGATCCTGCGGCAGCTGCGCAGCCGGCATGCCGGCCCCATCGTGGCCCTGGGCATCTCGCTGGGTGGCAATGCCCTGATGCGCTGGGCCGGCGAACTGGGCGAGGCGGCTGCCACGGTCGTCAGCGCCGTGGCCAGTGTGTGTTCGCCGCTGGATCTGGCAGCTGGCGGCCATGCGATCGGGCGCGGTTTCAATCGGCAGGTCTACACGCGCATGTTCCTGCGCACCATGAAACCCAAGGCCCTGGCCAAGTGGCATCAACACCCGGGCCTGTTCGATCGGGACGCCTTGCTGCGGGCGCGTGATCTCTACACCTTCGACAAGCTCTTCACCGCGCCATTGCACGGCTTCAGGAGCACCGAAGACTACTGGGCCAGGGCCTCGGCCAAACCGCACCTGCACCGCATCCGCATTCCGGCGCTGGCCCTCAATGCGCGCAACGACCCTTTTGTGCCGGCGCACAGCTTGCCGCGGTCCGGCGAAGTGGGGGATTGGGTGACGCTGTGGCAACCCGAGAACGGGGGCCACGTGGGGTTCCCTGATGGGCGCTGGCCCGGCCATGTGCACACCATGCCGGAAGCCGTGGGCGCGTGGTTGTTGAGGGCTGCGGGCGTGCAGGAGCCACAGCATGGATGACATCGTCAGACAGGCCATGGCCAAGTGGCCCAACGTGCCCGACTGCTATGGCTGGCTCGGGCTGGATGCGCGCGGCAACTGGTACATGCGCGATGACCGCGTCCAGGCGGCGGGCGCTTTCGACAGCGGCGTACCGGGGGCCAAGGGCTCGTTGTTGAAACACGAGAAGCTCATCGATTTCATCCAGCGCAACTATGCCGCCGATGCCCAGGGCCGCTGGTTCTTCCAGAACGGCCCGCAGCGTGTCTACGTGGAACTGGACGCCACGCCCTGGATCTGGCGGATCGACGACGATGGCACGGTGCGCGCGCACAGTGGTGAGTTGGTCACCGTGCAGCGCTGCCTGCTGGACGAACTGGGGCGCGTCTATCTGCAGACCGAGCGGGGCCTGGGCCTGGTGCACACCCAGGATGTCGCACGCGTGGCAGAGCGGGTGGAAGCGGGGGACTGGTCACCCGAGCAGGAGCCCGCAGCCAGCCTGCCCGGACGGTATGGTTATGTGCGCAGTCCACAGCGCGACAGGCCGGCACAGGGCAAAAGCCCATAATTCCCTCGACTGTGGCGCACGGACGCATGCCGGCGCAGACGAGGAGACAGCATGGGTGTGAAGGACTTGTTCCAGCTCGATGGTCGCGTGGCGCTGATCACCGGCGGTTCGCGCGGCCTGGGCCTGCAGATGGCTGAGGCACTGGGCGAGATGGGCTGCCGACTGGCGCTGACGGCGCGCAAGGCCGAGGAGCTGGAAGCCGCGCGACTGCATCTGCAGGCCCAGGGCCTGGAGGTGCTGTGTATTGCTGGCGACCTGCAGCAGACGGAAGACATCCCGGCCATGGTGCAGCAGGTGATGGCCCGCTACGGCCAGATCGATATCCTGGTCAACAATGCGGGCGCCACCTGGGGTGCCCCGGCCGAGGATTATCCGGATGCTGCCTGGCACAAGGTGATGAACCTCAACATCAATGCGCCATTCTTTCTGTCGCGCGAGGTGGGCCGGTGCAGCATGATCCCGCGCCAGCAAGGCAAGATCATCAACATCGCGTCGGTGGCGGGCCTCAAGGGCACGGCCCCGGGCGTGCACACCATCGCCTACAACACCTCCAAGGCCGCGTTGATCAACTTCACGCGCACCCTGGCGGCCGAGTGGGGGCGCTACAACATCAATGTCAACGCGCTCTGCCCGGGCTTCTTCCCCTCGAAGTTGTCCGCCGGCCTGCTGGCGCAGGTGCAGGACGCCGTGATCGCGCGCGCACCGCTGCACCGCATCGGTGGCGAGGAAGACCTCAAGGGCTCGGTGGTGTTCCTGGCCAGCGCGGCCTCACGCCACATCACCGGCCAGTACCTGGCGGTGGATGGCGGCAGCAGCATCGTCTGAAAGGCAGATCCCCATGCTCCCTGGCCACAACAACCGCCATGTCCCGCATTGGCCACCAGGACTGCCGCGGCAACTGACGCTGCCGCAGACCAGCCTCTGGTTCAACGTCGAAGTCGCGGCGACACGCTATCCCGACAAGCCGTTCATCGTCTATTACGACACGCCGCTGAGCTACGCGAGGTTTCGCGACGAGTGCGAGCGTGTTGCCGGCTGGCTCCAGCAGGCCTGTGGTGTCAAGGCCGGTGACCGAGTGCTGCTCTACATGCAGAACAGCCCACAATGGGTGGTCGCCTACTACGGCATCCTGCGCGCCAACGCGGTGGTGGTCCCCATCAACCCCATGAACCGCACCGAAGAGCTGCGTCACTACGTGAGCGACAGTGGCGCGAGCACGGCCCTGGTGGCGCAGGACCTGTACCCGCAGATCGCACCGCTGCAAGGTGGGGCCGCCGGGCCGGGCCTGCAGCACCTGGGGGTGGCGGCCTACAGCGACTACCTGCGCGAGCCCACCGATCTGGCCCTGCCGCCTTTCGTGGCCGCGCCGCGCGAGCAGATTACTGCGCCGGGGGTCACGCTCTGGGCCGACCTGCTGCGGCAAGACCATCGGCCCGGCCCGCACACCGCGGGTCCGGACGACCTGTGCGTGATGCCCTACACCTCGGGTACCACGGGTCAGCCCAAGGGCTGCATGCACACCCACCGCAGCACCATGAGCACGCTGGTGGGGGGCGTGCAGTGGTTCAACCGGACGCAGGATGCGGTGTATCTGTCCGTGCTGCCTTTTTTCCACGTGACGGGCATGTCGGGCAGCATGAACGGGCCGATCTTTGCCGGGGCCACCATCGTGCTGCTCACGCGCTGGGACCGGGACGTCGCGGCGCAGTGCATCCAGCGCCACCGTGTCGGGATCTGGCAGACCATCTCGACCATGGTGGTGGATTTCCTGTCGAACCCGCGCCTGGGTGAGTACGACCTCTCCAGCCTGCAGGGGGTACGTGGCGGCGGCGCGGCCATGCCGGAGGCGATCGCCAAGAAGCTCAAGGACCTGACGGGGCTGGACTACGTGGAAGGCTACGGCATGTCCGAGACACTGGCGGCTACGCACATCAACCCGCCGCACCGTCCCAAGCCCCAATGCCTGGGCATCCCGGTCTTCGACGTCGACGCGCGTGTGCTGGATCCGCAGACGCTGCAGGAAGTGGCCGCGGGCGAGACCGGCGAGATCGTGGTGCATGCGCCGCAGGTCATGCAGGGCTACTGGCGCCAGCCTGAAGCGACGGCGCAGGCCTTCATCGAGATCGACGGCAGGCGATTCCTGCGCACGGGTGACCTGGCCTATGTGGACCAGGATGGTTATTTCTTCATGGTGGACCGGCTCAAGCGCATGATCAATGCTTCAGGCTACAAGGTCTGGCCGGCCGAGGTCGAAGCCCTCATGTACAAGCACCCGGCCATCCACGAGGCCTGTGTGATCGGAGCCCACGACGCCAAGCGCGGCGAGACCGTCAAGGCCCTGGTGGTGCTCAAGGAAGAGACACGTGGCAAGGTGAGCGAGCAGGACATCATCCATTGGTCGCACGAGCACATGGCAGCCTACAAGAGTCCGCGCATCGTGGAGTTCGTGAACGCCTTGCCCAAATCCGGGACCGGCAAGATACTGTGGCGCGAGCTGCAGGAGCAGGAGCTGGCGCGCAAATGAAAGCCGATCCGGAACAGGCTCTGGCAGCTCCCTTTGGCACCATCACCGGGCTGATCCACCTCCATGCGCACCAGGCCCCCTTACGTCGTGCCCTGGTGCAAGACGGTCAGTCCCTGACCTATGCTGAACTCGATGGACACATGGACCGCGTTGCCGCGGCGCTGCAGCGCGATGGCGTCCTGCCCGGCGAGGCCATCGCCATCTGTGCCGCTACCTCCATCGCTTATGCGGTGACCTACCTGGGCGCATTGCGCGCCGGTGTGGTCGTGGCACCGCTGGCGCCGGGCGCCACCGCTGAAAGTCTGGCCGACATGCTGCACGACGCGGGCGCGCGGCTGCTGTTCACCGATCGCAGCGTGGCCGAAGCCCTGGGCAGCCATGCCGCCACCGTGCCGCGCATTGCGCTCGACGAGTCGGCGGCGGGACGACCCTGGACGCAATGGCTGGCCGCACCGCAGACCAGGCCCCAGGATGCGCAGGTCGACGCCCAGTGGCCTTTCAACATCATCTATTCCTCGGGCACCACGGGTCAGCCCAAGGGCATCGTGCAGCCGCATGGCATGCGCTGGGCGCATGTGCAACGCGGAGCCACGTATGGTTACGGCGCCGACACGGTGACCCTGCTGTCCACGCCCCTGTACTCCAACACCACACTGGTGGTGTTCTTCCCCACACTGGCCTATGGCGGTACGGTTCTGCTGATGGGCAAGTTCGATGCGCTCGCGTACCTCGCCCTGGCGTCGAAAGAGCGGGTCACGCACACCATGCTGGTGCCGGTGCAGTACCAGCGCCTGATGGCGAGGGCGGATTTCGGGGACTACGACCTCTCCAGTTTTCGCATCAAGTTCTCCACCAGTGCGCCGTTTTCGGCGGCGCTCAAGGCCGATGTGCTGCAGCGCTGGCCAGGGGGGCTGGTCGAGTTCTATGGCATGACCGAGGGCGGTGGCACCTGCATCCTGGAGGCGCACTTGCATCCGGACAAGCTGCATACCGTGGGCCGGCCGGCGCAGGGGCACGACATCCGCCTGATCGACGAGGACGGCCGCGAAGTCCCCCCAGGCGAGGCGGGTGAAGTGGTGGGCCACTCGCCCGGCATGATGAAGGGCTATCACCAGCGCCCTGAGCAGACACGCGAGGCCGAATGGTTCGATCCGCAGGGCAAGCGCTTCATCCGCACCGGCGACATCGGCCGCTTCGATGCTGATGGGTTCCTGACCTTGTTCGATCGGCGCAAGGACATGATCATTTCGGGTGGCTTCAACATCTACCCGAGCGATCTGGAGGCCGTGCTGCGTGGCCATCCGGCGGTGCACGATGCTGCCGTGGTGGGTGTGCCCTCGGAGCAATGGGGCGAGACGCCAGTGGCCTTTGTCGTGCGCCAGCCGGGTCAGGAGCTGGCGGCCGATGCCCTGCGGCTGTGGGCCAACGAACGCGTGGGCAAGACCCAGCGCCTGGCCGACCTGCGTTATCTCGACGAACTGCCGCGCAGTGCGATCGGCAAGGTGCTCAAGCGCGAGCTGCGTGATCTGTACCGGGCCTGAGGTGATCGTGCACCATGAAAAAAGCCGGTCATGGACCGGCTTTTTTTCTTGCTCGAAAACGCCTTACTTGGCGGCTTCCGGTGCCTTCGGTTCGGCGAACTTGGCGCCACCCGCATTGGCCATGTAAGCCACCGCACGGGCGATCTCCACGTCGGAGTGGTCGCCACCACCTTGCGGTGCCATGGCGCCCTTGCCCTTGAGCGCGGAATTCACCAGGCTGTCCAGACCGGTCTTGATGCGTGCACCCCAGGCGCCCTTGTCACCAAACTTGGGCGCGCCTGCTGCGCCGGTGCCGTGGCAGGCCACGCACTGGGCCTGGTAGACGGCTTCGCCGCCCTTGAGCTGGCGGTTGGCATCGCGAATCTCGACGGTGCCGACTTTCTGCACGCGCTCGGACACTGACTTCTCCATATTGCTCGAACCGGCGGCCGGCTTCTTGTCGGAGGTGACGAAGAACACCAGGCCGATGATGATGAACACGGGTAACACGAAAGAGAAAATGGAAACCCACATCATCTGCTGGGGCGTCTTGATCGGGCCGGTATGGTCTTCGTGCTGCTGCTCGCTCATGGTGTCCTCGGTAATTCTGATGGTTTGATCTAAATCAGCCATTGATTATAACGGTCGCCCGGACCGAAACCGCCTACAATCCCAGGCTCCAGCGTTCGCGGCTGTAGCTCAGTGGATAGAGTATTGGCCTCCGAAGCCTATGGTCACCGCCGCGTTCCGTGCACAATCGAGTATTGGTCTTTTTTCAGATTTGCGGCTGTAGCTCAGTGGATAGAGTATTGGCCTCCGAAGCCAAGGGTCGTGGGTTCGATCCCCGCCAGCCGCACCAAATCTAGCCTCACGTAAAAGTAAGCGTTTCCTTGCGTGGAGCCCAACTCCATTTCTTCGCAGCTGCGCGAACTACGCCCCGTACTTAGAAGAGACAGACCAATAGTCGGTGCAGCCGGAAGACTGACGCGTGTGCCTTGCCTGTGCCAACCGCGTGCCAAGGGCGCTGGTTGCCATTGCGATTTCCGCCGTAAACCGACCATAGGTCCAGTGCCAACCTGCAGACGCTCTCGGAATGCAGTCAGAGGCGGAATAACTTCTTGATTTCCTTCTCCGCTGTCGCTGGCATCTCGTCCGATTCATACTTCCTGACACTTGTCACGATGGTCTTTGCACGGGTAATCTCAGCATTCACCCGCTGCGAGTACGACGAATCAGTGCTTAACTTATCTATGACGGCAAAGAAGTAGTCCTTTTGATTCGCCAAAAACCAGAAGCTCAAGCCACAGACCCATTTTTCCATCTCGAAGGATTGAAACGGGAAGCCTGCGGTTGCATTCCAGTACTTGAATAGACGTATCGTCGGCTTGATAAGCGACTTGTGCTCTTTGTTCTTCGCTTCAAGCGTGGCGTTGAAGTCGTTCGGGTTCGTGGTCATCCAACCACCTGCCCCATTAGGAATCTGAATCTCACCAAGCCACGTTTTCGTCGCAGGCACCAAGTCAAACTTGATGTGGTTCAGTTCGAGAGTGATAGTCGGGCTGGATTGATAGATTTCCGATGAGCCATACCGTCTTTCGACGAAGGCTTTCAATCGATTCAAATAGGTCTGCGGGGTGGCGCTGCTGTCGCTGAAGACCACCATGTAGTCAATGTCGGACCGCTCATCCATCGAGCGAGGCAAGATCGTTCCTCGCGTTGACGACCCGAACCGGAAATGCTGCGCGATTGCGCCGCTGTCAAAGTGCAGCGACATCCGGGATTGAAGCGTTGTGATCGAGGTCGCAATTGACGACTGCTCGGTTGCCGACAGCACAGCACTGCTGGCCGTGTCCGTCAGAAAACTCAATACCGACATCCTGTCATTCCCTCTTGTCCACTTTGTGTGTGGCTTCGCCTTCTTCGATTCCCCTTCGCGCAGCGACGAACGCTCGACGCGGAATACTGGGACTCTTCAAGTTCAACTCATTGCGCGCAACCGAAAGTGCCTTCAGTCGCTCGGAGAGTTCGTCTAGTCGAGCTGGCTGAAGCAGTTCGATCTCCCGAAAAAATCGTGCCTCGTTCCGGAGGGCAAGAAATTGGCCAGCGGCCGCCCGGTGCATTGCCGCTCGCTCGTTGGGCTTGAGAAAGGTTATTAACCCAGTGAGCAACGATGCCAAAAGGGTGAACGCAGTCGCCCATTCAGGTTGGCTCTTGATCAGAGTAGCTCCTGCAATGGCTCCGAGCACGGTTGCCGGAACACCTAACCAGTAGTTGCGCCGAACCCATGTGTCTTCGGCGTTGAAATGCCCCTTACTTGAATAGAGGGTGTCCTCTTCCAGTCGCTCAGACTCTCTGCGAAGTGCGTCAGTCTTGCTCTGATCAGTGGTGACTGTTCCTGTCATTGAGTCTGCTCCCATTTCGCCCTCGTCATGCTGATGCACCCGTATGTGGAGGTGCCTTTGGCAGCACCGTCCCCGAGTGGTACGTCGAGTCGAAGACCATGTCGGTCAGCCAGCGCTTGAAACTGGGGTTGTCACTGAATTGTTTGAACAGCTCCGTGTGATCTGAGATCAGTTCCAGCACCACGCGATTCAGCGCCTTGTCATGTTCCAGCTTGGCGTTCTGTTTGTCGGAGTTGGCCTGTGCATTCTGGTAGGCCTTGTCCTGGGCCACGCGCGCAGGAATCTCCTCGGTGATGACCTTGCGAATCTTGTCGCCGTCCTTCCATTCGATGTTGCCGAACATGTCGTTGAAGGCCTTGATGATGTTCGACAGCTTGTCGATTTCCGGATCACCACCTCCACCGCCCGGGCCAGTAGGTGGGGGTTCGATGAAGGCATCAGCATCGTCCATAGACATCTTCAGTGACGCCTGCGCCTCCACTCGATAGCTGTCCATATCGATGGCCTCCAACACGCCCTTGGACAGGTCCTCCTCCTTCGGAGCCGGTAGCTTTGGGATTAGGAAGTTCAGGAAGATCGAGAGCTTCTCCCAGGCAGGGTGGCCGTAGGTCAGGATCGCGGCGAGAAAGCTATAGCTCCGCACGAAGGCCTTGGCATTGCCTTTGAATTCGACTTGACCGTCTTCGTCCAGGTTCTCGATGTACTCGGCGACACACAAATCGAGAATTGGGTCGAGTTTGTCCCGATCCGCACCGATGACGTACAGCGCGACCAAGTCCTCGACCTGCTGCCAGCTATATACCTGCTTAGCATCGAGGTCGTTCTTCAGGTCATGCAGCTTATTGGCATCGGTCTCGCCAACCTGCACCGTCGCACGGTAGTAGTCCTGAAACGCCGCCTTCACGGCCTCGGCGTTGTCTGCAAAGTCGAGGACAAAGGTGTCCCGCTTCTGTGGATGCGCGCGGTTCAGTCGAGACAGCGTTTGCACCGCCATCACACCCGCCAGAGGTTTGTCCACATACATCGTGTGCAGTAGCGGCTCGTCAAAGCCGGTAACGAACTTGTTGGCGACGATCAGGAAACGATACGGGTCTTGCTTCAGCCTGGCCGGAATGTCCTTGCTCGGGAATTCGTTGAGATCGGATTCGGTCTTTCTCACCCCGCTAATTCCAAAGTCGCCCGAGTAGGCCACGATGGCCTTGAACGGGCTCTTGATCGAGGCCAAGTAGTCCGACACCTCTCGGTAGTAGTCGATGGCCCGTGCGATGCCGTTGCAGACGATCATTGCGCGCGCCTTGCCGCCGATCTTCTGCTTACCCGCCACCTGCGCCACGAAGTGGTCGACCATGATCTCGGCCTTTTTTCGGATGGCCTTGTCGTGAGATTCGACGTAATGGCGAATCTTTTTCAGCGCCTTGACTTTGTCGAATTTTGGGTCGTCCGTCACCGTCTTGGCGACGTGATAAAAGCTGTCCACCGTCGTGTAGTTCGCAATCACGTCGAGGATGAAGCCCTCTTGGATCGCTTGCTTAGTGGTGTAAGTCAGTTCCTCCGGCGAACGGTAGCGAACTTCGCCACCTTCCACGTAGCGCTCGCCGAACAACTCCAGCGTCCGGTTTTTCGGCGTGGCGGTGAAGGCGAAGTAGCTGGCGTTCGGCAGCATCTTGCGCGACTCGATCAGCTTGTTGACGGCATCCTCGACGGATTCGTCGTCATCCTCATCGTCACCCGCCGCGCCAGACAAAGCCATGTGCATTTTGGCCGTGGTCTTGCCGCCCTGGCTGGAATGCGCCTCGTCGATCAGCAGCGCAAACTTCTTGCCGCCGAGGTCGCCCAGCTCATCGAGGATGAACGGGAATTTCTGCACCGTCGTCACGATGATCTTCTTGCCCTTGCGCAGGAAGGTGCGCAGCTCAGCGGCATCCTCGGAATGGCCGAAGATCGATGCCACGTGGTCGTAGCTCTTGATAGTGCGGGCGATCTGGGTATCCAGCGCACGGCGGTCGGTGATGACGATGACCGAATCGAACTGGGCAAGCATCGCATCGGCGGCGGTCTTGAGTTCCACCAACTGGTGTGCCAGCCACGCGATGGTGTTGCTCTTGCCGCTGCCCGCCGAGTGCTGGATCAGGTAGCGCTTGCCGACCCCATCCTCGCGGGAGCAGCGCAGCAAGGCGCGGACGGTACGCAGTTGGTGAAAACGCGGGAACACCTGCTTGCGCCGCTTCTTGCCCTTTTCGTCTTCCTCTTCCACCACCTGCGTGAAGTTCTCGATGATGTTGGCCAGCGAGTCCTTCTGCAGCACCTGCTTCCACAAGTAGTCGGTTTTGAGTCCGTGCGGGTTGGGCGGGTTGCCCGCGCCGCTGTTCCAGCCCTGGTTGAACGGTAGGAACCACGAGGTCTTGCCGGTGAGGTGCGGGCAGAACCGCACCTCGGCATCGTCCACCGCCATGTGCGCCACGCAGCGCCCCATCTGGAACAGCAACTCAGCCGGATTGCGGTCGGTCTGGTACTGCGTGATGGCGTCGGCCACGGTTTGCTTGGTCAGCGAGTTTTTCAGCTCGAAGGTCAGCACCGGTAGGCCGTTGATGAAGATGGCCATGTCCAGCGAGCGCTGCGACTCGTCATTGCTGTAGCGCAGCTGCCGGGTGACGCTGAAGATGTTCTTGCCGAAGTTCTCAGCAGCGCTGACGTTGCCCGGCGTCGGTAGCAGCTTGTACAGGTCGACGTGCGCCGGGCCGTGGCTGACGCCCTTGCGCAGTACATCCACCACCCCGCGCTTGGCAATCTCACCCTGGAGGCGGTGCAGGAACTGCGTGCGCTTGATGCCTTCGCTCGCCAGCTCCAGCGCGGTGACGACCGTGGGTTGGGTGGCCTGCAGAAACGCCAGCAACTGCACCACATCGACCGCTACGTCGCGGTTGTAGTCGGTGGGCTGGCCCGGAACAAAGCCGCCGCTGGTGCAGAGATCGCGGACGATCAGGGCTTCCAGGCCCTTCTCGCTGGTGTCAGTCGTCGCCATCGTCTTCCTCCCCATCGGTATCGATTTCTTCGTCGCCGCCCAGTGCCGCGAGATCCTCTTCGGCCACCACGTCGTCCGGGCCCGGCACCCAGCCACGCACGTCCACTTGGCCCGTGACGACGTCGGCAATCTGTCGGTCGCGGTACTCGCGGATCAGTTTAATTTCCTCTTCTGCACGCTGGATGGTTTCGTCGAGAGGCTGGCATTCATCGGCAATCCACTTGCGTATTTCCACCTGTTCTGGAACAGGCGGGACAGCACAAATCTGCTCTCGAACGATCGTCGAGTTGATGAGGGGCTGAGCTGTTCTGATGGCGAAGCGGTTGAAGTCAACCCACCGCAGTAAATGCTCGAAGAACTCTTGGTCGAATTCGCGCAGAGGAATTACCCGAAGTGCGTGCTCTGAAGCCCAGAACTTTCCATCAACTCGGTGAATACAACCGCACTTCGCACCAACTCTTCCGATCAACAGCATTGGCCCATGGGAATTCACCTTCTTTGTGAACCCACGCGGTCCATTTCCGCCGTAGATGGGCCAGCCGTCTTCGGTTTCTTCGGATGCGTGAATCATGTCACCGCTTTTCACTCGCAGAATTCGTCGTAGAGGGAGAACCTCCCAGTGTTTGGGTACATCCCCCAGCCACTCGATGCCGGATGGCTTTAAGGCAACCGAGGCACTCAACCCGCGTGTCACGGCGTGGTCGATGATGCGCAGCTTCTGTTCGTTGAGCAGGCCGATGAGTTCGCGCTTGGCCTTGATGAGGCGGGCGATGTGGGCATCTTGTGCCCGCAGGTAGGCGACGATCTGGTCTTGCTCGGGGCGCGGCGGTTGTAGCAGTGCGATGTCGAGGAACTGGTTCGGATACAGGCGCAGACGGGAGGATCGGATGCCCGTCGAGCGCCCGATGTATTCGGCCACGTAGGCGCGGGTACGCAACAGGTAGTCGAGATATGCCGGGTTGAAGCTGTCCGTGCGGTGCGGCCGGTACACGCCGTAGGCCGGGCTGACGATGCCAACGTGCCTGCTCGCGCCAAGCGCGGCCATCCAAGCCCAGAGCGTGTTGATGACGATGTCGCCCGGCTGGCACAGCTTGGAGCCGACGTAGCTCGCGGCCTTGAACATCGTCACGTTCTTCTGGCTGCGCGGCGTGACGCCCGTCAGGTGCGACACCGACAGCAGTTCTTCGTGTCCGGTCTTGGAGCGCTCGTCCACCTCGCGGAAGAAGGTCTTGGCGCGTTGCTCGTTCCAATGTTCAGGCACGGGTGGCAGCCAGCGCATTCGCGCCGTGCGGTAGCCGGGATAAGCGTTCGCCGCTTCCATCACGCAGCCCCCACGATCTTGTGCAGCAGACCGTCGGTCTGTTCTTCCAGCTTCAGAATGTCGGCACGAATCTGCTCCAGCGTGCGTAGCGGGGTCGGCTTGTAAAAGTAGCGGGCGAACGAGATCTCGTAGCCGATCTTGGTGGCGTCCATCGCGATCCAGGCATCCGGCGCGTGGGGCAGCACCTCGCGGGCGAAGAAGGCTTCAATGCCACCGGCTTCCTTGAGCGGCACCTGCTCGGTGTCTCTCAGGTCGGTGTCGGCCTCGTACTCGACCATGAAGCGATCCTTGCCCACGGTCTCCAGGTAGGCACCGTCGTAGCCAGGTTCGAAATGGTCGCCCGCCTTGAGCTTGCTGCGCTTGGCAATGACTGGCGGGGCCGACTCGTCGCGCCAACTCACCGCCTTGTAAATGGCCTTCTTTTCGGGCGCGCCCAGCTTCTTGCCGTGCGCCTTCATCGTGGCGTCGAAGCGGCTGCGGAACTCGTTGTGGTCGTCGAAAACGCCTTCGCCCAGTTCCTGCTGCGCCAGCTTGGCCGTTTCCAGCAGCATCTTGTCACGCAGCCACGTCGCCGGGTCGAGCAGCTTCTTGCGCCGCTTCTCCGGCACGACCTTCTTGGTGGGCTTGGCATCTTCGTCGTCCGAATCGTCGTCGGCGTCCTCGTCGCCGTCGTCACCTTTCAGCCACGCTTCCATTTCGGGCTTGAGCTTGGCGAATTCGGTGTACAGCTTGTCGCCGTGCTTGGCGTACATCTCGCTGCGCAGCGCCTCGTCACCGGTGGCAAAGCGCAGGCTCTCGATGGCGCTGCGCTTGAGTTGGCTCTTGAGGCGCAGCGGGCGTTCGACCGTGATCTTCCAGTAGCCGAAGTCGGCGTTGTCGAACCACTTGCATTCGGGCACTGCCTTCGCGGCGTTCGCGTCTGCGGGCGGTTGGTCGAGGTAGTGCTTGAGGATGCGGTCAATGTCCGCTTCCGCCAGCTCGCAGTTTTTCTTGCCGAGGTTGCGCCGCATCGGCTGGAACCACTGCGAGGCGTCAATCAGTTGCACCTTGCCCTTGCGATGCGCGGCCTTCTTGTTGGCCAGCACCCAGATGTAAGTGGCGATGCCGGTGTTGTAGAAGATGTTGAGAGGCAGGGCGATGATGGCTTCGAGCCAGTCGTTCTCCAGCACCCAGCGGCGGATGTTGCTCTCACCCTGGCCCGCGTCGCCGGTAAAAAGTGCCGAGCCGTTATGCACCAGCGCGATGCGGCTGCCCAGCGGCGTGTTGTGCTTCATCTTCTGAAGCTTGTTCACCAGGAACATCAGCTGCCCGTCGCTGGAGCGAGTGATGAGCTTGAACTCGGCATCGCCGCCGTGGTTGACGATAAAGCGCGGGTCGTTGAACTCCTTCTTGCCGCCCATCCGGTCGAGGTCGGTCTTCCAACTCTTACCGTAAGGCGGATTGGAGATCATGAAGTCGAACTCACGCGAGCGGAACTGATCGGCCGACAGCGTGGACTTATCCGCGCCGCCAACGATGTTCTCTGCCTCGTCGCCTTCGCCCTTGAGCAGCAAGTCGGCCTTGCAGATGGCGTAGGTCTCGGGGTTGATTTCCTGCCCGAACAGGTGGATCGAGACTTCCTTGTTATGGCTTTCAGCTAGCTCCTTTAGCGCCTCTTCGGCAACGGTCAGCATGCCGCCCGTGCCGCAGCTGCCGTCATACAGCAGGTACGTACCGGACTGGATCTTGTCAGCCACCGGAAGGAACAGCAACTTGGCCATTAGCTTGACCACATCACGCGGTGTGAAGTGTTCACCAGCCTCTTCGTTGTTTTCTTCATTGAAGCGGCGGATCAACTCCTCGAATACCGTACCCATGCCGTGGTTGTCCAGGGCGGGCAGCTTGATGCGTCCGTCGGTGTCCTTGACCGGCAGCGGGGAGAGATTGACCTCGGGATCGAGGAAGTCATTGATCAGGTGACCGAGGATGTCAGCCTCGACCATCGTCTGGATTTGGTCTCGAAACTTGAACTTCGCCAGGATGTCCTGAACGTTCGGCGAAAAGCCATCCAGGTAATTTACGAAGTTGTCGCGTAGGCGCTGTCCTTGCCCGCTGGCAGTGAGCGTGGCGAGGGTGAATTCCGACGTGTTATAGAACGCCTGTCCAGATGCCATCCGCAGAGCGCCGTCCTGCTCGGCTACCTTGTGCGTGTCGAGGAACTTCTTGCGCTCCAGCACCGCCTGCTTCGTCGACTCCAGCACAGCGTCGAGTCGTCGCAGCACGGTAAACGGGAGGATCACGTCACGGTACTTGCCGCGCACATACACGTCGCGCAGGCGGTCGTCGGCGATATTCCAGATGAAGTCAGCAACCCATTTCAGGTTGCTTTGATCTTGTTGTTTTATGGGTTTCATTAAGCCTACTCTTACGTAGCTGTTGTGGTGTCAGGCGCTTTGCTGACAGATTCGGTTGGCGGGACTTCAAGAGCCCAGTGCTTTTTGAGCACGCCGACGAGGCGGTTCTGCCGATCAATCAGCATCGCCGGTGTCCATTTGTCTTCCGAGCGGACTTCCTGCGTCAGGACGAAGGGTGACGCGGTGCCCTTGCCCTTGAAGTACACATTCTTCTTCTTGGCGAAGTCGAAGTTGCTGGCGGAAGAGTTCTTGTTCCGGTCAAGTGGAACCAAGTTGGCCAAACGGTGTGTCCACGCTTGGCGCTCGTCCTCATCGGGGAACCACTGAAGCCAGTCCGAGCCGTCGGGTGGTGTTTGCGGTAGCACGTGCTCCAACGACACGGCGTTCTGCAGTTGCACTCCCGGAGCCCGCACCAATGATTCAAGACGCAAGACCAGCGCCATCCGTGCCTTGGGCAGATCGTCGTAAACGTCTCCATCGAGTGCCGCGACGAACTTGCGCTTTTGCACATCTGTCAGAGCCAGCGTGGTGAGCTCGGCCTGCGCTCCCTTGAAGGTCTCCAGTTCGATTTCCTTGGTGAGCTCGGCGTAGGTTTCGATGCGCTCGTTGATGCCCACCTTCGTGACCAGCAGGAAATAGGTCAGCCGTTCCAGTGATTCGAAGAACTCCGCGAGCAACTTGGGTTTTTGCCGGAAGCGCTTGAAATACACTAGTGCCGGGGGCACCCAGTCCTTGAAGTCCACGCGGTTGAGCCAGGATAGGTGCTCGTTGATCGTTTCGGCATTTTCTGTGGCTTCGAAGTCGGCGTCGCGAACGAAGTCCCACACCTCGGCGTAGGGCTTGATGACCTTGTCGATAAGGTCGATCGGTCGCTTCTCCCGGTATTCTGTGACGTGTTCTTGAAGCTCTTTGAGCAGCGTCGCCTTGGCCTTCTGCTTGGCATAGACAGTGCGCAGATGCGCCAACAGGTTGCCGAAATCTTCGCGCCCGAGGTTTTTCTCAATCTGGCTCCACGTCTTGGCGTAATCGCGACTCTTGGCCTCGCCCGCCGTGGTCCGGATCAGGCCCAGCACTTCGGCTTTGACGATGTCGATGGGCGCGAGGTCGAGCCCCCGGTTGTTGAGGACCGAGAAGATGCGGTATGCCGCTTCAAGATCCGGTGTGGAGATGACGACCAGCGAGCAATCGTTGGCAAGAAATTGCCACAGTGCTATCAGGTCCGCGGGTGGCAGAGCCTTTGCTTTGCCCAGCAGCAGCGTAGCGTTTTCGCGGTAGCGCAGGCGGCTGTCTTCTAGCTTGTCGGTGCTGGCAATTAGCAGCGCGATGCCGCCAGGTTCCTGGATATTGCTGCGGAAGAAGTCGACATCTTCCTCGCGGGCTGTCAGGCGATAGCCGGTTGCCTTTCCAAGCATTTCGTCGCCTTCCTCATAGAGAAAGGGGGTCACGCTCTTGATACCCTTGTCGTAGCCTACTTCTTGCCAGATGTGCCTCAGTGCAGCCAGCAGAATAGTTAGGGTCGTCAGGCGTTGCTGACCATCAACCACGCGAGACTCTGGCTTTTTGTCTTCTTTGATGATGACAATACTGCCGAGGAAATACTGACTGCTCGCGCCAGAAGCGCGCGATTCCTTCATGGCCGAGATCAGGTCGTCGAACAGTTCCTCCGCCTGCTCGGTCGTCCAGGCGTAGGGACGCTGGTAGTCTGGGACCTCGAACTGGTAACTGCCTTCGAAAATCTCCCTGATCAGCTTGTCGTGGGCTTCAAGTGTCTTGGCCATTCCCTTTTCCCCCTTGATTTCGATTTTTTCTGTCTTGGTCGGTTTCGCTAACTATTGTTTGGTTATTACCGACTCCCGTTCAATGAGAGCCGGTAGGTCAACCCCAAAGAAGTCGCACAACTTATCCAGTACATCCAGCTCGACTCGCTCAGCTGTTTCGTAATACAGCCGCGTTAGCGTCCCCCGGTTTATCCCGGTTTCCCGAGCTACATCACTGATCTTGAGCTTGCGCTCCCCTAGAAGTCGGGCAAAGTGGCATCGGATCATGGTGTTGAACTTAAAAAATTGTTCTCCTGAAGATCAAAATGGCTTGACATGGTTCAAAATGCACCCATAATGATCTACAGGAGATCAAAAATGATTGTGGTTAATCAGATTGCTCTCCTAGTGTAACCAGCTGAAGCAAGGAGAACCAGTAATGCAAACCCCTACGTCTGTAGGCCAAACCCAGACCTATCTGACAACCGACGAACTGTCCCATCGGATCAAATACGACAGCCGAACGATCCGGGATCGTCTCAAAGACAGCGTCCTGATCGAGGGACGGCACTACATTCGCCCCTTCGGCGGACGCAAGACGCTCTATATCTGGGAGGCCATTGAGCAGGACATGGCCAAGTACTCCCGCTTGGGCGGGCAGGCAATCCCGATGGCCAGTGGGGGTGCGCTTCATGCCTAGTATCCGCGTCCGTCCGGAAAGCGGGACGCTGTTTCTGGACTTCAAATTTCTAGGCCAACGCTTGAGGGAGCAGACGGCATTGCCGGATACCCCGGCCAACCGCAAGCGCCTGCAGAAGGTCCTCGACCGCATCGAAACCGAGATCGCCATCGGCGCTTTCGACTACGTCAAGACCTTCGGCAAGCCTCTGCCTGCGCCGAAGGATCAGGCCGCAACCGAGGGGCAAGAGGTGAAAGCAGCCAAGACCAGCACGCCCTTGTTCGAGGACTTCGCCAACCAGTGGTACCAGGAAGCCGAGGTGACCTGGCGTCGCAGCTACAAGATTACCCAGCGTGGTGTGCTGGACAAGTACCTCATCTCTCACTTTGGAGAGAAAGAGATCGGCAGCATCACCAAGGCAGATATTCTGGAATTCCGGGCAACACTCGCCAAAGTCACCGCCCGCAAATCCGACGAAACTCTGTCCAACCGTCGCATTAATGCGATCCTGAAACCGCTGCGCCAGATCCTCAACGAAGCAGCCGACCGGCACGAGTTTACTTCGGCCTTTCGCAACATCAAGCCGCTCAAGATGAAGCGCAGCGACGTCCAGCCTTTCACACTGGACGAGGTTGAACTTATTCTCAAGACAGCCCGAGCGGACTACCGGAACTACTTCACCGTGCGCTTCTTCACCGGTATGCGCACCGGCGAGGTCCATGGCTTGAAATGGAAGTACATCGATTTCGAACGGCGACTGATCCTGGTGCGGGAGTCCATCGTTCTGAAAGAAGACGATCAGCTCAAAACTGAGGACAGCATGCGCGACATCCACATGAGCCAGCTGGTCTACGACGCACTCAAAGCGCAGTACCAAGGGTCAAGGGAGTTTTCCGAGTACGTCTTTTGCAACCAGGCGGGACAGCCAATCGACAACCAGAACTTCCTGAATCGGATCTGGAATCCACTGCTGCGCCACCTGAAACTGCCGCACCGCCGGGCCTACCAAATGCGTCATACCGCGGCGACTCTATGGCTCGCGGCTGGCGAGGCTCCGGAATGGATCGCCCGGCAGCTTGGCCATACCAGCACTGAAATGCTGTTCCGGGTCTACAGCCGCTACGTGCCCAACCTAACGCGTCAGGATGGCTCGGCCATGGAACGTCTTCTGGCAAGCCGGCTCGGTGTGGGGATGACGCAGGCCGAGAAGCAGGATGTAGCAGACGTAGACAAGCAGCCCCCTGCTGCACGCCGCCACATCGCCAACGGTGCTCCTGCGATCCAAGCCATCCCTCCCCAAACTTCAGCGCAGCCGGCAGCTGGGCCGCTCCAGACCAAGTCGTCGGTCGTGATCTCTCTGGCCTCGCGCCGCCGTGACGACCACGACCCCCAGCCGCCGCCGGGTTGGCCGCCGAGGCCGGTGAACCAATTCATCCAGCCGCAGGACTGAAACAAAAAAAGTCACTTTTGTAGCGTGTCGCCGCGACGGAGTCGTCAGAAGACTCTCCGCTGGGGATGCCTGCGACCGATCAAGACCCCTACACGGGTAGACAGAAACATAGGACAGACATGAACATCACGAAGAACTTCGAGACCAAGCAGCCCATCATCGACAGCCTGCTGAGCATTCCGGGTCTGCTGCGTGCCAGCGACCTGGAGCTCAAGCCGCGCCGGGAAGGGACACCAGATGGCTCCGCCTATACGACCAAGGCGAAGGGAGGGATGGTTGTGCGCCGCCTGAGTGCCAATGACGATCTCTACCATGACACTCCCCAGAATCGGATCCAACGGATTCAAAAGCTCATCCGAACCCCTGTGGCGTCAGCCGTGCTTGCCATGGCCCTGGAGAGTGAGGCGCTGAAGGCTTGCATAGCCAACCAACAGACCTCTCCTAGTCGCAGCTGGGCGACGATCATCCATGAGGCGACTCGTCGAGCTGTGACCGGCGCCCGAATCCCGGAGGCCGAGGCCGACCTGGTGAGGCTGGGAGTGGTCCTAGCCAGCATGCAGCAGCTCGTCCTCACCCACAACATTGGTGAGGACGAAGACTGGGTGTATCGCGAGAGCAAGGCGGCACGCGAGTACCTCACCGAGCTGGACCCCGAAGCCGGACTGTGGCTGCAGCACGCACTGGGCCACGGGTTGTCGGAAGAGGATCTCACCGACAAGGCCAAACAACTGCAATCCCTGGTGCGGCAAGCCGGTCGAGTAGTAGCTTGCGAAGGCGACAGGCTGTGAGCAGTACGACATAAATATGCGGGCGCCGGCACTTGACAGCGCAGGCTGATCAGGTAGCCTGAATCAACGGACACCTAAACATGATTGAGCGCAAAGACAAGGGCATGGGACAGCCCATCATTTTTCTGGACTTCGACGGGGTGTTGCACCCTGAGTTCAGCCACCCGAGCAAGTACTTCAGCTGCCTGCCGCACTTTGAGGCGGTGGTCAGACGCGTGCCCGAGTGCGAGATCGTGATCGCCAGTACCTGGCGTCAGGGCCACCCATTGTCGGAATTATTGAAGCCATTCGCCTCCGACATTGCCGAACGGATCGTCGGAGTCACACCTGTAGCACAAGAGCTCGTGGAGATTCCAGATTCACTGTTGGCTTATGAGCGCGAGGCGGAGTGCCACGCCTGGATGAGGGCAAATGAGCGGGGATACCTGCCGTGGATCGCAATAGATGACCGTGCATGGCTATACCGACCGTTCAGCCGGAACGTTTTTCTATTGGACGGCAGCAAAGGCATGCAGGCTACGGATATCGAGCCATTGGTGCTGCGCCTGTTGGAGTGCATTAAGTAGTCTGGGACGAAAGAGGGTGGGGGATGGACTGCTGCCGGTTCCGTGGAAACCGGCTTAAGCTAATTTCAAGTCTTTAGACAACGATCTCCCGCTCCCTACCCAGCGTAAAAGACATTGTTGCTTAGCGCGGGATCAAAAATCTGCCGTAAACTCCAACGAACAAAATGGGACGGCATGAAATGCCGAGCCCTTGAACTAAGGGAGGAGACTGTGGATGCATTGATTCCAGCGCTGACCGGTTGCGTTGCGGGCATCACCCAAGGCAAGAGCAGCCTTGCCGAGTGCCTTGGGCACAAGCCTGGGGCGACGACATTCTCCGGTGCGACGTTCCGGTCGGTTCCAAACAGTCCCATCCCGACTTCGTCATGCTCTACTGCTGCCGCAGAGCTGGACCTACTAGAGTCCAAGGACTGGCATCTGGCCGCCATCAAGCGAGGCACTCATCGGTATCGGGAATTTGCCCTGACGGACATATTAAGGCTATCAAATCCGTCCCCCAAGTTTGCCGTCCTGCCATCCAGGTCGTCTCCCTCCTGGAGCGGGCTTCTCAGCCCATTTGATCTACTGGCGCTCACGCTGGCAAGCGGGCCTTTTCCCCAGGATATGGCGTGTTGGTCGCCCGCATCGCCCGCAGATTGTTCGAGTCAGCAGGCCTCGACTGGCACCACATCCCATGTGGTTCAAAGGTAAGCGAACTCAAAAGGATATTGATATGGGGCAACATGAGCGGATGAGTCTGCGAAAGGAACAAACCCAGAAACCAACAGCGAAGTTGCTGGTCGCCAATGGGAGGTATGTGAGCCGAGGGGCACCGCGGAGCGGCGGGTTAGCCGTCGTCTACCAAGCTGTTGACACTGACTCCGGGGAGACGGTTGCACTCAAGGTTTTCAAGACAGGCGAAGGTACGGATCCCGTCGTCGAAGAGTCGTTTCGCAGAGAAGTTCAAGCCCTGACCGACCTAAAGCACCCGAACATAGTTCGCATCCTGGATTCGGGAAGGGACGCCGAGGCCGACCTTCACTACATTGCGATGGAATGGGTCGACGCCGATTTGCGGCAACTCTGTGAAAGGGAGTCTCTCAAGACTTGGGACGAGTTCTATCGCACGGCAGGCGCCGGTGTTCTTGAGGCGCTGGTGTATGCGCACTCCCGCTCCACAGTGCACCGGGACGTAAAGCCAAGCAATGTCCTCGTGAGCAGCGATGGAGTGGTCAAGCTGTGCGACTTTGGGATCTCCAAAATCCGGAGATTCCTGTCGCCAGGGGTCACACTGCGGCAATTTGCCTCCATGCCGTTTGCGCCGCCGGAACCGGACGATGGAAGTTACAGCTATAGCCGTGACGTATTCGGCTTTGCGGCTCTGGCAGTTGTTTCTCTTTCTCAGACCTCTATCGGATCCCACAAAGAGCTTCTGGAGGCATTGGAGGAAGTGGCGCTTCCGGAGTCACTGCGTCCGCTTCTTCGCCGCTGCCTGAACCTCGACGACCCAACTGCGCGCCCCACGAACGCGGTGACGCTGCGGGCGGAACTGGAACGTGCCTTGCCGGCGACGGCTGCGCGTGAAGACCAAGCCGTGCTGTTCACGCTCACGAACAAAGTACGTCGCGTCCTCGAGGCAGATATGGGTTTGCGAGCGGACGCTGCGGATCGATTCGCTGAGCGGGACCTTGACGGCGCAGTCGCTGAGGAACTTGCTCCTTCCCCCGACCATCCGGAGAAGGCGCTTCGGCTGTACGGGGGCAAATACGGCTACAACGCAGTCGTGGAAGAGTCCGGATGCAAGCTGGTGCTGGTCTCCGCAATGGAGCCATCCGCATCCGACCTGGACCGCAGGCGAGCTGCAGCCTGTGACATAGGTCTCCGACTCCAGCTCGCTGGCGTCCCTTTGACGGCGTCGAAGGAGGCTCTGGCGGGGCTCGCTGAACGCCTCCTGTTCTTCTCGGGCGAGCAGAAGCTCCGCAAACTGGAAGAGAAGGAGCAGGCCATTTACCGAAAGTGGCTCAACCTGCTCAGTGCGAAGACGGAACTGGAGAAGATCCGGCGATTCAGCATGGAGTACGGAAAACGTGACGCACAGGGAGAGTTTCTGAAGGTCACACCCAAACCGGGGATGTCGGTTGGCGGGCTCATGGAACAAGACGTTGCTATCGAAGTCCGGGGAGGAAGGGTCTTTCGGGGCAAGGTGGTGTCCGCGTCTGTTGGTGCAGTCAGTATCCGACCGAGTGAGTGGAACGAGGTGGAGATGTCTGCGGTCCCCACTGAGGGGACGCTCGAGAAAGACACAAGGCGTACGGACGTTGCTCTGGACAAGCAGAAGGCCGCTCTTGACGCAGTCCGATACGGGCGGTCCATCGACACAGAACTCGGAAAGCACATCGTCAACCCTGACCAAGTCATTGTTCCACCTCTCGCACAGGTAGAGTTCATTCAACCGAACATCGACGAAGACAAGAAGGACGCCGTGCTCTCGGCCCTTTCAGGTCCCGAGCTGATGATTGTGGAGGGCCCTCCAGGCACGGGTAAAACGACGTTCATCACTGAGCTCGTACTGCAAACACTGCGGTCGAATCCCACTGCGCGAGTGCTCCTGACCTCGCAGACGCACGTGGCCTTGGATAACTCCCTCGAGCGAATCGTGAAGGTCTCTGGCGAGCCGGTTGAGGCCGTCCGAATCGGTCACGAAAGCAATGACCGAATCGCCGATTCGACACGAATGCTGATGCTCGAAGCGAAGCTTCCCGAACTCAGGAAGAAGGCGCTTGCTTCTGGGCGTGCCTTTGTGGAGCGTTGGGCCAGCGAGCGCGGCGTCAATCCCAAGGACATGCGGCGTGCCATGGCATTGGAGCGGCATGCTGGACTGAAGGCGCGACTCGAGGGCGTGGAGGCTGAACTTCACGCCTTGCAGCCACAACTCACAGACGAATACCGCAAAACCCTCGACCCTGAAGCCCGCTCGGAGCTGGACGACCGCTTCGAAGGGCTGACTTCGGAGCGTGAGGAACTCGCCCGAGCGCTCAAAGAGTCCTGGTCCGAGCTTGCGGCCTACGTAGATGAAAAGGAAGACCTGAAGGAGTATGAGGCGAGCAGTGCGGCAGACCTCAAGGTATGGGCCGAAGCGTTCGCCGGCGATAGCCCACATCGTGTGCAGCTGCGCGCGCTGCTCCAGGCTCACGGCGATTGGGAGGCGCGGTTCGGGCGAAGCAGTCAGTTCCAGGCTGCCGTCATTGCCGCTTCCCAGGTCGTAGCTGGCACCTGTCTGGGCGTGATGGGAATCCCGGGCCGAAGCGAAATCGTGTACGACCTCTGCATCATCGACGAGGCTTCAATCGCCACGCCCACAGAGGCTTTGGTGCCGATGTCCAGATCTCGGCGTACTGTTCTGGTCGGCGATAGCAAGCAGTTACCTCCCTTCCAGGACGCTGAACTGCGAAAAGCCGGACTTCTGCTGAAGTGGGATCTTCAACCCGAGGACCAGAAGGCGACCCTCTTCAATCACCTCAGGGACGGTTTGCCTCCTGAACTGAAGAAGGCGCTTTGGACCCAGCACCGCATGATCCCGGCCATCGGAGACCTAGTGTCCGAGTGCTTCTATGGCGGAGACCTGAAAACTATCGAACGTGCGCAGGAAACCAGCTTGGTTGGGGCTACACCCCGCCCGGTAACTTGGTATTCCACCAGTCGGCGTCCGGACCGAGCCTCAAGGATCGTAGACGGGGGTACATCCCACTACAACCTTTGTGAAGTGGATGTGCTCACGAGGTTGCTGGGACGTATTGACTTCCGGGTTCAGAAAGGCAAGGGCGAGAAGAAGAAGTTCAGTGTGGCTGTCCTAACCGGCTACGCAGCTCAGATGGAGCGACTGAACACGGCCATTGCGACCTCACGCCACAAGTGGATGACGTACACAGATATCTTTGTTAATGTCGTGGATGCTTTCCAGGGCCGGGAGGCCGACATCCTGCTGTTCTCCCTGACCCGTTCCGGTGCAGACACGCTAGGCTTCCTGCGGGACATGGAGCGCATCAACGTAGCGTTGTCCAGAGGCAAGGAGCTTGTGGCGATTGTTGGCGACCATGAGTTCTGCCAGTCGGTGCCGGACGCGGTCAACCCGCTGCGTGACGTGCTTGATTACATCCGCGGCAATCCCAGCACTTGTGATCTGGTTGAAGAGGAGGTCGCGCGATGATTCTGGAAGAAGTGCTCGAACGAGCTGCGCAGGAATACCCCGGATACGAAATTGCGACTTTTCGAGAAGCTGGCCTGCCTGTCTACGCATTAACGCTCAAAGTTCTGGTGCTTGAGAGGAAAGAGCTGAGTCCTATCGAGGAGGGCATTCTGCGTGCTGTTCACGCCGGCCTGGAGAGCACCGACGACATAGTGTTGTTCCTCGGACTTCCGTCTTCGGTGCTGACGCCTGTGCTCGCCGCGCTGAATTCGGCAGAACTTGTGAACTACATGCGCTCGGTGGGTGATGCCTCGCCCAGGGTTGCCCTGACTGCCAAGGGGAAAACAGCACTCATGGAGTTAGTGACCGTGGCGCCCGAAGAGAGAACAATTCCGGTTTGCCTCGATGCGCTTACGCGCAAGCTTCTCTTCATCAGCCCGGAGCAGCTGTATCGGCCCCGCGACATGCGCGAGTTCGGAATGCTCGAAGTGTCGCCGGGCTCAAGCAAGAGACCGGAGAAAGAGGACATTCCTGTTGAGGAGTTTGACAAAGTGCTGCAGCGCCGGCGCACCAGTGATAGCAAGCCGGAGTTGTTGGCCATCCGACGTATCGAGCGGCGGGAGTTACGGTTTCTGGATTGCCTGCTCGTCTACTACCGCAACGTCTCCAATTCGCAGGACATCCGGGTGGGTTTCTGGAAAGACGATGGACCTTCGGTGGAGCACGAGAACGCGTTTAGAGCCTTGGGAGGTCCCGAGCAGATCGGAGCGAAGTTGTTGGCGGAGGCGAAGCCGTCGTTGGAGGAAATGGCGGCGCCATTGATTGCGGGCGTAACCCCCCAGTCCGCCGACGGTGCAACTGCTTCTCCTATCCCCGTTGACGGACCCGTCGTGGGAGCGCAGCCTCTGGCAGGCGAAACTTTGCAGTACGTGCAATGCCACGAGCATCCAAAGCTTTTGAAAAGGGCGCTCACTAGTGCAAAAAAAAGGCTGGTCATCATTTCGCCATGGATAAGGCATCAGGTGGTGGATTGGGGGTTTGTCGCGTCACTAGAAGCTCTGTTGCGGCAGGGCGTCCAGGTGGACATCGGCTACGGCATCGATGACGGAGTCAACGACGGGCGCAAGGACCCAACCGCCAAGATTGCCATCACGAAGGAGGCGGAGCGCGATTTGAGGGAACTCGAACGGAAGTACAAGAACTTTCGGCTCACTCTTGTGGGCAATACCCACCGCAAACAGCTGATTTGTGATGATGAGTTTGCCGTGACAACCAGCTTCAACTGGCTTTCGTTCAAGGGTAGCCCTCGGGGAAATCCGCGAGATGAATTCGGGGTGGTCGTGCGGAAGAAACCCTATGTGGAAAAGGCGTTCGAGGAAGCCAAGCGGTTGCTTTCTGACGGCTACTCGGGGCGCTGAGTAAGTAGCACAACAAAGGGCGGGAGCAACGGCGTTGGCCAGGGTGATGTAGGCGATCGAGTTGAATGATCGCTTTCTTCCCCAGGATAGAGAGTCAGCTGCGGGTCGGCAATACCGATTCGTGGTCCACGAAAGCGACCACTCGTTGGTCTGATTTTGGTGGCCACGGCCATAGACGCAAGCGAGGCACAGGAGTCGCTGTGGACCGAAGGCGATGCATTCACCTCTACTTGTTATCTTACTGTGTTTTCATACAAGTCCGTACGGCTGGTCATATTCCGAAAGTGCGCCTGCTGATTGACCGCTGGAGTGGTCAAGGTGTAATTGAATTTATTCGAAAACGAATATTTCTAATAGAATTTGGTGTTGCGTAATTCGTTTTGAATCACGCCCCATCATCCAGCATCATTTTTGAGGCTTCTATGAAGGCTGAGGATCTCCCGGTCGATCCGATCGGAGCAGCATGGCTGGCCCGGCAGTATGGTCAGCTGCCCTTGTCGCGCCTTCATGTTCTGAGCCAAGTCGGTGGCCAGCGGCGCGGCCAGGTGGTGGATGGCTACCGCCTTGAAACCTTCCCCGAGAACATGCGACCGCAATCGGATTTTGCCTCGCATTTGCAATTTCACCTAAGGTATGAGGTCGTCCACTTCGAGTTCCTGTCCCGGCTGTTTCGCGCAGGCGGCCCCCAGCCAGTGCAGGATTGGATCGATTCAGAGCCTACCGGCCAATATGCACGGCGATCAGCCTTCCTATATGAGTGGTTGACTGGCGCGCAGCTCGTCGTGCCTGCGAAGCTCGCGGGCAACTATGTCGATGCTCTCGACGATGATCGAGTGGTTACATCGACGCCGGCTCGCATCGTAAAAAATGCTCGTTGGCGAATCAACGACAACATCCCCGGCACCCCCGCCTTCACGCCGCTCGTGGCCAAGACCGACGCTGTTCGCGATGCCATCCAGACTGATGTGGCCGCGCTGTTCGCCGGTTTGGCCCAGGAATTCGGTGAGGAACTACTGTTGCGCGCTGCGGCGTGGATGACTCTGCGCGAGAGCAGGGCTAGCTTCGCGATCGAGGGGGAGGACGACAAAGCTCATACCACTCGCATTCAGCGTTTTGCAGACGTCATGGCTCGGCGCACGGGAACCGGCGACCTGCCCTTGAGCGACTTGCCCTTGGCAGAGTTGCAGCAGGAAATTCTTGGCCCAAGACACACCTTGAAGCACTTGGGTCTCAGGAACTCACCAGTGTTCGTTGGTGAAACGATCCGCTTCCAAGAAATTGTTCATTACGTCGCGCCCCCGGACGATTACTTGAGAGACATGCTCGACGGAGTTCGAGTCTTCCTCGAGCGCACCCAGGGACAATCGTCCGCCATGCGCAGTACGGTCGCCGCGTTCGCATTTGTCTACATCCATCCGATGGCCGATGGCAATGGTCGTGTGCACCGTTTTCTCATCAACGATGTCTTGCGTCGCGATGGAGTGATCCCGGCGCCGGTGATCCTGCCAGTTTCCGCGGTCATTGATGCAGATGCCGGGGAGCGCCGCGCATACAACGACGTGCTCGACGTCGTGTCAAAGCCGCTGATGGAGGCGATAAGAGACAAAGTCTCTTTCTCTCGGACACAGGTGGAATATCCCGATGGGGTGGTGTCGAACTTCCAGTTCACTGGAGTGAACGAGGCCTTGCCAGTGTGGCGTTACCCGGACTTGGGGGCGCACGTGGTGTACATGGCCAATGTCCTGGCTAGAACCATCACCGAACAGATGCGCGAGGAATCACGGTATCTGCGCAGTCATCATCGAGCCAGAGAAGCAGTCAAGGAAATCGTAGAGATGCCGGATCTCCAGGTGGATCGGGTGATCCGCTCGATTGAACAGAATGCAGGAAAACTCTCAGGAGCATTGAGCAAGGAAATACCCGTCCTGGAGCAGCCAGGGGTGTGGGATGCGATTACCGAGGCAGTCGCTAACGCATTCATGGATGAAGGCCACGTCGAGGACTCGGTTGTGAAACGCTATCGCCCGACTTGAGCGGAATGAAATCGCTCTGCGCACCAGTGTACGAAGAGTTGAGCGAGTCAGAATTAATGCATGCTGTCATGCAATCAAAATGCAGTCCCTTGCTTGGCAGGTAAGCCCTATTTGCAGAGCCCGCTAAAGCGTATCGTCATCGTCATCGGAGTGCCAAACATCGAAAAGCGCGCTCGCCCTGACCTGAGCGATCTCGGATCGGGCTTGAAGCCAATTCAGCACAGCAAGGCGTTGCGACTCAGAGACAGAGCCGCGACCGGGACGGGTGACCACGCCACTACTTACCCAGCCACCAAATGCTAGGTCGCCAGGCTCAATGGCTTCGAAGATAAGGGCATCCACCAACGCCTCCGCCTGATCCGGACTGAGTGGCAATTTGAAAGAGGCCTCCCATGTGAAGCCAAGCTCCTGAAACTCACCGATTCGGAGCTTCTTCCTAAGACGACGACTGCGATTCTTTGGCATGCTAAGAACTCTATCGTATGAGGGCTTCACCGCCCAAAGGACGATCGTTCCTTGTGGCGAGGGTAGCCCGCCTGATTCCGCCGAGGGTGATGAGCATCACCATCCAGGTACACCCTCATAGATTTCCTCACCAAGACCGTTTTTGATTTGGCAGTAGCGAAGGCCGACGGCATCGAATCCCAGGCGGCTGCGGTGCTTGGTGTACTCAGCTGTCTGGTCATCGTGATGGTGCCCATGAAAACTTCTGGCCACACCCAAACTGCGCGCCAGCCCATCTAAGGCCTCAAATCCGCGAGGATGGCAACTTGGAGCCTCATGCGTCACAAGAATGTCTGCCCGTTCCTTCGCGAGACTGTCAAGGTCGCCCGGAAAGATGGCCGCATCGTACTCGGGAGAAGGTTCCTGGCCGCCTCGATACTGAAACGCCCCTCGGCTCATCGCAGCCTGCTTGGTGCCATAAGCCGGGGCAGCTGGAGGCATCCAGACACCTTGGACGAAGTGCCCGCCCAAGCCAGCCACCCGGACCCCGGAGAGATTCGCAACCTGGCCGTGTAATGCCACTGCGTCGCCGGCGTCATGCAGCATCGACCAGTGCTCGTGACTGTCAGCGTCGTGGTTGCCGTGAATAAAGGCGATCCTCAGATCGGGATCGAATCGACGTACGGGCGCGAGGATCTCTTTGAATGGCTTGTGGTCAATGTCGATGTCTCCCAGAAAGACGATCCAATACGGCCGCAGCTGCGCTTGCAGCAGTGACTGAGCGAGGTGCCTGAACTCGCCGTGTACGTCCCCAACGAACCACATACGGCGCAGTGTTTCGGCACGGTCCCGGTCGAACTCGGCGATGCGAGTGTTGATCATTTCGGCATCAATTTTATGAAGTTGGATCAAGAAAGCAGCCTTGCTGAGGATGTTCCCACTATTGTTGAAAGAACCTAGGCGGCCGGCGCGCGAATCGATTCAAGCAGCAAAGACTTGGCCACGCCGTCACGGTTGTCGATCACCCTGCAACTCGCCCACATCCAGGTGCAGGACTTGGCTGCCTGGAATAACTGATCGGCAAGATCGCCAGCGGTCTCATCCCCAAGATGCAATTTAATCTGGCGCAATCGGCCTGACACAGTACGTCGTGAGCTCCTGCTCAGTTGGACCAAGGCCTCTCTCACACCAACTGACAAAGGCCTAAACTGGACTTCAACCAGATCCGATCGCAAGGAGCTGAATCCACGTTTGGGCAAGACCGTTGAGGAAAAGGATCCATCTGGAGAGCGCAAAGTTAGCTTACCTAGGTCATCACCCATCTGCCGACCTGACCGGGCAAGCGACTGACGTTCGACCAGATCCAGGAAGTCATTGGCCGACCATTGATGTTTAGTCTGAAGAAGCGCCAGCAAGGTGAACGACTGGCGAACCCTCGATGCAGCAGACGCTGCTTCGATGTCGAGATCCGTCTGATTTAGCCCAAGAGAGCGTTCCAATTCAGGCAGCAAGCTGCGTTGACGCCCCTCTCTAATATAGACGTCGAGCCACTCCCCTCCCTCATCACCGAATCGTTTCACCAGATGGATTTCGTTGCCGCGAACAATCGGTTGGAGCAAGCTCGTGATGCCTCGTTGAATACGCAAAACCCGCCGGAGATAAGGCGCAAGCTCGGTCGGCATGTTAGTGTTTGAAAGCAAAACGCTAAAGACCTCTTTGCTCATGTTGCAAAACCCTTCCTTCGAAAAGCGTGAAATACAGAAAGAGAAAAAAACAAGCCGTGAAACTCGTGCATTCGCACGGCCGCTGAAGGCGCACACTTGCCGGCTGAAATCTGTGTGCAAGTCAATACCAGGTACCCCAGCGGATGGCCCCGACGAGGGCGAACCCGCTCGATTCGAACCGAGGCGCCAAAGCCTGAGAAAAAAACGTCCCGAATATCCTTGACTGCAGCGCTGGTGCGCAAAAGACCATCAGTGCTTTGCTCATCGTCCTGAATGCGAATCACGAGTGAATCAGCTGGGACCCCAGCTTCCTTGAGAAGCCGAAGTAGCACCCGCGTCGCCACGGGGTCATGCAGCGAAAGAACCTTGTGCTGCCACATCGATGACCAAGCTAGGGCGGCTTCCGCGGACAGGGAGTCCTGCGCGTGACGCTCCAGGTACCGTTCCAAATTGATCAACTGCGTGTTAGAGCCCGGCTCAAAACGAAGCTGATGCAGTGCGATCTGCTGCTGTACCCATTGCCGGGCATACTCGGCACTTGCATCCGCAAGGAGTAAGCCAGAAGAATGATCTCGGATCGTGCTTCTCCGCAGTCTTAGCGCCTGCTGAACTGCCAGGCATAAGGTGTGGATCTCCGTGGGCTGGCAAGACAAGCGAAGACATGCCGCTTCAAGCGACACCCCGCTAGAAACTGCGGCGAGCGCCTGACGTACCCAGCGCAGATCCCGTGGCGTCTCGATTGAAAGCGGCCCGATCGCAGGCAATTGAAAAAATGGAAGCTGCAAACGGTTGTTCAGGACAGAAGGGTCTGCGCCAGCCTTCTGCGTGAGCCACTGGCTGTAAAGGGCATTAGAGGTACTGGTCCCGGAAACTGCTCGCGACGCCCGTTGGCGCAACGTGGCCGGCGTGATATCGAGCCAACTTGCAGTCTCATCCGTTGAATATCGACAAACTGCCTCGATACGATCGCTGGCCGCGCGCAGAGCGAACTCGGGTAAGTGAAAATAGGTCGACCAGAGAGTGTCACGAGAGGAGTGTCCAAGCTCATGGCAAAGCTCGTCCAAGGGCGACACTGCCTCGGCCGGCTGAGGTTGCGCGAGCAGCGAGTAGGCGCGAGCCGAGGCACTGGCATGCCGTAACGAATGGAAGGACACTCGGTCGTCCCCAGTGGCGCGACGCAGCAGTTCATTGGCGAGTCGAACGCATTGTCCAATACGATATAGCTGGTGTGTCGAATGCGGATCTCCGAACAAAAAGAGGGGCGTACCTGAATCCAACTCGGATTCCAATACCCTACGGTCACGCCATCGCAAGATCAAACTGATTAATGCGGGGGCATGCACCCTAACGATGCGTCGCGCAGCCCGACTCTTGCCACCATGGAGTCCCCGGCCTGGATTCACGTGTACTCGAAGCGTGTCACCGTCTAGTACAAGGTCACTGGTGAGAAGCCCAGGAAGCTCACCAATCCGAAACAGTCCACCAGCACCCAAGGCCAGCAGCACCTGCACCTGTTTAGAAACCCGCTCGTCAGGAGAAACAGTGGTTGCATACTGCAGGGCACGTTGCTGCTCATGCGGCCAAACGAGATTGGCGTGAACCCGGGTTGCCTCGACAGCTTGAAACATCACATCCGGCATCGGATCACAACCGTAGGTGCGCACTGCCCAACTGTGCAAAGAGGCTAACGCAGCGGAGCTTTGACCAGTGCATGCGCGCTGACGCAGCAAATCGAAGAGCCTGTACCAGTCCTCCTGTGAAAAGCAGGCCGGAGGGTACTTCAGCTCGATAAGTGCATCGGCCAGCGGTTCGAGCAGCGACGTCACATATGCCGAAATCGTAGAGACCGCAGGATTGACTTTTCGGATGCTTCCCACGGTAAGGAGATGAATCGCCCAGCTTAGCAATACGGCAGCGATCCATCCCTCCGATCGGATCATCTCGGTTACCAGCGTGAGCTTGTCACGCAGCTCCTTGCTGTTCAGGTGGGTGGCCAGACGGAGGCCGGTTTGGTTGACCGTGACAGAAAAGACCGACTGGATCAATGCAATCGCTTGAGGTGGTACGCGTGGCGCGTCGTTGGATGAGTGAGACAAAAGACGGTCACCGACCCAGTCATGAGCCAGGTCGAGAGCAGGATCGGCCGCCAGCGACTCGATGTTCAAACCTGTTGGCTGGTCTTCGAGTCGGCGCAGCACCTGTTGATCAAATATCGGCATCCGAAATGCGCCCCGGACGTGGGAGTAAAGGCAAAGAGGCAAGTGCAGATACCACCATGTCCCTGCATCTTTCAATGCAAGGTCGAGCGCGGTCGTGTGGAGGGCTGAGTCGATATCTGGATAGATATCCTGCAGGAGTCTTTCGAGCTCCGCAGCAGAAGCTGCCCAGTCGATGTCGTTTGTAAGTCGACGGACTGCCAGTCTTGTTCGAACGGATAGACAGCGCGACTCAGTGTGCCGAAATCCCTCGCGATCAGAAGTCCACGTGATCCGGACACCTGGGTCGAAGGACGGTGTACTGGAGATAGCTTGGGCTAAGGCGATGAGATCCGGCTCGTTGAGCACACAGTCATACCCAATCACACACAAAAGAAAGCTGACAGCAGGCGGAGCGTCGAGAAGATACCCAGGTAAATCCTTAACAAAACGATCGAAACGACTGGCGGCCGCTCCGGACCAAGGATTGAGCATCCAAACTGCTTCGCCAGCGCCTTGACGCAAACTGGGTCCACGGTCACGTTCGAGACTGGCGCAATCTATAGGTGATGCTGATCGCTTCATGCTGATGCTCCGGCAAGTCCAGGCAGCGGACGGATGTCTAACGCGAGCAGGATCGAATCAATAGCCAGCGACGTGCCAAGCAGCCGATCACCCAGGATCTCAATACCGCTAGCGCTTTGTGGATTGATGCCATGACCTTGATGTCGCAGGAAAAGATGGACATCGGCAAGCGGCCGGTCCTCAGCTATGAGTTTGGTTGCCATCAGATGTCTGCCCCAGTCCCGGTTCAGCTCGACGCCCTTCCCAGTGAAGAGATGCTCTGTTTTCAGCTGTTGGGGTGTGCCATCCGCATCAAGGAGAAAAAGAAGTGGGACAGCTAGGTGTTTCCGAATGGCGTCGATCAGAGACTGCGCAGCAGTCGCTTTGTGGCCGAGCTTCTTGATTAACCGGTCTTGCAGGCTCGTGATGTGGCGTTGCCACAGCTTCAACTGCGTACGAGCTGCAGGGGAGATCGGGATGGGGGTGCGACTTTGAGCAATGCCGACGCTTTTGTCGTCCAAAAACCCAAATGGTGAGCTATCCAGCCATCCAGAAGCCAAGAACTCGGTCGTCGCTGATGCCCGCGCACCCGAGACGAAATGTAGGAACATTCCGACGCGCTTTGCGTATCGGTTGTGGTGCTCAATCAAGCTAGGAAGGCTGTAGCTACGGCCAACCCTAATTTCCGCAACAGCCAGATCAAGATCGGCAAAGATTGCGCGCGCAGTCTGCTCCTGGGCAGTGCGGGCAGACCCAATGCGACGAGCTGCCGGATCGTCAACAATCACCGAATCGCCAAGGCCAGCAGCATCAAATACTTTAGCCCTAAGGCTCCAGATCTGATCTTCGGAAATATTGATGTACGGTAGGTCGGAGTGATCAAGCAGGTGAAATGCGAGAAACCCATAGGCGGCCACTGCCCTGTTTCCGGTCAGCCGGATGGCTGAGGAGGGACCAGATCGCAAAAACTTGCTTCTGACAGAAGCCGAGCGAGCGTCATCAACCGTGCCGATTGAAAACGACTGTTGATCCACAAGATCGCCCACGCGCTTAGCCGATGGACACATGGTCCACGCCAGCTTGAGTTGCTGAGCGACGAACTTAGGCAGCGGCAGTCGGAGCATGTTGCTAGTCACCTCACATCCCGGAATGGGTTGTCCGAGGTCTCGGAGTAAGGGGCGGATGTCTAAGTGCGCCACGCCTCGCGTGCCATCCAACCAAAGAATGTGCCCTTCACCTTGGTCGCCACTCCGTAGCGGGACCTGACAAAGAAGATCCCATTGGAGGTTGAGGCTGAACCCAAGCAGCGAGCCGAGCGCATCGGCATCCCCGGAGGTCGTCTCATTCATGAGCTTGGAGACTGTATCGAATAGCGCTGTTCCAGATAGAAACTTCCGGAGGTCGGCGTCGCGCTGCACAACGGGGTGAGCACTCGAAACCTCTGATCGCAGATGGTTGATCAGCTGGCTGTTGAATCGCAGGACAGATTTGTCCTGGATCCGGAGATGCTGGTTGAGAATCTCCGCGAGATCGACGCTGCTGCGGCTCAGCAGAGCCCCAAGAGTGCGCATCTGTTCTTCCGTCAGGCTGGGCTCGTCAAGGACAGCGCGGCAAAGTGTGCTGAGATTTTCAAAGCGCTGCTTGGGCAGAGGAAGGTCGGTCAGCAAGCTACTGATCAGCAGATTGCCTACCGTGCGAAGGAGCGGATCCGGAGCTCGCTCCGGAAGTCTCGACAGCACACGCAAAGCCAGTCGGTTCGCCGGCATGAATCCCGCCGCTAAGCCAGGATTGGGCAGTTGCTGGTGTGTCAGTTCTCCGATGGCAGCATTTAGGCCGCGACAGATTTCGTCCATTGGCTCACGAGCCGATGGCAGCTGACTGATGGTGTGGTGTAGGCAGCGCTGAACGTTCTTCAGCACCGGCAGCGCAGAAAATTCCAACGAATCGACCTCGAGCAAAGCGGAAAGCCTTGAGATGAGTGAGGCCGTTTCTTCGGAAATTGAAACATTCAGAACGACTGAGCGTGGGTCTTCAAATAACGTGGGCATCGCAACTCCAAATAAAAAAGCCCGCTTACAGCCTGGCGGACGGTTATCCGATGCGGGCTTGGGCGTAAAAGGTGGGGGTGACAGCCGGCTGCCGGTGCCGCTGCGGAGACCGAGAGCAAGTGGCTCCGGGACGATCCCCGAGGAAATTTCGGGGACCGATCAAAAGCTGGATTCGGGGTCCAGCTGCCGTGTGTGGTCCGCGAGAATGGGAACGCGGCTACAACAAGACAAAGTTGACGGCTGACGCTTGATCAGCAAATGCACCGCTTGGCGGTGCGATTTGAATTTTGCTCGCCTGTGTCAAAGGCGTCAAAAGATCCGGACCAGATTGGCGGGGGCCCTGGGTCGATTGATCCGATTGGATAGCGGGGCATGGTCCCTAAACCGACCAATAGTCAGTCTTTGGGAGGTGCAAACATGCCAGCGATAAGGGGCATTTTTGGCATAGTGCCGTGACAGGGTGTCTCGATCGGTGCAATACGGTGTTTGCGGAAGCACCGAAGAAACCTAGCTAAATCAATGACTTGATGACGAATGACGCCGAATGTTGCGGGGTAAAGGCGGTTAGGGCATTTGCATGCGCATCAATTTTTTAGCTCTCCGAAGCCAAGGGTCGTGGGTTCGATCCCCGCCAGCCGCACCAATCATCTGAAAAACTCGCGTATCTCCTTGATCCGTATGAGTTTTCTGTCAAGCCCCGCATGGGCACGCGCGTGTTCCGAGCGCATTCCCCGACGCCGGGTCGGGTAGCCTGCCTGCTGCCGCCGGACTCAGTCCAGTTGCCGCTGCACATGTAGCAGCAGGCCCGCGCAGGCGTCCTCCACCAGGTCCAGCACCTGCTCAAAGCCCTGCTCGCCACCGTAGTAGGGGTCGGGCACCGTTTGTGCCGTGCGCTGCAGGCAGAACTCGGTGAAGTGGCGGAGCTTGTGCCGTTGGTCGGGCGGGCAGAGTTCGCGCGCGTGTTCGTGGTTGTCCTGGTCCATGACCAGTACGAGGTCGTAGCGTTCGAAATCCCGGGGCAAGAGCTGGCGCGCGCGCAGGTCTGAAAGGTCGTAGCCACGTCGGGCGGCATGCTGCTGCGAGCGTTCGTCGGGCGGGCGACCGGCATGGTAACCATGAGTGCCGGCCGAATCGACCTGCACCCGGGGGGCGAGGCCGTGTTCGAGCAGCTGGTGGCGGAACACGCCATGCGCGGTCGGGCTGCGGCAGATATTGCCCATGCAGACGAAAAGGACGGCGTAGCCCTTCACGTGCCTTCGTCCTTCTTCAGCTGCAGTGCCGCCTCGTAGAGGGTGTTGCGCGACGTGCCCGTGATCTCGGCGGCCAGGCGCACGGCCGTCTTGAGCGGCAGTTCAGCCAGCAGCAGGGTCAGCACGCGCAGGTCGGGGCCACTCTCGCTGGTCTGCGCCTGCAAGGGGTGCAGCACCAGCACGAATTCACCGCGTTCCCGCTTTTCATCCGCGGCCAGCCAGGCGCCCAATTCCGCCGCCGGCAGGGTGACCAGCTGCTCAAATTGTTTGGTCAGTTCCCGCGCCACGGTCAGGGGGCGGGTGCCCAGCAGGGCCAGCGCGGTGGCCAGCGCCCCGATGCGGTGCGGCGCTTCCAGCAGCACGACGGCCCGCGGCTCACCGGCCAAGGCCTGCACGGCGGCCGTCCGCTCGCCAGCCTTGGCGGGCAGGAAACCGGCGAAGACGAAGGCACCGGCCTCGTCAACCACGCCCGCCACACTGAGCGCGGCGGTGATGCTGCTGGCCCCGGGCAGGGGGACGATGGGCAGGCCGGCGGCGCGCACCGCGGCCACCAGGCGCGCGCCGGGGTCGCTGATGGCGGGGGTGCCGGCATCGCTGACATAGGCCAGGCGTTGGCCGGCCTGCAGGCGGGCGACGACCTGCTGCGCGGCCTCGGCCTCGTTGTGCTGGTGCAGGGCGATCAGGGCGGCCGAGGGGCGGTCGATGCCGTAGGCGCGCAGCAGGCTCTGGGTATGGCGCGTGTCCTCGCAGGCCAGGGCGTCGACCAGCTGCAACACGTGCAGGGCGCGCAGCGTGATGTCGGCCAGGTTGCCGATCGGGGTGGCCACCACATACAGCGCTCCCTGCGGATAATGCTGGGCAGCGGCCGCGTCATGCGCGGCGGACAGGGCGGAGGCGTAAGTAGCGTTCAATGGTGTTCCCCAAGTGGCCGGCGGCAGCTGGCAAACCCAGCACCCGGCAGGCCGGTGAGGCCGCCGAGGCGCAGGCCCTGCAGCATCTGCAGGCGGCCGGTCTGCGGCTGCTTGAGCGCAATTATCGGACGCCCGGGCGCGGTGGCGGCGAGATCGACCTGATCATGCGTGCGGCCGACGGCACCCTGGTCTTCGTGGAGGTACGCCAGCGCGCCGGTGCCGGGCACGGTGGGGCGGCGGCCAGCGTGGGCGCCGCCAAGCAGCGGCGCATCGTGCTGGCCGCGCGCCATTACCTGTTGCGCTGGCAGGTGCCGCCACCCTGCCGCTTCGATGTCGTGGCCCTGGACGGCGCCGGCCTGCAATGGCTCCAGGCCGCCTTTGACGCGGCCTGAACGGCCCGCCCCGCCCCGTCGCCCCAGAGGGACAAAGGCGGCGGCTGGCGGTTATCATAGGAATATGCTTGAGCAACGCATTGAACAACACTTCATCGACAGCGCCGACCTGAAGTACCAGGCGGCGCAGGTCCTGAGCAAACCCATCGCGGCCGCGGTGCAGGCCATCCTGGCCTGCGTCACCAACGGCGGCAAGGTGCTGATTTGCGGTAACGGCGGCTCTGCCGCCGACGCCCAGCATTTCGCCGCCGAATTCATCGGCCGTTTCGAGCGCGAACGCCCCGAACTCGCTGCCATTGCGCTGACCACCGACAGCTCCATCCTGACGGCCATCGCCAACGATTACGACTTCAACGTGATCTTCTCGCGCCAGGTGCGGGCCCTGGGCCAGCCCGGCGACGTGCTGATGGCGATTTCGACCAGCGGCAACTCGGCCAATGTGCTGGCCGCCATCGATGCCGCGCACGAGCGCGAAATGGTGGTGGTCGGCCTGAGCGGACGCAACGGCGGCAAGATGACCAGTGCCCTGCGCGAGACCGATGTCCACATCTGCGTGCCGCACGAGCGTACCGCGCGCATCCAGGAAGTGCATCTTTTGACGCTGCATTGCATCTGCGATGCGGTCGATCACCAACTGCTCGGGGAACAGGAAAACAATCCATGACGAAGCTGCCAGTCCGACGACTCTGCGTGATCCTGCTGGCGTCCGTGCTGGCCGGGGCTGGCCTGAGCGCCTGCGCTCCCCTGCTGGTGGGCGGCGCTGTCGTGACGGGCATGTCGGCCTCTGACCGCCGTACCGCCGGGGCACAACTCGAGGACGAGCGCATCGAGTCACGTGGTGCGGCCCGTCTGCGCGAAAACCTGGGCGAGCGCGTGCATATCAACATCACCAGCTACAACCGCCAGGTGTTGCTCAGCGGCGAAGTGCCCAACGAGCAGGACAAGCAGCTAGCCGAGCAGGTGGTCTCCCGCATCGAGAACGTGCGCGCCATCATCAACGAGTTGGGAGTGCTGGGGCAATCCACGCTGACGCAGCGCTCGTCGGATGCGCTGGTCACCGGTCGCGTCAAGTCCAACCTGATCGACGCCCGGGACATCAGTTCCAGCGCCTTTAAGGTGGTGACCGAGCGCGGAGTGGTTTTTCTGATGGGACGCGTGACCGCACGCGAGGCCGATCGGGCCACCGATCTGGCGCGCCGCAGCAATGGCGTGCAGAAGGTCGTCCGCCTGTTCGAGATCATCACCGAGGAAGACCTGCTGGAGATGCAGTCTCAACCCAGCAGTTCGGGCGGGCCGTCACCCTCATCGGCCAGCGGCCGGGCCATGTAGGTCCGGCTGGCCGGTCCGCTCAGGGCCGGCGGTCTTTACTTGCGCAGGCGGCGCACCAGGCTGGAGGTGTCCCAGCGTCCGCCGCCCATTTCCTGAACGTCGCCATAGAACTGGTCCACCACGGCCGTCACGGGCATGCGCGCACCGTTGCGGCGCGCCTCGTCCAGCACCAGGCCCAGGTCCTTGCGCATCCAGTCCACCGCGAAACCGAAATCGAACTGGTCGGCCACCATGGTCTTGCCGCGGTTGTCCATCTGCCAGCTCTGGGCAGCGCCCTTGCCTATCACCTCCAGCACCAGGTTCATGTCCAGCCCGGCCTGCTGGCCGAAGGCCACGGCTTCGGCCAGGCCCTGGATCACGCCGACGCAGCAGACCTGGTTGACCATCTTGGCCAGCTGGCCGGCGCCGCTGTCGCCGATGCGCGTGAAAGCGCGCGAGTAGGCCATGGCGGGCGGCTTCACGGTGTCGAAAGCGGCCGGATCACCCCCGCACATGACCGTGAGCATGCCGTTCTGGGCGCCGGCCTGCCCCCCAGACACCGGCGCGTCGACGAATTGCAGCTGGCGCTCACGCGCAGCGGCATACAGCTCGCGCGCCACTTCAGCCGAGGCTGTGGTGTGGTCGGCAAACACGGCGCCGGTCTTCATGCCGGCGAAGGCACCATCCGGCCCCAGCACCACGTTGCGCAGGTCCGCGTCGTTGCCGACGCAGGCATAAACGACGTCGGCTCCGGCCGCCGCTTCACGTGGTGTGGCTGCCGCAGCACCCCCGAACTCCTGCACCCAGGCCTGGGCCTTGGCGGCGGTGCGGTTGTAGACCGTGACCGCGTGTCCGGCGCGCGCCAGATGGCCGGCCATGGGGTAGCCCATCACGCCCAGGCCGAGGAAGGCGACCTTGCGGGAGGGGGTGGGGTCGTAGGTTTTGGAGTTAAGGCTGGGCATGCTGTGCTCCTGAAGAAGCGTAGCGCGGCGTAGCGAGCGGGATGCAGAGCAAGGCGCGGGTGGCGGGCATCCGGAACGTACCTTGGGGTACGTGAGGAATGCCCGACGGGACCCGCAACGCGGCTATGCGCCCGCGCAGTAGCCGCTAAACAATGGCGAAGTTTTCCGTACCCGCTGCCAGGTCCTGCGACTTGCCGCGCTGGCTGTTGAGCTTGATCTGCAGGCGCAGGTCATTGAGCGAGTCGGCGTTGCGCAGCGCGTCTTCGTAGGTGATCTGATTGCTTTCGTAGAGATCGAACAGGGCTTGGTCGAAGGTCTGCATGCCGATGTTGCGGCTCTTCTTCATGATCTCCTTGACCTCGGAGACCTCGCCCTTGAAGATCAGATCGGAGATCAGCGGCGAGTTGAGCATGACCTCCACGGCCGCGATACGGCCCTTGCTGTCCTGCTTGGGGATCAGGCGCTGCGAAACCAGGGCGCGCAGGTTGAGCGACAGGTCCATCAGCAGCTGAGGGCGGCGCTCTTCGGGGAAGAAGTTGATGATGCGGTCCAGGGCCTGGTTGGCGCTGTTGGCGTGCAGGGTGGCCAGGCACAGGTGACCGGTTTCGGCGAAGGCCACGGCGTGTTCCATGGTTTCGCGGTCGCGGATCTCGCCCATCAGGATCACATCGGGCGCCTGACGCAACGTGTTCTTTAGGGCGATTTCCCAGCTGTCGGTGTCCAGGCCCACTTCGCGCTGCGTCACCACGCAGTTCTTGTGCGGGTGCACGAACTCCACCGGGTCCTCCACGGTGATGATGTGACCTTGCGAGTTTTCATTGCGCCAGTCCACCATGGCCGCCAGCGTGGTGGACTTGCCCGAGCCGGTGGCGCCCACCATGATGCACAGGCCGCGCTTGGCCATGGTCACTTCCTTGAGGATCTGCGGCACGCCCAGGGTGTCGATGGTGGGCAGCACGGCGGGAATCACCCGCAATACCAGCCCAACCTTGCCTTGCTGGATGAAGGCGTTGGCGCGGAAACGGCCGACATTGGGCGGCGAGATCGCGAAATTGCACTCCTTGGTGCGCTCGAACTCCGCGACCTGCTTGTCGTTCATGACCGACCGCGCCAGCGCCATGGTGTGGGCCGCGCTCAGGGGCTGGGGCGAGACCTTGGTGATCTTGCCGTCCACCTTGATGGCGGGCGGAAAGTCGGCCGTGATGAACAGATCGCTGCCGTTGCGGCTGATCATCAGTCGCAGCAGGTCGTTGATGAATTTGGTTGCCTGGTCGCGCTCCATGAGAGCACCTCCTTCCCGGTGCGCCCTGCCTCAGCGGCGGGACGCGTGGTTTGCTCGTCCTCCCGAGGCTTCAGCCGGGGAAGTTCTCCGGGATCTTGGCCTTGCCGCGGGCTTCGGCGGCGCTGATGACGTTGCGCTTGACCAGCTCGGTCAGGTTCTGGTCCAGCGTCTGCATGCCCACGCTGTTGCCGGTCTGGATGCTGGAGTACATCTGGGCCACCTTGGCTTCGCGGATCAGGTTGCGGATGGCCGGCGTGCCCAGCATGATCTCGTGCGCCGCGACCCGACCCTGGCCGTCCTTGGTCTTGCACAGGGTCTGCGAGATCACGGCCTGCAGCGATTCGGACAGCATGGCGCGGATCATTTCCTTTTCCTCGGCCGGGAACACGTCGATGATCCGGTCGATGGTCTTGGCAGCACTCGATGTGTGCAGGGTGCCGAAGACCAGGTGGCCCGTTTCGGCCGCGGTCATGGCCAGGCGGATGGTTTCCAGGTCACGCATTTCGCCGACCAGGATGGCGTCCGGGTCTTCGCGCAGCGCCGACTTGAGGGCTGCGGCGAAGCTCAGGGTGTGCGGGCCCACCTCGCGCTGGTTGATCAGGCACTTCTTGGATTCGTGCACGAACTCGATCGGGTCTTCCACCGTCAGGATGTGGCCGAACTCGGTCTCGTTCAGGTAGTTGACCATGGCGGCCAGGGTGGTGGACTTGCCCGAACCCGTGGGGCCGGTCACCAGCACCATGCCACGTGGCTTGAGCGCCAGGTCGCCGAAGATCTTGGGCGCGTTGAGCTGCTCCAGCGTCAGGATCTTGCTCGGGATGGTCCGGAACACGGCGCCGGCGCCGCGGTTGTGGTTGAAGGCATTGACCCGAAAGCGCGCCAAGCCATCGATCTCGAAGGAGAAGTCGATTTCCAGGAACTCTTCGTAGTTCTTGCGCTGCGTGTCGTTCATGATGTCGTACACCATGGCGTGCACTTCCTTGTGCGACAGGGCATCGACGTTGATGCGCCGCACATCGCCGTGCACGCGGATCATCGGCGGCAGGCCGGCGGAGAGGTGCAGGTCGGAAGCCTTGTTCTTGACGCTGAATGCCAGCAGTTGAGTAATGTCCACGTGTCCCTCGATCGATGTATGCGTACTTTGCTAAGCTTGCCGGTCAATTATGACCGTGATTGCCGCCCAGCTCCAAGCCGTTCATGCCCGCATGGCCGCCGCATGTCATGCGGCCGGACGTGACCCGGCCAGCGTGCTGTTACTGGCGGTTTCAAAAACCTTCGGCCCCGAGGCGGTGCGCGCAGCACATGCTGCCGGGCAGACGGCCTTTGGCGAGAACTACATCCAGGAGGCCGTGGACAAGATGGCCGTGCTGGAGGGGCTGCCCCTGCAGTGGCACTGCATCGGCCCGATCCAGAGCAACAAGACGCGACTGGTGGCCGAGCACTTTGCCTGGGCGCAGACCGTGGATCGACTCAAGATCGCGCAGCGACTCAGCGAGCAGCGGCCGGCCCACCTGCCTCCCCTGCAGATCTGCCTCCAGGTCAATGTGGACGGCGGGGCGACCAAGTCTGGTGTGGCGCCCGCCGATCTGCCGCAGCTGGCCCATGCGGTGGCGGCGTTGCCCCGACTGCAATTGCGCGGCCTGATGTGCATTCCCGACCCCCAGCCGGACTTCGAAGCCATGAAGGCCGTGTTCCTGCGGGCCAGAGATTTGTATGAGCAGTTGCGTGCCCAAGGGCTGGCGCTGGACACCCTGTCCATGGGCATGAGTGCCGACCTTGAGGCGGCCATCCATGCCGGCAGCACGCTGGTGCGTGTGGGCACGGCCATCTTTGGTGGCCGCAGCTACGTCGCCTAGGCCTGGCCGATGGCCGCGTTCAGGCGCGGCCTCACCTCTTCAGCCATGAGCTGCATCGAACGCTGGGCCAGGGCCGTGTCCTCGACGTGCTCGCCCACACAGGCTTCGCTCTAACCCTGGCGGTCGGCCAGCCCCACGCCCTGCTGGAACTGGCCGTTGCAGAACAGCAGGGGTGCGGTGGCGCTGTGGGCGTAGTGCTCCACCTCGCCCAGGAAGAGGACGTGGTCGCCCACCGGCTGGTCGCCGACGATGCGGCACTCGATGCTGGCCGCGCAGCCCGCCAGCACCGGCTGTTCGTGCCGGCCCTCGCTGCAGTCCACGCCGGCAAACTTGTCGGGGGCCGGGCGTGCGAAGCGCTGCGCCAGTGCCAGCTGTTCCAGCGCCAGCACATTGACCACGAAGCGCCCGGCGGCGCGAAACCCGGCCAGGCTGGGCGAGTGCAGGGCCAGGCTCCAGAGCACGATGGGGGGTGCCAGGGAGACCGTGTTGAAGGAATTGGCCGTCACGCCCAGGCGTTGCCCTTCGGGGGTGCGCGCGGTGATCACGGTCACCCCGGTGCCAAAGCGCCCGAAGGCGCGGCGCAGGTCCAGGGGGTCGGGGGCGGGGAAGGCTTGGGGCTGGTCACTTGCCATGCCATATTTTTGGTGATCAATTGATCAACATCAATCCCGGGTTTACCCGCGGCCGGGACTTGAGTCTGGGTTCAGTGCTCGGCGAGGAAGTCGAGCACGTGGCGGCTGAAACCGTCCGGGTTTTCAAGGTGCAGGATGTGCGGCCCGGCCAGCGCGGCATAACGCGCCCCGGGCGTGAGCCGGGCGTAGCCCTCGATCTGGGAGGCGGCCACGGCCTGGTCGTCCAGGCCTGCCAGGTAGAGCGTGGGCACCTGCAACTGGCCCAGGCGGTCCTGCAGGTGCAGGCCGGCCAGCGCCCGGGCGCTGGCGGCGTAGCCGTGCGGCGGGCAGGCCAGCAGCTGCTGACGCACCTCCTCGACGACGGCCGGCTGGCGTGCCAGGAAGGCGGGGGTGAACCAGCGCTCCAGGGTGGGCGCGACCACCGGTGTCATACCCTGCTGCTCGACCAGGATGGCGCGTTGTTGCCACATGCCGGTCGCCGCGGCGTCCATCTCCAGGCGGGAGCAGGCCACGACCAGCGATTGCAGGCTTTTCGGCGTGCGCAAGGCCAGCGCCACGCCGATGCAGCCACCCAGCGAGAGGCCGAGAAAATGGCTGCGCGCAATGCCCAGCGCCTTCCAGAGCTGCTGCACCTGGGCGGCCAGAGCGTCCATCGTGTCATGCGCGCCGCTGTGGCCATGGGTGTTGACGGCCAGCACGCGGTAGTCGCGGGACAGGGTCGGCAGCAGCGCATCCCAGATGCGCAGGTTGGCGCCGATGGGATGGCTCAGGGTCAGCCAGGGGGCATCGGCCGGGCCGTGCAGGGTGTGTTCGAGGACGGTGCTCATGACGGCGCTGCTGAGGTTGCAAGGGTGAGCATTAGATCATTAAGATCGGGGCCATGACAAGACCAGCGTCCGTAACGACCAAGCCCGCAGCGGCCGGCCCGCGCCGGCGCCCGGCGGGCGAGGCGCGCGAAAAGGCCATCGTCGAGGCCGCGGTGCAGTTCTTCGCCGAGGTCGGTTTTGACGGCGACACGCGTGAGCTGGCGCGGCGCGTGGGGGTGACGCAGTCGCTGATCTTCAAGTACTTCCCCAGCAAGGCGGCGCTGATCGAGCGGGTCTACCAGGAGGTCTACGTGGGGCGCTGGAACCCCTACTGGGAGGTCATCATCGCCGACCGGCGCGTGCCGCTGGAAGAGCGCCTGACGCGGCTGTACAGCGACTACGCGAAAACCGCCCTGACCTGGGACTGGGTGCGCCTGTTCATGTTCTCCGGACTCAAGGGCGAGGCCATCAACCAGCGCTACCTCCAGTTCTTGCGCAGCCGTGTGCTTGAGCCGGTGGCGCTGGAGCTGCGTGCCGAACTGGGCCTGCCGGGGCCGCAGGTGGTGCCGCTGAGCGAACTGGAGATCGAGCTGGTCTGGGGCATCAATGCGCGCATCTTCTACTTCGGGCAGCGGCGCTGGATTTTCGATGTGCCCCTGGAGGCCGACCTGGACACCCTGATCCGGCTTACCCTCCACCACTTCATGGCGGGTGCGCGGGCGGTGTTGCCGTGGCTGTTGGCGCCGAAGACGGACGATGCCCGGTGACCCGGCACAGGGGGGGGGGGGCAAAGCGTGGAATAAGTCACGGATTGACTACCCCTGGGGTTGATGGACGGGCTTACCCGCTGGTGCCAGCAGGCCCGTTACATAAAATTACAATCCCGAACTGACCATGTATCCCACGTCTTTCACTGCGGCACCCCGCCGACCCACCGGACTGACCCTCATCGAGCTCCTGCTCGTGATGGCGATGATCGGCGTGCTGGTGGCCCTGGCTCTGCCCAAGTACCAGAGCTACCAGGAGCGGATCAAGCAGACCCACGCCATCCAGGACATCACGGTGCTGCAGACCCTGATCCGGGACTACCAGCTCAACAACGGCAGCTATCCCGCCTCGCTGGCCGATGTCGGCAACGGCGGCCGGCTCGACCCCTGGGGTCGCCCCTATATCTACCAGGAGTTGGCGAGCGTGCATGGCAAGGGCCTGGCGCGCAAGGATCGCAAGCTCAATCCACTGAACTCCGATTTCGACCTCTACAGCGTGGGCAGGGACGGCGACTCCAAGACGCAGCTGACGAACAAGGTCAGCCTGGACGACGTCGTGCGGGCCAACGATGGTGCGTTTGTCGGCGTGGCTGCCGACTACACCCACTGAGTCCGGCATCGCCACGGCCATGTTCCCGCTGCTCAAGCTCCCCATCCAAGGGTTGTTCCTGCGCAGCCAGGTGGCGCGACGCGTGTTCCTGCTGTTCCTGACGTCGGCGCTGATCCCAGCCCTGCTGCTGGGGGTGCTGGCTTACTGGCACATGCGGACCATGGATGAGCAGCACGTGAACCGCCAGCTGGCCCTCGAGGCGGGAAACTACACCAGCGGCCTGTACGAGCGGCTGCTGGGCGCCCATTTCATGCTCAGCGTGCAGGCGGCCGGATTGCGCCAGGGGCTGACGGTGGCAGACACCAGCCCGGACCAGGCCCATCGTGTCTTCAAGCGCATCAACGTGCATGAACAGGCGCTGTCGGGCAGTCCGCAGGATGCGGACCTGGGCCAGCGCCTGCAGCAGCCCCAGGCGCTGGCCCATCTGATGCGCGGCGACAGCGTGTTGCTGACGCGGCCCGATACTGCGGGGACCCACATCGAGCTGGCGACGGCCATCAACCCCGCGCAGGCCGCCCGTGGCGTGCTGCTGGCCGAACTGGAGCCGGACCATGTCTGGGGCGATGCCGATGACCTGGCGCACCAGACGCAGGCCTGCGTGCTGGATGCCAGCGCCCAGGTGCTGTATTGCTCCGACATGCAGCTCACCGCCGTTGCCGCCGACATCGTGGCGCAGGGCCTGGACCAGCCCACGGGCACCAGCGGGGTCTGGCAGTTCAACACCCGCCGCCTGTTCCTGCGTGCCCGCTTCGCGGTCGACGACTGGACGGTCATCACGCTGCGCCCGCAAGGCGCAAGCGACGCCGGCTGGAGCCGGCTGGCCTATTACTTTCTCGGCATCATCCTGCTGACCCTGCTGCTGGTGGCCCTGCTCAGCGGGGTCCAGCTGCGGCGTATCCTGGTGCCGCTGGAGCGACTGATCGATGGCACGCGGCGCATTGCGCGCGAGGAATTCGCACAACCGGTCATGGTGCGGCGGGACGACGAGTTCGGCCAGCTGGCGCAGGCCCTCAACAAGATGGCGGCCCGCCTGGGCCGCCAGATGGGCACGCTGCGCGCCCTGGCGGAGATCGACCACGAGATCCTGTCGCGTGTGGACATGGAGCAGATCATCTCCCGCGTCCAGGAGCGCCTGCACGAACTCTGGCCGAAGGCCGTGACCAGCATGGTGGTGTTCGACCAGCAGGCGGCCGACTTTGGCATCGTGCATCTCTACTCGGGCGTGAATGACGTCACCTCCAAGATGCCCAGCCGGCTGGAGCCCTGGCTGCTGGAGCAACTGGCGCGTGACTATGACGGCTTGTGGTTCGATGTCGGTGGCGGGGAACTGCCGGACTTCCTGTCCATGGTGGCCGAAGCCGGCGCGCGGCGCATCCTGGTGCTGCCCATCTTCTGGAACGAAAAAGTCAGCGGCCTGCTGGCTGTCGGCCTGCTGGAGCCGCGCGAGTTCAGTAACGAACTGGTGCAGCAGGCGCGCGATCTGGTCAACCGCATCGGCGTGGCCCTGGCGGCCCACGCGCGCGACGAGCAGCTCAAGTTCCGCGCCTACCACGATGCCCTGACGGGCTTGCCCAACCGGCCGTTGCTGGTCGAGCGCCTGAACCAGGAGATGGCGCATACGCGTCGCAACGGCAAACAGCTGGCCGTGCTGTTCATCGACCTCGACCGTTTCAAGAAGATCAACGACAGCCTGGGGCATGAAGGGGGCGACCGCCTGCTGTGCCAGGTGGCCGAGCGCCTGACCTCGTGCACCCGCGAGGGGGACACCGTGGCCCGCATGGGCGGCGACGAGTTTGTCGTGCTGCTGCCTGACCTGGGCAACGCGCAGCTGGCGGCGCGCCTGGCCAGCGAGATGCTGGGGCTGCTGGCCGAGCCCTTCATCATCGAGGGCAGCAGCAACTACGTGGGTGCGAGCATCGGCGTGGCCATCTTCCCGGACGACGGCAGCATTGCGCCGGAACTGCTCAAGAAGGCCGACATGGCCATGTACCGGGCCAAGGCCACGGGGCGCGGGCGCATCATCTTCTTCGAGGAGAGCATGAACCTCGTCCAGCAGGAGCAGTCCGTGCTGGAGCGCGAGCTGCGACTGGCCATCGAACGTGGGCAGTTCTCCTTGCGTTACCAGCCGCGCATACGGCTGAGTGACGGCAAGCTCGCGGGCGCCGAGGCGCTGCTGCGCTGGCAGCACCCGGAGCTGGGTTGGGTCAGTCCCGATAAGTTCATCCCGCTGGCCGAGGAAGTCGGGCTGATCGACGAGATCGGGGGCTGGGTGCTGCGCCAGGTCTGCGCACAGTTGGGGCAATGGCAGACGGCGGGTTACCGCATCACGCTCTCCGTCAACGTTTCAGGTCGCCAGTTGAGGTCGGGGCGCCTGGGCCAGCAGGTGCAGCAGGCGCTGAACGAGAGCGGCGTGGTGCCAGCGGCACTGGAGCTTGAGGTCACGGAGGGCACGCTGATCGACAACATCGAGGAGGTGGGTGAGCAGCTCGGCCAGATCAAGCAGACCGGCGTCGGCATCGCGCTGGATGATTTCGGCACCGGCTACTCTTCGCTGAGCTATCTGCAGCGCCTGCCGATCGATATCCTGAAGATCGACCGCGCTTTCATCCGGGAGCTGGGTCGCAGCGACGGCGCCGGCAGCATCGTGCACTCCATCATCGCGCTGGCGCATGCCCTGGGCAAGACGGTCGTGGCCGAAGGCGTGGAGCGCGAAGATCAGGTCGAGCTGCTGCGCATCTGGCAGTGCGAGCAGGCCCAGGGCAACTATCACAGCTTGCCGATCACGGCCGACGAACTCGAGGCGCTCATGACACGCTCACGTCCGGCCGAGATCGCCTGACGCGCGGCGCACCTGGCCCGCACCCAGCAGCGCACCGATCAGGTCGATCGCATGGCGGGTCGTCCGCTGGTCCCGATCCAGTGTCGGGTTGAGTTCCACCACATCCACCGAGCCCAGCCGGCCGCAGCGCGCGATCCACTGCAGGCACTGCAGTGCCTGCACCAGGCTGGCGCCACCGGCCACCACCGTCCCCGTGCCGGGCGCGACCTCGGGGTCCAGGAAGTCCAGGTCCAGGCTGACATGCAGATGCGCGTTGGTGGGCAGATCCTCCAGTGCGCGCGCCATCACGGCGTCTGCGCCCTCTGTGCGCAAGGCGTCCATGCCGCTCACCGCCAGTCCCAGGCGGTGCACCAGCTGCGCCTCGCCGGGGTCCACGCTGCGCACGCCGATCAGGCGCAGCTCGGACGTCGCGAGTGCCGGGACGCGGCTGCCCAGCCCAGTCAGCTCTGCGGGGCCCACCCCGCGCAGGCAGGCCACCGGCATGCCGTGCAGATTGGCGCTGGGGCTGGTGCGGCGGCTGTTGCAGTCGGCATGGGCGTCGAACCAGAGCACGCGCAGCGGCTGGCCGCGGGCGCGGCAGTGGCGCGCCACGGCGCTGATGGAGCCGATCGCCAAGCTGTGGTCGCCGCCCAGCAGCAGGGGCAGTCGGCACCGGCCCAGCGCCAGGGTCACCGCATCGTGCACCGTCCGGTTCCAGGCGGTGACCTGCGCCAGGTTGCGGTAGCCGCCCGCCAAGGTCGGTACCGGGGCAGAGGGGCCGTCCAGGTCGCCAGCGTCGTGCACGGCGCAGCCCTGCGCCTGCAAGCTGGCGACCAGCCCTGCCGCGCGCAGTGCACCGGGCCCCAGGCGGGCGCCCGGCCTCCCGGCACCGGCATCACACGGGGCCCCAATGAGTTCGATCTCGTGCTTCAATGGCGAAGACATAGAGCTATTCTGCGGGAGACCGCCATGTTCCGTGACCGACTTGACGCCGCCGAGCGTCTGAGCAAAGCACTCGCGGCCTACCGCGGCCAGCAAGCGCTGGTGCTGGCCATCCCGCGCGGCGCCGTGCCCATGGCCAAGGTGATGGCCGAGCGCCTCAAGGGCGATTTCGACGTCGTGCTGGTGCGCAAGCTGCGCGCGCCCTGGCAGCCTGAGCTGGCCATCGGCTCAGTGGACGAAGGCGGCTGGACCTACATCGCGCCTTTTGCGGCCAGTGCGGGGGCCGATGCCCGGTACATCGAAACGGAAAAGCGCCAGCAGCTGGAGACGATACGCCAGCGTCGCGCCCAGTACACCCCCCTGCGCACGCACATCAACCCGGCCGGACGCATCGTCATCGTGGTCGACGACGGCCTGGCCACCGGGGCCACCATGATCGCGGCCTTGCATGGACTGCGCCAGCAAAAACCGGCCAAGCTGGTGTGTGCCGTGCCGGTAGCGTCGCCCGACACGCTGGAGAAAGTGCGCCCCCTGGCCGATGACGTGGTGTGCCTGGAAACGCCTGAAGGCTTCCAGGCCGTGGGCCAGTTCTACCGTGACTTTGCGCAGGTGGAAGACCAGGAAGTGATCGCGCTGTTGAAAGCGTGAGCCGCTCCTATTTCCAGTGTCGGCTGAACCAGTCCGCTGCCTGGCGTGCCACTTCATCCAGGGCCCCGGGCTCTTCGAACAGGTGGCTCGCATCGGGAATCACCGACAGCACCTTCTCGCATTGCAGTTTCCCGTAGGCCACGCGGTTGAGCTGCAGCACCTCGCTGTCGGCTTCGCCCACCAGCAGCAGGGTGGGGGCACGTACCTTGGCCAGCTCGTGCGCGCCGGCCAGGTCGGCGCGGCCGCCGCGCGAGACCACGGCTTGCACGCCCTCGCCCAGGGCGGCTGCCGCCTGCAGGGCCGCTGCCGCTCCGGTGCTGGCGCCGAAATAGGCTATGGGCAGGTGGCGCCTGGCCGGGGTGTGTTGCATGACGTAGGCGCTGGCCACCAGCAGCCTGTGCGTCAGCAGGCTGATGTCGAAGCGCGTGTGGTAGTCCAGGTCCTCGCCCAGGGTCAGCAGATCCAGCAGCAGGGTGCCGCTGCCTTGGGCATGCAGTACACGCGCCACGTGGTTGTTGCGCGGGCTGTGGCGGCTGCTGCCGCTGCCATGCGCGAACAGCACCAGACCGCGCGCACCGGCCGGCAGTTCCAGCAGGCCCTCGATGTGCACGTCGTCGGCTGGAATGCGTAGCAATTCCTGCATGTCGATGCTCCGATCCATGAACGGTACTGCGCCGCAGGGGGCGCGTCAACCGTGGCGGGGTGGGGGCCGCCCTCTTCCTGTGCAACTAGCGGCAAATACGGCCCTTTTCCGCTTTCCGCGGCAGGCTTCCTTATGCAGAATGGCACCAGGGCCTTGTCGCCCGGATACCGGTGAACCGCATGAGCACTCCGAAATTGACAGGCTGGCGTGATCTGAGCCTGGCCACCAAACTTCCTCTCAGCCTCTTTGCGGTGGTGGGCGTGGTCTTTCTGGCCTTTGTCCTGGGCATAGGCTACACGCTGATGAATTCGGTCGAGCAGCGCGCCAGCGAGGACATGGCGATCAAGACGCGGCTCATCGTCGACCTGGTCGACGCTTCCGACAAGGACCTGCGGGTGCGCGCCGCTTCGTTGGCCAAGGCCTTGCAGGTCCGCCTGGCGGGGCGTTTCGAGCTCGATCCCGCGATCACCGAAGTCAACGGCAAGCCGGCACCGACGCTCAAGCTCGATGGCAAGGTGCTGAACATGGACTTCAGCGTGGCCGACCAGTTCACCCAGGCCACCGGCGCGGTGGCCACCGTGTTCGCCAAGACCGGCGACGATTTCATCCGGGTCACCACCTCGCTCAAGACCGACAAGGGCGCACGCGCCATCGGCACCCTGCTGGACCGTGCCCACCCCGGCTACAAGGCCACGCTGGAAGGCAAGACCTACAACGGCCCCGCCGTGCTGTTCGGCAAGCCCTACATCACCCAGTACGACCCGATCGTCGACGCGCAGGGCAAGGTCATCGGCCTGTCCTTCATCGGGCTCGACTACAGCGACTACCTGACCCAGCTCAAGAACACCATCCGCGGCATGAAGATCGGCGAGTCCGGCTACTTCTATGTGATGGACGCGCGCCCGGGCGCGAACTACGGCAACCTGCTGGTGCACCCGGTGGCCGAAGGCAAGAACCTGATAGACACCAAGGATTCGGCTGGCCGCGAGTTCCTCAAGGAGATCCTGGAGCGCAAGAACGGCGTGATCCACTACCCCTGGGTCAACAAGGAGCGCGGAGAAACAAACGCGCGTGAGAAAGTGGCGGCCTTCTCGCACTTCCCCGGCTGGCAGTGGGTCGTCGTGGGCGGAACCTATGTCGACGAATTCACGGGCGACGTGCGCCGCCTGCGCAACCTGTTCGGAATGGCGGGCGTGGTGCTGGTGCTGCTGATTGCCGGCATCGTGTACCTGCTGATCCGGCGCATGGTGATCTCGCCGCTGGCGCAGGTGGGGCAGGCCGCACAGGCGCTCGCCGAGGGTGACCTGACGGTGCAGATGCAGGTGCGGCGGCATGACGAGGTGGGCCGTCTCATGGCGCAGATGAACCTGATCGGTACCGGCCTGGCCAAGGTGGTCTCACGCGTGCGCCAGGGCAGCGAATCGGTTTCCACCGCCAGCGCCGAGATTGCCCAGGGCAACCAGGACCTGTCGGCGCGCACCGAAAGCCAGGCCAGTTCGCTGGAGGAAACGGCGGCGTCCATGGAGCAGCTCGGCTCCACGGTACGCCAGAACGCCGACAACGCTCGACAGGCCAACCAGCTGGCGCAAAGCGCCAGCACCGTGGCGGTCAAGGGCGGCGAAGTCGTGGCCGAGGTGGTGGGCACCATGAAGGGCATCAACGACAGCGCGCGCAAGATCCACGACATCATCAGCGTGATCGACGGCATCGCCTTCCAGACCAACATCCTGGCGCTCAATGCGGCGGTGGAAGCCGCGCGGGCCGGCGAACAAGGTCGCGGGTTTGCCGTGGTGGCGTCCGAGGTGCGCAGCCTGGCCGGGCGCAGTGCCGAGGCCGCCAAAGAGATCAAGAACCTGATCACCGACAGCGTGCAGCGGGTGGAGCAGGGCAGCGCCCAGGTCGACCAGGCCGGCGCCACCATGAACGAGGTGGTGGCCGCCATCCGGCGCGTGACCGACATCATGGCCGAGATCAGTGCGGCCAGCGGCGAGCAGAGCGCCGGTGTCTCTCAGGTCGGCGAGGCGGTGACGAACATGGACCAGGCCACGCAGCAGAATGCGGCGTTGGTCGAGCAGATGGCGGCGGCGGCCTCAAGCCTCAGGTCGCAGGCCCAGGACCTGGTGCAGGCCGTCAGCGTATTCAAGCTGGCAGGGGGCGGGGGTCACAGCGCACCGCGCGCTGTGCCTGCGCCTTCAGCCACACCTATACGGGCCCCGGCCCGCCCCCCTGTGCCTCGCAAGCCTGCGTCGCCCGCCGTCGCCCGCCAAGCTACCGCTATCGCCGCACCTGGCAAGGGAGCCGCGAAGGAAGAAGGCGACTGGGAAAGCTTCTAGGGTCGCCCGGGCTTACTGGGCCTGGAAGCCGCTGGCCTTGATGATGCGCGCCCAGCTCTCGCTGTAGGCGCGCTCGCGCTGGCCCAGCTGCTCGCCGCTCATGTGGCCCACCGTCAGGCCCATGGCGGTGAGACGCTCATGCACTTCGGGCAGGGCGATGACCTTGGCCAGCGCGGCCGAGTAGCGCTCCAGGGTGGCCTTGGGCGTGCCCTTGGGCGCGAAGATGCCGTAGTAAGGCAGGTCCTCGAAGCCACTCAGCCCCAGTTCGGCGAAGGTCGGCACCTCGGGCAGGATGGCCTGGCGTTTGGTGCCGATCACGGCGACCATGCGGATCTTGCCGGCCTTGTGGTTCTCGATGAAGTCCGGCACGGAGCCCACGCCGGCGGCGATCTGATTGCCCAGCATGTCGCCCATCATGGGCGCGCTGCCGCGGTAGGGCGCAGCTTGCAGGTCCAGGCCGTTCTTCTGGCCCATCACCTTGACCAGGAACTCGGGCACCGAGGCCGGGGCCGGCACACCCACCGTGCCCTTGCCCTTGCCGTTCTCACGCACCCAGGCCAGGTACTCCTTGTAGCTTTTCGCCGGCGTGCCGCTCGACAGGGCCAGGCCGTTGACGAAGGTGGCGAAACCGGCCACCGGCACGAAGTCCTGCGCCGGGTCGAAACCCGGGTTCTTCATCGTGAGCGGGATCACGGTGATGCTGTGGTCGTGCGAGAGGAAGAGCACCGAACCGTCGGCTGGCGCGGCCTTGAGCGCCTGGGCGGCGAGCTGGCCGCCGGCGCCGGCCTTGTTCTCGACGATGACGTTGGCGCCCAGCTGGTCTTTGAGTTTCTCGGCCAGCACGCGGGCGATGGCGTCGGTGCCGCCGCCGGGCGGGAAACCCACCATGATCTTGATGGTGGCGGGTTCGGCCAGGGCCTGGCCGGCGAAGAGCAGGGCCGCCGCGGTCAGGCCCAGGGTGCGGCGCTTGAGGTTCAGGAACATGGTGTCACTCCAACGTTGAGAAAAAGAATGGGGCAAATTCTGCACCAGCGCGCCCCTGGCCCGGCTTACAACAAGCGGAACACCAGCGGGATCAGCAGCGAGGCCAGCACCACCTGCAGGCCCATGGCCAGGCCGGCGTAGGCGCCGGCGTCGGCATTGACCTGCAGCGCGCGTGCCGCGCCCAGGCCGTGCGAGGTGGTGCCCAGCGCAAAGCCGCGTGCCATCCAGCCGGGCTGGGTGGTGGAGATGCGCAGCAGATCAAACAGGTATTTGCCGCTCAGGGCGCCGATGATGCCGGTCAGCACGGCAAACACCGCGGCCAGCGCGGGGATGCCACCGATCTTTTCGGCCACGCCCATGGCCACCGGCGCCGTGACCGATTTGGTCGTCATGGACAGCACCACGTCGGTGGGCAGGCCGAAGGCCAGGCCCAGCACCCAGGCCGAGCCGGCCGCCGCCGCACCGCCGATGAGGGCCGCCAGCAACAGCGGCGCCCAGCGCGCGCGCAATTCCACGCGGCGCTGCCACAGCGGCCAGGCCAGCGCCACCACGGCCGGGCCCAGCAGGAAGTGGATGAACTGCGCGCCCGAGAAGTAGGTGGGGTAGGGGATGCCGGTGACCAGCAAGACACCGGCGATCACCAGCACCGTCCACAGCACCGGGTTGGCCCAGGGCGCCTGCTGGCGTGCGGTGTAGAAGGCATGCGCCAGCACGTAGACCGCGATGGTGGCGGTCAGGCCGAACAGCGGCGTGCTGGAAAGGTAGACCCAGAGCTGGACGAAGTTCTGCATGGGCCTACTTCTGCTGCGCCTGCTGTTTCATCAGCGCGCGCAGTGCCAGCGCCGTGACGGCCAGGCCGATCCAGGTGGACAGCACGATGACGGCGAGCATGCGCCCACCGTATTCGCCGATCAGGCCCAGGTGGGTCATCACACCCACGCCCACCGGCACGAAGAGCAGGGAAAGATGCGCGAGCAGGAAGTCGGCACAGGCTGCCACCGGGGTGCGCACGGCTTCGAAGTACAGCGCGCCGAGCAGCAGCACCAGGCCCACGACCGGGCCGGGAAAGGGCAGGCGCAGCGCGTGCGCGAGCAGTTCCCCCGCGGATTGCAGCACCAGCAGCCAGGCGAATCCGCGCAGGGCATTCATCGAGGGGTCGGGCTCAGAAGCGCGGCAGATCCGGGTGGCTGATCTTGCCGCCGCGCACCAGCATCTTGCCGTACTCGGCGCAGCGGTTGTGCGTGGGGATGACCTTGCCGGGGTTGAGCAGGCTGCCCGGATCGAAGGCGCGCTTGAGGGCCAGCATCTGCGCGTTTTCCTCGGTGCTGAACTGCACGCACATGGAGTTGAGCTTCTCCACGCCCACGCCGTGTTCACCGGTCACCGTGCCGCCCATGGCCACGCTGGTTTCCAGGATGTCGGCACCGAAGAGTTCGCAGCGGTGCAGCTGGTCCGGGTCGTTGGCATCGAAGAGGATCAGCGGGTGCAGGTTGCCGTCGCCGGCGTGGAAGACGTTGAGGCAGCGCAGCGCGTATTTCTGCTCCATCTCCTGGATGGCCAGCAGGATGTCGGCCAGGCGCTTGCGCGGGATGGTCGAGTCCATGCACATATAGTCCGGCGCCAGGCGGCCGCTGGCGGGGAAGGCGTTCTTGCGCCCGCTCCAGTAGCGCAGGCGCTCGGCCTCGTCGCGGCTGACCGCAATGGCGGTGGCGCCGGCTTTGCGCAGCACCTCGCTCATGCGGCCGATCTCTTCTTCCACCTCTTCAGGTGTGCCGTCGCTTTCGCACAGCAGGATGGCGGCGGCGTTCAGGTCATAACCCGCGTGCACGAAATCCTCCACCGCGGCCGTCATGGGCTGGTCCATCATCTCCAGCCCGGCCGGGATGATGCCGGCGGCAATCACCGCCGCCACCGCGTCGCCGGCCTTGCGCACATCGTCGAAGCTGGCCATGATGCAGCGCGCCAGCTGCGGCTTGGGCACCAGCTTGACGGTCACCTCCACCGTCACCGCCAGCATGCCCTCACTGCCGATGAAGACGGACAGCAGGTCGTAGCCCGGCACGTCCAGCGCTTCCGAGCCGAACTCGACCGGCTCGCCCGCCACCGTGTAGCCGCGGACCTTGAGCACGTTGTGCACCGTCAGCCCATATTTGAGGCAGTGCACGCCGCCCGAGTTCTCGGCCACGTTACCGCCGATGGTGCAGGCGATCTGGCTGGACGGATCGGGCGCGTAATAGAGCTTGTAGGGCGCGGCGGCCTCGCTGATGGCCAGGTTGCGCACGCCGGCCTGGACCACGGCCGTGCGGCTGAGCGGGTCGATCTTGAGGATCTGGTTGAACTTGGCCAGCGACAGCGTCACGCCCATGGCGTTGGGCATGGCGCCGCCCGAAAGGCCCGTGCCGGCGCCGCGCGCCACCACGGGCACGCCCAGGGCGTGGCAGGCCTTGAGTACACCCTGCACCTGGGCCTCGGTTTCGGGCAGGGCGACCACCAGCGGGCGCTGGCGGTAGGCCGTGAGGCCGTCGCATTCGTAGGGGGTGGTGTCCTCGGCTTGCCAGAGCAGGGCGTGGGCCGGCAGCACGGCGCCCAGGGCCTGCACGACCTGCGACTGGCGCTGGGCACGCTGCAGGGCGTCGATCTGCGGGGGGGAGGCAGGAGCGTTCATGACGGTGATTCTAGACCCCGCTCCCTATAATTTGGACCTTTCAACCATCTGTCCAAGGCAGTACCGTGTCCGATCGTCTTGCCGTGCTGCCGCAGTACCTGCTGCCCAAAAAAGCCATCACCTCGTTTGCGGGCCTGATCGCCGGCTCCGCCATGGGGGGCGTGACCACGGCCATCATCCGCCGTTTCATCCGCCGCTACGACGTGAACATGGCCGAGGCCGCCAACCCCGATCCGGCCAGCTACCCCACGTTCAATGAGTTCTTCACGCGCGCCCTGAAAGACGGCGTCCGCCCCCTGGCTGACGCCCATTGGGTCTGCCCGGTGGACGGCGCCATCAGCCAGTTCGGCCCCATCGAACGCGACCAGATCTTCCAGGCCAAGGGCCACCGTTACAGCACGCAGGCTCTGGTGGGCGGCGACGCGGCGCTGGCGGCGAGTTTCGAGAACGGCCACTTCGCCACCCTGTACCTGAGCCCGCGCGACTACCACCGCATCCACATGCCCTGCGACGGAACGCTCACGCGCATGGTCTATGTGCCGGGCGAGCTGTTCTCGGTCAACCCGACCACGGCGCGAGGTGTGCCGGGCCTGTTCGCCCGCAATGAGCGGGTGGTCTGCATTTTCGACACGGGCCACGGCCCCCTGGCCCTGGTGCTGGTGGGCGCCACCATCGTGGGCAGCATGGCCACCGTCTGGCACGGTCAGGTCAACCCGCCGCGCCGGCCCCGGGTGACAGAATGGCACTATGAAGGCCAGGGGATTACCCTGGCCAAGGGGGCCGAGATGGGCCGTTTCCTGCTGGGCTCCACCGTGGTGATGCTCTGGCCCAAAGGCCCCACGCAATTCAACCCGGACTGGGCGCCCGCCCGCCCGATCCGGCTTGGTGAGAAAATGGCTAATTCAGTGTCCTGAAACAACGGAGTTATATATGCCAGGTCTTCTGCCCAACGTGGATCCCGATGGACTGCTCGAGTTCTCGGTGGTCTACACCGACCGCGCCCTCAACCACATGTCCAAGCGCTTCCAGGGCGTGATGAAGGACATCTCCGGCATCCTCAAGGAAGTCTACAAAGCCAAGTCTTCCGTGCTGGTGCCCGGCAGCGGTACTTTCGGCATGGAAGCCGTGGCGCGCCAGTTCGCCACCGGCAAGAAGGCCCTGGTCATCCGCAATGGCTGGTTCAGCTACCGCTGGACCCAGATCTTCGACATGGGCGGCATCCCGGCCTCGTCCACGGTGCTCAAGGCCCGTCGCGTGGGCACCGGCTCCCAGGCTGCCTGGATCCCCTGCCCGGTCGAGGAAGTGGTCGCCACCATCAAGGCCCAGAAGCCCGACGTGGTGTTCGCCCCGCACGTGGAAACCGCGGCCGGCATGATGCTGCCCGACGACTACCTGCGCAAGGTCACCGACGCTGTCCATGAAGTGGGCGGCCTGTTCGTGCTGGACTGCATCGCCTCCGGCTGCATGTGGGTCGACATGCAGGCCACCGGCGTGGACATCCTGGTCAGCGCCCCGCAAAAGGGCTGGAGCGGCTCGCCGGCCTGCGCCATGGTCATGCTCAGCGAGCGCGCCCGCGCGGCCATCGAAGGCACCACCAGCACCAGCTTCGCGGCCGACCTCAAGAAGTGGCTGCAGATCATGGAGGCCTACGAAAACGGCGGCCACATGTACCACACCACCATGCCCACCGACGCCCTCACGCGCCTGGACGAGGTGATGCGCGAGACCAAGGCCTACGGCTTCGACAAGGTCAAGCAGGAGCAGATCACCCTGGGTGCCAAGGTGCGTGAACTGCTGGAGGCCCGCGGCTTCGTCAGCGTGGCCGCCGATGGCTTCAAGGCCCCGGGCGTGGTGGTGAGCTACACCACCGACCCCGAGATCCAGAACGGCAAGAAATTCCTGGCCCTGGGCCTGCAGACGGCCGGTGGCGTGCCGCTGCAGTGCGACGAGCCGGCCGACTTCAGCACCTTCCGTGTCGGCCTGTTCGGCCTGGACAAGCTGCACAACCCGGACCGTAGCGTGGCGCAGCTGGCGGGCGCGCTGGACAAGCTGGGTTTCAAGGAAAAGGCCACGGCCGCAGCCTGAAGTCGACAACATGAAAAAGGGCCTCCCGATGGAGGCCCTTTTTTATGGGTGCCCAGGATCAATCGATCTTCATGTCGCGGATCACCGGCCGGAACTGGTCCATCTGGCGTCGCAGCATGGCGTCCTGTTCGGCCGGGGACGAGCCCACCGGCTCCGCCCCGAGATCGGCCAGACGCTTGGCGACCTCGGGGTGGCGCACCGCGGCAACCACTTCCCGCTGCAGGCGCTCGATGATGTCCTTGGGCGTCTTGGCTGGCGCGAACAGGCCGTTCCAGCCCTCCAGTTCGAGCGAGGGGAAGCCGGATTCGCGCACCGTGGGCACGTCGGGCAGACCCTCGATGCGTTTGGTGGCCGTGGTGGCCAGCGCGCGCGCGGTGCCGGCGCGGATCTCCGCCAGCGAGGAGGACAGCTGGTCGCCGCCGAACTGGATGCGGCCGGCGAGCAGCTCCTGTTTCAGCGGCGCGGCGCCGCGGAACCCGATGTGCTGCATCTCGATCTTGCCGTCGCGCTTGAGGGCTTCGCCCAGCACGTGCATGGCCGAGCCGGGGCCGGTCGAACCATAGTTGTACTTGAGGTCCTTGTTGTTCGTCAGCAGCGCCACGAACTCGCGCAGGTCCTTGGCGGGCACACCCGGGTTGGCGGTCAGCACGAAGGGCACGTAGACCGCGATCGAAATGCCAGCGAAATCAGTCTCCGCGTTGAAGGGCGAGCGATTGGACAGGGTCTGCGCCACCGAGGACAGCGGGAAGGTGATGTTGTGCATCAGGATGGTGTAGCCATCGGGCGCGGCCTTGGCTACCAGGTCGGCCCCGATGGCGCCGCCGGCGCCGCCCTTGTTGTCCACCAGCACGGGCTGTCCCATGGACTCGCTCATGCGCTGCGCCATGATGCGTGCCACGATGTCGGTGGTGCCGCCCGCTGGGAAGGGCACGATCATCTTGATCGGTTTGGACGGATAGGCCTGGGCCTGCGCGCCCGGACTGAGCGACAGGGCCAGCAGGCCTGAAAGTGCCAGACCGGCGAGGCGTTTGAAGATGCTCCGGGGTGTCGACATGGATGCTCCCAAGGGTTAGGAATGGATGCCTGGGTCCAGGCCAATCCATTTCAAGTTGCCTCGGTGCGGGTGTCAAGCGAGCTTGCCCCTAGATGACTGAGGCACCGGCTGTGCAAGCCAGTGCCTCAGCGCAGACGACCTACTTGAAGATCACCGTCTTGTGGCCGTTGAGCAGCACGCGGTGCTCGCTGTGCCACTTCACGGCGCGCGCCAGCACCTGGCTCTCGGTGTCGCGGCCGATGGCGGTCAGGTCTTCCACCGTCTTGCTGTGGTCCACGCGGGCCACGTCCTGCTCGATGATGGGGCCTTCGTCCAGGTCGGCCGTCACGTAGTGGGCGGTGGCGCCGATCAGCTTCACGCCGCGGTCGTGCGCCTGGTAGTAGGGCTTGGCGCCCTTGAAGCTGGGCAGGAAGCTGTGGTGGATGTTGATGGCCTTGCCCGAGAGCTTGCGGCACAGGTCGTCGCTCAGCACCTGCATGTAGCGCGCCAGCACCACGAGCTCGGCGCCCTCGGCCTGCACCACTTCAAATTGCTTGGCTTCGGCCTGGGCCTTGGTGGCCGCCGTCACCGGGATGTGGTGGAAGGGCACGTTGTAGCTGGCGGCCAGCTGGTAGAACTCGCGGTGGTTCGAGACGATGGCGCGGATGTCGATGGGCAGCAGGCCGATCTTCCAGCGGAACAGCAGGTCGTTGAGGCAATGGCCTTCCTTGCTGACGAAGATGACGGTGCGCATGGACGTGGCGGCCGCGTGCAGGCTCCACTGCATGGCGTAGGGCTCGGCGAAGAGCTTGAGCTGGACCTGCAGGTCCTCGTAGGTCACCTGGCCGCAGGAGAACTGCACACGCATGAAGAACAGGCCGGTGGCGTGGTCGTTGTACTGCGCGGCTTCTTCGATGTTGCCGCCGCGTTCGAGCAGGAAACCGGAGACGGCGTGGACGAGGCCCAGGCGGTCCGGGCAGGAGAAGGTGAGGATGTAGGTCTGGCTCATAAAACCCTGGTGGCAGGTGTGTGGATTGATGCCTGCGGCCCGCTTTTGACGGGCGCAGGGATCAATTGTCTCAATTTTTGGAGACCGACGGCCCAGGTGGGAGAAGTCGGCCCTCTGAGCTGCTCGTCACGCCTCAGGGTGTCAGCGGGATGCCGTAGTCCTGCCAGCGGCGTGTGACCTGCTCGACGACCGCTTCGTCCATGCGGATCGGGCGGCCCCAGCGGCGGTTGGTCTCGGGCGGCACCTTGTTGGTCGCATCGATGCCCAGCTTGCCGCCCAGGCCCGAGACCGGAGAGGCGAAGTCCAGGTAGTCGATGGGCGTGTCCTCCACCAGCACGGTATCGCGCACCGGGTCGGCGCGGGTGGTGATGGCCCAGATCACGTCCTTCCAGTCGCGCGCGTTGATGTCGTCGTCGACGATGACCACGTACTTGGTGTAGGCGAACTGCCGCAGGTAGGACCACACGCCCATCATGATGCGCCGCGCGTGGCCCGGGTAGGCCTTGCGGATGGAGACGATGGCCATGCGGTAGGAGCAGGCCTCGGGCGGCAGCCAGAAATCCACCACCTCGGGGAACTGCTGGCGCAGCAGGGGGATGAAGACGTCGTTGAGCGCCTCGCTGATGACCGAGGGCTCGTCCGGCGGGCGGCTCAGCAGGGTGGACATGTAGATGGGCTGGCGGCGCATGGTGATGGTCTCGATGGTGAAGACCGGAAAGCGCTCGGCCGAATTGAAATAGCCGGTGTGGTCGGCGTAGGGTCCTTCTTCCGCCGTCTCGCTCAGCGACACATGGCCTTCGAGCACGATCTCGGCATTTGCCGGCACCTGCAGTGGCACGTCCAGGCAGGGCGCAAGCTCACATTTTTTGCCGCTGATCAGGCCGGCGAGCTGGTATTCGGAAATGGTGTCGGGCGCCGGGATCACGGCCGCCAGCAGCGTGGTCGGGTCCGGCCCCAGCGCCACGGCGACCGGGAAGGGTTCCTGGCGCGCCTGCTTCCAGCGTGCGAAGTGCTGTGCGCCGCCACGGTGCGGCAGCCAGCGCATGATGACCTGGTTGCGGCCCAGCACCTGCATACGGTAAATGCCCAGGTTGTCCTTGTCGTTGGGCGCGTCGCTCGGGCCGCGCGTCACCACCATGCCCCAGGTGATCAGCGGTGCCGGCTCGCCGGGCCACAGGTGCTGGATGGGCAGGCGCGCCAGATCTACCTCGTCGCCGCGCCACACCACTTCCTGGCACGGCGCCTGGCTGACGATGCGCGGACGCGTGGCGCCGATCTGCTTGAGTTTGCGCAGCAGCGCCGGGCTGTCGGCCAGCGACCAGTTGTCGGGCAGGCGGGGCTGGCGGAAGAAGGCCAGCATCTCGCCCAATTCGCGCAGGCCATCGGGCTCGCGCCCCAGCGCCCAGGCCACGCGTTGGCGGTGGCCGAAGAGATTGACCAGCACCGGGAAGTCGTAGGGCCGGCCTTGCGCATCCAGCACCTGCTTGAAGAGCAGGGCCGGGCCGCCCTGCTGCAGCACGCGGTGGTGGACCTCGGTGATCTCGTAGGCGGCGCTGACCGGTGTCTCCACCTCGACGAGGTGCTGCTTCTCACGCAGGAATTGAAGAAAGGCGCGCAGATCGGGGAAGTGCATGGCGGGAGTTCCTAGGATGACAGTCCGGTGAAGGCGAAGGCCACCTCGGGCTTGCGGCCGCTGACGATGCGGGCGATCGACTGCCCCGAGCCGCAGGCATGCGTCCAGCCCAGCGTGCCATGGCCGGTGTTGAGGTAGAGATTGGGCAGGCGGCTGCGGCCGATGATGGGCACGTTCGAGGGCGTGGCCGGGCGCAGCCCGCTCCAGAACTGCGTCTCTCGGGTGTCGCCCGCACCGGGGAAGAGCTGCTCGAAGCGTTGCACGATGGCCTGGCAGCGCCGCGGGTTGAGCTGGCGCTCGTAGCCGTTGAACTCGGCCGTGCCGGCGATGCGCAGATGCCCGCCCAGGCGCGAGTACACCAGCTTGTATTCCTCGTCGATCATCGAGACCTCGAAGGCCTGCGTCGCGTCGGCCACCGGCAGCGTGACCGAATAACCCTTGGCCGGATAGACGGGCAGGCGGATGCCCAGCGGCGCCGTCAGGAAGGGGCTGAAGCAACCCAGAGCCAGCACGTAGGCGTCGGCCTGCAGGCGTTGGTAACGGCCTTCGGCATCGGTGGCTTCGATGTGGTCGAGTTGGCCCTGCGCCGCACGCAGCGCCGTCACCGTGTGGCTGAACAGGAAACGCGCGCCAGCCGCCTCGCAATGCCGCGCCAGTTCGCGCACGAAGCGCTGTGCATTGCCCGACTCGTCCTGCGCGGTGTAGGTGGCACCCACCAGCTGCGGTTCGATGCTGCGCAGGGCGGGTTCGATCTGCACCGCCTCGCGCGGCGTGAGCACGTGGCGCTCGCAGCCCAGCTCCCGCATCAGCGCGGCCGGTGCCAGCGCGCTGTCGAAGGTCGCCTGGCTGGTATAGAAGTGCAGGATGCCTTGCAGGCGCTGTTCGTATTCGATGCCGGTGGCCGCGCGCAGGGCCTGCAGCTGGCCGCGGCTGTAGGTGCCCAGGCGCAGGAGCTGCTCCACATTACGACGGGTGCGCGCCGGCGTGCATTCGCGCAGGAAACGCAGGCCCCAGAGCCACTGGTGCGGATCGGCGCGCAGGCGAAACAGCAGCGGCGCGTCGTCGCGGCCCAGCCAGCGCAGCAGCTTGAGCGGTGCCTGCGGGTTGGCCCAGGGTTCGGCATGGCAGACGGAGATCTGCCCGCCATTGGCAAAGCTGGTCTCGGCCGCGGGGTGGGCCTGACGATCGACGACGGTCACCTCGTGGCCGTGCTGCAGCAGGTAATAGGCCGAGGTGACGCCCAGCAGGCCGGCGCCGAGCACGATGACGCGCATGAGATGAGGGTTCCACGGGGGATGGAGAACACCTGTCGGTCATGGGGGCATGCGGGACGACAGGCGAGAACGCATGTTGCCCGCGCCCTGCCATCACCAGGTTTGATGCAGGACAAACAGCGCGGCCGTCGCGACATGACCTCGGTCAATCCATCGGAATACCACCGTGCTGTTTGATCCAGCACAAACCCGAAGGCAGGCGCTTTGCTTACCTTAGCGGCCATTCCTCTCACGCCACGGTCACGCATGTCCCCATCGTCCCCACTGCCGGAACTGGTCTGTCCGGCAGGCAGTTTGCCGGCCCTCAAGGCCGCGGTCGACCACGGCGCGGACGCGGTCTACATCGGCCTGAAGAACGAGACCAATGCACGCAACTTCCCGGGCCTGAATTTCGACGAGACCAGTGCCCGCTCCGGCATCGAGTACGCGCGCCAGCGCGGGCGCAAGGTCTTCATGGCCATCAACACCTACGCACAGGGCGTGGACATCACACGCTGGACGCGCGGCATCGACCAGGCGGCCGACCTGGGGGTGGACGCCGTCATCCTGGCCGACATCGGCCTCATGCGTTATGCGGCGCAGCGCCACCCGGGCCTGCGCCTGCACATGTCGGTGCAGAGCTCGGCCACCAACTACGAGGCCGTCAACCTGGCGCACGAGCTGTTTGGCGTGCAGCGTGCGGTGCTGCCGCGCGTGCTGACGCTGGACCAGGTGCGCCACGTGATCGAGCACACGCCGGTGCAGATCGAAGTCTTCGGCTTTGGCAGCCTGTGCGTGATGGTCGAGGGGCGCTGCCTGCTGTCCAGCTACGCCACGGGCGAGTCACCCAACACCCACGGCGTGTGTTCGCCGGCCAAATACGTGCGCTGGGAGGAAGGTGCATCAGCACTGGACGCGCGCCTCAACGGCGTGCTGATCGACCGCTACGCCAAGGATGAGCCGGCGGGTTACCCCACGCTGTGCAAGGGGCGCTTCGAAGTGCAGGACGAAACCTATTACGCGCTGGAAGAGCCCACCAGCCTCAACGTCATCACCATGCTGCCGCAGATCATGGCCATGGGCGTGTCGGCCATCAAGGTCGAGGGGCGCCAGCGCAGCCCGGCCTATGTGGCGCAGGTCACGCAGGCCCTGCGCGAGGCGCTGGACGCCGCGGCCCACGACGGCGCCCGCTACAACGTCAAACCCGCCTGGCAGCAGGCCCTGGGCAAGGTGGCCGAGGGGCAGCAGCAGACGCTGGGCGCCTACAACCGCCCCTGGAGATAGGTCGTATGAGTGCCACCCCTGTGAACCGGCTGCAGCTCGCGCTCGGCCCCGTCCTGTTCTTCTGGTCGCGTGACGACATCTTCCGCTTCTATGCGGAAGCGATGCAGTGGCCGGTGGACACCATCTATCTGGGCGAGGTGGTCTGCGCACGGCGCCAGCAGGTGCGCACCGCGGACTGGATCGCGCTGGGTCACGACCTGGCCGATGCGGGCAAGGAGGTGGTGCTGTCCTGCCAGGCCCTGCTGGAGAGCGAGACCGACCTGCGCCGTCTGCGTCGCCTGGTGGAGAACGGCCGCCTGCGCGTGGAAGCCAACGACCTGGGCGCGGCCCGGCTGGCGCGCCAGCACGGCCTGCCCTTCGTGGCTGGCACCCACATGAACATCTACAACGCCGCCACGCTGGCGTTGATGGAGGAATTGGGCGCCAGCCGCTGGCTGCCACCGGTGGAGATGGGGCAGGCGCTGCTGGGCGAGTTGATGCAGTCGCTGCGCCAGCGCGGCAGCGCGCTGCAGACCGAGGTCTTTGCCTGGGGCAAGCTGCCGCTGGCCTTCTCGGCACGCTGCTTCACCGCACGCCACTACAACCTGAACAAGGACGACTGCCAGTTCCGCTGCCTCGATCACCCGGACGGCCTGACGCTGGCCACGCGCGACGCGCAGGACTTCCTGAGCATCAACGGCATCCAGACGATGTCGGCAGGCTGCACGGCGCTGCTGCCGCATCTGGCGCAGATGCAGGCCATGGGCGTGCACAGCGTGCGCATCAGCCCGCAGTGGCAGCACACGGCCGAGGTGGTACAGCTGTTCCACCGCGCGCTGGGTGGTGAGGCGCCGGCGGAGGATGTGTGGCCGCAACTGGCCGCGTACGCGCCCGGCCCGCTGGTGGATGGCTACTGGCGCGGTGAAGCCGGCATGGCTCAACTGAAAGAGGTGGCGCATGCAGGTACCTGACATCGTTGTTCCCGCACCGCTGGCGCGCCTCGTGAGCCGTCTGCCGGTGGCGCCGCCGTCCTGGGCCCTGGCCCAGGTGCTCAATCAGATGCGACGCCGCGGTGTCCTGCCCGCGGACATGAGCCTGCTGGCCGGCCGCCGCTACGAGATCGAAGTGCGGGACCTGGGCCTGCGCCTGCGCTTCACCGCCAGTGCGCGCGGCTTCCGTGCCGCCGCGGCCGGCGTGCCCGACCTGCGCTTGTCGGCCACGCTGGCCGACTTCGCGCGCATGATGCTGCGCGAGGAAGACCCGGACACCCTCTTCTTTCACCGCCGTCTCGTGATCGAGGGCGACACCGAGCTGGGTCTGGTGGTGAAGAACCTGCTCGACAGCGTGGACTGGAGCCGCACACCGCTGGCGCGCTGGATGACGCCCTAGGCCAGGCTCAGGCCGTGTTCGCGTCCACCCAGGCCAGGTAAGCCGCGCTGCCCGCCGCAATGGGCAGCAACACGATCTCCGGCGTTTCGTAGGGGTGGCGTTCGCGGATGAAGGTTTCGAGCGCCGCGTAGAGCGCGCTGCGTGTCTTGATGGCCAGCAGCCATTCGGCTTCGTCGTGCGCGCGTTCCTGCCAGACGTAGAAACTGCGGATGGCCAGCACCTGCACGCAGGCGCCCAGGCGGGCCTGCACGATGGCGCGGGCCAGCTCGGCCGCCTGGGCCTCGCTGGGCAGCGCGGTCTGCACGATGCAGTGGGTGGATGCTTCGGTACTCATGGGGGCTCCTTGGCTTGCGGCGATACTACGCCGATCCCCTTTGTCCGTATGCGCTTCACTTCCCCCGCACGTATTGCGGCCACGCTGTTGCTGGCCCTGCTCGCCGCCCTGTTCTGCGTCTGGCTCAAGATCCCCTTGCCCTGGATGATCGGCCCCTTGCTGGCCACGGCCACGGCTTCGATGCTGCGCGCGCGCACCGAAAGCTGGGCGCCGCTGCGCAATGCCGGGCAGTGCACCATCGGCATCGCGCTGGGCCTGTATTTCACGCCCCAGGTCACGGCCCTGGTGGCCAGCCTGTGGTGGGCGATTGCCCTGGGCATTGTGTGGGCGCTCGTGCTGGGCTGGCTGTTCGGCCTGTGGCTGCAGCACATGAATGCGCATCGATTGCCTGGCCTGAACCGGGCCACCACCTGGTTTGCCGGCGCCATCGGCGGCGCGCCCGAGATGACGCTGTTGGCCGAGCGCGCCCAGGGTCGCACCGAGCTGGTGGCCGCGGCCCACAGCCTGCGGCTGCTGATCGTGACGCTGGCGATCCCGTTCGCCATGCAGCTCGGTGGCCTGCACGGGCTGGATCTGCTGCCGGCCAGTGCCCGGGTGGTGAACTGGGGCGGCCTGCTGCTGCTCTTCGTGCTGGCCGGCGCCGGGGCCTGGGTGCTGGAGCGGCTGGACCGCGCCAACCCCTGGTTCCTCGGGGCCTTGCTGGTCGCCATGGGCCTGACCATGTTCGATATCCAGCTCTCGGCCCTGCCCACCTGGCTGAGCAACGCGGCGCAGCTCGTCATCGGCGTCAGCCTGGGGGTGCGCTTCACGCCGGCCTTTGTGCACACGGCACCGCGCTGGCTGGCGTCGGTGGCCGTGGGCACGCTGGGGCTGCTGGGGCTGTGCGCCGGGCTGGCCGTCGTGATGGCCTGGCTGACGGGGCTGCACCCGGCCACCATGGTGCTGGCCACGGCACCCGGCGGCATTGCCGAGATGTCGATCACCGCCAAGGTGCTGCAGCTCGGCGCGCCGGTGGTCACCGCCTTCCAGGTCTGCCGCCTGATCGCGGTCCTGCTGCTGATCGAGCCGCTGTACCGCCGGAGCCTGCGCCGCCCTTCCTAGGGCCTGTCAGGCCCTAGTGCCGGAAGCGGTTGTCGCGGGTGTACATGACCAGGTCCACCAGCTTGAGGCCCGCGTGGTCACCAGGCTGGTAGCCGGCGCGCAGGCCGTTGAGGTCGAACGCTCCGGCCTTGTAGATGCCCTGGATGAAGCTCTCGCGTGTGGGCTGCGGGCCGGCCTGGCGCAGGGCGGCCACCAGGGCCTTGGTCGTCATATAACCCTCCAGGCTGCCGTAGGAGAAGTCCACGCCGGGTTTGTGGCGCTTGAAGGCATCCTGGTACTCGCGGGTGAGATCGGTCTTGCGCTCCCAGGGGCTGGGCAGCACCTGCGCGAACAGCATGCCGTGCGCCAGCTCGCCCAGGTGGCGGGCCAGCTGGGTGGAGCCGGAGTTGACGGCCATGAAGGGCGTGGGGCTGCCCTTGGCGCGTGTCTGCCGGATCAGTTTTTCGTAGAGCCCGGCGCTGCCGTGGTTGACCACGCCCTGCAGATTGGCCGTGGCGATGCGGCCGGCCATGGTGGCGAGCTGCTCGTCCGTGACGTCGGACTTGAAGGGCAGGTCCAGCGCCAGCTCCAGGCCCAGCTCCTGGCACAGGCGTTTGAAATTCTCCAGGTGCTGCAGGCCCACTTCAGAGTCCGCACGGAAGAAGGCCACGCGCTTGCCGCCGGTGGCGCGGATGTACTCCAGCAGCACGCGGAACTCGTCGCGGTGCTCGGCGCGCACCGGAAACACCAGCGGCTGGTGCGGCCGGCGCAGGGTGGGCGAGCCGGCCATGGGGCCGAACAGGGGGACTTTCAGTTCGTTGGCCACCGTCATCACCGCGTTGGAGGGGCCGCCTTCGATAGAACCGAACAGGATGAAGACCTTGTCTTCCTCGATCAGCTTGCGGGCATTGGCCTCGGCCTGGCTGGTCTTGTTGTCGTCGTCCAGGGTCTTGAGCACGATCTGGCGGCCGTTGACCCCGCCCTTGGCGTTGACGTCCTGCAGGTAGGTGTGGATGCCGTCCATCACCGCCATGCCGTACTCGTTCTTGCCACCCTGCTGGGTGATGCTCTGGCCGATCAGGATCTGTTTCGGGGTGACGCCCTGGGCCCGCACCGTGCCGGCTGCGGCCAGCATCAGGACGGTCCAGCACATCCAGTGGCGCAGGTGGAAAACGGCGGGCGACAGCATGGGAAAACCTCGATAGGGGTAAAACCACAAGGTTAATAGGGTAACCCCGATTTCGCCTGTGAGCTATGTCACAGGACGGCGGCCCTGGATTTGTTTTATGCCGCAGCAGTGGACTAAGTCACACCGGGTGGGCGGCTCAGCTGCTCAGTGCAGGTGCAGCGGGAGGGTCGCCAGCTCGGCGTACTGGGCCAGCGTGTCTTCCACCTCTTCCTGGGTGGGGGTGCTGCGCTGCCATTCGGCCAGGCGTTGCTGGAACAGCTCGGCCCAGGAGCCGTCCAGGTAGATCTCCTTGCCGGCACGCTTGTCCACGATCTCGAAGCCATGACGCAGCAGGGCCGGCGGGGTGGCTTCGCCCTCGGGTGTGGCAGGCGTTGGCTCCACCGTGGCCAGCGTGTGGGTCACGATGTAGTCGTCGGAGTCGTAAAGCGTGTGCATGTTGTCTCAGGAGGCCAAAAGGGCCTGCTGGGTACTTGGCACTGCTGCCACCGATTTCAAGAGGCCGGGCGGCTCAGGGCGGCCCGCTGCCGCGCCACTGCTGGTCGATGAAGTCGCCGTTCTCCTGTGACAGGCGGATGCGCGCAGGCAACCAGCCCAGCGCCGGTGCCAGCCAGATCTCGGCACGCGGTTCATCGGCGCGGGTCGGCGCCCGCGATAGCTTGAGCGCGCGCAGCTCGCCGCCGGGCAGGCTGAGTGTTTCCTCGTCCTCGACCACGACACTCCAGCTCTCCGGGCCGTAGACGCCCACCGCCGGCAGCGTGATGGCCGTGCCGCGCGGGTAGCGCTGCGGTGTCGTGCTGATCAGGCTGCCCAGCTGCACGAAGACGCTGAGCTGGTCCTGAGCGTCTTGCGGCAGGGCCACGGGTGGCGCGCCTTCGCTGAAACGGATCTGTCCTTGCGTCTGGTCGAACTCCGCCACGCGGTCCTGGCGCACCCGGTCGACGAAGCGCTGCGGCTGCAGGCCGGCGGGCGTGATGCGGCCCCGGCTGTGCTGCACGCGCGAGCCCAGCAGGAAGGCGCCCACCTCCATGCGCGCCTCGTAGTTCTGGCCGTCGTGCGCCCACAGCAGTTCCCCGCTGGCCTGGTAGGACAGGCTGCTGAGCTCGCCGCGCAGTGCGTACTTCAGGCGCAGCGAACCGGGGATGAAGGCCTGCACCTCCAGCGGGGGCGGTGTTGCCGGTGCCGATGCAGCGGCAAGGGGCGCAAGGGCTGCTGCTGCCTCCTGCGCGGGCGCTGGCTCGTCGGGGGGCGGGGCGGGCGGTGCCATCGGTGTTTCCGGCGTGGCGGCCGGCTGTTCCGGCACGGCCACGGGGCGCGGCCGGCGGGTGGGAGTAGCACGGGGCCTCGGCGCCGGGGTCGCCGTGACCGGCTCGGGCGGGGCGTCGTAGATGAGCGGGCGCAGGATGATCGTCTGGGCCTCGGGCGCAGGCCGCGGGTTCACGATCAGCAGCACCAGCAGGTGGATGAGCAGCGCCAGCAGGCCGGGCAGCAGCAGCCGGCGCCGACGGGCCGCGGTATCGTCGGCGCTCACCATGCTCAGCGGGTATGACCCAGTTCGTGCGAGAGCTGACGCGCGGCCTGGCCCAGGGCCGTGGCGACCGCGCCGTTCCACGCGGTATCGACCGTGGCCACCGAGCCCATGGCCACGATGCCCAGCACCATGTGGCCGTCGAAGTCGAACACCGGGGCGCAAAAGCCCGCGATGCCCGGCAGCAGCGTGTCCACCACGCGGGCCATGCCGTGCGTGCGCACCTCCTTGAGCAAGGTGCCGAGCTCGGCCTGGGTGCGTGGCAGGTCGGTGCGGCCCAGCTGCCGGTTGCGTGCCAGCTCGGCGCGCAGCAGCGGCGCGATGGCCTCGCGCGAGACGTGCGCCGCAAAACAGCGCCCGGTGGCCGAAGACAGCAGGGGCATCACGTCGCCCAGGCGAAGGTTCACCGTGACCGACTGCGGCGACTCCTCCCAGTGCACGATGGTCGGGCCATGGTTGCCCCAGACCGCAAGGGCCAGCGTGTGGCCGATGTGCTGCATCAGCGCTGGCATGCGTTCACGTGCCAGTTTCACGGCATCCAGCCGCGTGATGGCGGCCAGGCCCATGCGCAGCGCGGCCGGGCCAAGGTCATAGCGCGCGCTGGCCGTGTCCTGGCTGACCAGGCCCAGGCGCTGGAAGCTCACCAGGTAACGGTGCGCCTTGGCCGCGCTCATGCCGGCGGCAGCGGCCAGGTCGCGCAGCATCAGCGGGCCCTGTGCGCGCGCCAGCGCGTCGACCAGGGCAAAGCCCACCTCGACCGACTGGATGCCTGCGCGCGTCTTGTCCATGATGTAATTGGCGGGAAACCTGTTCCGACAGGCCTTAACGATACGTCATTCGAGAAACCATCGATGAAGCTTGCCACCTACAAGGACGGTTCGCGCGACGGCCAGTTGGTCGTCGTCTCGCGCGACCTGAGCACGGCGCATTATGCGACCGGCATCGCCCACCACCTGCAGCAGGTGCTGGACGACTGGAACTTCCTCTCCCCGCAGCTGCAGGACCTGTACGTCACGCTCAACCAGGGCAAGGCGCGCCACGCCTTCCCCTTTGATCCGGCGATGTGCATGGCCCCGCTGCCGCGCGCCTACCAGTGGGCCGATGGTTCGGCCTACATCAACCACGTGGAGCTGGTGCGCCTGGCGCGCAACTCCGAGGTCCCGGCCAACTACTACACCGAGCCGCTGATGTACCAGGGCGGCAGCGACGACTTCCTGGGTCCGCGCGACGACGTGGTCTGTGTCAGCGAAGCGCATGGCATCGATTTCGAGGCCGAGGTCGCCGTGGTCACCGCCGACGTGCCCATGGGCGCCGGGCCCGAGCAGGCGCTTGACGGCATCCGCCTGGTGATGATCGCCAACGACGTCAGCCTGCGCCACCTGATCCCCGACGAGTTGGCCAAGAGCTTCGGTTTCCTGCAGAGCAAGCCGGCCACCGCCTTCGGCCCGGTGGCCGTCACACTCGATGAGCTGGGCGAAGCCTGGCAGCAGGGCAAGCTGCACCTCACCCTGCAAAGCGCCTGGAACGGCCGCACGGTCGGCATGTGCGAAGCCGGCGAGGAGATGACCTTCCACTTCGGCCAGCTCATTGCGCATCTCGCCAAGACGCGCAATGTGCGCGCCGGCAGCATCATCGGCTCAGGCACGGTGAGCAACCGCGCCACCGAGGTCAACGGCAAGAAGGAATGGAGCAAGGGCTACAGCTGCATCGCCGAGAAGCGCGCCATCGAGACCATCCTCGACGGCAGGCCCGCCACCGACTACATGAAGTTCGGCGACACCATCCGCATCGAGATGAAGGGCCGCGACGGCCAGTCGGTCTTTGGCGCCATCGAGCAGAAGATCGTGCCGCTGGCGAAATAAGCCGCGGCGGGACCAAAAGCAAAGGGCGCCACCGGCGCCCTTTTCGTTGACGACAGGCTCTCAGGCCTGGCCGTTCATCTTGTCGTGTTTGAGGAAGTACTGCTTGGCCATGGCCACCAGCTGGCCGTCGCTGGGGTGGTCGCTGGTGACGACACCGACGATGGCCTGGTCGACGGCCTTGTCGTGGCGTGCGCAATGCGCCTTGAACTCGTCCTTGGCCTGGGCCGGGCCGGTCACCAGGACTTCGTGCACACCCTTGAGGGCCTCGGCGATCGAGTGGTAATAAGTTTCGTCGCCGCTGCTGTGGCCGCCGGCAGGGCTGTGGTGGCCGCTGGCGCTGTCACCACGGCCCGAGCCCTGGTGCGAGCCCGTGTGGCCGCCGGTGGCCTTGTGATGGCTGCGCGACTTGATCTTCTGCGCGGCGATGTGCTCGCGGTCGAACAGGATGACGTGGGCTTCGGAACGGTCGAGCCAGACGATGGCGTGGAAGGTGGGCATGGTGGGTTCTTTCTCTTGGTCGTGAGGAGGGGAAGGGCGCGCTTCAGGCGTGCCGACGGTGTTCGAGCTTGTCCTGGCAGCTGATGCAGCGCGGCGTCTCGGGCGCCGCATGCAGGCGTGCGGCCGGTATGTCGGTGCCGCAGTCGGTGCACACGCCATAGGTTCCGGCCTCGATGCGCTTGAGCGCGGCGTCCACGGCATCAAGCTCGGCGCTCTCGCGGGCGTCGAGCGTGAACTCCAGGTCGCGCTCGGTTTCCTGCTGGGCGCGGGAGTCTTCCTTTTGTCCGCCGAAATGATCGGCCGAAGCCTGGGCGCGGCCGACGTTGCCGCCGCGCAGGCTGGCCAGCTGGGCCAGCAGGGTGGTGCGCTGCTGCAGCAATTGCTGCTTGAAGGGCGCGGTGATCTGGGTGCTCATGCGGTATCTCCTGGTCGGTCTGGCTTCATCATGCGCTCCTACTCTGCGCCGGTCTTTGACACAGGTCAAGACCGGTGCCGGCCGCGGCCCCGGAGGGGTCGGCCATAATGCATTTCATGCAGACCCTGCGCCAAGCTCGCTTCCTCGCCCGCCTCGTGCTGGTGTGGTTCGCATTGGCGCTGGGGGCCGCCATTGCTTCCCCCCTCGTGAAGCCGCAGGCCATCGAGCTGGTCTGCGCCAGCGGCGGGGCCATGAAGCTCATCGTCAAGAGCGATGACGGCAGCCAGGCCCCCTCCAGCCACACGCTGGATTGCCCCCTGTGCGCCACGGTCGGCGCACCGCCGCCCCTGGCCCAGCCCGCGGCAACACTGCCCGACGTGCTGGCGCACGTGCTGCTCCCCGTCGCAGCGGCGCACATCGCCGGCCGCACGGCTGCGCCGCTGCCCGCCCGCGGCCCTCCCACCCTCTCCTGATCCATCGCTGAGCAGCCCCGGCCCTCCGCTCCTTCGGAAGGCCTGGCTGCATGTCCTGATGTTTGCGGAGAGTGTTCATGCGGAAGAACCGCCTGGCCATGGCCCTGGCCCTGGCTTTCCCTTTTGCCTTTCAGGCTTCGGCCCAGAGCCTCACGGCGCCGGCCGAAGCCGACACACCGGTGAAGTCGCTCGGTGTCGTCACGGTCCATAGTGGCCAGCCCACCTCGCTGCCCACGCAGATCCCCGCCACCATTGAAGGCGTGACGCGCGAGCAGATCGCCGAAACCGTCAACGCCACCGACAGCGAAGACGCGCTCAAGTATTTCCCCAGCCTGCTGGTGCGCAAGCGTTATGTCGGCGACTACAACCACGCCGTGCTGTCCAGCCGTGCTTCGGGCACAGGCAACAGCGCGCGTTCGGCGGTGTATGCCGACGGCATCCTGCTGTCCAACTACCTGGGCAATGGCGCCACCTATGCGCCGCGCTGGGGTATGGTGAGCCCGGAGGAGATCGAGCGCGTCGACGTCATGTACGGCCCCTACTCTGCGGCCTACCCCGGCAACTCGGTAGGCGCGGTGGTGGACTACGTGACGCGCATGCCCAGCCGCTTCGAAGGCGCGGTGAACCTCAGCACCTGGCGCCAGGACTTCAAGCTCTACAACAGCAGTGCCAGCTATGGCGGCAGCCAGGGCAGCGCCTCGCTGGGCAGCCGCAACGGCGACTGGTCCTGGTGGGTCCATCTGAACCACACCGACAGCACCGGGCAGCCCCTGGTGTTCGCCACCAAGCTGCTGACAGCCACGGGCGGGGCCGGCACCACGCCGGTGAGCGGCGCAGTGCGTGCGCCCAACACCACGGGTGCGGACAACTACATCCTGGGCACCAACACCCAGTACCGCACCGTGCAGGACCAGGCCCGGATCAAGCTGGCCTACGACGTCTCGCCTACGCTGCGCGCCAGCTACACCCTGGGCAGCTGGGCCAACACCGCCGAGGGCACGCCGCAGAGTTATCTGCGCGACACGGCAGGTAATGCGGTGTACTACGGCGACGTGCAGATCAACGGCCAGAACTACAACGTCAACAACGCCTTCAACGCCTCGCGCGAAAACCTGGCCCATGTGATGCACGGCCTCTCGCTCAAGAGCAACACCAGGGGCGAGTGGGACGGGGAACTTGCGACCAGCGTCTATGACTATGGCCGCGACCAGCTGCGCGCGGCCACGCTCTCGGCCACTTCCACCCTCAGCGGCGGCGCGGGCACGATCACCGACCAGCAGGGTACCGGCTGGTCCACCGTGGTGGCGCGCGGCACCTGGCGGCCCCAGGGCCTGCAGGGCACGCACATCGTGGACTTCGGCGCCCAGCAGGACCACTACCAGCTGCGCATCCTCAAGTCCAATATCGCCGGCAATTGGCTGACCGATGCTGCGGGTTCACTCAACAGCGACGTGGGCGGCAAGACCCGGACCCAGGCCTTCTACGGCCAGGACAGCTGGGCCTTTGCGCCGCGCTGGAAGACGGTGCTGGGCGCGCGTGTGGAGCAATGGAGCGCATCGGGCGGTTACACCCGCCTCAGCGGCTCCACGCCGGTGGACTACGCCAGTCGCAACGAAACCCATGTCTCGCCCAAGGCCGCACTGGCCTACCAGTGGTCGTCCGACAAGGTGCTCAAGGCCGCCACCGGCCGCGCCGTGCGTTTCCCCACCGTGCAGGAGCTCTACGGTTCCACCTCCAACGCCAACCTCTCCTTCGTGAACGACCCCAATCTGGCCCCGGAAACATCCTGGACCACCGAGCTCACGCTGGAACAGGACCTGGGCCGCGGCCTGCTGCGCCTGACCGTGTTCAACGAGGACACACGTGATGCGCTCTACGCCCAGCTCATTCCCGGCAGCAGCACCACCAGCCGCGTGCAGAACATCGACGCGGTCAACACCAAGGGGGTGGAGCTGGCCTACAACGGCAGCGACGTGCAGCTCAACGGGCTGGAACTGTCCGGCAGCCTGACCTACGCAGACTCGCGCATCGTCAGCAACCCGGCCTACCCGCAGAGCGTGGGCAAATACCAGCCGCGCGTGCCGGTCTGGCGCGCCACCGCGCTGGCCAGCTACCGCTTCGACGAGAAGCAGAGCGGCTCTCTGGGCGTGCGCTACAGCGGGCCACAGTATTCGACGCTGAACAACGCCGACATCAACGGCTATGCCTACACGGGCGCCAGCAGCTATCTGGTGACCGACGTGCGCTGGCGTTACCGCATGAATGCCCAGACCGTGGCTTCGCTGGGCATCGACAACCTGACCGACGAAAGCTACTGGAACTTCCATCCCTATCCGCAGCGTACCTACGTGGCGGATCTCAAAGTCAATTTCTGAAACGAGCCTTCATGAAAAATCTTTTTGCTTTCCTGTTCAGCGCCGCCTTGTTGCCCATCGCCACGCCAGCGTCGGCCCACATCGTCCTGGAAGACCAGGCCGCGCTGGCCGGCAGCAGCTACCGCGCGACCTTCCGCGTGGGCCACGGCTGCAGCGGCAGTCCGACCACGGCCCTCCGTGTGTTCCTGCCCGCCGGCGTGCGCGGCGCCAAGCCCATGCCCAAGGCGGGCTGGACCCTGGCCGTACGGCGCGAGGTCCTGGCCCAGCCCTACGACAGCCATGGCAAGACCGTGCGCGAGGACGTGGTCGAGATCAGCTGGACCGCCAGCGCGCCCGAGTACGCGCTGCCCGACGACTGGTACGACGAGTTCGTGTTGCGCGCCACGCTGCCGGCCCAGGCCGGCCCCCTGTGGTTCCGTGTGGTGCAGACCTGCGCCAGCGGCCAGCTCGACTGGGCCGACATCCCGGCCCGGGGCACGTCCACCCGCGGCCTGAAGGCGCCCGCCGTCCTGCTCGAAGTCCTGCCCTCGGGCGCGACCGGGCACAGGCACTGAGTTTTCTTTCCCCGTATAGTTTTTCAACAGGAGTACCACCATGTTTAACAAATCCATCCATGCCCTGATCGCTGCGCTCGCCCTGGCCGCAGGCGTGGCCCACGCGCAGGCCGTCGACGTGCGCGAGGCCTGGGTCCGTGCCACCGTGCCGGGCCAGAAGTCCAGCGGCGCCTTCATGAAGCTCACGGCGAAGGAGGGCACGCGCCTGGTCGGCGCCGATTCGCCGGTGGCCGGCATCACCGAGGTGCACGAGATGAAGATGGAGGGCGACGTCATGAAGATGCGCGCCGCACCGGACGTCGAACTACCAGCCGGCAAGACCGTGGAGTTCAAGCCCGGCGGTTACCACGTCATGCTGATGGATCTCAAGACCCCGCTGAAGAAGGACAGCGCCATCCCCCTGACCCTGCTCTTCAAGGATGCCAAGGGGGTAGAGAGCAAGGTCGAGGTGCAGCTGCCGGTGCGCAGCATGGCGCCGGGTGCTGCCGACCACGGCGCCGGCATGAAGCACTGACAAGAAGGGAAACTCGTGCAGCAATCGTAGCGAGCAGCCCGAGCGCAAGGCGGACGGAGCGCAGGAACCGGAACGTACGCAGGTACGTGAGGATTCCGACAACGAAGTTGCGGTGTAGGCTAACTTTCGTTTGCGAAAGTTAAGCGCAGCGGCCGGAGCCAACACCGCCCAACGATGCGATTCGGGTTGCGCAGTAGATTGATGCGCGAGTTTCAGCGGCCCAGCAGGTTGCGCTGCACGTGCTGCAGGTGGCCGCGTGTGCACTCCAGCGCACGCTCCAGGTCACGCTCGCGCAGCGCGGCGACCAGCTCGCGGTGTTCCTGCTGGTAGGCTGCGCGCCGTTCGGGCGTGACGCTCTTGCGCTTGAGCATGCCCCATTCGCCCTGCGTGCGCGCCTGGTTCATGAGCTTGAAGACCTGGCCCACGAAGCTGTTGTGCGCCGCCTCGGCGATCACCTCGTGCAGCAGCCCGTCCCAGTGCTCGAAGTCTTCCAGCGTACGGGCCTGCTCGGCGCGTTCGCAGCACTGGGCCATGCGTGTGAAATCGGCCGGCGTGGCATTGCGGATCACCATCTCCACAATGGCCGGCTCCAGCGCCATGCGCACTTCCATCAGCTCGGCCGGGCTTACGGCCGCGACGGCCGGCGCTTCGAGTGCCGGCAGCAGGGTGGCGATGCGTTCGCTCACATAGGTGCCGCTGCCCACGGTCTGAGTGATCAGGCCGAGCTCCTTGAGCTGTCCCAGCACACGCCGCACGGCCGAGCGACCCAGGCCGTACTCGGCGCACAGCGCGCGTTCGGTCGGGATGCGGTGGCCGGCGCGCCAGATGCCAGATTTCAGCTTGTCGAGCAGGGTTTCGCGGAGCAGGGCAGACGGGTCCATGGTGCGGGGCGGGCGGTGAAGCCGTGATCTTAGCAAGCAAACAACCAAAGCAGACCAATATGAACACCAGCTACGTGTTTTCCACTGAACTCAGAGGAGAGTCCGGTCTTTATAATTTCAATCCAAGATAAACCAATCGCAACCAATAACCGGTTGCCCTTTGCTGCAGGAGTTCGCATGAAGATCGCACGTGTGCAAAAAGACGGCCAGATCCACCTGGCCCTGGTCAGTGAAGCCAAGCAGGAAGTCGCCCTGGTCGGCGGCCCGCTGGCCCAGCATCCCAACCCGGTGCTCAACGTCATCCAGCTCGGTGTGAGTGCGGCGCAGCTGCAGGCCGCCGTGATGGCGCGTGTCCCCATGGCCCAGGTGAAGTTCATGGCGCCGCTCTCGGCCTTCCTGCGCAACCCCTTCGCCGTGGGCAAGAACTACCACGAGCATGCGATGGAGTTCGACAAGAGCGGCTTCAACGCCACCAGCGGTGGTGCCTCGGCCATTCCCGCCTTCCCGCAGATCTTCACCAAGGCCACGCACACGCTCAACGGCCCGACCGATCCCATCCAGTTCAACCCCAAGCACACCCAGTCGGTGGACTACGAAGGCGAGATCGGTGTCGTCATTGGCACCACCTGCCGCAACGTCAGCAAGGCCGACGCCATGAAGCAGGTCTGGGGTTTTGTGGCCACGAACGACGTGACCGCGCGTGACCTGCAGAAAAACCACGCGCAGTGGTTCCTGGGCAAGTCGCTCGACGGCTTCTGCCCGATCGGTCCGTGGATCACCACCACCGACGAAGCCCCCACCGACATGACCATGCAGACCTGGGTCAACGGCGAGCAGCGCCAGAACGCCCACATCTCGCAGCTGATCTTCGACGTGCCTACCCTGATCGAGCAGATGAGCGCCGCCATGACCCTGCTGCCTGGCGACATCATCCTCACCGGTACCTCGGTGGGCGTGGGCATCGGTTTCAACCCGCCCAAGTTCCTCAAGCACGGCGACGTCGTGCGCGTGGCCATCAGCGGCCTGGGCGAGCTCAATAATCCTGTCCAGGAAATCTGAACCCAGGTTCCGACCGAGACTTTCGTTCCACAACGAGGAGATCCCCATGACCCAACGCCGTGAATTCCTGCAACTGGGCGCAGCCGCGCTGGCCACTGCCGGCCTGCCCGCCTTCGCGCAGGACGCCTACCCCAGCAAACCCGTCACCATGCTCGTGCCCTTCCCGCCGGGCGGCGTGGCTGACACCGTGGGCCGCCCCGTGGCCGAGGCCATGGGCCGTGCGCTGGGCCAGACCATGATCGTCGAGAACAAGGGCGGCGCCGGCGGCGGCATCGGCATGGCACAGGTGGCCAAGTCGCGCGCCGACGGCTACAACGTGCTCATGTCGCTCTCGTCCGTGGTCGTGCTGCCGGAAGCCGACAAGGTGCTCAAGCGCAATCCGCTTTACACCCTGGACCAGCTCAAGCCCGTGGCCCGCTTCACGGCCGACCCCACCGCCCTCGTGGTGCGCGCCGACAGCCCCTGGAAGACCTACAAGGACTTCATCGCCCATGTGAAGGCCCGCCCCGGCCAGACCACGTTTGGTTCCTCGGGCAACTACGGCACCATGCATGTGCCCATGGAGCAGCTCAAGGCCGCCACCGGCACCTTCATGCTGCACGTGCCCTACACCGGCGCCGGCCCCGCCGTCATGGCCCTGCTGGCCGGCCAGATCGATGCATTGTCCACCGGCCCCTCCAGCGTGATGCAACACGTGCGCGCCGGCAAGCTGCGCGTGCTGGCGCACTGGGGCGAAGGGCGCCTGGCCGCCCTGCCCGAGGTGCCGAGCTTCAAGGAACTCGGCGTGCCGATCAGCTACTCGCAGTGGTCCGGCCTGTTCGTGCCGGCGGGCACGCCCGAGGCCGTGGTGACCCGGCTGCGCCAGGCCGCCAAGGCCGCCTCCGAAGATGCGCGCGCCAGGCAGTCGCTGCTGGCCGCGGGCACCTCCTTCATGTACCAGGACGCGCCCGAGTTCGAGCGTTTCGTACAGACGGATGCCAAGGCCATGGCCGCGCTGGTGCAGCGCATCGGTCGCGTCGAGTAAGGCAGCCGGCCGCGCGCCTGCGGCCCCGGGATGAAAGGGCCTAAGATGGGCCCAGAATCCAGGGCTGTCGGGAGGCGGTTTTGTCGTACATCCATCCTCGCTGGGGCGCGTGGCTGCTGGTCCTGCTGTTGGGCCTGCAGTCTGCGGCGGCCTGGGCGCAGCCGCGCACCGTGCGCGTCGGCGTCTATGCCAACGAACCCAAGATCTATCTCAACGCGGCCGGCCGTGCCACGGGCATCTTCGCGGACCTGCTGGGCGAAATCGCCAAGGGCGAGGGCTGGACCCTGGAGTTCGTGCCCTGCGAGTGGCAGGCCTGCCTGGAGGCGCTGGAGGCCGACCGCATCGACCTGATGCCCGATGTGGCTTACAGCGCGCAGCGCGACCAGCGCTTCGACTTCCACCAGGTTCCGGTCATGCACAGCTGGTCGCAGCTCTACCGGCATCCGGCCGTGTCGATCAACTCCATCCTGGACCTCGATGGCAAACGCGTGGCCCTGCTCGAAGGCTCCATCCAGATCGCCCTGTTCAAGGAGCTGGTGACGGGCTTCGGCGTGAAGCCGGTGCTCATGCCGGTGCCCTCGCTGGACGAGGCCTTCCGCCTGGTGGCCGCCGGCAAGGCCGATGCGGCCATCGCCAACCACTTCTTCGGCAACCGCCTCAGCCCGCGCTACCGGCTGGTCGAAACGCCCATCGTGTTCCAGCCCTCGCGCCTGTTCTTTGCCGCCGGGCAGGACCGCAACCCCGAGCTGCTGGCGACCATCGACCGCTACCTGCGCGACTGGCAGAACGATCCGCGCTCGATGTATTTCGCCATCATCCGGCAATGGGGCGGCCAGGTGCCCGAGCCCGCCGTGCCGCGCGCCTTCTGGTGGGGGCTGGCCGCGGTCGGCGGCCTGCTGCTGCTGGTCATGCTGATGGCGGTACTGCTGCGCGGTCAGGTGGTCGCCCGCACCCGTACCCTGCAGGCCGCCCACGAGGAGGTGGGCCGCTTCAAGGCCATCTTCGACCAGTCCACCTTCGCCGCCTGGATTGCCGGCCTGGACGGCCAGCTGGTCTACGTCAACGCGCGCTGCGCGGCCTTGCAGGGGCGCAAGCCCCAGGAGCTGATCGGCCAGCGCTACCTCACCCTCTACGCCCCCGCAGGGCAGGAGACGGCCGAAGACTATTGGCGCAGCGTGCGCGAAGGCGGCGACGGTGCGCCGCGCGAACTGCTGCAGCTGGCAGGCGACGGCCGCGAGCTGCCCATGCTCAGCAGCGGCCTGCTGCTGCGTGATGCCCAGGGCCGCCCCGAGCTGCTGGCCTGCACCGCGGTGGACATCAGCGACCGCAAGCAGGCCGAGGAAAAGATCCACCAGCTCGCCTTCTACGACGTCCTCACCGGCCTGCCCAACCGGCGCCTGCTGATGGACCACCTGGCGCATGCGCTGGCCGCCAGCGCGCGCCACGGCGGCGGCGGGGCCCTGCTGTTCATCGACCTCGACCACTTCAAGACCATCAACGACACCCTCGGCCATGCCGTCGGCGACCAGCTGCTGCGCGAAGTGGCGGCGCGCATCAGCTACTGCGTGCGGGTGGGCGACACCGTGGCGCGCCTGGGCGGCGACGAGTTCATCGTGCTGATCGAGGACCTGGGCGAGGTGGCCGAAGTGGCCGCTGGCCAGGCCGAGGCCGTGGGCCGCAAGATCATGGCCGCGCTCAGCCAGCCCTACCGCCTGGGCAACAGCCAGCACCACAGCACCCCCAGCATCGGCGTGGCCCTGTTCACGAACGGGCAGGTCCAGGGCGACGAACTCCTCAAGCAGGCCGACCTGGCCATGTACCAGGCCAAGGCGGCGGGCCGCAACAGCCTGCGCTTCTTCGACCCGCGCATGCAGACCGTGGTGGCGGCGCGCGCCTCGCTGCAGAGCGACCTGCGCGAGGCCATGCACTCGGGGCAGCTGGCCTTGCACATCCAGCCGCAGGTGGATACGGCGGGCCGGGTGGTAGGCGCCGAGGCGCTGCTGCGCTGGACGCATCCGGTGCGGGGCGAGGTCTCGCCGGTCGAGTTCATTCCCGTGGCCGAAGAGAGCGGCTTGATGCAGGAGCTGGGGCTGTGGGTGCTGCAGCGCGCCTGCGAACTGCTGGTGGCCTGGGCCGACCAGCCGGCGCTGCGCAAGCTCAGCCTGGCCGTCAACGTCAGCGTGCAGCAGTTCCGCCATCCGGATTTCGTCTCGCAGGTGCTCGAAACCCTGCTGCGCACCGGCGCCGTCGCGGCGCGGCTCAAGCTGGAGATCACCGAGAGCCTGCTGATGGAAGACGTGGAGGACGTGATCGTCAAGATGGACGCCCTGCGCGCGCACGGCGTGAGCTTCTCGCTCGACGATTTTGGCACCGGTTATTCCTCGCTGAGCTACCTCAAGCGCCTGCCGCTAGACCAGCTCAAGATCGACGCCTCCTTCGTGCGCGACCTGCTCAGCGACCCCAATGACGCGGCCATCGTACGCACCATCATGGCCCTGGCCCGCAGCCTGGGCCTGCAGGTGGTGGCCGAGGGCGTGGAGACCGAGGCCCAGCGCCAGTCCCTGGCCGCCGAAGGCTGCCCGGCCTACCAGGGCTACTACTTCAGCCGGCCGGTGCCCGCCGCGGTCTTCGAGGGTCTTGCCGCGCAGTCCCTGCCCTTGTCGACGACCTTGGAGTAAGCTGGCAACAGCGCGTACCAGAGGAGTGCCACCATGAGCAACAAGGCAGACCCCGCCGGCTTCGGCCCTTTCGTCCCGGGTTTCGACTTCCTGCAGAAGCTGGCCCAGGGCGGCAACGCCTCCATGGCCAGCTGGGTGGCGCCCACCCTGGACGCCGAGGCGCTGGACAAGCGCATCACCGAACTCAAGGCCGTGCAGTTCTGGCTGGACCAGAACGCCGCCGCGCTCAAGGCCACCATCCAGGCGCTCGAAGTGCAGAAGATGACCCTGGCCACGCTCAAGAGCATGAACGTGCCCATGCCCGGCACCGGCATGCCCTGGCCCGTGCCGGGCGCGGCCCCTGCAGCCCAGTCCAAGGCCGCGCCCGCCGCCAAGCCAGCCACTGCCGCACCCGGCGCAGCACCGATGGCCGACCCCATGCAGTACTGGGGTGCACTGACGCAGCAGTTCCAGCAGATCGCCAGCCAGGCCATGAAAGACGCGGCCGAGCGCAGCGCTGCAGCTGCGGCAGCCGCGCCCAAGCCCGCCGCCAAGGCCGCCGCCAAAAAAGCTGCCCCGCGCAAGCCCAAGCCTGTTTGAGACGCCGATGAAAAACTTTCCCCTGGCTCACGCCACCCACCCGCAATGGCGCATGGCCGCTGCGCTGGTGCTGGCGCAACTGCGCGCGCAGCTGGCCCTGCCCGGCGCCGCGCAAAACCCCACGCTGGCCCTGCTCTACATCACCGATCACTACGCCGCCGAGGCCGAGGCCATCCTCGCCCACCTCAGCGGCGAGCTGCCCGAGGTCACCGACTGGGCCGGCACCGTGGGCGTGGGCATAGCCGCCACCAACGTCGAATACTTCGACGAGCCGGCCCTGGCCGTGATGCTGTGCGATCTGCCCAGCGACCAGTACCGTGTCTTCTCTGGCGTGGCGCCCCTGGGCCTGGGCTTCCAGGCGCACACCGCGCTGGTGCACGCCGACGGCCACACGCCCGAACTCTCCGAGCTCATCGACGAGATGGCCGCGCGCACCGACAGCGGCTACCTCTTCGGCGGCCTGGCCGCCAGTCGCAGCGAGAGCGTGCAGTTCGCGCTGGGCGGAGACGGTTTCATCCGCGGCCAGGGCCGCTCCACCGGCGTCTTCCACGGCGGCCTGAGCGGCGTGGCCTTCGGCGAGGGCGTGCAGCTGGTCTCGCGCGTCACCCAGGGCTGCTGCCCGGTGGCCGGCAGCCACACCATCACCGAAGCCGAGCGCAACGTGGTCTACCAGCTCGACGGCGAGCCCGCGCTGCAGGTGCTGTTGCGCGAACTGGATGTCACGCTGGACGAACCAGAGGAGGCCATCAACACCGTGCGCGCCACGCTGGCCGGCCTGGTGCATGCGCAAGATGTGGCCGCCGATGGCCGCGCCATCAGCCGTACCGGCAACTTCGGCAGCGACGTGCGTGTGCGCCACATCGTCGGGCTGGACCCGCAGCGCGGCGGCGTGGCCCTGGCCGAGCTGGTGGACGAGGGCATGCAGCTGGCCTTCTGCCAGCGCAATGTGCAGGCCGCGCGCGCCGACCTCATGCGCATCTGCGCCGAGATCCGCGAGGAACTGGAACCCGAGGAACTGCCGCTCACCGCGGGCGGGCTGGAGTCCGAGCCGCCCGTGCAGGTGCCGCGGCGCATGGTGGGTGCCGTCTACGTGAGTTGTTCCGGCCGCGGCGGTCCGCACTTCGGCGGCCCCAGCGCCGAGCTGCAGATCGTGCGCCACGCGCTGGGCGACGTGCCGCTGATCGGCTTCTTCGCCGGCGGCGAGATCGCGCGCCATCACGTGTATGGCTACACCGGTGTGCTGACGGTTTTCACAGCCTAGGCGCCGGGCGCCTCATTCCTGCGGTCGGGTCTTCAGCAAGTCCTTGCGGCACAGTGGCCCGTCCACCGGGTTCTCCAGGCTGTGCGCGATCGCCGTCACCAGCGCGTGCGCCTGCTCGGCGGTGAAATGTTCCATCAGCGGGCGCGCCACCGCCGGCGGCAGCCGCACCACGGCCGTGCTGCCGTCGCTGCGCGTGATGCTCAGGCTGGCCACCTGGTGGCTGCCCCAGTCGGGCCGCGCCTCGGCGCGTTGCATCTGCTCCTGCATCAGCGCCTCGTAGTCGGCCTCCAGCGCTTCCAGGGTGTCGTCGTCGGGCTCGGCGCTCAGCTCGACCACCCAGCCTTCCATCCTGTCCTTGCGCGTGCTGCATGCCAGCGCACGTACCGCCAGCCCCTGCACGAAACGATCGCGCAGCTCGGTCTCGAAAAACACATACCCGGTGGCCATGGCGGGTGCAGGGTGCTTACTTGTCCTTGAGCTTCATGATGCCCAGGGCGTTCATCACCATCTTCTCGAACAGCGGCTCCGAGGTGCCGGCCTTCATCTTGCGCATGAAGTATTTCTCGAAGGCGATCTTGGCCAGGTGCACCCACTTGCCCTGAGAAAACCAGTTCACGTTGCGCGGCGGGATCTGCGGCAGCGCCACGAAACAGGCGCCGGTGTCGCCGAAGTCGGCCAGGCACACGGCGTTCCAGGTGGCCTTGGTGCCGGGCTCCTTGCCGTCGAGTTCGTCGCGGATGTTGTGCGCCGTGGCCGTCACCATGGATTCGATCATGTAACCCGTCTTGGGCGCGCCCGTGGGCACCGGCGTGGTTTCCACCGGCGGAATCGCCACGCACACGCCCACGGCGTAGATGTTCTTGTATTTCGGGTTGCGCTGCTGCGGGTCGATCAGGATGAAGCCGCGCGGGTTGGTCAGCCCTTCGATGCCGAACACCGCGTCGATGCCCTTGAAAGCCGGCAGCATCATCGAGAACTTGAAGTCCAGCACATGCTCCTTCTTGGGCGTGCCGTCCTCGTTGTGCTCGGTCACGTACATCTTGCCGGCTTCGACCTTGGTGGTCTTGGCATTGCAGATCCACTTGATGTGGCGGTCACGCATGACCGATTCGAGCAGGCCCTTGGAGTCCCCCACCCCGCCCAGGCCCAGGTGGCCGATATAGGGCTCGGCCGTGACGAAGGTCATGGGCACCTTGTCGCGGATCTTGCGGCGGCGCAGGTCGGTGTCCATGATCATGGCGTATTCGTAGGCCGGGCCGTAGCACGAGGCGCCTTGCACCGCGCCCACCACCACGTGGCCCGGGTTCTTGACGAACGCCTGCCACTGCTTCTCCGCCTCAACCGCATGGTCCACATGGCAGATCGACTGCGTGTGACCCTGGGGCCCCAGGCCTTCCACTTCCTCGAACGCCAGCCGGGGCCCGGTGGCGATCACCAGGTAGTCGTAGTCCACCGTGCGGCCGTCGTCCAGTTCGATCTGGTTCTTCTCGGGGTGCAGGCGTTTGGCCCCCACGCCGATGAAGTCGATCTTCTTCTTGGCCAGCACCGGCGCGATGTCCATCTCGATGTCGTCGCGCTTGCGCCAGTCCACCGCCACCCAGGGGTTGGAGGGCACGAAGTGGAACTTCGGGTTGTTCGATATGACGGTGATCTTGTCTTCCGCGCGCGCCAGCGCACGCATCTCATAGGCCATCGGCATGCCGCCGATGCCTGCGCCGAGTATCACGATATGGGCCATGGTCTTGTCTCCTGGTGTGTGCCGCGCCTGCCATCGGGCGCGACTGTTCAGGAGTTATAGCCCCGGGGGTATATCTCAGGTTGATCCATATCAATCCTGACGCAAGGAAAGTCAGCGCCGCAGTGCAGCAAACGCCTCGAATTCCCAGCTCCGCATGGCCAGCAGCAGGGTGTAACCCTCGCGGTCCTTCTCGGGCAGTTTCTGGTCGGCCTGGTGCTGCTGCGCAAAGTCCTGCGCCACGCGCTGCAGGCGTTCCATGAAAGACGGCGCCAGGCTGCGCGCGATGCTGCCGTGCACCAGCAGCAAGCCTTCGCCGTGGCCGTCAAAGCCGCCGCTGTAATAGTCCAGCAGCGCGTGCTCGCGGAAGTAGTCCATCACGGCGCCATGCGGGCGCCAGCGGAAGGTCTTGGCCAGTTTCAGGCTGTAGCGGTTGAGCGGCCGCAACTCGATGATGCCGATGCGGTCCAGCTGCGCCAGGTACTTCACGCACTCGGCCTCGCTCAGGCGGTAGCTCGCCACCATCTGCTCCAGCGTCCACTGGCTCAGCACGCAGATCGCCACCAGCAGCAGCTTCTTGTCGGCCACCACGGCCTTTTCCTGTGCCTGCGTCAGCTCGGCCAGCAGGGGCTGGGCGTCGGCCACGCGGCGCGCCAGTTCGGCAAAGTCCAGCTTCAATGCGCGGCAGATCGCGTCGATGCGCGACAGCGGCATGTCGCCCTTGGCCAGCATGCGCTTGACGCTGCTCTCCGCCATGCCCAGCTTCTTCGCCAGGTCGGCATAGGTCAGGTGGGCGGCCTTGAGTTCCTTCTTCAGGACCAGGACGAGATCGGCTGTGGTGCTCATGGGGAGGGTCTCCTGGGTATCGATTATCGATACTCCCGGTAGACAGAAACAGGGAAGTCGCATGAAATGACCCCGTGAACGATGCGCGCGCCCCACAGTGCAGCCATCCTTACTCCGGAGTCCTTCATGTCCCTGCCGATCTCACGCGCCGAAGCCGGGCTGCTTTTTGCGGTGCTGGCCTTGAGCCTGCTGGCCGCTGTCGCCCCACCGCTGGCGCAGGCCCCGCACTTCCATGATTTCGCCGACCAGCGCGCCTGGCTGGGCCTGCCCTGCGCACTCGACGTGCTGAGCAACCTGCCCTTCGCCCTTTTCGGACTGCGGGGCCTGCACGTGCTGCGCCGCGTGCCGGCCACGGCGCTGCCCGCAGCGCAGCGCCAGCTGGCCACGCTTTTCTTCGCCGGCCTCATCCTCACGGCCCTGTGCTCGGCCTGGTACCACGGGGCGCCCGACGACGCGGGCCTGGTGGTGGACCGCCTGGGCATGACGGTGGCCTTCGCCGGCCTGCTGGGCCTGGGCGTGGCCACGCACCTCGGTGCGCGCGCCGCGGGGTGCCTGGCTGCCGTCGTGCTGCTGGGCGGGCCGCTGAGCGTGGGGGTCTGGGCGGCCAGCGGCAACCTGTTGCCCTGGGCCCTGCTGCAGGGGGGCGGCATGGTGCTGCTGCTCGTCCTGGCGATGATGAAACCCTTGCCCGGGGCGCTGGTTGTGCGCTGGGGCGCCGTCATCGCCATCTACGTCGTGGCCAAGGCGCTGGAGCAGTACGACGCGGCGGTGTTCGAATGGACGGGGCAATTCGTCTCGGGCCACAGCCTCAAGCATCTGGTGGCCGCGTTTGCCGCGATGCCTGTCATCAAGGCCCTGCATCTGCTCGGGCAGAATGCCACTCAACGATAAGGAGGAGACATCTTGGAACACAAGAACGACAAAGCTGTGCCGCACGACGAGCACCCCAACCAGTTCGCCCTGCTGCGCCAGCGCCGCTTCGCGCCCTTCTTCTGGACGCAGTTCAGCGGTGCCGCCAACGACAACCTCTTCAAGTTCGCCTTCACCGTCATGGTCACTTACCAGCTGCAGGTCAGCTGGCTGCCACCCGCCATGGCGGGCCTGGTGATCGGCGCACTCTTCATCCTGCCCTTCCTGCTGTTTTCCGCCACCAGCGGCCAGCTGACCGACAAGTTCGAGAAGACGGCCATGATCCGCTTCGTCAAGAACCTGGAGATCGTGATCATGCTGATCGCGGCCTGGGGTTTCATCATGGCCAATGTGCCGGCCCTGCTGCTGTGTACCTTCATGATGGGCCTGCACTCCACACTCTTCGGCCCGGTCAAGTTCGCCTACCTGCCGCAGGTGCTGAGCGAACGTGAGCTCACGGGCGGCAACGGCATGGTGGAGATGGGTACCTTCGTGGCCATCCTGCTGGGCAATGTGGTGGGCGGCCTGATCGTCGCCATCCCCGAGGTGGGCCACCAGAACGTGGCCTTCGCCTGCGTGGCCCTGGCCGTGGTGGGGCGGGCCGCGGCGGCGCGCATCCCCGCGGCGCCGGCCACCGACCCCGGCCTCAAGATCAACTGGAACCCGGTGTCCGAAACCTGGCGCAACCTCAAGCTGGCGCACGGCAACATCGTGGTCTACCGTTCGCTGCTGGGCATCAGCTGGATGTGGTTCTTCGGCGCGGTCTTCCTGAGCCAGTTCCCCAGCTTCGCCAAGGAAGTGCTGCACGGTGATGCGCACGTGGCCTCGCTGCTGCTGGTGGTGTTCTCCATCGGCATCGGCATCGGCTCGCTCATGTGCGAAATGCTCAGCCGCCGCCACGTGGAAATCGGCCTGGTGCCCCTGGGTGCCATCGGCATGACGGTCTTCGCCATCGACCTCTACTTTGCTTCCCGCGGCCTGCCCGTGTCCGAAGTGATGGGCCTGGGCGCCTTCCTGGCCCAGCCTGCCCACTGGCGCGTCATGGCCGACCTGCTGCTATTGAGCCTGTTCGCCGGCCTCTACAGCGTGCCCATGTACGCGCTGATCCAGCTGCGCAGCCCGGCCACGCACCGCGCCCGCATCATCGCGGCCAACAACATCCTCAACGCCCTGTTCATGATCGCCAGCTCGCTCATCGCGGGCGCGCTGCTGGCCATGGACGTCACCATCCCGCAGATCTTCTTCCTGGTGGGCCTGGCCAACGCCGTGGTGGCGCTCTACATCTTCCTGCTGGTGCCCGAGTACCTGCTGCGTTTCGTGGCCTGGGTCATGAGCCACTTCGTCTACCGCTTCAAGGTCACGGGCGACGAGCACATCCCTACCACCGGCCCCGCCATCCTGGCCTGCAACCACGTGAGCTTTGTGGACGCGGTGCTGCTCATGGCGGCCAGCCCGCGCCCCATCCGCTTCATCATGGATCACCGCATCTTCAAGATCCCGGTGCTGGGCTGGCTGTTCAAACTGGCCAAGGCCATCCCCATCGCCCCGCGTGCCGAAGACCCGGCGGCCTACGACGCGGCCTTCACCGCCGCCGCCCAGGTGCTGAAAGAAGGCGACCTGCTGGCCATCTTCCCCGAAGGCGGCATCACCCACGACGGCACCCTGCAGGAGTTCAAGGGCGGCATCATGAAGATCCTGGAACAGCAGCCTGCACCCGTGGTGCCCATGGCGCTGACCAACCTCTGGGGTTCCTACTTCAGCCGCGTCGAACTGGTGGGCGGCAAGCCGACAGCCATGGCCAGGCCGTTCCGAAGGGGGATTTTCAATACTGTGGGACTGAATGTGGGGGTGCCGCTGACGGCGGGTGAGGTAAAACTTGACGAAATTAGGCATCGAGTTTCACAGCTGATTGATGGCGCGTAAATTGAACGCTTCCGTTACAGCACACTAAGAAATATAGTGAAAACAAGAGAGGGCATGCGGATGCTGCATGCCCTCCTATTCCAATGTAGGGGAGTCAAATGCAAAAAAACCGCAAGGTGACTTTATTTGGTGCGATCGTGGTCATGGCCGCGATCGCATTTTTATTCATGCCTGGGTGCCAAGAGAAAGTTACGCCTGTCGGGGAAAAGGATGCCGCTCTGACGACTGATGAGCGCAAGAAAATTTCTGAATTTGCTCAGAAGATTGATGTGGAGTTGGCCGTGGGCCAGTTGTTGATGGTTGGCTTGCCGGCGGACATAAATACGATTCGTGATAAAGGAAGCGCTGATGTTGATCGCATCATGTCAAGGCAAGTAGGCTTTGTGCTCCCGCAGGCGTATACGTACTATGACGACGGCAAGCTTCAGGTAGACGAGTACTTATCAAAAATTATCGAGTTCAATAACGCGGTTCAACTTAAAGCAACCAAGGGCCCGCTGGGCATACCTTTTTTGTTTGCTGCTGATTTCGAGGGGTTAAACATATCACCATTTCGCCGAGTACAACATTAAGCAAGGGAATAGGAGTGGGCTGTTAGATCGCTCGTTCGCAGGGAATCCGGTTGGAGCTGCAGTAGTCGCATCAAATTTTTCTACTGGAGTCCGTTTGTCTGGCATATCAATGTTTGCCAAGCACTATCCGAGCCATGGATCTATTGAGACGAACCCCCATAGTAGAAAACAGATTCCTAGGTATGAGGGAGTTAACGAGCAAAGAGTTGGAGAGTTAAAGCCTTTCGAGCAGAACCACTCTCTTATTGACGGAGTAATGACTTCTCATATTGAAGTTGAGGGTCCTTCTGGATGGAAGATGGCTACGTTTTCAAACGAACTGCTAGCCGAGTTAAAGAAGCGAGAGGTTTTAAAAGAAAAAATATTTATCACCGACGATTTAAGTGAAATGGGCGCTGTCGGTAACTATATGGATACGACTAGGGCGTCATATGCTGATATGGCAATACAAGCGTTCAAGGCTGGACATGACGTTCTCTTGTTTGCGCATGTTGCCGGTTCCAAGGCGGCAGATCAAGCACGTATATCTGGCAAAAAGAAATTCAGCACGGATGATCTTGATCAAGTGATCGACAAGCTAACCGATCAGATCAAAAGCAATAAGTCTTACGAAGACAAATTCCGAAATTCTTTGGAGAAAATACTTCGCTTAAAGGTCGAGACGGCTAAGCGATTGCAGTACAGGGATCCTGTGAAGATGCTTGAGAGAAACAACAAAAAGTCATTCTTTCACATAGCCCACAACGGGACTCAGGCAATTGAGTTCATTGAGCACGACTTGAAAGAGTTAATGGGGCGTATCGGATTGACGGCCACCTCTCCGATAAGCGGGGATGGGGTTCGCGAACGAATTATTTTTTCCGCGATAGAGAAATCTGCAGTGACCATTCGCGATGGTGGGTTGGTCGATGCCAAATTAATTGAGAGAGGAAGTGATTTCAAGGTTTTATTTGCGGCTGACGCTGCATCGATAACGAAATTCAAGAATACTTTTGCTCCACATTTTCCAAAGGCAAGATATGTGGCCATTCCTTCGGAAAAGAGTGGGGATGAATTCAGGTTTGCTGAAGGTCAAGTCGCCTCCTTGTATCCATCTAGCGATCTTCTGATATATGTCGTCTACGACGAAAGCGATGCTGATTTGCTAAGTCGACTTCACGTGAGAGGCAAGCGGGACTTTGCAAGGAAGGCGCTAATATTTTTGCACGCAAGTCCTGCAATATTGGATTCCCCGGTTCTAACTGGATCGACAGTTATTGGGTTATTCACTCGACACCCTAGCTCAATCGACGTTGATATTGAGATTCTTATGGGGAGGAAGAGGCCGAGAGAGCTAAAAAATTTGCCAGTCAGTATTGGGGATAACGGAAAGTACTACAACGTAACCAATACGGAGTGGGTTTCTCCGGCGGACCCTGAAAGCTATGAGAAAGTATTCTCTCGACGTGAGCTCGAGAGCAGTCTACAAGTTGTCCGAGACCACTACTTTGTGATCCCCAGAGGTTGGGGGGCGTATATCAAAGCGCTTATTGTTTTGTTGCTATCGGTGCTTATTGCCGAAGGGCCGCGCAGATACGCGGCTGGACTGAGAGACAACGGAGAGAAGCCAGGTGCGTGGATATATTTCCTTGAGCATCGAGGGATAAGTTGGAGTCTTGGCGGGGTGACCGGGCTGGTGTTAATTGCATTCTTGTTTAATCCGCAAGAGTCTAAGCAGGCGCTAGATGACGTGACGCCGGCGGTCAGCTTTGTTAAGCAATATTTGCCTCTCAGGTGAGTCTGTTGTTGTGTCATTCGCGGAAGTGCGATGACGTATAAGTTACTGCCAGCGTGGCTTGCGGTGGGCCAAGCATTGGCATGGGAGGCACTGAACGGCGGGCGGTTTCGTTCCGCCCAGCGCGCTTGAGCAGTCGGACAGAAAACGGTGGACAGATGGAAAAACTCCCCCTCGTCAAAGCCTTCACCCTGCTGGAACCCGGCCCTGTGGTACTGATCACCACGCATGACGGTCAGCAAAGCAACATCATGACCATCTCATGGACCATGGTGGTGGACTTCACGCCGGTGTTTGCCATCACCACCGGGCCGTGGAACCATTCCTTTGCCGCCTTGCGCAAGAGCAAGGAATGCGTGATCGCCATCCCCACGGTGGACCTGCTGGACCAGGTGGTGGGTGTGGGCACCTGTACCGGCGCCGATACGGACAAGTTCGCCAAGTTCAAGCTCACGCCGCTCAAGGCCAGCAAGGTGAAGGCGCCGCTGATCCAGGAGTGCCTGGCCAACATCGAGTGCCAGCTGATCGACTACAACAAGAAGCACGGCGTCGTGTTCCTGCAGGGCGTGGCGGCCTGGGTGGACGCCACGCGTAAGGAGCGGCGTTTACTGCACGCCGTGGGTGACGGCACCTTCATCGCCGACGGCCGCAAGCTGGACCGCCGCCAGGCCATGCGCTCCAAACTGCCGGCGGGTGTCTAGAGCGCGTCGCCGAGCGTCACTTCGCTTTCACCGCGGCCGTCAGTTCCTTGATCGTGAACATGTAGCTGGTCTGGTCCAGCGGCTTGTGGCAGGCCAGGCATTCGGCCTGGTTCATGCCGGGGCGGTGCTGCCTGGCCACGGTGTAGACGCTGTAGTTCCACTCCTCGTTGCGCAGCATGTCCGGAATGTCCTTGCCCCAGCCGGTTTCGCGTGCCATGGCGGTGTAGAACATCAGCTTGTCGGCTACATAGAACCCGTCGGGTCCCATGACGGGTTTCTTGTCCGCGTCTAGCTTGGCGGCGTGCACCTCGACCATCAGGTAGGCGCCGTTGGGCACAGCGCGGCCCTCTTTCGCGGCCGCCACGGCCACCGGGTTGGCGTAGTAATAGCGCACCTGCTTGGTCGCCGGGAAGTTGATGGTGTGGTACTTGACGTACCCGTTGGGATAGCTCTCGGGGAAGCTCATGTTGGTCTTGGCCAGGTTGGGCAGCAGGGCGGATTTGCCTGTGCTGGTGGCGCCGCTCTGCGACGCAAAGAAGGCCGCCACGTTGGCGATATCGTCGGTGCTGAGCTGGCTGGCGATGGCGTTCATCACCGGGTTCTTGCGCGAGCCGTCCTTCAGCGCCTTGAGCTGGTTCTCCAGATAAACCGTCTTCTGCCCCGCCAGGTTGGGGATGGCGTCGCTCACGCTCACACCCGTGGCGCCGTGGCAGGCGGCGCACACCATGTCCACCTTGGCCTTGCCGGCCGCCGCGTCGGCGGCCAGGGCCAGGCCGGGCAGGCCCAGAGTGAGAAGCAGGGAAGTCAGCAGGGTGGGGCGCATGGCGGTCTCCTAAGTGTTGTGTTTGTTCCAGCCGGAATCATTCTGCGCGGGGCCTTGCGCAAGTTCACGGGCCGCACGGGCTCACCCATGTCGGAACATGGGTATCACTCAGAAAGTATCGATAAAAGATACTTTGAGTTTTCAAAGGTAGAACTGGGCTATCAATAAGCCCCTTTTGGAGGTTGGGCCACGCACACTCCGCTGCATGTTCAACAACCCCAAGGGGTCTTACATGCAAGTGCTCATCCACCGCGATTCCAAAGCCTGGTCCCTCCAGGTCTGGGCTTCTTTCCTGCTGGCCGTTTTCCTCTGCGGCGTGGGCCTGGCCTGGTTGCCGGGCAAGGACCTGGACCGCGCCTTCATGGTCATGGGGTATTTCTTCTGCCTCTCGGCCGCCTTCGTGCTGGCCAAGTTCGTGCGCGACAACGAGAAGGCCGAAGCCGAGGGCAAGGTGGCCGATTCGCCCATGTTCAAGTTCGTGGTCTGGATCGGCTTCTTCCTGGCCATGGCGCTCACGGGCTGGGGCCTGCTGCGCATGGAGATCAGCGAGACCTACAAGGCCTTCCTGGGCGTGAGCTGGCTCTACCTGATCACCACCACCTTCACGCTGGCCAAGACCCTGCGTGACCGCCACGAAGCCGACCTGGCCGAAGCCCGCCTGGACGGCCGCCGCAGCGCAATGCGCGGCGAATGAATGACACCACGACACCAGGAGTCATCATGAAACAACGTTTGTTATCCCTGACTTTGGCGGTGAGCCTGGCCTTGGGCAGTGCGGCCAGCCTGCCGGCCCGCGCCCACACCGAGGCCTCGGCGCTCAGCACGCTCTCGGCCCTGCCCATCGCCTCGGTGGTCGTGGTGGGCAGCGCCGCAGCGGCCGCGGTGGTGATGGTGCCGGTGGCGCTGTCCACCGCCGGCGCGGTGCTGGTGGTGAAGACCATCGAATCCACCGCACGCGGCACGGTCTATGTGCTGGAGCGCGCCTCCGACGGCGCGGTGGCCAGCATCGAGATCGTGGGCAAGGGCCTGGGTGCTTCAGCCGTGGGTGTGGGCACGGTGCTCATGGTCAGCGTGATCGGCGCCGGGGTGGTGCTGTCGGTGGCGGGCGAGGCCATCGCCTTCATTCCCAATGCGCTGGGCCGCGCCCTGCTGCACAACGAGCGGGTGACCCTATGAACGCCGTGCACAAATGCCTGGCAGTGCTGGCTACCGCATTGCTGCTGACCGCGGCCCCAGCCCACGCTGGCCGCAGCTGTGAAAACCGGCCGCTGCAGGCCATCACCGTGGAGCGTGGCCTGACGCTGGCCGAGCGCACCCTGCAGGCGCTCGACGCCAGCGGCGCGCATGTGGTGGTGTTGGCGCGCGCCGGGCAGGACCTGAGCAAGTACGGCCTGCGCTGGTCGCACCTGGGGTTTGCTTACCAGCAGCCCGATGGCAACGGCGGCCACGTATGGCGCGTGCTGCACAAGCTCAACCACTGCGGTACGCAGGAGGCGGCGATCTACCGTCAGGGCCTGGGCGAGTTTTTCCTGGACGATCTCTGGCGCCTGGAGGCGGCCTGGGTGGTGCCTACCCCGGAGGTTCAGGCGAAGCTGCATGCCCTGCTGCAACACGAGCAACGCGCCATTGCGCTGCACCACCGGCCCTACAACATCGTGAGCTACCCCTGGAGCCAGAAGTACCAGCAGAGCAACCAGTGGGCCATCGAGACGCTGGCCGCGGCCATGGAGCCCACGGTGTACTCACGTGAGCGGGCCCAGGCCTGGCTGCAGTTCAAGGGCTACCAGCCCACGACGCTGAAGATCGGCGCGCTGACGCGGCTGGGTGGGCGCCTGGGCGCGGCCAACGTGGCCTTCGACGACCACCCCGGCGAGAAGCGCTACAGCGACCGCATCGAGACCGTGACGGTGGATTCGGTCTTCGTCTGGCTGCAGCGCGCCCAGCTGGGCGGCGCGCCGGTGGTGCTGCGCTACTGAGGCCCGGAGCCAGCTCATGCAGAATGCCTGTGACATGAAATGCCAAGGGAGAAGATGATGCCGTTCACCTGGATGTTTGCCCTCACGGGCGCGGTGCAGGGTTGGGCGCTCTGGGGGCTATGGAAGCTCTTCCAGAGCAAGACATGGCCGGCCACCGAGCCCCTGGTCTACACCGGCCTGCTCTACGTGGCGTTGGCCGTGCCGCTGGTGATTTACTGCACGCAGAACGTGGAAGACCTGTCGCGCCGCGTGCGGCAACTGGCCGTGCTGGGCTTCGGCCTGCTGTTTGCCGCGCTGGGCGCGGTCACGGCCTGGTCCGCCGGCGTGGACGCGGGCCTGGGCCTGCGTTTCCACGACACGCTGGTGGCCTGTGTGCTGGGCTTCGTGCTGTTGGGACTGTTCTGCGGTTTTGACTTTGCCGCGCGACGCTGGCGTTACGAACGGCTCTTCTACTACGCCTGGCGCAACGGCATCCTGCTCGTCACCGCCGCAGTGATGACGGGCATCTTCTGGGGCGTGCTCTGGGCCGGCGCCGGCTTGATGTCCCTGATCGGCGTGAAGTTTGTGCGCGAGCTCATCACCCAGTCGATTTTTGTCTTCACGGTCACGGGTCTGGTGGTGGCCGCCTCGGTGGGCCTGGGCCTGGTGCGCGCGGGCATGACGGAGACCATCCGCCGTTACGCCCTGTCCATCGCGGCCTGGCTGCTGCCGCTGGTGTTGTTCTTCGCCGTGCTGTGGGTCGTGGCCCTGCCGTTCACGGGCCTGGATCCGCTGTTCAAGACGCGGTACGCGGCCCGGCTGATGCTGGGTTTCATGGCCCTGGCCGTGCTGTTTGCCAACTGCGCCTACCAGGATGGCGAACACGAGGCCTACCCCGGGTGGCTGGCGCGTGCCTTGCAAGGGGCTTGGCTGGCCCTGGTGGTGGTGGTGGGCGTGGCCTGGTGGGCGCTGGGCCTGCGTGTGGCGCAGCACGGCTGGTCCGAAGACCGGCTGTGGGCGGCGCTGGTGGCCGCGCTGGCGGCCGTGTATGCCGTGGGGTATGCCTTGTCATGGCTGAAGCGCGGGCGCTGGATGCAGGCGATGGGCACGACCAACGTTGCCGCCGCGTTGCTGCTCTGCGCCGGTCTGCTGGTCTATGTGGCGCCGCCGACCGAAGTGCGCAAGCTGGCCGTGGCTGCGCACCTGGCGCATGTGCAGCAGAAGCAGGCCGGTGCCGACAAGGCGCCCGAGCCCGACTGGAACTATCTGCGCTGGGAGTCCGGGCGTTTTGGTCGCGAAGCGCTGCAGGCCATGGCCGAGGGGCGGGGCGTGCCGGCCGGCCAGGGCTGGGAACGGCAGGCCGAGCGCCTGCTGGCTCAGAGCAACCGCTACAACCCGCAACCCGAGAAGCAGATGAACGCCGAGGAGCTGGCGCGGAAGTTCCGCGTGTACCCCGAGGGCCGCGGCCTGCCGGAGAGTTTTGTGGCGCACATCCGCAGCGACAAGACCAGCTGGGAGCTGAGGCACTGCCTGCAGGCCGCCCAGGGGTGCGCGGTGTGGATGGGCGACCTGGACGGTGATGCGCGCGAGGAGCTGCTGGTCTTTGCCAACGGTTGGAGCGGCGCGGTCTATGTGCAGGCACGGCAGACCGACCAGGGCTGGCGCCGCGCGGGCGATTTCAGCGTGCCCGGTGCCAAGGGGCGTTTCGATCCGGCCGAGCTGGCGCGTGCCCGGGTGGTGCCGCCGCGCTGGCAGGATCTGGAAGTTCAGGGGCAGAGGCTGCGGGTGCAGGTCGGTCCCGGCGGTTGAGGCGCCGATCTGTGCGGAAATACCCGGCCGGCGCCGCGCCTGCCGGGCAAGCGGGAGCGCGAGGCACTAAGATGGCTGCAGCCGGAGACCAGGAGTGCCCATGCAGATTGTGATCATTGACGACGTGGAAGCCAATCTGCTCCTGCTCAAGCATTTCATCGGCCAGCTGAGCGAGTCGCACGCGGTCGAGGCATTCATTGATCCGCTGCAGGCACTGGCGCATTGCCAGGTGGCCGTGCCCGACCTGGTGATCGTGGACTACATGATGCCGGAGCTCAATGGCATCGACTTCATCCAGCGTTTTCGGGCCGTGCCGGGGCGCGCCGATATCCCCGTGCTGATGGTGACGGCCAATGACGAGCTGACGGTGCGTTACAGCGCGCTCGAAGCCGGGGCCAACGATTTCCTGACCAAGCCGCTGGACAAGATCGAGTTCAGAGCGCGCATGCGCAACATGCTGGCCCTGCGCGCCAGCCAGAAGCGGCTGGAAGATCGGGCCAGCTGGCTGGCCGAGGAAGTGCTCAAGGCGACCGACGAGATCGTGCGGCGCGAGCGCGAGACCATCCTGCGCCTGTCGCGCGCGGCCGAATTTCGCGACCCGGAGACCGGCGACCACATCCAGCGCATGGCGCATTACTCCTGGATGATTGCCGTGCGCCTGGGCCTGCCGCTGGAGCAGCAGCAATTGATCCTGGAGGCCGCACCCATGCATGACGTGGGCAAGGTGGGCATCCCGGACCACATCCTGCTCAAGCCCGGCAAGCTCGACGACGCCGAGTTTTCCATCATGAAGCAGCATCCGGTGATCGGCCACCAGATCCTGTCGGACAGCAGCTCGCCGCTGCTGCAGATGGCGGCCGTGATCGCCCTGAGCCACCACGAGAAGTTCGATGGCAGCGGCTACCCGCTGGGGCTCACGGGCGAGGCCATCCCGCTGGTGGGGCGCATCGTGGCCGTGGCCGACGTGTTCGACGCGCTGACCTCGGCCCGCCCGTACAAGGCGGCGTGGGAGCTTGACCGCGCGGTGTCGTTCATGCGCGAGCAGCGCGGCCTGCATTTCGACCCGCAGTGCGTGGACGTGTTCCTGGACCGGCTGGACGAGGTGCAGGCCGTGCGCCGGCGTTTCGCCGCCGATCACTGAGCCCCGTTGCTCAGGCTGGCTGGCTCAGGAACCGGGTCAGCGCCAGGTCCAGCGTCTTCAGTTCGGTTTCCAGCTGCGCCACCAGGGCCGCGGCCTGGTCCACGGTGCCCTTGGCGCCCAGCAGCTCGATCTGGCGGCTCAGGGTGTCGACCGGTGCCGCGCCGAAATGCCCCACGATCCCGCGCAAGGTGTGCGCGCTGCGCTGGAGCAGCGGCGCATCGGCCTGCGCCACCGCCGTGCGCAGGTTCTGAACCTGGACGGGCCAGTTGCTGCGGAAGGAGTCACCGATGATGCGCACCACCATGGCGTCGGCGCTGGCAAGCGCCGCGGCGTAATCGAAGGCCGGGCCCGCGGTCGGCTTCGCCACCGCGGCGACCTGGGGCGAGGGTGCCGCTGGCGGCGCGGCGCTCAAGGCGCCCGGCACGGTGGCGGGGCTGTAGCCGGCGTCCTGCCAGCGCAGCGCGGCCCTCAGCTCGTCGAGCTTGATCGGCTTGGCCAGGTATTCGTCCATGCCGGCGGCCAGGCAACGTTCCCGGTCGCCCGTCATGGCGTTGGCCGTCATGGCCACGATGCGCACATGCTCGCGCGTGTTGCGCTCGTGGGCGCGGATGCGGCGGGTCGCCTCCAGGCCGTCCAGGACCGGCATCTGCATGTCCATCAGGATCAGGTCATAAGGGGTGTCGGACTGGGTGGCCATGCGCACGGCCTGGGCGCCGTCGGTGGCGACATCGACTTCATGGCCCTCGCGCTCCAGCAGGCTGAAGGCGAGCTTCTGGTTGATCTCGTTGTCTTCCACCAGCAGGACGCGCAGGCTGTTGACCGAGTCCGACGCTTCTTCCGCGTCGGAGAGGGACATGATGTCGCTGCTCGATTCGCTGTGGTCGATGTCGAAGGCGGCCGTGAAGAAGAAGGTGCTGCCCTGTCCCGCGGTGCTGCGTACGCCGATCTCGCCGCCCATGGCGCGGACCAGCTTCGCGCAGATGGCCAGGCCCAGGCCCGTACCGCCGAAGTGGCGCGTGATGGAGGCATCGGCCTGGGTGAAAGGGTCGAAGATCACCTTCTGCTTGTCGGGCTCGATGCCCACACCCTGGTCGTGCACCTCGAAGCGCAGGACCGCCTGTCCCCGCTGGTCGGGCTGGCGCAGCACGCGCACCTGCACCACGCCCTGCCGGCTGAACTTGATGGCGTTGCCGACCAGGTTGATGAGGATCTGGCGCAGGCGGCCCGCGTCGCCGATCAGGTGGGGCGGCACGGTGGTCTGCGGGTCGTAGGCCAGGCGCAGGCCCTTGAGGCGGGCCTGGGTGTCCAGGCTGTTGAGTGTGCCGCGCACCAGCGAGTGGGGCCGGAAGGGGCGCAGGTCCAGCGTCAGCTGACCGGCCTCGATCTTGGAGAAGTCCAGGATGTCGTTGATGATGGCCAGCAGGCTGTCGGCCGACTTCTTCACCATGTTGAGGTATTCGCGCTGCGGCTCGCTGAGCTCGGTCTCCAGCGTCAGCGTCGTCATGCCGATGATGCCGTTCATGGGGGTGCGGATCTCGTGGCTCATCACGGCCAGGAACTCGCTCTTGGCGCGGCTGGCCGCCTCGGCCGCCTGCATCGCGTCCTGCAGCGCCTGGCGGCTGCCCTCGCGCTCCTGGATGATTTGCAGCACCACCCGCGACAGGGCGGCGATGTCCATGCTCTGGGCCTCGGGGGACGGCGCGTCGGGCAGCAGGTTGGAGAGGACACGGCGCAGCGCCGCCAGCGCCTGCTCGCGCTGCCGGAGTTCCAGGCGCAGGCTGCCCGAGGCGCGGTGCAGCGCTTCGAACGTGGCGCGGAATTCCTCGGGCACGGCCAGCACCATCTCGCCGGCCAGCTTCTCGAATTGCGGGTCGCTGGCGGAGAGCACCGTGTCCATGCGCTGGAAAGAGGAGATCCAGCGGCGCAGCGAATACCAGATCAGGAACAGGCCGCCCAGCAGGCTCGCGATGGACAGGCCGATCGCGGCTAGCAGCAGGTGCCAGAGATGGAGCGCCACCACGCCCACCGCAAACTCCAGCCGCAGCACACCGTAGTCATGCCCACCCACCGAGATGGTGCGGTTGATGTCGTACAGCTGCGAGCCCACCTGCTCGCGCAGCCAGTCCGGCACGTAGCCTTCGGGGCCCGAGTTGTTCAGGCTTTTCACGACACCGCCGCGCAGGTCGATGAAGGCGGCCGAGGAAAACTGGGATTGGATGATGCCGCGGTCCAGGGTGCGCTGGATGGTGTCGTAGTCGCCGATGACGGCGCTGTCGGTGATGGTCTGCGCAGTCGCTTCCACGAGCATGGTGGCGGACTGCTGGACGCCTTCGATTTCCTGGGTGAACTGGTAGTGCAGGAACAGCCAGGTACCGGCGCCGACAAACAGCAGCATGGTGACCGCGCAGAGCGCGAAGACCCGCTTGACCAGCGAGTTGGGCAGCAGGTTGATCAGCGGCGTGGGCATGCTCAGCGCAGCGAGGGCGGTGCCGTCTGGTAGAACTTGCGATAGGAATCGTAGTCGGCCGCGCCGGCAGGGATGAAGTAGGCGTCGATCGGCAGCCCCACCTTCTGTGAGGTCTGGTGCAGGATGTCGCGACCCTTGGGGTCGTTATGCATGTTCAGGAAAGCCCGTGCCACGGCCTGCGCGTCCTTCTCCGGCACCTTGCCAGAGACCATGAGCGCCAGGTCGTGGAAGGGATCGGAGGACCACAGCACGCGGAACTTGCGGTTCTCGCGCTTGGCGTAACCCTCGATCAGCTGGGAATTGCCGCCGACGGCCTTGACCTTGCCCGCGAAGAGCTGTGCCAGCGCGCCGTTCTGGTTGCCGCCGAACACCACCTTGATGTCGATGCCGCGATTGAGCAGTTGCGCATACGGCACCTTGTAGGCAACGAAGGCTTCGGGGCCCGGGAAGGCGACTTCCTCGCCTTTGAGCTGGGCCAGCTCGGTGATGGGCGAATCGGCGGGCACGACGATCTGGCCCTGGATGGCGGGCATCTGGCGGCGACCGAAGACCTTCCAGCCCAGCTGCTCGCGCTCCGGGCTGAACAGGTGGTTGGAGAAGACGAACTCGACTTCCTGCGTCAGCACATAGGCCGTGGTGTCGGCCGAGGTGCGGCCAATCTTCAGGCCCAGCTTGACGCCGCTTTTCTCGGAGACGTACTGGATGATCGGGTTCCAGTAGGCCGCCGTCAGGTTGATGTCGAACTGGTTGACCGGCGAGAAGCGGTAGCCGCCATTGGCAGGCTGGGCCCAGGCCGGGGTGAGTGTCAGCAGGAGGGTGGCAAGTGCGAGCAGGTGTTTTTTCATGGTCGACGATGTTCTGTGCAGGCGGCGATGGCAGCGCCGGCGCGCCGGTTCCAGCTTACCCCAGCCAGGGGGCGCACGCCAGGGTGCGGCAGCGTTGTATCCCTTCAGGACGCTACGATTTCACGAATCCTTCATGATAGACAGCATGCCTCATGACGTCAGCCTCATCGCCACCATCGCCACCGGTTTCGGCCTGGCGATGATCCTGGGCCTGCTGGCCATCCAGCTCAAGATGCCGCCGCTGGTGGGCTACCTGCTGGCCGGCGTGGTCATCAGCCCGGCTACCCCGGGTTTCGTGGGTGATGTCGGCCTGGCCGGTCAACTGGCCGAGATCGGCGTGATGCTGCTGATGTTCGGCGTGGGTCTGCATTTTTCCCTGCGTGAACTGCTGGCGGTGCGGCGCATCGCCGTGCCGGGCGCCATCGTGCAGATCGCGGTGGCCGTCGCGCTGGGCATGGGTGCGAGCATGGCCTGGGGCTGGCACTGGGGCGGGGCGCTGATCTTCGGCCTGTGCCTGTCGGTGGCCAGCACCGTGGTGCTGCTGCGCGCGCTGGAGGCCAAGGGCCTGCTGGACAGCATCAACGGCCGCATCGCCGTGGGCTGGCTGGTGGTGGAAGACCTGGTCATGGTGCTGGTGCTCGTTCTGGTGCCGGCCCTGGCCGGTGTCATGGGCGAGGCGGGCGCGGGCAAGGCGGCGAACGCCAGCGAACTCTGGACCACCATGGGCCTGACCCTGGCCAAGGTGGCGGCCTTCATCGCCGTGATGCTGGTGGTGGGGCGGCGCGTGTTCCCCAAGCTGCTGTGGTGGGTGGCGCGCACCGGCTCTCGCGAGCTGTTCACGCTGTGTGTGGTGGCCGCGGCCATCGGCGTGGCCTTTGGCGCAGCCCTGCTGTTCGATGTGTCCTTCGCGCTGGGCGCCTTTTTCGCCGGCATGATGATGCGCGAATCCGAGTACAGCCACCGCGCGGCCGACGAATCGCTGCCGCTGCGTGACGCCTTTGCCGTGCTCTTCTTCGTCTCGGTCGGCATGCTGTTCGACCCGGCCGTGCTCTGGCAGGAGCCGCTCAAGGTGCTGGCCGTGGTGGCCATAATCATGGTGGGCAAGACGCTGGCCGCCATCGCCCTGGTGCTGCTGTTCCGTTACCCGCTCAACACGGCGCTGACCATCGGCGCCAGCCTGGCGCAGATCGGCGAGTTCTCCTTCATCCTGGCCGGCATGGGCGTGGCCCTGCAGCTGATGCCGGCCGAGGGCCAGAGCCTGGTGCTGGCCGGTGCCCTGATCTCGATCGCCGCCAACTCGGCCCTCTTCGCCGCCATCGGGCCGCTGCAGGCCTGGCTGCGCCAGCGTTCCGAGCTGGTGCGCCGTTTCGAGCAGCGCGACGACCCGCTGGCCGAGCTGCCCATGTCCACCGACCCCAAGCAACTGACCGGGCAGGTGGTGCTGGTGGGCTACGGCAGCGTGGGCCGGCGCATGGCGGCCGAGCTGCGCGAGCAGCAGATTCCTTTTGTCGTGGCCGAGCAGAACCGCGAGCTGGTGGAGACACTGCGCAAGGAGGGCATACCGGCGGTCAGCGGCGACGCGGCCGAGCCCGAGGTGCTGATCCAGGCGCACATCGCGCGCGCCGCCATGCTGGTCATCACGCCGCCCGATTCCATGCGCGCGCGGCGCATGGTCGAGACCGCGCGCGCACTCAACCCGAACGTGGAGATCCTGCTGCGCACGCTCAGCGAAGACGAAGCCCAGCTCCTGCGCCAGGAGGGCCTGGGCACGGTCTTCCTGGGCAAGGAAGAGCTCTCGCGCAGCATGAGCACCCAGGTGCTGGACCGCATGCGCCCGCACCACGGCAACGTGCCCGTGCGCTCCTGAGTTCCATGTCCGGCGTGGCTGGGGGTAAGATGAAATGCAAGTTCATCAGGAGGACCGTTCCATGACCACCACCCAGTCTCACTGGCGTTTCTTCCGTGCCGGCGGTTTCGACCAAGTCCGCCTGGACACCGCGGCCGAACTACTCAACATCGGCCAGCTCGACCAGAAACTCTGGGTGGCCCTGTCCTGCCCCGTCAAGGGCATCGAGTTCGATGCCCACACCTTGTCCTTTGTGGATGGTGATGGTGACGGCCAGGTGCGCGCGCCCGAACTGATCGCTGCGGTGCAGTGGGCTGCCGGGCGTCTGAAAGACACCAATGTGCTGGCGCAGAAACTCCCGGGGGTGCCGCTGGCGGCCATTCGCGACGAGGACGAAGAGGGCGCCGCCATCGCCACCGCTGCGCGCGAGTTGCTCGCCGACATTGGCAGTGATGACGGCCTGGTGACGGTCGCCGCCGCCAATGCCGCGCAGACCCGCCACGCCCAACGCGCGCTGGCTGCCTGGGAAGCGGCCGGCCAGGCCGCCCGCCCGCTGGGCGACGCCACCGCCGCGGCCCACGAGGCCCTGGTGGCCGTGGCCGAGAAGGTGGAAGACTGGTTCGTGCGCTGCCGCCTGGCGGCCTTCGATGCGCGTGCCGGTGCGGCCCTCAACGCGGCGGATGCGACGCTGGCCGCGCTCGGCAGTGCGACCTTGAAGACCGATACCGAAAGCATTGCCGCGCTGCCACTGGCCCATGTGCAGGCTGGTGTTGCGCTGCCGCTGGGCACCGGGCTCAACCCGGCCTGGGCGGCACGCATGGCCACCCTGCAGCAGGCTGCCATCCGGCCGCTGCTGGGCGAGCGCGCGCTGTTGACCGAGGCCGACTGGGCGGCGCTCAAGGACAAGCTCGCCCCCTATGCCGCCTGGCTGGCCGCCAAGCCCGATGCGGCCGTCGAGGCCGATGCCGTGCGCCAGCTGGAGCGGCTGGCGCATTACGTGCGCGACCTGCTGGCCCTGGCCAACAACTTCGTCGCCTTCCGCGATTTCTACACGCGCCAGGGCAAGGCCACCTTCCAGGTCGGCACGCTCTACCTGGACGGCCGCTCGGCCGAACTCTGTGTGGCCGTCAACGACGCAGGCCGCCACGCCACGCTGGCCACGCTCTCGCGCATGTGCCTGGTCTACTGCGACTGCACCCGCGGCGCCGAAAAGCTCAGCATCGCCGCGGCCTTCACCGCCGGCGATTCGGACCAGCTCATGGTGAGCCGCAACGGTGTGTTCTACGACCGCCTGGGCCGCGACTGGGACGCCACCATCACCAAGATCATCGACCACCCGATCAGCCTGCGCCAGGCCTTCTGGTCACCCTACAAGCGTCTGGCGCGTTTTGTCGGCGAGCAGGTGCAGAAGATCGCTGCCAGCAAGGCCAAGGCTTCGGACGAGAAGCTGACCACGGCCGTGGCCAACGGCGCCCAGAAGGTGGCCGCTGCCCCGGCTGCACCTGCGACGCCCCCGCCCCCTTTCGACGTGGGCAAGTTCGCCGGTATCTTTGCCGCCATCGGCCTGGCCGTGGGTGCCATTGGTACGGCCCTGGCCTCGGTGCTGGTGGGCCTGTTGGCCCTCAAGTGGTGGCAGGTGCCGTTTGCGCTGGCCGGGCTGATGCTCGCCATCTCGGGCCCCGCAGTCATCCTGGCCTGGTTCAAGCTGCGCAGCCGCAACCTGGGCCCCATCCTGGATGCCAATGGCTGGGCCATCAATGCGCGTGCCAAGATCAACATCCCCTTCGGCACCTCGCTCACTCAGGTGGCGCAGCTGCCGCCCAATGCCGAGCGCGCGCTGACCGACCCCTATGCCGAGAAGAAGCGGCCCTGGGCCCTGTACTTCGGCATCGTGGCCGTCGTCCTGCTGGCAGCGTTTGCGTGGGTGCTGAGGGATCAGTGGCGTTGAAGCCTAGTCCTTGCGGGGTGGCTCGCTGCCGCCCTTGAGTTCGCGGGTGGCGGCGCGCAGGAAGTCCAGCTGCCTGCCGTAGTTGCGGCAGCCCACGCACATGTAGAGATGCAGGCGCAGCGGCAGGCGCTCACCCAGCGCAAGCGGGTGGTCCTGGGCCTCGGACATGAGGCGCGTGGCCTGCTTGCAGTTCAGCATGTTTTTTCTCCGCTGGTGAACCAGCCGCGTTCCAGGCACAGTCGCAGGGCGTTGCGCGCGCGGTGCAGGATGACGTTGCAGTTGCTCACCGTGATGCCCAGCTCCTGGCAGACCTCGGGCGTTTCGAAATCGAGGAACTCGCGCATCATGAAGACGCGCGCCGTGTTCTCGGGCAGATAGTTGAGGCAGACTTCGAACACGCCCCAGAAGTGCTGCTGGCGCAGCGCGGCTTCGGGGCTGCCCCAGTCGCGCGGGCGCGAGGCGGGTGTCCAGTGCGCGTTGTCCTTGAACAGGGTTTCAAAGGTCTGGTCCAGGCTTTCCTCGCCGTCCGAGAAGGACGAGATGTTGCTGCTGCGGCTCTGCTGGCGGATCACATCCACGATCTTGTTCTTGAGGATGCCGAAGACCCAGGTCTTGGCCTCGGAACGGCCGGCGAACTGCCGGGCGTTGGCCAGCGCGGCCAGCAGGGCTTCCTGCACCGCGTCCTCGGCGGCTGCCGCGTCACGCAGCTGCAGGCGGGCGAAACGCAACATGTCCGGGCGGATGGCGGCCAGGTGCTCGTTGGCGATGGGGTCGCGCGTTTGCGGGTGGGTGTCCATGGGCTCCATCGGTCGCGCGTGGGGCCGGTTTTCTTACAGCGCTCAGACGCCGCGCGCGCGCTCGGCGTGGAACTGCGCCACGAAAGCGCCAAACGTGCCCGCGTCCAGCGCGGCGCGCACCTCACGCATGAGGTTCAGGTAGTAGTGCAGGTTGTGCACCGTGGCCAGCATGGGGCCCAGCATCTCGCCGCAGCGGTCCAGGTGGTGCAGGTAGGCGCGGCTGAAGCCTTCGCGGCCGCCCTGAGCGTAGGGCACGCCCGACTTGCCGGCGCAGGCGTAGCAGCTGCAGGTCTCGTCCAGCGGGCGCTCGTCGCTCTTGTGGCGCGCGTTGCGGATCTTGAGGTCGCCAAAACGCGTGAACAGGTGGCCGTTGCGCGCATTGCGCGTGGGCATCACGCAGTCGAACATGTCGATGCCGTGCTGCACGCCATAGACCAGGTCTTCCGGTGTGCCCACGCCCATCAGGTAATGCGGCTTGTGCGCCGGCAGCCGGGGGCCGACGTGGCGGATCAGGCGCTGCATGTCCTCCTTGGGCTCGCCCACGCTGACACCGCCCACCGCGATGCCGGGGAAGTCCAGTTCTTCCAGCCCGGCCAGTGATTCGTCACGCAGGTTCTCGTACATGCCGCCCTGCACGATGCCGAACAGCGCGTTGGGGTTCTCCAGGCGTTCGAACTCGGTCTTGCAGCGCCTGGCCCAGCGCATGCTGAGCTCCATGGAAACGCGCGCCTCGCGCTCGGTGGTCAGCTGGCCTTTGGTCTTGGGCTCCAGCGAGACATAGGGCGTGCATTCGTCGAACTGCATGACGATGTCGCTGTTGAGCACGGTCTGGATCTGCATCGAGACCTCGGGCGTGAGGAACAGTTTGTCGCCATTGACCGGCGAGGAGAAGCGCACGCCTTCCTCGGAGATCTTGCGCATCTCGCCCAGGCTCCAGACCTGGAAACCGCCTGAGTCGGTGAGGATGGGTTTGCCCCAGTTCTCGAAGCGGTGCAGGCCGCCAAAGGTCTTCACCACGTCCAGGCCCGGGCGCATCCACAGGTGGAAGGTGTTGCCCAGGATGATCTGCGCGCCCATGTCTTCCAGGCTCTGGGGCATCACGCCCTTGACCGTGCCGTAGGTGCCCACGGGCATGAAGATGGGGGTTTCGACCACGCCGTGGTTGAGCGTGAGGCGGCCGCGGCGCGCGTGGCCGTCGGTCTTGAGCAGTTCGAATTTGAGCATGGTGAGGGACCGATTTTAGGCCGGCACCCCAGGGCACGTGCTCAGAAGCGGTTTTGCTGCGCCTTCTTCTTCCAGACTTCCCAGGGCCGGCCCAGGTGCTCGTCGTTCATGTCCGAAGTGGCCTGGGCCTCTTCCGGCGTCAGGTAGTTGATCTCGCCCAGGCGCATGGCCTCGCTCTGCAGGCGGGCGTTGCTCTCGGTGTAGATGGCTCGGAACACCACCTGCTGGATGGAAAAACCCACCACCACATTGCCGTGCCCGCGCAGCAGCGCCACGGCCTGCTGGCCCAGGCTGGCGGCCAGGGCTTTGCCCAGCGCCTGGTTGCGGATCAGCAGGTCGCTGCTCTCGCCGGCCGTGTGCCGGATCTCGAACACCGGTACCTGCGCGCCCAGAAAACCGCTCATGTGGCAGATCGGCCGCAGGCGCGCGCCCGTCACGCCAAAGGGGATGACGGCCGGCGAGTGGCTGTGGATCACCGCCATCACATCGGGGCGGCAACGGTAGATCTCGCTGTGGATGAAACGCTCCACATAGGTCTTGCGGCCGCGCTCGTCGTGCACATTGCCGTCCAGGTCGCAGGCCAAGATGTCGTCGGCCGTCACCAGGCCCGGTGCCATGCTGCGCGCGATCAGGAAACGGTCGGGCTGCTTGTCATGGCGCACGCTGATGTGGCCGAAGCCGTCGAGCACGCCTTCGTTGACGAGGATGTGGTTGGCGATGACGAGGTCGTCGATCAGCGCGGGGTTGGCGGTGGGGGTCATGTCGGGTCTCCTGGGCAGTCAGTGTTTTCCTGACTTGCATTGATGATAAGTATGATTATCGTCATAAGATCTGGGGACTGCTCACACTAATTTCTCAAGTGCGAATGGGGTGCAAATGGTGCCAATCTAGGCGCGCGACGAAGCCCAGACTGGCCGTCTGGGTGAGGAGTGCAACAACGAGTGGCGCCATTTGCACCCCGTTCCCTTCGGGTTGCGGCCAAAAAGGCCATGCGGGGTGTTGCGCGGACTTGCCGGGGACTACCCCGGCGGCGCCCACGCGCCTACCGCATGGCCTTTTTGATCCGCAACGCATCTTGAGAAATTAGTGTGAGCAGTCCCATGCAACAAGACGAGGAGACACCATGAACATTCTGCATCGCATGTCCGCCGGCCTGGCGCTGGGGGCGGTTGTGCTCTCCCACGCCATGGCGCAGGGCTTCCCGCAACGCCCCATCCAGGTCATCGTGCCGGTGTCGGCCGGTGGCGGCACCGACGTGATGGCCCGCACCGTGGGCCAGAAGGTGGGCGAGCTGCTGGGCCAGCCCGTGGTGGTCGAGAACAAGACCGGCGCAGGCGGCAACATCGGCACCGAGTACGTGGCCAAGGCCAAGGCCGACGGCTACACCCTGCTGTTCACGCCCAACACCATCGCCACCAACGTGGCGGTCTACCGCAAGCTGCCCTACGACCTGCTCAAGGACTTCCAGACCGTGGCCCTGGTCGGCCAGACCGACGTGGCGCTGGTGGTCAACAGCAATGTGAAGGCCAGCAGCGTCAAGGACTTCGTGGAGTTGGCGCGCAGCAAACCCGGCGCGCTCAACTACGGCTCGGCCGGGCTGGGCAGCTCGCAGCACCTGACGGCCGAATACTTCAACCAGCTCGCCGGCACCAGCTCCAACCACATCCCCTACAAGGGCCAGTCGCAGGCCATGAATGACCTCGTGGGCGGCCAGCTCGACTACATGTTCAGCCCGCTGCAGAACGCGCTGCCCTTCATCAAGCAGGGCCGCATCCGCGTGCTGGCCGTGGCCGCCAAGCAGCGCCACCGCGAGCTGCCCCAGACCCCCACGCTGATCGAATCCGGTTACCCCGGCGCCGAGGTCTCCAACTGGTTCGCGCTCTACGCCCCGGCTTCCACGCCGCCGGCCGTGGTCAAGCGCCTGCACGCCGCCTACACCCAGGTGCTCAAGCAGCCCGAGATGAAAGCCAAGCTCGAAGGCATGGGTTTCGACTTCGTCTTCCTCAACGCCGACCAGGCCACCGACTTCATGCGCTCCGAGCTCGTGCGCTGGTCGCGCGTGACGGCACACGCTGGCATCAAGGCCGAATAAGCCTGCCGCTGCAGCGGTGTGAGCCGCAAGTTCTGAAGCCCGGCCCGCCGGGCTTTTGTTTGTCAAGGCTTGTGCAGGTACTGCAGGGTTATCGCCCCTGGCCGGGGTGCGGCCCCGCCATCTGGTCGACAATCGCTGCTCTCTGTTTTCCCGTTCCAGAAAGATGCCCCCTATGAAATCACGCGCCGCCGTCGCCTTTGCTGCTGGCCAGCCCCTGCAGATCGTCGAGATCGACGTGGCGCCGCCGAAAAAGGGCGAGGTACTGGTGAAGATCACGCACACCGGCGTCTGCCACACCGACGCCTTCACCCTGAGCGGTGAGGACCCCGAGGGCCTGTTCCCCGTGGTGCTGGGCCACGAAGGCGCGGGCGTGGTGGTGGAGGTGGGCGAGGGCGTCACGAGCGTGAAGCCGGGCGACCACGTCATCCCGCTCTACACCGCCGAATGCGGCGAGTGCCTGTTCTGCAAGAGCGGCAAGACCAACCTCTGCGTGGCCGTGCGCGCCACCCAGGGCAAGGGTGTCATGCCCGACGGCACCACGCGCTTCAGCTACCAGGGCCAGCCCATCTACCACTACATGGGCTGCTCCACCTTCAGCGAGTACACCGTGGTGGCCGACGTCTCGCTGGCCAAGATCAACCCTGAGGCCAACCACGAGCAGGTCTGCCTGCTGGGCTGTGGCGTCACCACCGGCCTGGGCGCCGTGAAAAACACCGCCAAGGTCCAGCCCGGCGACACCGTGGCCGTGTTCGGCCTGGGTGGCATCGGCCTGGCCGTGATCCAGGGCGCCAAGCAGGCGAAAGCCGGCCGCATCATCGCCATCGACACCAACCCGGGCAAGTTCGACCTGGCCCGCACCTTCGGCGCGACCGATTGCGTGAACCCCAAGGACCATGACAAACCCATTCAGCAGGTCATCGTGGAGATGACCACCTGGGGTGTGGACCACAGCTTTGAGTGCATCGGCAACGTGAACGTCATGCGCGCCGCGCTGGAGTGTGCGCACCGCGGCTGGGGCCAGAGTGTCATCATCGGCGTGGCCGGCGCGGGGCAGGAGATTTCCACGCGCCCCTTCCAGCTCGTCACCGGCCGGCGCTGGCTGGGCACGGCCTTCGGCGGCGTCAAGGGCCGCAGCCAATTGCCGGGCATGGTGGAAGACGCCATGAAGGGCGACATCCAGCTCGCGCCCTTTGTCACGCACACACGCGAACTGAAAGACATCAACGAAGCCTTCGACCTCATGCACGAAGGCAAATCCATCCGCACCGTCATCCATTACTGAAGCGATCAGAGGAGAGTAGACATGAACCGCGTAGAGCGCCACGCCAGTTTCGGCGGCCGCCAGGAAGTCTGGAAACACACGTCCACCACCCTGGGCTGTGACATGAAGTTCGGCATCTACCTGCCGCCCGCCGCCGTCGAGGGCCAGCGCTGCCCCGTGCTGTATTACCTGGCCGGCCTGACCTGCAACGAACAGACCTTCATCACCAAGGCCGGCGCGCAGGAACACGCCGCCCGCTTGGGGCTAATCCTCGTCGCCCCCGACACCAGCCCGCGCGGCCCCGGCGTACCCAATGAAGACACGTACGACCTGGGCGAAGGCGCAGGCTTCTACCTCAACGCCACCCAGGCCCCCTGGGCCCAGCACTACCGCATGGCGGACTATGTGGCGCAAGAGCTGCCCGCGCTCATCGAGCAGAACTTCCCCGCCACCGACGCGCGCGGCATCTTCGGCCACAGCATGGGCGGCCACGGCGCGCTCGTCACCGCGCTGCGCAACCCCGGCCGTTACCGCAGCGTCTCGGCCTTCGCCCCCGTGGTGGCACCCAGCCAGGTGCCCTGGGGCCAGAAGGCCTTCACGGCCTATCTGGGGGCAGACACCTCAGCTTGGAAGGAGTGGGATGCGGTGGAACTGGTCGCCACCGCCACAGAGTGCCTGCCTATCCTGGTGGACCAGGGCGAGACCGATGAATTTTTGCGCAAGCAGTTGCGGCCTGAGTTGCTGGAAGATGCTTGCAATGCGGCTGGTCATCCGCTGACGCTGCGTCGGCATGTGGGCTACGACCACAGCTATTACTTCATCGCGAGTGTCATGGCGGACCACTTTGCGCATCATGCGCAGACTTTGGCCGTCAAATAGAAAATTGCGGCCGTCCTCAAGCTTGGTAAACAGTCAATGTTTGGAAAAAAACACTTAGCGGAGAGTCCATCAACTGGTGAAGACCGCTTGATAGATGGCTCGATCAGGGCATCCTGATGGCGTCAGTTAGCGTACTCCACGGGAATCAATCGACCCGCGGATCTACGACTGTCTTTAAAAAATCGATATCTTTTTCCCATGCCGGATAAGAAGAAATAAGGTCACTGAAACCACCGGCACGCCAGAGTTTAAAACCGCTATTAACTTCGTAAGTCAGGTAGCGGGTGCCGAATAGAACAACTAAATAGTTGCCCAAAAGGCCACCACCAAATAAATACTGTTTTCTTTCGGCGAGGCGAACTTGCGTAGCCAGATCCCAAACTTTGGCGATACTTATTGAGATGCCAAGCGGTGATGCAACTGGTTCAGGGGGCGAGACTGAAAACCCATAATCGCTAATGGGGGCGGCAACGAACTTGCTATCGCTAAACAGTCTATGTGTTCGATACAGAGAACCATCAGGTTGTTTGGACTCGTAGAACGAGAACCCGCTCGAAGACTTCAGATCGTTGTCTAGCGCGGCGTGCGCATAGTTCCCCTCAACGAAGACTCCCTCAGATTTGACTTTGCTGGCATTCGGTATGGTTGTGTCTGACAGCGATAGATGCCGTACATACAACATTCCGACCGCACAATAGATAAACGGGATTGACAATGAGACGAAGAAAACGCGGTTGGCCCAGATGCTTCCAAGCCGCACTCGCAAACGTCGTTGTATCAATACGCAGCCCCAGACATACGCAAACGGTAGAACGGCCAGCAGGATAAGTGCTGCAATGGTTAAAAGAAATAGAAGGATCGCCATCGTGCTCTACCTTGTAGACGTCAAACCTGTAGCGTGAGAGTGCATGCCTTCGTTCGAAACCTGACGGCGGCCAAGTCCAAGCCTCATCGATGACCAGCAGGTCGGCCACCTTGAACTCGAAGCCTGGGGCGATGAAGATTTCTGTGCCGCCGCTGGCCAGAAAGCAGCCTGACTGTCGGGTCCGGGGCTATTCCCGTATCCTACCTAGGCTTGGCGTTGTGCACCGCGAACCAGCTGCTGATGAGGGCGCCGATCATCACCACGAGGGGGCCGGCAGTGTCGGCGATTGCGCGGGCGCTGCGCACGCCCCAGTGCTCAGTAGGCGTGGGGGACAAGGGAAGGTAGCCGCCCGCCGGAGCCATGTGGTCCGTGGGGTCGGCCAGGCCGGCTCCAGCCGGTGCGGCCAGGGCCGCCAGCACGGTGATCACCAGCCCGGTCAGCCCCAGCCATTCGCCCAGCCGCAGCCGCGCGACGAAGACCGTACCCAGGTGCAGGGCCAGCAGCACGCCGATGGCGATGGCAGGCGCCAGCGCCAGGCGGGTCAGATAGCTGGTCACCAGCGCATACGCGCCGCCGATGCCCGCGGCGAGCGCGACCAGCGCGTATCCAGCCGCGGCTCTTTTGAGCTTGGTTTGCGGCACCGCAGGCGGGGTGAACTCTGGGAGCTGGGAGGGGCGGAAGTCGGGGGTCAACATGTCTGTTTGTATATGCGAGCTGACGGCTGGATTCTACGGGCGCTTGCTGCAGGCCGGCCCTCGCCGCCAGTGGCGCAGCCGTAACAGTTGTGACTAGGGCAATCGCTCCAGCAGCATCGCATCGCCATAACTGAAGAAGCGGTAGCGCTCGCTGATCGCATGCCGGTACAGCGCCATGATGTGTTCGTAGCCCGCGAAGGCGCTCACCAGCATCATGAGAGTGGACTTGGGCAGATGGAAGTTGGTCACCAGCAGATCGGCCACCTGGAACTTGAAACCCGGGGTGATGAAGATCTCGGTGTCGCCGCTGGCCTGGCCCGTCTTGGCCCAGGATTCGAGCGTGCGGATGGTGGTGGTGCCCACGGCGACGATGCGGCCGCCCTTGGCCTTTGTCTCCGCAATCGCATGCTGCGTGGCGGCGGGCACCTCGTACCACTCGCGGTGCATGCGGTGCTCGGCCAGGTTCTCGGTCTTCACGGGGGAGAAAGTGCCGGCACCCACGTGCAGGGTGACGCTGGCGCGCTTCACGCCACGCGCTTCCAGTGCGGCCAGCACGCCTTCGTCGAAGTGCAGGGCCGCGGTGGGCGCAGCGGCGGCGCCGGGTTTGGCGGCGAAGACGGTCTGGTAGCGCGCCACGTCGTCCGCGCTGTCGCCGTGCTCGATGTAGGGGGGCAGGGGCACGTGGCCGTTTTGCTCCATCAGCGCATGCGGCTCGTCGCTGAAGCGCAGGCGAAACAGTTGCCCCTCTTCATCGGGCCAGCGGCCCAGCAGTTCGGCGGTGTAGCCGCCCGTCATCTGCAGCACCGTGCCCGCCGCCGGCTTCTTGCTGACTTTCATGTGGGCCACCACCTCGTGGCCGGTCAGCACACGTTCGATCAGCAGTTCCAGCTTGCCGCCTGTGGGTTTCTCGCCGAAGAGACGCGCCTTCACCACCTTGGTGTCGTTGAAGACGAGCAGGTCGCCGGGCAAGAGCAGGCCGGGTAGCTCACGAAAGATGCGGTCCACCGGGGTGGCGGCGCGGCCGTCGAGCAGGCGCGAGGCGCTGCGTTCAGAAGCCGGATGCTGGGCAATGAGCTCGGGCGGGAGCTCGAAGTCGAAATCGCTGAGGGTGTGGGCGCGTGGGGCGCCGAATGAGACAGACATGTGCTTGAGGGCTGGACAAACCCGTGCCAAGTGAAAGAGAAGGCAGAATTGTCCCATGCCGACCAAGTCCACCGCACCCGCCAGGAAAAAAGCCGTGTCCGCGGCGGGCGAGGGGCCGGCGAAAGCGACGCCTGCCAAGAGCCTGCCGCAGAAGGCTCTGGAAAAGCTCAACCTGCGGCGCGACATCGACCTGGCCCTGCACCTGCCCCTGCGCTACGAGGACGAAACGCGCATCACCAAGCTGGCCGACGCGCGCGAGGGCGACACGGCGCAGATCGAGGCCGAGGTCACCGCCTGCGAGGTGGCCTACCGCCCGCGCCGCCAGCTGCTGGTGACGGTGAACGACGGCAGCGACACCTGCGTGCTGCGCTTCTTCAATTTCTACCCCTCGCAGCAGAAGGCCCTGGCCGTGGGCACGAAGATTCGCGCGCGCGGTGAACTGCGCGGCGGTTTCCTGGGCTGGACCATGATGCACCCGCACACGCGGGCCGCCAGTGGCGAGCTGCCCACCGCGCTCACGCCCGTCTACCCCACGGTGGCCGGCCTGCCCCAGCCTTACCTGCGCAAGGCGGTGCTGGGCGGCCTGGCGCGGGCTGAGTTGTCCGACACTTTCCCGCCCGAGCTGGCGGCCGGGCTCAAATTCAAGCCGCTGTGGGACCTGCGCCAGGCCCTGACCTTCTTGCACCACCCCACGCCCGATGTCTCGCTGGCCCAGCTGGAGGACCACACGCACCCGGCCTGGTTGCGCCTGAAGGCCGAGGAGCTGCTGGCCCAGCAGCTGTCGCAACTGCAGTCGCGCCGCGAGCGCGAGCACCTGCGCGCGCCCGAGCTGCACACCCGCGGCGCGGGCGCGCTGCACGAGCGCCTGCTGGCCGCGCTGCCGTTTCAGCTGACCGCAGCGCAGCGCCGCGTGTGCACGGAGATTGCGCAAGACCTGGCCTTGCACAAACCGATGCACCGCCTGCTGCAGGGTGACGTGGGGTCCGGCAAGACGGTGGTGGCCGCACTGGCGGCCACGATCTGCATGGACGCGGGCTGGCAGTGCGCGCTGATGGCGCCCACCGAGATCCTGGCCGACCAGCATTTCCGCAAGCTGGTGGGCTGGCTGGAGCCCTTGGGCGTGCGCGTGGCCTGGCTCACGGGCAGCCAGAAGAAGAAAGAGCGCAACGAGATGCTGGGCCTGATCGAGCGCGGCGAGGCCGGCCTGGTGGTGGGCACGCACGCCGTCATCCAGGAACAGGTGCAGTTCAAGAACCTGGCGCTGGCCATCATCGACGAGCAGCATAGGTTTGGTGTCGCCCAGCGCTTGGCCTTGCGCAGCAAGACCAACGGCGAGGACCTGGAGCCGCACATGTTGATGATGACGGCGACGCCCATTCCGCGAACCTTGGCGATGAGTTATTACGCGGACCTGGACGTTTCCACCATCGACGAGCTGCCCCCCGGGCGCAGCCCCATCGTGACCAAGGTGGTGTCCGAGCAGCGTCGCGACGAGGTGATCCAGCGCATCCGCGGCCAGCTGGAGCAGGGGCGGCAGGTCTATTGGGTCTGCCCGCTGATCGAGGAAAGCGAGATGCTGGACCTCACCAACGCCACAGAAACGCACGCCGAACTCAGCGCGGCGCTGCCGGGTGTTTTGGTGGGTCTGCTGCATTCGCGCATGCCGGTGGCCGAGAAGAAGGCGGTGATGTCGCTCTTCACGAGCGGACAGATGGGCGTACTGGTTAGCACCACGGCGATCGAGGTGGGGGTAGATGTGCCCAATGCCACGCTCATGGTGATCGAGCATGCCGAACGTTTTGGCCTGTCGCAGCTGCACCAGCTGCGCGGGCGGGTGGGGCGCGGGGCGGCGGCGTCGGCCTGCGTGCTGCTGTATTCCACCGGCGATGCACCGCGCCTGGGAGAGACGGCGCGCGAGCGCCTGAAGGCGATGGCCGAGACCAGCGACGGCTTCGAGATCGCCCGGCGCGACCTGGACATCCGCGGGCCGGGTGAGTTCCTGGGGGCGCGCCAGTCGGGCGCGGCCCTGCTGCGTTTTGCCGACCTGGCGGAAGACAGCCACCTGCTGGCCTGGGCCCGCGAGGCGGCGCCCGTGATGCTGGACCGCCACCCGGACCTGGCCGAGCGCCATGTGATCCGCTGGCTGGGGAGTCGCACCAACTACCTGAAGGCGTAGTTGCAAATTTGTAGCATCCATGGCACGCCAGACGTGGCATGGCGGCCAATGTGAATTAGACTCCGGGCATACCTGGAACATCAGCGATGGCCAAGGAACCCACCCACAAGCTCCCCTCCGGCGACACCGCCTACCTTTACCGCGCCACCATCGGTCCGCGCGGACAGGATTACTACCTGCGCCACTTCGCCCGTTTCGACGGCGAGGGCAAGGCGGGCAGCAGCTGGAACTGGGCGGCCTACTGGACCACCTTCAACTGGCTGGTGTACCGCCGCATGTGGGGCTGGGCCCTGGCTTATGTGGCGGCCCTGTTCGGCACGGCGCTGCTGATCTTCGGCGTGGGCAAGCTGCTGTTCAGCTACTCCGATACCAGCGCCCTGCTGCTTTTCCTGCTGCTGCTGACGGTGGCCTTCGTGGTGCCGGGCCTGTATGCCAATGCCTGGTTCTACACGCATTGCAACGAGAAGATATCGACCGTGCTGCGTACCTCGCCCGAGGTGAGGGACGCCGCCACCGTGCTCTCCCGCCAGGCGCCGGACAACCGTCGCCTGATGCTGCTGGGCGTGGGCAATGCGGTGCTGCTGGCGCTGGTGCTCGCGGTCTACAACGGTTTCCAGGGTGTCGAGAGTTCGCTGCCCCAGTTGGCGACGCACGAGGAGCGCGCCGTCGCAAGCGGCACCTCCGGCCAGGTGCGTGCGCTGGCCGCGGCCCCCGCGCCTGCCGCCAGCGAGCCGCAAGCGACAACGGCAACACCCCAGCCCGCCGTGGCGGCCAGCGCACCGGCTGCGGCACCGACGCCAGCGACTGCGGTGGCGCCAGCCGCGCCCGATGCGCCGCGTGTGGCCCAGGCCGCGAGTGCGCCCCAAACACCTTCGACGGCCCGGCCCGCAACGGCTGGCAAGCCGGCCATGGTCAATGCCGCAGACCGCAGCGTGGCAGCGGCACCGGCCCGGCCGGAACCTGCCCCGGCGGCCACGGCCCCCGCGGCGGTGGCATCCCCGGCACCGGTGGCTGCTCCGCGCCCGGCCCGTGCTGCCAGTGCGCCGCAACAGCGTTATGTGTGGGTGATCCAGGTGGGCGCTTACGCCCAGGAGACGAACGCGCAGAAGGCACTGGCCCAGGTGCAAGGTCTGGGGCTGGAGGCGGGTGCCGAATCCTTCGACAGCCCCAAGGGCAAGCTGATGCGCGTGCGCGTCGGTCCCTTCATGCGCCAGGCCGAAGCCGACCAGGCCGCGCTGCGCATCAAGACGCTGGACTTGCCGGCACTGGTGATCCGCCAGCGGCCTTGAACGACCGCTGCGCGGCTTAGCGCATCCCGATCCGCACGTTCCCGAAGATGCCCTGCGCCTCGCGCGGCAGGCAGCGCCAGTAGGGCTCGCTGGCCTGCACCTGGCCGCCCAGGGCCACGGCAGCCTCCCAGGGCCAGCGCGGTTTGTAAAGCAGGGCGCGGGCGATGGCGATCAGGTCGGCGTCGCCGGCCTGCAGGATCTCTTCAGCCTGTTTCGGATCGGTGATCAGGCCCACGGCGGTGGTCGGCAGGCCACAGGCCTGGCGGACTTCGCGCGCATAAGGCACCTGGTAACCGGGGCCCAGGGTGATCTTCTGCTGCGGCGAGACGCCGGCGGTGGAGACGTGCATGAAGTTGCAGCCCAGGGCCTTGAGCCGGCGCGAGAACTCGGCCGTCTGCTGCACGTCCCAGCCGCCTTCGACCCAATCGGTGGCCGAGACGCGCACGCCCAGCGGGCCGTCGAACACGGCGCGCACGGCGGCAAACACTTCCAGCGGGTAACGCATGCGGTTCTCCAGGGAGCCGCCGTAGGCGTCCGTGCGCTGGTTGGACAGGGGCGAGAGGAACTGGTGCAGCAGGTAGCCGTGCGCGGCATGCAGTTCGATGGCGTCGATGCCGATGCGCTGCGCGCGCTGGGCTGCGGCCACGAAAGCCTCGCGCACCTCAACAAGCTGGGCCGCCGACATGGCCGCGGGCGGCGGCTCGTCGGGCAGCTGCGGCAGGGCCGACGGCGCCAGCGGCAGCCAGCCGCCCTGGGCCGGGCTCAGCAGCCCGCCGCCATGCCAGGGCGCGGCGCTGGAGCCCTTGCGCCCGGCGTGGGCGAGCTGGATGCAGACCGGCATGGGCGGAGCTAATCTGCGCGCGCGCTGCAGCGTGTCGCCCAGGGCCTGTTCCGTGTGCTCGTTCCACAGGCCCAGGCAATGGGGGGTGATGCGGCCATCCGCAGTGACGCCCGTGGCTTCGATGGTCAGCAAACCAGCGCCGCTGTTGAGCAGGCTGGCCCAGTGCGCGAGATGCCAGTCGGTCGCTGCGCCGTCGACGGCCGAGTACTGGCACATGGGCGCGATGACGATACGGTTGGGCAGGGGGAGGGGGCCGCGCGGGGCGGGCAGCTCGTAGGGGGTGAACAGCAGGCTCAAGGTGTCTTCCGGGCGGGGTTGATGTGCGTCACAGGCCGTGAGCCCGTCGTGGCGTCAAATTGTGGCATGCCGATTTTGTTTCCGCTGATCAGGCCTGCTTTGGCACAATGCCTGACACACCCAGTGCCAGAGGACACCATGCGCCCTACGCTCCTTTTCCTGTTGGCTTTCCTGGTCTTGCCGGCCGCCGCCCAGTTGCCCGCACGTGACCTGGTGGTGGAACTGCGCCAGATCGAGGAGGGCAGCGCCGGTTATGTGGTCGGCACGCGGCCGCAGGCGCCGCTGATGGCGCCGCAGCAGCTGCAGGTGCGCAACGGCAGCCAGGCGCGGCTGAGCTGGGGCCAGGCCATCCCCATGCAGTGGGTGCAGTCCGTCAACGCGGCCGGACCCATGACGGGAGCGGGCGTGAAGCAGGGCCTGACCTGGCTGCAGGCCGGGCAGACCTTCATCGTGCGACCGCGCTGGCCGGGCGGCAAGCAGGCGGCCAGCGTGGACATCGAGGTGCAGACGGCCAGTGTCGAGAACCGGCCCGGTGCCGACCTGCCAACGCAGCAGCGCGGCGAGGTGGTCACCACGGTGCAGGCCCCGCTGGGGCAATGGGTGACCGTCGCGCGCAGCGGCAGCAGCACGCCGCCCGGTACCTACAGCAGCGATGCCGCCACGCAGCGCCGGCGCCTGCTGCAATTGCGGGTGACAACCCCATGAGAAGTGCTATCGCAACTCGCCACAGAATGTCACAATTCAATCATGACGCTCACCGAACTTAAATACATCGTCGCCGTGGCCCGGGAGAAGCATTTCGGTCGCGCGGCCGAAGCGTGTTTCGTTTCGCAGCCCACGCTGTCGGTGGCGGTGAAGAAGATCGAGGAGGAGCTGGAGGTCAAGCTCTTTGAGCGCAGCGCCAACGAGGTGACGGTCACCCCGCTGGGCGAGGAGATCGTGCGCCAGGCGCAGGCCGTGCTGGAGCAGGCCGCCAGCATCAAGGAGATCGCCAAGCGCGGCAAGGACCCCTTGTCGGGCCCGCTCAAGCTGGGCGTGATCTACACCATCGGCCCCTACCTGCTGCCCGATCTGGTGCGCCAGATGATCACGCACACGCCGCAGATGCCGCTGATGCTGCAGGAGAACTTCACGGTCAAGTTGCTGGAGATGCTGCGCACCGGCGAGATCGACTGCGCCATCCTGGCCGAGCCCTTCCCGGATGCCGGCCTGGCGGTGGCGCCGCTCTACGACGAGCCGTTTTACGCCGCCGTGCCCGCCAACCACCCGCTGGCCAGGAACGACAGCATCAGCAACGAGGAGCTCAAGGCCGAGACCATGCTGCTGCTGGGCACGGGCCATTGCTTTCGCGACCACGTGCTGGAGGTCTGCCCCGAGTTCGCGCGCTTCTCCAGCAATGCCGAGGGCATACGCAAGAGCTTCGAGGGTTCTTCGCTGGAGACCATCAAGCACATGGTGGCTGCCGGCATGGGCGTGACCCTCGTGCCGCGCCTGAGCATCCCCAAGTCGGCGCTGCTGCCCAAGGGCAAGGCCAAGGGCAACGGCCAGGAAGACAGCTTCATCAAGTACCTGCCCTTTGGCGGCGAGGCGCCGACGCGCCGTGTGGTGCTGGTGTGGCGGCGCAGCTTCACGCGCTACGAGGCCATCGCCTCGCTGCGCAACGCCGTTTATGCGTGTGAGCTGCCGGGTGTGAAGCGCCTGTCCGAGTGATTTTTCTGTGAAGGAGTGAGAGCCATGGCCAAGACCGCCGCACCCGCCATCAACATCGGCATCAGTGAAAAAGACCGCGCAGCGATTGCCAAGGGACTGAGCCACCTGCTGGCCGATACCTACATGCTCTACCTGACCACGCACAACTTCCACTGGAACGTGACGGGTCCGATGTTCAACACCCTGCACACCATGTTCATGACGCAGTACACCGAGCTGTGGAATGCGGTGGACCCGATCGCCGAGCGTGTCCGTTCGCTCGGTCACCCCGCTCCGGGCTCCTACGCCCAGTTCGGCAAGCTGGCCTCGGTGCCCGACGCCCCGGCCAAGCCGCCCAAGGCGCTGGAGATGGTGCGCATCCTCGTGCAGGGCCACGAGGCCGTGGCGCGTACGGCGCGCAGCCTGTTCCCGCTGGCCGACAAGGCTGGTGACGAACCCACGGCCGACCTGCTGACGCAGCGCCTCACGGTGCATGAGCAGACGGCCTGGATGCTGCGCTCGTTGCTGGAAGACTAGACGCACCCCCGACTCCCGTTCACTTCGTGTAACTCGCATCCCCTCTCAAGGGGTGCTCCCGGTGGCCCGGCAAAGCCGGTTCCACGGGAGCCTCGGCCTGGATGCATTGCGTATGACAATTTCTTCTCCCCGGTTGCCGCTCTACCTCGACCTGATCCGCTGGGATCGCCCGGCCGGCTGGTTGCTGCTGCTCTGGCCGTCCCTGAGTGCCTTGTGGGTGGCGGCTGGCGGTTTCCCGGGCTGGCATCTTGTGGCCGTGTTCGTGCTCGGCACCATCCTCATGCGCAGCGCGGGCTGCTGCCTCAACGACGTGGCCGACCGCGACTTCGACAAGCATGTGAAGCGCACGGCGCAGCGGCCGGTGACGGCGGGCAAGGTCTCTGTGCGTGAAGCGCTGTGGCTGGGCGCGGTACTCGCCCTGCTGGCCTTCGGCCTGGTGCTCACCACCAACCCGGTGGCGGTGGCCTGGTCCTTCGCGGCGCTGGCCGTGGCCATCATCTATCCCTTTGCCAAGCGTTTTTTTGCCATGCCGCAGGCGGTGCTGGGCGTGGCCTTCAGCTTCGGTATTCCCATGGCCTTCGCCGCCGTGCAGCAGCAAGTGCCTGCGCTGGCCTGGGGACTGCTGATCGGCAATCTGTTCTGGGTGCTGGCCTATGACACCGAGTACGCCATGGTCGATCGCGACGACGACCTTCGCATCGGCATGAAGACCTCGGCCATCACGCTCGGGTCCTGGGACGTGGTGGCGGTGACGTCCTTCTATGTGGTCCAGCTGTTGCTATGGACCGTGCTGCTGGTCGAGCGCATCGCGCCCTGGGCGTGGTTTCTGGCCCTGGTGGCGGCCACGGCCCAGGTGGTCTGGCACCACCGTCTGATCCGTGATCGCACACGTGAAGGTTGTTTCAAGGCCTTCCGCCTGAACCACTGGCTGGGTTTCACGCTGTTTGCCGGCATCGTGGCCGGCTACGCCTTGCGCTGAACCCGGTCAGTCTTTGCCGAACTCGACGCCGAGTTCGCGCGCGCGTCGCTCGGCTGCGTGCAGCGCTTTCCCGAACAGCGCCTTCATCTGGCTTTCGTCCATGCTCGTGAGGGCCGCATAGGTGGTGCCGCCCTTGGACGTGACGCGCTGGCGCAGCACTTCGGGCGGCTCGCTCGACGCCTTGGCCAGCGCGCTGGCGCCGCGGAAGGTCTCCACGGCCAGCTTGTAGGCCTGCTCGGCGGGGAGCCCCATCTCGGTGCCGGCGCTGGTCATGGCTTCCAGGAAATAGAACACATAGGCCGGACCCGAGCCCGAGAGGGCGGTGACGGCATCGAGCTGCTCCTCGCGCTCTACCCACAGCGATTCGCCCATGGTGGCGGTCACGCTCTCAATCAACGCGCGGTCCTGTGCGGTGACGCCGCCGCGCGCATACAGGCCGGTCATGCCCAGGCCGATGAGCGCCGGGGTGTTGGGCATGCTGCGCACGATGCGTTCGCTGCCGAGCCAGCGCGCGATGCTGTCGCTGCGGATGCCGGCGGCCACGCTCAGGTGCAGGGCGCCGGCCACATGGGCGCGCACCGGCGCGGTGGCTTCACGGAAAGTTTGCGGTTTGGTGGCCCAGACCACCAGGCCCACCCCCTGGAGGAAAGCCCCCGCCTGTTCATGGGCGACGATGCCGAACTTGTCTTTCAGCACCTGGCGCGCTTCGGCAAAGGGCTCGACCACCTCGAAGGACGATGCCGGCCGGCCCTGCTTGATCAGGCCGCCGATGATGGCGCTGGCCATGTTGCCGCCGCCGATGAATGCAATGCGTTCGCTCATGTGTTGTTCCTGGGTCGCCCAAGGTGAAATCCGGGTGTGGATTGTCGCAGTTTGCGATAACCTGCTGCCTCATGGACCACATCCTCGCCCTGGACCAGGGCACCACCAGTTCGCGTGCCTTGGTGTTCGACCGCCAGGGTGCGGTCGTCGCCCTGGCGCAGCAGGAGTTCACCCAGCATTTCCCCCAGGCGGGCTGGGTCGAGCACGACGCGCAGGAGATCTGGCGCAGCCAGCTGGCCGTGGCGCGCCAGGCGCTGCTGCGTGCGGGCCTGGGGGCGCACCAGTTGCGCGCACTGGCCATCACCAACCAGCGCGAGACCACGGTGCTGTGGGACCGCCGCACGGGCGAGCCGGTGGCCCCGGCCATCGTCTGGCAGGACCGGCGCACCGCGGCCGTCTGCGACGCCCTGCGTCAGCGCGGCCTGGCCCCACGCATCCAGCGCAAGACGGGGCTGGTGCTCGACGCCTATTTCTCCGCGACCAAACTGCAGTGGCTGCTGGACCACGTGCCCGGCGCGCGCGCGCGGGCCGAAGCCGGCGAACTGGCCTTCGGCACCATCGACAGCTGGTTGCTCTGGAACCTGACGGGCGGGCGTGTGCACGCCACCGACGCCAGCAACGCCGCGCGCACCCTGCTGTTCAACATCCACACCCTGCAGTGGGACGAGGAGCTGCTGAGCCTCTTCAACATCCCGCGTGCCGTGCTGCCGCACGTGCACCCCTCCAGCGGCGTGTTCGGCGAGACGGAGGCCAGCCTGCTGGGCGCGGCCGTGCCCGTGGCCGGGATCGCGGGTGACCAGCAGGCCGCCACCTTCGGGCAGGCCTGTTTTGCGCCAGGCATGGCCAAGAACACCTACGGCACCGGCTGTTTCATGCTCATGAACACAGGGGACACGGCGGTCACGAGCCGGCACCGCCTGCTGGGCACGGTGGCCTGGCTGGGTCCGCACACGCCGGCCGCTTATGCGCTGGAGGGCTCGGTTTTCATGGCGGGCGCCACCATCCAGTGGCTGCGCGATGGCCTGCAGATCATCAAGTCTGCGGCCGAGGTCGAGGCCCTGGCGGCCAGCGTGAGCGACACCCAGGATGTCTACCTGGTGCCGGCCTTTGCCGGCCTGGGCGCGCCCGACTGGGACGGGCATGCCCGCGGCACCCTGGTGGGCATGACCCGCGGCACCACCCGCGCCCACATCGCGCGCGCCGCGCTGGAGGCCATTGCCCTGCAGACGGCCGATGTGTTCCATGCCATGGGGCAGGACGCGGGCGTGCCGCTGCGTGAGCTGCGCGTGGACGGCGGCGCCAGCCGCAACGATCTGCTGATGCAGCTGCAGGCCGACTACCTGGGCGTGCCGGTGCTGCGCCCGGCGCTGACCGAGACCACGGCCTTCGGTGCGGCGGGCCTGGCGGGCCTGGCCTCAGGCCTGTGGTCGGGTGCTGATGAGTTGTCGGCCTTGTGGAAATTGGAGCGCCGTTTCGAACCGCGCTTGCCGGCGGCGGCGCGCAAGGCCAAGCTCACCCGCTGGCGCGAGGCGGTGGACCGCTCCCGCGGCTGGGACCGTGGATGACTATGCAGAGCACGACACCGTTGACGACACAACGCGCCGAACTGCTGGCCAAGCTGGCCGAGCCGCGCACCTGGGATCTGGCCGTGGTCGGTGGCGGTGCCACCGGCCTGGGTGTGGCGCTGGACGCAGCGGCGCGCGGCCTGTCGGTCGTGTTGCTGGAGTCGCACGATTTCGCCAGCGGCACGTCCTCGCGCTCGACCAAGCTGCTGCATGGCGGGGTGCGCTACCTGGCGCAGGGCAATCTTTCTCTGGTGCGGGAGGCGTTGCATGAGCGTGGCACCGTGCTGCGCAACGCACCGCACCTGGCCTCCCGGCTGTCCTTTGTCATGCCCTCCTATGCCTGGTGGCAGACGCCCTTCTACGGCATCGGGCTCAAGCTCTACGACCTGCTGGCGGGCCGCGCCGGCCTGGGCGCGACGGGCTTCATGGGCCGCGCGCAGACGCTGGCCGCCATGCCCAACCTGCAGCCTGCGGGCCTGTGTGGCGGTGTGTCGTACTGGGATGGCCAGTTCGACGATGCGCGCCTGGCGCTGGCGCTGGCACGCACCGCCGCCCGCGAAGGCGCGCTGCTGCTGAACTACTGCGCGGTGACGCAACTGCAACACGAGGGCGGGCGCCTGACAGGCCTGCGCTGCGTGGACCGTTTTGGCCAGCAGGCTTACACGGTGCGCGCGCGTTGCGTGGTCAACGCCACCGGGGTCTGGGTGGACAACCTGCGCCAGCTCGACGGCGCTGCCCAGGGCCGCAGCGTCGGCCCGGTGGTGGCGCCGAGCCAGGGTGTGCACGTGGTGGTGGATCGGGATTTCCTGCCGGGTGAGCACGCACTGCTGGTTCCGAAGACGGCCGACGGGCGTGTGCTGTTCGCCGTGCCCTGGCTGGGCAAGCTGGTGCTGGGCACCACCGACACCCCGCGCAGCGATCTGCCGCGTGAACCACGGCCTTTGCGCGCCGAGCTCGATTTCATCCTGGGCGAGGCGGCGCGTTACCTGGCGCGCGCGCCGATCCGCGCCGATGTGAAGAGCATCTGGGTCGGCCTGCGCCCCCTGGTCCGGCCGGCGGGCGACGAGGATGCCGATACCGGCAGCCTGAGCCGCGAGCACACCGTGTTGGTCAGTGCTGCGGGCCTGGTGACGGTGACCGGCGGCAAATGGACCACCTATCGCGCCATGGCCGAGGATGTGCTGGCGCGCTGTTTCCAGGCCGGGTTGCTGCCGGAAAAGCCGGCCGGAGTGAGTGAACAACTCAAATTGGTCGGGGCGGAACCGGCGGGGAGCACCCCAAGTCCAGCCATATCTGCCGCGGCAGGCCCTCATATATATGGCAGCGAACAGGCCCTGCTGCAGGCCCTGCCAGGGGCTGGGCAGGCGTTGGCGCCGGGCCTGGACGAGGCCATGGTACGCTTTGCGGCTCGATATGAGTATGCGCTAACTGTTGAGGACATCCTTGCCCGACGTTCCAGGCTGCTCTTTCTGGACGCCGCCCTGGCCACATCACTGGCGCCGCGGGTGGCGGCCATCCTGGCCGAGGAGACGGGGCGAGACCCGGCCCTGGCCGACTTCCAGGGCCTGGCCCGGCGCTATTTGAGCTGGCCGTCCGAACAAGACGCTTGACGCCCTGTCAATTGTTTGGCACAATTGCGGGCTTCGCTTGAAAAAGCTGAAGTTTCTGCCCAGCGAAAGCGGTGTGAGTGGTTCATGCCGGGGACGACGGGCCCAAGACTGATCGGTTGCGTACTGCGTGGCAGTGCCTCTCGGTGCAAGTTGGGAATATTGAAATGATCCAGACTGAATCTCGGTTAGAAGTCGCCGACAACACCGGCGCGAAGTCCGTTTTGTGCATCAAGGTGCTCGGCGGTTCCAAGCGTCGCTACGCCAGTGTTGGCGACGTCATCAAGGTGAGCATCAAGGAAGCCGCTCCGCGTGGCCGCGTCAAAAAAGGCGAGGTTTACAGCGCTGTGGAGGTCCGCACCGCCAAGGGCATCCGCCGTGGCGATGGCTCCCTGGTCAAGTTCGACGGCAATGCCGCCGTGCTGCTCAACAACAAGCTGGAGCCCATCGGCACCCGCATCTTCGGCCCGGTCACGCGCGAACTGCGTACCGAGAAGTTCATGAAGATCGTGTCCCTGGCTCCTGAAGTTCTCTAAGGACACGGCCATGAACAAGATTCGCAAAGGCGACGAAGTCATCGTCCTCACCGGGCGCGACAAAGGCAAGCGCGGCAAGATCGCGCTGCGCAAGGACGACACGCATGTGTTGGTCGAGGGCGTGAACACGGTGAAGAAGCACACCAAGCCCAACCCCATGAAGGGTACGACCGGCGGTATCGTGGAGAAGTCCATGCCCATCCACCAGTCCAACGTGGCCATTTTCAATGCGGCGACCGGCAAGGCCGACCGCGTCGGCATCAAGCTGCTGGCTGACGGCAAACGCGTTCGCGTTTACAAGTCCAGCGGCGAAGAAATCAAGGTGGCATAAACATGGCACGTCTGCAACAACACTATCGCGAGAAGGTGGTCCCTGAGTTGACCGCCAAGTTCGGCTACAAGTCGCCCATGCAGGTGCCGCGCCTGACCAAGATCACCCTGAACATGGGTGTGAGTGAGGCCGTCGCCGACAAGAAGGTCATGGACAACGCCGTGGGCGACCTGACCAAGATCGCCGGTCAGAAGCCGGTCGTGACCAAGGCCAAGAAGGCCATCGCCGGTTTCAAGATCCGCGAAGGCCAGGCCATCGGTTGCATGGTGACCCTGCGTGGCGTCCAGATGTATGAGTTCCTGGACCGTTTCGTCACCGTGGCCCTGCCCCGTGTGCGCGACTTCCGTGGTATCTCCGGTCGCGCTTTCGACGGTCGTGGCAACTACAACATCGGCGTCAAAGAGCAGATCATTTTCCCCGAAATCGAATACGACAAGGTGGATGCCCTGCGTGGTCTGAACATCAGCATCACGACGACGGCTCGGACGGACGAAGAGTGCAAGGCACTGCTCGCCGGCTTCAAATTCCCCTTCAAGAACTGAGGTGACCTGTGGCTAAAGTAGCTTTGATCGAGCGCGAGCTCAAGCGAGACAAACTGGTCGCCAAGTACGCGAAGAAACACGCGGAACTCAAGGCCATCGCCAGCGACCTCAAGCGTAGCGAAGAAGAGCGTGCTGCTGCCCGTCTGGGCCTGCAGAAGCTCCCGCGCAACGCCAACCCGACGCGCCAGCGCAACCGTTGTGCCATCACCGGTCGTCCGCGTGGCACCTTCCGCCAGTTCGGCCTGGCTCGCGCCAAGATCCGTGAGTTGGCTTTTGCTGGTGACATCCCCGGTGTCACCAAGGCCAGCTGGTAAGCAGGAGATTAAAGATGAGCATGAGTGATCCCATCGCCGACCTGCTGACGCGTATTCGTAACGCGCAGATGGTGGCCAAGACCTCGGTGTCTGTGCCTTCTTCCAAAGTGAAGATCGCCATCGCCCAGGTGCTGAAGGACGAGGGCTACATCGACGGCTTCCAGGTGAAGTCCGAAGGTGGCAAGTCCGAACTTGAAATTGCCTTGAAGTACTACGCCGGTCGCCCGGTGATCGAGCGCATCGAGCGCGTGAGCCGTCCCGGCCTGCGCGTGTACAAGGGCCGTGACGCCATCCCCCAGGTCCAGAACGGTCTGGGCGTGGCCATCGTGACCACCCCCAAGGGTGTCATGACCGATCGTAAGGCTCGCGCTACCGGTGTCGGCGGCGAAGTGCTTTGCTACGTGGCCTAAGGCATTGAGGAGAAACTGAAATGTCGCGCGTAGGAAAAATGCCTGTAGCCATCCCGACCGGGGTGGATGTCTCGATCAAGGCTGATCAGATCAGCGTCAAGGGTGCCGGTGGCACGCTGTCGCTGACCCAGTCGGCCCTGGTCAAGGTGAGCAACGAGGGTGGCAAGCTGAGCTTCGCCCCCGCAAACGAATCCCGTGAAGCCAATGCCATGAGCGGCACCATGCGTCAGCTGGTGAACAACATGGTCAACGGCGTGAGCAAGGGCTTCGAAAAGAAGCTGACGCTGATCGGTGTGGGTTACAAGGCCCAGGCCTCCGGTGCCAAGCTGAATCTGGCGGTGGGTTACTCCCATCCGGTGAACATCGAGATGCCCGCAGGCATCACGGTGGCCACCCCCGCCCCCACGGAAATCGTGATCAAGGGTGCAGATCGTCAGCGTGTCGGCCAGATCGCCGCTGAAATCCGCGCCGTCCGTCCTCCCGAGCCTTACAAGGGCAAGGGCATCCGTTATGCGGATGAGAAGGTCACGATCAAAGAGACCAAGAAGAAATAAGGAGCTGCACCATGATGACCAAGAAAGAGCAGCGTCTTCGCCGGGCCCGTCAGACCCGCATCCGCATTGCAACGCAAGGCGTGGCGCGTCTGACCGTGACCCGCACCAATTTGCACATCTACGCCAGCGTGATCTCCGGCGACGGCGCCAAGGTGCTGGCCAGTGCCTCCACGGCCGAAGCCGACGTGCGCAAGTCGCTCGGCGCCTCGGGCAAGGGTGGCAATGCTACCGCCGCCCAGTTGATCGGCAAGCGTATCGCCGAGAAGGCCAAGGCGGCCGGCGTCGAGACGGTGGCGTTCGACCGCTCAGGTTTTGCGTACCACGGCCGCGTCAAGGCGCTGGCCGATGCGGCACGTGAAGCTGGCTTGCAGTTCTAAGCAGATCGGAATTAAAGATGGCTAAAGTTCAAGCAAAGATGCAGGGCAAAGGGGCCGAGGGTCCCGAGGACGGCCTGCGCGAGAAGATGATCGCGGTCAACCGCGTGACCAAGGTGGTCAAGGGTGGCCGTATCCTGGGTTTCGCAGCACTGACCGTGGTCGGTGATGGCGACGGTCGCGTCGGCATGGGCAAGGGCAAATCCAAGGAAGTGCCGGCTGCCGTGCAGAAGGCCATGGAAGAAGCCCGCCGCAACATGCTGAAGGTGTCGCTCAAGAACGGTACCCTGCACCATCAGGTCATGGGCCGTCACGGTGCCGCCAACGTCATGATGGCGCCGGCACCCAAGGGTACCGGCATCATCGCCGGCGGCCCGATGCGCGCCATTTTCGAAGTGATGGGCATCACCGACATCGTGGCCAAGAGCCACGGTTCGACCAATCCCTACAACATGGTTCGTGCCACGCTGGACGCTCTGAGCAACTGCAGCACCCCTGCGGGTGTGGCAGCCAAGCGCGGCAAGACCGTTGAAGAACTCTTCGCTTAATCGGGAGTTACAGACATGGCTAAGCAACAAACCGTCAAGGTCCAGCTGGTTCGCAGCCCGATCGGCTGCAAGGAATCTCACCGCGCCACCGTGCGTGGTCTGGGCCTGCGCAAGCTGAACAGCGTCAGCGAACTGCAGGACACCCCTGCCGTGCGCGGCATGATCAACAAGATCGACTACCTGGTCAAGGTTCTCTAAGAGGCTGATGATGGAACTCAATAGCATCAAGCCCGCAGCGGGCGCCAAGCACGCGAAGCGTCGCGTCGGTCGCGGCATCGGCTCCGGCCTGGGCAAGACTGCCGGTCGTGGCCACAAGGGTCAGAAATCCCGTTCGGGCGGCTACCACAAGGTCGGCTTCGAAGGCGGTCAGATGCCCATGCATCGCCGTCTGCCCAAGCGCGGTTTCAAGTCGCATCTGCTCAAGTACAACGCCGAGATCACTCTCAGCACGCTGGAGCAGCTGGGCGCTGACACGGTCGACATCCTCACGCTCAAGCAGGCCGGTCTGGTCGGCGAGCTGGCCAAGGTGATCAAGGTCATCAAGTCCGGCGAGATCAAGAAGGCTGTCAAGCTCAATGGCATCGGCGCTACCGCCGGCGCCAAGGCTGCCATCGAGGCAGCCGGCGGCAGCGTGGCCTGAAAACTGGATCGAGAGTAGAACCAAGTGGCAACGAACGCGGCTCAGATTGCAAAAACCGGCAAGTACGGCGACCTGCGTCGCCGGCTGGTATTTTTGCTGCTCGCACTGGTGGTGTACCGCATCGGTGCGCACATTCCGGTGCCGGGCATCAATCCGGACCAGCTCAAGGCCCTGTTCGACGGCCAGCAGGGCGGCATCCTGAACCTGTTCAACATGTTCTCGGGTGGCGCGCTGTCGCGTTTCACGGTGTTCGCGCTGGGCATCATGCCGTACATCTCGGCATCGATCATCATGCAGCTGCTGACGTACGTGCTGCCCGCCTTCGAGCAAATCAAGAAGGAAGGCGAAGCCGGTCGTCGCAAGATCACCCAGTACACGCGTTATGCGACGCTGGGCCTCGCGATTTTCCAGTCGCTCGGCATTGCCGTGGCGCTGGAGAGCTCGCCCGGCCTGGTGATGGCCCCCGGTTTCGGCTTCCGCATGACGGCGGTCGTCACGCTGACGGCCGGTACCATGTTCCTGATGTGGCTGGGTGAGCAGATCACCGAGCGCGGTCTGGGCAACGGCATCTCGATCCTGATCTTCGGCGGTATCGCCGCAGGTCTGCCGGGCGCCATCGGTGGCTTGCTGGAGCTGGTGCGTACCGGCGCCATGAGCATCATCGCCGCCCTGATCATCGTGACGCTGGTGGTCCTGGTGACCTACTTCGTGGTGTTCGTCGAGCGCGGTCAGCGCAAGATCTTGGTGAACTATGCACGTCGCCAGGTCGGCAACAAGGTGTATGGCGGCCAGTCTTCGCACCTGCCGCTCAAGCTGAACATGGCCGGTGTGATTCCGCCCATCTTCGCGTCGTCGATCATCCTGCTGCCCGCCACCGTGGTGAGTTGGTTCAGCAGTGGCGATTCGATGCTGTGGCTCAAGGACATCGCCAGCAGCCTGACGCCGGGACAGCCCATCTATGTGATGCTGTACGCCTCGGCCATCGTGTTCTTCTGTTTCTTCTACACGGCGCTGGTGTTCAACAGCCGTGAGACGGCCGACAACCTGAAAAAGGGTGGTGCCTTCATCCCGGGCATCCGTCCGGGTGACCAGACCGCAAAGTACATCGACCGCATCCTGTTGCGTCTGACGATGGCCGGTGCGATCTACATCACTTTCGTCTGTCTGCTGCCCGAGTTTCTGATTCTGAAGTACAACGTGCCGTTCTATTTCGGCGGCACCTCGCTGCTGATCATCGTGGTGGTGACCATGGATTTCATGGCCCAGGTGCAGAACTACATGATGTCGCAGCAATATGAATCGCTGCTGAAGAAAGCCAATTTCAAGGCTACGCCAGGTGTCTGAAAGAGATGGCGAAAGACGATGTGATTCAGATGCAGGGCGAGGTGGTGGAGAACCTGCCGAACGCGACCTTCCGCGTGAAGCTGGAAAACGGCCACATCGTTCTAGGACATATTTCCGGCAAGATGCGAATGCATTACATCCGTATCCTGCCGGGTGACAAAGTGACTGTCGAGTTGACGCCTTACGACTTGACGCGGGCACGGATCGTATTCAGGGCCAAATGAATTTGCAGGTTCCGGATAGTCTGGAATCAGGCGTTAGAAGTTTTAGGAGAGTGAAATGAGAGTTTCGGCTTCGGTCAAAAAAATTTGCCGCAACTGCAAAATCATCCGCCGCAAGGGTGTGGTGCGCGTGATCTGCACGGATCCCCGCCACAAGCAGCGTCAAGGCTGATTGCAAGAGTTATAGAGGACGAAAATGGCACGTATCGCTGGCATCAACATTCCGCCGCATAAGCATGCAGAAATTGGCTTGACCGCCATCTTCGGCATCGGTCGCACAAGCGCTCGCAAGATTTGCGATGCCTGCGGCATTGCATATTCCAAGAAGATCAAGGATCTGACCGACTCTGATCTGGAAAAAATCCGCGACCAGATCGCCGGGATCACCATCGAGGGTGACCTGCGTCGCGAGACCACGATGAACATCAAGCGTTTGATGGACATCGGCTGCTACCGCGGCTTCCGTCATCGCCGTGGCCTGCCCATGCGCGGTCAGCGTACGCGTACCAATGCCCGTACCCGCAAGGGTCCGCGCAAGGGCGCCGCAGCACTGAAGAAATAAACTGGCATTGAAAGATCACCATGGCTAAAGCTCCCGCCAATAATGCCGCGCAGCGTGTGCGCAAGAAGGTTCGCAAGAACGTGGCTGACGGTGTCGCCCACGTGCACGCCTCCTTCAACAACACCATCATCACGATCACCGATCGCCAGGGCAATGCCCTGTCGTGGGCCTCGTCTGGTGGCCAGGGCTTCAAGGGTTCGCGCAAATCCACACCGTTCGCCGCCCAGGTGGCGTCCGAAGTGGCTGGTCGCGCTGCCATGGAGCAGGGCATCAAGAACCTCGATGTCGAGATCAAGGGTCCCGGCCCGGGTCGCGAGTCTTCGGTGCGCGCTCTGGCCGCACTGGGCATCCGCATCAACCTGATCTCCGACGTGACGCCGGTGCCGCACAACGGCTGCCGTCCGCAGAAGCGTCGCCGCATCTAAGCGGTACACTTTTTTTTAACAAGCCCACCGCCACCGGCATTGCGCTGGTGGCTCCCGCAGGCAACTGCGGAAGTTGACATAGAAGGAAGTTCAAGTGGCACGCAATCTCGGCCCCAAGGCCAAACTCTCCCGCCGCGAAGGCACCGACCTGTTCCTGAAGAGCGCACGTCGCTCGATTGCGGACAAGGCCAAGTTCGATTCCAAGCCCGGCCAGCACGGCCGCACCTCGGGCGCTCGTACCTCCGACTTCGGCCTGCAGCTGCGTGAAAAGCAGAAGGTCAAGCGCATGTACGGCGTGCTGGAGCGCCAGTTCCGCCGTTACTTCGAGGAAGCCGATCGCCGCAAGGGCAATACCGGTGCCAACCTGCTGTTCCTGCTGGAATGCCGCCTGGACAACGTCGTGTATCGCATGGGCTTCGGTTCGACCCGTGCCGAGGCACGTCAGATGGTCTCGCACAAGGCGATCACCGTAAACGGCAATTCGGTGAACATCCCGTCGTACTCGGTCAAGGCCGGCGACGTGATCGCCGTGCGCGAAAAGTCGAAGAAGCAGAACCGCGTGGTGGAAGCGCTGCAATTGGCACAACAGGTCGGCATGCCGGCCTGGGTTGAGGTGAACCTCGACAAGGCCGAAGGCACCTTCAAGAAAGTGCCTGATCGCGACGAATTCGGGTCTGATATCAACGAATCGCTGATCGTCGAGTTGTACTCGAGGTAAACAAGGTGCACGAGGTCGCGCTGCGACCTTGGCCTTGGAGTTTTCGTACCTGACCGGAGGCATTCCGGTCAGGCGCTTCACCAGCCTTACCGGTGTAACGAGCCGGGGGTATTGACAGGAAGTCTGCATGCAAACCAGTCTGCTGAAACCCAAAGCAATCAACGTCGAACAACTCGGCCTGAACCGCGCCAAAGTGGCGCTGGAGCCGTTTGAGCGTGGCTATGGCCATACCCTGGGCAACGCGCTGCGTCGCGTCCTGCTGTCGTCGATGCCGGGTTACGCTGCCACGGAAGTGACCATCGCCGGCGTGCTGCACGAGTACTCGTCGATCGATGGCGTGCAGGAGGATGTGGTCAACATTCTGCTGAACCTCAAGGGCGTGGTGTTCAAGCTGCACAACCGTGACGAAGTCACGCTGAGCCTGCGCAAGGACGGCGAAGGCGTCGTCACCGCTGCTGACATCCAGACCCCGCACGATGTCGAGATCATCAACCCCGACCACGTGATCGCCACGCTGTCGGCCGGTGGCAAGCTCGACATGCAGATCAAGGTCGAGAAGGGCCGCGGTTATGTGCCGGGCACCATGCGCCGTTACGGCGACGAGCCGACCAAGTCGATCGGCCGCATCGTGCTGGACGCTTCGTTCTCCCCGGTCAAGCGCGTGAGCTACACCGTCGAGAGCGCCCGCGTCGAGCAGCGCACCGATCTGGACAAGCTGGTCGTCGAAATCGAGACCAACGGCGCCATCACCGCTGAAGACGCTGTGCGCGCCTCGGCCAAGATCCTGGTGGAACAGCTGGCTGTGTTCGCCCAGCTCGAGGGCAGCGAACTCGCCGCCTTTGACGCACCGGCACCGCGCAGCGGCAGCCAGTTCGACCCGATCCTGCTGCGTCCGGTCGATGAACTCGAACTGACCGTGCGTTCGGCCAACTGCCTGAAGGCCGAGAACATCTATTACATCGGCGACCTGATCCAGCGTTCCGAGAACGAACTGCTCAAGACCCCCAACCTGGGTCGCAAGTCGCTCAACGAGATTAAGGAAGTGCTTGCTTCCCGCGGTCTGACCCTGGGCATGAAGCTCGAGAACTGGCCGCCGGCCGCGCTCGAAAAGCGTTGATTTAGAATTACGGCCCGCCCAAGCGGGTCGGACAAGGACCAGCCTTTCAGGGCTGGGTGCACCGGGCAGTACCTGATACGGCTGCCTGTTTATATAAAGAAAGGAAAGCACCATGCGTCACGGACACGGTCTCCGTAAACTCAACCGCACCAGCGAGCACCGCCTCGCCATGCTGCGCAACATGATGAATTCGCTGATCGAGCACGAGGTCATCAAGACCACCGTGCCCAAGGCGAAGGAACTGCGTCGTGTGGTCGAGCCCATGATCACCCTGGCCAAGGAAGCCACGCTGGCCAACCGCCGCCTGGCCTTTGACCGCCTGCGTGACCGCGACAGCGTCACCAAGCTGTTCAATGACCTCGGCCCGCGTTTCAAGACGCGTCCGGGCGGCTACACCCGAATCCTCAAGATGGGTTTCCGCGTGGGTGACAACGCCCCCATGGCCCTGGTGGAGCTGGTGGACCGTCCCGCTGAATCTTCTGAGACAGCGAAGGCAGAATAAGCTATAATGCTAGATTACCGCGCGATGGAGCAGCCTGGTAGCTCGTTGGGCTCATAACCCAAAGGTCGGAGGTTCAAATCCTCCTCGCGCAACCAACAAGGAAAAGCCCTCTTCGGAGGGCTTTTCTGCTTCATGGCACTGTAACAAATGGTGTCGTGGATGTAGGAGCCAGGCCAAAAGCCCTGCTCCCCCTTTTTGGAACCACACATGACCACTCGCCGCCAATTCGGCCTGGCCGCAGCTTCGCTGCTGGCCGCTCCCACTCTGCTGAAGGCCCAGGGTAACAACAAGATCATCCTCGGCCAGTCAGCCGCCTTTACAGGGCCTGCAGCGGAACTGGGGATCCAGTTCAACCTGGGTGCCCGGATCTGGTTCGACCAGGTCAACGCCCAGGGGGGTGTCGCCGGCAAGACCATCGAGATCAAGACCCTGGACGACGGCTACGAGCCTGACCGTTGCGCAGCCAATACGCAGAAGCTGATCTCCGAGGACGTGTTTGCGCTCTTCGGCTACATCGGCACGCCGACCAGCCTGGCTGCGCTGCCGCTGCTGAGCAAGGCGCAGGTGCCCTTCATCGCTCCGTTCACGGGTGCCATGGGTTTGCGCGAGCCTTTCAACAAGCAGGTCTTTCACCTGCGTGCCTCCTACAACGACGAGACCGAATTGATCGTCAGGCAGCTCACCAATCTGGGCCTGAAGAAGATCGCGGTCTTCTACCAGAACGACGCTTACGGCAAGGCGGGCCTGGACGGTGTGACGCTGGCGCTGGACAAGCTCGGCCTCAAGCCGGTGGCCCAGGCCACGGTGGAGCGCAATTCGGTGGACGTGGCTGCTGCCGTGCGCACACTCAACGCAGCCGGGCCGGATGCCGTGGTGCAGATCAGCGCCTACAAGTCCTGCGCAGCCTATATCCGTGCGGCCCGCAAAGCCGGTTTCGGCGGCACGTTCTTCAACGTGTCCTTTGTCGGCACACAGGCGCTGGCCGACGAGTTGGGCAAGGATGGTGCCGGTGTCGTGGTCTCGCAGGTCATGCCCTCGCCTTATTCCTTGGCGCGCCCGATCGCCCGCGAGTTCTCCGAAGCGGTGAAGAAGGCCGGCGGCAATGCGCAGGCCAACTTCTCCAGCATGGAAGGCTACCTGGCTGCCAAGGTCGTGACCGAAGGGCTCAAGCGCGCCGGGACACGCATGAACAGCCGCGAAGGCCTGATCCAGGGCATCGAGGCCATCGGCAGCCAGAGCCTGGGTGGTTTCCAGGTGCACTTCTCTGCCACCGACCACGTCGCTTCCAGCTTTGTCGAGCTGTCGATGCTGACCGGCGACGGACGCATACGCACCTGAGCAAAACCACCGGCGCGGGGGAATCCCCCGGCTGGCAGAGGGTCGGGTGAAGGGCTAGACTCTCGTGCATGAAGGTCATCGATTCCATCGTCGCCCAGGCCGCCGGCATGGCGGCCATCCGGCGTGACATCCACGCGCATCCCGAACTGAGCTTCCAGGAGCGGCGTACCGCCGACCTGGTCGCGGCCCGCCTGACCGAATGGGGCATCCCCATCCATCGCGGTCTGGGCGGCACTGGCGTGGTCGGGATCATCCAGCAAGGGGCCTCGAAACGTGCCATTGGCCTGCGCGCCGACATGGACGCCCTGCCCCTGCAGGAGAGCAACACCTTTGCCCACACCAGCCGGCACGACGGCAAGATGCACGCCTGCGGCCATGACGGCCATACCGCCATGCTGCTGGCCGCGGCCCAGCATCTGGCGCAGCATCGCCATTTCGACGGCACGGTCTACCTGATCTTCCAGCCCGCCGAAGAGGGCGGCGCTGGCGCCAACGAGATGATCAAGGACGGTCTCTTCGAGAAATTCCCGATGGAGGCCGTGTTCGGCATGCACAACTGGCCGGGCATGAAAGCCGGCACCTTTGCGCTGAGCCCGGGGCCGGTGATGGCATCGAGCAACGAATTCAAGATCACCATCCGTGGCAAGGGCGGCCACGCCGCCATGCCGCACAACGCGGTGGACCCGGTGCTGGTGGCCTGCCAGATGGTGCAGGCTTTCCAGACCATCATCAGCCGCAACATCAAGCCCATCGACGCCGGTGTGATCTCGGTCACCATGATCCATGCGGGCCACGCTAGCAACGTGATCGCCGACAGCTGCGAGCTGCAGGGCACGGTGCGCACCTTCACACTGGAGGTGCTGGACCAGATCGAGGCGCGCATGCGCGAGGTGGCGCAGCACACCTGCGCCGCCTTCGGTGCGCGTTGCGAGTTCGAGTTCGAGCGCAACTACCCGCCCACCATCAATGCAGAACAGGAAGTGGCGTTTGCGCGCCGCGTCATGGCCGACATCGTCGGCGAGGCCAACGTCCTGAAGCAGGAGCCCACGATGGGCGCGGAAGACTTTGCCTACATGCTGCTGGCCAAGCCGGGTGCCTATGCCTTCATCGGCAATGGGGACGGCGTGCACCGCGAGATGGGTCACGGCGGCGGCCCCTGCACCCTGCACAACCCGAGCTACGACTTCAATGACGAACTCATCCCGCTGGGGGCGAGTTACTGGGTGAAACTGGCCGAGGCCTGGCTGGCGCCGCGCTGAGGCCGCATCAGCCTGGCAGGCAGAAACCGCGGTGCGCGGCGATCTGCAGCAGGCCGTCGAAGATCAGCGTGTCGTGAAGCTCGAAGGGCGTAGCCAGGCTGGGCGCCATCTTCCAGCCCGCGCCGCCTGCCATGACACACCACGGTTCGGCGCCACAGTGCTCGCGCACGTGATCAACCATGCGCTCCATGGCGCCGGCAATCGCATAGGTGCCGCCGCTGGTCAGTGCGTCGCTGGTGTTGGTGGGAAAGGGGCGCACCTCGCCCGTGGGCACGTGCAGGCCGGCAGTGCCGGATTCGAGGGCGCGCAGCATGATGCCGTGGCCCGGCAGGATGTAGCCCCCCAGAAACCGTCCCGACGCATCGATGGCTTCCACGGTCACGGCCGTGCCCACCATCGCCACCACGATGGGCCGCGGCGCGCCCATGGCCAGCATGCCGTGCCAGGCGCCGATCATGGCCACCCAGCGGTCCGGGCCCAGCCGCGCCGGATGGTCGTAGCCATTGCTCAGGCCGGCTTCCTGCGCGCTGGAAATGACCCAGTGCGGCGACACGTCCCAGTGTTCCATCTGCGCTTCGACGCGGTGCTTGACGGCGTCACTGGCGACCACACAGCCCAGCATGCAGCTGGGCGACGGCAAGCCGGCCCAGGCCGATTCGGCCAGGCGGTCGATGTGATCCAGGAATTCCGCCCCTTGGGCGAGGACATGTGCACCGGGTTGCGGCGCTTCGTACAGCGCCCACTTGAGGCGGGTGTTACCAACGTCGATGGCGAGAAAAGACATGGCTTGTGATCCGTTGGCGACGGCTCACATCATAAAGGAAGCTGTTCAGCCCTGACGCCAGGGCAGGCCGTGGTAGCGCCAGCCTCCCTTGCGGCCGCGATGCGCCAGCTCGTCCGGATCGCCCTCGAAACCTTCCAGGATGTTGTAGGCCTCCAGGCCGAGTTCCGTGGCGCGCCGCGCCGCGGCTATCGACCGCACGCCGCTGCGGCAGAGCAAAACGGCTTTCTGGCCGGCGGGCACGGCGGCCCGCAGGCCGGAGTCGAAATCAGGGTTGACGGCCATGCCGGGCCATTGTTTCCAGGCCAGGGCGACGCTCCCCGGCACGAACCCGACCCACTCGCGCTCGGCGTCTGTGCGGACGTCCACCAACACGGCTTCGCCGGCCTGTACCCAGGACCAGGCCAGTTGCGGCGTGATGTTGCCCGCGTAGCCCTGGGCGGGACGTACGGCCATGAGCGCTGCGCCATCGGCGTCGTGGCGCAGGCCGGAGTGCAGGTTGGCCGGCACGGCTTCGTCGATACGCCTGGGCTTGGGCAGGTGCAGGTTGTCCATGATGGCCTTGAACTCGGCCAGCGACTTGCTGGCCACCCGCGCATTGCCCGCCTTCTCGGCGCCGATGGTCGAGTGGCTGCGACCGTGGTAGTCGTGGCCGGGCCAGACCACGGTGTCCTCCGGCAGCGCGAACAGCACCTGGGTGAGGCTGTTGTAGAGCGCCTCGGCACTGCCGGACTGGAAGTCGGTGCGGCCGCAGCCGTTGATGAGCAGCGTGTCGCCAGTAAAGACGTGGCGCTGCTCGGCGGATTCCCAGACGAAACTCATGCTGCCGGCGGTGTGCCCGGGGGTGTGCAGGGCGCGCATGTGCTGGCTGCCGAAACGAAGCTCGGCGCCGTCCTGCAATTGGATGGCCGCCGTGCGGATGCCGCAGGCTTCGGGGGCGGCGGTCAGGGCGCCGGTGTGTTCGGCCAGCAGGCCGGCGCTGGTGACGTGGTCGGCATGGACATGGGTCTCCACCGCCAGCATGAGCTGCAGTCCGTATTCACGCAGCACGCCCAGGTCGCGCTCGAGCTGTTCGTCGACCGGGTCGATGATGAGCGCCTCCCGGCTGTCGGTGTCGAACAGCAGGTAGGTGTAGGTGCTGGAGGCCGGATCGAAGAGCTGGATCGGTTTCATGGGGCGGGCAGTCATCCGGGCAGGACGCGAGAGCAAGCCCCAAGGATACGCAAAAAAGGAGGGCCGCGTCGCTTGCACGACGCGGCCCTCATGGCGGGGCAAGAGGGTCAGGGATCAGACGATCTTGACGCTCAGGTTGGGCAGACCGTCGATGTGCATCTCGATCACGTCACCCTTGACCACGGGCCCGACGTTCTCGGGCGTGCCCGAGTAAATGATGTCGCCGGGGAAGAGCTCATTGGCCTGGGACAACTGGCTGATCTGCTCGGCCACCGACCAGATCATCTGGTTCAGGTTGGCGTTCTGCTTGACCTGGCCATTGACCTTGAGCCAGATGCTGCCCTTGGTGAAATGCTCGACCTGGCCGAGCTTGTGCACCGCCCCGATGGGCGCTGACTTGTCGAAGCTCTTGCCGATCTCCCAGGGCTTTTTCTGGTCGCCCATGGCGCGCTGCAGGTCGCGGCGTGTCATGTCCAGGCCGAGTGTGTAGCCGTAGACCAGCTCCAGCGCCTTTTCCACCGGGATGTTGCGTCCGCCCTTGCCCAGACACGCCACCAGTTCAGCCTCGTAATGGTAGTTCTTGGTCAGGGTGGGGTAGGGGTGGTCGGCCACGGTGCCGGCGGCCACGTACTGGATGGCGTCGGTCGGCTTCTGGAAGAAGAAGGGCGGTTCGCGGTCCGGGTTGGAGCCCATCTCAATCGCATGGGCCCGGTAGTTGCGGCCGATGCAGTAGATGCGGCGCACGGGGAACATCTCGTCGCTGCCGACGATGGGGATGTAGGTGTCACTGACCTCGAAGGGGGTCTTGGCCTTGTTCTGGGCTACGCCCGGCAAGGCGCAGCCGGCCAGTGCGCCGGTGGTGACCAGGGCCGTGTTCTGGAAAAAATGTCGTCTATCCATAAAAGTCTCCTCGTTGGGAATAATTTTGATGTGGCTGAGCACAACAGATTTGTACCAGTGTCCGCAGCGGAATGGGTGTCGATTGGTGAAAACAGTTTCCCTCGAAGTGTGTGCAATATTGGTGAAAACCCCTAGGTGTATTCCTCAGCGCGCAGGCGCAGAATCCGGCCGGACAGTAAGTAAACTGATTGTTCTGTCCCCCCCACTAGGAGATCACCTTGACCGATAACAAGACCCCCAATCGCCGTAGCCTGCTCAAGGGCGCTGCCGTCGCCGCTGGCGCCATGGCCGCCCCCATGGTCGCTACCGCACAGACCACCACCTCCCTGCGTTTCCAGAGCACCTGGCCCTCCAAGGACATCTTCCATGAGTACGCCATGGACTTCGCGTCCAAGGTCAACGCCATGTCCGGCGGCAAGCTCAAGATCGAAGTGCTGCCCTCGGGCTCCGTCGTGCCGGCCTTCCAGCTGCTGGAAGCCGTGAACAAGGGCACCCTGGACGGCGGCCACGGCGTGGTGGCCTACCACTACGGCAAGCAGTCCGCGCTGGCCTTGTGGGGCTCCGGCCCGGCCTTCGGCATGGACCCCAACATGGTCCTGGCCTGGCACAACTACGGCGGCGGCAAGGCCCTGCTGGAAGAAATCTACAAGTCCATCAACATGGACGTCGTGTCCTACCTCTACGGCCCCATGCCCACCCAGCCCTTCGGCTGGTTCAAGAAGCCGATCGCCAAGCTGGCCGACGTCAAGGGCACCAAGTTCCGCACCGTGGGCCTGGCCGTTGACATGTACACCGACATGGGCGCCGCCGTGAACCCGCTGCCCGGCGGCGAGATCGTGCCGGCCCTGGACCGCGGCCTGATCGATGGCGCCGAGTTCAACAACGCCACCTCCGACCGCCTGCTGGGCTTCCCCGACGTGGTGAAGAACTGCATGCTGCAGAGCTTCCACCAGTCCGGCGAACAGTTCGAGATCCTGTTCAACAAGGGCAAGTACAACTCGCTGCCGGCGGAACTCAAGGCCATGATCGACTACGGCGTGCAGGCTGCCAGCGCCGACATGAGCTGGAAGGCCATCGACCGCAATTCCAAGGACTACGTCGAGCTCAAGAAGGGCGGCGTCAAGTTCTACAAGACGCACGATGCCATCCTGCAGGCGCAGCTGGCTTCCTGGGACAAGATCATCGACAAGAAGGGTGCCGAGAACCCGTTGTTCAAGAAGGTGATCGAGTCGCAGAAGGCTTACGCCGAGCGCACCACCGCCTGGCAGAACGACTACATGGTCGACTTCAAGATGGCCTCGCGCCACTACTTCGGCAAGAAGCCGGCCAAGAAGGCCTGATCGCCTGAACGGCTAAAATCCGCCGTTCCCCCCTGAGGGCGCTGTGGTGTGAGCCATGGCGCCCTCGGCTCATTCTGACACTCTGACTTCAACCTGACCTGCTGGATCCCTATGCAGAATTTCTTACTCGCGGTCGACCGCCTGTCCACCTGGATAGGCAAGATCTTCGCCTGGACCGCCCTCATTCTTACGCTCATGATCAGCTGGGAAGTGTTCTCGCGCTACGTGCTGAACCAACCCCATGCCTGGATGCTCGATTTCCAGATCATGATGTACGGCACCCTGTTCATGACGGCCGGTGCCTACACGCTGTCCAAGAACGGCCATGTGCGTGGCGACGTGCTCTACGGCTTCTTCCAGCCGCGCACGCAGGCCACCCTGGACCTGATTCTCTATTTCATCTTCTTCCTGCCCGGCATCACCGCGCTGACCTGGGCCGGCTGGACCTACTTCAACGAGTCGCTGGCGATCCGTGAGCAGACCTTCTCGGCCGAGCCGCTGCCGATGTACCCCTTCAAGTTCATCATCCCGCTCTCGGGCGGCATCCTGCTGCTGCAGGGCATCGTCGAGATCATCCGCTGCATCCAGTGCATCCGTGACGGCGAATGGCCGTCGCGCGAGGAGGACGTGGAGGAAGTTGACGTTGAAAAGCTCAAAGCCATGGTCCATGTGAAAGACGAAGACATCCAGGCGCTGGACAAGTACGTCGTGAAGGAAGGCGCCCACAAATGAAAATCCGTAAAGAACTCTGGTTCGGCTTCAGCCTCATGGGGCTGATCATCCTGGCCGCCCTCGGCATGCTGCTGGGCGCCGAAAAGATCACCAACGGCCACATCGGCCTGCTGATGCTCTCGCTGGTGGTCGTGGCCATCATGCTGGGTTTCCCCACGGCCTTCACGCTGATGGGCATGGGCATGATCTTCACCTGGATCGCCTACGAGGAAAACACGACCAAGACGCTGGACCTGATGGTGTCCGCCGCCTTCAAGGTCATGAGCAACGACGTGCTGATCTCGATCCCGCTGTTCGTGTTCATGGGCTACCTTGTCGAGCGCGCCAACCTGATCGAAAAGCTGTTCCGAAGCCTGCACCTGGCCCTGGCCCGTGTGCCCGGCGCGCTGGCCGTGGCCACCCTGGTGACCTGTGCCGTGTTCGCCACGGCCACCGGCATCGTCGGTGCCGTGGTCACGCTCATGGGCCTGCTGGCCCTGCCGCAGATGCTGCGCGCGGGTTACGACGTCAAGATGTCGGCCGGTGCCATCACGGCCGGTGGCTGCCTGGGCATCCTGATCCCGCCCTCGGTCATGCTGATCGTCTATGGCGCGACCGCCGGCGTGTCGGTGGTGCAGCTCTACGCTGGCGCCTTCTTCCCCGGCCTCATGCTGGCCGGCCTGTACATCGTGTACGTGATCATCGTCGCCAAGCTCAAGCCGCACATGGCGCCCCCGCTGTCGGAGAAGGAGCGCTACATTCCGCTGCCGCCGCTGATGGAGAAGGTGGCTCCCTCGCATTCCGCGCGCGCTCTGCCGGCCCTGCTCAAGGCCCTCAAGGGCCAGCGCAATGCCGACGTGCCCACCAGCTACATCCTGAAACAGCTGGGCGTGGTACTGCTGCCGCTGATCCTGTTCCTGTTCGTGGCCCTGTGGAGCTACGCCAGCGTGACCAGCGTGGCCCCGGTCGATGAGACCTCCACCCTGCAGAGCATGGGTGACGGCGAGGAAGCTGTCAGCGAGGCCGCTGACGAGGACGGTCTGGCTGCGCCTCCGGGCGGCGATGCCGACGAAGTCAAGGAGCCGTCCGGTGCCGCGGCCGTCGTGAAGGCCGAGGCTGACGTCAAGGAGCCGGCCGCTGCAGCGCCGGCTGCCGCAGCAGCTCCCGCGGCTACCAGCCAGCCGGCCCCGGCCGGCTACTGGATCGGCGTGGGCGCTGGGGCGCTGGCCATGTTGGCGTACTACGGGCTGCTGAGCTTCACGCGCCTGGAAGTCTTCAAGATGTTGCTGACCAGCTTCTTCCCGCTGCTGGTGCTGATCCTGGCGGTGCTGGGCTCCATCGTGATGGGCCTGGCCACGCCGACCGAGGCCGCCGCTGTTGGCGCGCTGGGCGGCTTCCTGCTGGCTGCCGCCTACAGGCAGCTGACGCTGGACGTGGTGAAGGAAAGCGTGTTCCTCACGGCCAAGACCTCGGCCATGGTGTGCTGGCTCTTCGTCGGCTCGGCCATCTTCTCCGCCGCCTTCGCCCTGCTGGGCGGCCAGGAACTGGTGGAGACGTGGGTGCTGTCCATGAACCTGTCCAAGACCGAGTTCCTCGTGCTCAGCCAGGTCATCATCTTCATCCTGGGCTGGCCGCTGGAGTGGACCGAGATCATCGTGATCTTCATGCCCATCTTCATCCCGCTGCTGGACAACTTCGGTGTCGATCCGCTGTTCTTCGGCCTGTTGGTGGCGCTGAACCTGCAGACCGCCTTCCTGAGCCCGCCGGTGGCCATGGCGGCCTTCTACCTGAAGGGGGTGAGCCCGCCGCACGTGACGCTGAACCAGATCTTTGCCGGCATGCTGCCCTTCATGGGCATCCAGGTGATCGCCATCATCCTGCTGTACCAGTTCCCGGCCATCGGCCTGTGGCTGCCGCAGGTGCTGTACAAGTAATCAGCAGGACTTGCTGCACAACGATCAAGGGGCGCGTCAGCGCCCCTTTTTCTTGGTCGGTCGGCATGAAAACGTTAAGATTGACGTTTACGTAAACGTCAATGTGGGTTCAGCATGACCGACCTGTCCGCCGACATCAAGGCTCTCGCGAATTACCGTCCCACGCACAAGGTGCGATTCGTCACCGCGGCCAGCCTGTTCGACGGGCACGACGCAGCCATCAACATCATGCGGCGCATCCTGCAGGGCATGGGCGCCGAGGTCATCCACCTGGGCCACAACCGCAGCGTGGATGAGGTCGTCACGGCAGCCCTGCAGGAAGACGTGCAGGGCATCGCCATCAGTGCCTACCAGGGCGGCCACGTCGAGTACTTCAAGTACATGATGGACCTGCTCAAGGCCCGCGGCGGCGCGCACATCCAGGTCTTCGGCGGTGGCGGCGGGGTCATCGTGCCCAGCGAGATCCGTGAACTGCAGGCCTACGGCGTCACGCGCATCTACAGTCCCGAAGACGGCCAGCGCATGGGCCTGGCCGGCATGATAGGCGAGATGGTCATGCGCTGTGACCGCGACCTCAGCACCCTGGCGCCGAAAAAGATCGAAACGCTGCAAGGCCATGACGAGGCCGCGTGGCGCGCCCTGGCCCAACTGATGACCGCGCTCGAGAACGGCAGTGCCGATGCAGGCCTGGTCACCCGCTTGCGCGAGCAGGCGGCCGCCAGAAAGGTGCCTGTGCTGGGCATCACCGGCACCGGCGGGGCTGGCAAGAGTTCACTGACTGACGAACTGATCCGCCGCCTGCGCCTGGACCAGGGTGACGCGCTGCGCGTGGCGGTGATCAGCATCGACCCTTCGCGCCGCAAGAGTGGTGGCGCCTTGCTGGGCGACCGCATCCGCATGAACGCCATCTCGCCCTGGGCGCAAGGGGCGCGCGTCTTCATGCGCAGCCTGGCCACACGCGATGCCGGCAGCGAGATCAGCGCGGCCCTGCCCGACGTGGTAGCCGCTTGCAAGTGCGCCGGCTTCGACCTGATCGTGGTCGAGACGTCCGGTATCGGTCAGGGCGATGCCGCCATCGTGCCGCATGTGGACGTACCGCTGTACGTGATGACACCCGAGTTCGGCGCTGCCAGTCAGCTCGAGAAGATCGACATGCTGGACTTCGCCGAGTTCGTGGCCATCAACAAATTCGACCGCAAGGGCGCGCCTGACGCACTGCGCGACGTGGCCAAACAGGTGCAGCGCAACCGCGAAGCCTGGAGCACACCGCCCGAGCAGATGCCGGTCTTCGGCACCATGGCCGCGCGTTTCAACGACGACGGTGTGACCGCGCTCTACCAGGCTCTTAAGGTACGCCTGGGCGCATTGGGCCTGAAGCTTGAAGCCGGGCGTCTGCCGACGGTGAGCGTTCGCCACAGCAGCAACCAGAGCCCCATCGTGCCCGGTGCCCGTACGCGTTACCTGGCCGAGATTTCCGACACCGTGCGCGGCTACAAACGCCGGGCACGGTCCCAGGCCCGGCTGGCGCGCGAGATCCAGCAGCTCAACGCGGCGGCGGCCATGCTCAAGCAGGACAAGCCCGACCGCGCCAAGGCCGCCGAGGCGGCGATCGACCTGGCCCAATCGCGCGAACTGCAGATGGATGCCGACGCCAGCCGCCTGCTGGCCCAGTGGCCGGCCATGCAGCAGGCCTATGCGGGTGACGAGTATGTGGTGAAGATCCGCGACAAGGAGATCCGCACCGCGCTGACCACCAGGTCGCTCTCGGGCACCACCATCCGCAAGGTGGCGCTGCCGCAATACGAGGACCACGGCGAAATCCTCAAGTGGCTGATGCTGGACAACGTGCCGGGCAGCTACCCCTACACGGCCGGCACTTTTGCCTTCAAACGCGAGAACGAAGACCCCACGCGCATGTTTGCCGGCGAGGGCGACCCCTTCCGCACCAACAAGCGCTTCAAGCTCTTGAGTGCGAACATGCCGGCCAAGCGCCTGTCCACCGCCTTCGACTCGGTCACGCTCTACGGCAACGACCCGGACCCGCGCCCCGATATCTACGGCAAGGTGGGCAACTCGGGCGTGAGCATTGCCACGCTGGACGACATGAAGGTGCTCTACGGGGGCTTCGACCTCTGCGACCCGGCCACCTCGGTCAGCATGACCATCAACGGCCCGGCACCCACCATCCTGGCCATGTTCATGAACACGGCCATCGACCAGTACCTGGCCAAGTTCAAGACGGACAACGGCCGAGCGCCGACCGACACCGAAGCCGAAAAGATCCGCGAGTGGGTGCTGGAGAACGTGCGCGGCACCGTGCAGGCCGACATCCTCAAGGAAGACCAGGGCCAGAACACCTGTATCTTCTCCACCGAGTTCTCGCTTAAAGTCATGGGCGACATCGCCGAGTACTTCGTGCACCACGGCGTGCGCAACTTCTACAGCGTGTCCATCTCGGGTTATCACATCGCCGAAGCCGGCGCCAACCCCATCAGCCAGCTGGCCTTCACGCTCTCCAACGGCCTCACGCTGGTGGAGGCGTACCTGGCGCGTGGCATGCACATCGATGACTTCGCGCCCAACCTGTCCTTCTTCTTCTCCAACGGCATGGACCCTGAGTACACCGTGATGGGCCGCGTGGCGCGTCGCATCTGGGCCGTGGCCATGAAGGAGAAATACGGTGCCAACGAACGCAGCCAGAAACTCAAGTACCACATCCAGACCAGCGGTCGCAGCCTGCACGCGCAGGAGATCCAGTTCAACGACATCCGCACCACGTTGCAGGCCCTGATCGCCATCTACGACAACTGCAACAGCCTGCACACCAATGCCTTCGACGAGGCCATCACCACGCCTACCGAAGACAGCGTGCGCCGCGCCATGGCCATCCAGCTCATCATCAACCGCGAGTGGGGGCTGGCCAAGAACGAGAACCCCAGCCAGGGCGCTTTCATCATCGAAGAGCTGACCGAGCTGGTGGAAGAAGCCGTGCTGGCCGAGTTCGAGCGCATCAGCGAGCGCGGTGGCGTGCTGGGTGCCATGGAGACCGGCTACCAGCGCGGCAAGATCCAGGACGAGAGCATGACCTACGAGATGCTCAAGCACACGGGCGAGCTGCCCATCATCGGCGTCAACACCTTCCGCAATCCGCACGGCGACACCGTGATGGAGAAGCTGGAGCTGGCGCGCTCGACCGACGAGGAAAAGCAGAGCCAGCTCAAGCGCCTGGCCGAATTCCACGCGCACCACGCCGCCGAGGCGCCGGCGCAACTGCAGCGCCTGCAGCAGGCCGTGATCGAGAACCGCAACGTGTTCGAGGTGCTGATGGACGCGGTGCGGGTCTGCTCCCTGGGCCAGATCACCACCGCGCTGTTCGAAGTCGGCGGCCAGTACCGCCGCAATATGTAGCGTCTACTGCTTGGCGGCCAGCGGCAGGTTGAGCAGCAGGTTCTGCGGCTTCAGGCGCAGCAGGCCCTGCGCATTCATGGCCAGGCCCAGGTAGACCGGTTTGCCCGCCAGCTCGGCCTGCATCTGGGCCGGGTCGGCAAAGCTCAGGCGGAACAGGCTGACCAGGCGCTGCATGCGCTCGGGCTCCACCGTCTGCTCTTCGTACAGGTCGTTGAGGATGGCCGTGGCCTCGGTGTCCAGACCGATGTGCCAGCGCCAGGCGGCATCGTCCACGCGCGCCAGCGGCTCGATCGTGACCTCGACGCCCAGGAGGTGTTGCACCCAGAGTTCCAGCACCCGCGCCAGTGCCTTCAGGCCGCTGCGCGCGCGCGTCATGCGCAGGGTCAGGCCGTGGCTCAGCTCCTGCTGCACTTCATGCGTGAGGTCCAGCAGGTAGTGGTAGCGCTCGCTGCGTTCCCAGTAGCGCGCGGCGTTCGATGCATCGAGCACGGCCAGCTCGGCCTCGCGCAGCCGGGACTTGTTTTCCATCAACAGGCGGCCGATCTCGCCCAGCCCGGCGTTTTCGCTGTACAGGTCCACCACGGCCTGGTCGGCGGCCAGCACCTGGCCCTCCTGCACGGTCAGGCGTTGCGGGCGGAACAGCAGCTCGGCCGCACGCAGCTGCTGCGCGTCCTCGTTGTCTGCCAGCAGGCCACGCAGCATGGCCTGCACGATCAGGTCGATGAACAGCGGGGGGATGGTGATGCGGCCGCTGCGCATGAGCTGCAGGTAATACGTTTCCAGCGTGCCGGCGGCCAGCAGGGCGTCGCGAAAGTTCAGGAAAAGCTGGTAGTTGTCGCGCGCATCGGCATCCTTGAAACGGGCCAGGGTGTCCGGCGCGACCGACTGCAGCGGGTCGTCGCGCAGGGCCTGGTGCAGCCGGCGCTCGGCCTTGCAGGACTCGGGCACCAGGGCCAGCTCGGGCCGGTCGAGGAACAGGCGCAGGTAGTCCGGCGTGACGAGCAGCCAGCCCTGCGCATTGCGCTGCAGGCGGTCGTAACCGCAGTTGGGCCAGAAGTTCATGGCCGTGCCGCTTGCATGGGGGCCGCAGGAATCAGCCGGCCCTGGGCCAGCAGGCGCAGCGTGCGCAGCACGAGAAAGGCGATCACGACCGAGGCCAGCGCCAGACCGGTGCCGGCGATAGCGGGGGGCCAGCCGCCGCGCCGTACCACCTCGATCAGGGCGGCGGCAAAGGCCGCCACCGGAAAGGAGAAGGACCAGAAGCCGATGGCAAAAGGCACCTGGCGCCACCATTTGTAGCGCGCCAGCACGGCCACTAGCGGGCCGGCCGCGATGCCCAGGCCGATGATGAGCAGTTCACCCGGCAACTGCGGCCACAAGGTGGCCACGGCCAGCGTGCCCACGGTGGCCGGTGCCAGTTCAAGGCCGATGGTGGGGCGCATGGCTTCGGGCATGGCGCCTTCGAAGAGGCGGTTGAGCACACGGATCTCCAGCAGCGCCCAGCTGGCCAGGCCCATGCCGAAGAGCAGGGCGGCCCAGCCCGGATAGCCCAGGGTCTGCAGCGCCATGCCGCCGACCAGGCCGCCGGCCACCGGCGGCACATACAGCGCGGGGGTCACGGCGCCGGCGGGTAGGCTGGCCGTGGTGATGATGGCGACGATGCGGATGGCAATCACGCCCTGCAGCGCCAGCGTGGCCAGGGTGAAGAGCAACCAGCCCGTGTGGCCGGGTGTGCCGAAATAGATGACGCAGAGCAGGAGGGACAGCGGGATCAGCGCCATCAGCGAGCCGGCCAGGGCGTGGGTGAACTCGGCGGCGATGGTCTGGGGGTGGCGCAGGGTCTTGGCCAGATAGATCAGCAGCAGGACGGCCAGCAGGACCAGGGCAGACCAGGCCAGCAGGTCGCCGACGTCGCGGGCCCAGGCCCAGCCGAATTGCGTGGCACGGCGCCAGGCGCCGCCGAGGGCCAGCAGGCCAACGGGGATGGCAAAAAGACCGACAGGAAAACGCGGGAGCCAGGACGGAATATGCATGCGCCCGATGCTAGCAGCACCGCGGGCCGCGCCGGCGGCTCAGTGGCTGCTGAGCTCGCCCGGGATAGTCTCTTCGTCCAGTTCGTCGTCGACCGGGTTGACGGCGTAGGGGATCAGGGGCTTGTCCAGCGGGCGCAGCTTGTGGCGGCGCAGTGCACGCAGGGACTTGGAATGCTCCATGGCCTGGAGCACGATCTCCGGCTCCATCATGAGGCTGAAGGGGTTGAGCGAAATAGGGTTGGTTCTCACAGGTTTTCCTTGCATCACATCGTTTGCGGATGTGGTGCAATCACTCTAGGCCCCGTGTCAGCCAACTTGAATCGGCATCTGCCGGTTTCGCGTGTCGGAATTTACCTGACAAGCACCTCTGCTGGGCCTGACACCGGCGCTCAGCCGGCCCCGCGGATCAGCGCGGCGGCCTTCTCGGCCATCATGATCACTGGCGCGTTGGTATTGCCCCCCACCAGGCTGGGCATGACCGAAGCATCCACCACCCGCAGGCCCTGCAGCCCGTGCACGCGCAGCTGCGCGTCCACCACGTCCATGGTCCCCGGCCCCATGCGGCAGCTGCCCACCGGGTGGTAGATGGTGTCGGCATGGTTGCGGATGAAGTCCTCGATCTGCGCGTCGCTGCGCGCCGCCGCCGAGGCCGGCAGCTCGCGCGCGCCGAAACGTGCCAGCGCCGGTTGCGACAGGATGCTGCGCATCAGCTTGAAGCCGCGGATCAGCCGGTCCATGTCGTCGCGCTCGGCGAGGAAGGCTGGGTCGATCAGCGGCGCAGCCAGCGGGTCGGCGCTGGCCAGACGCACGCTGCCGCGGCTTTTCGGGCGCAGCAGGCAGACGTGGCAGGAATAACCGTGACCCGTGGTCGTGGTGCGGCCGTGGTTCACCAGCTTGCCCACCACGAAATGCAGTTGCAGGTCGGGAATGGCCTCACTGGCCTGGCTGCGGATGAATCCGCCGGCCTCGGCGAAGTTGGTGGTCAGCATGCCGCTGCGCTGGCGGCGCCACTCGAAGATGCCGCGCACCATATTGATTGCGCCCTTGAGGGACAGGCCGAACAGCTCGGTCAGCTGCGGCGCATCGTAGACCAGCACCACGTCCACGTGGTCCTGCAGGTTACGGCCTACACCGGGCAATTCGTGGCGCAGCGTGATGCCATGCTCGCGCAGCTGATCGGCCGGGCCGATGCCCGAGAGCATCAGCAACTGCGGCGAGAGCAGGGCGCCGGCGCTCAGCAGCACCTCGCGCTGGGCGCGCAGTTCGCGCTTGCCGCCGTTCTGGACGAACTCCACGCCCACGGCACGCTTTCCTTCGAGCAGGATGCGCGTGGCGTGGGCGCCGGTCAGCACATGCAGGTTGGGGCGGGCGCGGTGGGGCGTGAGGTAGGCCTTGGCGGCGCTGTAGCGCTCGCCGTTCTTGTGCGTGACCTGGTACAGGCCCACGCCTTCCTGTTCGGCGCCGTTGAAGTCGGGGTTGTGCGCAAAACCGGCCTCCACGCCGGCCTGCACGAAGTCCGGGCTGTGGCGGTTGGGGCTGCGCAGATCCATCACATTGAGCGGGCCGCCGCTGCCGTGGAAATCGTCCGCACCGCGTTCGTTGTGCTCGGCGCGCTTGAAATAGGGCAGCACATCGGCCCAGCCCCACCCCGGGTTGCCCTGCGCGGCCCAGTCGTCGTAGTCGCGCGGATGGCCGCGCGTGTAGATCATGGCGTTCACCGAGCTGGAGCCGCCCAGCACCTTGCCGCGTGGCTGGTAACCGCGCCGGCCGTTCAGGCCGGCCTGGGGCACGGTCTGCAGGCCCCAGTTGGCCTGGCCGCTCTTGGCCAGCAGAGCCAGGCCGGCCGGGCAGTGGATCAGCACGCTGTCGTCGGGTGGGCCGGCCTCCAGCAGCGCCACCTGCACGCCGGGGTCCTCGGACAGGCGAGCCGCCAGGACGCAGCCGGCCGAGCCGCCGCCGATGATGATGTAGTCGTACATGAACAGTCTCCCGCTGCTGGCATGTTAGCGATGGACCCCCCGTTGCCGCCCCCGGTGATACCCGCATGCCGGCTTGACTTGCATCAAAAGCTGGGTGCAAACCCCCTGGTCAGCCCGGTCCGGCAAGGCATACTGCCAGCATGCGATTGGCTTTGTTGTCCGACCTTCATGCCAACCTCCAGGCCCTGGAGGCCTGCCTGGCACACGCCCGGGAGCAGGGCGCCGACCGGCTGGCTTTCCTGGGGGACCTGGTCGGTTATGGCGCCGATCCGGGGGCCGTGGTGGACCGCATCATGGAGATGAGCGAAGAGGGGGCCCTGGTCCTCAAGGGCAACCACGACGACATGGCGGCTCATCCCCCCCCGGGCAACAGCACCCTGGGCGAGAGCACGGCCTGGTGGACGCACGAGCAGCTCAATGTCGTGCAACGCGCTTTCCTGGCCGGACTGCCCATGACCGTGCAGGACGGGCGTGCGCTGCTGGTGCACGCCACGGCCGATGAACCCGCGCTCTGGCGGTATGTCTACGACGCGCAGGTGGCCGCCCTCAGCCTGGAGGCTGCCAGCGCGCTGCAGGACGTGCGTTACGTCTTTGGCGGCCACGTGCACCGCCAGTCGCTCTATTACCGCGGCGCGGACGACAAGCTCATCTCCTTCGTGCCCACGGCCGGCGTGGCCGTGCCGGTGTCCGCGCGGCGGCACTGGCTGGCCACCATCGGCTCGGTCGGCCAGCCGCGCGACGGCAGCCCCAAGGCCATGTACGCCGTGTTCGACACCGTGCAGGCGCAGCTGACCTTTCACCGCGTGGCTTACGACCACTACGCGGCGGCCGAGGCGATCCGCGACGCCGGCCTGCCCGATTTCTTTGCCGATCGCCTGGAGCTGGGACGATGAAACTGTTGGAGCCGGGCAGCGAGCTGGATGGCTTCGTGGTGGAGGAGTGCATCCACTACGGCAGCATGGCCCATATCTACCGCGTGCACTACGCCAGCGGCGCGGCCGATCCCGGTTTCCCCATGGTCATGAAGGTGCCGCGCATGGCCGAGGGCGACGGTGCGGAAAACATCGTGAGCTTCGAGGTTGAGCAACAGATCCTGCAGGCGCTGAGCGGCCCGCACGTGCCGCGCTTCGTGGCCGCCGGCGACCTGGAGCGCCTGCCCTACCTCGTCATGGAGTACGTGACCGGCCGCACCCTGGACCACTGGCTGGATCAGCCCGAGCCGACACCCGTCGAGGACGTGGTGGCCCTGGGCGTGGCCCTGGCCCATGCCGTGCACAGCCTGCACCAGCAGAACACGGTCCACCTGGACCTCAAGCCGGCCAATGTGCTGGTGCGCGAAGACGGCCGTGTGCTGCTGCTGGATTTTGGCCTGTCCTGCCACGCGCACTACCCCGACCTGCTGGCCGAGGAGATGCGCCGCGCGGTCGGCTCGCCGGCCTGGATGGCGCCCGAACAGGTCGTGGGCGTGCGCGGCGACCCGCGCAGCGATGTCTTCGCCATCGGCGTCATGCTTTACCAGTTGCTCACGCGTGAACTGCCCTTCGGCGCGCCCGTGACCAGCGGCGGCTTGCGCCAGCGCCTGTGGATGGAGCCGCCGCCGCCGCGCCGTTACCGCCCCGAGCTGCCGGCCTGGCTGCAGGAAGTGGTGCTGCGCTGCCTGGCGCCCGAGGCCGCGCAGCGTTACCCCTCCGCAGCCCATCTGGCCTTCGACCTGCAGCACCCTGAGCAGGTGCGCGTGAGCGCGCGCGGCGAGCGCCAGCACGGCGCCGGGGCCTGGTTCCTCTTCAAGCGCTGGGTGCGCGCGGCCGGTTTGCACTACCAGCCCAGCCCGCTGCCCGAACGCCAGATTGCCGAGGTGCCCATCGTGCTGGTGGCCGTGCCGCACCAGGATGTGAGCGACGCCACGCTCTATTCGCTGCGCGAGGCGGCCGCACGTTCGCTGGGCACGCGGCCCGGCGCGCGCCTGGCCTGCGTCACGGTCATCTCGCCCGGCGCGACCAGCTCGGTCAGCGAGCGCGACAGCGAAACCAGTGTGCACCGGCGCTACCTGACGCAGCTCAGGCTGTGGGCCCAGCCGCTGGAGCAGGCGGGCTACCAGACCTCCTGCCACGTGCTGGAGTCGGGCGACGTGGCGCAGGCGCTGATCGACTACGCACGCGGCAACCGCGTGAGCGTCATCGTCATGGGGGCGGCCACGCACGGCCTGAAGACCCAGCGTTTCATCGCCACCGTGCCCATCAAGGTGGCCATGGATGCGCCTTGCACCGTCATCCTCGTCAAGCAGACCCTGCCCTTCGAGCAGCTAGCTGCCCCGGGTGAGAAAGTGAAGGACGATGGCTACGTGCCGTTTTAGGAAGCACCCCCGAGACCCTGCGCGTCTCCCCCTCAAGGGGGCGCACCCAGTGGCCCGGCAAAGCCGGTTCCACGGGTGCCCTGAAAGGGTCAACAGCGCCGCCTCGGTTTTTCCTGCGGTTCAGGCATCGAAGGTAGCGCGATGCGCGCTACAAATACTGCGCATCACAAACTGAAGTGCTTGCGTACCATGCGCGTGAGCAGGGCCTGCAGCTGTTCCTCGTTGGCCTCGGTCAGCGTGCGGTAGAGCGTGGCCGCCTGCTGGTCGAAGACCTGCACCAGGTGCGGGTCGAAATGCTTGCCGGATTCCGCGCGCAGGGCCGCCAGCGCGGTTTCGAGGGGCACCGGCTCCTTGTAGGGCCGGTGCGAGCACAGCGCATCGAACACGTCGGCAATGGCGAAGATGCGCGCCACCAGCGGGATGTCGGTGCCCGCCAGGCCGCGTGGGTAGCCGCTGCCGTCCCATTTCTCGTGGTGGCCGGCCACCACGGCCTGGCCGCCGGCCAGCCAGCCCGAACCGCTGACGATGTCCTCGCCCGCGGCCACGTGCGTGTGCATGATGAGCATTTCCTCGTGGCTCAGCGGGCCGGGTTTGAGCAGGATGTGCTCGGGGATGCCGATCTTGCCCACGTCGTGCAGGAAGCTGCCGACGATCAGCTCCTGCATGCGTGTGCCGTGCAGGCCTACGGCCTCGGCCAGCGTGGCCGAGATCCAGGCCACGCGGTAGTTGTGGATGCCATTGTCCGAATCGCGTCGCGCGATGGCGCGGCCCAGCGCCTCCATCATGGCGATGTGCGACTCCAGCAGCTCGCGCTGCCGGCCCTGGCTGTCGCGGTTCAGACGCAACACCAGCGGGTAGAGCGCGGCGCCGCACAGCAGCACGGCCAGCGCCGTCAGCAGGCCCGTGCGACGCGCGTCGGCCAGCATGCGCGCGCGCTGCCAGTCGGGCACCAGGCGTGCGCCCTCGAAATAGGCGGCCAGCGCCTGGCCCTCACTGCGCAGGGGAATGAACAGGAGCAGCACCGGGCGGCGTCCGGGCAGCCAGCGCCGCTCAAACCAGGGTTGGGTGTAGTTGCGTGCGCTGCGCGGCGGCAGCTCGGCGTCGAGCGCGCGGCCATCGGCGCTGAACTGCTCGGCCATCAGCAGGCCGCCAGCGGTGTAGATCTGCGCAATGTCGAAATAGCTGGCGGCCAGCGCCTGCGCCGCGGCCTGCGCATTGCGCGTGGCCAGCACGCCTTCGGGGCGGTAGGCCTCCTGGCGCAGCAGCCGCTGCGTGTCTTCGGTGGCTTGGGCCACCAGCGTGTCCTCGGCCTTGTCGTGGGCGATGAAGCCAGCCGCGAGGCCGGCCAGCGTGGCCACAACCAGCGCCACGCCCGCGGTGCCGAGCGCGAGCTTGCGATGGAAAGGAAGCAGGGGCGACATGCGAACCAGTGTAGCCATGCCCCTGTAGCGCCAGCCTAGGGAAAACGCCAGCGACATCGCCTACGGATCACGCAGGCGACAATCGGGGCATGACCCAAGCTGAAATCGCCGCACGCCATCCCTTCGAGCAGCTCACGCCCGATGTGGTGATGGATGCGCTGGAGGGGCTGGGCCTGTCCTGCGACGGTCGCCAGCAGGCCCTGAGCTCCTACGAGAACCGGGTCTACCAAGTGCACCTGAACGACGGGCAGGCGGTGGTGGCCAAGTTCTACCGCCCCGCGCGCTGGAGCGAAGCGCAGATTCTTGAGGAGCACGCCTTTGCGGCCGAGCTGGTGGCGGCGGAGGTGCCGGTGGTCGCACCGCTCACACTGAATGGCAGCACGCTACACCAGCATGCCGGCTTTCTGTTCTCGGTCTGCCCCCGCCGCGGCGGGCGGCCGCCCGAGCTGGACGATGAAGAGGTGCTGGAGTGGATCGGCCGTTTCCTCGGCCGCCTGCATGTCGTGGGCGCGGCGCGCCCCTTTGCCAGCCGCCCCGCGCTGGACCTGCAATCTTTCGGGCGCGAGCCCATGGACTGGCTGCTGCAGCACGAGATGATTCCGCTGGACGTGCAGTCGAGCTGGCAGCGCAAGTGCGAAGAGGCGCTGGCCCTGATCGCGCAGCAGCCGGTGCTGGCGGGCGCGCCCAGCGAGACCCGCCGTCTGCGCCTGCATGGCGACTGCCACTCGGGCAATGTGCTGTGGACGCCGGTGGACGTGCCCGCCACTGTCGGTCCGGGGCCGCATTTCGTGGACCTGGACGACGCGCGCATGGGCCCGGCTGTGCAGGACCTGTGGATGCTGCTCTCGGGTGACCGCGCCCAGCGCACCTACCAGCTCAGTTGCCTGCTCGACGGTTACGAGCAGATGCGCGAGTTCGATCGCCGTGAACTCGCGCTGATCGAACCGCTGCGCACCCTGCGCCTGATCCATTACAGCGCCTGGCTGGCGCGCCGCTGGGACGACCCCACCTTCCCCATCAACTTCCCCTGGTTCGGCAGCAGCGACTACTGGCAGGGCCAGGTGCAGATGCTGGAAGACCAGATCGAGGCCATGCAGGAAGAGCCTCTGATGGTCTAGCAAAGTTTGCCGGGTTTCTGCGGTTCGTTGCATTTTGTCTTCACATCCCCCCTTTGGGGGATGGACGGACGGGACCGAATCCCCTTAGGATGCGCCGGCCTGCACTTGGCAGGTAGCAAAAAATAAGGGGACTTGAATCATCATGAAGCAAAGAATAATTGTCTGGACACTGGCTTTTCTGGCCTTGACGCTGTCCGGGTGCGCCACCCGGACCAAGATGGCATTTGAGGATGATGCCCAGAAGGTCACAGCGACCAGCAAGCCCATATTCCTGATGACAGCCACCATCAAGAACAACTACAAGCCCTCCTACCAACCCAAGTTGATCGTCGTGAACGTTGAGAAAGCCGGGGCCAAAGAGGCCGCGGACCGGCTCAATTTCACGATGGACGACAAAGCCGAGAACAAGACCGCCGCGCCCGATGCGGGCAACAGCTACCTCCTGCGCCTGGAGCTGGACGCCGGTCGTTACGAGATCCGGGGGCTGACCAGCCAAGCCATGTCCTTCCCCTTTGTCGGCATGTTCTTCACGCCGCTGCATGTGCCTCTCGACGTCAGCAAACCCGGCGTGTATTACCTTGGACATGTCTCTGCCATGGTGCGCGAGCGCCAGGGCGAAGAGTTCAAGGCGGGTTCTTCGGTGCCTTTGATCGATCAATCGGTGGTCGGCGCATCGGGTGGGACTTTCGATGTGGAGATCAGTGACCGGTTTGCGAGCGATGAGGCAGTCTTCCGCGCCAAGTTCCCCGCCCTGAACGGGGTAACGATACAAAAAGCCGTGCTGCCCGCCTTTGACCGGGCCAAGGCACAGCAGTGGTGGGCCACGAACTAGGAACAAGCCTGATGCCAGCAGGAGTTTGTTCCTGCTGGCATCTAGCCCCTGGTCCCCTTGATGGCGGACCAACCAATGCGAGCCAAGTTCGGGATAGCCCGGGTGCGGTTTTGTGGCCCTGCGACTAGCATGCATGCATACCTATCAGGAGACTGCATCATGCGATTCCCCATTCTGCGCGGCCTGCTGGCCGTGCTGCTGCTGACAGCCGGCGCGGCCCAGGCCCAGAGCTACCCCAGCAAATCGGTGCGCATCGTCGTGCCCTTCGCCGCCGGCGGCCCGGCCGACAACTATGCGCGATTCATCGGCCAGCGCCTGGGCGACGCGCTGGGCCAGCCCTTCGTGATCGACAACCGGCCCGGTGCCGGCTCCATCATCGGCACCGACGTGGTGGCCAAGGCCCCGGCCGATGGTTACACCCTGCTGATGATGTCCAACACCCACACGGTGAACGAGACCCTCATCCCCAGCAAGCCCTTCGTGCTCATGCGCGACTTCGTGCCTGTGGCACCGGTCAACTATTCCGACCTGGTGCTGGTCGCCCACCCCTCGCTGCCGGTCAAGAACCTCAAGGACATCCTGCAGCTGGCCAAGGACAAGCCCGGCAAGTACAACTACGCCTCCTCGGGCAACGGCACGCCGTACCACATGGCGGGCGAGCTCTTCAAGAGCATGGCCGGCATCTACCTGGTGCATATCCCCTACCGCGGCAGCTCGGGCGCCCGCACCGACATCATCGGCGGCCAGGTCGACATGATGTTCGACGCCGTTACCACCATGGCCGAGCAGGCCCGCGCCGGCAAGGTGCGCGCCATCGCCACCAGCGGCCGCCAGCGCTCGGCCGTGCTGCCTGATGTGCCCACCCTGGCCGAGGCCGGTCTGCCCGGTTACGAAGCCACCATCTGGCTCGGGCTCATGGCCCCCAAGGGCACGCCGCCGGCCATCGTGCAACAGCTCAACGACGCGGTGAGCAAGATCGTGAGCCAACCCGACGTGAACCAGCTCTGGACCAAGCAGGGCGCCGTGGCCATGAAGATGAACCCGCAGGAGTTCGACAAGTACATGCGCGAGGACATCGAGAAGTGGGCCCGCGTGATCAAAAGCGCTGGCATAAAAGTTGATTGAACCTGCCGGCGGCAAAACTGCGACACTTCACGACATGAGTTCTTTGCACATCCTTAGCGGCGGCGCTGCCCAGGGGCTGGTCAACCAGCTGCGCGGTGCCATTTACAACGAAACCGGCCGTGCCGTCGAAGGCAGCTTCGGCGCCGTGGGCATCATGCGCGACAAGCTGCTCGCAGGTGAGCCCTGCGACGTGGTCATCCTCACGCAGGCGCTGATCGCCGATCTCACCACCAAGGGCCACGTCCAGCCCGGCAGCGCCACGCCGCTGGGAGTGGTGAAGACCGGCGTCGCCGTGAAAAGCGGCGAGCCGCAACCGAAGGTGGACACGCCCGAATCGCTCAAGGCCGCGCTGCTGGCCGCCAAGGGCATCTACTTCCCCGACCCGGTCAAGGCCACGGCCGGCATCCACTTCATGAACGTGCTCAAGCAACTGGGCATCGATCAGCAGGTGGCGGGCGCGCTGCGCCCCTACCCCAATGGCGCCGCCGCCATGAAGGCGATGGCAGAGGCCAGCGGCGCGGGCCTGATCGGCTGCACCCAGGTCACGGAAATCCTCTACACGCCGGGTGTGCAGCTCATCAGCCTGCTGCCCAAAGCGTTTGAGCTGGCCACGGTCTACACCGCCGCCATCGCGGCCAAGGCCGAGCAGCCGCAGGCCGCACGCATGATGATCGACCTGATGGCCGCACCGGCAGCAGCCGAACTGCGCCGCGCGGGCGGTTTCGAATAGTTGCTGGCACCACCGCGTGCAGGCGCAAGGAGGGTAAGCATGTTGATCCGTCGTCATCTCCTGGCCCTGCTGGCGGGCCTGACCCTGCTGGGGGGCTGCGCCACGGCGCTGTCGCCCTCGTTCAGCGAGGCGCCGCCCATCGTCTTCGTGCATGGCAATGGCGACAGCGCCGCGCTGTGGTTGACCACGCTCTGGCGCTTTGAATCCAACGGCTGGCCGCGCGAGCGCCTGCACGCCATCGAGCTGCCCTACCCGCTGGCGCGTGACGACGACAGCAAGGCCCAGCCCGGCCGCAGCTCCACGACCGAGCACATGGCTTTTCTGAAGACCGAGGTCGAGAAAGTGCTACGCGCCACCGGTGCGCAGCAGGTCGTGCTCTTCGGCAATTCACGCGGTGGCAACGCAATCCGTCACTTCATCCAGAACGGCGGCGGCACGGCCACGGTCTCGCACGCCATCCTGGGCGGCACACCCAATCACGGCGTCTGGGCCATCCCCGGTTTTCGCGAAGGCAACGAGTTCTCGGGCACGGGGCCCTTCCTCACGGGCCTGAACGCGCCCAAGAACGCCAACGGCGACGAGGTCACCGGCCCGGTGCGCTGGCTCACGATCCGCAGCGACAACAACGACAAGTTCGCCCAGCCCGACGGCCTGTGGATCGGCGCCAAGGGCAAGCCCACCAACGTCACGTATGCCGGCCCCGAACTCAAGGGTGCCACCAACATCGTGATCCCGCGCATCGACCACCGCGAGACCTCCTTCTCGCCCGCCGCCTTCGCTGCGGCCTACCGTTTCCTCACGGGCCGGGCGCCCGGCGCAGACATCACGCCCGAGTCGCGCATCGACCTCGACGGTGTCATCACCGGCCAGGGCGTGGACCCGCTGAACCCGGCCACCGGCAACTATTCCAACAACCTGCCCATCGCGGGCGCCGAACTCGCCATCTACGCCACCGATGCAGCCACGGGTCAGCGCCTGGGCGCGGCGGCCTACACGCGCAAGGTGGGGGCCGACGGCCGCTGGGGTCCCTTCACGGCCCAGGCCGGCACGGCCTACGAGTTCGAGATCAAGGCCCCCGGTTACGCCACCACGCACATCTACCGCAGTGCCTTCCCACGCTCCAGCGCCATCGTGAACCTGCGGCCCGAGCGCATTGCTGTGGCCGACCAGGATGCCCAGGCCCTGGCCATCTTCACCCGCCCGCGCGGCTACTTCGATGCGCAACGCGACCAGATGCGCTTCGACGGCCAGACCGCGCTGCCCGGTGTGCCGCCAGCCGGCGCCGGTGTGTCCAGCGCCAAACTCAAGTTGCCCAGCGCTACAGACCGCGCCATAGCGGCTGAGTTCAATGGCGAGAAGCTGGTGGGCCGGGTCTGGCCGGCGGCGCAGCAGCGCGTGACGGTGCTGGAGTTGACGTACTGAGCGGTTGGGCAGCGCGGGGTGTGTGCCCGCAGCTTGCACGTGCCGACAAGCTGTCGACCGGAACAGGAGGGCGACCTCGCAACACCTGCCTTCAGACTTGAGAGAAGGACGCGTCATGGCCTGACGCAAAAAGCAAAACCGCCCGGAGGCGGTTTTGTTTTGGAGGCCAGCTTGGTCTTCAGGACTTCTTGCGGTTCCCCAGCCATGCGATCAGCTCGCCCATCACCCCGCGGCGGAAGGCCAGCACGCAGACCACGAAGATCAGACCGGTGACGATGGTGACCGATTCGCCCAGGGAGCTGAACCATTGCACGCCGCTGAGCTTGGCCAGCCAGCCGCCCATTTCGCCGATCTTGTTTTCCAGCACGATCACCAGCGCCGAGCCCAGGATGGGGCCCGAGAGCGTGCCCATGCCGCCCACCAGGGTCATCAGCACCACCTGTCCCGAAGCCGTCCAGTGCACGTCGCTGAGCGTGGCGAAGCCCAGCACCAGGGTCTTGAGCGAACCGGCCAGGCCGGCCAACGCAGCCGAGAGCACGAAGGCCAGCAGCTTGAAGCGCTGCGTGTCGTAACCCAGGGAGATGGAGCGCGGCTCGTTTTCCTTGATGGCCTTGAGCACCTGGCCGAAGGGCGAGTGGATGATGCGCACGATCAGCAGGAAGGCCGCCACCACGATGGCCAGGGCCACGTAGTACATGGTCAGGTCGTCCTGCAGGCTCAGTAGGCCGAAGAGCTTGCCGCGCGGCACGCCCTGCAGGCCGTCTTCGCCGCCGGTCATGGGCGCTTGCAGGCAGAGGAAAAACACCATCTGCGCCAGTGCCAGCGTGATCATGGCGAAGTAGATGCCCTGGCGGCGGATGGCCAGCACCCCAAAGACCCAGCCCATACCCGCCGCACCCAACGTGCCCAGCAGCAGGCCGACTTCAGGCGTGAGCTGCCAGACCTTGATGGCGTGGCCGGCCACATAGGCCGCACCGCCCAGGAAGGCCGCGTGGCCGAAGGAGAGCAGGCCGGTGTAACCCAGCAGCAGGTTGAAGGCCGAAGCAAACAGCGCGAAGCACATCAGCTTCATGATGAAGACGGGGTAGGCGCCAGCAAAGGGTGCCACCAGCAGGGCCAGCAGCAGGAGGGCGTACCCGATGTTCTTGTAGTTCATGGTGGGGCGGGACTCTTACTTTTCCTTGCCGAACAGGCCGGCCGGGCGCGTCAGCAGCACGATGACCATGATCACGAAGACCACGGTGGAGGAGGCCTCGGGGTAAAACACCTTGGTGAAACCTTCGACGATGCCCAGGCCCAGGCCGGTGAGGATGGAACCCAGGATGGAGCCCATGCCGCCGATCACCACCACGGCAAACACCACGATGATGAGGTTCTGCCCCATCAGCGGCGAGACCTGGATCACCGGCGCGGCCAGCACACCGGCAAAGGCCGCCAGCGCCACGCCGAAGCCGTAGGTCAGCGTGACCATCAGCGGCACGTTGATGCCGAAGGCTTCCACCAGGCGCGGGTTCTCGGTGCCGGCACGCAGATAGGCGCCCAGGCGGGTCTTCTCGATGACGAACCAGGTGGCCATGCAGACCGTGATGGAGGCCACCACCACCCAGACGCGGTAGTTGGGCAGCATCATGAAACCCAGATTGCTCGCACCTTCGAGCAGCTCGGGCGTGTCGTAGTTCAGGCCGGACACACCGTAGATCGAACGCAGCAGGCCTTCGATCAGCAGCGTCAGGCCCAGGGTAAGCAGCAGGCCATACAGATGGTCCAGCTTGTAGAGCCAGCGCAGCATGGTGCGCTCGATCACCACACCAAACAGCCCGACCGTCAGGGGCGCCAGGAACAGCATCCACCAGTAGCCGAGGCCCAGGTAGTTCATGCCCATCCAGGTCAGCACGGCGCCCAGCATGAACAAGGCGCCATGCGCGAAGTTGATCACGTTGAGCAGACCGAAGATCACGGCCAGGCCCAGGCTCAGGATCGCGTAGAACGAGCCGTTGACCAGCCCCAGCAGGAGCTGGCTCAGCAAGGCCGGCAGTGATTTACCAAAGATTTCCATGAGGATGGTGGGTTGCCGGGCCTGTACACACGCGAAACATGCGCGTGTACAGGCCCTGGTTCAGCGGTTTACTTCCAGAGAGCGCACTTGCTCTCGGCCTTGGTGGTGAACACCTCGTTGCCCGGCAGCTTCTTGACGACCTTGTAGTAGTCCCAGGCCTCTTTGGACTCGGCCGGCGACTTCACCTGCATCAGGTACATGTCGTGCACGTAACGGCCGTCCGGGCGGATGTTGCCTTCAGCGTAGAAGTCCTTGAGCTTGGTGCTCTTCAGATAAGCCATCACCTTGTCGGCATCCTCGGTCTTGGTGGCCTGCAGGGCCTTGAGGTAGTTCATCGTGGCCGAGTAGTTGGCGGCCTGGATGTCCGTGGGCATGCGCTTGGTCTTCTCGAAGTACTTCTTGCCGAAGGCGCGCGACTCGTCGTTCAGGTTCCAGTCCCAGCTGGTGGTGAGCAGCAGGCCTTCGGTGTTGCGCAGGCCCAGGCTGTGCACGTCGGAGTTGAAGACCAGCAGGCCGGCCATCTTCATGCTCTTGTTGATGCCGAATTCCTTGGCCGCCTTGATGGCGTTGATGGTGTCGCCGCCGGCGTTGGCCAGTCCCAGGATCTGGGCCTTGGAGTTCTGGGCCTGCAGCTGGAAGGACGAGAAGTCAGAGGCGTTGAGCGGGTGGCGTACGGCGCCAGCCACGGTGCCGCCCTTGGCTTTCACCACGTTGGCCGCGTCGGTCTCCAGCAGTTGGCCGAAGGCGTAGTCGGCCGTCAGGAAGTACCAGTTCTTGCCGCCCTGGTCGACGATGGCGCCGGCCGTGCCCTTGGCCAGGGCCACGGTGTCGTAGGCGTAGTGGATGGTGTAGGGCGTGCACTGCGCGTTGGTCAGCGCGGAGCCGCCGGCGCCGTTCACGAAGAACACGCGCTTTTTCTCATTGGCGATCTGGGCCATCGCCAGGGCGGTGCCGCTGTTGGTGCCGCCGAAGAGCATGGTCAGGCCCTGGGTGTCGATCCACTCGCGCGCCTTGGAGGCGGCGATGTCGGCCTTGTTCTGGTGGTCGGCCGAGAGCAGCTCGATGGGCTTGCCGTTGACCTTGCCGCCGAAATCGTCAATGGCCATCTGGATGGCCAGGGCGCCGTTCTTGCCGTCCACGTCGGAATACAGGCTGGACATGTCGGTGATGAAGCCGATGCGCACCTTGTCCTGGGCTTGGGCGACGCCCGTGGCCAGACCGGCAAGGCTGAGCGCGAGGGCGAGGGTGGTCAGTTTTCTTTTCATGGTGGTCTCCTGGTGAGGTGGTGGGGGAAAAGAACCGGATTCGTTGGGGCCGGGCGCTTCAGACGCCCAGCAGTTCATTGAGCACGGGCATCTTGGCCTGCAGCTCCGCGGCGGGGAACTGTTCAACCATGCGGCCGTGTTCCATGACGTAGAAGCGGTCGGCCAGCGGTGCGGCAAAGCGGAAGTTCTGCTCCACCATCACGATGGTGTAGCCCTTCTGCCGCAGCGTCACGATCATGCGCGCCAGTGCCTGCACGATCACGGGTGCCAGGCCTTCGGAGATCTCGTCCAGCAGCAGCAGCTTGGCACCGGTGCGCAGGATGCGCGCCACGGCCAGCATCTGCTGCTCGCCGCCCGACAGGCGCGTGCCCTGGCTGTGGCGGCGCTCGGCCAGGTTGGGGAACATGGCGTAGATCTCGTCCACCGACATGCCGCCGCCCGTGCCCTTGAGCTGCGGAGGGAGCATCAGGTTTTCCTCGCAGGACAGGCTGGCGAAGATGCCGCGCTCTTCCGGGCAGTAACCCACGCCCAGGTGGGCGATGCGGTGCGTGGGGTGGTTGACCGTCTCCACCCCGTTGATCTTGATCGAGCCCTGGCGCGTGCCCGTCAGGCCCATGATGGCGCGCAGCGTGGTGGTGCGGCCCGCGCCGTTGCGGCCCAGCAGGGTGACCACTTCACCGGGGCGCACGACCATGTCCACGCCGTGCAGCACGTGGGATTCGCCGTACCAGGCCTGCAGGCCCTGGAGTTCGAGTGCGGGCGTCATCAATGCGCTCCTTGCAGCTCGGTGTCCACGGTGCCCATATAGGCTTCCATGACCTGCGGGTTGCGCGAGACCTCGGCGTATGGGCCTTCGGCCAGCACGGCGCCGCGTTGCAGCACGGTGATGGTGTCGGCAATGCTGGCGATCACGCTCATATTGTGTTCAACCATCAGGATGGTGCGGCCGGCCGATACCTTCTTGATCAGCTGCGTGACGCGGTGCACGTCCTCGTGGCCCATGCCCTGGGTGGGCTCGTCCAGCAGCATGAGTTCGGGTTCCATGGCCAGGGTGGTGGCGATCTCCAGCGCGCGTTTGCGGCCGTAGGAGAGGTTGACGGTGAGCTCATCGGCCGAGGACTCCAGACCGACTTCCGCCAGCAGGGCGATGGCGCGTTCGTTGAGCTGGTCCAGCGTGCGCTCGCTCTTCCAGAAGTGGTAGGCCGTGCCCAATTGGCGCTGCAGCGCAATGCGCACGTTTTCCATCAGGGTCAGGTGCGGGAAGACGGCCGAGATCTGGAAGGAGCGGATGATGCCGCGGCGCGCAATCTGCGCCGGCCGCTCACGCGTGATGTCGATGCCGTTGAACAGGATGGTGCCCGAGGTGGGCTCCAGAAACTTGGTCAACAGGTTGAAACAGGTAGTCTTGCCGGCTCCGTTGGGCCCGATCAGCGCGTGGATGGAGCCGCTCACCACGGACAGGTCCACCTGGCTGACGGCCGTGAACCCCTTGAACTCCTTGGTGAGCTTGTGCGTTTGCAGAATGATGTTGCTCATTAGAAGGGCGAGCATAGGGCCGGCCCCGGCATGGGGCTAGGGTGTTAGTCCCTATGCATAAATACCTACCGGGATAATCCCGGCGCAATGCGATGCCCCTGGCCGCTGCAGGGCGATCTGCGAAGATCACACCCTGCATGCTCTGTGCTTCTTTTCCCGCTTCCCCATGATCTCCACCGCCGAACTCGAATCGCTCGCCGCCGCCGCCCTGCGGGCCGCCGGCGCCAGCCCGGCACAGGCGCTCTCCACCGCCCGCGCCCTGGTGGCCGCCGACGTGCAGGGCCTGGCCACCCACGGCGTCTCGCGCGTGGCCATGTACACCAGCCACCTGCGCACCGGCCGCGTGAACGGCCAGGCCGTGCCCCGGGTGCTGCCGGGCCGGCCTGCGGCCGTGCTGGTGGATGCGGGCGAGGGTTTGGCCTTCCCGGCCTGCGAGCTGGCCATACAAGAAGCCATCACCCGCGCCCGGGCCGAGGGCCTGGCCCTGGTGGGCGTCTGCAACAGCCATCACTTCGGCGCGGCCGCCTACCACCTGGAGCCCGTGGCGCGCGCCGGCCTGATCGGCATCGCCATGGGCAACGGCCCGGCCGCCATGCCCGTGGCCGGCGGCACCCGCCCGCTGCTGGGCACCAACCCCCTGGCCGCGGCTTTTCCGCGTGGGAATGCCGCGCCCCTGGTCATGGACTTCGCGCTCTCCGAGGTGGCGCGCGGCAATTTGATGGTGGCCGCACAGAAGGGTGAACCCATTCCCTTGGGCTGGGCGCTGGACGAGCAGGGCCGCCCCACGACGGACGCCCAGGCCGGCCTGCGCGGCTCCATGCTGCCCTTCGGTTCCGCCAGCGGCGGCGTCAAGGGTGCGCTGCTGGCGCTGCTCATCGAGCTGCTGGTCATCACGCTCACCGGCGCGCGCTTTGGCGCCGAGGTGGATACGTTCTTTGAAGAGGGCGGCAACGTCCCGCACCTCGGCCAGATCTTCCTGGTCATCGACCCCGGCGCCATGGCCGGCACGGCGGTCTACAAGGAACGTGTGGAAGCCATCATCGCCGCCATGTGTGCGGAAGAGGGCGTGCGCGTGCCGGGGGACCGGCGGGAGCAGAAGGCGCGGCTGGCGCAGGAGCGGGGGATGGAGATTTCGGAGGCGGTGTTGGGCGCGGTGAGGAAGCTCGCTGGAGCCTGACGCTAAGAGCGAAAGGCGAAGATCACTGACTACTTGCGACCCTTTGCGGACAGTCGCGGTTTGCGGGAGCAGCCGCTTAACATTTGAGCTGAGTAGGTAATTTGACCTGTCGGTGAGCTTAGGGTTAAGCGCCAGCTTTCAGTTTGTCAAACTTGTTGCGTGTTTCCTCAAAGAATGCATTGTTGAGGCTGTGCTGATCAACGATCCAGTCAACAAACTGCTGCGTGTACCTCGGTGATGCGAAGTTCTGGGTGTAGCAGAAGTTGATTTCATTTTGAATGCCGAATACACGGCGAATGCAAATGATGTCGTGGCTATTGATCGCCCTCTTTCCTGCCAGCTTGGAATTCACCTCGCGGACCACTTCTTTCTGTCGGTACGGATGGGTCTTGTCGAGCGGCACCGCATAGTAGGCGGGCGCTCCTGGATCGGTGGTTAGTTGCATCGGCAACGAGCCGGCGGCCCCGGTCGGAGCATCTTCGGGAGGAAGCACGGCGATTCGAGATCCCGTCGGCGCGTCAACGACCTTGGCAATTCCATCTAGCCACGACCGACGAACTCGTTCGACCTCACGCTCTAAGAACTCACGGAGATCATCCGACGTGCCAGGCTCGCTCTTGGCTCCATGACGAAAATAGACAGTGCCGAGCGCAAAGGCCGTCTTCTTCTTGCCATCGGGCAACTCTGTCTCGCCAACACGTGTGAAGGCAATCGGAACGTGAACTCCAGAGACTCGAACGGCACAAATCTTGAAACCAGACTTCTCGCACTCGATCAGTTCGACTCCTCCGAAATGATGGCCGGTGTATTTGTGAAAGCGATTGCCTAGGTCCGCAGGATCGACGGCCAGGAGCGCAGTCACATCGGCGCCTGATGGTGAGCCATCGTCGTTCAGTCCGACGAGGATGTGGCCGCCACCCGAATTGGCGAAGGCTGCGATGTCTTTTATCAACTCGAGCCAGTCACGCTGGGCGGCGGGGTCAAAGTTTGACTTGAAGTCAACGTTGTGAGTTTCGCCGCTTCGTGCGAGAGCCTCTGACAGCGCTTGGTCGTGTGGCATAAGATGCTGTGGCGACAACGAATCGTTAAGGTCTGAGTCTAGTGGAGGCAGGTTGGTTTGCATATCCTCCAAAACGAAGGGGGATGACTGCTTTCAAGTTTCTCTACGGTGGTCCGCTTCTGGCCGAAAGCGGTGATCGTGTGGCAAACAAAAAACCGCCCGAAGGCGGCTTTTTGTTGAAGTGACTTAGTGGCTCAAACCAACAAGGCATTCACCCGCTTCACATATGCCGCCGGGTCCTCCGGCAGCCCGCCTTCGGCCAGCAGGGCCTGGTCGAACAGGATGTGGGCCAGGTCGTTGAAATGCACCGAGCCATCGAGCTTTTTCACCAGCGCGTGCTCGGGGTTCACTTCCAGCACGGGTTTGCTGTCGGGCGCCTTCTGGCCGGCCTGCTTGAGCAGGCGGGCGAGCTGGTTGCTCATGTCGCCTTCTTTCACCACCAGGCAGGCCGGTGAATCGACCAAGCGGGTGGTGACGCGCACGTCCTCGGCCTTGTCCTTGAGTGCCTCTTTCAGCTTGGCCAGCACCGGTTTGAAAGTCTCTGCGGCTTCTTCGGCAGCCTTCTTCTCGGCTTCGTCCTGTAGGGTGCCCAGGTCGACCGCGCCCTTGGCCACGCTTTGCAGCGGGGTGCCGTCGAACTCGGGCAGGTGGCTCAGGGCCCACTCGTCCACGCGCTCGCTCATGAGCAGCACCTCGATGCCCTTTTTCTTGAACACTTCGAGCTGCGGGCTGTTCTTGGCCGCGGCCAGGGTATCGGCGGTGATGTAGTAGATGGCGGCCTGGCCCTCTTTCATGCGCGCCTTGTAGTCGGCCAGGGACACATTGGCGGTGTCGCTCGTGGTGCTGGCGAAGCGCAGCAGCTTGGCCAGGCGCTCGCGGTTGCCGAAGTCTTCGCCCAGGCCTTCTTTCAGCACGCCGCCGAACTCGGCGTAGAACTTGGTGTACTTGCCGGCGTTGGACTTGTCTTCGTCGCTGGCGTCGGCGGCAGGCGCGTCGTGCTGGGCCAGGTTCTCGAGCAGGGCCAGCACACGCTTGGTGTTGCCTTCGCGGATGGCGCGCACGTCGCGGCTTTCCTGCAGCAGCTCACGGCTCACGTTGAGCGGCAGGTCGGCGCTGTCTACCACGCCCTTGATGAAACGCAGGTAGTTGGGCAGCAGGGCCTCGGCCTCGTCCATGATGAAGACGCGCTTGACGTAGAGCTTGAGACCGCCCTTCTTGTCGCGGTTCCACAGGTCAAACGGGGCCTTGGCCGGCACGAAGAGCAGCTGGGTGTATTCGGTGCTGCCTTCCACGCGGTTGTGGCTCCAGGCCAGCGGAGCTTCGTAATCGTGGCTGATGGCCTGGTAGAAGTGTTCGTACTCTTCCTGCGTGATGTCCTTCTTGGGGCGGCTCCACAGGGCGCTGGCCTTGTTGACGGTTTCCCACTCGTCGGTCTGCACCATCTCGCCGGGCTGGCCGTTTTCGCCTTCTTTCCACTCTTCCTTGCGCATCTGGATGGGCAGGGCGATGTGGTCGGAGTACTTGGCGATGATGCCCTTGACCTTCCAGGACTGCAGGTAGTCGCCCGCGTCTTCACGCAGGTGCAGGATGACGCTGGTGCCGCGCTCCGCGCGGGTGATGGTCTCCACCTCGAAGTCACCCGTGCCGCCGCTGATCCAGCGCACGCCTTCTTCGGGCTTGAGGCCGGCGCGGCGCGTTTCCACGGTGATCTTGTCGGCCACGATGAAGCCCGAATAGAAACCCACGCCGAACTGGCCGATCAGCTGGCCCTGTTCCTTGGCGTCGGCCTGTTTCTCGGCGCCCAGGCGGCTCATGAAGTCCTTGGTGCCGCTCTTGGCAATGGTGCCCAGGTGGTCGATGGCCTCCTGCGCGCTCATGCCGATGCCGTTGTCCGTGATGGTCAGGGTCTTGGCGGCTGGGTCGAAGGCGATGCGCACACGCAGCTCGGGCGCGTCTTCGTACAGGGCGCTGTTGTTCAGCGCTTCGTAACGCAGCTTGTCGCAGGCGTCCGATGCATTGGAGACCAGCTCGCGCACGAAGATCTCTTTGTTGGAATACAGGGAGTGGGTGACCAGGTGCAGCAGTTGCGCAACTTCGGCCTGGAAGGAATGGGTTTGTTTGCTCATGACATTTCGAAATGGAGTGGGGTTCACCAAGGTTCGCGCTGGTCCGCGCGATGAACCCCGAATTATGGGCGGTCGCGCCCGTTTCAAGACCGGCCCGGCATCCCGGGTATGCGGGGCGGGCGTATGCTGCGGGGTCTGGAATTTTCACACCCGAGAGGAGACAAGATCATGAAACAACAGCTTCGCGGCTGGGCGCTGGCCCTGGTCTGGAGCGGCCTGCCTCTGCTGGCCGGTGCGCAGGTCATCGTGGACGTGGCCTATGTGCAGGAGGCGCTCAAGCGCAATGTGCAGGTCTGGGACGTGCGCAACGACAAGGATTACGCCAGGGGACACCTGCCGGGCGCCTTGTCCGCGGGTGACGCCGCCGCCGTGCTGCGCGACGCCAATGCCGAGGACTTCGTCTCCACGCAGGAGATAGAGAAGATTCTGGGCGAGGCCGGCATCGACCCGAGCCGCGAGACCGTGGTTTATGGCGGGCGCGGTACCTGGAATGCCTATTTCGGCCGTTATGCGTTGCGTTATTTCGGCGGCAGCAAGGTCACCGTCTTGCACGAGGGCATCGAGGGCTGGCAGGCGGCAGGCCTGCCGGTGGCGACCGGCCCTGCCCAGGCCAAGCCGATCAAGCTCACGCTCAAGACCAACCCAGCGCTGATGGTGAGCACGCAGGAGATGCTGGAGCGCGCCGGGCGCAGCGACGTGCAGATCGTCGATGCCCGCACCGCCCCGGAGTTTGCTGGCAAGGACATCCGCGCCCTGCGTGGTGGCCACATCCCTGGCGCGGTCAACATCCCCTACGAGCAGAACTGGACCGACCCGGAGACGGTGCAGAAACTGTCGCGCAAGCAGGTGAGTGATTCGCGCGGCATGTCCCTGAAGGCCGCGCAGGACCTGAAGGCCCTGTACGCCAAGCTCGACCCGAGCAAGGAAACGGTGGTGTATTGCCAGTCTGGCGCCCGCGCTTCCGAAACAGCCGGTGTGCTGGAGGAATTGGGTTTCAAGAACGTCAAGATCTATGACGCTTCCTGGCTGGCCTATGGCAACAAGCTCGACGCGCCGGCCAACAACGTCACGGTGTTCAATGTGGGCGCGCTCAATTCGCGCATCGGCGCCATGCAGGCCCGCATTGACGCGCTGGAAAAAGAACTGGCTGCAGCGAAGAAGTAATCAGCCGGCCTTCCGTGCCCGGCGATACGCGGGCACGGAATTCAGAACTTCTCGTGTGGCGCCAGGTAGCGCCACTGGCCCACTGGCAGCTGGCCCAGCATGACGCGGCCTATGCGCACGCGCTTGAGGCCCACCACTTTCAGCCCCACGAGCTCGCACATGCGGCGGATCTGGCGCTTCTTGCCTTCGGTCAGCACAAAGCGCAGCTGCTCGGGGTTTTCCCAGTCCACCTTGGCGGGCTTGAGGGCCTGGCCGTCCAGGCTCAGGCCGTGGCGCAACTTGGCCAGCATGGCGGCGGGGAAGACGGCCTGCACATTGGTGGAGATGGGGTCGTCGTCGTCGATGCGGGTGAGCTGGGTGGGCGCCGCGTCGGCGGCAGGGGTGCCCAGGTAGACCACGCGCACCAGGTATTCCTTTTCCATCACCGAGTCTTCGCCGATGAGCTGGCGCGCCACGCGGCCGTCCTGCGTGAGCACCAGCAGGCCGGTAGAGTCGATGTCGAGCCGGCCCGAAGGCGCCAGGCCGCGCAGCTGCGCGCCGTTGAAGCGCATGGGCGCGCGGTCCTCGCGCCAGCGGTTCTGCGGCTGTACCAGCACCACGGCGGGCTCGTGCCCGTCCTCGGCCTGGCCGCTGACGTAACCGAGGGGTTTGTTGAGCAGGATGGTGACCTGGGTGGCCTGCTGGTTCTGCGCCTGTTTGTCGACCTCGATGCGGTCGCCGGGCGTGACCTGCTGGCCCATCTCGGCCACCTGGCCGTTGACCTTGACCCAGCCGTTCTCGACCCAGGCGTCGGCCTCGCGGCGCGAGCACAGGCCGAGCTCGGCCATGCGCTTGTTGATGCGGCTGGTGGTAGCCGCGCCACCGGGTTTGGGCGCGGCGACGCCTTCGGGGCGCGGTGCGCGGCGCAGGGTGGGGGCGGCGGGCTTTTCGGGGGTGTCCTTCATCAGGCCTCAATTGTAGAGGTGCCCCTCTGCGCGGGGCCTATTTGACGTGGGCGAGGAAGTGGGCCAGGTCGTCCAGGTGCTGGTTGTTCAGGCCACCCAGGGCGTTGGTCATGACCGTGTCGCGGCCGGGGCCGGGTTTGTCGCGGTATTCCTCCATGACGGCGCGCAGGAAAGTTTCGTGCTGGCCGGCCAGGCGCGGCATCTGCTCGCGGCCCTTGTAGTCGGGCAGGTGGCAGGTGCCGCACAGCATGCTGCGCGCCAGCACCTTGCCGCGCTCGTAACGCTCGGCATCGACCGGGGTGGACAGTGGCACCGGCACCTGCTCCGAAAAGTATTTGGCCAGCACGATCAGGTCGGCGTCCTTGAGCCCGTCGAGCACGCCTTTCATGGCGGGAATGTCGCGCAGGCCTTCGCGGATCAGCACCAGCTGGTTTTCCATGAAGACCTTGGGCTGCCCGGCCAGCGAAGGGAACTGCGGGTTCTGCGAGTTGCCTTGCGGGCCGTGGCAGGCCACGCAGAGTTCCAGGCGTTGCGGCTGCTGGGCCTGGGCGGCCATGGCCAGCATCAGGGCCAGGGCGGGGATGAGGGTGTGGATGAAGCGCATGGGATAGGCGGTAGGTATCGATGACCGGAAAAAAAGCAGGGCCCTGAGGCCCTGCTTGCCGGTTCAGATCGGGGTCTTACTTCTTGGCGCTGTACGAGATGCGGTAGATCGCACCCATCTGCTCGTCGGCGAGCAGCAAGGCGCCATCGGGCATCTGCAGGAAGTAGGTCGGACGGCCCCAGAAGGTGTTGGCGGCCGGGTCGGCGAAGCCGGTGATGAAGGGCGTCATCACGGGGTTGCGGCCCTGGGCATCGGCGTTCACGGTGACCACGTCATAGCCCATCTTGGTGGTGCGGTTCCAGGAGCCCTTGCGTGCCACGAAGGCCACGTTGCGGTACTTGGCCGGGAACATCTTGCCGGTGTAGAAGTGCAGGCCCATGGCGGCAGCGTGCGGGCCCATGGTGCGCACCGGCAGGGTCACGCCCTTGCAGGCGTCGTCCTTCTTGATGTCCGGGTCAGGAATGCCGCCGGCGTGGCAGGAGGGGAAGCCGAAGAACTGGCCGGTCTTGCCCAGGCGGTTGAGTTCGTCCTCGGGGCCGTCATCGCCCAGCCAGTCGCGGCCATGGTCGGTGAACCAGAGCTGCTTGGTGACGGGGTGCCAGTCGAAGCCCTGGGTGTTGCGCACGCCCGTGGCGATGACTTCCATGCCCGTGCCGTCGGCGTTGTAACGACGGATCTGGGCGTATTCCTGCGTGGGCAGGGCGCAGATGTTGCACGGTGCGCCGAAAGGCACATAGAGCTTGCCGTCCGGGCCGAAGCGCAGGTACTTCCAGTTGTGGTGCTGCTGCGGGGGCAGCTTGAAGGCGGCGGTCATGTCGACCGGGGCCACATTGGGGTTCTTCTCGATGCCGTCAAAGCGCAGCGCCTTGTCCACGGCCATCACGTAGAGGTTGCCCTTGTGCATGACCACGGCCGGCTGGTTGAGCTTGTCGACCACCACGCGGCTGCTGCGTTCCTTGCCGTTGTCGCTGATCTCGTAGACGCGACCCAGGCCGCGCGTGCCGGCGTAGATCTTGCCGCTGGCGCCGCGCGACATCGCACGGATGCCAGGCGTGCCGGTGGACCAGACCTCGACCTTGAAACCCGGCGGCAGCTTGAGCTTGTCCAGCGGGATTTCGGAGGCGGGGGTCACGGTGTTCTTGCCGGCCACGGGGGCCAGCCGGGAGTCGGCCATGCTGGCCGGGCGGCCTTGCTGCCAGGCGGGCGGGGGCGGGGGTGCCGGCGTCGCGGCGGCCATCGGGGCCGGTGCGGCAGCAGGCTGGGCAGCCGCGACTTGCGGTGCGGGCTGGGCGGGGGCGGCCTGGGGCTTGGGCGGCTCGGAGGTGGCGCAGCCGGTCAGCAGGCCGACGAGCACGGCGCCCGCCAGGGTGAGTTTTCTGGTCATGAAGGATGTCTCCGTAGAGTGTGTTGTTGTATAGGGACCGATGCCGATGCTAGTACCGCCGGCGCCGGCCGGCTCTAGGGTTTCCACGTATACATATGATTTCGCCAACGGCACAGACATAAGACCCGGTTGATGAAGCCGCGGAGTGCAAGTGCTTCAAAATTTGACACTTGATTGAGGACTTACCCTAGATACGGTCATGGGTAGTCCATCGCATCTTGCAATTTGGCGAGCGGGTTTGCTTAATGAGCGTTCCAAATTCATTTTGGAAACAAGAAAACCTAACAACCAAGGAGCAGGAATGAAGATGCAGAAACTTTTCGCCGCCTTGCTGATGGCGGGCCTCGCCAGCGGGGCCAGCGCCCAGTCGGGCAAGGACAACCTGTCCACACTCAAACAGATGAAGGTCGCCACCACCGACCTCAACATTCCGCTGGTGCCCCAGGAAGGGCGCAATGCGGACGCCATACGCGCCAACCTCAAGAGCATCAAGCTGCCGCCGGGGTTCAAGATCGAGCTGTTCGCCGTGGTGCCCGACGCGCGTCACATGGCGGTGGCGCCTTCGACCAATATGCTCTTCGTGGGCACGCGCAAGACCAAGGTCTGGGCGGTGACCGACCGCAATGGCGACGGTACGGCCGACGAGGTCAAGGCCTTCGCGCCTTCGCTCAACTTCAAGGTTCCCAACGGCGTGTGCTGGACCAAGGACGGTTTCCTGATCGTCGCCGAGCACAACCGCGTGCTCAACTTCCCGGCGGCCGAATTCTTCTATGAAGGCCCGGACGTGGCCGTGATCGAGGTGGTGCCGCAGGGCAAGCTCGTGCCTGAGGAAGAGGAGTCCTACAACCACGGCGCGCGCACCTGCCGCGTCAGTGACGACGGCAAGCTCTACATCACCCTGGGCCAGCCCTACAACGTGCAGCCCAAGGAGAAGGTGGCCCTGTACGAGAAGCTGGGCATCGGCGGCATGATCCGCATGGACCCCTTCGACGGCTCCAAGCGCGAAGTGGTGGCCATGGGTGTACGCAACTCGGTGGGCATGGACATCAACCCCAAGGACAAGACGGTCTGGTTCACCGACAACCAGACCGACGGCATGGGTGACGAGATCCCGCCGGGTGAGCTCAACCGCATCACCAAGGCCGGGGGCGAGCACTTCGGCTATCCCTTCATCCACGGCAACAACACCCAGATCGCCGGCACGGGCGCGGCGCCGGACCTCAAGGGCATGAAGGCACCGGCGGTGTGGACCAAGCCGCAGGTCGAGTTCCCCGCCCACCAGGCCCAGCTGGGCATGACCTTCTACAACGGCGGCATGTTCCCGGCCAAGTACCGCGGTGGCATCTTCGTGGCGTCGCACGGTTCCTGGAACCGCACCAAGGCCAGCGGCGCGTTGATCAACTTCGTGCCCGTGAAGGCTGACGGTACGGCCGGCGCCTCGGAGGTCTTTGCCGAAGGCTGGCTGGATGCCAATGGCATCTACAAGGGCCGCCCGGTCGACGTGGCGCCGATGAAGGACGGCTCCCTGCTGATCTCGGACGACTACGTGGGCGCGATCTACCGCGTGACCTACAGCAACTGAGCGTTGCCCCTGACGCCGCGCGGGTCGGCCGCGCGGCCTCTGTGAGACCCGGCGGAGATCGTTACGATCTCCGCTGTTTTTTGAGCGAGGAATATTCGAATGAACAAGTTCATCCTGGGAGGGATGCTGTTTGTGCTGGCGGCGGCAGCGCAGGCCGATGTGGCCGCCGGCAAGGCCAAGGCCGCCGCCGCGTGCGCCATGTGCCATGGCCCGCTGGGCCTGTCCATGCAGCCGGGCGTGCCGCACCTGGCCGGGCAGCAGGAGGTTTACCTGGCCGAGCAGCTCAAGCATTTTCGCAATGGCAAACGGGTCAACGAGGTGATGACGGTCATTGCCAAGCCCCTGAGCAACGCCGACATCGACAACCTGGCCGCGTGGTACGCGTCCCTGCAGATCCGGGTGGAAGAGAAATGAGATTGAACCAAGAACAAGACCGCCGGGTGAACCGGTTCCCTGGCGTGCGCACCACGCTGGCTTTGCTGGTGGCCGGCCTGGGCGCCGCGCCGGCCTGGGCCCAGACACTGGACGACGTGGTGATCTCGGCGTCGCGCGCGCAGCAGCGCAGCTTCGACGCGCCGGCGGCCATCGAGTCGGTCGACCGCGAGACCATTCAGGGCGCGGGCCCGCAGGTCAACCTGTCCGAGTCGCTCAACCGCGTGCCGGGCCTGACCATCCTGAACCGGCAGAACTATGCGCAGGACCTGCAGGTGTCCATCCGCGGCTTTGGCGCGCGTTCGGCCTTCGGCATCCGCGGCATCCGCCTGCTGATCGACGGCATCCCGGCCACCACGCCCGACGGGCAGGGGCAGGGCTCCTCGGTCAGCCTGACCTCGGCCGAGCGCATCGAGGTGCTGCGCGGTCCGCTGGCGTTGATGTATGGCAACTCGGCCGGCGGCGTGATCCAGGCCTTCACGCGCGAAGCGCCTGAAGTACCGGAATTCGGTCTGCAGTACTACACGGGTTCCTACGAGATGCGCCGCAGCGATTGGCAATATGCCGGTCGCATCGGCACGGTGGGCCTGGTGGCCGACTACAGCACCTTCGATACCAACGGCTTTCGCGACCACAGCACGACCGAGCGCAAGCAGTTCAACAGCAAGCTCAGCTTCGGGCCCGACGCGAACACGCGCGTGAACCTGGTGTTCAACCAGTTCGACATGCCGCTGGCCCAGGACCCGGTGGGCCTGACGGCGGCCCAGCTGGCGCAGGACGCCACGCAGGCCGGCACCAGCGCCCAGAGCGCGCGCCTGCGCAAGATCACCAGCCAGAGCCAGGCCGGCACCTCGCTGACGCATGCGCTGGATGCCAACCGCTCGGTTACAGCGCGCCTGTATTACGGCAAGCGCGACAACCTGCAGTACCTGCCCACCAACTGGGTGGGCCTGAACCGCGACTACTACGGTGCCGGTCTGCAGTACAACGCGCAGGCGCGCTGGGGCAGCCGCCCGGTGAACTGGGTGGCGGGTTACGAGTACGACTATTCCAAGGAGCGGCGTCAGTCCGGCGGCGTGAGCGGCGGCGAGAAATCCGGCGCGCTGACGCGCAACGAGGACAACAGCGCGCAGAACAGCGACGCCTTCGTCCAGGGCACGGTGCTGGCGGCCGATCGCCTGTCGGCCACGGCCGGTTTGCGCGCGAGTTCGGTGCGCATCGCCAGCGAGGACTACTTCCTGGGCAATGGCAACGGCTCGGGCGACGTGAGCTACAGCGCGGCCAACCCGGTGCTGGGCCTGACCTGGCACACGCTGGACACGCTGAACCTCTACGCCAACTACGGCCGCGGTTTCGAGACGCCCACGCTGGTGGAGGTGGCCTACACCGGCACCGGCGCGCCGAACTTCAACCCCAACATCAACGCAGCGCGCAGCCAGCACTACGAGCTGGGTGCGAAGTGGGCGCCTGAGGCGCGTTCGCGCGTGGACTTCACGCTCTACCAGATCGACACCACGGACGAGATCGTGGTGGCGGTGAGCAGTGGCGGCAGCACGGCCTACAAGAACGCACCCGGCACCCGGCGCACGGGCTGGGAGCTGGCGGGGCGCACCCTGCTGAGCCCGAACTGGCGGGCCATGCTGTCGGCATCGGCGATCGAGGCGCAGTTCTCGGAGACCTTCGTCACCAACAACGTGACCGTGAATGCCGGCAACCGCCTGCCGGGCATCCCGCAGCATTTCCTCTTCACCGAACTGCTGTGGTCCGCGCAGTCCCTGGACAACGCGGGGCGCAAGCCGGGGCTGGGCACGCAGGCCGGCGCGGAGGTGGTGAGTGCCGGCAAGCTCTACGCCAACGACAGCAACTCCGCTTCGGCCGAGGGCTACACCACGCTCAACCTCAAGGCCAGCCACGGCTGGCCGGTGGTCGGCAAGGGCAGCCTGACGGCCTATGGGCGCCTGGACAACGTGACGGACCAGCGCTACGTGGGGTCGGTCATCGTGAACCAGGCGGCCAGCCAGTTCTACGAGCCGGCACCCGGTTTCAACTGGACACTGGGGGTGCGCCTGAGCGTGCCGCTTTAACCCTGGCGCTGCGTGCGCAGGCCTTCGAGGTCGAGCACGCGCAGGCCGCCGTATTCGATGCGGATCAGGCCGCGCTCCTGCAGATTGGCCAGGGCCTCGTTGACGCGCTGGCGTGACAGGCCCACCAGGTAGGCCAGTTCCTGCTGCGTGATGCGCAGCACCTCGCCCACGCCGGGGTAGAGCACGGGGTTGAAGAGGGCGGCCAGGCTGCGCGCCACGCGCAGGTCGGGGTTGTTCATGCGGTCGATCTCGCGCGCCGCGATGAACTGGCCCAGGCGTTCGTTGAGCTGGTTCATGACGAAGCGGTTGAAGCCGATGGACTGGTCCAGCAGGCGGTGGAAGCTGTCCACCGACAGGCCGGCCACCAGACTCTTGCGCAGGGTCTGCACGTTGTAGCGGTAGCTCTCGCGCTTGAGCACCGTGCCTTCACCGAACCAGCCGCCGGGCGGCAGGCCGGCGAAGGTCATGGCCTGGCCCTCGGCGTTTTCGCTGCTCATCTTGAGCAGGCCGTCGACCACGCCGAACCAGTAGGTCACCGGGCGGCCGATGCGGCAGACCAGGTCGCCGGGTTGGGCCTCGCTGATCTGCAGCTCGGGCACGGCGATGGCGTATTCCTCGGGCGTGAGCCGGCTCAGCCAGGGGATGCCGGCGAGTTCGGCTGGGGTGGGGGCGCGTCGGCGCTGGTGCAGGCTGGGTTCTGTGCTCATGGTCGGATCAGGTCAGGGCGGGAAAATACCACCTAGGGTCTACCCTGAATTGTCGTCGCAATGACAACATAACGTCAAATCACTCCCTACCATGACTGCAAGCAAGGCCCGGTGTGGCCAATGGCGAGTTGACAAGGAAACGGGATGCAGACGACTTTTCCTCGACTTCTGATGCAGCATGCGGCGCAGCGGCCCCAGGCCCCCGCCATGCGTGAGAAGGAATACGGCATCTGGCAGACCTGGAGCTGGGCCCGCGCGGCCGAGGACGTGCGCCTCATGAGCTGTGGCCTGGCGGCGCTGGGGTTCCAGCCCGGGCAGAACCTGGCCATCATCGGCGACAACCGGCCGCACCTGTACCAGGCCTTCATCGCGGCGCAAAGCCTGCGCGGCGTGCCCGTGCCCATGTACCAGGACGCGATTGCCAGCGAGATGGCCTTCGTGCTGCAGGACGCCGAGATCCGCTTTGCCTTCGCCGAGAACCAGGAGCAGGTCGACAAGCTGCTGGAGCTGCGCGAGAGCCTCAAGGACGTGGACGGCAGCCTGCTGCAGCACATCGTCTTTGACGACCCGCGCGGCCTGCGCAATTACCAGCACGAGGGGCTGATCAGCATCGAGCGCCTGTTCGAGCTGGGGCGCCAGCACGAGCAGCAGCACCCGGACTTCTATGCGAAGTCGGTCGAGCTGGGCCAGCCTGGCGACGTGTCGGTCATTCTCTACACCTCGGGCACGACGGGCCGACCCAAGGGCGTGTGCCAGACGCATGCCAGCTTCATTGCCGCCGCGCAGGGCGGGGTGCAGGTGGACGGCCTGGTGCCCGAGGACAACATCATTTCCTACCTGCCACCGGCCTGGGTGGGGGACCACCTCTTCTCCATTGCCCAGTGGCTGGTGGCGGGTTTCACCACCAACTGTCCCGAGTCGGCCGAGACGGTGAGCATCGACCTGCGCGAGATCGGGCCGAGTTATTACTTCGCGCCGCCGCGGGTGTTCGAGAGCATGCTGACCTCGGTCTCCATCCGCATGGAGGACGCGGCGGCCCCGAAGCGCTGGCTCTACAAGCAGTTCATGGCCGTGGCACGGCGCTGCGGCGCCGAGATCCTGGACGGGCACAGCGTGGCCTTCACGGACCGCCTGCTCTATGCGCTGGGCAATGTGCTGGTCTACGGGCCGCTGCGCAACGTGCTGGGCCTGAGCCGCATCCGCGTGGCCTACACCGCGGGCGCGGCCATCGGGCCGGACCTGTTCCGCTTCTACCGCTCCATCGGCATCAACCTCAAGCAGCTCTATGGCCAGACCGAGACCTGCGCCTATGTCTGCATCCAGAAGAACGGCCGCGTCAAGCTCAACAGCGTGGGCGAGGCCGCGCCGGGCATTGAAATCAAGATTGCCGACAGCGGCGAGGTGCTGGTGCGCGGCGTGTCCGTACTCAAGGAGTACTACAAGCGCCCCGATGCCACTGCCGAGGTGATGGATGCCGAGGGTTATTTCCACACCGGCGACGCCGGCGTGATCGACCCCGACGGCCACCTGATCATCATCGACCGGGCCAAGGACGTGGGCAAGATGGCCAGCGGTGCCATCTTTGCGCCCAACTACATCGAGAACAAGCTCAAGTTCTTCCCGCAGATCAAGGAGGCAGTGGTCTTCGGCCATGGTCGTGACCAAGTCTGTGCCTTCATCAACATCGATTTCGAGGCCGTGGGCAACTGGGCCGAGCGCCAGAGCCTTCCCTACAGCGGTTATGTGGACCTGGCGAGCAAGCCGGCGGTGCTGGACATGCTGGCTGGGTGCGTGCAGCAGGTCAACGCCGACCTGGCCGCCGAGGCCGGCATGGCCGACACGCAGATCGCGCGCTTCCTGGTGCTGCACAAGGAGCTGGACCCCGATGACGACGAGTTGACCCGCACGCGCAAGGTGCGCCGCGGTTTCATCGGCGACAAATACGCCGTGCTGATCGAGGCCCTGTACGAGGGGCGCAGCGAGCAGTTCATCGAAACGCAGGTGAAGTTCGAGGACGGCCGCAGCGGCACCGTCTCGGCCACGCTGCCCATCCGTGACGCCAAACGCTACCCGGGCGTGGCCAAGGCCGCCTGAGAAGAGTGAAGATCAAATGACGCAAAGAAAATTGGGCGACGTGATCCTGGATGTGAAGAACATCTCGCTGGCCTTCGGCGGCGTGAAAGCGCTGACCGACATCTCCTTCGACGTGCGCGAGCATGAGATCCGCGCCATCATCGGCCCCAATGGCGCGGGCAAGAGCTCCATGCTCAACTGCATCAACGGCGTGTACACGCCGCAGCACGGCACCATCACCTTCCGTGGCCAGACCTTCGACCACATGAACAGCCGCCAGGTGGCGGAGATGGGCGTGGCGCGCACCTTCCAGAACCTGGCCCTGTTCAAGGGCATGAGCGTGCTGGACAACATCATGTCCGGGCGCAACCTGAAGATCAAAAGCAACATCCTGCTGCAGGCGCTGCGTTTCGGCCCGGCCGAGCGCGAGGAGATCCGCCACCGCGAGTTCGTCGAGAAGATCATCGACTTCCTCGAAATCCAGGCGCACCGCAAGACGCCCGTGGGCCAGCTGCCTTACGGCCTGCAAAAGCGCGTGGACCTGGGCCGCGCCCTGGCCATGGAGCCGCAGGTGCTGCTGCTGGACGAGCCCATGGCCGGCATGAACGTGGAAGAGAAGCAGGACATGTGCCGTTTCGTGCTCGACATCAACGACGAGTTCGGTACCACCGTGGTGCTGATCGAGCACGACATGGGCGTGGTGATGGACATCAGCGACCGTGTGGTGGTGCTGGACTACGGCAAGAAGATCGGCGACGGCACGCCCGACGCCGTGCGCAACAACGAGGAAGTGATCCGGGCCTATCTGGGCACGGAGCACTGAGGAATCACCATGGCTTTTTTCCTTGAAACTTTGTTGAACGGCCTGATGGCCGGCATGTTGTATTCGCTGGTGGCGCTGGGCTTTGTGCTGATCTTCAAGGCCTCGGGTGTGTTCAACTTCGCGCAGGGCGCCATGGTGTTGTTCGCGGCCCTGGCGATGGCGCGGTTTGCCGAATGGATTCCGCAGTGGACTGGCATCGACAGCCTCTGGCTGGCCAATACGGTGGCTTTCGTGCTGGCCGGTGCCGTCATGTTCGTGGTGGCCTGGGTGATCGAGCGCCTGGTGCTGCGCCACCTGGTCAACCAGGAAGGTGCCACGCTGCTGATGGCCACGCTGGGCATCACCTACTTCATGGAAGGCCTGGGCCAGACGATCTTCGGCAGCGACATCTACAAGATCGACATCGGCATGCCCAAGGACCCGATCTTTGCCTTCGACACGGTGTTCGAGGGCGGCATCCTGATCAACCAGGAAGACCTGATCGCCGCGGCCATCGCCGCCGTGCTGGTGGCGGGGCTGGCGCTGTTCTTCCAGAAGACCGCCACCGGGCGCGCGCTGCGCGCCGTGGCCGATGACCACCAGGCCGCGCAGTCCATCGGCATTCCGCTCAACCGCATCTGGTTCATCGTCTGGTGCCTGGCCGGTGTGGTGGCCCTGGTGGCCGGGATGATCTGGGGCAGCAAGCTGGGGGTGCAGTTCTCGCTGGCCACCGTCGCCTTGCGCGCGCTGCCCGTGATCATCCTGGGGGGGCTGACCTCGGTGCCCGGCGCCATCATCGGCGGCCTGATCATCGGCGTGGGCGAAAAGCTGTCCGAGGTCTACCTTGGCCCCTTTGTGGGTGGCGGCATCGAGATCTGGTTTGCCTACGTGCTGGCGCTGGTCTTTCTTCTCTTTCGCCCGCAAGGTCTCTTCGGCGAAAAAATCATCGACCGCGTGTGAGGAACTGACACCATGTTCTACCGGGAAAACGGCCAGTTCAAGACCAGCTACCGTGCAGACCAGCAGATCTTTCCGATCCTGCAGGACCGCATTGCCATTGGCCTGCTGTTGCTGGCCGCCTTCGTGCTGGTGCCTGCGCTGGCCAGCGACTACCTGTTCCGCGCCATCCTGGTGCCCTTCCTCATCTTCTCGCTGGCCGCCATCGGCGTGAACATCCTGGTGGGCTACTGCGGCCAGATCTCGCTGGGCTCGGGCGCTTTCATGGCCGTGGGTGCCTACGGGGCCTACAACTTCTTCGTGCGCATTCCGGGCCTGCCCCTGATCCCGGCGCTGATCCTGGGTGGCCTGTGCGCCATGGCCTTCGGTATCCTGTTCGGCCTGCCCAGCCTGCGCGTCAAGGGCCTGTACCTCGCGGTGGCCACGCTGGCCGCGCAGTTCTTCGCCGACTGGATGTTCCTGCGCATCAAGTGGTTCACGCTGGATACGCCCTCGGGTTCGGTCTCGGTGTCCAACCTGCAGGTCTTCGGCTGGCCGCTGGAGAGCGCGCTGAGCAAGTACTGGTTCTGCCTGGCCATCCTGGTGGTGGTGGCCCTGCTGGCCAAGAACCTGGTGCGTGGCGCCATCGGCCGCGAATGGATGGCCATCCGCGACATGGACGTGGCGGCCGCGGTGATCGGCATCCGCCCCATGTACGCCAAGCTCAGCGCCTTTGCCGTGAGCTCCTTCATCGTCGGCGTGGCTGGCGCGCTGTGGGCCTTTGTCTACCTCGGCGCCTGGGAGCCGGCAGCGTTCTCGGTGGACTACTCCTTCCGCCTGCTGTTCATGGTGATCATCGGCGGGCTGGGCTCCATCATGGGCAGCTTCTTCGGCGCGGCCTTCATCGTGGTGCTGCCGATTGCGCTCAACCAGTTCCTGCCCTTGCTGATGGGGCTGTTCGGCATCGAGATCTCCACGGCCGGCATCTCGCATGCCGAGCTCATGATTTTTGGCGGCCTGATCGTCTGGTTCCTGATCGTGGAGCCGCACGGCCTGGCCAAGCTGTGGAGCATAGGCAAGCAGAAGCTGCGCCTGTGGCCCTTCCCCCATTGACCCCGTATCGATTCCTTTCGAGTGTTCTTCCGCGTGCTTCACCCATAACCTACCTAGGAGACATACCATGAAGCTTCGACAACTCGCCCTCGCCACCTCGCTGGCGGCCGCCACCCTCGCGGGCGCGCTCGGCTCTACGGCCGCTTTCGCGCAGGCCAAGGAACAGTTCATCCCGGTGCTGTCCTACCGCACCGGTCCCTACGCGCCCAACGGCGTGCCTTGGGCCAACGGCTACGTCGACTACCTCAAGCTGGTCAATGCGCGCGGCGGCATCAACGGCGTGAAGATCTCCTTCGAGGAGTGCGAGACCGGCTACGACACGGCGCGCAGCGTCGAGTGCTACGAACGCCTCAAGGGCAAGGGTGCCTCCCTGGTGCAGCCCCTGTCTACCGGCGCGACCTTCGCCATCACCGAGAAGGCCCCGGCCGACAAGATCTCCGTGGTGACGGTGGGTTACGGCCGCAGCGAAAGTGCCGACGGCACCGTGTTCAAGTGGAATTTCCCCATCGCCGGTACCTACTGGGTGGCGGCCGATGCGATCGTGCAGGCCATCGCCAAGAAGGAAGGCGGCCTGGACAAGCTCAAGGGCAAGAAGATCGCGCTGGTCTACCACGACAGCCCCTTCGGCAAGGAGCCCATCCCGCTGCTGCAGGAGCGCGCCGCGATGCATGGTTTCGCCTTGCAGCTGCTGCCTGTGACCGCGCCCGGCGTGGAGCAGAAGGCCACCTGGCTGCAGGTGCGCCAGAACCGTCCTGACTACGTGGCACTGTGGGGCTGGGGCGTGATGAACAGCACGGCCATCAAGGAGGCGCAAGCCACCGGTTACCCGCGCGAGAAGATGTACGGCGTGTGGTGGGCCGGTGCCGAGCCGGACGTCAAGGACGTGGCCGATGGCGCCAAGGGCTACAACGCCGTGACCATGCAGCACGGCGCCGAGCCGCAGTCCAAGCTGGTCAAGGACGTGCTGTCCATGATCCACGGCAAGGGCCAGGGCACGGGGCCGAAGGAGGAGGTGGGCCAGGTGCTCTACATGCGCGGCGCCATGAGCGCGATGCTGGGCATCGAGGGCATCCGCGCGGCGCAGGAGCGCTACGGCAAGGGCAAGGTCATGACCGGCGAGCAGGTGCGCTGGGGCCTGGAGAACCTGAACCTCACGCAGGCCAAGCTGGACGCGCTGGGTTTCGCCGGCGTGATGCGCCCGATCAGCACCTCCTGCGTGGACCACATGGGCGCTTCCTGGGCCCGCATCCACACCTGGGACGGCAAGGCCTGGAAGTTCACGTCCGACTGGCTGCAGGCTGACGAGCAGATCATCAAGCCGCTGGTGAAGAGCACGGCGGCCAAGTACGCGGCAGAGAAGAAGCTGACACCGCGTACCCCGGCTGACTGCCAATCCTGAGGGATTGACAGTCATGCCGGGGCGCGGCGAGCCGCTGTATTGACGGCTCCCGCCCCCAACCCCTCCCTTCGAGAGGGAGGGGCAGCGGCCCCGACCGGGGCCGCCAATCGAAAGGGTCGCTTGCGCGGGTCTTTCGATTGGTCAAAGGCATCACCATGGACGCAAAGAACATCGTCATCAACGTCAACGGCATCGAGGTCATCTACAACCACGTGATCCTGGTGCTCAAGGGCGTGTCGCTGCAGGTGCCCGAAGGGGGCATCGTGGCGCTGCTGGGGGGCAACGGCGCGGGCAAGACCACGACGCTGCGCGCCATCTCCAACCTGCTCAAGGGCGAGCGCGGCGAGGTGACCAAGGGTTCGATCGAGCTGCGCGGCGAGCGCATCGAGAACCTCACGCCTTCGGACCTCGTGAAACGCGGTGTGGTGCAGGTGATGGAGGGACGGCACTGCTTTGCCCACCTGACGATCGAGGAAAACCTGCTGACCGGCGCCTACACGCGCAAGAGCAAGGCCGAGGTGGCCGCCGGCCTGGAGAAGGTCTACGCCTACTTCCCACGCCTCAAGACGCGCCGCAGCTCGCAGGCGGCCTACACCTCGGGCGGTGAACAGCAGATGTGCGCGATTGGCCGCGCGCTGATGGCCAACCCCAGCATGGTGCTGCTGGACGAACCGTCCATGGGGCTGGCGCCGCAGATCGTGGAAGAGGTGTTCGAGATCGTCAAGGACCTGAACCAGAAGGAGCGCGTGACCTTCCTGCTGGCCGAGCAGAACACGAACATGGCCCTCAAGTACGCGGACTACGGCTACATCATGGAGTCGGGTCGCATCGTGATGGACGGTGTGGCCAGCGACCTGGCCAGCAACGAGGACGTGAAGGAGTTCTACTTGGGCATGGGCGGCGGCGAGCGCAAGAGTTTCCGTGACGTGAAAAGCTACAAACGCCGCAAGCGCTGGCTGGCATAGGGAGTGGATATGAAACATTACGACGCGCTTGAGACACGGGATCCCGCACAGCGCGAAGCCGCGTTGCTGGCTGCCTTGCCGGGCCATGTGGCGCAGGCCCAGCGTGCGGCCCCGGCCTTTGCCGAGATCCTGCGCGGCGTGGATGCTGCGGCTGTCACCACGCGTGCGGCGCTGGCCAAACTGCCAGTGACGCGCAAACACGAATTGCTGGAGCGCCAGCAGGCAGCCCGCGCAAGGGATGCGAGCGACCCCTTCGGAGGGTTCTCGGCCATCGGCTGGCGCGGCCTGCTGCGCGGCACGGGCGCGCGCCGCGTCTACCAGTCGCCCGGGCCCATCTACGAACCCGAGGGCCATGCGGCCGACTACTGGCGCAGTGCGCGTGCTTTTGCCGCGGCCGGTTTCGAGGCCGGGGACCTGGTGCACAACTGCTTCAGCTACCACCTCACACCGGGCGCCTGGATCATGGAAGCTGGCGCGCAGGCCCTGGGCTGCACCGTCTTCCCGGGCGGTGTGGGCAATACCGAACAGCAACTGGCGGCGATCGCCGACCTGCGGCCGGTGGCCTATGCCGGCACGCCCAGCTTTCTCAAGATCCTGGTCGAGAAGGCACAGGAGGCGGGCCAGAAGTTGTCGATCAACAAGGCCCTGGTCAGCGGCGAGGCCTTCCCGCCGAGTCTGCGCGACTGGCTGGCCGAGCGCGGCATCACCGCCTACCAGTGTTACGCCACGGCCGACGCCGGCCTGATCGCCTACGAGACGCCCGCGCGTCAAGGCCTGGTGCTGGACGAAGGCCTCGTCCTGGAGATCGTGCGCCCCGGCACCGGCGACCCGGTGCCCGAAGGCGAGGTAGGTGAAGTGGTGGTCACCGTGCTCAATGCCGATTACCCGCTGATCCGCTTCGGCACGGGTGACCTCTCGGCCATCCTGGGCGGTGCCTGCCCGAGCGGGCGCAGCAACACCCGCATCAAGGGCTGGCTCGGCCGCGCCGACCAGACCACCAAGGTGCGCGGCATGTTCGTGCACCCGGGCCAGATTGCCGAGATCGTCAAGCGCTACCCGGAGGTGGTGCGCGCGCGCCTGGTGGTGGCCGGCGAGATGGCCCAGGACACCATGACGCTCAAGGTGGAGACCGCCTGCAGCGGGCCGGGCGAACTGGCGCTGCGCATCGCCGAGACCGTCCGCGACGTGACCAAGCTGCGCGGCGAGGTGGAGCTGTTGCTGCCCGGCACCCTGCCCAACGATGGCAAGGTGATCGAGGACGCACGCAGTTACAAGTAAGCCGTCACTGGCGGGATGCGGTCCGCCAGCATTGAGCGAGGGCTGTGCACGCTTGAGGAGTGAGTGGGGGCCGGCCCTACGTATTTTCCGCTCTGGCGGGCGAGACCGGCGGGATTAGACTCGATTCCATCCATTGGAGGAACCCTCATGAAACGTCTGCTTCTGCTCGCCGCTGCCGTCGCCGCCTTCGCGGCCCAGGCCCAGTCCTTCCCCGGCTCCAAGCCCATCACCATCGTCGTGCCCTTCTCGGCCGGCGGCCCGACCGACCGCGTGGCTCGCGACCTGGCCGAAGCCATGCGCAAGCCCCTGGGTGGTGTGACCCTGGTCGTGGACAACGCCGCCGGTGCTGGCGGCTCCATCGGCGCCAACAAGGTGGCCAAGGCCTCGGCCGATGGCCACACCCTGCTGCTGCATCACATCGGCATGGCCACCATGCCCACCCTGGTGCGCAACCTGCCCTTCAAGGTCGAGAGCGATTTCGAGTACCTCGGCATGGTCAACGACGTGCCCATGACCCTGATTGGCCGCCCCAGCCTGCCGGCCAACAACTACAAGGAACTGTCGGCCTGGATCAACGAGAACAAGGGCAAGATCAACCTGGGTAACGCCGGCATCGGCGCCGCCTCGCACCTGTGCGGCCTGATGTTCCAGAACGCGCTGAAGGTCGACATGACCACCGTGCCCTACAAAGGCACGGCGCCCGCCATCACCGACCTGATCGGCGGCCAGATCGACCTGCTGTGCGACCAGACCACCAACACCACGAGCCAGATCGAGGGCAAGAAGGTCAAGGCCTTTGCCGTGACCACGGCCAAGCGCCTGACGACGCCGGCCCTCAAGGACCTGCCCACGCTGAACGAGGCCGGTCTCAAGGGCTTCGAGGTGACGATCTGGCACGGCCTGTACGCGCCCAAGGGCACCCCGGCCGACGTGGTGGCCAAGCTCAATGCGGCGCTCAAGGCCGCACTGAAGGACCCGGACTTCATCAAGAAGCAGGAAGGCCTGGGCGCGGTGGTGGTGAACGACAAGCGCGTCGAACCGGCTGAGCACAAGAAGTTCGTGGCGGCCGAGATTGCCAAGTGGAGTCCTGTTTTGAAGGCGGCAGGGGTTTACGCGGACTGATTATTCGGTCTTTCCCCGCTGCGTGAAGAGGCCACCGTCAGGTGGCTTTTTCTTTTTCTGCGGTATGTTTTTACGTTCGTTGCGAGCCGGGTCTCGCCCCGGCGGGCGACTTACTTTCTCTTGCTTCGCCAAGAGAAAGTAAGCAAAGAGAAGGCGAGCCGGGTTCGTCGTCCCTGCGCTACGCTCCGGGCACGCTGCGTTGCTCGGCCAGTGCGGGAAGTGCAGAAACTCGCTGCGCTCAGACATCTGCACGTCTTTTTCCGCCCTGGCCTGCGCTACTCGCCTCCTCTCACGGCAACTGGGGACCGGAGACCAAAAACAACAAGGACGCGCCATGGCGCGTCCTTGTGGGGTTCGGCTGTTGGGTTTTCGGCTGTTCGGTTCCCATGCCGTGTGGCAGGGCTGAGCAGCGCAAGGTACCCCGCAGGGGCCCTGACTTCGGCTGCCCTTCTCTTTGGTGACTTTCTCTTGGGCAAGCAAGAGAAAGTTACTGCGCTGTCGGGCGCACATCCCGACAATGCTGCGCATGCCAGGATGCCTCTTGAAAGCAATAGCCAGAGCGACAAACAACCCAGCAACCCGAGGCAAACCCTAAGTCACAGAAGCAAGCCAAAGCCTACACTGGACCGCATCAAATCCAGGAGACACAACCATGCGCAACATCCTCGCCTCGAAACGTCGCCACCTTCTTGCCGCGGCCGCCGGTGCCGCCCTGCTGGCGATGAGCCCGATGGCTCAGGCCCAGGATGCCTGGCCCAACAAGCCGGTGAAGATCGTCGTGCCCTTTGCACCGGGTGGTACCACCGACATCCTGGCGCGCGCCATGGCGCCGGAGCTGACCAAGGCCTTTGGCCAGCCCTTCGTGGTGGACAACCGCGGCGGTGCCGGCGGCAATGTGGGCGCGGACATCGTGGCCAAGTCGCCTGCCGACGGCTATACCCTGTTAATGGGCACGGTGGGCACGCACGGCATCAACAAGGCGCTGTACGCCAAGCTGCCCTACGAACCGCAGAAGGATTTCGCGCCCATCACCCTGGTGGCTGGCGTGCCCAATGTGATGGTGATGAACGCCGACAAGGCCCGCGCGCTGAACATCAACAACGTGGCCGACTTCATCAAGTACGCCCGCGCCAACCCGGGCAAGCTCAACATGGCCTCCAGCGGCAACGGCACGTCCTTCCACCTGGCGGGCGAGCTGTTCAAGTCCATGACCGGCATCTTCATGACCCATATCCCCTATCGCGGCTCCGGCCCGGCGCTGCTGGACATGGTGGGCGGCAATATGGATGTGATGTTCGACAACCTGCCGTCTTCCATGCCCCATATCAAGTCGGGCAAGCTCAAGGCTTTTGCCGTGACCAGCGGCCAGCGTTCGACGGCGTTGCCGGACACCCCGACGGTGGAGGAGGCGGGCCAGCTCAAGGGCTTCGAGGCCAGCAGCTGGTTCGGCCTGCTGGCGCCGGCCGGCACCCCGCCCGACATCGTCAACCGCATCCAGCAGGAGGTGGCCAAGTCGCTGAACACGCCGGCCATCAAGGAAAAACTGCAGGCCCAAGGCGCCATCCCCGGTGGCATGTCGCCGCAGGAGTTCACCCGTTTCATCGACGCCGAGCACAAGAAGTGGGCTGCGGTCGTCAAGGCCTCCGGCGCGAAAGTCGACTAACCCACGCCTGACGCGAGAAGTGCCTTGATCGCGGAACGCCGTGGAACCGGCTTTGCCGGGCCACTGGCGTTGCCCCTTTGAGGGGGCTGAGGGCTGCGGCTCCAATCCTGCCTGCGCAGGATTGGACAGCGTGAAGCGCTTCGGACTCTGGACGAGGCCCCCCCGGCGAAGCCGGCTCAGGGGTGCAGTTTCATACCCCCCAGACGATCTCGGTGTCCGCCTTCTGGCAGCGGCGCAGCATCTCGATGAAGGGGGTGGCGCGCTGGCGCAGGGAAACTTCCTCGGCTTTCGGGGGCTCTTCACCGCGTGCCACGGCTTCTTCCCTGGCGCTCTTCAGCCGCGCTTCCTCTTGCTGGATGGCCACCTCCAGCGCGGCGAGGGCCGCCGGCATGTCCTGCGGCTGCAGGATGCCCTGTTTCTCGTCGACCGGTTTGCCAATGATCTGCAGCACACGCCGGCCGTTGGGCTCGAGCATGATGAGGTCGGCGGCGGCGCGAGATTTGAACTTGTAGAGCATGGCGGTTCCAGTGGGATGGCCGTCGATCAGCTCAGCGATTCGATCAGGTCGATGTAGTCCTGCATGGCCTGGTCAGTGCTCTTGCCCTTGTGCGCGTTCCAGGCATCCCACTTGGCGCGGGCCACCATATCGGTGAAGCTGGGGCGTGAACCGGCGGCGTCGCCTTCGGTGGACTGCTTGTAGAGGGAATAGATCTTGAGCAGGGTCGCGTTGTCCGGGCGTTCGCTCAGGTCCTTGGAGGCGGCGACGGCGGCTTCGAAACGGGTTTTCAGGTCACTCATGTGAGGCTCCGGGGTGTTCGGTGGAATGGTAGGCGCGCAGCAGCTGCCGCAGATGGGCCTGCTGTGCGGGGACCAGATAGGGTAGCAGCAAACCGAGCGCATGCCCGGCGCCGCGCAGCACCGCGGCCTGCAGGCCTTCGGGTTCCAGCGCGTGGCGTGGGTCCAGCGCGTACTCGAAACTCAGCCAGTAGCTCAGCAGCACCACCTGGCGCGTGGCCAGGCCGGCGGCATCCTCGGCCTCGATCTGCAGCGCACCGCTGCCCTGCAGCCGGGCCAGCAGGGTGCCCAGGGCGACGGTCTGGTCGTGCAGGGCCTGCTGGATGCCGGCTTCGAGCCGGCGGTTGCGGCTGAGCAGCAGGTTGAGGTCGCGGTAGAGGAAGCGGTGGTCCCAGATGCGCTCGAACAGGCTGTGCATGAAGAACCAGGCGCCCTCCACGTCGCGCACGTCCCCGGCAGCTGGCAACAGGCCGGCCAGGGCCTGTTCGTACTGCTCGAAGAGGGCATTGACCAGGCCGTCCTTGGCCGGGTAGTGGTAGTAGAGATTGCCCGGGCTGATGCCCAGTTCGCCGGCGATCTGGGTGGTAGAGACGTTGGGTTCGCCGTAGCGGTTGAACAGCGCCAGCGCCGCCTCCTGGATGCGCTGGGCGGTGCGGCGTGGCGCCTTTTTGGCCATCAGCCCTTGGTCTTGCGGGCCACCTTGCGCGGTGCGACCTTCTTGGCGGGGGCGGCTTTTTTGGCCGGCGCGCTGCGGGGGGCGCGGGACGACAGCAGTTTCTCCAGCTCGGCCAGGCGCGCGTTCAGCAACTGCACGTCGCGCGCCGAGGGGATGCCCAGGCGCTGCAGGGCACGCGCCACACGGTCCTCGAACAGGCCTTCGAGCTTGTCCCACTGGCCGGTGGCCCGGTCGCCGATCTCGTGCGCCAGGCTGCTGACCTTCTGGCTGGCCTCGGCCAGCTTGCCCTCGGCCGTGGCCTGCGCCTTGCGCTGCATGGTCAGGCCTTCCTGCACCAGGGCGTCGAAGACCTTGCCGCCTTCCTGCTGGGCCTTGGTGAAGGCGCCCAGACCGGCCAGCCAGATCTGATGGGCCGAGTCGCGCACCGGGTCGGCGGCGGAGGACGGGGTGGCACTGCGCGGGGTCGATTTGCTGCTCATGGTGCTTTGCTCCTGGAAGGGCCGGTATGAACGGGACTGTACGCCCACTCGGGCCGGCGCGCCAGTGCCCCGGGGACGGGCTTTTCCGGGGTGCCCATACGATAAACTTGAGCCTTCAAATACAGCCTGGGGCCCGCATGAGGCGGGCCAACCCGGCCACAGGGGATTCCATGATTCTTGTCACTGGCGGCGCAGGCTTTATCGGCGCCAATTTTGTGCTGGACTGGCTGGCTCAGACCGACGAGCCGGTGCTCAATCTCGACAAGCTGACCTACGCCGGCAACCTGGAAAACCTGGCTTCGCTGCAGGGCGACAAGCGCCACGTTTTTGTGCAGGGCGATATCGCCGACAGCGCCCTGGTGGCGCGCCTGCTGCCCGAGCACCGGCCGCGCGCCGTGGTCAACTTCGCGGCCGAGTCGCATGTGGACCGCTCCATCCATGGCCCGGAAGATTTCATCCAGACCAATATCGTCGGCAGCTTCCGCCTGCTCGAGGCCGTGCGGGCCTACTGGGGCGGCCTGGATGAAGCCTCCAAGACGGCTTTCCGCTTCCTGCATGTTTCCACGGACGAGGTCTACGGCTCGCTCGCGCCCGGAGAGCCGGCTTTTACCGAACAGCACCGCTACGAACCCAACAGCCCCTACAGCGCCAGCAAGGCCGCCAGTGATCACCTGGTGCGTGCCTACCACCACACCTACGGCCTGCCGGTGCTCACCACCAACTGCAGCAACAACTACGGTCCCTACCACTTCCCCGAGAAGCTCATTCCGCTGATGATCGTCAACGCCCTGGCGGGCAAGCCGCTGCCGGTCTATGGCGACGGCATGCAGATCCGTGACTGGCTCTACGTCAAGGACCACTGCAGTGCCATCCGCCGCGTGCTGGCTGCGGGGAAGCTAGGCGAGGTCTACAACGTGGGCGGCTGGAACGAGAAACCCAATATCGAGATCGTGCAGACCCTGTGCGCCCTGCTGGACGAACTGCGACCGCGCACCGACGGCAAGAGCTACCGCGAACAGATCAGCTACGTGAAGGACCGCCCGGGCCACGACCGGCGCTACGCCATCGACGCGCGCAAGCTGGAGCGGGAACTGGGCTGGACGCCGGCCGAGACCTTCGAGACCGGCATCCGCAAGACCGTGGTGTGGTATCTGGAACATCCGGACTGGGTGGCGCACGTCTTGTCCGGCGCCTACCGCGACTGGGTGCAGAAGCAGTACGCCTGATGTCGGGTATGAAAATTCTGCTGCTCGGCAAGAACGGCCAGGTCGGCTGGGAGCTGCAGCGCTCTCTGGCCGTGCTGGGCGATGTCGTCGCGCTGGACCGGCTGGGGGCCGACGGCCTGTGCGGCGACCTGAGCGATCTGGCGGGATTGGCGCAGACCGTGCGCAGCGTGCGACCCCAGGTCATCGTCAATGCCGCCGCACACACGGCCGTCGACAAGGCCGAGAGCGAGCCTGAACTGGCACGTACCCTCAACGCGCTGGCGCCCGGGGTGCTGGCGCAGGAGGCGCGGCAACTGGGGGCCTGGCTGGTCCACTACAGCACCGACTATGTGTTCGACGGTAGTGGCAGTGGGTCCTGGAAAGAGTCTGACGCAACGGCGCCGCTGAGCGTCTACGGCCGCACCAAGCTCGAAGGCGAACAGCTGGTCGCCGCCAGCGCTTGCCGGCACCTGATTTTTCGTACCAGCTGGGTCTATGGTGCGCGAGGCGGCAATTTCGCCCGGACCATGCTGCGCCTGGCCGCAGAACGTGATCAGTTGAAGGTGATCGATGACCAGATCGGGGCACCTACCGGGGCTGACCTGCTGGCCGATGTGACGGCCCACGCCGTCCGCCATGTGCTGCCGCCCATGCGCCGCAACGATTTGACGCCCTCGGGTATCTACCACCTCGCGGCGGCCGGCGAGACCAGCTGGCATGCTTATGCCCGGTTTGTACTGGGGCAGGCGCAGGGGGCTGGGGTGGCGCTGAAGGTGGGGCCGGATCAGGTGCTGGCTATCCCGACCTCGGCCTACCCGACACCGGCCAAACGGCCGCACAATTCACGCTTGGACACCACATTGCTGCAAAACACCTTTGGCCTGACGCTGCCGCACTGGCAGGTTGGGGTGGCGCGTTTGCTGGCAGAAACCCTCTGAGACATATCCGAGATATCGACCATGACACAACGCAAGGGCATCATCCTGGCCGGCGGCTCCGGCACCCGGCTGCACCCGGCCACGCTGGCCATGAGCAAGCAACTGCTGCCGGTCTACGACAAGCCCATGGTCTACTACCCGCTCACCACGCTGATGCTGGCGGGCATGCGCGACATCCTGCTTATCAGCACGCCGCAGGACACGCCGCGTTTCTCGCAATTGCTGGGTGATGGCGGCCAGTGGGGGTTGAACCTGCAATACGCCGTGCAACCCAGCCCGGACGGACTGGCGCAGGCCTTCATCATCGGTGAGTCCTTCGTGGGCAACAGTCCGAGCGCGTTGGTGCTGGGTGACAACATCTACTACGGTCACGACTTCCACGGCCTGCTGGGCGCGGCGGACGCGAAAACCAGTGGGGCCACCGTCTTTGCCTACCATGTGAACGACCCCGAGCGCTACGGCGTGGTGGCCTTCGATGCCCAGGGCAAGGCCAGCAGCATCGAGGAAAAGCCCAAGGTCCCGAAGAGCAACTACGCCGTCACCGGCCTGTACTTCTACGACCAGCAGGTGGTGGACATCGCCAAGGCGGTCAAGCCCAGCGCCCGCGGCGAACTGGAGATCACGACGGTCAACCAGACCTATCTGGAGCGTGGGCAGCTCAGCGTGCAGATGATGGGGCGCGGTTATGCCTGGTTGGACACCGGCACCCACGACAGCCTGCTGGAGGCCAGCCAGTTCATCGCCACCTTGGAGCACCGCCAGGGCCTGAAGATCGCCTGCCCGGAAGAGATCGCCTGGCGCCACGGCTGGATCGGCGACGAGCAACTCGAGAAGCTGGCGCAGCCGCTGGCCAAGAACGGCTATGGCCAGTACTTGCTGCGCCTGCTGAAGGAAAAACGCCGTTCCTGAGACGGACCATTGATCGTGCTCGCCATCCCAACTGCCATTCCTGACGTCCTGATCATCGAACCCAAGGTGTTCGGTGATGCGCGTGGATTCTTTTTTGAGAGCTACAACGAGCGCGCATTTGCTCAAGCCAGCGGCCTGGAGTTGAATTTCGTACAGGACAACCACAGCCGTAGCGCCCAGGGTGTCTTGCGCGGTCTGCACTACCAGTTCAGACAGCCGCAAGGCAAGCTGGTGCGGGTGGTGCGCGGCAGCGTGTACGACGTGGCGGTGGACTTGCGCAAGTCCTCGCCAACCTTCGGGCGCTGGGTCGGTGTGGCGTTGAGCGACAGCAACCACCGCCAGCTCTGGGTGCCGGCCGGCTTCGCGCACGGTTTTTTGGTCACCAGTGAGTCGGCCGACTTCCTCTACAAGACCACCGACTACTACGCCCCCGAGCATGAGCGGTGTATCGCGTGGAACGACCCGGCCATCGGCATCCAGTGGCCGCTCGATGGCGCGCCGCAACTCTCGGGCAAGGACCAGGCCGGCCTGCCGCTGTCCCGCGCCGAGGTCTACGCCTGAAGGCTTGGGTCGCGTCGAAGAAGCCCATACCATGAACATTCTGCTCACTGGCGGCGTCGGTTACATCGGCAGCCATGCCGCTGTGGTACTGGCGCAGGCCGGCCATGACGTCGTCCTGTACGACAACCTGTATAACAGCCGGGCCGATGTGGCGCCGCGACTGGCGCAGATTGTCGGCCGCGCCGTGCTGCTGGTTCAGGGTGATGTGCGCGACACGGATTTTCTGGCGCAGACGCTGCGGGCCAGGCATGTTGACGCAGTGATACATTTTGCCGGCCTGAAGTCCGTCGGCGAGTCCATTGCCCGGCCGCTGGCCTATTATGAGAACAACGTGGCGGGCACCCTCAGCCTGCTGCAGGCCATGCAGGATGCGGCGATCCGCACGCTGGTGTTCAGCTCCACGGCCAACATCTATGGCGCTCCGCACTGTCTGCCGGTGGACGAGGCGCACCCCATGGCGCCCACCAATCCCTACGGCCGCAGCAAGCTCCAGATCGAACAGATGCTGGCCGATCTCGCCGCCGCGGACGCGGCCTGGCGCGTGGCCTGCCTGCGCTACTTCAACCCGGTCGGCGCGCATGACTCGGGGCTGATCGGCGAGGACCCCCGCGGCATGCCGGACAACCTCATGCCCGTCATCGCCCAGGTGGCCGGCGGTCGGCGTGCCCGCCTCGATGTCTATGGCCGGGACTACCCGACGCCCGACGGCACCGGCGTGCGCGACTACATCCACGTCATGGACCTGGTGGAAGGCCACCTGGCGGCGCTCGATTTCCTGGCGCAGCACACGGGCTGGCATGCCGTCAATCTGGGCACCGGGCGCGGCCACAGTGTGCTGGAGATGGTGCGGGCTTTCGAGGCCGCCAGCGGGCGCGCTGTGCCCTGCCACTTTGCCGCTCGTCGTCCGGTCGATGTTGCCAGCTGTTACGCCAGCGCCGAAAAGGCCCGTACCATGCTGAACTGGCAGGCCCGCCGGACGCTGGAAGACATGTGCGCCAGTACCTGGAACTGGCAGCAGCAAAACGAACAACGCTCATCATGAACATCACCCCCGTCATCCTCTGTGGTGGCTCCGGAACCCGCCTGTGGCCGCTGTCGCGCGCCGGTTTTCCCAAACAGTTCCTGGTTCTCTCCGGGGACAACAGCCTGTTCCAGCAGGCGGTGGAACGCATCCAGGCCGCGGCTGCGCCCGACATCCGCGTGGGCGAGACCCTGGTCGTCACCAACGAGGAGCACCGTTTCCTGGCGCTGGACCAGTTGCGTGAACTGAAAGACGTGAGGGCCACGCTGCTGCTGGAGCCGCAGGCGCGCAACACGGCGCCTGCGCTGACGCTGGCGGCCCTGCAGGCCAGCGCCCAGGGCGAGGATCCCATCCTGGTGGTGACACCGGCCGACCAGACAGTGACCGACGGCCATGCCTACACTGCAGCATTGCAGGCGGCGGTGCGTGCCGCCGCCGGGGGCGCCATCGTCATCCTGGGCGTGACGCCCGACCGGCCCGAGACCGGCTACGGCTATATCCAGGCCGGGGCCGTACTGCCCTCGGGTGGCGCCTATGCGGTGCAGGCCTTCGCCGAAAAGCCCGATGCGGCCACGGCGCAGCGCTATCTGGCGCAAGGCGGCTATTATTGGAACGCCGGCATGTTCGTGCTCAAGGCCAGCACTTGGCTCAAGGCCTTGGGTCAGTTCCGCCCCGACATCGCCAGCGCCACCCAGGCCGCCTGGGCGGGCAAGGCGGTCGATGCGCCCTTCATCCGGCCCGACAAGGCGGGTTTTGCCGCCGTGCCGTCCGAGTCCATCGACTACGCCGTCATGGAGCAGTGCCCGGGTTCGACCGTACCCATCCACATGGTGCCGCTGGCCGCCGGCTGGAACGACCTGGGCGCCTGGGAGGCCGTCTGGCAGGTGGGCGCGCAGGACGCACAGGGCAATGTCGTGCACGGTGACGTGCTGACCGCCGATACGCGCAACTCGCTCATCTATGCCGGCAGCCGGCTGGTCGGCACGGTCGGCATCGACAACCTGGTCGTAGTCGAGACCGCCGACGCCGTGCTGGTGGCCGACCGCAGCCAGAGCCAGAACGTGAAGAAGCTGGTGACGGCGCTGGAGCAGCAGAAACGCGAAGAGCAGACGCTGCACCGCAAGGTGCACCGGCCCTGGGGCTGGTACGACAGCATCGACCAAGGCGAGCGCTTCAAGGTCAAGCGCATCCAGGTCAAGCCCGGCGCCAGCCTGAGCCTGCAGAAGCACCACCACCGCGCCGAGCACTGGATCGTTGTCACCGGCACGGCCGAGGTGACCTGTGGCGACAAGAAGATCCTGCTGGGCGAGAACCAGTCGACCTACATCCCGCGGGGCGAGGTGCATCGCCTGGCCAACCCGGGCAAGGCGCCGCTGGAGATCATCGAGGTGCAGAGCGGCGCCTACCTGGGGGAGGATGACATCGTGCGGTTTGATGATCACTACGGGAGGTCATGAAATGAGCAAGATCGCACTTGTCACGGGTGTAACGGGGCAGGACGGCTCCTACCTGGCAGAACTCCTGCTGAGCAAGGGTTATGTCGTGCACGGCATCAAACGTCGCGCATCTTCCTTCAACACGAGTCGCATCGACCACCTCTATCGGGATCCTCACGAGGAAGGTGTGCGCTTCTTTCTGCACCACGGCGACCTGACGGATTCGTCCAATCTCATCCGGCTCATTCAGCAGATCAAGCCCGACGAGCTATACAACCTGGCGGCACAAAGCCATGTGGCCGTTTCATTCGAGGAGCCGGAATACACGGCGAATTCAGACGCGCTAGGTACCTTGCGCCTGCTTGAGGCGATCCGGATCCTGGGACTGGAGAAAACGACGCGTTTCTATCAGGCCAGCACCTCCGAACTGTACGGGCTGGTTCAGGAAACCCCGCAGAAAGAAAGCACCCCGTTCTATCCACGCTCGCCTTACGGGATCGCAAAACTCTATGCCCACTGGATCACGGTCAACTATCGTGAGGCCTATGGCATGTATGCCTGCAATGGAATTCTTTTCAATCACGAATCTCCCGTGCGCGGCGAGAATTTCGTCACGCGCAAGATTACCCGCGCACTGGCGCGCATCAAGCTCGGGTTGCAGGATCGTCTCTATCTTGGCAATCTGGATGCAAAGCGCGACTGGGGACATGCCCGTGATTATGTCGAGGCACAGTGGCTCATGCTGCAGCAGGACAAGCCGCAGGATTTCGTGATCGCCACAGGCGTCCAGCACAGCGTGAGGTATTTTGTCGAGGCCGCGGCCGGCGAATTGGGAATTGCAGTTCGCTGGGAAGGTGCGGGGGTGGATGAGAAGGGTTACGACGCGCGCGGAAATTGCATCGTCTCGGTCGATCCGCGTTACTTCCGTCGAACAGAGGTGGACACCTTGCTGGGCGACGCAAGCAAGGCCAGGGCTGAACTGGGCTGGACGCCGAAGACAAGTTTTGAAGAGCTCGTGCGGGAGATGGTGCACGAGGATCTGAAGTCCGCGGAGCGGGATGAGCTGGTCAAGCGGCATGGTTACCACGCCAACGATTACCACGAGTAATCCTGAATGAAGTTGAGCCGTAATCTGTTGGCGGGACTGGCAAATTCCGTCTGGTCTGCGCTGCTTGGGTTTGCGGTGGTTCCGTTCTATCTCGGCTATCTGGGCATGGAGGCCTATGGCTTGATCGGCTTCTACATGACGATGCAGGCCATGCTCCAGTTGCTGGACATGGGACTGGCCCCGGCCATCAATCGCGAGGTGGCGCGCAACTCGGCGGGCCGGGATCTGAAGAGGGTCGGGGGGTTGTTGCACACCTTGGCGGTCGTCTATTGGTGCGTGGCCGGCCTGATCGCGCTGCTGGTGACACTGTTGTCGTCATGGATTGCGGAACGCTGGCTGCAGTCTTCGCAACTGTCTCCTCAGACAGTTGCCGGCGCGGTGATGTTGATGGGGCTGGTGGCGGCCTGTCGTTGGCCGCTGGGGCTGTATCAAGGCGCGTTGATCGGGGCGCAGCGCGTGACGGTTGCCAGTTCGATCAACATGGCGATGGCGACGGTCAGCAGCGTAGGGGCGCTGTTTGTGCTCGCATATGCTTCGCCCTCGATAGAGGCCTTCTTCATCTGGCAGGCGGGTGTCGGCTTGGCGCATGCCTTAGCCATGCGATTGGCGGCGTGGCGAGTGGTGGGACGAAGCGGTGGACTGCGGTTCGATCCCGGGGAGATTTGGGCAATCTGGCGTTTTTCGGCGGGCATGAGCGGCATCGCGGTGACGGCTCTGGTATTCACGCAGCTGGACAAATTGGTCTTGAGTAGAACAGTCGGGCTGGAAGCTTTCGGGCATTACATGCTGGCGACCCTGGTGGTCAGTGGGCTTCAGGTCTTGATCGTCCCCGTCTTCAATGTCATCTATCCCCGCATGGCTGCGCTGGTTGAGGCAGGGGAGGCAACGCAGCTGGTCGATATGTACCGCTCTGGGACCCGCATGTTTGCACTGGTCGTCTTCCCGGTGGCCATGCTGATCGCCGTGTTTGCATACGACTTCGTGGCCGTCTGGACCCGGAGCCCGGAGGTGGCAGCCCACGTCGCGCCAATCATCACTTTGCTGGTGTTGGGATCGGCACTGAATGCGGTCATGTATTTTCCCTATGCGCTTCAGTTGGCTTACGGGAAGACCTGGATTCCTCTTGCGCTCAATGTGGCACTGACGGGGCTGATGGTGCCTTTGGTCCTGACTTTGGCGCACGATCATGGCGCAGTCGGTGGGGCCGTGGCATGGCTCGTCATCGAAACGGTATATGTGGTGGTCGGTCCCTGGCTGACCCATAAATTCCTGCTCAAGCGCATGGCGACCAGGTGGCTGCTTCAGGATGTTGGTGTGCCACTGGGGCTGACCATTGTCATGGGCGGCGTCGCACATTGGTTTGTCCAGAAGGCTGAACTACCTTTTTATCTGGAAGTGATGGTGGTCCTTCTGTTTGTTGTGCCGGTGATTGGCGTGATTGTCAGGAAGTCGCCCAGGTTGCGGCATCTGGCGGGCTCATTGTTCGCCTGACGGCTTCCGGCGAATTGCCGGTGTGGATCGCACGATGTATAAAACGAAAGTAAAAACCAAGATGGACGGGGATTTGCCCAGGGAATATCGCAAATATCCGGCTGCGACGTCTTCTTTGTCGGTCCTGGGCAAGGTCATGCAGGCGTTGCGCGGCATGGTCGGGGCGCCTGTTTACTGGTGTCTGGCCTATGCGACGAAGACGCCGGGCTTGCAGTTTCGCAGGTACTTCGCTCTCAAGGGCCTGCAACCCCTGCTTCGGGGGCGTGGCGCAAAAAAGGCGTACCGCTTGATGGTGATGCCCCTGGATTCGTTGCGATATTTCGAGTTTGAGTTCATGTGGTCGGCGGCCAAGGATTCAAGCGCCCGTTATTGTCTTGACGTGTCGTCGCCGCGATTGTTTCCGTTGATGCTGGCGGACAGGCTGAACCTCAGAGTTGAATTGACCAATCCAGACGGCAAGGATTTGGCGGAAACGCGGGCCTGGGCTGTATTCATGGGGGTCGATCGGCAATGCGGCTTTCATGCACAGCTGATAGGCGATGTTCAGTTTCAGGCGGGCACGTTTGATCTGGTGACCAGCATGTCAGTTGTCGAGCACATCGTGGATGACAGCCAGGCTGTGCGCCGGATGTGGGACTTGTTGAGGCCCGGTGGACGATTGCTGATTACGGTGCCATGTGCCGATGCCGCCTACGATGAATACATGAATCAAGATGACTATGGCTTGCGCGAGTTTGATGACCAGGGATACGCTTTCTTCCAGCGCTTTTACGACCGGAAGCTGTTGGAGGAGCGACTGTTTTCCATCACGGGAGCGCCGACGCGGATGGCCGTTTACGGCGAGAAAGTGGCCGGCAGCTATCAAGAGAATGAGTACAGGAAGAGAACCGACCCCTTTCATCCATACTGGCGTGATCCCCTGGACATGGGGCTCAACTATGAATACAAAAGGGACCTGTCGGATTTGCCGGGCATCGGGGTTGTCGGCCTCGAGTTTGTCAAGCGGTCAGGGACTCTGGTTTGATGATGGCGGTGGACAGAATGACGTCGAAACTTATACCTTGGGCAAGCCCCCACTACTGGGGCAATGAAGAGAGGTACGTGCTTGACGCCTTTCGGTCAAGCTGGATATCGGGCGGGGCTTATGTGGAGCGCCTGGAGGCAGACTTTGCAGGATATTGCGGCTCCCGGAACGTCGTGTCGGCCTCGAATGGGACCACCGCATTGCACATGGCCTATCTTGCATTGGGCATCGGGCGCGGCGATGAGGTGATCGTCCCGGGTTTCGCCTTCATGGCTGCAGCCAATGTGGCCATCCATGTAGGTGCTATCCCAGTCTTCTCGGAGGTGGACTCCGAGACATGGGGCATGACGGCGGCCGACGTCGAAAAGTGCATAACGCCCAGAACCAAAGCCATCGTCCCGGTTCACACCTATGGAAATGTGTGCGAGATGGATGAAATCATGGAGCTGGCCAAGCGCCGTCAGCTGCATGTGATCGAGGACGCCGCAGAGGCGATCGGTTCCCGTTACAAGGGGAAGATGGCCGGAACGATGGCTGAGATTGGCATCTACAGCTTTCATGCGACCAAGACGATCACGACGGGCGAAGGTGGTGCGGCGGTCAGCGAAAGCGACGAGTTGTCCGCTCGCATGCGCTTGTATCGAAGTCATGGGATGTCGACCAAACGCTACTGGCATGAGGTCGCCGGCCACAACTTCCGGCTCCCCAACATGCAGGCGGCCATCGGCTGTGCGCAGTTGGAAATGGTCGACAGAATCACGGCGGAGCGGGCGAGAGTCTACGCAAGCTACAAGAGCAAGTTGGTCGACGTGGACGGCATCAGGCTGCAGAAATTTTCTGATCAGGTCGACCCCGTGGTCTGGGCTATCGCATTGGAGATCGACCTCAAGGCATTCCCCCAGGGGCGGGATGCATTGGTTTCCAGCATGAAGGAAAGCGGCATCGAGACGCGCCCGGGTTTCTATTCCGCAAGCACCATGCCGCATCTCTATGGGGAGCAGAGCCTTCCTCGTTCTGACCAGCTGAGCCGTTGCGTCATCAGCCTTCCATCGAGCCCGACCTTGACGGAGGAGGAAATCGAGCAGGTCTGTCAGGTGTTGGTGAGGAGCAGGAAATAGCACGCAGTCTGCGAGGATGTCTATGGAACTGATCAGGCTGGACCGTGGCTGGGAGCTTGCGCTGAGAGAATTCCTGCTCAGTCTCACCCGGGGTGGCGACGATGCGTTCTTTCAGCCGCACGCCGCTGATGTCGAAGCCATACGCAAGATCATTGCCGACAGAAGGAAAGACGAATATCTTCTGCTGGTCGATGGCGGCGAGGTCTATGGGTACGGATTGTTGCGAGGCTGGGATGAGGGTTACGAGATTCCGAGCCTGGGATTGGCCATCCATGCTTCGGTTCGTGGCGCCGGCTTCGGTCGGGCATTCATGCATTACCTGCACGCCACCGCCAAGCACCGGGGGGCAAAGAAAATTCGACTGCGAGTGCATAAGAACAACGCACAGGCTATCCGGCTATACAGGAGTCTGGGCTATGCGCTGGAGCAGGATGGTGATCAGCCTACCTACCTGATCGGATTCAAATCATTGGCGAAGGCAGGAGTGTCGTGACGTACAAGCTTTCAATATGCATCCCCACGCTGAATCGGGCGGAATATATTGGCGAGACGCTCGACAGCATCATTTCGCAGTTGACCGATGAGGTGGAAGTGGTGATTGTCGATGGCGGTTCTACCGATGGAACCGAAGAGATCGTCAGCAGTTACCAGCGGCGATTTCCGCAGATTCGCTATGTCCGAAAGGATGCGAATGATGCCGGGCCATCCAATCGCGGATTTGATATCGACTGCCACCGTTCTGTGGAACTGGCGCAAGGGGCTTACTGCTGGTTGATGACCGATGATGACCTGCTGGTGCCGGGCGCGGTTCGGCGAGTCATGCGAGAAATCGCGGCCGGGTACGCGCTGGTAGTCGTGGCGGTGGAAATTCGCGATAAGAATCTGATCCGCGTGCTGAATCCCAGGCGCCCCGATCTGGAAGGCGATCTAAGATTTGACAGGAGTTCCTGGGAGGCCTTCGTATCGGCTGCAGGCAGTCATCTGACTTTCGTCGGTGCGGTAGTTGTTGAGAGAAGTTTCTGGCTCGAGCGGGTTCAGGAAAAATACTTTGGCACGGGGTTTGTGCATGTGGGTGTGATTTTCGATAGACCTATCGAAAAGGAAGTCCTGATGGTCGCGCAGCCGCTGGTCATTATCCGATTGGGGAATGCGCAGTGGTCGAGTCGTACATTCCAGATCTGGATGTTTGGCTGGCCGGACTTGGTCTGGTCGTTTTCCGGGATTTCTGATCAGGCCAAGGAAAAGATCACGGCAAGAAATCCCTGGAGCAGCCTGGGGGTCTTGTTGCTGCAGCGGACGTTGGGGACCTATTCGGTCCGCGAGTATCAGACGCTGCTGCGGCAGCGGTTTTCCAGCCAAAGGAGAGGGCTGGCGGCCTGGATGATTGCCCTGTTGCCAAGGTTCCTGCTATTTCCGCTGGCCTGGGTCTATGCGATGACGAGGCCTGCGGAAAGAGCGATGAGACTGTTTGAACTGCGTCAAAGCTGGAGATGGAAATGACTGAAGACAGCGTCGTTTGTGACGGGCTGATGGGGCGAGTTCAAGCGTGCCGCTTCTCCCCCGAATTGAGCAGATAAGGGCACTCGTGTACAAGAAGATTGAAAAATGCCGAGTCTGCGGCAACTCCCATCTAGAGCCGGTGCTGGATCTGGGCAAGCAGATGCTGACGGGCGTGTTTCCTCGCCAGCAGGGGGCGCAGGTGACGAAGGGGCCCTTGCGGCTGGTCAAATGCGCCGGCGGACCGGAGGTCTGCGGCCTGTTGCAGCTGGAGCATTCCTACGATCTTGGTGAAATGTATGGCGAGAACTACGGGTACCGTTCGGGCCTCAATGCCAGCATGGTGCGGCACCTCCATGCGAAGGTGGCGAGAATCCGGAAACTGGCTGATCTGAAGTCTGGCGACCTGGTGGTGGATATCGGCAGCAACGACAGCACCACGCTGCAGGCCTATCCGAAGGATCTGTCACTGGTGGGCATCGATCCGACTGGCGTGAAGTTTCATGCCTATTACCCTGCGCACATCGAACTCATTCCCGACTTCTTCTCGGCGCGTCTGCTCCAGGAGAAATTCCCCGGGCAAAAGGCCAGGGTGGTGACATCATTCTCGATGTTCTACGATCTCGAGGCGCCGATGGACTTCATGCGCGAGGTGCACGAGGTGCTGGCCCAGGATGGCATCTGGGTATTCGAGCAGAGCTACATGCCGACAATGCTGGACACCAACTCGTATGACACGGTCTGTCATGAACATCTCGAGTTCTATGCTTTGCGCCAGATCCAGTGGATGGCTGAGCGGGTGGGCTTCAGGATCCTCGATGTCGAGTTCAACGATGTGAATGGCGGAAGTTTCTCGGTCACGGTGGGCAAGGAATCCGGGGGGCAGACGCTGCTGCCCGCCGTCCAGAAAATCCTGGACGCTGAGTCCAGAAAAGGCCTGGATACACTGGCGCCGTATCTGGAATTCGCGCAGCGTGTGGAGCAATCCAGGCGGATTCTGCGCGAATTCGTCGCGCAGGCCAAAGCGGAAGGCAAGACTATCGCCGCGCTCGGGGCGTCCACCAAAGGCAATGTGCTGCTTCAGTACTGCGGCCTGACTCAAAAGGACATCTCGTTCGTGGGTGAGGTCAATGCGGACAAGTATGGTGCGTTCACGCCCGGCTCGTGGATTCCTGTCGTGGCTGAGGACGAACTGCTGCAGCGGAACCCGGATTACCTGCTGGTGCTTCCATGGCATTTCAGGAAATTCTTCGAAAACTCAGGCAAGCTCAAGGGACGACACTTGGTTTTCCCGCTGCCGAAACTCGAAATAATCAGACTGCAATAACCATGGCGCACCAACCTGCCGGGTGTCCCGGGATATGGACATCGGTGAGGTGGGGCGGCGCTGCGACAAGATGAACGCTGCTGTTTTCACCATCGTTTCGACGAACTACTTCGGCTACGCCAAGACGCTGGCGCAGAGCATGGCGACCCCGGATGGGGTGGCCGCCGATTTTCATGTCTTGGTCGTTGATCCCCGCGACGAGGCTTTTGCCCGCGCCCACCCGGGATGCCGGATCACGTGGGTGGAAGAGCTGCAGATTCCCGGCTTCGAGAGCATTGCCTTCAAGTACGACATTCTCGAATTGAACACCAATGTCAAGCCGTCCTTCGCCAAGTACCTGCTGAAACAGTACGAGAAGGTCGTCTATCTCGACCCGGATATCTATGTGTATGGCAGTTTGGCCCCAATCCTGGCCGCGCTGGATGACCATCCGGCCGTGCTGACCCCGCACATCACGGTGCCGATTGACGACGACAGACTGCCGGGTGAACAGGAGCTGCTGCGGGCCGGGATCTACAACCTGGGCTTTGCTGCCTTCAGCCGAGCGCCGCAGGCGTCTCGCTTGCTGGACTGGTGGGAGAGCCGATGTCTGAATCTGGCCTACGACGAGCAGGCGCAGGGCCTCTTTGTCGACCAGAAATGGATGAACTTCGCGCCCGTCTTTTGTGATGGGCTGCTCGTGCTCAAGGAGCCGCAATACAACGTCGCCTACTGGAATCTGCACGAGCGACGGCTGAGCCGCAAGGACGGCGTCTACCTGGTCAACGACGAGCAGCCGCTGGTCTTCTTCCATTTCAGCGGCCTGCCGGCGGGCGGGAACGAGACCATTTCAAAATATCAGAATCGCTACACGCTCAAGGAGCGCCCGGACCTGGCGGCGCTCTTCGAGGCCTATCGTGCCGTCCTGATGGAAAACGGGCAAGGCGAGTACGCGGTGCTGCCTTATGGTTTCGGCGTGTTCTCCAACGGCGTGCGGATCACGGGGCTGGCCCGACGGGTCGTGTCTGCAGGCCGCCCGGAGGACTTGCAGGGGGATCCCTTTGATGCGCGCGGCCGCCTGTATGCCATGCTGCAGCGCTCGGGCTTGATCGATTCCTCGCGCCCGCGTGCTGACGGCGGGCCGACCGATCGCAAGCCCGGGGGCCGGATGAAGAGCACGGCGCGTGCCGTGATGCAAGTCTTCTTCAAGGTGCTGCTGCGGCTGCTCGGGCCTGAACGCTATTTCGCGCTGCTTCGCTATCTGACCTCGCAGGTCACGGCGCGCAAGCAGCAGTTCCTGATCAAGCGACCCTGAGTCGGCGGGGTCTGGGCGTTACCGTGCTGCTAATATCGGCAGCGGTTGGCCAGTCTTCCTGACGTGAGGATCTCTTCCAGCCGATCGTCTAAATCGATGGGAATGTCCCAGCCGCAAGTAGCCCCAGCTCATGTGCTGATCGATGCGCGTCCCCTCAATGGTCAGCGCAACGGCCTAGCTCGTTTTGTCGAGCAGATGGTGCGAGAGTGGCCCAAGGTCAGTGGTGCCAAGGTGACGCTGATCTCCCATCGGCCCATCCAGGTGACACAAGCGCTGCCGGCGTCGCTGGCCATTCATGTCGACGCCGGGATCTGGCGGCGCTGCCCTGGCTCCCTGTGGTTCAATCTTCGCGCTGGCGTGCTCGCCAGGCGCTTGGGGGCGACCCATGTTCTGGGCACCCAGCATGTTCTCCCGCTGTTCGGGCTACGGGGGGTCCATCGTGGTGTCATCGTCCACGATCTGGTGTTTCGCAAGTTTCCGAACACCATGCTCTGGTCCGATCGGCTGCTTAGCTGGCTGTTCGTGCCACTCTCGCTGAAAGTCGCGGATTCGGTCTTCTGCGTGTCCGAGAGCACCCGGCGGGACCTCCTGAGGGAGTTTGCGGTCGATCCCCATCTCGCGCGGACTGCCTATCCGGGCGGCACTTTCGACACCATCGCGTCGGACCGTCCCAGCCCGGCGGGCCCGACAGTACGCCTGCTCGTGGTGGGTTCCATCGAGCCGCGCAAAAACCTCGCCAAGTTCTTCCGGGTGTACCGCGCCTTGCGCATGCAGGGTCATGCGCTGGAACTGGACATCGTCAGCGGCATGGACTGGGGAGGCGCGATTGCCCCCGAGCTCTGGCGCGCCATGGAGGCCGATCCGCTCGTGCGGGTGCATCGGGGCGTGGATGATGAGCGTCTGCAGTGGCTCTATGGGGCCGCGGACTTCCTGGTCTTCCCTAGTCTGTACGAGGGGTTTGGTCTGCCCATGCTTGAGGCGGTGGGCAAGTGCGCTGTGATCGCTAACGATATCCCCGTGTTTCGCGAGATCGCTGCCCATCTCGACGGCGTTATCCTGATGGACTTCGAAGCGCGGGACGAGAAGGTCGCCGTCGCTTTCGCCGCTGTCCTGGAGCGGAGGTCCGTGGCGCGCTTTCGGACAGAGACGGACCGTGGGCTGTTTTCCTGGCAAAGTTGCGCGCGGGAGATTGCAGCGGGCATGGGGCTGGGGGCGTCTGACGACCGTCCGGCGGTGGCTATGGTTGCTGACATAGGGGGCAGGTGATGATCCCGGCTGAGTTGATACGCGGCGTGCTTGCGGCACCGTCGGCGCCAGACGGCTATCTGCGCGAGGTCGCTCGGCGCGAGCCCAGTCATCGATTTCTGGGAGGCGCTACGCAGGGCTGCTATGTGCGCATGGTGCACCTGCTGGTGGCTGCCTACCGTGCGCAACAACGTGAGCCAGCGACGGTCCGGGTGCTCGATTGGGGCGCTGGCAAGGGCCATATCAGCTACTTGTTGCGCAAGTCGGGGTTTGACGTCACCTCCTGCGATCTGAAGTCGTCTACGGACGACAGCGCCTTCAACCAGGAGACGCCCATCATCGATGAGCAATCCATCCAGGTCATCCCCTTGTTGGACGACTGCGCCTTGCCCTTTGAGGATGCCAGCTTCGATCTGGTCGTGAGCTTCGGGGTGCTGGAGCATGTGCGGGACGACCGGTGCTCGCTGAAGGAGATCCGCCGCGTGCTCAAGCCCGGCGGCTTGTTCTTCTTCGCCTTCCTGCCGTACTGGCTGTCCTGGACGCAGAGGCTGGCGCACCTGCGCGGCAACCGGTATCACCCCATCCTGTACAGTGTCCAGGGCATGCGGGAGCTGGCGCGAGTGTCCGGTTTCCGGGTTGACCGCGTGTGGCACGGCCAGCTGTTTCCCAAGAACTTCTGGCCCGACAGCAATGCGATCGAGCGGCTGGACCGGTTCCTGACGAGCCGCACGCCGGTCAAGTACTTCGCGACCAACCTGGAAGGTTTCCTTGTTGCAGACTGACCATGCGTACTGATCCGCACCGACGTCTCAAGCTCCTGGTGGACGGGCGCAAGGCCTGTGATTCGGGCATCGGAACCTATATACGCAACGTCGTGCCGCGGGTGTTGGCGCGGCTGCCGCTGGCGCGTGTGCGGGTGCTTGTCGCCCCCGCTTCGGTCAACCGGTCAGCCTGGCTGGATGGGTCGCAGGTCGAGCGGGTCGAGGATGCGGGCCGTCCTCTGGGCTTGCACGAACAGTGGTCCTTGCGACGGCTGTTGGCGCCGGATGAAATCTTCTGGGCCACGAGCCTGGCGCATCCCCTGTTCCGGCCAGGACCGATGGTGGCCACGGTGCACGATGTGGCGCAGCTGGCGCTGGACCGGCACTCGGCCGGCGGCCGTCTGGTGCACCTGGCGGCGCGACGGTACCTGCAGAGCCTGCGCCGCAATTCGGCGCTGCTGCTGTTCAACTCGGCTTTTACCGAGCGGGAATTCAGACTGCATGTGGGAGCGCCGGCGGCGGCCTCGGCGGTCACCCCCCTGGGCGTTGCGCCCGAGTGGTTCGAGGCACTGCCGCATGCGCCGACCGGCGTGCGACCCTATTTCATCTGCGTGGGCTCGATCCGGCCGCACAAGAACCTGCGCACTTTGCTGGCGGCCTTCGCCCGTGTGTTGGATCAGCTTGCGCATGATCTGGTGATCGTCGGCCGGCACGAGGGCTTGCGCACGCGCGAGGGCGATTTCGCGCAGCTGCTGGCGCCACTGGGCGAGCGGGTGCGCTTCCTGGGTGCGGTTGACGATGCGACGCTGCGTCAGTGGGTGGCCGGCGCCCAGGCGCTGGTGTTTCCCTCGCTTTACGAGGGATTCGGCTTGCCGGCGCTGGAAGCCATGGCGGCAGGTTGCCCAGTGATCGCGTCCAGCGCTGGCGCTCTGCCCGAGGTGTGCGGCCCGGTCGCCAGCTATTTCGATCCGCATTCCGTGGATGCGTTGACGGCAGCCCTGCTGGCGCATGCGCGCATGACAACCGAAGCGCGTCAGAACCAGGTTCGGCAAGGTCTGGCGCGTGCTCGCCGGTATGACTGGGACCGGACGGCTGATCTGACCGTCCAGGGCATCACGCAATACCTTGAGCAAAGAGGTCGTCATGGCTGATCGGGCCCCGCATCCCTCGTCCGACATTCGGCCCCTGCACATCGGTAAGTTCGTGCCGCCGCCGTATGCGGGAGTGGAGGCGCACGTCGACACCCTGCTGCGCTGCCTGCAGCCCGAGGTGCAGGCCACCCTGCTGGCGGCCGAATCGCCGGCAGGGGCGGCCGCCCACCAGAGCCTGCCCTACCGGCTGCTGATCGCGCGGGCCTATGGCAAGCTGGCCTCGGCCACGCTCAGCCCCGGCGTGCTGTCGCTGGCGCGGCAGGAGCTCTCCTCGGGGCGCTGCAACCTGCTGCACATCCATGCGCCCAATCCCTGGGGCGACCTCGCGGCGCTGACCTGCGCGCGCGAGGTCCCGGTGGTGATGAGCTGGCACAGTGACATCGTGCGCCAGCGCCAGCTGATGAAGGTCTACCAGTACATCCAGCGGCGCGTGCTGCGGCGGGCGGACCGCATCATCGTCTTTACCCCCAGGCATTACGAAAGCTCGGCGCAGCTGCACCAGCTGGAGGTGGCGGCCAAGATCGCCTATGTGCCCATGGGCATCGATTTCGCGGGCCTGGATCCCGCCCATGCCGATGCCGCCATGAGCGCGCGGCTCCAGGCCTGGGCCGCCGGGCGCCCCCTGCTGCTCACCGTGGGCCGGCATGTGTCCTACAAGGGCTACGAGCACCTGCTCGCGGCCATGGCCAGGCTGCGCAGCGAGGCCGTGCTGGTGATGGTGGGTGCCGGGGTCCTGACGCCGGCGCTCCAGCAGCAGGTGCGTGAGCTGGGGCTGGCGCAGCGCGTGCTGTTCCTGGGCGAGGTGGAGCGGGCCGCGCTGGTAGCGGCGCTGCATGCCTGCGACGTGTTCACCCTGCCCTCGATTGCGCCGTCAGAGGCCTTCGGCATTGCCAGCGCAGAAGCCATGGCCTGTGGCAAGCCCACCATCGTCTGCCAGCTCCACAATGGCGTGAACTACCTGAACCGCGAGGGCGAGACCAGTCTGGTAGTGCCGCCACAGCAGGTTGGCGCGCTAGCCGACGCGCTGGATACGCTGGCACTGGACGCGGGGCTGCGGCGGCGCATGGGGCCGGCCGCCAGCGCTTGGGTCCGCAGCGAATTCAGTCTCGACGCCATGAAACAGGGCACACTCGCAGTGTACCGATCCCTGTTGTGATCGGCCTCGGGATGGAAGGGGACAAGCATGAATAGCATCATCATCGCGGCGCTGGTGTCCTGGCTGGTGACCCTGCTCATCATCCGGTCCAATCACTTGCATGCCGGGCTATCGGCCGACAGCGACACCGGGGGTGTGCAGAAATTCCACGACCAGCCGGTGCCGCGTATCGGGGGTCTAGCGCTGCTGCTGGGGTTGCTGGCGGTGGGCCTGTGGCTGCGCTTCGTCAACCCGGTGGTGGGCGTGCCCATGCTGTGGCTGCTACTGGCCGCCGCCCCGGCCTTTCTGGGCGGGCTGGCGGAAGACCTGAGCAAGCGGGTGTCGGTGCTGACGCGCCTGCTGCTGACCATGGTCTCGGCCTTGCTGGGCTACTGGCTGCTGGAGGCGGGGCTGATCCGCCTGGACATTCCCTTGCTGGACACGGCCTTGCACTGGTGGCCGGTGTCGCTGCTGCTGACGGTGGTGGCGATTGCCGGGGTGGCCAACGCCGTCAACATCATTGACGGTTTCAACGGTCTGGCCGGCATGGTCTGCGTGATGATCTTCGCCGCGCTGGGCTACGTGGCCTACTGGGTGGGCGACGTGCTGCTCTGGAGCGCCTGTGCTGCCATGATCGGCGGCATCCTGGGTTTCCTGGTCTGGAACTATCCGCGCGGCCTGATATTCCTGGGCGACGGTGGCGCCTATTTTCTGGGTTTCATGATCGGGGAAATATCGGTATTGCTGGTGGCGCGCAATCCGGAGGTCTCGCCCTGGTTTCCCATGCTGCTGGTGGTCTATCCGGTGTTCGAGACACTGTTTTCGATCTACCGCAAAAAGATATTGCGTGGGATGTCGCCTGGCTTGCCCGATGGCGTGCATCTGCATATGCTGATTTATCGGCGTTTGGTGCGATGGGCTGTTGGCAGTCGTGAAGCCGGTGACCAGACCAGCCGCAATGCATTGACATCGCCGTATCTATGGCTGCTGTCTTCGCTTGCGATATTTCCTGCCGTATTGTTTTGGCGGTCTACTTCGATTTTGATGGTGTTGGTTTTTGCATTTGCTTTGGTGTATCTGTGGTTGTACCGAAGCATCGTGTTGTTTCATGTTCCCCCCGGGTTGGTCTTGCGCAAGCAAAAAGACAAGGTGACGGAAGAAGGCGATGGCGGTCGTTGACGTCGTTTGGGAAATGGCCGAGTTAAATACTTAATTCGAGGTGGATACAAATGGGTAATTTGATTGATATTCAGTTGCAAATTGAGAAGCTGCAGAAGCAGGCAGCCGATATACGAACCCGGGAGTTCGATAAAACGATCAAGAACATCCTGACTCAAATGCAAGCTTTTGGTATCACGCTGAATGATTTGCAGCAAGCCTTGGGTGGCGCCCGTAGCCAACGCGGGAAGGGCGCCGCCAAAAGCGTTGGTAAAAAGACAACGGCTAAAAAGCGCAGCGGCCCTAGCAAGAAGACTGTCGCCGCGAAATACCGAGGCCCGAAAGGCGAAACCTGGAGTGGGCGTGGTTCGATGCCGCGCTGGATGGCGGCCTTGATAGCCAAGGGGCGCAAGAGAGAAGAGTTCGCCATCAAGGCGTAAAGGGCATGTTTCTCGCGTGATGCACGGGAGCCTGGGGGGCGCTGTTGCGGCACAATTGGTCTAACGATTCCCGACTAATCCAACCATGACCGACACCCCCGCCATCGCCCCCCACGCCAAGGCCGAGATTCTGGCCCAGGCGCTGCCTTACATCCGCAAGTTCCATGGCAAGACCATGGTCATCAAATATGGCGGTAACGCCATGACGGACCCGGAGCTGCAAAAAGCCTTCGCCGAGGACGTGGTGCTGCTCAAGCTGGTGGGCATCAACCCGGTGGTGGTGCACGGCGGCGGGCCCCAGATCGAGACCGCCCTCAAGCGTCTGGGCAAGAAGGGCGAGTTCATCCAGGGCATGCGCGTGACCGATGCCGAGACCATGGAGGTGGTCGAGTGGGTGCTGGCTGGCGAAGTGCAGCAGGACATCGTGGGCCTGATCAACCAGGCCGGCGGCAAGGCCGTGGGACTGACCGGGCGCGACGGCGGCCTGATCCGAGCCAAGAAGCTCAGGCTGGTGGACACCAGCGACCCTTCCAAGGTGCACGACGTCGGCTTGGTGGGTGACATCGAGTCCATCGACCCCAGCGTGGTCAAGGCATTGCAGGACGACGCCTTCATCCCGGTCGTCAGCCCCATCGGCTTTGGCGAGCACAACGAGAGCTACAACATCAACGCCGACGTGGTGGCCGCCAAGCTGGCCACCGTGCTCCAGGCCGAAAAGCTGCTGATGCTGACGAACATCCCCGGGGTGCTGGACAAACAGGGCCAGCTGCTGACCGAGCTGACCATGAAGCGCATCGACGAACTGGTGGCCGACGGCACCATCTCGGGCGGCATGCTGCCCAAGATCGCCGGCGCGCTGGACGCCGCCAAGAGTGGCGTGAACGCGGTGCACATCATTGACGGCCGCGTGCCACACGCCATGCTGCTGGAAATCCTGACCGACCAGGCCTACGGGACCATGATCCGCTCCCATTGAGCGCGGCGCACAGCCCAAGGAGAGTGGGCGACCACTGAGGTAAAACCCCTAACCGGGCCTGTGCGAGAATGAAGAAAAGGGATTTCCGAACACCATGTCTGACGCCGAAAACACCACCCCCGCAGCCGTCGCCGATACACCGGTCCGCAAGCGTCCCAAGCCGGGCGAGCGCCGGGTCCAGATCCTGCAGGCCCTGGCCAGCATGCTGGAGCAGCCGGGCGCCGAGCGCATCACCACCGCCGCCCTGGCCGCCAAGCTGGAGGTGAGTGAAGCGGCCCTGTACCGCCATTTCGCCAGCAAGGCCCAGATGTTCGAAGGGCTGATCGAGTTCATCGAACAGGCTGTTTTTACCCTGGTCGGCCAGATCGCCGAGCGCGAGGCCGCCGCTACCGACCCCGCCGCGGGTTCCCGCCACGCCGGCAAGGTGGTCACCATGCTGCTGCAGTTCGCCGAGAAGAACCCCGGCATGGTGCGTGTCATGGTGGGCGACGCCTTGGTGTTTGAGAACGAGCGCCTGCAGCAGCGCATGAACCAGTTTTTCGACAAGATCGAGTCCACCCTCAAGCAGTGCCTGCGCGACGGCGCGCAGTCGGGCGGTTCGATGACGCCCACGGCCGACGCCCAGGTGCAGTCCTCGGTGCTCACGGCTTTTGTGGTCGGGCGCCTGCAGCGCTTCGCGCGTTCCGGTTTCCGGCGCATGCCCACCGAGCACCTGGATGCCAGTCTGGGCCAGATGCTGCGCTGAGAGGCCGTTTCGGGGCGGGGGCTGCCCTGCCGCCCCGCGCTCTATAAAGAACAAACAGGAGACTTCATGAAACTCGTGCGTTACGGCAATCCGGGCAAGGAAAAGCCAGGCCTCATCGATACCGCTGGCAAGCTGCGTGACCTCAGCGCCGTGGTGCCGGACATCGGCCCGGCCCAGCTGACGGATGCCGTGCTGGCCAAGTTGCTCAAGCTCAAGACCGACAAGCTCCCCCTGGTGCGCGGCAAGCCGCGCATGGGTTGCCCGGTGAACGGCATCGGCAAGTTCATCGCCATCGGCCTGAACTACAGCGACCATGCCAAGGAAGCCGGCATGGCCATCCCCAAGGAGCCCATCGTCTTCACCAAGGCCATCAGCTGCATCCAGGGGCCGGACGACGACGTCATGCTGCCCAAGGGATCGGTCAAGGGTGATTGGGAGATCGAGCTGGGCGTGGTGATCGGCAAACAGGCCCGTCATGTCACGCAAAAGGCGGCGCTGGATTATGTTGCCGGCTATTGCCTGTCTAACGACGTCAGCGAGCGCGAGTTCCAGCTCGAGCGCGGCGGCCAATGGGACAAGGGTAAGGGCTGCGACACCTTCGGCCCGCTGGGCCCCTGGCTGGTCACCAAGGACGAGATCGAGAATCCCCAGCGCCTGGCCATGTGGCTGGACGTCAACGGCCAGCGCATGCAGACCGGCAATACCCGAACCATGATCTTCAGCGTGGCCAAGATCGTCAGCCACCTGAGCGAGTACATGACCCTGATGCCGGGCGATGTCATCATCACCGGCACCCCACCGGGTGTGGGGCTGGGCATGAAACCCCAGCGTTTCCTGAAGGCGGGCGACGTCATGACCCTGGGGATCGAAGGCTTGGGGACACAGACCCAGCGCGTCGTGCCTTTCAAGCGCTGATCCCCCAAAAGCCGGCTGAAGCCGGCTTTTTTATTTCCCGGCACGGTACTGGGGTGGATTGACGGACGGGGTTTTTCGTGCAAAATAGCACGACCGTTCGTTTTTAAGCCAACACCATGTCCTCTGCCACCCCGGCCAGCAAAACTGCGCGCAGCGTCTCCCCCGAGAAGCCGCGTGATGGCCGTGCCTTGCACAAGGGCCAGCAGACCAAGCTGGCCATCGTCGATGCCGCCCTCGGCCTGGCCACCCAGATCGGCCTGGAGGGCCTGAGCATCGGCGTGCTGGCCGAGGTGACCGGCATGAGCAAGTCGGGCGTCTTCGCCCATTTCGGCTCGCGTGAGGAGCTGCAGATCTCGGTCATCCGTGAGTATTTCGGCCGCTTCGAGCAGGAAATCTTCTACCCCGCGCTGCACGAGCCGCGCGGCCTGCCGCGCCTACAGGCCCTGTTTTCGAACTGGATGAAACGCGTCACGGTGGAAATCCAGTCCGGCTGCATCTTCATCAGTGGCGCCGTCGACTTCGACGACCGGCCCGGTCCGGTGCGTGACGCCCTGGCCAGCTCGGTCAAGACCTGGCTGGCCGCCGTGCACCGCGCCGTGATTCAGGCCAAGGAAGAAGGGCATCTTGCGCCCGATGCCGATGCCAGCCAGATCGGCTTCGAAATCCACGGCCTGATCCTGGCCGTGCATTACGAGGCCCGTTTTCTCAAGACCCCCGGATCGATAGCGCGCGCCAACAAGGCGTTCGAGCAGATCCTGGCCCGTTACGGCGCCGATGGCAAGACCGTCAAGACCGTGACACCCAAGGCTGCCATCGTCAAGCCGATGCGCAAGTCCGCCACCAAATCCATCACCCTATCCAAACAGGAGTAACGCCATGCCCAGCTACAACCCGCCCCTGCGCGACATGCAGTTCGTGATGCACGAAGTGCTCAACGTCACCGAACAACTCAAGCAGATCCCGCGCCACGCCGACACCGATGCCGACACCATCAACGCGGTGCTCGAAGAAGGTGGCAAGTTCGCCGCCAATGTGATCTTCCCGCTCAATATCAGCGGCGACACCGAAGGCTGCAAGCTCGATAAGACCACGCACGAGGTCACCGCGCCCAAGGGCTTCAAGGAAGCCTACGCGCAGTACGTCGAAGGCGGCTGGGCCGCGCTGAGCTGCGACCCGGACTACGGCGGCCAGGGCCTGCCCTTTGTGCTGAACCAGTGCATCTACGAGATGATGAACTCGGCCAACCAGGCCTGGACCATGTACCCCGGCCTCTCGCACGGCGCTTACGAGGCCCTGCACGCTCACGGCACTGACGAGCAGAAGAAGCTCTACCTGCCCAAGCTGGTGAGCGGCGAGTGGACTGGCACCATGTGTCTGACCGAACCCCATTGCGGCACCGACCTGGGCATGCTGCGCAGCAAGGCCGAACCGCAGCCTGACGGCACCTACAAGCTCAACGGCGCCAAGATCTTCATCAGCGCCGGTGAACACGACCTGGCCGAGAACATCGTGCACCTGGTGCTGGCCCGCCTGCCCGACGCGCCCAAGGGCAGCAAGGGCATCAGCCTGTTTGCCGTGCCCAAGTACAACGTGAAGGCCGATGGCTCCCTGGGCACGCGCAATGGCATCTATTGCGGCGGCCTGGAGCACAAGATGGGCATCCACGCCAACTCCACCTGCCAGATGATCCTGGAGAACGCGGTTGGCACGATGGTCGGCCAGCCCAATAAGGGCCTGCAGGCCATGTTCGTCATGATGAACGCCGCCCGCCTGGGCGTGGGCAACCAGTCCCTGGGTCTGACCGAAGTGGCTTACCAGAACGCCCTGGCCTATGCCAAGGACCGCATCCAGATGCGCAGCCTGTCGGGCACCAAAGCCAAGGACAAGGACGCCGATCCCATCATCGTGCACCCCGATGTGCGCAAGATGCTGCTCACCGCCAAGGCCTACGCCGAAGGCGGCCGTGCCCTGGCCTGCTACTGCGCCATGCTGCTGGACCAGCACCTCTACCACCCCGACGAGAAGGTGCGCAAGGAAAGCGACGAGATGCTCGCCCTGCTGACCCCCATCATCAAGGCCTTCCTGACCGACAACGGTTTCGAAGCCACGGTGATGTGCCAGCAGGTCTTCGGTGGCCACGGCTACATCAAGGAATGGGGCATGGAGCAGTTCGTGCGTGATGCCCGCATCAACATGATCTACGAAGGCACGAATACCGTGCAGTCGCTGGACCTGCTGGGCCGCAAGATCCTGGGCAACAACGGCGCCACGCTCAAGAAGTTCGGCAAGCTGGTCGGCCAGCTGGTCGAAGCCGAAGGCGTGAACGAGAAGATGGCCGAGTTCATCAACCCCCTGGCCTACCTGGGCGACCAGATGACCAAGTTCACCACCGAAGTCGGCTTCAAGGGTTTCCAGAACCCCGACGAAGTGGGCGCTGCCGCCGTGGACTACCTGCGCGTGGCCGGCCACCTGGTCTTCGGTTATTTCTTTGCCCGCATGGCCTCGGTCGCGCTGAAGGAAATCGCCGCCGGCAACGCCGACCCGTTCTACCAGGCCAAGCTGCAGACCGCACGCTTCTACTTCGCCAAGCTCTTCCCCGAGACCGCGTCGCTGATGCGCACCGCCCGCGCTGGTTCCAAGGTCCTGATGGACACCGACCTGGCCCTGGCCTGAAGTGGTGAAGCCGATGATGCGCCAAGCCCTGTTGGTGTGCACTCTGGTCCTGGCGGCCTTGCCCGCCGTGGGCCAGTCCACGCCCGTGGGCCTGTGGCGCAGCATCGACGACAAGACCGGCACGGCCAAGGCCGAGATCCGCATCCGTGCGGGTGCCGATGGGGTGCTAAGCGGTGTCGTCGAGCGCGCGCTCGTGACTTCGGATCAGCCCAACTGCGATCTCTGCGCCGATGACCGCAAGGGCAAACCCAAGGTCGGGCTGGAGATCATCCGCGGCGCGAAAAAGGCCGAGGACGCCGACGTGTGGGAGCAGGGCAAGATTCTCGACCCCGAGAACGGCAAGAACTACACGCTGCGCATGACCCCGCTCGAAGGCGGCAGCAAATTGCAGATCCGGGGTTATGTCGGCCCCTTCTACCGGACCCAGGTCTGGACCCGCGTCCAGTAAAAATCAACCAGGAAGACAACCATGTCTCGATTCCAAGTCAGAAAAGTCGCCGTGCTAGGTGCCGGCGTGATGGGCGCGCAGATCGCCGCCCATCTGGTCAACGTCAAGGTGCCGGTCGTGCTGTTCGACCTGCCGGCCAAGGAAGGCCCGAAGAACGGCATCGTCACCAAGGCCATCGACAACCTCAAGAAACTCAAGCCCTCGCCGCTGGGCGTGGCTGACGATGCGAGCCTGATCCAGGCCGCCAACTACGAGGAGAACCTGGCCCTGCTCAAGGACTGCGACCTCATCATCGAGGCCATCGCCGAGCGCATGGACTGGAAGCTCGATCTCTATAAGAAGATCGCGCCCTTTGTGGCCAAGCATGCCATCGTCGCGTCCAACACCTCGGGCCTGTCCATCACCAAGCTGTCCGAGGTGCTGCCCGAAGAAATCAAGCCGCGCTTCTGCGGCATCCACTTCTTCAACCCGCCGCGTTACATGTACCTGGTGGAGCTGATCGCCACGCCGACCACGCAGCCCATCATCCTGGACCAGCTCGAAACCTTCGTTACCAGCGGCCTGGGCAAGGGCGTGGTGCGGGCCAAGGACACGCCCAACTTCATCGCCAACCGCGTCGGCATCGCCGGCATGCTGGCCACGATGAAGGAGGTCGAGAACTTCGGCCTGAGCTACGACGTGGTCGATGACCTCACGGGCAAGAAGCTGGGCCGTGCCAGCTCCGGCACCTTCCGTACCGCCGACGTGGTGGGCCTGGACACCATGGCCCACGTGGTCAAGACGCTGCAGGACAACCTGGACGAGAAGAGCGACCCTTTCTACGCCAGCTTCGGCACCCCGCCCGTGCTCAAGACCCTGATCGAGATGGGCAACCTGGGCCAGAAGAGCAAGGCTGGTTTCTACAAAAAGGTCGGCCGCGACATCCTGCGCTTCGACCTCGAAGGCAAGGAATACGTGCCCGGCGGCGAGAAGGCCGACGCGGTCTACGAGCGCATGCTCAAGAAGCCGGCCGGTGAGCGTCTCAAGTTGCTGCGCAACGCCGAAGGCGCGCAAGGTCGCTTCCTCTGGGCCATCCTGCGCAACAGCTTCCATTACGCGGCCGTGCACCTCGCCACCATCGCCGACACCGCGGCCGACGTGGACTTGGCCATGCGCTGGGGCTTCGGCATGAAACAAGGCCCCTTCGAACTCTGGCAGGAAGCCGGTTGGCTTGAAGTGGCCAAGATGATCCAGGAAGACATCGATAGCGGCAAGGCGCTCTCCAAGGCGCCGCTGCCCAAGTGGGTGTTCGAAGGCCCGGTGGCCAAGGCCGGCGGTGTGCATACGCCCGAGGGTTCCTTCAACCCGAGCACGGGCAAGTTCCAGCCGCGTCGTCAGCTGCCGGTCTACGGCATCCAGTACTTCCGCGAGAGCCTGCTGGGCGATGGCTCGGCCAACTACAAGACCGCGGGCAAGACCCTGCACGAAGACGAGGCCATCCGCATCTGGACGCTGGACGAAAACCGCGAAGCCGTCACGGGCAGCGTGCTGATCGCCAGCATCAAGAGCAAGATGCACGCGATCGGCCCCGGCGTGGTCGAAGGCCTGACGCGTGCGGTCGAGCTGGCCGAAGCCGATTACCAGGGCCTGGTGATCTGGTCCGGCGACGAGCCTTTCAGCGTGGGTGCCGATCTCCAGGCCACCCTGCCGGCCTTCATGATCGCTGGCGTGGGGGCCATCGAGGGCGCCGAGCAGGAGATGCAGACCATGATGCTGCGCCTGCGGTATGCGGGCGTGCCCGTGGTCGCGGCGGTGCGTGGCATGGCCCTGGGCGGCGGCTGCGAACTGGCGGTCTACACCGCACGCCGTGTAGTGGCGATGGAAAGCTATATCGGCCTGGTCGAAGTGGGCGTGGGCCTGGTGCCCGGTGCCGGCGGCCTGACCTATATCGCGCGCCGCGCGGCCGAGAACATGGCCGCCTCCACCGGCAAGGACATCCTGCCCTTCCTGACCGAGGGTTTTACCGCCGCGGCCATGGCCAAGGTGGGCACCAGCGCGCTCGAATCGCGCAAGCTGGGCTACCTGCTGGACAGCGACCTGGTCGTGCCCAACAAGGACGAGCTGCTCTATACCGCGCTCAACGAGGCCCGTGCCATGTACCAGGGTGGCTGGCGCGCCCCGCACCGTCGCCTGTTCCCGGTGGCGGGCCGCAACGGCCTGGCCACCATCAAGGCCCAGCTGGTCAATATGCGCGACGGTGGGTTCATCAGCGCACACGACTTCCACATCGCCACCCTGATCGCCAACGTGGTCTGCGGCGGTGACGTCGACGCCGGCTCGCTGGTGAGCGAGGAATACCTGATGGCCCTGGAGCGCCAGGCGTTCTGCTCGCTCATCGTCCATCCCAAGACGCAAGAGCGGATCATGGGCATGCTCAGCACCGGCAAGCCCGTGCGCAACTGATCGGCTGCAAAGGAATCATCATGAAACAAGTTCAAGAAGCCTATATCGTTGCCGCCACGCGCACGCCCATCGGTCGTTCCGGCCGCGGCTTTTTCCGCAACACCCGTCCCGACGACCTGTTGATCGCCGCTATCAGGAGCGCGATGCAGCAGGTGCCCACGCTGGACCCCAAGGCGATTGAAGACGCCATCATCGGCTGCTCCTTCCCCGAGGGGGAGCAGGGCATGAACATGGCGCGTATCGCCGTGGGCCTGGCCTTCAAGCACCCCATCGGTGGCGTGACCGTCAACCGCTTCTGCGCCTCGGGCGTGACCGCGATCCAGATGGCCGCCGACCGCATCCGCGTGGGCGAGGCCGACGTGCTGATCGCCGGCGGCGCCGAGTCCATGAGCCTGGTGCCCATGGGCGGCAACAAGCCTTCCTTCAACCCCGAGGTCTTTGCGCGCGACGAAAACGTCGGCATTGCCTACGGCATGGGCCTGACGGCCGAGAAGGTGGCCCAGCAGTGGAAGGTCACACGCGAGATGCAGGACGCCTTTGCGCTGGAGTCGCACCAGCGTGCGATCAGGGCGCAGAAGGCTGGTGAGTTCACCGCCGAGATCACGCCCATCGACGTGGTCGAGCGCACGCCCAACCTGGCCACCGGCGAGGTCAGCACCAAGATCCGCACCGTGAGCCTGGACGAAGGCGCGCGTGCCGACACCACACTGGATGCCCTGGGCAAGCTCAAGCCGGTCTTCTCGGCCCGCGGCAGCGTGACCGCCGGCAACAGCTCGCAGACCAGCGACGGCGCTGGCGCGCTGATCCTGGCCAGCGAGAAGGCGGTCAAGCAGTTCGGCCTCAAGCCGCTGGCGCGTTTCGTCAGTTTCGCCGCGCGCGGTGTGCCGCCCGAGATCATGGGCATCGGCCCGATCGAGGCGATCCCCGCCGCCTTGCGCTACGCCGGCCTCAAGCACGAGGACATCGGCTGGATCGAGCTCAACGAAGCCTTCGCAGCCCAGTCGCTGGCCGTGATCAACAGCCTGGGCCTCGACCCGTCCAAGGTCAACCCCATGGGCGGCGCCATTGCCCTGGGCCACCCGCTGGGCGCCACCGGCGCCATCCGCGCCGCCACGGTGGTGCACGCCCTGCATCGCCACAACCTGAAGTACGGCATGGTGACCATGTGCGTCGGTACGGGGCAGGGCGCGGCCGGCATCTTCGAACGCGTTTGAAGCTGTAGGGGCGGGCGCCGAGCGCGTCCGCCCGCCACGACCTGGCGTCTAGACCGGGCGGGCACACGAGGGGAACACCATGGAAGCAGAGCATCGAGACCTCACTGGGGAAGACGGCAGCGTGATCACGCTGCGCGTCTACGAGCCATCGGCGCAGGCGCAGGCCACCGTGGTCATCGGCGGCGCCATGGGTGTGCCCCAGGGTTATTACGCGCCCTATGCCCAGTGGCTCGCTCAGCAAGGCTACCGTGTCTGGACTTTCGACTACCGCGGTCATGGTGACTCCCTGGCCCACGTGCCCCGGCGTTCCCTGCGCGGTTTCAAGGCCGACCTCTTCGACTGGGCGCACGACTACGAGACGGTGGTGCTGACGGCCCGACGCGAGCTGCCGGGGCGGCCGCTCTACCTGCTGGGTCACAGCCTGGGCGCGCAATTGCCCGGCCTGTTCCGCCACCCGGAGCAGGTCGACGGCCTGTTCAGCATCGCCGCCGGCAGCGGCTATTGGCGCGAGAACGCGCCCCAGTTGCGCCGCCGGGTGCTTTTCTTCTGGCACGTGATGGTGCCGCTGGCCACACGCGTCTGCGGTTATTTCCCGGGCCGGCGCCTGGGCATGGTGGCAACCTGCCGGCCGGTGTCATCCACCAATGGCGGCGCTGGTGCATGCATCCGCGCTACAGCGCCGGTGCAGAAGGACAGGACGTGGCACAACGCTACGGTCGCGTGCGCTTCCCGCTGCTGGCGTGGTCCTTCAGCGACGACGAGTTGATGACGCTGCGCGGCACGCACAGCCTGGTCAATCTCTACAGTGCGGCCCCGCGCCAGGTCCTGACCCTCCACCCGGTGGAAGTGCCTTCACGCCGCATCGGCCACTTCGGCTTCTTCCGCGAGGCCATGCAGCCCACGCTGTGGCCGCGCAGCCTGGCCGCCCTGCAGTCCCTGGCCGCTGGCGCCGTCCCGCCGGGGACGCCATCGGGGGCGACAACAGTGCACACTATGCCCTCATGAAACCGCACGCCTTCGACGCCGCCCTCGCGCTGGACCCGGTCGCCCCAGGCCGTTACGCCGGACGTACCAGCGAGGCCTACTGGAACATGGTCGGCCCCTTCGGCGGCTGCACGGCCGCGACGGTGCTCAAGGCCGTCCTCAGCCACCCGGACTTGCTGGGCGCGCCGCTGTCCATCACGGTCAACTACGCCGGTGCATTGGCGCAAGGGCCCTTTGAAGTGCAGCTGTTGCCGGTGCGCACCAACCGTTCCACCCAGCACTGGACGGCGGCTATCGTGCAGGACGACGCCCAGGGCCAGCCTGTCGTCGCGACCACGGCCACCGTCATCACCGCGGTGCGGCGCGAGACCTGGAGCCTGTCGGACTTGCCCATGCCGGTTGTGCCCGGGCCCGCCGAGGCGCAGACCATGCGCTACGACAAGGCCATGGCCTGGCTGGACCATTACGAACTGCGCCCCGTCAGTGGGCTTATTCCGCAGGCCTGGGACGGCCGCCAGCAGGACCACAGCCTTTCCCAGCTGTGGATGCGTGACCAGCCGCCGCGCCCGCTGGACTTCTGCTCGCTGCTGGCCCTGTCCGACATCTTCTACCCGCGCGTCTGGCTCAGGCGCGCCACGCGCGTGCCGGCCGGCACCGTCTCCATCACCACCTATTTCCACGCCGGCGAGAAGGAGCTGCAGGCCACCGGCCGCGGTTACCTGCTGGGGCAGGCGCGCGGCCAGGAATTTCGTAACGGCTTTTTCGACCAGTCGGCCCAGCTCTGGAACGAGGCCGGCACCCTGCTCTGCACCTCGCACCAGATCGTTTATTTCAAGGAATGACCACCATGTCCGACATCCTCGTCCACACCGAAGCCGGTGTCTGCACCCTCAGCTTCAACCGGCTGGAGCGCAAGAACTCCATCACCGCGGCCATGTACGCCACCCTGGCCGATGCCGTGACGCAGGCGGCCAGCGATGCGGCCGTGCGGGTGCTGGTGTTCCAGGGCCACGAGACCGTGTTCTCGGCCGGCAACGACATCGGCGATTTCCTCAACACGCCGCCTTCGGACGGGGATGCGCCGGTCTGGCGCTTCATGCGCGCGCTGGCCGCCTTCCCCAAGCCGGTGATTGCCGCCGTCAGCGGCCCGGCGGTGGGCATCGGCACCACCCTGCTGTTCCATTGCGACCTGGTCTATGCCGGCGACAACGCGGCCTTCTCCATGCCCTTCGTGAACCTGGGTCTGTGCCCGGAGTTCGCCTCCAGCATCACGGTGCCGCAGATGTTCGGTTACCACCGCGCGGCCGAGGCCTTGTTGCTGGGTGAACCGTTCATGGCCGAGGCGGCGCTCGAAGCCGGCTTGGTCAACCGCGTGCTGCCGCCCACCGAGGCCAATGGCTACGCGCAGGCGCAGGCGCGCAAGCTGGCGGCCAAGCCCCTGTCTTCGCTGATCGAAACCAAGCGTCTCATGAAAAAGGGCCAGGCGGCCCAGATCATGGCGCAGATGGGCGAGGAGGGCGCGAGCTTCGGTCGCATGCTGCGCGAGCCGGCGGCGCGTGAGGCCTTCGGGGCCTTCATGGAGAAGCGCAAGCCGGACTTCAGCAAGGTCTGAGCGCGTGAAGCACTTGGTCCCTTTTCCCGCCACCGGCTTCGAGCCCGAGTTCATCGCGGCGCTCAAGGACATCTTCGAGGACAAGATCGCCTTCAATCGCGTGCTGGGCTTGCAGATCACCCAGATCGTGCCCGAGCGGGTGACGGCCCGCATTGCCATGAAACCCGAACTCATCGGGCATTTCGGCCACCAGCGCATCCACGGCGGCGTGATCAGCGCGGGGCTGGACGCCATGGGGGGGCTGGCCGTGATGGCGGCCATCGGCGCGCGCCATATGGACGAGTCGCCGCTGCAGCGCCTGCAGCGCTTCGGCAAGCTGGGCACCATCGACCTGCGCGTCGACTACCTGCGTCCGGGCATCGGTGAGCAATTCGAGTTGCGCGCGGAGGCGCTGCGCCTGGGCTCGCGTGTGGCCTCCACGCGCATGGAGTTCCTGGACGCCGAGGGCAAGCTGCTCTCGGCCGGCGCGGCCGCCTACATCGTGTCCTGATCAGGCGGCGGGTCGTTTGGGCACCGGGCGCGGCTTGCCCTGCTCGTCGATGGCCACATAGGTCAGGTTGGCTTCCGTCACCTTGACGAACTGGCCCTGGGCCTGGAAACGCTCGGCGTAGACCTCCACCTTGACCGTGATCGAGGTCTTGCCGATGCGGGTCAGCTTGGAATAGAAGGACAGGATGTCGCCCACGCGCACCGGCTGCTTGAAGATGAACTCGTTCACCGCCACGGTGGCGATGCGTCCGCCCGCATAACGCGCCGGGATCACCGAGCCGGCCAGGTCGACCTGGGCCATGACCCAGCCGCCGAAGATGTCGCCGTTGGCATTGCTGTCGGCCGGCATGGGGATGACCTTGAGCACCAGCTCCTCGTCGGACGGGGGCTGGAGGGCGGCGGTGCTGGGAAATTCGCTCATGGGTGACAATCTCGGAAAACCTGTCACCGGATTGTCCTCCATGCGCCGCTACGGTGAAACCACCGCCCCCCAAGTTCCTGCCCAGCCCTCCGCCGGCATGCCCCGCTCCGACTGGGCCACGCTAGAGCGCCTCTTCCCCTACCTCTGGGCCTACAAGTGGCGTGTCATCGCGGCGCTGACGTTCATGATCGGCGCCAAGGTCTCCAATGTGGGGGTGCCCCTGCTGCTCAAGGAGCTGGTCGACGGCGTGGGCCTGCGCCCCAGCGACCCGGCTGCGTCGTGGCTGGTACCGGCGGCGCTGCTGCTGGCCTACGGCGCCCTGCGTTTCATGACCTCGCTGTTCACCGAGCTGCGTGAACTGGTCTTTGCCAAGGCCACCGAGGGCGCCGCACGCACCATCTCGCTGCAGGTCTTTCGCCATCTGCACGCGCTGAGCCTGCGTTTCCACCTGGAGCGCCAGACCGGCGGCATGACACGCGACATCGAGCGCGGCACGCGCGCCGTGCACTCGCTCATTTCCTATTCGCTCTACAGCATCGTGCCCACGCTGATCGAGTTCACGCTGGTGCTCACGCTGCTGGCCGTGAAGTTCGACTTCGGTTTTGTCTGGATCACGCTGGCGGCCCTGGTGAGCTACATCGCCTTCACGGTGACGGTGACCGAGTGGCGCACGCGTTTTCGTCGTCGCATGAACGAGCTGGACTCGACCGCACACAGCCGCGCGGTCGACTCGCTGCTGAACTACGAGACCGTCAAGTACTTCAACAACGAAGAGTTCGAGGCGCGCCGTTACGACGAGAACCTGGAGCACTACCGCCGCGCCGCCGTCAAGAGCCAGACCAGCCTGAGCCTGCTCAATGCCGGGCAGCAACTCATCATCGCCACCGGTCTGGTGGCCATGCTGTGGCGTGCTACCCAGGGCGTGATCGACGGCCGCATGACGCTGGGCGACCTGGTCATGATCAATGCGCTGATGATCCAGCTCTACATCCCGCTGGGTTTCCTGGGCGTGCTCTACCGCGAGATCAAGCAGAGCCTGACCGACATCGACAAGATGTTCACCCTGCTGGAGCGCGAGCGCGAAGTGGCCGACGCGCCGGGCGCCTTGCCCCTGCAGGTGGCACAGGCCGAGGTGCGTTTTGAGCGCGTCAGCTTCTCGTACGAGCCGGCGCGCGCCATCCTGCATGAGCTGAGCTTCGAGATCCCGGCCGGCAAGACCGTGGCCGTGGTCGGCCCCTCCGGGGCGGGCAAGTCCACCCTGGCGCGCCTGCTCTACCGTTTCTACGATGTGAGCGACGGTCGCATCACGATTGCCGGCCAGGACATCCGCCAGGTTACGCAGTCCAGCCTGCGGCAGGCCATCGGCATCGTGCCGCAGGACACCGTGCTGTTCAACGACACGGTGGAATACAACATCGCCTACGGCCGCCCCGGCGCCAGCCGCGCCGAGGTGGAGGAAGCGGCGCGTGCCGCCCACATCCACAACTTCATCGTCGCCACACCCAAAGGCTACGACACCATGGTGGGCGAGCGCGGCCTCAAGCTTTCGGGGGGCGAGAAACAGCGCGTGGCGATTGCGCGCACCCTGCTCAAGAACCCGCCCGTGCTGATCTTCGACGAGGCTACCTCCGCACTCGACTCGGCCAACGAGCGCGCCATCCAGGCCGAGCTCAAGGGTGTGGCCCAAGGCAAGACCACGCTGGTCATTGCGCACCGTCTGTCCACCGTGGTCGATGCGCACGAGATCCTGGTCATGGAGGCCGGGCGCATCGTCGAGCGCGGCTCGCACAGTGCGCTGCTGGCGCGCAACGGCACCTATGCCCGCATGTGGGCCTTGCAGCAGAGCGCGGAGTGAACGCCGGCAGGGGCCGGGCACCGCATAATCCGCGCCATGGAAACCAAGTGGCTTGAAGACTTCGTCAGCCTGGCCGAGACGCGCAGCTTCAGCCGCTCGGCCCAGCTGCGTCACGTGACGCAACCGGCCTTTTCCCGGCGCATCCAGTCGCTGGAAGCCTGGGCCGGCACCGACCTGGTGGACCGCAGTGCCTACCCCACGCGCCTCACCCCCGCTGGTGAAACCCTCTACGGCCAGGCGCTGGAGATGTTGCAATCCCTGCAGCACACCCGCGCCATGCTGCGCAGCCACACGGCCGCTGGCGAGGACGTGATCGAGTTCGCCGTACAGCACACCCTGGCCTTCACCTTCTTTCCCGCCTGGGTTTCCAGCCTGCGCGAGAACTTCGGACCCTTCAAGAGTCGGCTCATCGCCCTCAACGTGCACGATGCGGTGATCCGCCTGACCGAAGGCAGCTGCGACCTGCTGCTGGCCTACCACCATGCCTCGCATCCCTTCCAGCTCGATGCCGAGCGCTACGAACTCGTCAGCCTGGGGCAGGAGACCATCGCACCCTATTCCCGGCCCGATGCCCAGGGCCAGCCGCTGTTTCCGCTGCCTGGGCGCGCCGAGCAGCCCTTGCCTTATCTGGGGTATGCGCCGGGTGCCTACTTGGGCCAGGTGGTGGATTTCATGCTCAAGCAGGCAGGTACGGCCATCCACCTGGACCGCGTCTACGAGACCGATATGGCCGAAGGCCTCAAGGCCATGGCGCTCGAAGGCCATGGCCTGGCCTTCCTGCCGCATAGCGCCGTGCGCAACGACCTGCGAGCAGGCCGTCTGGTCAGCGCTGCGCCAGCGGCCCTGTCGGGTTTGCAGATCACCATGGACATGCGCTTGTATCGGGAAAAACCCCAAGGCAAGCAATCCCCGAAGCGCACGGCCGAGGCGCTGTGGCGCTTCCTGGCCGGCGGTGGGCAGGGCGCATGAGGGTAGACCTGTGTTGCCAAAATGACCGCAGCCGTTCTTTAATCAACCCATGGGGCATATCCCGGCACGGGATTTGCTGGATACTCACGGTCTGACTTTTCTCTTTTCTAGGAGTTACGCATGAAGAAGCATCTGCTGGCCTTTGCCATCGCTACCACGCTCGCCGCCGGCGCACACGCCCAGGCCAATGACACGCTGGCCAAGGTCAAGGCCGCTGGCAGCATCACCATGGGGGTGCGCGACTCCTCGGGCGCGCTGTCCTATACCCAGGGTGACGGCAAGTACGGCGGCTTCCACGTGGAGCTGTGCCAGCGCATCGTGGCCAATGTGGAGAAGGCCGTGGGCAAGAAGCTGGATGTGAAGCTCCAGTCGGTGACGTCCCAGAACCGCATCCCCCTGATGCAGAACGGCACCATCGATATCGAGTGCGGCTCCACCACCAACAACGCGACCCGCCAGAAGGACGTGGCCTTCCTCAACACGGTCTATATGGAGCAGGTGCGCATCGCCGTGCGGGCCAATTCCGGCATCACCGGCATCGCGCAGCTCAATGGCAAGAGCGTGGCCACCACCACGGGCACCACTTCGGTGCAGCTGCTGCGCAAGCATGAGCGCGCCACCGGCGTTGACTTCAAGGAAGTGTTCGGCAAGGACCACGCCGACAGCTTCCTGCTGCTTGAGTCGGGCCGCGCCGATGCCTTCGTGATGGACGCCACCCTGCTGATCGGCAATATCGTCAACTCCAAGTCGCCGGGTGACTACCGCATCGTTGGCGAACCGCTGAGCCTGGAGCCCATCGGCATCATGATCCGCAAGGACGATCCCGCCTTCAAGAAGCTGGGCAACGACACCATCGCCGAGCTGGTCAAGTCGGGCGAACTCGCCAAGATCTACGACAAGTGGTTCATGCAGCCGATTCCCCCGAAGAACATCAGCGTGAACATGCCCGTGACGGCCGAGACCAAGGCCGCCTGGGCTGATCTCAACGACAAGCCGGCGGAAGATTTCGTCAAGAAGTAAAAACGAAGTAGGGGCTTGACCGCACAGGCAAAACATTCCCCGTCCGGGTCTTGTACCGGGCGGGGTTTTTGCTTCTGATCGTGTGCCACCGCCGTGCCTGGCGGCGCCCCTTGCACGGAGACACCTTATGAGCTGGGACTGGCAGGTATTCCTCAACGACGACGGCAGTGGCCGCACCTATCTGGAATGGATGGTGGACGCCTGGGGCTGGACGCTGGCCGTGGCCGGCAGCTCCTGGGTGGTGGCCGTGGTGGTGGGTGCCCTCATGGGCACCCTGCGCACCCTGCAGGACAGTCCCTGGCTGGTGCGCCTGGCCACGGTCTGGGTCGAGCTGTTTCGCAACATCCCCTTGCTGGTGCAGGTCTTCCTCTGGTACTTCGTGGTGCCCAAGATGTTTCCGCTGTTCCAGCAGGTGCCGGGTTTTGTGCTGGTGGTGTTTGCCCTGGGCTTCTTCACCTCGGCGCGCATCGCCGAGCAGGTGCGCGCCGGCATCCAGGCCCTGCCGCGCGGGCAGCGTTATGCGGCTCTGGCCATGGGCTTCACCACGGCGCAGGCCTACCGTTACGTGATCCTGCCCATGGCGTTTCGCATCATCCTGCCGCCGCTGACCAGCGAGTCCATGAACCTGCTGAAGAACTCGGCCGTGGCCTTCGCCGTGTCGATCGCCGAACTCACCATGTTCGCCATGCAGGCGCAGGAGGAGACTTCGCGCGGTGTCGAGGTCTACCTGGCCGTGACGGCGCTGTACATGCTCTCGGCTTTCGCGGTCAACCGCGTCTTCGCCACCATCGAGAAGCGGGTGCAGATCCCCGGCTTCATCGTCGCGGGCGGCACTGGCGGGGGACACTGACATGCTGGGCCTCGACCTTACCTTCCTCGACTGGGACATCATCAGCAAGTTCGTGCTGGGCGGTTTCTGGTTCAGCATCAAACTCACGCTGATCGCGACGCTGGGCGGCATCTTCTTCGGCACCCTGCTGGCACTCATGCGCCTGTCGGGTCGCAAGGCGCTGATGCTGCCGGCCACCATCTACGTCAACGGCATGCGCTCCATCCCGCTGGTGATGGTGATCCTGTGGTTCTACCTGCTGATCCCTTTCCTGATCGGCCGGCCGATCGGCGCCGAAATCTCGGCCATCGTCACCTTCATCGCCTTCGAGGCGGCCTACTTCAGCGAGATCATGCGTGCGGGCATCCAGTCCATCCCGCGCGGCCAGGTCCATGCCGGACAGGCCCTGGGCATGAGTTACGGCCAGAACATGCGTCTGGTGGTGTTGCCCCAAGCCTTTCGCAACATGCTGCCGATCCTGCTGACGCAGACCATCATCCTGTTCCAGGACACCTCGCTGGTCTACGCCATTGGTGCCTACGACCTGCTCAAGGGCTTCACCAATGCCGGCAAGATCTATGGTCGCTCGGAAGAGGCCTACCTGCTGGCCGCTGTGGTGTATTTCGTGGTCTGTTTCAGCCTGTCCTGGAGCGTCAAGCGCCTGCAGGCCCGCATTGCCATCGTGCGCTGAGAGTTGGAGAAAACAATGATTGAAATCAAGAACGTTTCGAAGTGGTACGGCCCGGTGCAGGTGCTCAACAACTGCTCGGTCAGCATCAACAAGGGTGATGTGGTGGTGGTCTGCGGCCCCTCGGGCTCGGGCAAATCCACCCTGATCAAGACGGTCAACGGCCTGGAGCCGATCCAGCAGGGCGAAATCCTGGTCGACGGCGTGCCCCTGCACGATCCCAAGACTGATCTGCCCAAGCTGCGCAGCCGCGTGGGCATGGTGTTCCAGCACTTCGAGCTCTTCCCTCATCTGTCGGTGACCGAGAACCTGACCATCGCGCAGGTCAAGGTGCTGGGCCGCAGCATCGATGAAGCCAAGGTGCGTGGCTTGAAGATGCTGGAGCGCGTGGGCCTGATGGCGCACAAGGACAAGTTCCCCGGCCAGCTCTCGGGCGGCCAGCAGCAGCGCGTGGCGATTGCCCGCGCCCTGAGCATGGACCCGATCGTGATGCTCTTCGACGAGCCGACCTCGGCGCTCGATCCCGAGATGGTGGGCGAGGTGCTGGACGTGATGGTGACCCTGGCCAAGGAGGGCATGACCATGATGGTGGTCACGCACGAGATGGGCTTCGCCCGCAAGGTGGCCAACCGCGTGATCTTCATCGACGTCGGTGGCCGCATCCTGGAAGACTGCAGCAAGGACGAGTTTTTTGCCCATCCCGAGAACCGCCAGCCGCGCACCAAGGATTTCCTCAACAAGATCCTCGCGCATTAAGAGTGCCCCCCTGAGCGGCTACGCCGCTTCCCCCCAAGGGGGACGCCGCCAGCAGCCCGGCAAAGCCGGTTCTGCGGCGGCCCCTGTTTGGGGCTCCTTGCTCAGGTCTGGGAAAATAGAGACATGACGCAAGAAATCACCATCACCCGCCCGGACGACTGGCATCTGCATGTGCGCGACGGCGCCGCCTTGGCGGCCGTCGCGCCGCACACGGCGCGCCAGTTCGGCCGGGCCATCATCATGCCCAACCTCAAGCCGCCGGTGACCACGGCCGCCGAGGCGGCGCACTATCGCGCACGCATCCGCGCTGCCGTGCCCGCCGGGCTGGACTTCGAGCCGCTGATGACGCTCTACCTGACCGACAAGCTGCCGCCCGAGGAGATCGCGCGCGCACAAGCCAGCGGCGTGGTGGCCTGCAAGCTCTACCCGGCCGGTGCCACCACCAACAGCGATGCCGGCGTGACCGACATCCGCAAGACCTACAAGACCCTGGAGGCCATGCAGCGCGAAGGCCTGCTCCTGCTGGTGCACGGCGAGGTGACCAGCCCCGAGATCGACCTGTTCGACCGCGAGGCCGTGTTCATCGAGCAGCAGTTGAAACCCTTGCGCCGCGATTTCCCCGAGCTCAAGATCGTGTTCGAGCACATCACGACCAAAGAGGCCGCGCAGTACGTGATGGAAAGCGACAAGTACACCGGCGCCACCATCACCGCGCACCACCTGCTCTACAACCGCAACGCCATCTTCACCGGCGGTATCCGCCCGCACTACTACTGCCTGCCCGTGCTGAAGCGGGAAGTGCATAGGCAGGCCCTGGTGGCCGCAGCCACCAGCGGCAACCCGAAGTTCTTCCTGGGCACCGACAGCGCGCCACACCCGGTGCACCTGAAGGAGCACGCCACGGGTTGCGCCGGCTGCTACACCGCACACGCCGCCATCGAGATGTACGCCGAGGCCTTCGACGCCGCCGGTGCGTTGGATAGGTTGGAGGGGTTTGCCAGTTTCTTCGGTGCCGACTTCTACGGCCTGCCGCGCAACACGGGGACGATCCGGCTGCGCCGTGAGAGTTGGACACCGCCCGAGAGCTTCCCCTTTGGCGAAGCCGAACTCAAGCCCCTGCGCTCAGGCGAGGCGCTGCCGTGGCGTATGGTCTGGACAGCATAGACTGGCACGCACCCTGGCTGGCGCCGTATCGCGCTGTCGGGGCGCCGCTGTCGCAGCAGGTCCAGGCGGGGCGTAGCTGCGCCGAGGTTCTGGACGATGCCGGGGCTCCGGTGCGTTTCGTGCCCCAGGCCGAGTTGCCGGCGGGACTGGCCTACGAGCAGTTCATCTTCGAGCAGCAGCGTGTGCCTACCCGCGACGGCCTGCACGATTTCTTCAATGGCCTGGTCTGGCTGCGTTTCCCCGGCGCCAAGCGCCGGCTCAACCAGCTGCAGGCGGCGCAGATCGCGGCCGATGGTGTGTTGCCCGTGCGCGGCCCGGTGCGGGACGCCATCACCGTGTTCGACGAAAACGCGGCCTTGCTCCAGGCGCCTGATGCGCTGTGGGACGCGCTGGCCGCGCGCGACTGGCCTCAGCTCTTCATCACGCTTCGCCCCCTGTGGGCGCAGGCGCGGTTGACGCTCTTCGGTCACGCCCTGCTGGAAAAACTGGTGCAGCCGCGCAAGGCCATCACCGCCCACGTCTACCGTGTGCCGCTGGACCTGGCAACGGACGCGCTCGACGCCTGGCTGGCGCAGGATCTGCAGGCGTCCCGGCTGGCCGGCAAGCCCTTTGTGCCGCTGCCGGTGCTGGGCGTGCCCGGCTGGTGGTCGCCGAACAACGATCCGGCCTTTTATGCCGATGCGCAAGTCTTTCGCCCGCCGCGAGGGACGTGAGCGCTCAAATCGCCACAAATGGTGTGGAAATGGCGTGCCCGCGCTTGAATTCGCCACATTCACCCTTACCATTTGCGCCATCGGTCCGCGGGTGTCGGGCTGTCTGAGAAGGAAACCATGAAACACATCATTCTGTTCGTCTTGACCAACCTTGCCGTGGTGGTGGTGCTGGGCATCGTGGCCAGCCTGCTGGGCGTCAACAAGTTCCTGACGGCCAACGGCCTGAACCTGGGCGCGCTGCTGGGTTTCGCGCTCATCATGGGCTTCGGCGGTGCCATCATCTCGCTGCTGATCAGCAAGCCCGTGGCCAAGTGGAGCGCTGGTGTGCAGATCATCGAGCAGCCGCAGACGCCCGATGAAGCCTGGATCGTCAACACCGTGCGCAAGTTCGCCGACCAGGCCGGTATCGGCATGCCTGAAGTCGGCATTTTCGAAGGCGACCCCAATGCCTTCGCCACCGGTGCCTTCAAGAACTCGGCCCTGGTCGCCGTGTCCACCGGCCTGCTGCGCAACATGACGCGTGAAGAAGTGGAGGCCGTGATCGGCCACGAGGTGGCCCACATCGCCAATGGCGACATGGTCACCATGACCCTGATCCAGGGTGTGATGAACACCTTTGTCGTGTTCATCAGCCGCGTGGTCGGTTATGCGGTGGATAGCTTCCTGCGCCGCAACGACGACGAAAGCTCGGGCCCGGGCATCGGCTACTTTGTCACTACCATCGTGATGGACATCCTGCTCGGCGTCCTGGCCGCCATCATCGTGGCCTGGTTCTCGCGCCAGCGCGAATTCCGCGCCGACGCCGGCGCAGCCCAGCTGATGGGCCGTCGTCAGCCCATGATCAACGCGCTGGCGCGCCTGGGCGGGCTGCACACCGCCGAGCTGCCCAAGAGCATGGCCGCCATGGGCATCGCGGGCGGCATCGGCCAGCTGTTCTCGACGCACCCGCCGATCGAAGAGCGCATCGCCGCGCTGCAGAACGCGCAGGGCTGATCCTTCCTGTATCCGGATAAACCCGTGGAGGCGCAGGCCTCCACGGGTTTTTTCATCGGGCTTGCGTCGCGGCAGGGAGATGCCCACAATGGGCGCATGAACAGAACGGCGCTTGGGGCAGACAGGGCGCGCTTTCGATGTCATCCATGAAGCCTAAGCAGACGCCCTCACGCGCGGTACCCGGTGCACGCGGTTTCATGGTGCGGCTGTGGCTGGCCGTGCTGGTGCTCAACCTGGTGCTGATCGGCTTCGCCCTCTGGGCGCTGCAGCAAAGCCGCCAGCAGTTCGAGCAGATCGCCGCCGTGACGGCCGACAACCTGTCACGCCTCATGGAGCACGATATCGCGGCCTCCGTGCGCGTGATCGACCTGGCCCTGCAGAGCCTGGCCGAGGCCATGGAGCAGCGAGGCCCGCTGCGTGTGGGCGACGCGCGGGAGCTCAATGCGCTGCTCGAACGGAAGTTGACGCAGTTGCCCGAACTCGACGGGCTGCGCGTGGCGGATGCCCAGGGGGTGCTGACGCACGGCACCCTGGTCAATCCGCAGAACCGTCTGAGCATTGCGGATCGTGACTATTTCATCCTCCTGCGCGAGCGACCGGGCGCGGGACTGGTCATCAGCAGCCCCATCCAGGGGCGCATCACCGGCCGCTGGGTCATCAACTTCTCGCGTGCGCTGCGGCACCGCGATGGCAGCTTCGCCGGTGTGGTCCAGGGCTCGGTGCCCTTGAGTCATTTCATCGAACAGTTCATTCCGCTGCAAGTCGGCACGAAAGGTTCTTTCACCCTGTTCGATCAGAAGTTCCGGCTGGTCGTGCGGCATCCCTCCCCGGTGGGTGCCCGCGATGCGGTGGGCATGCCCTTCGGGTCCCCGGAACTGCGCGAGCTGGTGAGCAGCGGCCGCAGCGAGGGCGTCTACAAAGCCCGCTCCATCATCGACAACATCGAGTGTCAACCCAAATTAGAAATGTCCCCTGATGTCCAAATTAGAGATGTCCCCTGTGCAAGATCACGATGGACATGAGGATGCAGCTGCGGGCACAGGCTGCGAAGGGCGTAGCCCGTAGCGGCCTGTGCCCGCAGACCATCATCCGCTCCTCGCCGTTTGCCATCTACACGCGCGACCGTCGCGGCATCGTCACGGCCTGGAACCCGGCGGCTGAAAAGCTCTTCGGCTGGCGCGCTGAACAGATCCTGGGCAAACCCCTGCTGACCGTGCCGCATGACAAGGAGCAAGAGACGGCCGAACTGCGCGACCGGGTCCTGAGCGGCGAGAGCATCATCGATCTCGAAGTGCAGCGCCAGAAGCAGGACGGTACCCTGTTCGACCTCAGCACCACGCTGGCGCCGCTGCGTGACGCCAGCGGCACGGTGACGGGTTATCTGGCGATTGCAACCGACATCACCGCGCGCAAGGCGGCCGAGCAGCAGGTCGAGTTCCTGGCCTACCGCGATGTGCTGACCGGCCTGCCCAACCGGCTGCTCCTGCAGGATCGTTTCGGGCAGGCCATCGCGCATGCGGAGCGCTCGCACAGCAAGGTGGCCCTGGTGTTTCTCGATCTGGACAACTTCAAGACCATCAACGATTCGCTGGGCCACGCCGTCGGGGACGCGCTGCTGCGGGAGATTGCCCGTCGCCTGGGCGAATGCGTGCGGGAGACCGACACCATCAGTCGCCAGGGAGGGGATGAATTCCTCCTGGTGCTGTCCGACCTGGCCGGGACCGAGGCCATCCCGCCGGTGCTGCTCAAGATCCGCGAGCGCCTGCAGTCGCCTTTCACGGTGGACGGTCATGAGCTCACCACCTCGGCGTCGATCGGGGTGGCGCTCTATCCGGATGACGGACGCGATTTCGAGACCCTGCTCAAGAAGGCGGATACCGCGATGTACCGCGCCAAGGATGCCGGGCGCAACCATTACCGGTTCTTCGATGAGCAGATGAATGTCGAAGCCGTCGAGCACCTGCACCTCAAGAGCGGGCTGCGGCGTGCCCTGGCGCAGGGCGAATTCGAGCTGTATTACCAGCCGCAGTTCGAGCTGGCCAGCGGCCGGGTGGTCGGGGTTGAAGCCCTGCTTCGCTGGCACCATCCCGAGGCTGGCCTGATTCCGCCGGCGCGTTTCATCCCGGTGGCCGAGGACAGTGGCCTGATCGTGCCCATCGGTGACTGGGTGATCCAGGAAGCCTGCCGCCAGGCCATGGCCTGGCGCGCTGCCGGCCTGCCGCCGCTGATCATGGCCGTCAACCTCTCGGCCGTGCAGTTCCGCCGCGGCGAGGTGCAGCAGACCATCGCCCAGGCCCTGCAGACCACCGGCTTCGACCCGCACCTGCTCGAACTGGAGTTGACCGAGTCCGTCCTGATCGGCGACACCGAGACCGTGCTGAGCAGCGTGCGCCAGCTCAAGCAGCTGGGCGTGAAGCTGTCGGTCGACGACTTCGGCACCGGCTATTCGAGCCTCTCCTATCTCAAGCGCTTCGATGTCGACAAGCTCAAGATCGACCAGAGTTTCGTCCGCGACCTGGCCAGCGACCCGGACGACGCCGCGATCGTGCGCGCCATCGTCCAGATGGCGGGCAGCCTGAACCTGCGTACCATTGCCGAAGGCGTGGAAGATGCGGCCACGCTGGCGCTGCTGCGCGAGTTTTCCTGCGATGAGGCGCAGGGTTACCATCTCGCACGGCCGATGGCGGCCCAGGCCTTCGTCGACTTCATGACGCACAGGGCCGGCGCATCATCAAGCAACGAGAAAGTGGGGATGCCATGACAACGATCACCAGTAAGCTGGCCATGCTCGTCATGCTGGGCGTGGCCACCGCCGCCACGGCGCAGACCTGTGACGAGGCCTGGGCCGATTACAACGAGTTCAAGAAGCGCAATGCGATGGAGCCCTCGCAGTACGCGCTGACGACCTACGGGGCGACGGTGCGAGCCGCCTGCGGGCCCGACGCGCTGCCGGTGCCGCCGGGCACTGACACCCCGCCATTGCCGCGCGTGCGCAAACCCAAGCCGCTTCCCCCGCCCCCGCCACCACCCCCGAAGCCGCCAAAAAACTGAGGGTTCAGCAGAACAGCAGGGCCAGCCAGGCGGGTTCGTCGAGCAGGTTGAGCAGCAGATAGCCGCCGGCACGGTAGAACCAGAGCGTGAGCTGGTCCTGCCGTGTCCAGGGGGTTGCCGCCTCGTCTGGCACCGGCGTCATGACAGTATGTCGAGGGCCAGCGCCTCGGCCACCTTGATGCCGTCCACGCCGGCCGACAGGATGCCGCCGGCATAACCCGCGCCTTCACCGGCCGGGTAGAGGCCACGCACGTTCAGGCTTTGCAGATCATCGCCACGCGGGATGCGCAGGGGTGAAGAGGTGCGCGTCTCCACACCGGTCAGGACCGCGTCCTGCATGTCGAAACCCTTGATCTTGCGGCCGAAAGCCGGCAGTGCTTCGCGGATGGCCTCGATGGCGTAGCCGGGCAGGGCGCCGTGCAGGTCGCCCAGATGCACCCCCGGCTTGTAGGAAGGCAGCACGCTGCCGAAGTCGCTGGACGGCTTGCCGGCGATGAAGTCGCCCACCAGCTGGCCGGGCGCCTCGTAGTTGCTGCCACCCAGCACATAGGCCTGAGCCTCCAGCTTGCGCTGCAGCACGATGCCGGCTAGCGGGTGGTATTGCGGGGGCTGCTGCCGGGCCATGGCGGCGGCCTGCTGGGCGTAGTGCAGGCCATCGGTCTCGCCGAAAGCGGCCTGCCATTCGGCCAGGTCATCGATGCCCTGGGGGTAGTCGACCGGTTCGATGCCGACCACGATGCCCGCATTGGCGTTGCGCTCGTTGCGCGAATACTGGCTCATGCCATTGGTCACCACCCGGCCCGGCTCGGAGGTGGCAGCCACCACCGTGCCGCCGGGGCACATGCAGAAGCTGTAGACGGCACGGCCGTTTTTCGCGTGGTGCACCAGCTTGTAATCGGCCGCTCCCAGCAGGGGGTGGCCGGCGTATTTGCCCCAACGGGCCCGGTCGATCAGACCTTGCGGGTGCTCGATGCGAAAGCCCACCGAGAAAGGCTTGGCCAGCATGCTCACGCCGCGGTCCCAGAGCATGGCAAAGGTGTCGCGCGAACTGTGGCCCAGGGCCATCACCACGTGGGTGGCGCGCAATTCGTAAGTCGTGTTGGTGGCCAGGTCCAGCACCGTCAGGCCCCGTAGCCGTTTCCCGTCAGCAACGTCGTCCAGCAGCACGTCGGTCACGCGCTGCTGGAAGCGGATCTCGCCACCCAGGGCGATGATCTGCTCGCGGATGCTTTCCACCACCTTGACCAGCTTGAAGGTGCCGATGTGCGGATGCGCCTCGACCAGGATCTCCGCGGGCGCGCCGGCCGACACGAACTCGTGCATGACCTTGCGGCCCAGGTGGCGCGGGTCCTTGATCTGGCTGTAGAGCTTGCCGTCGGAAAAGGTGCCGGCGCCGCCTTCGCCGAACTGCACGTTCGACTCCGGTTTGAGGACGTGCTTGCGCCACAGGCCCCAGGTGTCCTGGGTACGCTGGCGTACCGTCGTGCCGCGCTCAATCACGATGGGCCGGAAGCCCATCTGCGCCAGGATCAGCGCCGCGAAGATGCCGCAGGGGCCGAAGCCCACCACCACGGGCCGCTCCTGCAACCGGGAGGGTGCCTGCGCGACGGGGTGGTACACGAGGTCCGGGCTGGGGCGGATATGCGGGTTCTGGGCGAACTTCGTCAGCAGCGTCGTCTCAAGCGCAGCGGGCACTTCCACGTCGACGATGTAGACCTGCTGCAGCTCGGCCTTGCGCGCGTCGTAGCTGCGCTTGTAGATGGTGTGGCGGGTGATGTCGCCGGGCGCGATGCCCAGTGTCCTGGCGATGAGGGCGGGCAGCGCCTCGGGCGCGTGCTCCAGCGGCAGCTTGAGTTCGGTCAGTCGGATCATGGCATTCCCTGGGCTTGTATCGATCAAGCAGAAGAGGTCGCCATGATACGCGGCGGCGGACGGCGCCGCTTGCTGGGATAATCAGTACTGTGAAGTCAGCCAGACCGCCGCTGGCGCTAGTCCCGAAAGGGCGCGCTGGAGGAACGTCCGGACTGCACAGGGCAGCGTAGGAGGTAACACCTCTCCACCGTGAGGTGAGGATCAGAGCAACAGAGACGAGTCGCAGCGGGGCAACCTGCTGCGGGTGAAACGGGCAATCTCTACGCGCAGCAATACCAAATAGGCACACGCTGACGGGGCCCCCCGAGTGTGCGGGTAGGTAGCACCGAGCCGGTGGGGCGACCCCCGGCCCAGATTAATGGCGGTCACACCGCGGGCAACCGCGGGCGCACAGAATCCGGCTTATCGGCCGACTTCACACTTCTAACCATGGGCGCCGCAGCGCGGCGCCCATTTCCCTGCGGCAGGCTTGGCCTTAGCGCTTGCCGGCCAGGGCGGCGGCCAGCGCGAACACCGAATTCGGCGCCGTGGTCTTGACGGCTTCGGCCTTGCGCTGGGTGAAGATGCCGCGCCGGCTGGCGGGCCGCGTCTCCAGCGGCACGCCCTTGGCGCGTTGCTCCTCGCAGAGCTGCTGCAGCTTGATGGATTGCAGATGCTCCATCATGCGGCTGTTCAGTCCGCTCCACAGGTCTTGCGTCAGCTGCCAGCCGGCTTCACCGGTCTCCGAGCTTTCCTCGGACTGGAGCCCCCGTGGGCCTTCCACGGCGCGGATGATGTCGGCCACGCTGATCTGCTGTGGATTGCGGCCCAGGGCGTAACCCCCGCCCGGCCCGCGCGTGCTCTCCACCAGACCCTGCTGGCGTAGCTTGCTGAACAGTTGTTCCAGATAGGACAGCGAGATCTGCAGCCTTTGCCCGATGGAGTTCAGGGGCACGGGCCCCGAGTTCTCACGCAGGGCGAGATCGATCATGGCAGCGACGGCAAACCGGCTCTTGGCGCTCAAACGCATGGCGTTTCCTTTCTGCAGACAGGTTGTGCGGACGGATAGCGCCCGCTCAAAGAACTGTAAGGACAATTGATATTCCGGTAAATTCGAATTTTCAAACAAATCAGTTCGAGAAAATCGAAGTGAAAGAGTTCCCATGAACTTCAAGCATTTGCACTATTTCTGGGTGGCTGCGAGGTCCGGCGGTATCTTGAAGGCGGGTGAGCAGTTACACACAACCCCTCAGACCCTGTCCGGGCAGATCAAACTGCTCGAAGAAAGGCTGGGGCGCAAGCTGTTTCGCAAGAGCGGGCGCCAGCTCGAGCTGACCGATGACGGTCGCGTGGCCCTGGGGTATGCCGACGAGATCTTCACGCTCGGGGCCGAGCTGGAGGCCGCGCTGCGCCAGCCGCTGGGCGGGCCGCGCCTGCTGGATTTTCGCGTGGGGGTGGCGGATTCGGTGGCCAAGTCGGTCGCCTATCGCCTGCTCGAACCCGCCATGGACCTGGAGGTGCCGGTGCGCCTGATCGGCGTGGAGGGCAAGTTTCCCGACCTGCTGGCGCAACTGGCCCTACAACGGCTCGACCTGGTGATTGCCGACGAGCCGCTGACGCGGCGCATCAGCGTCAAGGCCTACAACCACGCCTTGGGCACCTCGCCCATGAGTTTCTTCTGTGCACCGGCGCTGCGCAGCCGGCTGCACGGGGCGTTCCCGCAATGCCTGCACGGCGCGCCCATGCTGATCCAGGGGGCGGCCTCCTCGGTGCGCCAGCAGCTCGACGGCTGGCTGGCGCGCCAGCAGATCCAGCCGCGTTTCGTGGGCGAGTTCGACGACGGCGCGCTGATGACGGCCTTCGGCCGCGAGGGCCGGGGCGTCTTCATGTCGCCCACCGTGCTGGAGGCCGAGACGGTGGCGCACTATGGCGTGGAGGTGATCGGCCGTAGCGAGGAGCTGGTGGAGGAGTTCTATGCGGTCTCGGTCGAGCGGCGCATCAAGCACCCGGCGGTGGCCGCCATCACGCAGGCGGCGCGCGGCCGCCTGTTCCACGCTTGAACTTCAGCGTGGGCAGGACGACGCACCCATGCCGGCCTTGAGCATTTCGGCGCGCTGCGGCGTGGCCGGGTGGGTGCTGAGCCAATCGCCCAGGGTGCTGCGCTGTTGTGCGGGTTCCCCCTGCGCGGCCGGCGGCCGGCCTTCGCGGGCCTGGGACATGCCCAGCAGCAGATCGGCCATGGGGGCGGTGGGGAGCTGCGCGCTGGCCATCAGCGCGAGGGCAAAACAATCGGACTCGCTCTCGTGCTGGCGCCGGTAGGCCAGGCCGGTGAGCACCGTGCTGGTCATGGACACCAGGCTGGAGACGTCGCCCAGGGCCAAGCCCAGGCCGACGTTGAGCACGCCTTGCTCGACGATGAGCCGGGTGCCGTGGCGGTGCTCGACGTGGCCGATCTCGTGCGCCAGCACGCCCAGCAGCGCGTCGTCGCCCAGGCCCTGTTTGGCGGCGGCTTCGACCAGTTCGTCGGTCATCACCAGGGTGCCGCCGGGCAGGGCAAAGGCGTTGGGGCCCATGCCGCGGCGGAAATGCAGTTCGTAGCGCGGGGCGTAGGCCGGGTAGCGCTTGAGTGAGGGCTCCAGGCGCGCCAGCAGCGCCGTGAACTGCGTGCGCAGTTCCTGCTGGCGCTCCGGGGGCAGCTGGCTGGGTTTTAGCCAGGCCTGGTCAACCTGGGCCATGGCCTGCTGGCTCAGGCTCAGCTCCCACTCCAGCGGCACATGGCGGCTGAGCTGGGCCGCCGCCCAGGGCGTGCCCCAGCGGTAGAAGGCCAGAAGGCCGGCCACGGCCACGAGCAGTACGCCCAGTAGCACGGGCCAGCGGGTCTGCATGCGTTGGGCCAGGCCGGGGCGGGCGCCGGCGGCGGCCAGGGCCTGCTGCCAGGCCAGGGGCTGGTCGATCTCCACGCTGCCGTGGTCGCGCAGCGCCACGCTGATGCGTTCCGGTGCTCGGCCAGCGCTCCATTGCGGCGGCCACTCGACCTCGTCGTGTTCGAAGCGGCGCGAGGCGGCATGCGCCAGGTCCACCACGTGCAGATGCAGAGCCGGGCCCCGGGGGCCGGGTTCCAGCACGATCAGCACCTCGCGCGCGCGGCTGTGGCGGCCGTTGAACCATTTGGCCCGCAGGGGCGTGGCAGCAGGTTTCGACGCCTCAGCCATGGCCGGCCTTAACCCACGATGTCCAGGCCGGCCATGTCGGCCAGCGCATCACCCAGCGCGTCCTGCTGGCGCACCAGTTCGCCGATCAGCTGGTCCAGCCCGCCCTTGACGTGCAGGGTGACCGCGTCGGCTTTCATGCGGTATTCGCTGACGCGGGCGAAGGGGCGATAGAAGCCCAGGGTCAGCAGCGTGAGCAGGATGTTCTTGATGCGCAGGCGCACAAAGGCCCAGTGCTGCAGGTCGCACTTGAAGCGGGCGATCTGGCTCAGGCCCACGTTGCTCCAGATCAGCTTGAACATGCGCGCCTCGCGGTAAGCGCGGGCGGGTGCTGAGGCGAGGATCAGGCCCAGGATGGCGGCGATCGCGATGAAGAAGATCAGCACGAACATGGCCGGACCACGCACGGTGCTGAACATCGACTGGACGGTGTAGGCCGCGCCGGCGGCCAGCGCCAGGATCAGGGCGACGCCAGCCAGGAACACGACGATGGTCGCCCCCCAGATCCGCACGAAGTCGCTGTAGACCGGTTTCCAGCGCCCGCGCTGTTTGCCGATGCCGGCGCGCAGCACCAGCAGGCTCTTGTAGTTGAACTCCACGCGGATGATGCACAGCACGCTGAGCACCAGGCCGATGGCGATCAGTCCCCACATGGGCGCGTTCACCCGGGGCCAGACCGGGCCGGGCCTGCCGCCGGGCGTGCGCGCGGCTTGCGCCGAATCGGCGGACAGGACGTCGAGCCCGTAAGTGATGCCGACCCAGATCGCGGCCATCAGAAAGATCGGCCAGCTGGCCACGTAGACGTCTTTCCAGCGCGCGGCGAACTGCAGCTGCAGGCCGCGCCAGCGGGTGCTGGCCAGGCGGAAACGCATGGCACTGCCCCAGATGTAGGGCGCCAGCAGGGCGGCGGCGATGATGAAGATGGAGACCACGGTGTCCTGCCCGGTCTCGGCTGCGATCTTGTAGGCCACGTAGAGCAGGGCGAAGAGGATGAAGCTGACCACCATCTTGCGCAGCGGCGCGGTGAACTCCAGCGGGCTGCCAGCGACCATGGTGTGGTCGTAGAAATACCGCGCGGTACGCCGGCGTGCCCAGGGGGTGTACAGGCCCAGCGTGACGATGGACAGCAGCAGGTTGACGATCCAGACCCGGAAGTACTCGCCGCCGCTGCCGGAAAACCGCAGCCGGTACGCGGCGATGCCGTGGCGCTGTGTCGTGCTGTCCATCTCTCCCCCTGTTATGACCTTGCGCAGGCAGTTTAGCAGCGCTGTCGGCAGGATCTTTCAGGACCTAGAAGCGCTCGTGGGCCTGCAGGTAACGCCATTGCCCGGGCGGCAACTGGGTCATGGGCACGCGCCCGATGCGGATGCGCTTCATGGACAGGATCTGCAGGCCGGCGCGCTCGCACACATAGGCGATCAGGCCGGGGTGCACGCCCTTGATGGCAAAACGCAATTTGCTGCGGCCGTCACCGCTGCTGTTGAGGCTGGCCTTGACGGTCGGCAGCGGCTGCCCGCGTGTGTCGGTGTCCCGCATCATCAGCGCCAGCTGTGCGGGCGAGACCTCGCCCTGAACTTCGACCGTCACTTCGACTTCGATCAGGCGTTCGTCTTCGTTCAGTTTGCGCGTCACGCGCCAGTCCTGGCTGTACACCAGCAGGCCGCTGGCGGCGGGCTCCAGCGGGACGGCGGGCGTGAGCTGGCTGAAGTGGCGTTTGAGCACGCGGATGCCGCTGGGGTCGTCGTGCCAGTGGCAGGCCGCATTCAGCAAAGCCTGCGGCGAGGTGTGGCCGGCCGGCTTGTGCAGCAACAGCGTGACCGGCACCAGTTCGGTCAGCCGGGCTTCCGGGTCGAGTTCGATCTTCTCGTTCAGTACCCGGAAATGCGGCTCTTCCACCACCCGGCCGTCGACCCGCACCCAGCCGCCTTCGATGTACTGTTCGGCCTCGCTGCGCGAGCAGGGGAGCAGGGCGGCCAGGCGCTTGGACAGGCGGACGGGTTCGCTCATGGGGTGCCGCCCGTCTGGGATTGCAGACGTTCGACATGGGCCAGCAGCGAGCGCTTGGCCAGCGGCCAGATGCCCTGCGGGACATCGTCATAGGCGAGTGCCACCCAGTCATCCAGGGTGCCCTGCGGCCGGGCCTGCATGGCCACCCGCACCTTGGCTTCGCGGGCCAGCCGGTGGGCCTTCAGTTTCGCGATGACGGTACGTGCCTCGTCCATCACATGGCCGTGGGCAGGCAGGATGTAGCCCAGGCCCTGGGCCGAACAGGCCGCGTCCAGCGCGTCCAATGCATCGAGGTAGGCCGTCATGTTGCCGTCGGGCGGATTGATCACCGTGGTGCTGCCGTTGAGGATGTGGTCACCCGAGAACAGCAGGCTGTCCTGCGCCAGCAGCAGGCACAGGTGGTTGGCCGCATGGCCCGGTGTGTGCACGACCTGCAGGGTGTGGCGTGGTTGGCGGTCGGGGCCCTGCAGCGCGATTTGCTCGCCGTCGGCCAGTGCGCGGTCCGGCACGAAGTGGCTGGCGGGGTTGGCGGTGGGCGCCGAAGGCAGGCCCAGCAACGGCGGGGTGGTGCCGCCGCGTTGTGCGCACAGCGCCTGCAGGGGGCGGGCGGCGGGCGCATGGTCGGCATGCGAATGGGTGCAGACGATGAGGCGGATGTCGCCGCCAGCGGCCTGCCACAGGCGTTCGATGTGCGCGGGCTCATCCGGCCCCGGGTCGATGACCAGCCAGCCGGTGGCGGTCTCGCCCACGAGGTAGCTGTTGGTGCCCGGGCCGGTCATCAGCCCCGGGTTGGGGGCGGTCAGGCGCAGCACATGCGGCAGCAAGGCCACGGCTTGTTCGTGCTGCCAGAGGGGCGCCGCGAGCAGGCTGGATTGGGGTTCATGCGGGGTGGACGCGCCTGGGTTTGGACTTACCATGGTCCGATTCTGCACGACACAACGAGGAGACACCATGATGCAAAAAAGAACCTGCCTGCGCCTGATGCTGGCATTGGCCGGCGCCGCCTGCCTGGGACTGGGCCAGGGTGCGTTTGCACAGGCCTGGCCGGGCAAACAGCCGATCAAGCTGGTGGCGGTGTTTCCGCCCGGAGGGTCGGTGGACCAGGTCTCGCGCCTGCTGGCGCCTTCCCTCCAGCAGGAGCTGGGGCAGAACATCATTGTCGAGAACAAGGGAGGGGCCTCCGGCTCCATCGGTGCGGCCGCCGTGGCCGCAGCGCCGGCCGACGGCTACACCTTCGCCGTCGTGTTTGACACCCATGGCGTCAACCCCAGCCTGATCCCCAATCTGCCCTTCGATTCCAAAAAGGACCTGAGCACCGTCATCGTGATCGGCACCTCACCCATGGTGCTGGCCACGCACGCCGGTTCCGAGTTCAAGAGCTTTGCCGACGTGGTGGCCGCTGGCAAGGGCGCCAAGGGCGCGAGCTACGGCTCGATCGGCTCGGGCAGCCTGGGCCACCTGGCCATGGCCCTGCTGGGCAAGAACGGCGGCATGAGCTTCAACCACATTCCCTACAAGGGGGGCGGTCCGCTGATGAACGATGCCGTCGCCGGCCACGTGCCGCTGTCCATCGGTTCGGTCTTCGTGACCAAGCCGCACATCGACAGCAAGCGCATGCGTGCGCTCGCGGTGACGACGAGCAAGCGCTCGCCCGATCTGCCCGAGGTGCCGACGATTGCCGAGAGCGGCTTTGCCGGCTTTGACGCACCGGCCTGGTGGGCCGTGCTGGCCCCGGCCAAGACGCCGCCGGCCATCGTGCAGCGCATGAACGAGGCTATCAACAAGGTCATGAAGAACCCCGAGGTCGCCAAGCGGCTGGAGAGTCAGGGCATTGATGTGCTCGGCGGTACGCCCCAGTCTGGCCAGGCTTTCATCGAGCGTCAGATGGACATCTGGGCCAAGGTGGTGAAGGACAACAACATCAAGCCGGATTGACGTTCGTTCCCCTTATCCTCTTTTCCTGATCTCGCTCCGCTGGGCTTCTTTTCCCCACTCACTCCCCCCGCCCTCTCCCGCCCCGCCGGGCGGAAGAGGGAGCCTGATTTTGTGGTGTCGCTCCGGCTACGCTCCTAAGGCGCCAGCGTTGCCACCGTTGTCGGATTGCCTAGATTCCTAGCCGGCGGTCGTAGAGACCTTGTGCTGGACAGGTGCAACACTGGCCGGCCACTGCGTGCCGGCAGCGAGACAAGGCATGGCAACAGTGCCGAGCCCATTTCTGGCCGTTGACTACGACCGTTGCCTTGAAATCTCTGCGTGAAGTCGCAGTGGCAAGGCCTCGCCCGTGATTCCGTCGCCGGAGCGCGCGGTCAAATGAGGCTCCCTCTTCCGCCCGGCGGGGCGGGAGAGGGCGGGGGGAGTGAGTGGGGGAGAGTAGCCGCCTTGCGCAGCAAACAGGTCCGAAAAGAATTAATGCTCCGGCGTGACCTGCAAGGCCACCAGGAACCTCGCCACCATGTTGTAGGTGGCAATCGCGCTGGTCAGCTCGACGATCTGGGTCTCGTTGAAATGCCGGCGCAGGGCATCGAAAACCTCGTCCGTCACTTTCACGTCCAGCGTCATCTGCGCGGCGTAGCGGATCACCAGCCTCTCCAGCTCGCTGAGTGAAGGATCATGCGGAATGCCGCGTGGATCGGTCTTGACGAAAGCGTTGAGGGCATCCAGTTGCGCCTGGGTGCCGCCGGCGCCCAGGAAATCGGGCGCGTGGTGGTGGTACTCGTACTTGGCGCCGGTGAGCAGCGCCACGGTGCAGATGCCGAGTTCGCGCAGTTTGAGGCTGGTGGGCAGCTCGCTGCGCACGGCCTTGAGGTAGGTGTTCCAGCCGCGTGCCAGCGGCTCGCTCCACAGCAGGGCCTTGTCCAGGTTGATCAGGGTGCCGCCGCGGCGCGCGAGGATGGCGTCCACCAGGTCCTGCGGTTGGGGCTTGCGTTCGGGGGTCCATTCGGGCAGTCGCATCGTTGTTTTCTCGTCGGTGGCTGAGGGAGGCCTCAAGGATAAACCTTGAATGGGCGGATAATTTGCGGCCATGCGTATCCGCTTTACCAAGATGCAGGGTGCGGGCAATGACTTTGTCGTGCTCGACGAGACACGCGGCCGTCTGGGTCTGTCCACTGCCCAGTACCGCTGGCTGGCCGATCGCCATTTCGGCGTCGGCGCCGACCAGATCCTGACCGTGCGCCCGGCGCCTGCTGTGGGCTTCGATTTCGAATACGTGATCCACAACGCCGACGGTGCCGAGGTCGAGCAGTGCGGCAACGGCGCGCGCTGTTTCGCGCGTTTCGTGCGCGAGCAGGGACTGACGACCAAGGATGTCATCCGCGTGCAGACCCTGGGCGGTGTGATCGAGCCGCGCCTCACGCCCGATGGCCGTGTCACGGTGGACATGGGCGCCCCTGTCTTCGAGCTGCCGCGCATCCCCTTCGATGGCGCCGGGCTCACGCCCGTGACCAGTGGCGACTGGGTGACCTGGCCCCTGCCGGTCGATGACGCCACCGTGCCGGTTGCTGTGGTGTCCATGGGCAACCCGCATGCGGTGCAGTTGGTGGCCGATGTGGAAACAGCCCCGGTGCATGCACAGGGGCCCTTGATCGAGAACCATGCGCGCTTCCCGCGCCGTGTCAACGCCGGCTTCCTGCAGGTGCTGGACCGCACGCACGTGAAGCTGCGCGTGTGGGAGCGCGGCGCCGGCGAAACCCTGGCCTGCGGTACCGGGGCCTGCGCGGCCGTGGTGAGCGGCATCCGCCTGGGCCTGCTCGATGCGCGTGTGGACGTGCAGACGCGCGGCGGTGTCCTCACCATCGAGTGGGCAGGCCAGGCCAGCCCGGTCCTCATGACCGGTCCGGCCACCACCGTGTTCCAGGGCGAGGTCGATGTGCCCGCACTCCCATGAATCCTCTGTATGACTGACACCATGACCGAACAAGACATCGCCAACTACCTGCAGACCAACCCCGAGTTCTTCGAGCGCCAGGCCGATCTGCTGGCCGCCGTGCGCCTGATCAGCCCGCACAGCCGGCGCACGGTCAGCCTGCAGGAGCGCCAGGCCGAGATGCTGCGCGAGAAGATCCGCATGCTGGAAGGCCGCCTGATCGAGATGATCCGCCACGGTAGCGACAACCTGGCACTGTCCGACCGCATGCTGTGCTGGGCGCGCGACCTGTTCCTCACGCAGGATGCGGACGCCCTGCCTGAGGCGATTGCCGAGTCGATCCAACTGCTGTTCGCCGTGCCGCAGGTCGCCATCCGCGTCTGGGACGTGAACCCGGATTTCGCCGCAGCGGCCTTTGCCCAGGGCGTGAGCGAAGATGCGCGCCTGCTGGCCAATTCCCTGAGCGAACCCTTCTGCGGCGTCAATTCCGGTTTCGAAGCCACCAACTGGCTGGCCCATCCCTCGCAGGCCATCTCGCTGGCCCTGCTGCCCCTGCGTCCGTTGGAGGCCGGCAACCACGGCCCGGCCTTCGGCATGCTGGTGCTGGCCTCGCCCGACGCCCAGCGCTACACCAGCACCATGGGCACGGAGTTCCTGGCGCGTATCGCCGAGGTGGCCAGCGCCGCGCTGACGCCGCTGAGGTAAGTCGTGACCTCGCCTGTCGCGCTCGCGGCCGATGACCAATCACTGGTCGAGCGCTACCTTGAGCACGTGCGGGTGGAGAAACGTCTGGCCCAGCGCACGGTCGAGCTGTACGCGCTGGACCTGCAGAAACTCGGCGAATTCGCTACCCAGGCCCAGGTGCCGCTGCTGCAGGTGCACAGCGCCCATGTGCGCCGCTGGATCGCGCAGATGCACGGCGGCGGACGCAGTGGGCGCGGCATCGCGCTCATCCTCTCGGGCTGGCGCGGGTTTTATGCCTGGCTCGGGCGCGAGAGCCTGGTGGGCAGTAACCCGGTACAAGATGTGCGTGCGCCCAAGGCAGCCAAGCCCCTGCCCAAGGCCCTGAGCGTCGACGACGCGGTGCAACTGGCTGCTTTCCATGCCGAGGACAACGATCCCTGGCTGGAGGCGCGCGACGCGGCCATGGTGGAGCTGCTGTACAGCAGCGGCCTGCGCGTGAGTGAGCTGACGGGTCTGGACGTGGCGGCCAGCGCCGTCGCGCGCGGCTGGGTGGACCTGCAGGCCGGCGAGGCCCACGTGCTGGGCAAGGGCAGCAAACGGCGCAGCGTACCGGTGGGCTCTGCCGCGATGTCGGCCCTCAGGCAGTGGCTGGCCGTGCGTGGCTCGGCAGTTGTGGCCCCCGAGCAGCCGGCGCTTTTCATCGGTCGCACCGGCACGCGCCTGACGCCGCAGTCGATCTGGTTGCGCCTCAAGCGCCGCAGCCAGCAGGCCGGGCTGGCCACGCCGGTGCATCCGCACATGCTGCGCCATTCCTTCGCCAGCCACGTGCTGCAGTCCAGCAGCGACCTGCGCGCGGTGCAGGAGCTGCTGGGTCACGCCAACATCAGCACCACCCAGGTCTACACGCGCCTCGATTTCCAGCACCTGGCGCGGGCCTATGACGCCGCGCATCCGCGCGCGCGCAGCAAGACACCGGGCAAGGGCTGACGATCCTTTAGAAAGTTTCCCAGTCGCTGTCCGCGCATGCTGACGGCTTGGCCGGCGCTGCAGCTGCGGCAGGCGGGGCCACCCTGGGCTGGGCTGGCGCGACCAGGCGTCGCTGCGTGCCCGGGGCGGGGGGCGAGGTCGGCTTGGGCGCCGGGGCGCGCACCTGCATCTGCACCGGCTGCCGCGCGGCCAGCGCCGCTGGCGAGCCGGCCGGCCTGGCGCCGTTGGCCAGCTTGAACACCGCCACCGACTCCACCAGGTCCTGCGCCTGGCCCTTGAGGCTGGAAGCGGCCGCCGCCATCTCTTCCACCAGCGCGGCGTTCTGCTGCGTGGTCTGGTCCATATTGGTGATGGCCTCGCCGATCTGGCTGACGCCCTGGCTCTGCTCGGTGCTGGCCGCACTGATCTCGGCCATGATGTCGGTCACGCGCCGGATGGCGGCCACCACCTCGTTCATGGTGGCACCGGCCTGGTCGACCTGGGCGCTGCCCTGCTCCACCCGCTGCACGCTGTCGGTGATCAGGTTCTTGATCTCCTTGGCGGCTTCGGCGCTGCGCCCGGCCAGCGAGCGCACCTCGGAGGCCACCACCGCAAAACCACGGCCCTGCTCGCCGGCCCGCGCGGCTTCCACCGCCGCATTGAGCGCCAGGATGTTGGTCTGGAAGGCGATGCCGTCGATCACGCTGATGATGTCGTGGATCTTGCGCGCGCTGTCGTTGATGCCCTTCATGGTGCCCACCACCTGGGCCACCACCTCGCCCCCCTTGACGGCCACCGTCGAGGCGGTCTGGGCCAGCTGGTTGGCCTGCCGGGCGTTGTCGGCGTTCTGCTTCACGGTGGAGGAGAGCTCTTCCATGCTGGCCGCGGTTTCTTCGAGTGCACTGGCCTGGCTTTCGGTGCGCGCGCTCAGGTCGTGGTTGCCCTGGGCGATCTCGGCGCTGGCGGTGGAGACTGATTCGCTGCCCTGGCGCACGCGCGAGACCACCTGGGCCAGCGAGGCCTGCATGTCGCGCAGGGAGTGCAGCAGGGTGCCGATCTCGTCCTGAGTGTTGGGGTTGATGGGCGAGCTCAGGTCGCCTTGGGCGACCTTGCTGGCCAAGCTGGCGGCGTATCCGACGCCGCCCGAGATGGCGCGGCTCAGGGTGCGGGCGATCAGCAGACCCAGCACGATGGTCACGAGCAGGGCACCCAGGTTGCCGATCATCACATTGCGCTGCAGCTCGGCATTGTTGTCACGTGCCAGGATCGAGCCGTCCTGTGACAGCTCCGACAGCGCACGCAGCTCGGCCAGCATGGCATCGAAGGTCTGCAGCCCAGGGCCCTTGAGGATGTCCATGGCCTCCTCGTCACGGCGCTGGCGCGCCAGCCCGACGATTTCGGTCTGCTGCGCCTGGTACTTCTTCCATTCGCCCTGGAACTTGTCGAAATGGGTCTTCTCCTCGCCGTCCTTGATGATGCCGGCGTAACCCTGCGACTCGGTGTTGACGGCCTCGCGCAGGCCCTCCATCTGCTTTTCGATGGCCCTGCGCTCGTCCTCGCCGGGCACCAGCAGGTGCTGGAACTGCGCCGCGCGCAGGCGGCTGGCCTGCGTGCCCAGGAAACCCGTGTGCAGGGCGCTGGGCAGGAGGTGGTCCGAGACCTGCTGCGAGTTGGCGTTCAGCGCGTTCGTGCCGAAGACGGCCAGCACCGACTGGATGGCGGCCAGAAACAGGACCAGGATGAAGCCCCCCATGAGCTTGGTTCCCAGCTTGACGTCCTTCAATCGCATACCTATCTCCTCGGGCTATGGCCCGTTTCTCCCACTCTAACCAAATTGGCGCAGAAGGGAACCCCGGAAAAGCCCGACAATCCAGGCCATGAAAGTGATACGCATCAAGGAAGGCAAGGAGCGCTCGCTCTTGCGCCGCCACCCCTGGCTCTTCGAATCCGCCCTGGCCAAGGGCGGGGGCGACGTGGGCGAGACGGTGCGCGTGGAGTCGGGGCAGGGGGAGTTCCTGGCCTGGGCCGCGTTCAGCCCGTCCTCGAAAATCCGTGCGCGGGTCTGGAGCTTTGACGAAAAACAGCGCATCGACGCGGCTTTTTTCACGCAGCGCGTGAACGCGGCCATACGCGCCCGAACACGTTTCGACATCCGCAGTGACGGCCTGCGCCTCGTCCATGGTGAATCCGATGGCTTGCCCGGGCTGATCGTGGACCGTTATGGCGATACCCTCGTCGCCCAGTTCCTGAGCGCCGGCGCCGAGCGCTGGAAAGACGTGCTGGCCGATGCGCTGCTGGCCGAAACCGGACTCAGCCGGCTCTACGAGCGCTCAGACGCCAGTGCGCGCGGACTCGAAGGTCTGCCGGAGGTGAGTGGCTGGCTGCGCGGGGAGGGGCCGACCGGGCTGGTGCTGCGCGAGCACGACTGGCGCCTGGGCCTGGACATCGCCCAGGGCCACAAGACCGGTTTCTACCTGGACCAGCGCGACAGCCGCAAGCGTTTTGCCGACTATGCGCAGCGCCTGCAATTCCAGCGCGTGCTCAACTGCTATTGCTACACGGGCGGTTTCAGTGTGGCGGCCCTGGCCGGTGGCGCGGCCCATGTCACATCGATCGACTCGTCCGGGCCGGCCATCGAGCAGGCGCGCGCGAATGTGGCGCTCAATGGTTTCGAAACGTCGCGCACCGAGTTCCTGGATGCCGACGTCAACGCCAGCCTGCGCCGTTTTGTGGAGGAGGGGCGTACCTTCGACGCCATCGTGCTGGACCCGCCGAAGTTCGCTCCCACGGTGGCGCACGCCGAGCGCGCCGCGCGGGCCTACAAGGACATCAACCGCCTGGCGTTCAAGATCCTGGAGCCCGGTGGCGTGCTGTTCACCTATTCCTGCTCGGGCGGCATCAGCGCCGACCTGTTCTACAAGATCGTGGCCTCGGCCGGTACGGATGCCGGCGTGGACGGCTATATCCACGAACGCATGGGCGGTGCACCGGACCATCCCATGACGATCAACTTCCCCGAGGGCGAGTACCTCAAGGGCCTGGTGGTCATGCGCAAGGGCTGAGGCGCGGTGTAACCCTGCACCGGCTGCCTCTTGACGATCTCGCTAAACTCCCCATCTATTCCCAGTTCCATTGCCCACGCCCGCTTGCGCCACGCACAAGTGGGCGGTCACCCCCATCCGAGACTGCACCCATGGCCCTGATCCCCGCCACCATCCTCACCGGCTTTTTAGGCTCCGGCAAGACCACCCTGCTCAAACGCGTGCTGCAGGAAGCGCATGGCCAGAAGATCGCCGTGATCGAGAACGAGTTCGGCGAGGAAAACATCGACAACGACATCCTGGTCGCCGACACCAACGAGCAGATCATCCAGATGAGCAATGGCTGCATCTGCTGCACCATCCGCGAGGACCTGCGCACCACCCTGCAGGATCTGGCGCAGAAGAAACGCAAGGGCGAACTGGACTTCGAGCGGGTGGTGATCGAGACCACCGGCCTGGCCGACCCCGGCCCGGTGACGCAGACCTTTTTCATGGACGACGAGATCGCCGAGAGCTTCCTGCTGGATTCCGTCATCACCCTGGTGGACGCCAAACACGCCGCCCAGCAGCTCAACGACCGCCAGGAGGCGCGCCGCCAGGTCGGCTTCGCCGACCAGATCTTCATCAGCAAGACCGACCTGGTCTCGGCCGAAGACCTGGCCGCGCTGCAGCATCGCCTCAAGCACATGAACCCGCGGGCGCCGCAGAAGGCGGTGCACTTCGGCGAGGTAGCGATCAGCGAGGTGTTCGATCTGCGGGGCTTCAACCTGAATGCCAAGCTGGAGATCGACCCGGACTTCCTCAAGGATGAGCATGATCATGACCACCACGATCATGACCACGCGCACGGCGAGCATTGCGACCACCCTTCGCACCAGCACGGCCATGGCCACCACCATCACCATGACGACGATGTGAAAAGCTTCGTCTTCCGTTCCGAGCGCGCCTTCGATCCGGCCAAGCTGGAGGACTTCCTGGGCGCCATCATCAACATCTACGGCCCGCGCATGCTGCGCTACAAGGGCGTGCTGCACATGAAGGGCACCGAGCGCAAGGTGATCTTCCAGGGGGTGCACCAGCTCATGGGCAGCGACCTGGGGCCCGCCTGGGCCGAAGGCGAGCAGCGCCTGAGCAAGATGGTCTTCATCGGCATCGACCTGCCCAAGGACATCCTGCTGCAGGGCCTGGAACAGAGTCTGGTCTGACCGCCCGCCCCGGGCCCGGCAGTGTCTCGGTTTCGCAACCCCAGCGTCAGTCCTGTGAAAGACGGTACGCTGGCGCGCCATAAATTTTGGCCGGAACCCGTGGCCGGGACCGCATTGCGGGTATAACAGCAGGCCAGAAGAAACAAGCGCAGGCCCTGCGTGCCAGGAGACAAGAAGTGAAAGCCAAACCAGGAAAGGTGTCCGTGTCTTCCAAAGCCAAATCTGCTGTGGGCAAGGCCAAACCGGCCCCCAAGAAAGCTGCTGCCAAGCCGGCGGCCAAGGCCAAACCGTCCGTGAAGACTGCCAAACCTGGGGCGGCCAAGAAAGCCGTGTCCAAGCCGCCCGCGAAGAAAGCGGCTGTGAAACCCGCGGCCAAGAAAGCGGCCGTCAAGGCTGCGCCCAAGAAAGCTGCTGCCAAACCCGCCGTCAAGGCTGGCAAGACCAGCGCCAAGGCACCCGCCAAGGCACCCGTTAAAGCGCCTGCCAAGACCCCGGTCAAGGCCGTGGCCAAGTTGCCGGCCAAGGCGCCTGCACCTTTGCCGGTGAAGGTGACGCCGGCCCAGCCCGAGTCGCCCGCACGTACCGCCAAGGCCTCGGCCCGGCTGGCACAGCTGACCGTTCCCTCCATGGCCCAGTCGGTGGCATCCACCGCCGTCAAAGCCAGTTACACCCCCACCATGTCCCAGACCCTGATTGCTCCTCCCCTGCCTTCCTCTGTCAAAAAAGACCCCAAACTCGTCAACAACTGGAAAACCAAGCCGGGCGAAACACTGAGCGACGACGAGCTGGTCGCCATGCCCGACAGCGAGTACATGAACGACAAGCAGCTGGCCGCCTTCCGCGTGCGCCTGCAGCGTCTCAAGCAGGACATCCTGAACAACGCCGGCGAGACCACGGAGCACCTGCGCGAAGACACCGTCATCGTGCCGGACCCGGCCGACCGTGCCACCATCGAGGAAGAACACGCGCTGGAGCTGCGTACGCGCGACCGTGAGCGCAAGCTGCTCAAGAAGATCGAGCAGTCGATCGGGCGCATCGACGCCGGTGACTACGGCTACTGCGACGAGACCGGCGAACCCATCGGCGTGGGTCGCCTGCTGGCCCGTCCCACCGCCACGCTCTCGCTGGAAGCCCAGCAGCGTCGCGAGCTCAAGCAGAAGATGTTCGGGGATTGATCCAGCACACACATTCCTTCTGACGCGCACCGCATAATTCAGACATGGCTGAAGACGAAAACCGGTCCGGCTTGTTGTCCAAGGTGGCCAAGTTCGTGCGCAATCCGACCAAGGATTGGTCCGAACTTGACCAGAAGGAGCCGGAGGCCGACAGCGGTTACAGCAAGGAGGCGCTCAAGGAGATGATCGAGCGCAAGCGGCAGAACGACTTCGTGCGCAAGCGCGAGTTCGATCATCTGCGCAAGCTGCGCCGTCGCGAGCCCCTGGGGCCGGCCGATCAGGCCGGCAGGCCCTCCTTCTTCCAGAGCAGCCTGACCTCCAATCACGACGACCGTGCCGAGACGCTGAAGAAGATCGACGAGATCGAGGCGCAGATGTCGCGCCAGTGGTGGAAGGGCAAGGAGGCCGTCTCGCGTGCCGGTGCCTTCCCCGTCTCTGGCGCCAGCCCGGTCCTGCGGCCCGATGCCGGGCCCACTGAGCCGCCCCCCACGACAGCGCCCGGCGCGGCGCCCAGCTCCGATCCCGAGGACAGCCGCTTCGAGCCGACCGTGGCCTCGGCCCTGCGCCCCAACAGTTCCGGCTGGGCGGATGCCCCGGAGGGCGGCGAGTACCCGGCCACCCAGCTGGCCGAGCCCGCGCCCACCATGCAGGCCCCCATGGGCATGCGGCCTGCGTCCCCCGCAGCGGGCGGGCGTGCACCGGCCAGCCATCCGCAAACCCTTGCGCCCATGGCCGCCCGCGCGCCCATGGGTGCCGGATTCTCGACCCAGCGTCTCTACGCTGCCGTTCCCTCCGACAACCTCACCGATCCCGATCTGGAAGACGCCGCCATCCGCTTTGCCAACGGCGACGATGCCGGCGCCGAGGAGAGCTTGCTGGCGGTGCTGCATGGGGACAACCTGCGCCCCGATCTGGCCGAGACCTGGATGTCGGCCCTGTTCGACCTCTACCGCGCCACCGGGCAGCAGGCCCGTTTTGACAACGTGGCCATCGAATTCGCCAACCGTTTCGGGCGTTCAGCGCCGGCCTGGTTCTCCACCCCCGATCTGCTGAGCCGCTCCAAGGCCAGCGTGGCACCCCCCGCTGCGCGGGCGAGCACGTCAGCCGCCAGCGCGCCGGACTGGAGCAGCCCGGCCCAGCTGAGCGCCGCCTCGCTGGAAGAACTGCATGCCTTGATGCGCGTGCCCAGCACCCTGGTGCTGGACTGGCAGGCGCTGACGGTCATCGGCCTGGATGCTGTTTCCGTGCTGGCCCGCCTGGTGGCGCAGTGGTGTGTCACGCCCGCCGTACTGGTCTTCCGCGGCCACACCAGCCTGGAGCGTGCGCTGCAGGCGCTCACGCCTTCGGGGGATCGCACCGTGGCCCCGCTGTGCTGGCAGCTGCGCATGGATGCGCTGCGCATCATGCGCCTGCAGGATGCCTTCGAGCTGGTGGCGCTGGACTATTGCGTGACCTTCGAGGTCTCGCCGCCCTCCTGGCAGGAGCCGCGCTGCAGCTGCGAGTTGCAGGGGGCCATGAATGCCGCCGAGGCCGAGGCCGAAGCCATCCGCTCCGGCTGGGACGCACCGAACTCCACCTGGGACGACCCGTTGCAGAACCTGACCGTGCCGGTCGGACTGGAAGACCAGCCGCCAGCGGTGGTCGAGCTCTATGGCGAGATCCTGGGCGACGCCGCCGAGGTGCTGGCCAGGCTGGAGGCCGGCATGGAGGGCGCCACCCGTATGGTGGTCTCCTGTGCCCGCCTGATCCGCGTTGATTTCTCGGCGGCCGGCAGCATCCTGAACTGGGTGGCCGAGCAGCAGGCTCGTGGCTGCCAGGTGCAGTTCCGCGACGTCAACCGCATCGTGGCCGCCTTCTTCAACGTGATCGGCATCTCCGAGCACGCGCGCGTCGTTCCGCGCGCCGCTTAAGGCTTCCCCCCGAAGCGCCTGCGGCGCCTCCCCCCAGGGGGCGCACCCAGTGGCCCGGCAAAGCCGGTTCCACGGGTGCCCGCGAATGGATTCCCCCGCCCACGGAGTGTGCGTGTTCGGATGCCGGACAATACGGCCATGGAACAATTTCACGGCACCACCATCATCAGCGTGCGGCGCCAGACGGCCGCGGGCCTGCAGGTGGCCATTGGCGGCGACGGCCAGGTCACGCTGGGCAATATCGTCGTCAAGGGCACGGCGCGCAAGGTACGCAAGCTGTATCACAACAAGGTGCTGGCCGGCTTTGCCGGTGCCACGGCCGATGCCTTCACGCTCTTCGAGCGTTTCGAGGCCAAGCTCGAAAAACACCAGGGCCATCTGCAGCGCGCCGCCATCGAACTGACCCGCGACTGGCGCACCGACCGCGTGCTGCGCCGCCTGGAGGCCATGCTCGCCGTGGCCGACCGCGAGTGCTCGCTCATCATCACCGGCAACGGTGATGTGCTGGAGCCCGAGAACGGCGTGGTCGCCATCGGCTCGGGCGGCGCCTATGCGCAGGCCGCGGCCATCGCCCTGCTCAAGCATTCCGAGCTGGGCGCGCGTGACATCGTCAAGCAGTCGCTGGAGATTGCCGGCGAACTCTGCATCTACACCAACCTGAACCACACCATCGAGACGCTGGACTGAACCCGCGTCGCGACTGTTTCCCGGATCAACGCCATGTCCTCCATGACCCCGCAGGAGATCGTCTCCGAACTCGATCGCCACATCGTCGGCCAGGCCGACGCCAAGCGCGCCGTGGCCATTGCGCTGCGCAACCGCTGGCGCCGCCAGCAGGTGGATGCCGCCCTGCGCCCGGAGATCACGCCCAAGAACATCCTGATGATCGGCCCCACCGGCGTGGGCAAGACCGAGATCGCGCGCCGCCTGGCGAAGCTGGCGGATGCCCCCTTTATCAAGGTGGAAGCCACCAAGTTCACGGAAGTGGGCTATGTGGGCAAGGACGTGGACTCCATCATCCGCGACTTGGCCGAGGTGGCTGTCAAGCAGACCCGCGAGGCCGAGATGAAGAAGGTGCGCACACGCGCCGAAGACGCTGCCGAGGACCGCATCCTCGACATCCTGATCCCGTCACCACGCCTTGAAGCCGCGGCGGCCGAACCCCAGCCCGACAGCACGGCGCGCCAGGTCTTCCGCAAGAAACTGCGCGAGGGCCAGCTCGACGAGCGCGAGATCGAGCTCGACGTGGCGGAGGCGCGGCCCCAGCTGGAGGTCATGGGGCCGGCCGGCATGGAAGACATGGCCGAGCAGCTGCGCGGTATGTTCGGCCAGCTCGGGGCGGGCAAACGCAAGGTGCGCAAGCTGAAGATCGCCGACGCGATGAAACTGCTGGTCGACGAAGAGGCGGCCAAGCTGGTCAACGAGGAGGAGATCCGCACCCAGGCGCTCTTGAATGCCGAGCAGAATGGCATCGTCTTCATCGACGAGATCGACAAGGTCACCTCGCGCTCCGAAGGCAGCGGGACGGCCGAGGTGTCGCGCCAGGGCGTGCAGCGCGACCTGCTGCCGCTGGTGGAGGGCACCTCGGTCTCCACCAAGTACGGCGTCATCAAGACCGACCACATCCTGTTTATCGCCTCCGGCGCCTTCCACCTGAGCAAGCCCAGCGACCTGATCCCGGAATTGCAGGGTCGCCTGCCGATCCGCGTCGAGTTGCAGTCGCTGTCGGTGCAGGACTTCGAGGCCATCCTCACGCAGACGCATGCCTCGCTGGTGCGCCAGTACCAGGCCTTGCTGGCCACCGAGGGCGTGACGCTGGTGTTCGCCCCCGAGGGCATCACCCGCCTGGCCCACATCGCCTACGACGTGAACGAGCGCACCGAGAACATCGGCGCGCGCCGTCTGGCCACGGTGATGGAGCGCCTGCTCGACGAGGTGAGCTTTACGGCCACGCGCCTGCAGGGGCAGACGGTGCACATCGATGCGGCCTACGTCGACGCGCGCCTGGCCGACCTCAGCCGCAACGAAGACCTGTCGCGCTACATCCTCTGAGGCCTGGCCACGGCCCTCAGCGGCCGAGGGCGTGTGCGCTCAGCGCCTCGATGTCCACCGCGTCGATCTGCGCGGGGGCCAGGTGGCGATCCGCAAACTCGCGCCAGATGCCCTGGTGCAGGAAGATGCCGAACATCTCCGGGCAGAGATGGCCTTCGCGGGCCATGCGGGCCATGATGTCCAGCGACTCGCTCAGCGTCTTGGGTCCCTTGTAGGGGCGATCCGGTGCGGTCAGCGCCTCGAACACGTCGGCAATCGCGATGATGCGGTCTTCCACCGTGAGCTGGTCGGCGCCCAGCCGGCGCGGATAGCCCTGGCCGTTGAGCTTCTCGTGGTGCGTGGCGGCGATGTCGGGCACACGCGCGAGATGGCGCGGCCAGGGCAGCCGGCGCAGCATGATCAGCGTCTGCACGATGTGGTCGTTGATGCGGAAACGGTCTTCGGCCGTCAGCGTGCCGCTGCGCACCGACAGGTTGTGCAGTTCGCCCAGGTTGCGCTCGCTGGCCGGCAGCTGCATGTCGAAGCCCCACACATTGGCCGGATCGCCGCGCTCCACCGGGGGGCGGCGCGCCCCCCAGGGCACGACATGTTCTGGGCGGTCGGCCAGCAGCGCCTCTGTCGCTGGCAAGGACGCTCGGGCCGGGCCGCTCACGCGTCGGATCTCCTCGATCGAAAGGCCCAGGCGGTCATCGAAATGGCGCTGCCAGGTCTGTGCGGCCACGCCCTGCAGGCGTTCGAGGTCGGCCTCGTCGGTGGTTTCGCTGCCGACGTTGCAGCCGGCGACGAAGGCGAAGTCGTCCTGCAGCTGCCGGTGGCGCTGCTGCAGCGTGCGTCCCAGGCTCTCTGCATCGCCGCGGCCCTGGGCCAGGGCCTGCCAGTAGTCGATGAGGGCGTCGCGGTGCAGTACCTCGAAGCGCGTGCGGATCTCGTGGATGCGGTTGTAGATGGTCTCGAGCTTGGTCGCCTTGTCGATGATGTGCTCGGGGCTGGTGATCTTGCCGCAATCGTGCAGCCAGGCGCCCAGCTTGAACTCGTAGCGCTGCTCCGCATTCCAGCGCCCGGCATAGGGGCTGGTCGGATCGCCGTTGAGTCGGTCGACGAACATCTCCGCCAGCAGCGGCACGCGTTCGCAGTGGCCGCCGGTGTAGGGGCTCTTGGCGTCGATGGCGTCGGCCAGCAGGCGGATGACGCCGTCGAGCAGGCGTTGCTGGGATTCGATCAGCTGGCGCGTCTCGATCGAGACCTCCAGCACCCCCGAGAGCCGTTCCGCGAAGGTCCGGAAATCGTCGCCGGCGTCCCGCTGGTCGGCGCCGAACTGCAGCACCAGCAGGCCGAGCAGTTCCTGCTGCCGGCTGCGCAGCCGGATGGCCAGGCTGTCGGCGAGGCGCTGCTCGCCGGTCCAGGCCAGTCCGGTGGCCACCGCAACACGCCCGGGCAGGTTGTGGGTGCTGTCGGCGGCGCCATCGCGCCGGCGCGAGACGGCGGCCAGCACCAGCTCGCTGCCGTCCTCGCTCGCCAGGTACACCACACCCTGCACACAGTTCGTGGTTTCCACCAGCTGGTTCAGCACCTTGCCCAGCATCACCTCGGTCTGGGCTTCCCGGCTGATGGTCTCCGTGATGCCCAGGAAGTTCTGCACCGTGCGGCCCATGTGCTGCAGGACGCGGTCGAGTTCCTGCACCTCCTGCAGGGGGCTGGCGTCCGGGGTGGCGGCAGTTTCAAACTGGAAGCGCGCCAGCTTGCGGCTGCGCGCCGACAGCCGGTGCATGGCGTGGCCGATCTGGCGTCCGGCCAGCCAGCCCAGCGGCAGCAGCAGCAGTGCGATCAGCAGGCCTTGCAGGGCCTGGCGCTGCAAGTCCCGGCGCAGGTTGCCCAGCAGGTCGCGGTCCGGTATGGCGACCAGGATGTCCAGCTGGCTTTCGGGCACCGCGTCCATTTCCATGCGCATGCCGTACCAACGCTCATCCTCCGCGTCGAAGCCGTAGGTGCGCCTGGCCTGGGGGGCGCTGGTGGCCAGGGCCTGCAGCGCCGGTATGCCCAGCTCGGCCAGCGTCTTGAAGTTCACCGCCTCACCTTGGCGCTGCAGGTGCTGGAGGGTTCCCGGATAGGCGACGACGCGCTGCTGCGCATCGACGACGGCAATCTGGGTGTTGGGGGTGTAGCGCAAGGCCTTCATCTCTTCCCCGATGGCAGAGATGTCCACGTCCAGCCCCAGGACCGCGCGGCCATCCCGGCTGCGCTCGCTCAGCGTCACACCAATCTGGCGCGAGGTGTAGAAAAGGTAGGGTGCGGTCAGGTGCTGGCCCGCGGCGCCTTGCGCGCTCTCGTACCAGGGGCGCTGGCGCGGATCGAACTGGTAGTCGGGCAGGTTCTGGGTGCGCAGCCGGCGCAGGCTGCTGTCCAGGTAATGCCACTGGCCGCTGAGGCGGCCACCCGCTGTGCGGGTCATGCTCTGCACCAGCCAGCCGGCCTGGCCCGGGGCATCGAAGAACAGGCGCAGCTCCGGGGTGTTGAGCCGGCGCAACAGGAAGAACTCGCCATTCGGATAGCCCGCATACACCGCGGCCAGCAGGGGGTTGTAGGCCAGGATGTCGGCCAGCACGACGACCCGCTCGAAACGCTCATCCAGCCGGGTCGCACGCGCCAGCGGGTCGAAGGAGAGCTGGCGCAGCGTGGCCTGTGCGGGGCCGACGATGCCCCGGCTCTTCTCGTTGATCAGGTTGCCGATGTCACCGAAGCTCTGGCCGGCCGCATCCAGCAGGGCGGTGCGGGCTGACTGCCAGCTGTTCCAGAGCAGCCCGCCGGCGAGGATCAGCATCGAGGTCACGACCACCGTCGCGATCAGCGATTGCAGGCGGATCGACCAGCCGGTACCCGCGTTGGGGTGGGGCGGGGCGGAGGTGGTGCTCATGGCAGAACGCGTTGGGCGCGCGGTTGTTGTGCTCGTTGCGAATGTACACGGCGGCTGTTGATGGCCTGGTCCGCACCCGCTCGGCCCCTCGGTGCTGCTTCGGTGTTGCATTCGCGGGCCCGGTGTGGCGCCTGCGTTGCTGGCTGGCACGCCTCGGGTGCTTCAAGCATCACATTCATAACGTTAGCTAAGTGCTTAATTTAGAACAATATTTCAACTCTGAAAATTGTGTGAAAGTGTTTCTAAGTCCTTGATTTCATTGAAATTTTTCTGGTTCCCCTCTTGTCTGTCAGTGTTTTGCTGCTACAGTGCAAAAAAGTGGAATTAAGTGGTGAAAAGTGCGTCTGCGCTTTTCCCCTTCCCGTACTGGTGCAGAAAAAGGGGTTGTGCGCGTGTTTCAAGGGGCTTCGTCGCTGAGTCTGGATGCCAAGGGGCGGCTGTCTGTGCCGACCCGGCACCGTGACGTGCTCAGCGCCACGGCTGCCGGCCAGCTCACCATCACCAAGCACCCGCACGGTTGCCTGATGGTCTTCCCGCGCCCCGAGTGGGAGAAGTTCCGCGAACGCATCGCCGCGCTGCCCATGGCGGCCCAGTGGTGGAAGCGCATCTTCCTGGGCAATGCCATGGACGTGGAGATGGACGGCACCGGCCGTGTGCTGGTCTCGCCCGAGCTGCGCGCCGCTGCTGGCATCACGCGCGACACCATGCTGCTGGGCATGGGCAACCATTTCGAACTCTGGGACAAGGCCACCTACGACGCGCAGGAGGCCCAGGCCATGCAGGGCGACATGCCGGATGTCTTCAAGGACTTTTCCTTCTGAAAGAAGACGGTGGAAACCTCCCCATGGACACATACCACCGTCTTGTTGAACGAAGCGATCACAGCCTTGCTCAACAAGCCGGACGAACTGGCGCCGGAGCCGGCCGATGGCCACTACGTGGACGCCACTTTCGGACGCGGCGGGCATTCCCGGCTGCTCCTGTCGAGGCTGTCGCCACAAGGGCGGCTGACCGCCTTCGACAAGGACCTCGCGGCCATTGCCGAGGCGCAGACCATCGCGGACCCGCGCTTTGCCATCCGCCACCAGGGCTTCCGGCACCTGCACGAACTGCCACCGGCCAGTGCCGCCGGCATCCTCATGGACTTGGGCGTGAGCTCGCCCCAGATCGACGACCCTACCCGCGGTTTCAGCTTCCGTTTCGACGGACCGCTGGACATGCGCATGGACACCACGCGGGGCCAGAGCGTGGCGCAGTGGCTGGAAACAGCCGAAACCCGACAGATCGCGGAGGTGATACGTGACTACGGTGAAGAACGGTTTGCTGGCCAGATTGCAAAGGCGATTGTGGCGCGCCGACAGGACCGGGGCCCAGTTTCAAGCACCGGTGAACTGGCCCAGCTCGTGGCTGACACGGTCAAAACCCGCGAGTCGGGCCAGAACCCTGCAACGCGCACATTTCAGGCTCTTCGGATTTTCATCAACGCCGAGCTTGAGGAGCTGCAAGAAGCGCTAGAGGCAAGTCTCGATGTATTGCAACCCGGAGGACGGCTGGTCGTGATCAGTTTCCATTCGCTGGAAGACCGCATCGTCAAACAGTTCATCGCGCAGCATTCGCGCGAGGTCTACGACCGCCGTGCGCCTTTTGCCGTGGCCCCGCCGATGAAGCTGCGTGCGCTGGAGCGCATCAAGCCCTCGGCAGCCGAGGTGGCGGCCAACCCGCGCGCGCGCAGCGCCATCATGCGCGTGGCCTTGAGGACGCAGGCATGACGAGAGCGAACCTGGTCCTGCTGCTCGCCGTGCTGGCCAGCGCGCTCTATCTGGTGAGCGTGCAGTACGACTCGCGCCGCCTGTTTGCCGAGATCGACCGCGCCGTGCTGGAGGCGCGCCGCATCGAGACCGAGCGCGAGCAGCTGGAGCTGCAAAAGCGCCAGCAGGCCACGGTGCAGCGCGTCGAGAAGCTGGCCAAGGACAAGCTGGACATGCGCGCGGCCACGCCGGCCATCACCGACTACGTGAGCTATCAGCCCTACAGCGGCAGCGTGCCGGCGGGTTCGGTCGTGCAGCCACGGGTCTCCGGGGGGCGCCTCCCATGAGCAGTCGTAGCATCCAGTACACCTCCAGCCCGCTGCTGGCCAGCCGCACGCCGGTGTGGCGCAGCAAGTTCGTGGTGGCCATGATCGCGCTGGCCTTCGTGGTGCTGGCCGGGCGCGCCGCCTACATCCAGGTCATCTCCAACGACTTCTTCCAGCGGCAGGGCCAGGTGCGTTTTGCGCGCACGCTCGAGCTGCCGGCCAACCGCGGCCGCATCCTGGACCGCAACGGCCAGATCCTGGCGACCAGCGTGCTGGCGCCCAGCATCTGGGCCATCCCCGAGGACATCGATCGTGATCCGAAGCAGCTGCAGCGCCTGGCGCGGCTGCTGGAGATGCCGCTGTCCGATCTGAACCGCAAGCTGGAGGACGAGGACAAGACCTTCGTCTGGCTCAAGCGCCAGGTCGACGAGTCCGTGGCCAAGCAGATTGCCGCGCTCGAGATCAAGGGTGTCTACCAGCGCAAGGAGTACAAGCGCCAGTACCCCGAGGGCGAGGTGGCCGCGCACCTAGTCGGGTTCACCAACGTGGAAGACCACGGGCAGGAGGGCGTGGAGCTGGCCTTCAACCAGACCCTGGCGGGCAAACCCGGCTCACGCCGTGTCATCAAGGACCGCCTGGGCAGCGTGATCGAGGCGGTGGGCGCGCAGGTGCCGCCGGTCGAGGGGCGCGACGTGCAGCTGTCCATCGACAGCAAGATCCAGTTCTTTGCCTACCAGCGCCTCAAGCAGGCCGTGCGCGACCATCAGGCCAAGGCTGGCAGCGTGGTGGTGCTCGACGCCCAGACCGGCGAGATGCTGGCGCTGGCCAACTACCCGAGCTACACGCCAGGCAAGCGCCAGGGTTTCAAGGACGCCCTGCGCAACCGCGCGCTGACCGATTCCTTCGAGCCCGGCTCCACCGTCAAGCCCTTCGTCGCCGCACTGGCGCTGGAGAAGGGCCTGGTCACGCCAGCCACTTCGATCCAGATCAGCGGCAGCGGCCGCATGAACGTGGGCAACGCCACCATCAGCGACACCCATGCCTATGCCGTGCTGACCCTCAACGAGGTGGTGCAGAAGTCCAGCAACATCGGCATGGTCAAGCTGGCCATGCAGATGCCGGCGCGTGACCTGTGGGAGATGTACAGCCAGGTCGGTTTCGGCCAGCGCCCGCAGCTGCCTTTCCCGGGCGCCGTCAGCGGCCGCCTGCGCCCCTGGAAGACCTGGCGCCCCATCGAGCACGCCACCATGAGCTACGGCTACGGCCTGTCCATCAGCCTGGTGCAGCTGGCACATGCCTACACCGTGTTCGCACACGATGGCGAGCTGATGCCGGTGACGCTGCAAAAAGCACAGGGGCCGGTGGCCGGTGTGCGCCTGCTGGAGGCGCGCCATGCGCGCGCCGTGCGCCATATGTTGCAGCTGGCCGCCGGGCCGGGCGGCACGGCGCCCAAGGCGCAGACCATGGGTTACTCGGTGGGCGGCAAGACCGGCACCGCGCGCAAACAGGAAGGCCGTGGTTATGCCGACAAGAAATACCGCAGCTTCTTCGTGGGCCTGGCGCCGGTGGCCCACCCGCGCATCATCGTGGCCGTGCTGATCGACGAGCCCGATGCCGGCAAGTACTACGGCGGTGACGTGGCCGCCCCCGTGTTCAGCGAGACCGTGCAGCAGACCCTGCACCTGCTAGGCGTGCAGCCCGACATCGAGGTCAAGCCGCAGATCGTGGCGCAGATGGGGGAGGGCGTCGCATGGTGACCGAACTCCACACCCCCGTGCAGGCCGCCCAGTGGCTGCATGGCCGCGTGCGCGGCGTGCTGCAGACCGACAGCCGGCGCGTGGGCGCGGGCGACGGTTTCATCGCCTGGCCGGGCGCGGCGCGCGATGGGCGTCAGTTTGTGCCGGGCGCGCTGGCCCAGGGGGCGCTGGCCTGCCTGGTCGAGCGCAGCGGCGCCGACGTCTACGGCTTTGCCGATGAACACATTGCGGCCTACACCGGCCTGAAGGCGGCCAGCGGCCCGATCGCGGCGGCCTATTACGAACAGCCTTCGCAGCAGCTCGATGTGCTGGCGGTCACGGGCACCAACGGCAAGACCTCGACCAGCTGGTGGCTGGCGCAGGCGCTGGGTGCACTCCAGCCGCCGCAAGCCTGCGGGCTGATCGGCACCCTGGGTGTGGGCCGTGTGCCGGCGCCGGGCTCGGCACACGCCGGCGCCATCGTCAGCACCGGCCTGACCACCCCCGATCCGGTGCTGCTGCAGCAGACCCTGCGCCGTTTTGTCGACGAGGGCCTGACGGCCTGCGCCATCGAGGCCTCGTCCATTGGCATCAGCGAACGGCGCCTGGATGGCACGCGTATCCGCACGGCCATCTTCACCAATTTCACGCAGGACCACCTGGACTACCACGGCAGCATGGAAGCCTATTGGCTGGCCAAGGCCGAGCTGTTCGACTGGCCGGGCCTGCGCGCGGCGGTGATCAACCTCGACGACCCCAAGGGGGTCGAGCTGGCCGCGACGCTGGCGGCGCGTGCGCTCGACCTGTGGACGGTTTCCCTGCAGCCCGATGCCGGTGCACGCCTGGTCGCGCAAGACATCCACATGGGAGCACGCGGCGTGCAGTTCACGGTCCGCGAAGGCGAGGCCCGCGTTCCGCTGAGCACGCAGACCCTGGGCGACTACAACGTGAGCAATCTGCTGGGCGTGATCGCCACGCTGCGCACCCTGGGTGTCCCGCTGGTCGACGCGGTGCTCGCCTGTCATGAACTTCAGCCGGTGCCGGGCCGCATGGAATTTCAGGACGGTGTCGATCTGCCGCTGGCCGTGGTGGATTACGCCCACACGCCTGACGCGCTGGCCCAGGTGCTGCAGACCCTCAAGCCACTGGCCACACAACGCGGCGGCCGGCTGTGGTGCGTGTTCGGCTGCGGTGGCGACCGCGATCCGCACAAGCGCCCGCTCATGGGTGCGGCAGCGACACAGCATGCGGACCACATCGTGTTGACCAATGACAACCCTCGCAGCGAGGCTCCGGAGGCCATCGTGGCGCAGATCCGTCCGGGCTTGGCGGGCCATGGCGCCGTGCAGATCAAGCTGGATCGGGCGCAGGCCATCGCACTTGCGCTGGGCCAGGCCGATGCCCGCGACGTGGTGCTGGTGGCCGGCAAGGGCCACGAGGATTACCAGGAAACGGCTGGCGTGCGCCAGCCCTTCTCCGACCGGCAGCAGGTGGGCCTGGCGCTGCAGGCGCGCCGGACGGGGGTGCGCTCATGAGCGCCCACACCATCATGTTCAACCTGCAGCAGGCCCTGCCCTGGCTGGCCGGTGCGCGCCTGGTCGGTGACGGCCTGGTCGGCGTGCAGCGTGTGCACAGCGACACCCGCACCCTGCAGCACGGCGATCTGTTCGTGGCGCTCCAGGGCGAGCGCTTCGACGGCAACACCTTCCTGGCCCAGGCGCAACATGCCGGCGCGGTGGCGGCGTTGTGCAGCGACGAGGCAGCATTGCGCGCCAGCGGCCTGAGCGGCCTGGTGGTGCCAGACAGCAAGCGGGCGCTGGGCCAGCTGGCCACGGGCTGGCGTGCGCAGTTCAAGCTGCCGCTGATCGCCGTGACCGGCAGCAACGGCAAGACCACGGTGACGCAGATGGTTGCCGCCATCCTGCGCGCCTGGAAGCCGCAGGCCACGCTGGCCACCGAAGGCAACCTCAACAACGAGATCGGCGTGCCGCTGACCCTGCTGCGCCTGCGCGCCACCCACCAGCTGGCGGTGGTGGAGCTGGGCATGAACCATCCCGGCGAGATCGCCGTGCTGGCGGCCATGGCCCAGCCCACGGTGGCTCTGGTCAACAACGCGCAGCGCGAGCACCTGGAATTCATGGCCAGCATCGAAGCCGTGGCGCGCGAGAACGGCGCCGTGATTACGGCGCTGGGCGGCAGCGGCACGGCCGTGTACCCGGCCGACGATGCCTGGAGCGGCTTGTGGCACGAGCTTGCGGGTGGGCGGGCCCAGCTGACCTTCGCCATCGGCGGGGACGCGGCCGCCCCCGACCTGAGCTGCAGGCCACCGGTCTGGACCGGCGAAGGCTGGCAGGTCCAGGCGCGCACGCCGGCGGGCGCCTTGAACTACACGCTGCGCGTGGCCGGCCTGCACAACGTCAAGAACTCCCTGGCCGCCGCCGCCTGTGCCTTGGCCGCCGGCGTGCCGCTGTCGCATATCGCGCTCGGGCTGGAGGCCTTCGAGCCGGTCAAGGGGCGCTCGCGTGCCCTGGCCTTGCCACTGGGTGGCCGCACGCTGACCCTGGTGGACGACAGCTACAACGCCAACCCGGATTCGGTGCGCGCTGCCATCGATGTGCTGGCCGGCCTGCCCGGCCCGCGCCTGCTGGTGCTGGGCGACATGGGGGAGGTGGGCAGCGAAGGCCCGCGTTTCCACGCCGAGGTCGGCGCCTATGCGCGCGAACGCGGCGTCGAGCAGCTCTACGCGCTGGGCGAGCAGACGGCGCAGAGCGTGGCGCATTTCAAGGGCGGGCGCCATTTTGACGACGTCGAGGCCCTGAATGCCGCCGTGTTGCTGGCCCTGCCCGGTCTGGCCAGCGTGCTGGTCAAGGGCTCGCGTTTCATGCGCATGGAGCGGGTGGTGCAGGCGGTGAGCGCCCACGCCGAACAGAACAAGGAAGAACATCATGCTGCTTAGCCTGGCCCAGTGGCTCCAGACCATCTCGCCCGAATTCGGCTACTTCCGGGTCTTCCAGTACCTGACCTTCCGCGCCGTCATGGCCGCAGTGACCGCGCTGCTCATCGGCCTGTTGGCCGGGCCTTACGTGATCCGCCGCCTGACCGAACTCAAGATCGGCCAGCCGGTACGCGGCTACGGCATGGAGACGCATCTGTCCAAGAGCGGCACGCCCACCATGGGCGGCGTGCTGATCCTGATGGCCATCGGCATCTCGACCCTGCTGTGGTTCGACCTGTCCAACCGCTTCGTCTGGATCGTGCTGCTGGTCACGCTGGGTTTCGGCGCCATCGGTTGGGTCGACGACTGGCGCAAGGTGGTCAACAAGGACCCCGAGGGCATGCGTTCGCGCGAAAAGTATTTCTGGCAGTCGGTGGTCGGCCTGATCGCCGCCTTCTACCTCGTCTTCTCGATTTCCGGCAGCAGCAACCAGGACGTTTGGGAGTTATTCGTCACCTGGGTTCGGTCGGGCTTCTCGGTCGATCTGCCGGCGAAAGCCGGCCTGCTGCTTCCTTTCTTCAAACAGGTCAGCTACCCGCTGGGGGTGATCGGCTTCGTCGTGCTGACCTATCTGGTCATCGTCGGCGCCAGCAATGCGGTGAACCTGACCGACGGCCTGGACGGCCTGGCCATCATGCCGGTCGTCATGGTCGGCTCGGCCCTGGGCGTCTTTGCCTATGTGACCGGCAGCGCCGTCTATTCCAAGTACCTGTTCTTCCCGCACATTCCCGGTTCGGGCGAACTGCTGATCTTCTGCGCTGCGATGGCCGGCGCCGGCCTGGCCTTCCTGTGGTTCAACGCGCACCCGGCCCAGGTCTTCATGGGCGATGTGGGCGCGCTGGCCCTGGGCGGTGCCCTGGGCACCATTGCCGTCATCGTGCGCCAGGAAATCGTGCTGGCCATCATGGGCGGCATCTTCGTGGCCGAGGCCGTGTCGGTGATGTTGCAGGTCTCCTACTTCAAGTACACCAAACGCAAATACGGCGAAGGCCGCCGCATCCTGAAGATGGCGCCGCTGCACCACCACTTCGAGAAGAGCGGCTGGAAAGAGACCCAGGTGGTCGTGCGCTTCTGGATCATCACCATGCTGCTGTGCCTGGTGGGACTGTCGACCTTGAAACTGCGATGAACGAGAACGAACACCCTGACGATCTGCCCCAGCCGGTGCCGCCTCAGGACGAGGCGGCTTCGGTGTCTGTGCCGACGCCGTGCGCAAGCGACGCGCCCGTTGCCGAGGGCATACAGGACGCGCCGCTGCCTGCTGTCGATGCCGAACCCCAGGTCACCTTGTCCGCGACCGGCAAGCCGGCCAAGCGCCCCCTGCCTGAGACCCTGACGGCCGCGCGTGACGCAGCGGCCTTTGTCGCCCAACTGTTCACCGATGCGGGCACGCCCGAGCCGTCGGCGCCGGTCGCGCCGGATGAAGGCAGTGGTGCCATCCCTCAGGAAGAGGCGCCCGCCAGCGAGCCGGCGCCCGAGCCCGTGGTGTCACCTTTGCAAGACCAGCACGTGCTGGTGCTGGGCCTGGGGGCCTCAGGCCTGGCCATGGTCCGCTGGTGCGTGCGCCAAGGCGCACGCGTGACGGTGGCCGATACCCGTGCTGCACCGCCCCAGCTGGCCCAGCTGCAGGCCGAGTTGCCGCAGGTGGTTTTCCGTGCGGGTGCTTTCGAGGCGGGTCTGGTCGAGGGGCAGGACATCCGTGCCGTCTTCAAGAGCCCGGGCCTGTCGCCCGCCATGGTGGTGCCGGTCTGGCAGGCGGCGCAGGCCATGGGTCTGTGGGTGGGCGGTGAACTGGATCTGTTTGCACGGGGCCTGCGTGATCTGCAGACCGAGCGGGCGTATGCCCCCAAGATCCTGGCGATCACCGGCACGAACGGCAAGACCACCACCACTGCGCTCACCGGCCAGCTGGTGGCGCATGCGGACAAGACCGTGGCGGTGGCCGGCAATATCGGCCCCAGCCTGCTGGACACGCTGGCGCTGCATATCGATGCGGGCACCTTGCCCGAGGTCTGGGTGCTGGAGTTGTCCAGTTTCCAGCTCGATGGCGTCCAGGGTTTCGAGCCCACAGCGGCCGCGGTGCTGAACCTGACACAGGATCACCTGGACTGGCACGGCAGCATGGAAGCCTACGGGGCGGCCAAGGCGCGCATCTTTGGCGAACAGGGCCTGCTGGTGCTCAACCGCGACGACCCGGCGGTGATGGCCCTGATGCCCGAGCCGGTGCGTGCCAAGCTGCAAAAGCCGCAGTGGCGCGAGTACGTGAGCTTCGGCGCCGAGATGCCACAACGTCCGGGCGACTACGGCATCGAGCTGGTCAACGGCATGGCCTGGCTGGTGCGGGCCGTGGAGGCCGACGAAACGCAGAAACGCAAGCGCGGCGAAGAGGTGGAGCTGTTCATCCAGCGCCTGATGCCGGCCGACGCGCTGCGCATCCGCGGTCGCCACAACGCCACCAACGCCCTGGCGGCGCTGGCGCTGGCCCAGGCGGCCGGTTGCGCGCTGGGCCCCATGCTCTATGGCCTGCGCGAATACCGGGGCGAGCCGCACCGGGTGGAGCCGGTGGCCATCGTCAATGACGTCGAGTATTTCGACGACAGCAAGGGCACCAATGTGGGGGCCACCGTGGCGGCCCTGACCGGCCTGGGAACCGAGCGGCGCATCGTCGTCATCCTCGGCGGCGATGGCAAGGGGCAGGACTTTGCGCCGCTCTTCGGGCCGGTGCAGCGTTATGCCCGCGCGGTCGTGCTGATCGGGCGCGATGCGCCCGCCATCCGTGCGGCGGTGCAGGGCACGGGCGTGCCCCTGCTGGACGCAGCCACCTTGCCCGAGGCCGTCGCCCTGGCCCGCGCACAGGCGCAGGCGGGGGACGCCGTGCTCCTGTCGCCGGCCTGCGCCAGTTTCGACATGTTCAAGGATTACGAGCACCGCGCCAAAGTCTTCGTCGAGGCGGTACAGACCCTGTCGAACGAGGGGGGGCTGGCATGACGGTCTTGGCGCAACGCATCCGTGGTTGGTTCGGCGGCGCGCCGGCGACCGATGCCTTGCCCGTGCGACTGGGCCACCAGGGCTTCGCGCGTAGCAGCAACCAGCCGGTGCGCCTGTCCGACTTCGACCATGCCCTGGTCTGGGTGGTGGTCGCCCTGCTGGCCTGGGGGCTGGTGATGGTGTACTCGGCCTCCATCGCCCTGCCCGACAACCCAAAGTTCGGGCGTTACGCCCACACGCATTTCCTGACACGCCACCTGCTGTCGCTGGTGGTGGCTTTCGTGGCGGCGCTGATCGCCTTCCAGATTCCCATGGCCCGGTGGGAGAAGCTGGCGCCTTGGCTGCTGGTGGTCGCGCTGGTCCTGCTGGTGGCGGTGCTGATCCCCGGCATCGGCAAGGGCGTGAACGGCGCACGGCGCTGGATCTCCCTGGGCGTCATGAATTTCCAGCCCTCGGAACTGGCCAAGCTGGCGGTGCTGCTGTATGCGGCCGACTACATGGTGCGCAAGATGGACGTGAAGGAGCACTTCTTCCGCGCCGTGGCACCCATGGGCGCGGCCGTGGCCATCATCGGCCTGCTGCTGCTGGCCGAGCCCGACATGGGCGCCTTCATGGTGATCGCCGTGATCGCCATGGGCATCCTGTTCCTGGGTGGAGTGAACGCCCGCATGTTCTTCCTGATCGCCGCCATCCTGCTGGTGGCATTTGTGCTGATGATCGCCCTGAGCGAATGGCGGCGCGAGCGCATCTTTGCCTACCTCAACCCCTGGGACGAGCGCCACACCCTGGGCAAGGGTTACCAGCTCTCGCATTCGCTGATCGCCTTCGGGCGTGGCCAGATCTTCGGCGTGGGCCTGGGCGGCAGCGTCGAGAAACTGCACTGGCTGCCCGAGGCCCACACCGACTTCCTGTTGGCCGTGATCGGCGAGGAGTTCGGCCTGCTGGGCGTGCTGACCATCGTCGCGCTGTTCTTCTGGCTGACCCGCCGTGTCATGCACATCGGCCGCCAGGCCATCGCGCTGGACCGCGTCTTCGCCGGCCTCGTGGCGCAGGGCGTGGGGGTGTGGATGGGGTTCCAGGCCTTCATCAACATGGGCGTGAACCTCGGCGCGCTGCCGACCAAGGGCCTGACCCTGCCCTTCATGAGCTACGGCGGCTCGGCCATCCTGATGAATATGGTGGCGGTGGCCATCGTGCTGCGTATCGACTACGAAAACCGGCAACTGATGCACGGAGGGCGATCATGAGTTGCCGGTTTCACCAAAACAGGCACTGCGCGCAGCGCAGCATGGCGCGGCACGCGCCATGGCTGATGCGCGGGGGGCGGTCATGACCGAACGTTGTGCATTGGTAATGGCTGGGGGCACGGGAGGTCATATCTTCCCGGGACTGGCTGTGGCCGAAGCCCTGCGCGAGCGCGGCTGGCGCGTGCACTGGCTGGGCAACCAGAGCGGCATGGAAGGCCGGCTCGTGCCACCGCGCGGTTTCGCTTTCGAGAGCATCGATTTCGGCGGAGTGCGCGGCAAGGGTCCGCTCACCCTGGCCTTGCTGCCGCTGCGCCTGCTCAAGGCCTTCTGGCAGAGCATCCAGGTGGTGCGCCGCGTCAAGCCCGATGTGCTCATCGGCCTGGGCGGTTACATCACCTTCCCGGCCGGCATGATGGGCGTGCTGCTGGGCAAGCCCCTGGTGCTGCACGAGCAGAACTCCGTGGCAGGCTTGGCCAACAAGGTGCTGGCCGGCGTGGCCGATCGTGTGTACGCCGCTTTCCCCGGGTCGATGAAAAAGGCGCAGTGGGTGGGCAACCCCCTGCGCGCAGCCTTCCTGCAGCAGAGCGCGCCGGCGCAGCGTTTTGCCGGCCGCAACGGGCCCTTGCGCCTGCTGGTGGTTGGCGGCAGCCTGGGCGCGAAGGCCTTGAACGACGTCGTGCCGCGCGCGTTGGCCCTGATCCCCGCAGCGCAGCGCCCGCAGGTCATCCACCAGAGCGGTGCGACGCAGATCGACGCCCTGCGTGCCAACTACAGCGCCGCGGGCGTGCAGGCCGAACTGACACCCTTCATCGATGACACGGCCCGTGCTTTTGCCGAGGCCGACCTCATCGTCTGCCGCGCCGGTGCCAGCACCGTGACCGAGATTGCCGCGGTGGGTGCCGCCGCGGTTTTTGTGCCTTTCCCGGCGGCGGTGGACGACCACCAGACCACCAATGCCCGTTTCCTGGTGGACCAGGGTGCGGGCCTGCTGCTGCCCCAGCAAGACATGACAGCGGAGCGACTGGCCGAGCTGCTGCAGAACACCGACCGCAACACCCTGCTGCAGTGGGCGCAGCAGGCGCAGAAGCTGGCCAAGACCGAAGCCACCGCACAGGTGGTGGCTGCCTGCGAGGAGCTCGCACGATGAAACACGCGATCAAACACATTCATTTCGTAGGCCTGGGCGGCTCCGGCATGTCCGGCATTGCCGAGGTGCTGCACAACCTGGGTTACACCATCTCGGGTTCGGACCTCAGCGACAGCGCCACGCTCAAACGCCTGGCCTCGCTGGGTATAAGGACCTGCGTCGGTCACGCCCCGGGCCACATCGAAGGGGCCGATGCCGTGGTCACGTCGACCGCCGTCAAGGCCGACAACCCCGAGGTACTGGCCGCGCGCGAGAAGCGCATCCCCATCGTGCCGCGCGCCGTCATGCTGGCCGAGCTGATGCGCCTGAAGCAGGGCATCGCGATTGCCGGCACGCACGGCAAGACCACCACCACCAGCCTGGTGGCCAGCGTGCTGGCCGAAGCCGGGCTGGACCCGACCTTCGTGATCGGCGGGCGTCTCAACAGCGCCAACGCCAATGCGCGGCTGGGCAGCGGTGACCACATCGTGGTGGAGGCCGACGAGAGTGACGCCTCCTTCCTCAACCTGATGCCGGTGATGGCGGTGGTGACCAATATCGACGCCGACCACATGGAGACCTATGGGCACGATTTCGGTCGGCTCAAGCAGGCCTTTGTCGATTTCCTGCACCGCATGCCCTTCTACGGCACGGCCATCCTGTGCACAGACGACGCTGCGGTGCGCGAGATCGTGCCCGAGGTGAACTGCCCCATCACCAGCTACGGTTTCAACGAAGGCGCGCAGGTGCGGGCCGTGAACGTACGCGCCGTGGCCGGCCAGATGCACTTCACCGTGCAACGGCGCAACGGCGTGGTGCTGCCCGACCTGGACGTGGTGCTCAACCTGCCGGGCCGGCACAACGTACTCAACGCCCTGTCGGCGATTGCCGTAGCGGCCGAGCTCGACGTGGCCGACGCGGCGTTGCTCAAGGCCTTGGCCGAGTTCAAGGGCGTGGGCCGGCGCTTCCAGCGCTACGGCGAGGTGGCGGCCAAGGAGGGCGGCAGTTTCACGCTGATCGACGACTACGGCCATCACCCGGTAGAGATGGCGGCCACGCTGGCCGCGGCGCGTGGCGCCTTCCCCGGCCGGCGGCTGGTGCTGTCCTTCCAGCCGCACCGCTACACGCGCACACGCGATTGCTTCGAGGATTTTGTCAAGGTGATCGGCGAGGCCGACGCCGTGCTGCTGGCCGAGGTCTACGCCGCGGGCGAGGCGCCCATCGTGGCGGCCGACGGCCGCAGCCTGGCACGTGCGCTGCGTGTGGCCGGCAAGCTGGAGCCCGTGTTCGTGGACGACATCGCAGCCATGCCGCAAGCGATTCTGGATAACGCACGTGATGGCGATGTCGTCATGTGCATGGGGGCGGGCTCCATCGGTGGGGTACCGGCCAAGGTGGTCGAGTTGACGGGAAGTGGCAAGAAGTGAGCAAGGAACAAATGAATCTGGGCAAGGTCGCTGTCCTGATGGGCGGGTCTTCCGCCGAGCGCGACATCTCGCTGATGTCGGGAGGCGGCGTGCTCAAGGCACTGCAATCGCGCGGGGTGGATGCCCATGCCTTCGATCCCTCGGTACGGGATCTGGGTGAGCTCAAGCGCGAGGGGTTTGCGCGCTGTTTCATCGCGCTGCATGGCCGTTTCGGCGAGGACGGCACGGTGCAGGGCGCGCTCGAATTGCTGGGCATCCCCTACACCGGCTCGGGTGTGATGGCGTCTGCCATCGCCATTGACAAGGTCATGACCAAGCGCATCTGGCTGGCCGAGGGGTTGCCCACACCGCAGTGGCGCAAGGTGGCCAGCGCCGAGGCCGCGCGCGCTGCCTTCTCGGCGCTGGGTGCGCCCATGATCATCAAACCCGCGCGCGAGGGTTCGTCCATCGGTCTGACCAAGGTGTTGACCGCCGACGAGTGCGATGCCGCCTATGCCAAGGCGGCGCAGGTCGACGAGCAGGTACTGTGCGAGCAGTTCGTCAGCGGCGAGGAGGTCACGGTGCCCGTGCTGGGCAGCGGCCCGCAGGCGCGTGCGCTGCCCGTGATCCGCATCGTGGCGCCCGACGGCAACTACGACTACCAGAACAAGTACTTCACCGACGACACGAAGTACCTGGTGCCCTGCGGCCTGCCCACCGGCGAGGAAGAGCAGATCCAGCAGATCGTGCTGCGCGCCTACCAGGTGCTGGGCTGCCGCGGCTGGGCCCGCGCCGACGTGATGATCGACGCGCGCACGCGCAAGCCCTATCTGCTGGAGATCAACACCTCTCCCGGCATGACCGGGCATTCGCTGGTGCCCATGTCGGCCAAGGCCGCGGGCATCAGTTACGAAGACCTTTGCATCCTGCTGCTGCAGGCCGCCACGCTCGAACACGGAGGCACGCACGCATGAACCCCAGCCTGCCCGTTCCCCTCGACGTCAAGCTCATGAACCTGACAGCCAATCTGCTGTTGCTGGGTTTCATGCTGCTGGCGCTGGGCACGGGCGGGCGTTGGTTGATGCAGCACCCGGTGTTTGCGATCCGCGGCCTGACGGTGCTGGGCGACATCAGCCACACCAGCGCGTTGACGCTGCGTGCGCACGTGGGCTCGCAGCTCAAGGGAACCTTTCTGACGGTGGACCTCAACGCCGTGCGTCTGGCGTTCGAGTCCGTGCCCTGGGTGCGCCGCGCCGTGGTGCAACGCGAGTTCCCGAACCGCCTGCGCGTGATCCTGCAGGAACACCAGGCCGTGGCCTATTGGGGCGAGGAGGGCGAGTCCACGCTGGTCAACAGCCAGGGCGAAGTCTTCGAGGCCAACCTGGGCGAGATCGAGCAGGACGAACTGCCGCGCCTGGACGGCCCGGTGGAACAGTCGGCCCAGGTGCTGGCCATGTACCGCGAGCTGCTGCCCCTGTTCGAGGCGCTGGACCTGTCCGTGGAGCAGCTGGCGCTGAGCGGGCGCGGCAACTGGCAGCTGGCGCTGGCCAGCGGGGCCCGTCTCGAGCTGGGCAGCGGCGGTGTGCCGGAGGTGACGGCGCGGGCGCGCCAGTTCCTCGGCACGGTGGCGCAGGTGGCGGCGCACCACGGCCGCAAGCTCGACGCGCTGGAAGGCGCCGATCTGCGTTATGCCCAGGGATACGCCCTGCGCCTGCGCGGCGTGAGCACGGTGACGGCGCAGGACCAGGCCAGGAAAAACTAGGAACAAGCAGGACCATCGACATGGCAAAAGAGTACAAGGATCTGGTCGTCGGCCTCGACATCGGCACCGCCAAGGTGATGGTGGTGGTGGCCGAGGTGCTGCCCGGCGGGGAGCTCAAGCTGGCGGGCCTGGGCGTGGCGCCGAGCAACGGCCTCAAACGCGGCGTGGTGGTGAACATCGACGCCACGGTGCACAGCATCCAGCAGGCGCTCAAGGAGGCCGAGCTGATGGCCGACTGCAAGATCACCCGCGTCTACACCGGCATCACGGGCAGCCACATCCGGGGTATCAACTCCAGCGGCATGGTGGCGGTGAAGGACCGCGAAGTGACTGCGGCCGACGTGGCGCGTGTGGTGGAGACGGCCAAGGCGATCAACATCTCCTCGGACCAGCGCCTGCTGCTGGTCGAGCCGCAGGAATTCATCATCGACGGCCAGGACGTGCGCGAGCCCATCGGCATGAGCGGCATCCGCCTGGAAGCCCGGGTCCACATCGTCACCGGTGCGCAGAGCGCGGCCGAGAACATCATCAAGTGCGTGCGCCGCTGCGGCCTGGAGGTCGAGCAGCTCATGCTCAACCCGCTGGCTTCCAGCCTGTCGGTGCTGACCGAGGACGAGCGGGAGTTGGGCGTGGCCTGCGTGGACATCGGCGCCGGCACCACCGACGTAGCGGTCTTCACGGGCGGTGCGATCCGCTACACCTCGGTGATCCCGATCGCGGGCGACCTGATCACCAGCGATATCGCCATGGCCTTGCGCACCCCGACCAAGGACGCCGAGGACATCAAGGTCGAGAGTGGTTACGCCAAACAGCTGCTGGCCGACCCGGACATCCAGGTCGAAGTGCCGGGCCTGGGCGACCGCGGCCCGCGCATGCTTAGCCGCCAGGCGCTGGCCGGCGTGATCGAGCCGCGCATCGAGGAAATCTTTTCGCTGGTGCAGCAGGTGCTGCGCGATTCGGGCTGCGAGGAAGTCCTGTCCTCGGGCATCGTGCTCACGGGCGGCAGCTCGGTCATGCCCGGCATGGTGGAACTGGGTGAGGACATCTTCCTCAAGCCGGTGCGCCGCGGCCTGCCCAAGTACAGCGGGGCGCTGGCCGACATGGTGGGCCAGCCGCGTGCGGCCACCGTGATGGGCCTGCTGGAGGAGGCGCGCATGGCGCGCCTGCGCGGTTACAAGGTGGCGCAGAAACACGGGTCCATGAAAAACGCCATGGGACGTGTCAAGGACTGGTTCATCGGGAACTTCTGATCATGAACTACAAGCTCTGGCTGGCACGCGGCAGCCCCCATCACAGACGACGGTGCACCGGACCGCCCCAAGGGGAGTCGCCATGAAACACCACACATCAGACGAATCAAGGCAACTGGACATTAAGGAGAACAGCATGAGCATCGAAATGATCGAAGACGCAGCCTTCAACCTGGGCACCCAGATCAAGGTCATCGGCGTGGGCGGCGGTGGCGGCAACGCCGTCGAGCACATGATCGAGCGCGAGGTGCAGGGCGTGGAATTCATCTGCGCCAACACCGACGCGCAGGCCCTGAGCCGCAGCAGCGCGCACAAGGTCATCCAGCTCGGCTGCAGCGGCCTGGGCGCGGGCAGCAAACCCGAGAAGGGGCGCGACGCGGCCGAACTGGCCGTGGAAGACATCCAGAACGCCATCGCCGGCGCGCACATGCTCTTCATCACCGCCGGCATGGGCGGCGGCACCGGTACCGGCGCGGCCCCCGTGATCGCGCGCGTGGCCAAGCAGATGGGCATCCTGACCGTGGGCGTGGTGACCAAGCCCTTCGACTGGGAGGGCGGTCGCCGCATGACCAACGCCGACGCCGGCCTGACCGAACTGGAAGCCAACGTCGACTCGCTGATCGTGGTGCTCAACGAGAAGCTGCAGGAAGTGCTGGGCGACGACATCACCCAGGACGAGGCCTTCGCGCACGCCAACGACGTGCTCAAGAACGCCGTGGGCGGCATTGCCGAGATCATCAACGTGCCCGGCCACGTGAACGTGGACTTCGAGGACGTGCGCACCGTCATGGGCGAACCCGGCAAGGCCATGATGGGCACCGCCGCGGCCAACGGACCGGACCGCGCACGCATCGCGGCCGAGCAGGCCGTGGCCTGCCCGCTGCTCGAAGGCATCGACCTCTCGGGCGCCAAGGGCGTGCTGGTGCTGATCACCGCGGCCAAGGGCAGCCTCAAGCTGTCCGAGTCCAAGCTGGCCATGAACACCATCCGCGCCTACGCCTCGCCGGACGCGCACGTGATCTACGGCACCGCCTACGACGACAGCCTGGCCGACCAGATCCGCGTCACCGTGGTGGCCACCGGCCTGTCGCGCCAGGGCGTGCGCCGCACGGCGCCCCCGCTGCAGGTGCTGACCACCACGCTGCGCACCGGTACCGACAACGTGCCCTTCCAGGTGCCCACGCTGAACAACGCCGTGGCCCCGGGCGCACTGCCGGGCACGGCTGCCGCCGCACCTGGCATGGCCCAGCCCGACTACAACGCCATGGCCACGCCCAGCGTCTGGCGCACGCGTGACCGCACCCAGGCCGCGGCCAAGGTGGACGCGCTGTCCTCGGGCGGCATGGATGACTTCGAGATCCCGGCCTTTTTGCGCAAGCAGGCTGACTGAGTGAGGTGACATGCGCCCCGCTGCCTGCAGTGGGGCGCAACTTGGTCTAGGATGGGCCGGCCTGCGCCGTCTGATGCCCGGCCCTGCGCCGGGCGGCGGCGCCACCGATCCCCAGGAGTGCACCATGAAAACGCAACGCCCCTTCCTCGCGCTGGCCTCCGGCCTGGCCCTGTTGCTCACGGCCTGCGCGTTGCCTACGGCCCCCTTGCCCCAGGATACGGTGTATGCCGTGACACGTCAGCACGAACTGATCCGTTTCAAGGCCGACCGGCCGCAGCAGCTGATCGATCGTCGTGCACTCAGCGGCCTGGCCCCGGGTGACAGCCTGCGCGGCATCGATTACCGCGTGGCGCGCGGCGTGCTTTATGCGCTGGCCGACAGTGGCCGGCTCTACACGGTGGATACCGCGCAGGCCCGGCTGGTGCCGGTGGCGACCAGCGCACCCGCGTCCTGGCCGGTCCAGGGGGGCGTGAGCGGCTTCGATTTCAACCCCACGGTCGACCGCATCCGCGTGGTCAGCAGCAGCGCGCAGAACCTGCGCCTGCACCCCGAGACGAATGCCGTGGTCGACGGCAGCCCGGCCGAACCGGGCCTGCAGCTCGATGGCGCCTTGCACTACGTGGCCGGCGATCGCCATGCCGGCCGCACGCCGGATCTGGCCGGCGTGGCCTACACCTACAACAAGAAGAACGAGAAGATCACCACCAACTACGCCATCGACCGCGCGCTGGGCGCCCTGCTCATGCAGGGCTCGGCCGAAGGCGCCGAGCCCGTGGTCTCGCCCAACACGGGCCAGCTGCGCACCGTGGGCCTGCTGGGCACGGGCCCCCTGGCCGAGGCACATTTCGACATCTCGGACATCGCCAACACGGCGCTGCTGGCGGCGCGGCTCGCCGGCCAGACGCAGACCCGCCTGTACCGGCTCGACCTGGCCAGCGGGCGCGCCACGGAACTGGGCGTGATCGGCCAGGGCGAGCCCCTGGCGGGTCTGGCGATCGAGCCCTGAGGACTGACTGATGCGTCGGCTGGGCCTGATCCTCCTCTGTCTGCTGGCCCTGCCGGCGCGTGCCGGCACGCTGGTGGTCGACGTGCTGCAGGGCAGCGGCCGGCCCCTGGCGGACGCGGTGGTGTTCCTGGAGTCGCCGCAGGCGCGCCGCCAGGTGCGCCCGCTCACGAAGGCCGAGATGGGGCAGGCCGGCAAGCAGTTCGTGCCGCAGGTGCTGGTGGTGACCACCGGCACCGAGGTCGACTTCCCCAACCGCGACACCGTGCGGCACCACGTCTATTCCTTTTCGCCAGTCAAGAAGTTCGAACTCAAGCTCTACATCGGCACGCCGACCCAGCCCGTGCTGTTCGACCAGCCCGGTATCGCGGTGCTGGGCTGCAACATCCATGACCAGATGGTGGGCTGGATCGTGATCGTCGACACGCCCTATTTCGGCCGCACGGCAGAGCAGGGCCAGCTCGTGCTCGACAAGCTGCCGCCGGGCAACTACCGCCTGCGCAGCTGGCACCCCGGCCTGCCGGTGGGGGCGCCCGCGCTGGACCAGGCCGTGACTGTGCCCGCCGAAGGCCGGCTGGCCGTGACCGTGCGCATGCCGGGTGTGGCGCCATGACGTTCTCGTTCAACCGGCGCAGCCTGATCACCCGGCTGGTCGGCCTCTCGCTGCTGCTGCTGCTCTTCGTGCAGCTGGCCGGGTTCTTCGTCGTGCGCGACAGCATCGCGCGCAACGCCCGCATGCAGATCGCGCGCGAATTCGACACCGGCGAGAAGGTGTGGTTGCGCCTGCTCGACCAGAACGCCGAGAAGCTGCGCCAGAGCGCCGCCTTGCTGGCCGCCGATTACGGCTTCCGCTCTGCGGTCAGCTCCGATGATCTGGAAACCATCGCCTCGGCGCTGGAGAACAACGGCCAGCGCATCGGCGCGGCCATGACGGCCCTGCTGGACACCAGCTTGCGCGTGCGCGCCATCAGCGCCCAGACCCCCGATGCCGATCTGTCGGCCACGCTGGCCAGCCTGGCGCCGGCCCTGGCCGAGCCCTCGCAGGGCGGGCGCATTGTCGTGGTGGACGGTCATCCCTACCAGCTGGTCATGGTGCCCATGCGTGCGCCGCTGGTGGTGGGCTGGGTGCTGATGGGTTTTCCGGTGGGCGCGCCGCTGGCCGAGGAAATGCAGCGCCTGCTCGGCGTGCAACTGGTGCTGCAGGTGCGGCGGGCCGATGGCAGCCTGGCCGCGCCCGTGAGCACCCTGCCGGCGCAGGCGCTGGACATGCGCCAGGGCATGCGAGGCGAGGTCCGTGAACTGGATGCGGGGGGTGCGACGCTGCTGGTGCGCGAGATCCGGCTCGATACCGTGGGCGGCGAGGCCCGGGTGCTGCTGCTGCGCTCGATGGACGACGTGGTGGCGCCCTACCGTAACCTGCAGCTGCTGCTGGCGGTCATCACCGTCGGGGGTGTGCTGCTGTTCGCCCTGGGCAGCGGCCTGATGGCCCGGCGCCTGACCACGCCCTTGCGCTCCCTGCTGTTTGCCACACAACGGCTTTCGCGTGGCGACTACAGCGTGCCGCTGGAAGACGTCGAGCGCCACGACGAGATCGGCAACCTGGCGCGTTCCTTCGACCGCATGCGCGTGGACATCGCGGCGCAGCAGGCCGAGATCCGCCATCTGGCCTACTGGGACCGCTTGACCGGCTTGCCCAACCGGGAGAATTTCCGCGACTCGGTGCAGCAGTCCATCGCCCGCAGCGGGGCTGGAGGCGAACTGGCCATCATCACCCTGGACCTGGACCGCTTCAAGCACGTCAACGACGTGCTGGGTTACGCCTTCGGCGACCAGCTGCTCAAGACCGTGGCCGGCAAGCTGGCCGACGTGCTGGGTGAGGCGTCGGGCGTGGTGGCGCGCCTGGGGGGCAATGAGTTCGCCCTGCTGCTGGAGCCTGGCAACCCGGCGCAGGCGACCGAGCTGGCAGCTCGGGTGGCCCGTAGCCTGGAGGTGCCGCTGGCCATCGCCGAGCAGACCGTGGACCTGAGTGCCGGTATCGGCATCGCCTGCTGGCCCGCCGACGCGCAGGACGTGGACACCCTGCTGAGCCGTTCCGAGATCGCCATGTACGTGGCCAAGCGCAAGCTCGAAGGGCCCCTGCGTTACGACCCGGCCTATGACTCGGCCAGTACGCAGACGTTGTCGCTGCTGACCGAATTGCGCCGCGCCGTGGACCAGGGCGAGCTGCGCCTGTTCCTGCAGCCCAAGGTGACCCTGGCCGACGGCGCAACGCACGCGGCCGAGGCCCTGGTGCGCTGGGAGCACCCGCAACGCGGCCTGGTGCCACCCATGCAGTTCATCCCATTTGCCGAGCAGACCGGCTACATCCGCCAGCTCACGCTGTGGATGTTCGAGGAGACCGCACGCCTGCTGGCGACACCGCAGGCCGCGGGCCTGCGCGTCTCGGTCAACCTGTCCACGCGCGACCTGCTGGACCTCGAACTCAGCGCCCGCCTGGGCCACCTGCTGCAGGCCCACGGCGTGCCGGCCAGCGCCTTCTGCCTGGAGATCACCGAGAGCGCCATCATGGACGACCCGCAGCGCGCCGAGGCCATGCTCAACCGCCTGTCCGAGCAGGGATTCAAGCTGTCCATCGACGACTTTGGCACCGGCTATTCCTCCCTCGCCTACCTCAAACGCCTGCCGGTGGACGAGCTCAAGATCGACAAGTCCTTCGTCATGGGTATGGAGACCGACGCGGACGACGCGATCATCGTGCGCTCCACCATCGACCTGGCCCACAACCTGGGCCTGAGCGTGGTCGCCGAGGGCGTGGAAAACGCGGCCATCCTGGAGCGCCTGCGGGCGCTGGGCTGTGACGAAGTGCAGGGCTATCACATCAGCCGTCCGATGCCCGCACCCGCTTTCATGGAATGGCTGAGAAAGTAGAATCGAGCCCATGCTGCAGCAACGTACCCTCAAGTCCCTGACCCGTGCCGTGGGCGTGGGCCTGCACAGCGGCCAGCGCGTGGAAATCACGCTGCGTCCCGCGCAGGTCGACACCGGCATCGTGTTCCGGCGCGTGGACCTGCCGCAGCCGGTGGACATCCCGATGTCGGCCATGGCGGTCACCGATACGCGCCTGGCCTCCACCCTGTCCAATGGCGACGCCAAGGTGCACACCGTGGAACACCTGATGTCGGCCTGCGCCGGCTTGGGGCTGGACAACCTCTACGTCGACATCACCGCGGAAGAGGTGCCCATCCTCGACGGCTCGGCGGCCTCCTTCGTCTTCCTGCTGCAGAGTGCCGGCATCGAGCTGCAGAACGCGCCGCGCCGTTTCATCCGCATCACCAAGCCCATCGAGGTGCGTGAAGGCGTGGGCGCCGGCCAGAAGTGGGCGCGGCTGGATCCGTACCACGGCTACAAGCTCAGCTTCGAGATCGATTTCGACCACCCGGCGGTGGACTCCACCGGCCAGCGCGTCGAGTTCGACATGAGCGTGCACAACTACAGTCGCGACATCGCGCGCGCGCGCACCTTCGGTTTCACCAAGGACGTGGAGATGATGCGTGCCAACGGCCTGGCCCTGGGCGGCGGGCTGGACAACGCCATCGTGATGGACGACTACAAGGTGCTCAATGCCGGAGGCCTGCGCTACGACGACGAGTTCGTCAAGCACAAGATCCTGGACGCCATGGGCGACCTCTACATCCTGGGCAAGCCGTTGCTGGCCGCGTACAGCGCCTTCCGCTCCGGCCACGCGATGAACAACAAGCTGCTGCGCGAACTGCTGCAGCGCACCGACGCCTGGGAAACCGTCACCTTCGACAACGAGAAGCTGGCGCCCAAGGGCTTCGCGCAGCCGGCGCGCGCCTGGTGATATGGTCCCCACGCTCCACCGTTCCACGGGTCGTTGCCCCCCAAGGGTGCTAACCCGCCTTGGGGCGGCCCGGCGGCGAGTTGCCCGCGAGAGGTAGGCGCATGCTGCTGTTCCGCTGGCTCATCCTGCTCACGCTGATCGGCGCAGCCGTCTGCTTCGCCTTCTACGCCGGTACCGGCCAGGTGCGCTACAAGCGCTGGGGCCTGGTCACGCTGAAGTGGACGCTGATCGCCGCCTTCGGCTTCTTCGCCGTCCTCATCCTGCAGCGCATCGCCTAGGCTGCTGCCTAGGTGCCACGGCGTCGCACCGTGGAAAACGGATCGGGTGTGCCGCTCTTCTTGGGCTCCTCGTCGCGTGTCTTGACGGCATCGAGTTCGTTGAAGACCGAGGGCATCTGGCTGTCCTGGAAGGCGACCGAGTCCTCCCACATCGCCCAGTCGGATTCCTGGTTGCCTTCGCTCACCTCGGGCAGGGGGGGCGGTGTGGGGGGCATGCCCGTGCGTGCCGACGCCGGTGTGGCGGGACGGGCCTGGGCCGACGGCGCCGGCCGGGCCGGTTTGGCCGGGGCCGGCTTGGGGGCGGACTTGAAGAACTTCAGCATGCGGCCATCCTGGGTGCGGTACGCTAGGCGATGACTGCAATTTAGCGTGCGTAACGGTTTGTGACAAGCCGGTGGTGCGCTCAGCCGTGAATGATTGCCATGAAACCCGCATTTCTGAAGGCCGGGCCGGGTGCTTGGCTGATGGTGGCGCTGTTGCTGTCTGCGAGTGCGGCCGCCCAGGACGGGACCGTGCGCGAACGCCTGCGGGAACGCAGGCAGGTGCAGGCCAGCGAGGCCCAGCCCGCGCCGATCACCGCGCCCGGCGACTACCGCTACAGCCTGGAGCACGGCGGGCGTACGCGCCTGTACCGTGTGCACGTGCCGCCCGGCTATCGCGGCGACACCCCGGTGCCCCTGCTGCTCTCCCTGCATGGCGGGGGCGGCAGCATGGACTACATGGCCAAGGATGAGAACTACGGCCAGCTCAGCCATGCCGCGCGGGCTGGCCAGGTGCTGGTCTTTCCCAACGGCATCAGCCGCTTTCGCAGCGGCATGCTCGCGACCTGGAACGCCGGCGCCTGCTGTGGTGCGGCGCGCGACGAGAACGTGGACGATGTCGGTTTCATCCGGCTCGTGCTCGAACGTGTCATGCACCAACTCAACATCGATCGCCAGCGCGTCTACGCCACGGGCATGTCCAACGGCGCCATGATGGCTTATCGCCTGGCCTGCGAGATGCCCGAGCTGATCCGCGCCATTGCGCCGGTGGCGGGCACCGACAACACGCTCAGCTGCGCGCCGGGGCGGCCGGTCTCTGTGCTGCATATCCATGCGCTCAACGACACGCATGTGCTTTTTGAGGGCGGCGCCGGGCCGGATTCGGTGGACAAGGCGCAGATGACCGATTACCGCTCGGTGCCCGCCAGCGTGGCGCGCTGGGTGGCGTACAACGGCTGCCAGCGCTCGCCGCAGCGTGTGCTGGAAACAGACGGCGCCCGGTGCGAGCTGTACGCGCCCTGTCGCGACGGGGCACGGGTGCAGTTGTGCGTGACGGAGCGTGGCGGCCATTCCTGGCCCGGTGGCGTCAAGAGGACGAGGGGCGAGGCCGCTACACAGGCGCTCTCGGCCAATGAGGCCATGTGGGAATTTTTCATGCAGACCCGCACGCCACGCTGAATCCGCCGGGCAGGTGAAGACCAGGTAAAGACGGCTGGACCCGCTTGTGCCCGCGGGCCTGGGCAGCACAATCCGGGGCATGAGTACCCTGCAGCACCTTCAGGCATGGGCGCGGCCCTGCTGGCGCATCGTTGCCACAGACCTGGACCTCTTCCGGCGTTTTCCCCGGCTCGGACTGGCCGCGCTGGCCATCGTGCTGGTGCCGGCCGCGTATGCGCTGATCTATCTGTCCAGCGTGTGGGATCCGAACGCCAAGACCAGCAGCTTGCCGGTCGGCATCGTGAATCTCGACCAGGGGTCGGTCTACCAGGGGCGCTCCAGCAATGTCGGGTCCGAACTCGTGCAGGAGCTGATGCGGTCAGGCGAGTTCGGTTTCCGTGCCGTTGCAGACGCGGACAGCGCGCGCCAGGGTGTCAAGCTCGGCCGGCTGGCGTTCGCCGTCATCATCCCTTCCGACTTCAGCGCCAGTGCCCTGCCCGGCAACCTGCCTGGTGGCGGCAAGGTCGTGGTGGTGCTGTCCGAGGGCAACAACTATGCCGCGGCAGGCATCGCCCGGCGCTTTGCGGCCGAGCTGGGGCACCAGGTCAATGAGGCGCTGAACGAACAGCGCTGGGAGCAGGTGCTGGTTTCGGCCGACGGCTCCGGCAAGAGCCTGGACATGCTGCGCGCCGGCATGGCCCAACTGCGTACCGGCGCCAAAACCTTTGGCGAGGGCATGGTGCGCTACAACGGCATGGCGGCCCAGCTGGCGGCCGGCCTCAGGCAGGTGGGGACCAGCACACGCAGCATGGAGCCGCGCCTGCCCAGCGACGCCGAGCTCAAGTCACTGCGCACCGGGACGCAGCGCCTGGCGCAACGCCAGCGTGAAATGGGCGCCGGACTGGAGCAGTTGCAGCAGGGGGCAGGCCGCCTGACGGCCGGCGCCACGCAACTGCAGGAAGAAACGGCCGGCCTGCCTTTTGTAGGCGAAAAGATCGCGCAGAGCGCGGGTGAACTCGCGGGTGGCGGCAAGCAGCTCGGCGAGGGCCTGGGCGTGGCGCTGGACGCCAACGCGCGGATGGCGCGTGGCGCCACCCGGATCGAGGAAGGCACGGCCCGCCTGACCGAAGGCATGGGCCTGCTGGCCGACAATCTGCGTACCCTGGCCGAGCAGCTGCCGGAAGACGCCCGGCTGGAGGCCTTCACACGCGGTGGCGACGAACTGGTGCGTTCCGCGCTCAAGCTGCGCAGCGGCATCGAGCTGGTCGAGTCGGCCCTGCCGGCCAGCGTGGGCAAACCCGACGGCAGCGCGCGGGGGCTGGCCGACTCGGTGGAGCCGGTGCTGGAGGTGCTGGCCCCCGTGCCCAACAACGGCAGCGCTTTCGCGCCGAACATGATCGCCATGGCGCTGTGGCTGGGGGCGGTGATGTCGGTTTACCTTTTCAGCATGCAACGGCTCAGCGAGGCACACGCACAGGCCCCGGCGCTGGCCAAGAGCCTGGGGCGTTACGCCATGCCGGCGCTGCTGGTGCTGCTGCAGACCCTGCTGACCGTGCTGGTGCTGTGTTTCGGCCTGGGGGTGGTGGTGCCCGACGTCTTCAGCTTCAGCCTCATCATGCTGGCGGCCGGCCAGGCCTTTCTGGCCCTGGTGCTGTTGCTCCTGCGTGCTTTTGGCGAGGTGGGCAAGCTGATCGTCATCCTGCTGCTGACGCTGCAGCTGGCGGCCGGCGGCGGTGTGATGCCGATCGAATTGACGGCAGATTTCTTCCAGGCCGTGCACGACTGGTTGCCGTTCAGCTGGGTCATCAAGGCGCTGCGTGCCAGTCTTTTTGGTGCCTACGACAGCGGCTGGCTGATTGCCTGGCTGGAGGTGGTCCTCATCGGCTTGTGCGCGCTGCTGCTCAGCAGTCTGGTGCGCCCCTGGAAGACGGTGCCCGCGCAGGATTACCGGCCGGCCATCGAGGTCTGAGCCGTCGGGAGACCGTCAGCGGCTGCGTCCGGCGCGGTACATGCCGCTGGTGCCGCGCGTGAGCACGGTGGCCTTGGCGATCTGGGCCTGCGAGGCGCCGGCATGGGCCTGCGTGATGGCGATGCCCAGCGCGTCGGCCGCGTCAGGCCCTGGCAGGCCGGGCAGCTTGAGCAGGCGCTTGACCATCTCCTGGACCTGGGCCTTCTGAGCGCGCCCATGGCCCACCACGGCCTGTTTCATCTGCAGCGCGGTGTACTCGGCCACCGGCAGGTCGGCCGTGACGAGCGCCGTGACGCAGGCCCCGCGCGCCTGGCCCAGCAGCAGGGTGGACTGCGGGTTGACGTTGACGAAGACGATCTCCACCGCGGCCGACTGCGGCTGGTAACGCGCCACCACCTCGCGGATGCCGTCGAACAGCACCTTCAGGCGCGCCGGCAGCTCACCCTGCGCCAGGTGGGTGGTGCTGATGGTGCCGCTGGCCACATAGCTCAGCTGGTGGCCGGCAACATCGATCACGCCGAAACCGGTGGTGCGCAGGCCGGGGTCGATGCCGAGGATGCGCATCAGGGCAGCTCGGCTCGCCACAGGCGGCCGGCGATGACGCCGGCGCGATCGGCCAGGTAGGGTGATTGGGGCAGTTTCTCGTAATGGCGCGGGCGCGGCAGCATGACGGCCAGGCGCGCGGCCTCGCTGGCGCTCAGGCGCGCCGCCGGTTTGCGGTAGTAGTGCTGGGCCGCCGCCTCGGCACCGAACACGCCTTCGCCCCACTCGACATGGTTCAGGTAGAGCTCCAGGATGCGCTGCTTGCTCAGCAGCTTCTCCAGCATGTAGGCCAGGGCGAACTCCTGGCCTTTGCGCAATAGCGTGCGCTCGCCCGAGAGCAGCAGGTTCTTGGCCAGCTGCTGGGTGATGGTGGAGCCGCCGACGATCTTGGCCGGTTTGACGGTGCGTGCACCGTTGGCAGCCAGTTGCGCGACCCGTTCCTCGGCCGCGGCATTTTTTTGCCAGGCTTTTTCCAGCGCATCCCAGTCCACGCCCTCGTGCCAGGCAAAGCTGTCGTCTTCCGAGGCGATGACGGCACGTTTGAGATGGTCGGAAATCTGCGCGTAGTCCACCCATTGCTGGCGCCAGCGCAGATTGCCTTTTTCACCCAGGATGCGCCAGGCTTCGGAACGCTCGAAGGTGGTGGATTGCGGCGCGGTCACCGCCATCAGGGCGATGCGCGCGACGAAAAAGAGCTGCAGCGCCAGCAGGGCAAGCAGCAGCAGGGCGAGCCAGCGCAGCACGGCTTTCATATCAGGGCGCGCTGATGCGCGTTTCCAGGGTTTCGTTGCGCGAGAACTTGAAGCGCGAGACCACCACGATCTGATCGGCCTCCTTGCGCATGTCCTGGGTGAAGCGGCCGAACGGCGCGGCTGCGCGGGCAATGGCCTCGGCGCGACGGTCCAGCACACGGTTACCCGAGCTCTCGGCGATCTCGGTGGAGACCAGCAGGCCACGGTGGTCCACCGTGACCACCATGGTCAGTTCGCCGTAGAGCTTCTTGCCGCCCGAGGCGGGGAAGTTCTCGGTGCCCTTGTCCTCGACGGCGCGGCGCAGGCGGTCGTAGTAGACGGCATAGGCCTCCTCGCGCGTGGAGGGGCCGATGTAGCGCTTGCGCGGTTTCTGGCTGTCCTGCTTGATGCGCCGCTCGATCTCGGCCAGCTGTTTGAGCAGCAGGCGGCGCTTGGCTTCCTGCGCGGCCTGCTCGCTGCTGAGCTTGGCCTGTTTGGGGTCCGGCAGGGGCAGCGCGGCGAGCTGCTGGCGCACCTGGGCCAGCAGCATGGTCTGCTGCTTCTGCAGCTGCTGCATCCGTTTCTGCGATTCTTCTTCCAGCGTATCGCCGCTGTCGGAGAGCAGGGTCGAGGGCAGGGGGCTGGTGGCGCGCCCGCGCTCGGCCTCACCGCCGCCGGCCAGGCTGGTCTGCGCAATCGCCAGCGCCTTGTCAGGGCGGGCATGACCGCGTGCATTGACCAGGATGACTTCCAGCGGCGTGTCGCGGAAGGCGCGCTCGATCGCCGTGGGGTCGACGAAACGCACCGTCAGCAGCACCGCATGCACGGCGACGGAGATGCCGAGGGCGTATTCGAGAGTGCTGAACTTGCGCAGTTTCACGAGACAGGATTATCGCCCGAAGCACCCTCGGGCTCGTTGACATCGACTGCAATCGCGATGGGGCCGGCAGCCAGGTGGTCGGCCTCGGCGTCCTCGGCTTCTTCCTCTTCCATCGGGGCGGCCTCGGCGTCGAGTCGCTCCAGTACCGTGCCGCTGACGTCCAGCGCCACCTCGTCGATCGCGCCCAACCTGACCAGCACGCGTGCACCGCGTGGCAGGCCCTGCGCGCCCAGCACCGGCAGCACCAGCGGCAGGGTGTCGGCGCGTGCCAGGTTGTCCTTGAAGACCGTGGCTTCCAGCTCGGTGATGCCCCGCTGCTGCAGGTACTTCAGCGTCCAGTAGCGTTCGATGGTGGCCTGGTAGCCGTTGTAGGTGCTGTAGGCGGCGTCGAAGCCCGAGATGATGGAGAACAGGTCCGCATCCTTGGGCTTGAAGGGCGCGGCCAGCGCAGCCGTCTTGCCGTGGCGCGCGCAGGCGATGATCTGCCACTGGTTCACCAGGTCCGTATAACGACGCAGCGGCGAGGTGCTCCAGGCATAACTTTTCACGCCGAGGCCGGCGTGCGGCAGGGCTTTGGTGCCCATGCGCACCTTCATGCCGGGGGCGAGGGAGGCCTGGCTGCGGTAGATGGCCGGCACGCCGAACTCGCCCAGCCACTGGCCCCAGGTGCTGTTGGCCAGGATCATGGCCTCAGCCACCATCAGGTCCAGCGGGGCGCCGCGGCTGCGGGTGCCAATCTGCACCTGCTCGCTGCCCTGTGGCTCGGCGCCTTCGTTGCCCACGAGCTTGAAGGTGTAGTCCGGCCGATTGAAGGTCTCGGGTTTGCCGCGCACCACTTCGCGCTGGGCCTTGAGGTGGCGCGCCAGGCGGTGCAGGAAAGCCAGTTCGGTGCGCAGGCCGGTGCTCAGGTGCACCGGGTCGGGCGTCGCATGCTTGAAGGACAGGTCTTCCAGCCAGGCGGTGGTGACCACCCCATCGATCTGGTCGTGGCGCAGGTTGTGCGCGATCGGCACGCACTCCAGGCGTGTGTCGTGGCCCTGTATCTCCAGTGTGTCTTCCTTGAAAGCCACGTAGAGCGAGACGGCCGGGCAGGCACGACCTTCCTGCAGGGTGTAGCGCTGCACCACCTCGTCGGGCAGCATGGTGATCTTGTAGCCCGGCATATAGACCGTGGACAGGCGGGCGCGGCTCACGTTGTCGATCGGGTCGCCGCGCTGCACCGCCAGGCCCGGGGCGGCGATGTGGATACCGACGGTGACCGTGCCCGTGCCCAGGCCCTGCACGGAGAGCGCGTCGTCGATCTCGGTGGTGGCCGAGTCGTCGATGGAATAGGCCTGCACCGTGGCCAGGGGCAGGTCGTCCTTGATCTCCGGCGCCACCAGCGCAGGGAAGCCATAACCCTTGGGGAAGTTCTCGAACAGGAAACGGCGCCAGTGGAACTGGTAGGGCGAGTCGATGGCGCCGGCCTTCTGCAGCAGATCCAGCGGGGCCAGATGCGTGGCGCGCGAGGCCTCGACCACGGCCTTGTACTCGGGCGCGTTCTTGTCGGGCTTGAAGAGGATCTTGTAGAGCTGTTCGCGGATGGGCTGCGGGCACTCGCCGCGGCCCAAGGCCTGCGCCCACTCGACGATCTGCTCCTGGATCAGGCGCTTTTTCTCGATCGCAGCCAGCGCCTGCTGGATGATCTCGGCCGGCGCCTTCTTGTAGCGCCCCTTGCCGGCGCGGCGGAAGTAATGCGGCGCCTCGTGCAGGCGCAGCAGCGTGCCGGCCTGCTGCGGCAGCGTGGGTGGGTCCTGGAAATAGACCGCGGCCAGGTCGGCAAAGCCGAAATCGTCTTCGGGCGCGAATTCCCAGGCCAGGTCCAGCTCGATGCTCTCGCTCAGGGCCTGGGCGGCACCCAGCAGTTCGGCTGGGGCCGGCTTCTCGAACTTGAGCAGCACGTTGGCGGTCTTGACCTTGACGCGCTTGCCGGATTCCAGCTCCACCTGCAGCGAAGCTTCCGCTTCGGACAGGATACGCCCGGCGAGGAATTTGCCGGCTTCATCGAACAATGCATGCATGGTCGCAATTGTCCCATGCCGCCCTGTACGCGCCCTGATGCTCAGGTCGCCAGGTCGAGGAAAGCCAGCACCTCGTCCAGGTGGTCGGCAAATTCAGTGATGGCATGGTTGCTGCCCTCCAGCAGTCGCCCCTGCGCGCCCTGGTAGTGGGCGCTCATTTCACGCCAGTCCAGCACTTCGTCACCCTTGGCGATCAGGGCGTAATAGCGTTCGGGTCGGCTGATGGCTGCGCCGCCCAAGGCGCGCAGTTCGTCCACATATTCGGGGCGGAAATAGAAGGTTTCCTGCGGGTTGTGCCAACTCGCGTGTTCTCCGATGTATTTCGCCAGGTCGCGCGCCGGGAAGACGGCCGGGTTGAGCACGACGGCACGGCAGCCAGTCTGTTCGGCCACCCAACTGGCATAAAAGCCGCCCAGCGACGAGCCGATGACCGCCATGCGTTCGCGCGGCCAGGCGGCGATGCCCTGCAGCACCCCGTCCATGGCTTCGCGCGGCGAGGGCGGCAGTTGCGGACACCAGAGCGTCACGCCCGGGTGCCGCTGCGCGATGCGCTCCTGCACGAGTTGTGCCTTGGTCGAGCGCGGCGAGGAGCGGAAACCGTGCAGGTAGAGCAGATGGGTGGCAGGCATGGTTCAGGGTGAATAAGTCACGACGGATCGTAAAGGATGGTGCTGCCTCCCATGAACATGGGAGGGGCTGGCGTGGGCGGGGCCGACAGCAGCGGCTATGCTCTGCCTGAACCGTGAGTGAAGAGGTCGACAGGTCTATGCAAGTGTGGCGTGTACTGGTGGTGGAAGACGATACGCAGATGCGGGAATTTTTCACCGCCAGCGTTTCGCGCTGCGCGGGCCTGCAACTGGTGGGGGCGGTGGGCTCGGTGGCCGAGGCCCGGGCCTGGCTGGACGACGACGCCAACATGGTCGACGTGCTGCTGACCGATCTGGGCCTGCCCGACGGCAGCGGGCTGGAGGTGATACGCCACGCCACGCGCCTGCACCCGCGCTGTGAGCCGCTGGTGATCTCCCTGTTCGGCGACGAGGACAACGTGCTGGCCAGCATCGAAGCCGGCGCGCTGGGCTACATCCACAAGGACTCGGCGCCGGACGATATTGCCCAGACCATCCTGGAGATGAAGGACGGGGCCTCGCCGATCTCCCCCATGATTGCCCGCAAGGTGCTGGCCAAGTACGCCAGCCGCGTGCGCCCGGGCGAGGCCCTGGCCGTGCCGGAGCCGGTGGTTCCCGCCCGGTCGGCGGCCGAGGGGCCGCTGCTGTCGCCACGCGAGCACGAGGTGCTGATGCTGATCGCGCGCGGTTTCTCCTATGCCGAGATCGCGCGGCTGCAGTCGGTGAGCGTGCACACGGTGCAGACGCATATTAAGAACCTGTACTCCAAGCTGTCGGTGCATTCCAAGAACGAGGCGGTTTTCGAGGCCTCGCGCCTGGGCCTGCTGCCGCCGAGGGGCTGAGGCATGGTGATGCGGCTTGCGCTGGGCCTGCTCTTGCTGCTTTGCGGGCTGATGCTGCCGGCGCAGGCAGAGCTGCTGGAGCTGCGCCGCGCGCATGTGAGCACGGTGGTCGCCGGCGACTTGGTGGAGCGTGAAACCAGCCTGCCCTACAACTGGGATCGCCAGCACGGCGGCCAATCCGGCGTGGCCGTGTTTGAAATCCCCCTGCAGATGCAGCAGCCGCCCGCCGAGCCTTATGCCGTGTATTTCTCCAGGGTGGGCAACCGCGCCGAGATCTGGCTCAACGGCGTCTTGCTGTCGCGTTTCGGTGATCTGGACCGGCCCAACCGCGAGGATTACGCCAAGGCGCCGCAGTATGTGCTGATCCCGGCCCAGCTGCTGCAAAGCGACAACCTGTTCCGCATCATCGTGCATGGCGACGGCGGGCGCCGTGGCGGGCTCTCCAGCATGCTGGTGGGCCCCGAGGTCGAGGTGCGCGAGCATTACCACTCGGTCTACCGCTGGTTGGTCAACGGCTCCATCGCCGTGTCGGTCTTCAGCCTGGTGGTGGGAGTGATCGCCCTGCTGTTGTGGGTGACCCAGGTCGAGTCCGTGCCGGGTGCGCAGCCGAGCCGTGTCGGCCTGTACCTGAGTGCCGGTATCGCCGAGATGTGCTGGATGCTGCGCCTGTCCGATACGGCCCTGACCGACCCGCCCTTGGCCTGGCCCTGGTGGGGCGTGCTGCAGGCCCTGGCCTATGCGGGCTGGTTCTGTGGCTCCGCCCTGTTCTGCCACTACGTTGCGGGTTGGCATCGGCATGCCTCCATGCGCTGGGTGCGGGGTGTCGTGTGGGCGCTGATGCTGACCGCCGCACCGGCTGCCTGGCTGGCCTATACCCGGCACAACGACGTCTACCTGACCGGCTGGTACGGCTTTGCCACCTTCCTGTTCATCGGTTATGCGGCGGTCTATTTCTGGGGCTCCGTGCGCAAGCCGACCACCGAGCACGTGCTGGTGGCCGCTGCCGGCGTGTTCAATGTGCTGGTGGGTTTCCGTGACTGGCTCGTGATACGCGCCAGCAACAACTTCAGCGAAATCTCCTGGATGCGTTACTCCTCGGTGCTGTTCGGTCTGGCGCTGGGCTACATCGTCATCACGCGCTTTCGCGAAGCCAGCGCCCAGGCACGTGACCTGATGGACAACATGGCCGCCAAGGTGCAGGAGAAGGAGCGCGCGCTGGCGGCCAGCTACCAGCAGCTCGAGCAGCTGGCGCGCGAACAGGAGCGCGCGGCCGAGCGCACCCGCATCCTGCGTGACATGCATGACGGCGTGGGCTCGCACATCAGTGCGGCCATCCGCCAGCTGCAGTCGGGCAAGGCCAGCGACGAGGACCTGCTGCAGACCCTGCGCGATTCGCTGGACCAGCTCAAGCTCTCCATCGACGCCATGAACCTGCCGCCGGGTGACCTCACCACCCTGCTGGCCAACTTGCGCTACCGGCTGGAGCCGCGGTTCAAGGCCTCCGACATCGTCCTGGCCTGGGATGTGGACCTGCTGCCGCCGCTGGCACGCCTGGACGGCAAGGCCATGCGCCAGCTGCAGTTCATGGTGTTCGAGGCCCTCTCCAATGTCCTGCAACACGCACAGGCCAGCGAGCTGCGCATCGAGCTGCGCGCCTGCCCGGGGGGCGGGGCCCGGCTGCGCGTGATCGACAACGGCCGCGGTTTTGATCCCGAGCGGGTGCTGCGCAAGGGCTTGGCCTCGCTGCGCGAGCGCGCCGCCGCCATCGGGGTGGTGCTGGAAGTCAGCAGCGAGCCGGGCCGCACGGTGGTGGAAATCCTGATCGTCTAGCCCGCGATCCCCGGCGCATTGGCGGGATAATGCGCACCATGCCGGTCATCTTTGAACGTCCCACCTTGATGCAACGCGTCATGCCCTGGTTCCAGGGTTTCGACGGACCGCTGGCCTTTGTCGTGTTCATGCTGGCGGGCATCGGCCTGCTGACCATGTACTCCTCGGGCTACGACCATGGCACGCGTTTCATAGACCATGGACGCAACATGCTGATTGCCGGCTTCATCATGTTCGTGGTGGCCCAGGTGCCGCCCCAGCGCCTGATGAGTTTTGCCGTGCCCCTGTATGTGCTGGGCGTGACGCTGCTGATCGCAGTCGCCATCTTCGGCATCACCAAGAAGGGCGCCAAGCGCTGGATCAACGTGGGCGTGGTGATCCAGCCCAGCGAGATCCTCAAGATTGCCGTGCCGCTGATGCTGGCCTGGTGGTTCCAGAAGCGCGAAGGCCAGTTGCGCCCCCTGGATTTCCTGGTGGCCGGCGCCCTGCTGCTGCTGCCTGTGGCCCTGATCATCAAGCAGCCGGACCTGGGCACCGCACTGCTGGTGCTGGCGGCCGGCATGTCAGTGATCTTCTTTGCCGGCCTGAGCTGGAAGCTGATCGTGCCGCCCGTGCTGCTGGGCCTGCTGGCCGTGCTGCTGCTGATCATCTTCGAATCCGACCTGTGCGCGTCCGGCGTGCGCTGGCCGCTGCTGCACGACTACCAGCAGCAACGCATCTGCACCCTGCTCGATCCCTGGCGCGACCCGCTGGGCAAGGGCTTCCACATCATCCAGGGCATGATCGCCATCGGCTCGGGCGGCGTGCTGGGCAAGGGCTATATGCAGGGCACGCAGACGCACCTGGAATTCATTCCCGAGCGCACCACCGACTTCATCTTCGCGGCCTACTCCGAGGAGTTCGGCCTGCTGGGCAACCTGATCCTGATCGGTGCCTTCCTCTTCCTGGTGCTGCGCTGCCTGGCCATCGCGATGGAGGCGCCCACGCTGTTCGCGCGTCTGCTGGCCGGTGCCATCACCATGATCTTCTTCACCTATGCCTTCGTGAACATGGGCATGGTCAGCGGCATCCTGCCCGTGGTCGGCGTGCCCCTGCCGTTCATCAGCTACGGCGGCACCGCCATGGTCACCCTGGGCCTGGGTCTGGGCATGCTGATGTCCATCGCCAAGTCCAAGCGCCTGATCCAGTCATGACGCAACTGACCGCGCCCTACCCCGTGGCCGTGGTGGGTGTCGGCAATATGGGCGGCGCCATGGCGGCACGCCTGCTCGCCCAGGGCTGGCCGGTACAGGTGCACGACATCGATTCCCATAAGCACGCCGCGTTGATCGCCGCGGGCGCCGCGGCCCATGCCAGCCCGGCCCAGGCGGCTTCGGGCTGCGCGGCGGTGATCGTCTGCGTGGTCGACGCTGCGCAGTGCGAGCAGGTGCTGTTCGGCCACCAGGGCCTGGCCGGGGTGATGCGACCCGGCGGCGTGGTGATGTTGTGCCCGACCATCGCCCCGCAGGACACCGAATCCCTGGCCGGGCGCCTGGCCCGGCATGGCATCGAGGCGCTGGATGCGCCCATGTCCGGTGGACCGGCCCGCGCGCGCGACGGCAGCATGAGCCTGATGCTGGCGGGCCCCGACGAACTGGTCGCGCGCCACGAGGCCCTGCTGAGCGCGCTGTCCTCGCGCATCTTCCGCATCAGCGAGCGGGTGGGCGATGGCGCCCGCACCAAGCTGGTCAACAACCTGGCCGCTGGCATCAACCTGGTGGCCGCCGCCGAGGTGCTGGCCATGGCGCGCGCCATGGGCCTGAACCTGGGGCGCACGCTGGACGTGATCGAGCAGTCCAGCGGGCAGAGCTGGATCGGTTCGGACCGCATGCGCCGGGCCATCGCCGGTGACTATGCGCCGCGCGCCCACATGACCCTGCTGGAGAAAGACACCCACCTGGCCCTGCAGGCCGCACAGGCGGCCGGCTACAGCGGGCCGCTGGGCGCGGTGGCCGCCCAGGTGTTTGCCCGCGCCAGTGCAGCCGGCCTGGCCGACCTGGACGACGCGGCCCTGCTGCGCTGGCTGGAACAGCCGTCCTAGCCCCTACACCCCTGTTGGGGATGGGCCCGTCCTACAATGAGCCCATGATTTCACGCGAACCCACCCTGGAGCGCCTGGCCGTCGCCCGCGAACTCCTGCTCACGCCCTTCGGCCTGGACGAGTCGCACCTGCTGCGCGCCCTGTCCGAGATCCGCGCGCACAAGGTGGACGACGCCGACCTCTACTTCCAGTACACCCGCAGCGAAGGCTGGAGCCTGGAAGAGGGCATCGTCAAGACCGGTTCCTTCAGCATCGACCAGGGCGTGGGCGTGCGCGCCGTCAGCGGTGAGAAGACCGCCTTCGCCTACTCCGACGACATCTCCGAGGCCTCGCTGCTCGACGCCGCGCGCACCGTGCGCACCATCGCCAGTGCCGGCCAGTCGGCCCGCGTGAAGGCCGCGACGCAGAAGATTGCCGGCTCGCGTTCGCTCTACCCCGGCACCGACCCCATCGCCACGCTGGACAGCACGGCCAAGGTGGCCCTGCTGGAGAAAGTGGAGAAGCTGGCGCGTGCCAAGGACCCGCGCGTGGCGCAGGTCATGGCCGGCCTGGCCGGCGAATACGACGTGGTGCTGGTGGCCCGTGCCGACGGCACGCTGGCCGCTGACGTGCGCCCCCTGGTGCGCCTGAGCGTGACCGTGATCGCCGAGCAGGCGGGCCGCCGCGAGATGGGTTCTTCGGGCGGTGGCGGCCGTTTCGGCCTGGCGTATTTCGACGACGCCATGATCCACCAGTATGTGAACGAGGCCGTCAACGCGGCCCTGACCAACCTCGAATCGCGTCCGGCCCCGGCCGGCGACATGACCGTGGTGCTCGGCCCGGGCTGGCCCGGCGTGCTCCTGCATGAGGCCATCGGCCATGGCCTGGAAGGTGACTTCAACCGCAAGGGCTCCAGCGCCTTTGCCGGCCGCATCGGCCAGCGTGTGGCGGCCAAGGGTGTGACCGTGCTGGACGACGGCACCATTGCCGACCGCCGTGGTTCGCTCAATGTGGACGACGAGGGCAACCCGACCCAGCGCAATGTGCTGATCGAGGACGGCATCCTCAAGGGCTACATCCAGGACTCCCTGAACGCCCGCCTCATGAAAGTCGGCCCCACGGGCAACGGCCGGCGCGAGAGTTACGCCCATGTGCCCATGCCGCGCATGACCAACACCTACATGTTGGGCGGCGACAAGGCACCCGAAGAGATCGTGGCCAGCATCGAACGCGGCCTGTACGCGCCGAACTTCGGCGGCGGCCAGGTCGACATCACCTCGGGCAAGTTCGTTTTCTCGGCCAGCGAGGCCTACTGGGTCGAGAACGGCAAGATCCAGTACCCCGTCAAGGGCGCCACCCTGGTTGGCAACGGGCCTGATGCCCTGACCCGTGTCACCATGATCGGCAACGACATGCGCCTGGACAGCGGTGTGGGCACCTGCGGCAAGGAAGGCCAGAGCGTACCGGTTGGCGTGGGCCAGCCCACCCTGCGCATCGAGGGCCTGACGGTCGGCGGCACGGCCTGAGGCTGGCCCCGCCATTTCCTGTGCTATATTGAATGCCATGGTTTCGACCCGTTCCTACTTTTTTGGCTACTTTTGGTTCTCAAGCGCCGCCGGCGGAAGAGAGTTCTGAACGTACCCAGTAGAAACGTACCGAATTCCAAAAACCGCCGGCCCCGCCGGCGGTTTTTTTTTGCCCGGTTCACCCATTCAAACCCAACTCCAGGAGTGACACGATGACTGCTCAAACCCCCGCGACCGGCGCCGACGCCTGGTATGCGTATCCCGGTGACAAGACCAGCCGCACCGACGATCAACGCATCAAGGACATCACCGTGTTGCCCCCACCCGAACACCTCATCCGCTTCTTCCCCATCAGCGGCACGCCCGTGGAGAGCCTGATCTCCCACACGCGCCACACCATCCACAACATCATGGCCGGCAAGGACGACCGCCTGCTGGTCATCATCGGGCCGTGCTCCATCCACGACCCGGCCGCCGCCGTCGAGTACGCGCGACGCCTGAAGGAGCAGCGCGAGAAATACAAGGACACGCTGGAGATCGTGATGCGCGTGTACTTCGAGAAGCCGCGCACCACCGTGGGCTGGAAGGGCCTGATCAACGACCCCTACCTCGATGAGAGCTACCGCATCGACGAGGGCCTGCGCATCGCGCGCCAGCTGCTGATCGAGATCAACCGCCTGGGCCTGCCCGCGGGCAGCGAGTTCCTGGACGTGATCTCGCCGCAATACATCGGCGACCTGATCTCCTGGGGCGCCATCGGTGCCCGCACCACGGAGAGCCAGGTGCACCGCGAGCTGGCCTCGGGCCTCTCCGCACCCATAGGCTTCAAGAACGGGACTGACGGCAACATCCGCATCGCCACCGACGCCATCCAGGCAGCGGCGCGCGGCCACCACTTCCTGTCGGTGCACAAGAACGGCAAGGTCGCCATCGTGCAGACCAACGGCAACAAGGACTGCCACGTCATCCTGCGCGGCGGCAAGGCGCCCAACTACGACGCGGCCAGCGTGGCCGCGTCCTGCAAGGAGCTGGAGGCCGCCAAGCTGCCGGCCACGCTGATGGTGGATTGCAGCCACGCCAACAGCAGCAAGCAGCATGAGAAGCAACTGGAGGTGGCGCGCGACATCGGCGGCCAGATCGCCGGCGGTTCGCGCAGCGTCTTCGGCGTGATGATCGAGAGCCACCTCAACGCCGGCGCGCAGAAGTTCACGCCGGGAAAGGACGATGCCGGCAAGCTGGAATACGGCAAGAGCATCACCGACGCCTGCCTGGGTTGGGACGATTCCATTCAGGCCCTGCAGGTCCTGTCCGACGCCGTGAAGGCGCGACGCTCGCGTTGAACGCGGCGATGGCTTGATTCGCTACGCTTTTTGTAGCGAATCAAGCAGTTTCTGGTGCACGCCACCGAAGCCGCCATTGCTCATGCACAGGATGTGGTCGCCCGGCCGGGCCGCGGCGACCACCTGCTGCACCAGTTGATCGATGCTGTCGGCCACCTGGGCGCGCGTGCCCATGGGGGCCAGGGCCTCGCGCGCGTCCCAGCCCAGCCCGCCGCCGTGGCAGAAGGCCAGGTCGGCGTCTTCCAGGCTCCAGGGCAGCTGGGCCTTCATGGTGCCGAGCTTCATGGTGTTGCTGCGCGGCTCGAAGACAGCCAGGATACGCGCCTGCGGCCCGACCTTGCGGCGCAGGCCATCCACGGTGGTGCGGATGGCCGTGGGATGGTGGGCGAAGTCGTCGTAGAGGGTGATGCCGCGCGCGGTGCCGCGCACTTCCATGCGGCGCTTGACGTTCTGGAAGTCCGCCAGGGCGCGGGCTGCCAGCTCCGGCGCCACGCCCACGTGTTCGGCGGCCGCGATGGCGGCCAGCGCGTTGAGCTGGTTGTGCACGCCGGTCAGCGACCACTGCACGCGGGCCACAGGGCTACCCTGTTGTTGCACCTCGAAGTCGTGCGGCTCACCACGCGCGCTGAAATCGCTGACCGCCGCGCCGAAGCTGCGCTGCTCGCTCCAGCAGCCGGCGTGCAGCACCCGCGCCAGGCTTTCCTCCAGGCCGTTGACCACGACGCGGCCCGAAGCCGGGACCGTGCGCACCAGGTGATGGAACTGGCGTTCGATGGCGGCCAGGTCGTCGAAGATGTCGGCGTGGTCGAACTCCAGGTTGTTGAGCACGGCGGTGCGCGGGCGGTAATGCACGAACTTGCTGCGCTTGTCGAAAAAGGCGGTGTCGTATTCGTCGGCTTCGATCACGAAGAGCGGTCGCTGGCCGCTTGCAACTGGGCCACCGAGCCGGGCGGAGATGCCGAAGTTCATGGGTACGCCGCCTACCAGGAAGCCAGGCTGGCGACCCGCCGCTTCCAGGATCCAGGCCAGCATGGAGGTGGTGGTGGTCTTGCCGTGGGTGCCGGCCACGGCCAGTACATGGCGGCCCTGCAGCACATGCTCGGCCAGCCATTGCGGACCGCTGGTGTAGGGCGCGCCGGCGTCGAGGATGGCTTCCATCAGCGGGAATTTCGGGCTACCGTCGGCGGCGCGCGCGCGGCTGACTACATTGCCGATCACGTACATATCAGGCTTCAAGGCCATCTGGTCGGCGCTGAAACCCTCGATCAAATCGATGCCCAGAGCGCGCAGCTGGTCGCTCATGGGCGGGTAGACGCCGGCGTCGCAACCGGTGACCTTGTGGCCCGCTTCGCGGGCGAGGGCGGCCAATCCCCCCATGAAGGTGCCGCAGATGCCGAGGATATGAATATGCATCGGCCGATTCTAGGGGCTGGTTTTTGCCATCTGTGGCACGGGAGCACAATCGGGGCCGTGAGTGCTTCAGAGGAAATTGCCGCCGTGGCGGCCCAGATGGTGGTGGAAGAGGGCCTGGAGTACGGTCCGGCCAAACGCCGTGCCGTGCGCCAGCTCGGGCTGCCGCCGCGCACCCCCTTGCCGGGCAATGACGAGGTCGAGGAGGCGGTGCGCGAGTACATCGCCGTCTTTTGTGCCGACACCCAGCCGGCCGAGTTGCAAGCCCTGCGCCGCCTGGCCCTGCTCTGGATGGAGCGGCTGGAGCGCTTCCGGCCGCATCTGAGCGGGGCGGTCTGGCATGGCACGGCAACGCGCCTGTCCGATATCTACCTCCAGCTGTTCTGCGAGGACGAGAAGTCGGCCGAGATCGAACTGATCGACCAGGGCGTGGCCTACGAGCCGCGCACCGTGACCGGCCTGCACCGGGAGCCCGTCGAGGCCCTGAGCTTCCATGCCCCTTGCCGGGAACTGGGGGAGACGATCGGGGTACATTTGATGGTCCATGATCTGGACGATCTGCGCGGCGCCCTGCTGCGGGACAGCAAGAACCGTACGCCACGTGGAGATTTGTCGGCGGTACGGCGACTTTTGAGTGAAATAGAAAACCGTTGAGGTGTTTTGTGGAACAAAAGATCAGCACTTCCCCGAAGCGCCGACGCGCCCTCTACGCCATGGCGGCTGCCGTGGCGGGGCTGGCGGGTGCGGGGCTGGCTTGGTGGCGCTACACGCCGGCGCCGCTGGATCAGGCGACCGCCCTGCAACTCTGGGGTCTGGAATTCGACACGCCAGCCGGTTCTCGCTTGGCGCTCAGCAGCCTGCGCGGGCGTCCCCTATTGATTAATTTCTGGGCCACCTGGTGCCCACCCTGCGTTGAAGAACTGCCGTTATTGAACGCCTTCTTCGAAGAAAACAAATCCAAAGGCTGGCAAGTTGTTGGAATTGCCGTCGACAAGCTTGAGCCGGTGAAGGCCTTTCTGCAACGCCAGCCCCTGGCTTTTCCGGTGGCCCTGGCGGGAATGGATGGGCTGGCGCTCAGCAAATCATTGGGCAATCAGGTGGGCGGATTGCCCTTTACCGTGATGGTCGGTGCCGACGGGAGCATCCTGAATCGTAAAATAGGCAAGCTTTCCGCCCGCGATCTGACGCTCTGGCGGGAATTGAAATAGCGGTCGCCAGATCGCTTATGATGGCGCCCGGCCATGACCGGGCAATCGAATTCGCCGTAGATGGCTGGAAATTGCTACCAATTGTTCTAAATTGGAGCAATATTGAATAACGATGTTGGAGATCCCATGGATTTGCGAAAACTCAAGACCCTGATCGATCTGGTGTCTGACTCGAACGTGTCGGAACTTGAAATCACCGAAGCCGAAGGCAAGGTGCGTATTGTCAAGGGTGGCGGTGCCATGGTTCAGAGCTATCAGATGCCGGTGGCGCAGGCCGTTGCCGCGCCTGCGGCTGCTCCGGTCGCTGCGGCGCCCGTGGCCGCTCCGGTGGTTGCACCGGCACCCAGTGGCCATGCTGTCAAGTCGCCCATGGTCGGCACCTTCTACCGCTCGTCCTCGCCCGGCGCCAAGGCCTTCGTGGAAGTGGGCCAGGCCGTCAAGCAGGGCGAGACGATCTGCATCATCGAGGCCATGAAGATCCTCAACGAGATCGAAGCCGACAAGGCCGGCACCATCACGCAGATCCTGTGCGAGAACGGCCAGGCCGTGGAGTACGGACAGCCCCTGTTCATCATCGAATAAGGCTGCCACTCCATGTTCAAGAAGATCCTGGTGGCCAACCGGGGGGAGATCGCCCTCCGGATCCAGCGCGCCTGCCGCGAGCTGGGTATCAAGGCGGTGATGGTCTACTCCGAGGCCGACCGCGAAGCCAAGTACGTCAAGCTGGCCGAAGAGGCTGTCTGCATCGGCCCGGCGCCCTCGGCCCAGAGCTACCTCAGCATGCCGGCCATCATCTCGGCCGCCGAGGTGACCGATGCCGAGGCCATCCATCCGGGTTATGGCTTCCTCAGCGAGAACGCCGACTTCGCCGAACGTGTGGAGCAAAGCGGCTTCCAGTTCATCGGCCCGACGCCCGAGTCCATCCGCATCATGGGCGACAAGGTCTCGGCCAAGCAGGCCATGATCAAGGCCGGCGTGCCCTGCGTGCCGGGTTCCGAGGGTGAACTGCCCGACGATCCGACCCAGATCAAGCGCATCACCAAGAGCGTGGGCTATCCGGTCATCATCAAGGCCGCCGGCGGCGGCGGCGGGCGCGGCATGCGCGTGGTGCACACCGAAGCGGCGCTGGTCAATGCGGTGCAGATGACCAAGGCCGAGGCCGGCGCAGCCTTCAACAACCCGGCCGTCTATATGGAGAAGTTCCTGGAGAACCCGCGCCATGTGGAGATCCAGATCCTGGCCGACAAGCACAAGAATGCCGTCTACCTGGGGGAGCGCGACTGTTCCATGCAGCGGCGTCACCAGAAGATCATCGAGGAAGCGCCCGCTCCGGGCATTCCGCGCAAGCTGATCGAGAAGGTGGGCGAGCGCTGCGTCGCCGCCTGCAAGAAGATCGGCTACCGTGGTGCGGGCACCTTCGAGTTTCTATATGAGAACGGCGAGTTCTACTTCATCGAGATGAACACGCGCGTGCAGGTGGAGCACCCGGTGACCGAAATGATCACCGGCGTGGACATCGTCAAGACGCAGATCATGGTGGCTGCTGGCGAGCGGCTGCCCTTCACGCAGAAGGACATCGTGATCCGCGGCCATGCGATCGAGTGCCGCATCAACGCCGAAGACCCCTACAAGTTCACGCCGTCACCGGGCCGCATCACCATGTGGCACGCACCGGGCGGCCCGGGCGTGCGTGTCGACTCGCACGTCTATACCAACTACTTCGTGCCGCCGAACTACGACTCCATGGTCGGCAAGATCATCGCGCACGGCGACACGCGCGAGCAGGCCATGGCGCGCATGAGCACGGCCCTGGCCGAGACCCTGGTCGAGGGCATCAGCACCAACATCCCGTTGCACCGCGAGCTGATGGCCGATGCCAAGTTCATGACGGGCGGCACCAACATCCACTACCTTGAAGAGTGGATGCGTCACCACAAGAGATAACCCCCCTGAGGCGCTGCGCGCCTTCCCCCCGCGGTAGCGGGGGGACACTCCCAGTGGACCGGCAGAGCCGGATCCACGGGAGTCCGCGGATTTAAACCCTAGGCAGGCTATGTACGAACTTCGTTTGCTGTGTCCGCAAGATCGGGTCGAGGTGCTGGGCGAGGCGCTGGATGCGCTCGATGCCTTGAGCGTCAGCGTCGAGGACGCCGACGCCCAGACCGACGCCGAGCAGGCCCTGTTCGGCGAGCCGGGCATGCCGCCGCCGGCCGATGGCTGGCAGCGCTCGCGCGTGCTGGCGCTCTTTCCCACGCGCGCGGCGGCCGACGAGGCGGCGGTACTGCTGCAGGCCCAGGATTTCTTCACCGATTGCCGCCTGCTGGGTGTAGCCGAAGTGCCCGAGCAGGACTGGGTGCGCCTGACGCAGTCGCAGTTCGCGCCCGTGGACATCACCCCCGAGTTCTGGATCGTGCCCACCTGGCACGAGCCGCCCGCGCAGGCCAAGACCATCATCCGGCTCGATCCGGGGCTGGCCTTCGGTACCGGTACCCATCCGACGACCCGCATGTGCCTGCGCTGGATTGCGCGCCACGGCGCCCAGGGCCTGGGCCGTGTGCTGGACTACGGTTGCGGTTCGGGCATCCTGGCCATCGGTGCGGCCAAGTTCGGCGCGCACGAGATCGATGCCGTGGACATCGACGAGGCGGCCGTGGAGTCGACCCGCCTGAACGCCGAGGCCAATGGCGTGACACTCCACGCCGGCCAGTCCGAGCTGGCCCAGGGCACCTACCAGACCGTGCTGGCCAATATCCTGGCCACGCCGCTCAAGGTGCTGGCGCCCTTGCTGTGTTCGCATGTGGCGCCCGGAGGCGCCCTCGTGCTGGCGGGCATCCTGGAGCGCCAGGCCGAGGAGCTCCAGCTGGCCTACGCGCCGTATGCCGAACTCCGCGTAGCCGATGCCGAAGACGGCTGGATCCTGATGACCGCCACCCTCTGAGATCTCCGGTTCCGGGCTCTACAATCGAGCAGCCATGAGCCTGATCACACGCTGCCCCGCCTGCCAGACGATGTTCAAGGTCGTGCCGGACCAGTTGCGCATTTCCGAAGGCTGGGTGCGTTGCGGCAAGTGTGAGGAAATCTTCGACGCTTCGGCACACATGCAGGAAGCGGTGCTGCCGCAAGGTGGCGCCGCAGACGTGCCAGCCCAGGACGCTGCCCCCTTTGAAGGGGCCTTGGCGGCCGCCATTGCCTCCGATGCCCGCCGGGCGGGCAGCAAGACCGGAAAGAAAACAAAAGCCGCGGCAGAGCCCGCCCCACAGCCCGCAAGCCCCGACGTGGACCTGGAGCTGCACGATCCCGCGGGTGACACAGTGCTGGAGCCGGTCTCCGGCCCCGGGCCGTTGCTCGACGGGCCGGCCTATGGGGCGGTGGGCCGGGCCGAGCCCGTGTTCGAGGTCGACGCGCAGCCCGCGCCGCGCGCGTCGGCCCACGCCGAGCTCTCCTTCATGCGCAACGCCTCCAAGCCCTCGCGCTGGCACCGCCCCTTGGTGCGTGCCACGCTGCTGGTGGCCTGCCTGCTGCTGGGGCTGGGGTTGGCGCTGCAGGTCCTGATCCACGAACGGGATCGCCTGGCCGTCGTGGAACCCGGTCTCAAGCCGCTGATCGAGGAAGCCTGTCTGCTGCTGGATTGCCAGATCGAACCGCTGCGGCAGATCGAGTCGGTGGTCATCGACAGCTCTGCTTTCAGCAAGGTCAAGGGGGATCTGTACCGCCTCAGCCTGACGCTCAAGAACAATGCCCCGATCGATCTGGCCATGCCGGCGGTCGAGCTGGCGCTGACCGACACACTGGACCACGCCTTGATGCGACGCGTGTTTCAGCCCGAGGAACTGGGCGTGAAAACCGGTGTGATCCCGGCCGCGTCCGAGACCCAGACCACGCTGGTGCTGACCATCAAGACCAATGGCGCCGGCGAGCGCGTGGCAGGTTACCGCCTGCTGGCCTTCTATCCCTGAACCCTACGACACATCTTTATGGCAACCCTCATTTGCGGCTCCCTGGCCTTCGACACCATCATGAACTTCGAGGGCCGCTTTGCCGAGCAGATCCTGCCCGACCAGTTGCACATCCTCAATGTGTCCTTCCTGGTGCCCACCTTGCGGCGCGATTTCGGTGGTTGTGCGGGCAATATCGCCTACGCACTCAAGGTGCTGGGAGGCCAGCCGCTGCCCATGGCCACGGTGGGCAACGACGGCGCCGGTTATGTGCAGCGCCTGCGTGAACTCGGCATCGATACACGGCACGTGCGCGAGATCACCGAGACCTACACAGCGCAAGCGCTGATCATGACGGACCGCGACAACAACCAGATCACGGCTTTCCACCCCGGCGCCATGATGCAGGCCCATGTCTCGCGCATCGAGCGTCACCCCGATGTGAAGCTGGGCATCATCTCGCCCGATGGTCGCGACGCCATGCTGCAGCATGCCGAGCAGTTCAAGGCCGCTGATATCCCCTTCGTCTTCGATCCGGGCCAGGGTCTGCCCATGTTCGACGGCAAGGACCTGGCGCATTTCGTCGAACTGGCCAGCTGGGTCACGGTGAACGACTACGAGGGCAAGATGCTGTGCGAGCGCACGGGCTGGAGCCCGGCCGATATTTCGCGCAAGGTACGTGGCCTGGTCATCACGCTGGGCCACGAAGGCAGCGAGGTCTGGGTCGACGGCCACAAGACCCTGGTGCCCCCGGTGCAGGCGGCTGCCGTGGTGGATCCCACGGGTTGTGGCGATGCCTACCGCGGCGGCCTGCTCTACGGCCTGGAGCGCGGCTGGACGCTGGCCAAGGCGGCCGAACTCGGCAACCGCATGGGTTCGCACAAGATCGCGCACCGCGGCCCGCAGAACTACACCGTCGAGCCCAAGGCTTTCGGCGCCTGAGGCCTCAGGCCTCCGGGGTCGGCAGCAGCGCTTGCCAGTTGGCCTGCCCGGCGTAAGCGGCGACCACGCGCAACTGCTTGCGCCGTGCCGTGGCGCCGCGCAGCAACTCCACGGCTGATTTCGGGACACCCAGCGTCTCGGCCAGCCAGGCCTGCAGCGCCAGATTGGCCTTGCCGTCCACCGGCGGTGCGTGCAGACGCACACGCAAGGCGCCATCGTGAAGGCCCTGGATCTGCGTGCGGGCCGCATTGGGCATGACGTGCACATCCACGTGGACGGCGCCATCCTTCTCCAGATGCAGGAAAGACTGTGGGGGCAGGTTCGACTTCATTCAGCTTGCCAAAGAAAAAGCCCGCTGCCTTTGCAGGCAACGGGCTTGAGGCCTAGGCTGTCTTAGGGACGGCTGGCCGTGGGGAAGGGCCATGCGGCCTGCGGGTTCAGAGTCGTCTGAGCCGCAGGAGCCGCGGGGGCCGGCGCTGCAGCAGGCTTGGCAGCAGGCTTTTTCGCAGCTTTCTTCGCCGGCTTTTTGGCGGCCTTTTTCGCAGCGGGCTTTTTGGCAGCCGGTTTCTTGGCAGCCTTCTTCGCTACTTTCTTCGCGGCCTTCTTGGCGGCGGGCTTCTTTGCAGCAGCCTTTTTCGCAGCCGGCTTCTTTGCAGCAGCCTTCTTGGCGGCGGGCTTCTTCGCTGCGGATTTCTTCGCAGCCGGCTTCTTAGCCGCGGCCTTCTTGGCCGGAGCCTTCTTGGCAGCGGCCTTCTTGGCCGGAGCCTTCTTCGCTGCAGCTTTACGGGCCGGAGCCTTCTTTGCTGCTACCTTCTTCTTCGCGGGGGCTTTTTTAGCCGCTTTCTTTGCAGTTGCCATTACTAATTCTCCTTGATCAAGTTACAAAGAGCACTTCATGCGTGTTGGATGCATGGAGCGATTCATGAGGCTGGGGTCGACCCCAACGCCATGAACGGGGTGACACAGGCTGGCGCCGCTCTCTGAGGAGCGATCAACAGCCGGTGTGATTCTGGAAGCCATAGATTGATTTTTCAGTCCCAGGAGAGCGCGCCACCGGACTGGTACTCGATGACACGGGTCTCGAAGAAGTTGCGTTCCTTCTTCAGGTCGATCATCTCGCTCATCCAGGGGAAGGGATTCTCTTCATTGGGGAACAGCGCTTCCAGGCCGATCTGCGTGGCGCGCCGATTGGCGATGTAGCGCAGATAGCCCTTGAACATGGAGGCGTTCATGCCCAGCACGCCGCGCGGCATGGTGTCTTCGGCGTAGCGGTATTCCAGCTCGACGGCCTTCTCGAACAGGGCCTTGATCTCGGCCTTGAACTCGGGTGTCCACAGCTGCGGGTTCTCCAGCTTGATCGTGTTGATCAGGTCGATGCCGAAGTTGCAGTGCATGGATTCGTCACGCAGGATGTACTGGTACTGCTCGGCCGCACCCGTCATCTTGTTCTGCCGGCCCAGGGCCAGGATCTGGGTGAAGCCGACGTAGAAGAACAGCCCCTCCATCAGGCAGGCGAAGACGATCAGGCTCTCGAGCAGCTTCTGGTCGGCCTCGGGCGTGCCGGTGACGAAGGCCGGATCCATGATCGCGTCGATGAACGGGATCAGGAACTCGTCCTTTGATGTGGCGGTAGGTGCCCAGCACGATGTTGTTGGCGGCCAGCGAGTCGGCGGTCGTGAAGAAGCCGAGGTTGCGCTTGACGATGCGGCGCTCGTCCTCGGTCAGACCGTTGGGGTCCTTCCACAGGGCGATGTCGCGGTTCATGTTCACTTCCTGCGGCATCCAGTGGTTGGCGCAGGTGGCCAGGTATTTCTCCCAGGCCCACTTGTACTTGAAGGGCACCAGCTGGTTGACGTCGGTCTGGCCGTTGATGATGCGTTTGTCGGCCGCCTTGATGCGTTGAGCCGCGGCGGGCGTTGCACTGGGGGCCGGAACGGCGGCGGCAGGTGCTGCCGGGTGCTGCGCCATGCGCAGCTGGGGAGTTTGCAAGGGAAGCTCAGTCGGGCGACTGCTTGCAGCAGCGCCGGCATAAGACATTGACGATGTGGGCTTGACTTCTTCGTCCCAGGACAACATAGGAGGTTCCAATCAGCGAATTATGGGAGCGACGACGTGAAATGGAAAGTATTCATTCACATCGCCGCCCGATTCTGTTGCTCAATAACATCGCATGCATGAGGGCTCTGCGACATGTCGGCTGCGATCACTGGCAGGCTTCGCAACCCGGATCATCGATCGCGCAGAACTTGATGTCGGTGGCGGCCGTGGCCATCTGTGCCTGCGCCGCAGCCGCTGCTGCGTCGAGAGCGCTCATGCCGCCGCTCGCTGAGCCGCCGGAGGAGACCGCGTTGAGACGACCCGCCGTCACGGTGGACTTCTCGGCGTGCGTGGCCGACATCGTGCGCAGGTAATAGGTGGTCTTGAGACCGCGCAGCCAGGCCAGCTTGTAGGTGTCGTCGAGTTTCTTGCCCGAGGCGCCGGCCATGTAGATGTTGAGCGACTGGGCCTGGTCGATCCACTTCTGGCGACGTGCCGCGGCTTCCACCAGCCAGAGCGTCTCGACTTCGAAAGCGGTGGCGTAGAGGGACTTGATCTCCTGCGGCACGCGGTCGATGGGGGCCAAGGAGCCGTCGAAATGCTTGAGGTCCATGACCATCACGTCGTCCCACAGACCCAGGCGCTTGAGGTCACGCACCAGATAGCTGTTGATCACGGTGAACTCGCCGGAGAGGTTGGACTTGACCGAGAGGTTGCCGAAGCAGGGTTCGATCGAGGCGTCCACGCCGATGATGTTGGAGATGGTCGCGGTCGGGGCGATGGCCACGCAGTTGGAGTTGCGCATGCCATCCTTGGCGATCTTCTTGCGCAGGGCGTCCCAGTCCAGGGTGGCCGAGCGGTCGACTTCCACGTAACCGCCGCGGGCCTTGGCCAGCAGGTCCAGCGTGTCCAGCGGCAGGACGCCCTGGTCCCACAGCGAGCCCTTGTAGCTGGAGTATTGGCCACGCTCGCGGGCCAGCTCGGTCGAGGCCCAGTAGGCGTGGTAGCAGACGGCTTCCATGGACTGGTCGGCGAACTCCACGGCAGCCTGGCTGGCGTAAGGAATGCGCAGTTCGTACAGCGCATCCTGGAAGCCCATGATGCCCAGGCCCACGGGGCGGTGGCGCAGGTTGGAGTCGCGCGCCTTCTTGACGGCGTAGTAGTTGATGTCGATCACGTTGTCCAGCATGCGCATGGCGGTGGACACGGTCTTCTTCAGCTTCTCCTGGTCGATGGCGCCGTTCTTCAGGTGCTGGCGCAGATTGACCGAACCGAGGTTGCAGACGGCGGTTTCGGTGTCGCTGGTGTTGAGCGTGATCTCGGTGCACAGGTTGGACGAGTGCACCACACCGGCGTGCTGCTGGGGCGAGCGCACGTTGCAGGCATCCTTGAAGGTGATCCAGGGGTGGCCGGTCTCGAACAGCATCGAGAGCATCTTGCGCCAAAGGTCGGTCGCTGGAACGGTCTTGCTGGGCTTGATCTCGCCGCGCTTGGCCTTTTCTTCATAGACCACATAGGCTTTCTCGAAGTCGGCGCCAAAGAGGTCGTGCAGGTCCGGCACATCGGAAGGCGAGAACAGGGTCCACTCGCCTTTCTCCATGACACGACGCATGAACAGGTCGGGGATCCAGTTGGCGGTGTTCATGTCGTGCGTGCGGCGGCGGTCGTCGCCGGTGTTCTTGCGCAGTTCCAGGAACTCTTCAATGTCCAGGTGCCAGGTCTCCAGGTAGGTGCAGACTGCGCCCTTGCGCTTGCCGCCCTGGTTCACGGCTACGGCGGTGTCGTTCACGACCTTGAGGAAGGGCACCACGCCCTGCGACTCGCCGTTGGTGCCCTTGATGTGGCTGCCCAAGGCGCGCACGCGGGTCCAGTCGTTGCCCAGGCCGCCAGCGAACTTGGATAGCAGGGCGTTTTCCTTGATGGACTCGTAGATGCCGTCCAGGTCGTCGGGCACGGTGGTCAGGTAGCAGCTGGAGAGCTGCGAACGCAGGGTGCCGGCGTTGAACAGTGTGGGCGTGGACGACATGAAGTCGAAGGAGGACAGCACCTCGTAGAACTCGATGGCGCGCGCCTCGCGGTCGATCTCGCCCAGCGACAGGCCCATGGCCACACGCATGAAGAAGGCCTGCGGCAGTTCGATGCGGCTCTTGCGCACGTGCAGGAAATAACGGTCGTACAGGGTCTGCAGGCCCAGGTAGTCGAACTGCAGGTCGCGGTCGGCCTTGAGCGCGGCGCCCAGGCGCTTGAGGTCGAACTGCAGCATGTCCGGGTTGAGCAGCTCGTTGTCCACGCCCTTCTTGATGAAGTCGGGGAAGTACTCGGCATAGGCTTGGCCCATGCCGGCTTGCGGGACATCACGGCCCAGCACCTCGCGGGCGATGGTGTGGAAGAGCAGGCGCGCGGTGGCGTAGGTGTAGTCCGGATCTTTTTCGATCAGGGTGCGGGCGGCCAGGATGGCGGCCTTGAAGACCTCATCGATCGGCACGCCGTCGTACAGGTTGCGCATGGTCTCGGCGACGATGGGGTCGGGCTTGATATCGGCGCCCAGGCCGGCGCAGGCGTTCTCGATCAACTGTTGCAGGCTGCCCAGGTCCAGCGTGACACGCTGACCGCCATCGATCACATGCAGCTGGGGCGCTTTCGGCGCGGCTTGGGCGGATTGCTGGGCGCGTTCCTGGGTGCGGCGCTCGCGATAGAGCACGTAGGCGCGGGCAATCTCGTGGTGGCCCCCGCGCATCAGGCCCAGTTCGACCTGGTCCTGCACGTCTTCAATATGGAAGGTGCCGCCGCCCGGGCGCGAGCGCATCAGCGCGCGCACGACGTTCTGCGTCAGGGCGTCCACCACCTCGCGCACGCTGGCCGAAGCAGCGCCCTGGGTGCCGTGCACGGCCAGGAAGGCCTTCATCATGGCCACGGCGATCTTGCTCGGTTCGAACGGCACCACGGCACCGTTGCGGCGGATGATCTGGTAGTTGTTCAGGGGAGTGGCGGCCGTGTTTTCCTGGGTTTGCATGGTCAGGACACCGGTGTGCAGGGGGGGGGAGGTGGGGTTCAGAGCGGTTTGCATTATTTCCTCGTCGTCAGCAAATCTGTTGTTGGTTCTTGGGTCCGTATTCTGGCTCGCGATGCGCTCTGTTGAAGAAAAGCACTGCCAGCGGAAAGCACTATATATGGTGTGTCTGGTGAATACAAGCCACTACCGGTAGTGTAGCGTTGGGCATACAACACACGGCGTATCCGACGCAAAAAAAGTGCTGTATCCGGCTGCGGAAACAGTGAGCGGGAGGGCCAGTGCTGGCGCGGTGTGGCGCTTGAAGTCACGCTATTTTCTGACCGAAGGCCAGCAGGCATGCGGCACGGCGGCGAATTTTCCGCGCCAGACCGCATGCAGTCTGCACGGCGGCTTTTCTGGGGGATGTGATGTGCCGGTTGGTGCACCGCCGCAGGGCGGTCCGGCTCAGGCGGGTTCTTCGGGAAAATACCGAGACGGCAAGCCCAGGGCCTGTTGCAATACGGCCCACTGGAAGCCAGGGCCGGGATCGGCCTTGCGCCCGGGCGCCACGTGTTCGTGGCCGGCGATGTGCTGCACCGGGTAGCGCTGGCCCAGGGCGGCGCACAGGCTGCCCAGGGTTTCGTATTGGTCGGCCTCGAAAGACGCACCTTCCACGCCTTCGAGTTCGATGCCGATCGAGTCGTCGTTGCAGTTGTCGCGCCCGCGGTAGCAGGAGACGCCGGCATGCCAGGCGCGATCGTCGCAGCTGACGAACTGCCAGAGTTCGCCGTTGCGGCGGATGTAGAAGTGCGACGAGACCTGCATGCCCTCGATGCTCTTGAAATAGGGGTGGGCGTTCCAGTCCAGCGTGTTGGTGAACAGGCGCTGCACTTCGTCGCCGCCGTACTGGCCCGGTGGCAGGCTGATGGAGTGGATGACTAGCAGGTCCACAGCGGCATCTGCGGGACGCGGCCCGAAGTTGGGTGAGTCCAGCCGGCGCGCAAAGCGGTACCAGCCGCCGTCCCACAGGCGGTTGCGTTCTGGGGTGGGATGTTTGCTCATGCGCCGGGGTCGTTACCCTGCGGCGTGTCGATGTTCAGGCGCGCGATCCGGTAGCGGATCTGGCGCAGGCTCAGGCCCAGCTTGGCCGCTGCCGCCGTGCGATTGAACCCGGTTTCCTGCAGGGCCTTGACCAGGATCTCGCGTTCCTGGCGGTCCAGGTGGCCTTGCAGGTCGGCGGGCAACTCCGGGTGCTCCAGAGAGGTCGGGGCCAGGCTGGGCGGTAGCACCCCGGGAATGGTGGGTGCCAGGTCCAACGCGGCCGGGTCCAGGATGGCCGGCGTGGTGTCCAGGCTGTCGAAACTCAACTCGCCGCCGTCGCTCAGCGCCATGGCGCGGTGCAGCAGGTTTTCCAGCTCGCGCACATTCCCGGTCAGCGGGTGCTTGGCCAGCTGGGCCAGCGTCTCGGGGGGCAGGCGGGGCAGGGGCAGGCCGGATTCCTGGCTGATGCGCTTGAGCAGTGCGTCGCACAGGGCGGGCAGGTCCTCGCGGCGCTCGCGCAGCGGGGGGATGTCGATCTCGATCACATTGAGCCGGTAGTACAGGTCCTGGCGGAAGCGTCCTTCCTGCACCTCGCGCGCCAGATGCTTGTGCGTGGCACTGACGATGCGCACGTCCACGGTCTCTTCCTGTGTGCCGCCCACCGGGCGCACGCAGCGCTCCTGGATGGCGCGCAGCAACTTGGATTGCATGGACAGCGGAAGGTCGCCGATTTCATCCAGGAACAGGGTGCCGCCGCGCGCGGCCTGGAAATAACCGTCGCGGTCCTGGTTGGCACCGGTATAGGCGCCCTTGCGCACGCCGAAGAACTCGGTTTCGAGCAGGTTTTCCGGGATGGCGCTGCAGTTCACCGCCACGATCGGACCGCCGGCCCGGTGGCTGTTGGCGTGCAGGGCCAGTGCCGTCAGCTCCTTGCCGGTGCCGGACTCGCCGCAGATCAGCACCGGGGCCATGTTGCGTGCCACCTTGAGGATGCGCTCGCGTACCTGGCGTATGGCGGGCGAGCTGCCGACCAGGCGCTGCAGTGCCGCCTCACCGGCGAGGGGCTGGGCTGCCATGCGCGGTGCGGTCACCGCAGCGGGGGGGGGCGGGGGCGCGACCCGGGGGGTGAGGGCATCCTGGACTGCCGAGGCGATGACGGTGCGGAACTGCTTCAGGTCGACCGGCTTGGTCAGGTAGTCGAAGGCGCCGGCCTTGAGCGATTCCACGGCGTTTTCCGCCGAGCCATAGGCGGTGATGACCACGCAACGCTCGCCGCGCTGTTGGGCGCGCAGGCGCTGGAGCAGCTCAATGCCCAGGCCGTCGGGCAGGCGCATGTCGGTGATCAGCACCTGGTAGCGGTGGTCCTGGAGATGTTTCCAGGCGTCGGCCAGGGTTTCCGCCACATCGACGTGGTATCCCTCGCGCAGCAGTGTCAGCTCATAGAGCGTGCGCAGGTCGGGTTCGTCATCCACGACCAGGATGTGCGCCGGGGAAGCGGGGACGTGGTTGCTCATGAGGTGGCTGGCGTTCTGGCGGCCGGCGACGGGACGGCCGCCAGGCGCAGGGTGATGAAGAATTCGTTGCCGTCCATCAGGGTGTCGCGGGCAATGCGGCGGGCACGGTGATAGCCGATGGCGGCGCCATGCCCTTCGCACAATTCACGGCAAATATACAGGCCCAGACCGCTGGAGCGGCTTTCCGATGAGAAGAAGGGTTCGAACAGATGCTGCTCCACCGAAGGCTCCATGGGCGGGCCATCGCTCCAGACGGCCAGCAGGGCTTGCCCGCTGGCATCGGCGCGGGCATGCACCTGGATTGCATCAGGCAACTGGCGGGCATAACGGCTCGCATTGTCCAGAAGGTTGACCAGCACACGACGCAGGTGCTCGGGGTCGAAGTGCACCGGCAACGGCTGCGGGGCCAGGTGCAGGGCGAGCATGGCGCTGTTGCCGGTCTGCTGCGCCCAGTCCAGGCCGATGCGCTGCACGGAGGGGGTCAGCTCCAGGACGCGGGACTCGAAGGCGGTGGCCTGCTTGCCGGCACGCGAGATGTTGAGCACGTCGTCGACGATGCGGTCCAGACGCTTGGCGTTCTGGCGGATCATCTGGGTCAGACGCATGTGCCGGGGGTCGTGGATTTCCTCTTCGAGCAGGGCATTGGCCTGGGCGATGGCGGCCAGGGGATTGCGGATCTCGTGCGCCACGGCGGCCGACATGCGGCCCATGCTGGCCAGCTTCTCGGTGCGCATGCGCGCTTCCATCTCGCGCAGGTCCTGCAGGAACATGACACACAGGATCTCGGACTCGCCCCAGTGGGCCGTGGTCATGCGGGTGCGCACGCGCATGCGCCGGTTGCCCTGGTCGAGATGCTCGATGCCGATGTCGGCGTGGTGAAAATCACCCCGACCGGTGAAGACCTGGAAGGCCAGTTCGGCGAGCGCCTGCCAGCCGGGTTCGTCGGCCAGGCTGAAGGGCGTGTGCCTGATCGGACGGTCGTCGGCCTGCAGCATCTGGCGTGCTGCGGGGTTGGCTGCATGCACGGTGCCGCGCACGTCCACCACCAGGATGCCGTCGGTGAGGGCTTCGATCACCAGGTCGTTGACCTGCTGCTGGATGCGCATGGCGTGCTGGCTGCGTCGGGCACGCTGCTGTTCGCTGGCCAGTCGCGCCGACAGTTGGTGGGCCAGGAAGGCGATCACGAAACTGCCCGCACCGGTGAGCGCCGCCTGGATGAAAAAAGGCGTGGCGTCCCCCGGGCCGCGCAGCGCCTGCCAGGTGCTGTGCAGCAGCAGCAGCAGCGTGACGCCGGCGGCCGTGCCCATGGCCAGGGTCAAGGAGCCCAGCACGGCTGCCTGCAGTACCGGCAGGGCGTACAGAGGGGTGTAGTTGATGCTGCTGCCATGCAGCAGATGCAGGGCTGTGAAGACCAGCACGTCCACGCCGATGCTCGACAGCCAGGACTGGTCGAAGGTATGGCCCATGCGGCGCGGGCGCGGTGCCACGCGCACCATCAGCGTGGCCGCGAAATAAGCGCCGCAGAGCAGCGCCAGCCAGACATTGGGCGCCTGGCCCAGGGCGTACAGGGTCGCCTGCAGCAGCAGGAGCACCAGGCCCAGCATGACGCGGGCTGTCATGAAGCCCAGCCACAGCCGCTTGAATTCCTGCTGTTCCTCGGGCGCTTCCAGCCGCTCGTCCAGCAGCGACGGGCCGAACCAGGAGTGCTCGCTGTCGCGCTGCGATGTCATCAGGGCTCCGCGAGCTGCCGGTGTTCGCTGCTGCAGTACAGGCCGATGCGACCCACGACGGCATCGCCATGGGGTAGGTGCACGCCGCAGTGGGCGCAGCGCACCATCTCCTGCGGGCCGGGCGGTGCTGGTGGGGCGGCCTGGTCGGAGCGTTGCTCGCTGCGGCGACCCGAGCGCCAGAGCCAGACAACCAGCAGAACGATGGCCAGGAAGAGCAGGAACTTCATGCGGTGCTGCGCCCCAGGACGATCTCGAGCACGAAACGCGAGCCCACGTAGGCCAGCAGCAGCAGGCCGGCACCGGTGAACAGCAGGCGGGCCGCCCGCCAGCCGCGCCAGCCAAAGCGTGCGCGGCCGATCAGCAGCACGGCAAAGACCGCCCAGGACAGCACGGAAAACACCGTCTTGTGGCTCCATTTCCAGGCCGTGCCATAGAGCTGTTCGTCGAAAAGCAGGCCGGCCAGCAAGGTGGCCGACAGCAGCACGAAACCGGCACCGACGAAGCGGAAGGTCAGGCGCTCCAAGGTCAGCAGCGGTAGCCCGCTGTCGGTCTCGGCCGCATGGCGGATGCGCGCCTCGGCGCGCAGCATCAGCAGCGCGTGCACCACGGCAACGGCAAAGAGGCCGTAGGAGGCGATGCCCAGCGCCCAGTGCAGCGGCAGCCAGGCCGAGGCGCTGGCCTGCAGGGGCTGGCCGGGGTAGAGCAGGGCCAGCAGCACGGCGCCTGCGCCCAGGATGGAGAGCGCCCAGCGGGTCTGCAGTTGCGGATAGAGCTGGCTTTCGATGGCATAGACGGCGGCGACCAGCCAGACCGTGACCGAGAGCGCCGGCGCGAAACCGAAGCGTGGGCTGTCCCCCAGCAGGCTCCAACCCAGCAGCAGGCCGTGCGCGAGCCAGGCCAGCAGCACGGCGCGGCGTGCAGCCATGGGGGACAGGCGAGCCGCAGCCGGGGCGGCATAGGCCGCGGCGGCCAGCAGGGCCAAGGCAATGCCGGTGGGGGAGGCACTGGGTAAAATCATGGAGGGTAGGGACACCATCTTGCGATGATATCCCCCCCAAAGAACCGTACGTGCTAGTTTCCCAGCATACGGCTCACGCACGACCACTGTTGAGATGGAGTCTAAGGGAGCAACCCTCGTCCATCACACCAGATTAAAGTCCCCCGTGCTGGGGACCGGCTTGACAACCTTCAAGCCAAGGGCGTGGACACGCTTGTGGCAGACCCTGTGCAGCAGAACCCGGTTGGATAGCGCGTCGCTACCTCCAAGCTCAATCGGGACGAGGTGGTGGTCCTCATCCCGTTCACTGTCAAG